>CAVYCI010000001.1:0-521267 GCA_963766925.1 uncultured Alphaproteobacteria bacterium
GCGGAGGGAGTGGGATTCGAACCCACGATACGGTTTCCCGTATACACGCTTTCCAAGCGAGCGCCTTCAGCCACTCGGCCATCCCTCCGGACCAGGAATCGCGCAATATAGCGACCCGGCCCCGGCTGACAACCTGCAAGGCGCCGCGCGGCTTCGCTCAGCGAAAAGGCGCGCCAGGTCCGCGCGTTGCCGTCGCTGTCCCGCGTCTGATACGGTCGCGCGGATCGCGACAAGTCGATTGAAAGCACTAAGGCGCGGATGCGCGCCGCACGGGGCGGAAATACATGATCGTACGTACCGGCGCCGACGGCTCCCTTATTCTCATTAACCAGACCGACCACGCAAAACTCTCGGGCCAATGCGCGGCCCATTGGGGCAACCGGCTTTTCGCGGGGCTGCGGCCCCGTGAGGCCGTCGTTCGCGCCGCCATGTTCCATGACAGCGGCTGGTATGACTATGAAGCGAGCCCGACGATTGCGCCGGAGACCGGCAAGCCGCTCAATTTCATGCAGGTACCGTGGGGCAGGCCGCAGCGGCGCGCTTTCGAATGGGCGATCGAGTGGATGACCCGGATCGATCCGTATTCCGGCCTGCTGGTGAGCAAACACCGCACCGGATTGCAGCGCGGCCGTTACGACAGGGTCGCGCATCCCAAATTCTTCAATACGCAGAATCTGCCCGACGATAACGAGGACTTCCTCGCCCGGAACGAAGGCGCCCAGGCCGCGCTGATCAGGGACAACGACTACGACGAAGCCGAGTTCTGGACCAACTTCCAGCTGCTGCAGGCCTTCGACCTGATCTCGCTGTTCCTGTGCAACAAGGACGTGGTCGACGATTATATCGAGCCGGTACCGACCTCCTATGACGGCAAATCGGCACCGGTCAAACTGGCGCTCAAAACGGTCGGCACGAACCGGATCGAAGTCGATCCGTTTCCGTTCGACGTCGAGCCGCTGCGCGTGCAGCTCATCAGGCGCACGCTCGATCGCGACACCTTCCCCAATCCGGAGGCGTTCCGGGACGCTTATTTCAAAGCGGTGCCGGAAGCGGTCGAGTTCACATTGTGCGCGCGATCGCGCTGACGTCCGTCGGGCCACAGCCGTGAAAGCAATCCGTGTGCACCAGTGCGGCGGTCCCGAGGCAATGCGCCTCGAAGAGCTGCCGCTGCCGACGCCCGGCCCGGGCCAGATGCTGGTCGAGGTCAAGGCCGCCGGCGTCAACCTGTTCGACACGCAGCTGCGCAGCGGGCTTTACAGGCGCGACCTGCCGCTGACGCTCGGCCTCGAAGGCGCCGGCGTCGTCGTGGACCCCGGCACCAGTACCGCCGAGTTCAAGCAAGGCGACCGCGTCGCCTTTATCTTTGCGTCCGGCGCCTATGCCTCCCATACGCTGGTCCCCGCCGAGCGTACCGTGCCGCTGCCCGACGGGCTCGGCTTTGAAGAAGCGGCTGCGCTGCTGTTCCAGGGACTGACGGCGCACTATCTCGCCACCTCCACCTTCCCGCTCGCCTCCGGCACGAGCTGCCTCGTCCATTCCGCCGCCGGCGGCTGCGGCATTCTGCTGTGCCAGATCGCGAAAATCCGCGGCGCTCTCGTAATCGGCGCGGTATCGACGCCCGCGAAGGCGGAGATCGCGCGCAGCGCCGGCGCCGACCATGTGGTGGTCTATGGCGAAGAGGATTTCGAAAAAGCGGTAAAACGCATCACCGGCGGCCGTGGCGTCGATGTGGCTTACGATGCAGTCGGCCTCGACACCTACATTCGCAGCATGAATTCGCTCCGGCCGCGCGGCCTGCTCGCGCTCTACGGCGAAGCGAGCGGCGACGTGCCGCCGATCGATCCGCGCGAACTGCTGGTGCGCAAGTCGCTGTTACCTCACCCGCACCGGGCTTGACCACTACATCGCCGATCGCAGCGAAATGCGCGCCCGCACCGGTGAACTGTTCGGCTGGGCCGCCGAAGGCCGGCTGAAGCAGAAAGTCTTCCGCACCTACAGGCTCGAAGAAGTTTCCGACGCGCATCGCGCGCTCGAAGTCGCGCGCGACCATCGGCAAACTCCTGGTGATTCCATGACCGCGTCCGATCCCGCCGCGCCGCTTATCCCGCTGGTCGAAACGCCCGGGGATCCGCTCGCCCGCGAGCTGTTCGCGAAGCTCGCGGCCGGGCGCGGCATTCTCAATCTGCACCGGATGATGGCGCATGCGCCGCCGCTGATGAAAGCGTCGGGCGACATGGCACTCGTATTCCGCAACGATGCGGTACTGGCGCGTTCGCTCGCCGAGATCGTCGTGCTCCGGACCGCGCAGGTGATCGATTGCGACTATGTCTGGGCCCGCCACATCCCGCTGGCACATGCAGCCGGCGTGAGCGACGCGAAGATTGCCGAAATCGGGAACTGGCGCGAGAGCACCGCGTTTACGCCGGCAGAGAGAGCGGCCCTCGCCTTCGCCGAACCGGCGGCAGTCCTCAAGCCGGTCGGGGCCGCCACGTTCGCCGATCTGCGCCGCGAGCTTTCGCAACGCGAAATCGTCGAACTCACCATGCTGATTGCCTTCTACGTCTCGACCGCAATTTTCATCAAAGCCCTGGCGCTGCCCGACGAGAAAGCGTGATCGCGCCGCGCGCGCCCGCCGCGATCAATTCGCGGGTGCGGACTTGCCGATCTGGTCACGCGGCCGCGCTTCGGCCTGCAACACGCTCGCAATGCCCTCGATGTCGTCGAGCATCAGCACCGGCAGTTGCGCCTGCGGCAGCGGCGCGTCGCTCGCGATCGCGACGATGCAGTCATCCTCAGGGTAGAGCAGCGGCTTGCCGACGGACGCGCGCCAGATTTCGAGCTTCGGAAGGGGATGCCGTTTATAGCCCTCGACGATCACCAGATCGGCCGGGCCAAGTTTTGCCAGCACGTCCATGAGCGAAGGCTCGGGCTCGTCGCGCAATTCATGCACCAGCGCCCAGCGCCGGCTCGAAACCACCGCGACTTCGCTCGCGCCGGCCTCGCGATGCAGCCAGGAATCCTTGCCCGGCCGGTCGAGGTCGAACTCGTGGTGCGCGTGCTTGACGGTCGCGACCTTCAGGCCGCGCCCGACCAGAACCGGGATGACCCGGGTGATCAGCGTGGTCTTGCCGGAACCGCTCCAGCCGGCGAGACCGATGATGCGCATCGACATGAAAGGAAACCCGAAATTCCTGCCGGACCTTCACCTTTATGATAAGGACGCGTGACGGCATTTGCGACCCTGCCATGACCGAAAGAACGCTCGACCTCCGCGGCCTCAAATGCCCCCTTCCCGTCCTGCGGACGCGCAAGGCGCTGGCCGGCAGTGAGCCGGGCGACGTGCTGATTGTGGAATGTACCGATCCGCTCGCCGGCATCGACATCCCCAACCTCGTGCAGCAAACCGGCGACACGATGGAGGGAACACAGACGACAGCGCAGCTGATGAAATTTCGCATCCTCAAACGCTGAGCCGGCGTTTCGCCCGGTTACACCGGCTCCGCGATCGCGTCGTATGTATACAGCCAGTCGTAGCGCTCCCTCACGCGATCCTGCTCCCATTCCCGCGCGACATGGGCTTGCGCGGTATCGGCGTCGGCCAGTGCCCGGCTGTGGAGGCGCGGGAATCATGTCGGCCGAAGCTGCGACCACCTTGTTGGCGCGCGGCCGCCGCGCCGCCTCGTAACGCGCAAACGCCGTGGCATGATCGTCCGGATATTTTTCAAGGCAACGCGCCAGCACCGCGGCGTCTTCGAGCGCGACGACGGCGCCCTGCGCAAGAAACGGCACCATCGGATGGCACGCGTCGCCCAGCAGCGTGCAGCGGCCCCTGCTCCACGCCTCCATCGTCGGGCGCAGCGCCAGCGCCCATTTGTACGGCGTCCCGATGTTGCGGATGATGGTCGTGCACGTCCGCGTGCCAGCCGCGAAAATCGTTCAATAGCTCTTCGGTCGTGCCGCGCACGTTCCAGCCCTCGACCGTCCAGTCGCGCGCGCTCGACGCAAGCCGACGAAGTTGAGGAGCGTGCCCGCCCGCAGCGGATAATGCACGACATGGCCGCCGGGACCGACCCATTGGGTGCCGACCGTGCGCGATACGGACGCCGGAAGGGTTCCATCGGCACGACGCCGCGCCACGCGGTGATGCCGCAGAATTGCGGCTTCGGCGAACCGAACAGAGCTGCGCGCACGACCGAATGCACGCCATCGGCGCCGATCGCGAGCTTCGCCTTGACCGGGGCCCGTCTTCGAAACGCAATTCGACGCATTCGTCGGTCTGCGCAAGCCGCATGCATTTGTGGCCCAGATGTATCGCGTCCGGGTTTCTCCCGCATCAGCGCCTGCGCGATCACGCCATGCAGATCGCCGCGATGCATGGTGATGTACGGAGAGCCGTAGCGCGCCACCGATTCCAGACCGAGATCGAACAGCTTCCAGCTCTGCCCGGTGTCCCACAGCCGGACCGCCTTGCCGGCCGGCACGACCTGCACCGCTTCCAGCGCCGCCTTCAGCCCGAGCGCATGCAGGACGCGGGTGCCGTTCGCGCTGATCTGCACGCCCGCGCCGAGTTCCCGCAGTTCCGGCGCCTGCTCATAGACTTCGACATCGATGCCGCGGCGCATCAGCGCCAGCGCCGCCGTCAGCCCGCCGATGCCGCCGCCGACGATCGCGATGTTGTCAAGGGCATGAAATCGGCATTCCCGCGGGCGACCTCAGAGGCCGGCTCGCCGGCTGCGTCGCGGTCCAAGTCAGCGAAATATCGTCGCCGTTCGGCACCACCTGATACGTGCGCAGCGGAATTTCGCAGGGCGGCTGCATCGCCCTTCCTGTCGGCACATGGAATGAACCCATATGCACGCAGCATTCGATCACGTCGCCGTCCAGCATGCCATCGGCCAGGCTCGCAGCAGCATGCGTGCATTCATCATCGGTTACATAAAACGTGCCATCGATGTTATAGACCGCGAGCGTGCTGGTCGCCGACCGCGAACGCCCTGACCGATCCGGGCGCGACCTCGGACCTGGCACAGACGCGCACGACGTTTCCGGTATTATCCGCCATCAGTGTTCCTCCATCGCGCATTCTGCGCCTACAATAACCAGACAGGTACGGAAGGCATGCAGGTTCTCGTAATCAGGTGCGGGCGTCGTTGGGCTCGCGATCGCGCGCGCGGCGGCCTGCCGCGGCCACGATGTCATCGTCGCCGAAGTGACCGGCGGCATCGGCAACGGCGTTTCCTCGCGCAACAGCGAAGTCATTCACGCCGGCATCTATTATCCGACCGGATTCGCTGCGCGCCCGCCACTGCACCCGCGGGCGGCGCATGCTGTACGAGTTTTGCGCATCCCACGGCGTCGGCCATCAAAAAATGCGGCAAACTGATCGTCGCAACCGATGAAGCCGAACTCGCGAGGGTGGAAACGCTGAAGGGCCAGGGCGAGGCCAACGGGGTCGAAGGCCTCGAACTGATCGGGGGCAACGCGGCGCGCGCGCTCGAGGCCGAACTTTCCTGTATCGGCGCGCTGTCGTCCCCGGAATCCGGCATCATCGACAGTCATGGCTACATGCTCGCGCTGTGGGGCGAGCTGGAAGATCGCGGGGGGCGCGATTGCGTTCGAAACGCCGGTCGAGGGCATGTCGTTTCCGGCATCGCGCTGGCAGGTCACGCTTCGGCGGCCGTGACGCGGGCGTCGTTGCGGATTCGACGCGGTGATGAATGCGGCAGGCCTCGGCGCGCAGGCGCTGGCGCGGCACATCGACGGCTATCCGGCAGATCAAGATTCCGCGTCTGGTTCTCGCCAAGGGCAACTATTTCGGCTTCGCCGGCAAGCCGGCTTTTCGCGCGGCTGATCTATCCGACTCCGGTCGACGGCGGCCTCGGCGTGCACGTCACCCTCGACCTCGCCGGCCGCATGCGGTTCGGGCCCGATGTCGAATGGATCGATCACGAAAACTACACCGTCGATCCCCGCCGCGCAGATCTGTTCTACCAGCGCATCCGGACGTACTGGCCGGCCCTGCCGGACGGTTCGCTGCTGCCGGATTATTGCGGCATTCGACCGAAGCTGACCGGAGCGGGCGAAAAAGCCGCCGACTTTCTGATCGCGCCCGAAGCGGCGCACGGGATGCCGCGGCTGATCAACCTGTTCGGTATCGAATCGCCAGGATTGACCTCTTCACTGTCGCTCGCGGAAGACGTCGTTGACCTTCTGCGGGACTAAAGCGCGACAACATCAGAAATAGCGCAGCCAGACATAAATCTGGGAAATCGCGATCGACACCAGCGTCATCGGGACGCCGTAGGCGAGGTATCGCACGAAGCCGAAGGGGATGCCGTTCCGCTCTGCGATGCCCGCGACCGTGAGGTTCGCCGAAGCGCCGAACAATGTGGCGTTGCCGCCAAGGCAGGCGCCAAGCGAAAGGCACCACCACAGCGGTTCGATCGCCTCGCGCGCCGCCGTAGCCTCCCGCCATACCCTTGATCACGGGGATCATGGTGGCGACGAACGGGATGTTGTCGAACAGTCCCGACAGGATCGCCGAGCCCCACAGGATTGTCGTGCCGGCGGCAGCAATATTGCCGCCGGTGACCCTGACGAGGCCGTCGGCGGCAAGTCCCAGCAGGCCCGATACCTCGACGGCGTGCACGACGACGAACAGTCCGATGAAAAAGAAGATCGTCGGCCATTCCACTTCGGCAAACGTGTTGCGTACGTTCTCCGCCTGCACCGTGCCGCGATGCTTCCAGTTATCGAGCAGCATCAGCACGGCGGCGCCGCTGAGCGCGATGGTCGCCGGCTCCAGCCGCAGCGCGCGCGAGAACACAAACGCCACCAGCACCGCGGCCAGCACGCCGACCGAGCGGCGCAGCAGTACCCGGTCGACAACGAGGCCGGGCGCATTCATGCCCATGACCAGAACGCGGCTTTGCGGACTCGCGCGCAGCGAGCGGCCCCAGATCGCATGCACTATGGCTGCCTGTACGGCCATCACCACCACGACGACCGGCGCGACGTTGATCAGGAAGCTGTTGAAATCGAGGCCGACGCCGGACCCGATCAGGATATTCGGCGGATCGCCGATCAGGGTCGCCGTGCCGCCGATATTCGACGCCATCACCTCGGCCATCAGAAACGGGAAAGCTGGCAGTTCCAGTTCCCCGGCGATGACGAGCGTTACGGGCACGATCAGCAGCATGGTGCTGACGTTGTTGAGCACCGCCGACAGCAGGGCCGTCGCGAGCTGGAGCATCAGCAGAATGCCGGCCGGGTTGGCGCGCACCTTCTGCGCCGACCAGACCGCCAGAAACTGGAACAGGCCCGAGCGGCGGGTGATCCCGACCAGAATCATCATGCCGAACAGCAGTCCGATCGTGTCCCAGTCGATGCCGCGAAGCGCCTCGGCCTGATCCAGCGCGCCGACGACAATCAGTAACGCCGCGCCGATCAGCGCTACGACCGCGTGACTGAAGCGACCGCCAATGATGAACGCATAGGTCACCGCGAGAACGGCAACCGCAACCCACATCGGCCCAAGCCCGAAGACAACGTGCGGTGTGAAATGTTCGCCCATAATGCGCGCACGTTAGGGGATTGCGGGTGGCGGACGAAGCAAAACCGGCGCCTCGAATCTCCGGCTTGGCGAAGGGGCGGCGACCGCATATCGTGCCGCCCATTGCCTGCCGGAGCGCCCGCGACGGCGGGCGGCCTGCGAGGAATGCGATGCCCTTCTACGATTACGAGTGCGACCGGTGCGGCCCGTTTACCGAGATGCGGCCAATGGCCGAATGCGAGCTGCCGCTCGCGTGCCGCACCTGCGGCAAGGAGGCGCCGCGGGCATACCTGACCGGCCCCTATGTGGGAGGCACGTCCGACCTCAGACTGCCGTTCAGGACGAATGCGAGAGGCGCAGCGGGACAGCGCGCGCCGGGCAGCTCATCGGGTAGCCACGCGGGCGGGTGCGGCTGCTGTTCGGGAAAATCCCTCCGCTACGGCGGCCGCAATCGCGCCTGACCTGACGGCGGCCGGGCAATAAATTTCACGGCCGGGAGGCAAAGCCCTCTGCGTTGGGCCATCTCCTCCCTTGCCCATACCCTCAGGTTATGGTGTACCCGGTTCCGCCCCTGTTCGTGCGCCCGAAAGTACCCCGGTCATGCATTCGCGGCTGCTGCGTCATTTTCTCGGAGTTGTCGAGAAGCGGAACATAACGGTAGCCGCCGAAGCGCTGAATATCAGCCAGCCCGCCCTGACGCGAAGCATTCGGCAACTGGAAAAGACCATCGGTGTCGCGCTGTTCGAGCGCCTGCCCACCGGCGTCGCGCTCACGCGGCATGGCGAAGTGCTGGCGCGCCGCGTCAAGCTGATGGAACTCGAATACAGCCACGCCTTGTCCGAGATCAGCGCGCTTGAACAGGGCATGACCGGCGTGCTGCGCATCGGCGCGGGGCCGATGTGGGTCGCGGTGATCCTGCCGGCCGTCATCACCGCCTTTCATCAGCAGTTTCCCAGGGTCAAGGTACGCGTCACCGAGGGCGCCATCGACAGCATCGTGCCGGCGCTCATGGCGGGCGAAATCGATCTTGCCTGTGTCACGCTTTCCTTCCCGTCGCAGCCGGAGGTGGTCAAGGAGCCGCTCCTCGCCGTCAGCCATACGCTGATCGCGCGCGCGGGACATCCGCTCGCCGGCAGAAGTACGGTCGAAGGCGGAAGCATCTGGCGCGCTACCCATGGGTGGTGCTCGCCAACGACAGCGTCGGTACCGGCCGCATCGGTTCCTACCTGGTGGCCAACGGCCTGGAACCGCCGCAGATCGCGATCGAAGCAACGTCGATCGGCATGCTGCGCGTGCTCGAATGCGGCGATTTTCTTGGACTGTCCCCACCGGGATGGTCGATTACGCAAAGCGCTTCGGCCTGGTCGCGATCCCGCACGAAGGCACGTTCTGGGAAGCGGAGGCAGGCCTCGCCTGCCTCCGCACCAGCCGCCCGGCCCGCACGCTGGAAAGCTTCAAATCGATGGTGCGTGCGGCGCTCGCTGGGTGAAATCCGGTTTTCGTCGCGGGCGCCACTGCCTCATGCCCCCGGTGTATGCGGCCGCACCGACTATGAATTGGCCGTCCTGTGCGAAGCCGGGCAAGCTTGCGGCAACGAAAACTGCGCTCCTGCAAAGCGGCGAACGCGAGGGAGGAGAACATGGCCGGCGTGACCGAGCCTGACACCGGACTCGTGTTCTATGAGCTGAGCCATGAATGGGGTCATGGCGTGCCGACCCTGCCCGGCTTCGAGGACGTCAAACTTCATCGTTCGAGCACCCATGCAAAGAACGGCGTGATGGCGACGCGCATCCGCATGGTGATGCACAGCGGCACGCATGTGAACGCACCGCTTCATCTCATCCAGCGCGGCGCCGGTGTCGGCGACCATCGCGCTCGACGCTTCTTCGGCTCAGGCGTGGTGCTGTCCATTCCGAAACGGCAGTGGGACTTCATTACCGTCGCCGATCTGGAAAGCGCCGCGCCGGCGGTTGAGGAAGACGACATCGTCGTGATCGTGACCGGATGGCACCGGCGCTACAGCGACAGCATCGATTATTTCGGCAACGCGCCTGGCCTCTCGGGCGAAGCGGCGAAATGGCTGGTTACAAGGCGGGTGAAGCTCGTCGCGGTGGACACGCCGCAGGTCGATCATCCGCTCGCGACCTCGCTCGGCGCGCAGCGCAACGGCCCGCAGATGCGTCGCCTGCCCAAGGCCTGGCAGAGCGCGACCGGGCGCGATCCCAAACCTGATTTTCCGGAATGGAATCCCGCGCACCGCACGCTGCTCGCCGCCGGCATTCCCTCGATCGAAAATGTCGGTGGCGACGCCGACGCGCTCGCCGGCAAACGATGCACGCTTCCAGGCCTTTCCGTGGAACTGGCCGGAGGGCGACGCCTGCCCCGTCCGCTTTGTCGCCATTCTCGATCCGGCCGGCAGCTACCGTCTGGAAAGCGGCGACGCCGACTGAATCTCCGGCAGCAGGATCAACAATAAATGACAGTCGCCAACAGCACACGCGGCCTGAAGTTTTACAATCTCAGCGCCCGCTGGGGACATGGTATCCCGCAATGGCCGTCTGCGCCCGGCGTCAACGTGCTCACATTGCAGTTCCACGCGCTCGACGGCGTTTACGTCACCGAGTTCGAAGGGATCATGCATCGCGGCACGCATATGGACGCGCCCCTGCACGTCACGGAAAACACGCCGGGCATGACCGGTTATCCGCTGTGGCGATTTTTCGGTACCGGCGTCGCGGTTTCCATTCCCAAGGGAAAGTGGGGCGTCATCACGCCGGACGATCTTGAAAACGCGACGCCGAAAATCCGCAAGAACGACATCGTGCTGATCAACACCGGAACACATCACAAGCTCGCTGACACCGACGAATATTATGCCTATTCGCCCGGCCTCTATAAGGAGGCCGCGGAGTGGCTGGTGGAAAAGCAGGTGAAAATGGTCGGCGTCGACGTGCAGGCGCTCGATCATCCGCTCGGCACCAAGCTCATCGATCACGGCCCCGGACCGTCCCATCCGCATCTGATCGAGGAATACCGCCGCGAAACCGGCCGCGACGCGATGAAGGATTTTCCCCACTGGGAGCCGGCGCACAAGATCATGATGATCAATGGCGGCATTCCCGGCATCGAGAACATCAACGGTGATCTCGACGCCGTCACCGGCAGGCGCTGCACGTTCATGGCGTTTCCCTGGCGCTGGCCGCAGGGCGAAGGCTGCGGCGTGCGCGTCGTCGCCATCATCGATCCCGGACAGAAGTTCCGCATCGAAACCGGCAAATGAGGACCGTCTGCATGATCAGCGAGGCATTTCGCAATCCGCTGTCTTTTTTTGAAGTCCGCGGCCGGGCCGTGATCATGACCGGTGCTTCTGGCTCGTTCGGGCACGCCTGCGCCGTCGCGCTGGGCGCTCTCGGCGCGAAGCTTTTGCTCGCCTCCGGTTCCGCGGGCGAATCTCGAAAAGGTAATCAAAGACGTCCGCGAGGTCGGCGGCCGATGTCGACGAGCATCGTCCGGCGGCCGGATACGCTTGACGACGCCGAGGCGATCCTGAAAGCCGCGCTCGATGCCTACGGCCGCGTTGACCGGCTGGTGGTCGCGTCCGGCACCAACAAGGCGGGCTTCATCGAAAACCAGTCCTACGAGGAATGGCAGCGGGTGATGGACGCAAATGTGCGCGGTCCGTGGCTCATGGCGAAGGCGGTCGGCACCTACTGGATCAGGGAGGCCATCAAGGGCAAGGTCGTGCTGATGTCGTCTACCCGCGGCCGGCACGGCAATTTCTCGGGCTACACCGCCTATTGCAGTTCCAAGGGCGCAACCGACGGATTGACGCGCGTACTCGCGACCGAATGGGCGAAGCACGGCATCAACGTCAACGCTATCGCCCCCACGACTTTCCGCTCCAAACTCACCGAATGGATGTGGAAGGACGACGACGTCGGCAACGCCACGCGCACACGCACGCTGTCGCGCATTCCGCTCGGGCGGCTCGGCGAAGCGGAGGACCTCGTCGGCATGGCGATCTATCTGCTGTCGCCGGCTTCGGATTTTTGCACCGGGCAGATCATGTATGTCGACGGCGGCTTCACCGCCGGCTGAACCTTCCCGCAAAGACGATGACGGCAAGCCCGGCGAGCGCAATGGCGCCGCCGTAATAGATCCATACGCTGTTATCGACCATGAAGCTCGTGGCCGGATAGGGGAAGTATCCCGAGCCCTGCCCGACGAAAACCAGTCCCATGATCAGGACAATGACGCCGATAACCGTCAGCAGCATTCGCATGATAGCCCCCCGGGCGATTTAATGCGCCGCGTCCCAGTTGTCGGCCGCGTGAGCTTCGACCTGCAACGGCACGGACAGTGTAACCGCTGGATGCGGTGCGTCTTCCATCACTTTCCTGATAACCGGCAGCGACTTTTCCACCTCCGCATCCGGCACCTCGAAAACCAGTTCGTCATGCACCTGCAACAGCATCTGCGCGGACAGCTTTTGCCGCGCAAGCGCATCCTCCATCCGGACCATCGCGCGGCGGATGATGTCGGCCGCGGTGCCCTGCAGCCGGGCATTGACCGCGGCGCGTTCGTTGAACGAGCGGACCGACGCATTCGACGCGCGGATCTCCGGATAGTGGCACTTGCGGCCGAACAGCGTGAGTACGTAGCCGTGCTGTCTCGCGAAGGCCTTTGACTCCTCGATGTAGTCGCGGATGCCGGGGAAGCGTTCGAAATATTTCTTGATGTAGGCGCCGGCTTCCTCGCGGGGAATGCCGAGCTGATTGGCAAGCCCGAAGGCCGAAATGCCGTAAACGATCCCGAAATTGATCGCCTTGGCGCGACGGCGGATTTCGGCCGGCATGTTCTTCACCGGCACACCGAACATTTCGGAGGCGGTCATGGCGTGAATGTCGAGACCTTCGCGGAACGCCCTTTGCAGCGGTTCGATGACGGCGATCTCGGCCAGGAGACGAAGCTCGATCTGCGAATAGTCCGCCGATACCAGTTTGGTCCCGGGCGCCGCAATGAAGGCGCGGCGAATTTTTCGGCCGTCCTCGGTGCGGACCGGAATGTTCTGCAAATTAGGATCGGACGATGACAGACGTCCGGTTGTAGTCGACGCCAGCGCATAGCTGGTGTGGACCCGATGCGTCGCCGGATTGACGAATCCGGGCAGCGCATCCGTATAGGTCGATTTCAGTTTCGAGACCTGCCGCCAGTCGAGAATCTTTTGCGGCAGCGTGTGTCCCTGTTCCGCAAGCTCTTCCAGCGCGCGGGCGCCGGTGGCCCACTGCCCGGTCTTCGTTTTGGTGCCGCCGGGCAGGCCGAGCTTGCCGAACAGAATGTCGCCGAGCTGTTTCGGACTGCCGGGATTGATGGTTTCGCCGGCCGCCGCGTTGATCTCCGCTTCGAGGCTCGCGGCCTCCTGGGCGAATTCGCCGGACAGCCGCGACAGCACGTCACGGTCGATCGAGATGCCGCGCCGTTCCATGCGCGCAAGCACGGAAACGAGCGGCCGCTCGAGTGTCTCGTAGACCGTCAGGACTTTCTCGGCGGCGAGGCGCGGCTTGAACGCGCGATGCAGCCGCAGCACGATGTCGGCGCGTTCGGCGGCGTATTCGGTCGCACGGTCGAGGCCGACGGAATCAAATGTGATTTTGGTCTTGCCTGCCTTGATCAGGGCGTTGATATCGGCGGCAGCATGATTGAACGTGCGCTCTGCAAGAGCTTCGAGGCCGTGACTGTTGCGGCCCGCATCCAGCACGTACGACATCAACATCGTGTCGTCCCAGGCAGCGATCTCGACGCCGCGCTGTGCGAGCATCTGCCAGGCGAATTTCAGGTCGTGACCGATCTTGAGAACGCCGATATCGGTCAGAAGCGGCTTGAGCGCTTCTAGCGCCGCGCCTTCGGCGATCTGCCCCGCGACCACATCGCCGCGGAACAGGCCTGCGCCCTCGCCGCCCTGGCGATGCGACAGCGGCACGTAGCAGGCCTCGTTCGGCGCCACCGCGAGCGCAATGCCGCACAGCTCCGCCTGCATCGGATCGGTGCCGACCGTGGACGTTTCGACAGCGACGATGCCGCCATTGCGCGCGCGCTCGATCCAGGCATTGAGCTCGGGCAGCGTGCGCACCGTCGCGTATCTGGTGCGATCGAACTTCGCGTTGCGCGCGGCCTCGATGCGGGCCGCCGCGAGCGACAGCGGCGCCGCGGCGAAATTCGCAGACCGGTCGCCGGCCGTCGGCTGGCGGATCGTCATTCCGCCGCCGGTCAGCGGCAGGGTCAGGGAGGACGGTGCCGTCCGTGCCGCCGAAGCTGCACCGCGGTCTTCCCTTCCATCATCCTCCGGAATGTCGGCAATGGGGCCGGAAGGAGCGGCGCCCGGATGAAATCCCGCAAGCCGTGCTTCCGCCTCGACTTCCCCGGCATCGACGCCCGAAAATTCCGCGACCCGGCGCATCAGCGAATTAAATTCCATCGCTTTCAGGAAACCGATCAGCCGTTTGTTATCCGGCTCGTGGACGGCCAGCTCGCCGAGCGGCACATCGAGCTTGACGTGAGCATCGAGCGTAACCAGCTTTTTCGACAGCCGCGCATTTTCGGCATGTTCCAGCAGCGACTGCCGGCGCTTCTCCTGTTTGATCTCGGGTGCCCGCTGGAGCAGCGTTTCCAGATCGCCGTATTCGCCGATCAGTTGCGCGGCGGTCTTGACCCCGATCCCGGGCACGCCCGGCACGTTGTCGGTGGAATCGCCGATCAGCGCCTGAACCTCGATGACCTTCTCCGGCGGCACACCGAATTTTTCGATCACCTCGTCGCGGCCGATTTTCTTGTCCTTCATGGTGTCGTACATGACGACGCCGTCGCCGACGAGCTGCATCAGGTCCTTGTCGGATGAAACGATGGCCACCGTCGCGCCGGCTTCGCGGGCCTCGCGCACATAGGTGGCGATCAGGTCGTCGGCCTCGAAGCCGTTCTGTTCGAGGCACGGCAGATCGAAGGCCTGCACGGCTTCGCGTATGTATTTGAACTGCGGGCGCAGATCGTCCGGCGGATCGGGCCGGTGCGCCTTGTAATCCGGATACATTTCCGTGCGGAAGGTCTTCTCCGATTTGTCGAACACAACCGCGAGATGGGTGGGCTTGTCCTCCTTCATGTCGCGAAGGAGCTTCCAGAGCATGTTGCAGAAGCCGAACACGGCATTGAGCTGCAGGCCGTCCGATTTGCGGTTGATCGGCGGCAAGGCGTGATAGGCGCGGAAAATGTAGCCGGAGCCGTCGACGAGAAAGACGTGATCGCCTTTCTTCACCGGAGTTGCGGCGGGCACGGCGGCAGCGGCAGCTTGCGACTTTTGTGCGGAGGGCATGATACCCGCTAATATAGTTGGTTCGCGCGAATTGGCACGTGCAGTGAACGGGCAGGTCGAAAATGGCAGATTTCCCCCCACTTCCGCGGGCGCGGCGGCGGAGATGTGCAGGCGCATGGGGTCGCCCCCTGCTGGCGTGCCTCGTCTTTCTGGCGGTCCTGCCGGCGGCGGCCACCGAGCAGTGGGAACAGCTGCCGCCGACGCCCGCGCCGGTGGCGACTGTCCACAGCGGCCAAGTCCAGGCCAACGGTATCTCGATCCATTATGCGATGTACGGCAGCGGAACTCCGGTCATCTTTCTGCACGGCGGGCTCTCCAATTCCGACTATTGGGGGAACCAGGTGCGGGCGGTCGCGCCGCATCATACCGTCATCGTGATGGACAGCCGCGGCCACGGCCGCACGACGCGGGATGCGCGGCCGTACGGCTACGATCTGATGGCCGACGACGTCGTGGCGCTGATGGACGCGCTGAAAATCCGCAAAGCCGACATCGTCGGCTGGAGTGACGGCGCCATTATCGGGCTCGATCTTGCCATGCGGCACCGGGACCGCGTCGGGAAGGTGTTCGCGTTCGCCGCCAACACCGTAACGTCGGGCGTGGTCGAAAATGTCGAAAAAAACCCGACGTTTGCGCGCTTCATCGAGCGCGCCGGCCACGAATACGCGGCCCATTCGGCAACGCCGAAGGAGTACGACGCATTCGTCGACCAGATCAGCAGGATGTGGGCGGAGCAGCCGAACTGGACCGACGCGCAGATCAAGACGATCGACACGCCGGTTCTGGTCGTCGACGGGGACCACGACGAAGCAATCAAGCGGGCGCACACCGAATATATCGCCGCCACCATTCCCCATGCCGGGCTTTTGATCCTGCCCAACACCAGCCACTTCGCCTTCCTGCAGGACCCGCGACTGTTTAATTTCGCCATCCTGCATTTTCTTGGCGACGAGTAGCGGCGCGATGGAACTCGCGCCGCTTCCGATCGACGCGGCACTTCCGGAATTGACCGGCGCGCTGCGCGAGGACCGCGCCGCCGTTCTGGTCGCGCCGCCCGGCGCGGGCAAAACGACGCGGGTGCCGCTGGTCCTCGCCCGGGAACCGTGGGCGAAGGACCGGCGCATCCTGGTGCTGGAGCCACGCCGCATCGCGGCCCGCGCCGCGGCCGAGCGCATGGCCGTCACGCTCGGCGAGCGCGTCGGCGAAACCGTCGGTCTGCGGGTACGGTTCGGCTCGAAGGTTTCGCGCAGGACGCGCATCGAAATCCTGACCGAAGGGATTTTCACAAGGCTCGTGCTCGACGATCCGATGCTGGAGGGCGTCGCCGCCATACTGTTCGACGAATTTCACGAGCGCTCGCTCGATGCTGACCTCGGACTGGCGCTGGCCCGCGACGTGCAGCAGGGTCTGCGCGACGATCTGAGGCTGGTCGCCATGTCGGCGACCATCGACGGCGCGCGCGTGGCGAGGCTGCTCGGGGACGCGCCGGTGATTGCATCGGAAGGCAGAGCCTTTCCGGTCGAGACCCGCTATCTCGGGCGTGATGCGCGGCCGATCGAGCCGCAAATGGCTGACGCCATTGTGCGGGCGATGCGAGCCGACACCGGGTCCCTGCTGGCGTTTCTTCCGGGCACGGCAGAAATCCGCCGCACCGCGGGCCTGCTGGACGGACGCCTCGACGGGGCGGTCGAGCTCGTATCGCTTTACGGCGCACTCGGACCGCACGAGCAGGATCGCGCCATCGCGCCCGCCCCGCCCGGCCGGCGCAAGATCGTGCTTGCCACCGCGATTGCCGAGACTTCGCTGACCATCGAGGGCGTCCGCATCGTGGTCGACAGCGGGCTTGCGCGCATTCCGCGCTACGAGCCGGATGTCGGCGTCACGCGCCTTGAAACCGTGCGCGTGTCACGCGCGGCGGCCGACCAGCGCCGCGGCCGCGCCGGCCGCACGCAGCCGGGCATCTGCTACCGGCTCTGGGACGAACCGCAGACCGCTTCGCTCGAAACATTCTCGCGGCCGGAAATCCTGTCCGCCGATCTGTCATCGTTCGCGCTCGATCTCGCCGCATGGGGTTCGCGGCCCGGCCAGCTCGGCTTCCTCGATCCGCCGCCGCGCGCTGCGCTTGCGGAAGCGAACGCGTTGCTCACCACGCTTGGCGCCATCGACGCCGACGGGCGCATCACCGACGAGGGCCGCAGGCTGCGAAGCCTGCCGTTGCCACCGAGACTGGCTCGGATGGTCGTCGATGCCGCCGCCGGGGGAGCCGCGCTCGCGGCTGCCGAAATCGCGGTGCTGATCGGCGAGCGCGGCCTTGGCGGCGACGACGTCGATCTTGCGCACCGCATCGAGGCCTTTCGCCGCGACCGCTCGACGCGCGCCCGCGATGCGCGTTCGATGGCGGAACGCTGGGCCGGGATAGCGGCCCCTGACGAGCCACGCGACGGAGCGGAACCGACGACCGGCGCGATGCTCGCTCTCGCCTATCCGGAACGCATCGCCAAAAATCGCGGCGCCAATGGAGCGTTCCTGCTGGCGAATGGCCGCGGCGCGCAGGTCGATCCCAAATCGGCGCTTGCGCGCGAGCCTTGGCTCGCGGTTGCCGAACTCACCGGCAGCGCTGCCGCCTCCCGCATCGTGACGGCCGCGGCGATCACGCCCACCGACATCGAAGCGCGCTTTGCCGGCCGCATCACGGCCAGCGAGGAAACCGCGTTCGATCCGGCGAGCGCCAGCCTGCGCAGGCGCCGGCTGCGCTGGCTCGGTGCGATTGCGTTCGCCGGGCAGCCGCTGCCCGCTGTTGCCGACGAGGCGGCGGCGCGCACTCTCGCCGAGGGTGTCGCGCGGCTCGGCATCGGCCGGCTGCCCTGGACGCGGGCGCTGCGGCAATGGCGCGATCGCGTGATGTTCCTGCGCCGAGCCGAAGGCGACGAATGGCCCGACCTTTCGGATGCCGCGCTGTCCGCCGATATCGACTGGCTTGCCGCGGTCTTCGCGGGAAAGACGGCGCTGAGCGAGCTTTCGGGCGACGAATTCGCCGGCGCATTGACGGCGCGCCTGCCCTTCCCGATGCAACGGCGTCTGGAGGCGGAAGCGCCGACGCACTTCGAAGCGCCAACCGGCACGCAGGCGTCCATCGACTATGAAGCGGAAGGCGGCCCGAAGATCGCCATCCGCGTCCAGGAGCTGTTCGGCCTCGACCGCCATCCCTCGATTGCGGCCGGAAAGGTGCCGCTGGTCGTCGAACTGCTGTCGCCCGCGCACCGCCCGGTGCAGACGACACGCGACCTGCCCGGCTTCTGGCGCGGCAGCTACGCCGCGGTTCGCGCCGAAATGCGCGGCCGCTATCCGAAACACCCGTGGCCTGACAATCCGCTAACCGCTCCGGCAACGAGACGTGCTAAACTACGCGGCACATAGACTGTTGTTCGACACGGCAAGGCCCGCAACCATTCCGGTCGCGACCCGTTTAGGATATTGCTCCGCGCGCAAGGATTCGGATCGAATACGCATGTTTCCCAGGCCAAAGCCCCAGCTCCAGCCCAATACTTACGCCTATAAATCGGAGCCGATGGTGAAAGCCACCGGCTTTCGCGAATACGACGCACGCTGGCTGTTCGGCAGCGAGATCAACCTGATGGGCGTCGAAGCACTCGGCCTCGGCATCGGGACCCTCATTCACGAACTCGGCCGCGAGCCGAAAATCGTCACCGGCCACGATTTCCGCTCCTATTCGGCGTCGATCAAAATGGCGCTGACCAACGGCCTGATCGCGTCGGGATGCCGCGTGCTCGACATCGGGCTCGCCGTCACGCCGATGGCCTACTTCGCGCAGTTCGAGCTTGATGCTCCCTGTGTCGCGATGGTCACCGCGTCCCATAACGACAACGGCTGGACCGGCGTGAAGATGGGCGCGAACCGGCCGCTGACGTTCGGCCCGGACGAGATGAGCCGGCTCAAGGAGATCGTGCTCGGCGCGAACTTCAGGGAGCGGGACGGCGGCAGCTACGCGTTCGTCGAGAATTTTCGCGAGAAGTACATCGCCGACCTGACCAAGCGGCCGAAGCTCAAGCGCCACCTGAAGGTGGTGTGCGCCTGCGGCAACGGCACCGCCGGCGCGTTCGCGCCCCAGGTGCTCGAAGCGATCGGCTGCGAGGTGATACGGCTCGACTGCGAACTCGACCATACCTTCCCGAACTACAATCCGAACACCGAAGACATGAAGATGCTGCACGCCATGCGCGACGCCGTCCTCGCGCACAAGGCCGACGTGGCGCTGGGCTTCGACGGCGACGGCGACCGCTGCGGTGTGGTCGACAACGAGGGCGAGGAGATTTTCGCCGACAAGGTCGGCGTGATGCTGGCGCGCGACATCTCGGCCCAGCATCCGAACGCGCTGTTCGTCGCCGACGTGAAGTCGACCGGGCTGTTCGCCACCGATCCCGTGCTGATCAAAAACGGCGCGCGGACCGATTACTGGAAAACCGGCCATTCGTACATGAAGCGCCGCGTCAACGAGATCGGCGCGCTCGCCGGCTTCGAGAAATCCGGCCACTTTTTCTTCAACCGGCCGTTCGGCCGCGGCTACGACGACGGACTGATTTTCGCGTTTGCGGTCTGCGACATGCTCGACCGTAATCCCGGAAAGAGCATGGCGGACCTGAAAAACGCGCTGCCGAAAACATGGTCGTCCCCGACAATGTCGCCGCATTGCGCCGACGAAGAAAAATACGGCGTGGTCGATGCCGTGGTGAAGCACTTCCAGGCGGAACAGAAAAACGGCGGCAAAGTCTCCGGCCTGCCGATCCGCGACCTTGTGACGGTGAACGGCGTGCGCGTCACGGTCGAGGACGGCACCTGGGGCCTGGTGCGGGCCTCGTCGAACAAGCCGGAGCTTGTCGTGGTGGTCGAAAGCCCGGTATCGGAAGCGCGGATGCGCGATATGTTCAAGGCCGTCGACGCCGTGCTTCGCACGCACAGCGAAGTCGGCGAATACAATCAGACGATCTAGCGGCGCCTGCCCCTCGCGCGGGAATAAAAGACCGTCAGACTTCCTGATAGACGTCGATTTCCAGCGCACCGGGCAGCATTGCGCGCCACGCCTGGATGTAAGTCTGGAAGCGCATGTCGCTCGCAAGCGACTGGCGGTTGATCTCGAAGGCCTGATTGGTCTCGTACTCGATCACCTGGATGAAACGCGTCGGGTCGTCGGCATTGCGCAACAGCCGGAAGTTCGCGTTTCCAAATATCTGGAAGAATGGCGCCGCCGACCGCATCACCGACAGCAGCTGGTCCGAAATCGGCGCCCGGAAGAGTGAACTTGAGATGTAACGTCCGCCAGACCTTCGCATCTTCCTTGGCCATCAAGCAGTCCCCTGAACGCCGCCCAGCCTACCCGCACATACGTTGTCCTATTTGATCGTCTCGCGAAAGCGGTGCGCCGGATAAACCCCGAGAATTTTCAGCGTCTTCGGCTGCGACACGAACTCCAGCTCGTCGAGCGCCAGCGCCAGCGCCGGATCCTTCGGATGGCCCTGTACGTCGGCATAGAACTGGGTAGCGGAAAAGTTGCCGTTGACCATGTAGCTTTCGAGCTTGGTCATGTTGATGCCGTTGGTGGCGAAGCCGCCCAGCGCCTTGTACAGGGCGGCCGGGATGTTGCGCACTTCGAACACGAACGTGGTCACCACGCGCCGCGTCTTGCGGCTCGCCCATTTCGGCTTGCGGGCCAGCACGACGAAGCGGGTGGTGTTGTGGGCCGCATCGGCGACGTCGGTTTTGAGGATTTTCAGCCGGTAGATCCTCGCCGCGAGCCTTGTCGCCAGAGCGGCGCGGGTAACGTCGCCCGCTTCCGCCACCTCGCGGGCGGCACCCGCGGTATCGGCGGCGACCACGGCCTTGACGCGGAGACTGCGAATGATGTTTCGGCACTGGCCGAGCGCGTGGACATGGCTCTCGACCGTCTTGATGGTCTTCAGCGTCGCCCCCTTGGGCGCCATGAGCTGATGCTGCACCGGCAGAAACCACTCCGCGACGATGTGCAGGCCCGATTTCGGCATCAGGTGATGGATGTCGGCCACGCGGCCCGCGACCGAATTGTCGATCGGAATCATGGCGAGCCTCGCCCGGCCGGTGCGCACCGCGGCGAACGCGTCCTCGAAAGTCGGACACGGCAACGGCTCGTAGCCCGGGAAGGCCTGGATGCACGCGATGTGCGAGTTGGCGCCTGGCTCGCCCTGATATGCGATCCGCTTTCTTTGCTTCATGAACGATCCGATAGCACGGCGCGCGCCCGCGCCAAATCGGCGGGCGTATCGACGCCGAACGGAGCGGCATCGACAATCGCCACATCGATGCGCATTCCGGCTTCCAGCGCCCGCAACTGCTCCAGCTTTTCCTGCTGTTCCAGCGGCGATTGCGGCAGGCTCACGAACCGTTCGAGCGCCGCGCGACGGAACGCATAAAGTCCGATGTGATGGTAAAGCGGCCCTTCGCCGTACGGAGCCGCTGCGCGCGTAAAATAAAGCGCCCGCAACCGCGCAGGACCGACCGGCGTCCCCACGACCTTGACCACAGCGGGGCTGTCGCGCTCCTCCACGGTGGTAATCTCCGCGGCGGGCGTGGCGATGTCGACCGCGGGGTCGGCGAGCAGCGCGACCGACGCGGCGATCATTGCGGGCTCCAGCGTCGGCAGATCGCCCTGAACGTTGACGACAACCGGCATTGTCCTGCCGGGGTCGACTTTGCCAAGCGCCTCGAAAATCCGGTCGGAGCCGGAAGCATGCCCGGAGCCGGTCATGACGGCGCGGCCGCCGGCACCGCGTACCACGGCTTCGATTTCGGGCGAATCGGTCGCGACCACGACCGGCCCGAGTGCCGCGGCTTCCGCGCGGCGCAGCACGTGCACGATCATCGGCATTCCGGCGATGTCGGCAAGCGGCTTTCCCGGAAGGCGGGTGGCCGCCATGCGGGCTGGAATGAGAATCAGAACTTCAGCCATCGCTTGCGCAAAAACCCCGTTTATACGGGTTGCAAAACGCGCGGCAAACCGGCTATCTCTGCGCCGCCCTCGATTGCTCGCCCCGGAGCCATTCAGCGATGAATTCGTTCGAAATCAACAAAATTCTCGGTGCGCTGCTGGGGACCTGCCTGGTCCTGCTGGTAGTTCACATTGCCTCGGGCGCAATCTTCACGCGGCCGGCGCCGGCCAAGCCCGGTTACGAGATCGCGGTGAAGGAAGAGCAGCCGGCCAAGGCCGGAGAGCCGAAGGCCGCGGCACAGCCGATCGAGACCCTGCTGGCGAGCGCTTCGGTCGATCACGGCGCGCAGGTGGCCAAGCAATGCCAGATTTGTCACAACCTCCAGGAGGGCCTCGGCCCAAAAGTCGGCCCTGACCTTTACGGCGTGGTTGGCCGTCCGGTCGCCTCCGTGGCCGGATTCCATTACAGCGACGCATTGAAGGCGCTTGGCGGCACCTGGACGTTCGAGGCGCTGAACAAGTGGCTCGACGATCCGCGCGCGGATGTGCCGGGAACCGCCATGACGTTCGCCGGCATCAAGAACGAAAAGCAGCGCGCCGACGTGATCGCCTATCTCAATACGTTGTCGAAAAGCCCGCAGCCGCTGCCCACGGCGCAAAGCCAGCCGGCCCCGGCCGAAGGTGCGGCGCCTGCGGCCAAGCCGGCCCCCGCGGAGAAGTAAGCGGGCAAGTAACGGGCTTTCGGCCCTGTTCCGCGCCTCCTTCGCGCACAGGGATGTGATGTCCCCGGTGTCGCGGCGCGGGCCGGCACGCTGGCGCCTTAATTCAAAAGCACCTAATCAGCGCTGCCGGCCGCCCGTTTCGGGCGGCTAGGGCTGTATGGGAGCACTGCATTGAACCGCCGATCCCTGCTCGTGTCCGCCCTGCTCTCGACCGTAGCTGCGCGGCTTCCCGTGCCCGTCCTGGACCACGCCCGCGCAGGCGCAGGAACCGGCGTGGCGTCATGGTCTGTCGCTGTTCGGCGACCTGAAATATCCCCCCGGCTTCAGGCAGTTCGACTACGTCAATGCCGATGCGCCCAAGGCCGGCGCGGCGCGCCAGATCGCGATCGGCACCTACGACAATTTCAACCTCGTGGTCACGGGCGTAAAAGGCACGCTCGCAACCGGCGTCAGCTTCATTTACGACACGCTGCTGATCCCGTCGCTCGACGAGGTGTCCACCGAGTACGGACTGCTCGCCGAAGCCGTCAGCCATCCGGACGACTTCTCATACGTTTCGTATCGCCTGCGCGCGGAGGCGCGGTGGCACGACGGCAGGCCGGTCACGCCCGACGACGTAATTTTTTCGTTCGAAGCCTTCAGGAAAAACAGCCCGCAGTTCGGCGCCTACTACCGTCACGTCGTCAAGGTGGAGAAATCCGGCGACCGCGATGTGACCTTCACATTTGATTCGCCCGGCAACCGCGAACTGCCCCAGATCGTCGGCCAGCTTATGGTGCTGCCGAAGCACTGGTGGGAAGGCACCGACAAAAACGGCAACCGGCGCGACATCAGTGCGACCACGCTCGAGCCGCCGCTCGGCAGCGGTGCGTACCGCATCAAGGAATTTTCTCCCGGCCGCAGCGTCGTGTTCGAGCGCGTGAAGGACTATTGGGGCAAGAAGCTCAACGTCAATGTCGGCCGCGACAATTTCGACGAACTGCGGTTCGAATATTTTCGCGATACCACCGTGGCGCTCGAAGCGTTCAAGGGCGACACCGTCGACTGGCGGATCGAGAACAGCGCCAAGAACTGGGCCACCGCCTATGACTTTCCCGCGGTCAAGGAAGGCCGCGTGGTGCTCGAGGAATTTCCCGTCACCAGCGTCGGCGTGATGCAGGCTTTCGCATTCAACATCCGCCGGGCGAAGTTTCAGGACCCGCGGGTGCGGCTTGCGTTCAACTACGCATTCGATTTCGAGGAGATGAACAAGCAGATTTTCTTCGGGCAATACAAGCGCATCGCCAGCTATTTCGAGGGCACCGAACTGGCATCGAGCGGACTGCCGGCGGGGCGCGAACTCGAAATCCTGGAAACCGTTCGCGACAAGGTGCCGCCGCAAGTTTTCACCACCCCCTACACCAATCCTGTCGGCGGCAATCCGCAGGCAGTGCGCGGAAATCTGCGCGACGCGGTGCGGCTGCTCAAAGAGGCCGGCTACGAAATTCGCAACGAACGGCTGGTCAACAGCAAAACCGGCGAGCCGTACACGGTCGAATTCCTTGCCGACGACCCAAATTTCGAACGCGTGTTCCTGTTCTACAAACCGTCGCTTGACCGGCTCGGCATCGGCGTCAATGTCCGGACCGTCGACGAGGCGCAATACGAGAACCGGCTGCGCAACTGGGATTTCGACATCATCACCAATTCATGGGGCGAATCGCTTTCCCCAGGCAACGAACAGCGCGGCTTCTGGGGCTCGCAGGCCGCCGACCAGCCCGGCTCGCTCAACCTGATCGGAATCAAAAATCCGGCGGTCGATGCGATGATCGACCAGGTGATCTTCGCGAAGAACCGCGCCGATCTCGTCGCCGCAACCAAAGCGCTCGATCGCGTGCTGCTCTGGAATCACTACGTCGTTCCGCAATGGACCTATGGCAAGCAGCGCACCGCCCGCTGGGACCGTTTCGGCCGGCCCGACCCGCTGCCGAAATATGGCGCGTCGGCGTTCCCGACGATCTGGTGGTGGGACGCGGAGAAGGCGGCCAAGACCGGAAGCCGCCAGTGACCCCGCCGTCCGCTCGAGGCGTCGTTTCGGAAGCCGCAAAGCTTCAAGGCAAGCATGCACGCGACTGACCCGATGATCCGCCCCACCCGGCGGCACGTCCTTGCGCTCGTTTCCGCCGCGGCCCTTGCTTCGTTGCGCACACCAGTCTCGCCTGCCCGTGCAGAGGAAGCGGTCGAGGCGCACGGAATTTCGGCCTTCGGCGACCTCGCCTATCCGCCCGACTTTCCCGCATTTCCGCTATGTCGATCCGCGCGCGCCCAAGGGCGGGACGTTTTCGCAAATCGGCCCGGACCGGCAGTTCAACCAGAACTTCCTGACCTTCAATTCGCTCAACAGCTACATCCTCAAAGGCGACGCCGCCCAGGGCATGGAGTTGACCTTCGCGACGCTGATGGCGCGCTCCGGCGACGAACCCGACGCCATGTACGGTTTCGCCGCCGCCAAAGTGCGGCGCTCGGCCGACGGCCTCACCTACCGAGTTTTTCATCCGGCCGGAGGCCCGATTTCACGACGGCACGCCGCTGACCGCCCATGACGTCGCGTTTTCGCTCAATATTCTCAAGGAAAAAGGCCATCCGCTCATCACCCAGTCGCTGCGCGATTTCACCGGCGCCAGGGCCGAGAGCGACGCGAGCGTGGTCGTCACGTTCGCGCCCAGCCGCGCCCGCGACGTGCCGCTGTTTGTCGCCGGCCTGCCGATTTTTTCGCGCGCCTATTACGCGGCGAAGCCGTTCGAGGAATCGACGCTCGACGTTCCGCTCGGCTCCGGCCCTTACCGGGTCGGCCGCTTCGAGCCGGGACGCTACATCGAATACGAGCGCGTCAAGGACTGGTGGGGCGCCGAGCTTCCGGTGTCGCGCGGCCACAACAATTTCGACATCGTGCGCTTCGAGTATTATCGCGACCGCGATGTCGGCTTCGAGGGCTTTACCGCCGGGAATTATCTGTTCCGCGAGGAATTCACGTCGCGCACCTGGGCGACGCGCTACGATTTTCCGGCCATTCAAGGACGGCCGCGTCAAGAAAGACATTATTGCCCGACGACACGCCGTCCGGCGCGCAGGGCTGGTTCATCAATACGCGGCGGCCGAAATTCGCCGATCCGCGGCGTGCGCGAGGCGCTGTGCAACGCGTTCGATTTCGAATGGACCAACAAGACGATCATGTACGGCTCCTACGAGCGCACCATCTCGGTGTTTCAGAACTCCGACATGATGGCGCAGGGCAAGCCCGGCGCCGATGAGCTCGCGCTGCTCGAGCCGTTCCGCGGCCGCGTGCCGGACGAGGTGTTCGGCGAGCCCTATGTGCCGCCGGTGTCGGACGGCTCCGGCCAGGACCGCGCGCTGCTGCGCAAGGCGACGCAGCTGCTCAAGGATGCCGGCTGCCCGTCACGGACGGCAAGCGCATGCTGCCGAACGGCGAGCCGATCACGCATCGAATTCCTGATCGACGAGCCGACGTTCGAGCCGCATCACATGCCGTTCATCAAAAATCTCGGCATCGCTCGGCATCGACGCCTCGCTGCGGATCGTCGATCCGGTGCAATACCGCGCCCGGCGCGACGGCTTCGATTTCGACATCACCGTCGACCGGTTCAGCTTTTCCGCGACGCCCGGCGATTCGCTGCGCTCGTTTTTCTCCTCGCAGGCCGCAGCGCTGAAGGGTTCCAACAATCTCGCCGGCATGGCCGATCCGGCGATCGACGCGCTGATCGACGCGATCATTGCCGCGCCGACGCGGCCCGCGCTGGCGACCGCCTGCCGCGCGCTCGACCGGGTGATCCGCGCCGGCCGCTATTGGATTCCGCACTGGTACAAGCCGTCGCACTGGATCGCTTATTGGGACGTGTTCGGCCGCCCGCCGGCGCAGCCGCGCTATTTCCGCGGCATCCCGGAAACTTGGTGGTATGACCCCGAAAAGGCGGCGAAAATCCAGCGGGCGGGCTAAACGCCATGCTAGACGGCACCGGTCGCGCGTAAGGACCGATATGCTCGTGCCGTCACATCGACAGGTCGCGGTTCGCCGGAACGCATTGGGAGTCCGATGACCGCCTACATCGTCCGCCGCGTCCTGTTCATGATCCCCACCATCTTCGGGATCATGCTGGTGTCGTTCGTCGTGGTGCAGTTCGCGCCCGGCGGCCCGGTCGAGCGCGTCATCGCGCAACTGTCCGGCAACGATACCGGCGCGACCTCGCGCATCTCCGGCTCGGCCGGCGGCGACTTCGGCAGCCGCGGCGCGCTCCAGTCGGGCGCCCAGATCGACGTCAATTCCAAATACCGCGGCGCGCAGGGCCTCGATCCCGAATTCATCAAGAGCCTGGAAAAGCAGTTCGGCTTCGACAAGCCGGCCTACGAGCGCTTCTTTCTGATGCTGTGGAACTACGTGCGCTTCGATTTCGGCAAAAGCTATTTCCGCGACGTCAGCGTGCTGCAGCTCATCAAGGAGAAACTGCCGGTTTCGATCTCGCTCGGCATCTGGATGACGCTGATCTACCTATCTGATCTCGATCCCGCTCGGCATCCGCAAGGCGGTGCGCGACGGCTCGCAGTTCGACGTGTGGACCTCCGGCGTGATCATCATCGGCTACGCCATTCCCGGCTTCCTGTTCGCCATCCTGCTCATCATTCTGTTCGCCGGCGGCTCGTTCTTCGACATTTTCCCGCTGCGCGGACTGACCTCCGACGGCTGGGCGCAGTTTCCGTGGTGGCAGAAGATCCTCGACTATTTCTGGCACCTGACGCTGCCGATCGTGTCGATGGGGCTCGCCGCGTTCGCCACCATGACGCTGCTGACCAAAAACTCGTTCCTCGAAGAGATCCGCAAGCAATACGTGCTGACGGCGCGCGCCAAGGGCTGCTCCGAACGGCAGGTGCTCTACGGCCACATTTTCCGCAACGCCATGCTGCTGGTGATTGCCGGCTTTCCCGCGCGCATTCGTCGGCGCCTTCTTCGCCGGCTCGCTCCTGATCGAAACCATCTTTTCGCTCGACGGCCTCGGGCTGTTGAGCTTCGAGAGCGTGCTCAACCGCGATTATCCGGTGGTGTTCGCCAACCTCTACATTTTCGCCCTGGTCGGGCTGGTCGTGAATCTGATTTCCGACCTGACCTACACCTGGATCGATCCGCGCATCGATTTCGAAACGCGGGAGGTGTGAGGTGGACGACAAGACCCGCGAAGCGCCCCGCGCGACGCCCGAAAACAGGAGGATGGATGCGCCGGATCTGATGCCGGCGGACTCGCCGACGGGGCCGCTCGGTCCCGAGCCTTTGCCGCGGCGCCTTGCGCTGTCCCCGATCAACAGGCGGCGCTGGCAGAATTTCAAGACCAACCGGCGCGGCTTCTGGTCGCTTTGGCTTTTTCTCGTGCTGTTCGTGATCTCGCTGTTCGCCGAATTCATCGCCAACGACAAGCCGCTCTATGTCAGCTATGCCGGCAAGTCGTATTTCCCGGTGATCTTCACCTATCCGGAAACCACGTTCGGCGGCGATTTCGAGACCGCGACCGACTACCGCGATCCGTTCCTTCAGAAGCTGATCGCGGACAAGGGCGGCAGCATGGTCTGGCCGCCGATCCACTATTCCTACGACACCCACAATCTCGATCTGCCGACGCCTGCGCCGTCGAAGCCGACGTGGATGCTGACCGAGGCCGAATGCAAATCCGTGGTCGAACGCAAGGGTCTCAAAAGCTGCGGCGATCTCGAATACAACTGGCTGGGCACCGACGACCAGGGCCGCGACGTGCTGGCGCGGCTGATCTACGGCTTCCGGATTTCGGTGCTGTTCGGCCTGATCCTGACCATCGTCTCGTCGATCATCGGCGTCGCGGCCGGCGCGGTGCAGGGCTATTTCGGCGGCTGGATCGATCTTCTGTTCCAGCGCTTCATCGAGATCTGGACCTCGATGCCCGAGCTTTATCTGCTGCTGATCGTAGCGTCCGTGCTGGTGCCGGGATTTTTCGTGCTGCTCGGCATTCTGCTGCTGTTCTCCTGGGTGCGCCTTGTCGGCCTGGTGCGCGCCGAATTTCTGCGCGGCCGCAATTTCGAATACATCGAGGCGGCGCGCGCGCTTGGCGTATCGAACGCCGTCATCATGTTCCGCCACCTGCTGCCCAACGCCATGGTGGCGACCATGACGTTCCTGCCGTTCATCATGTCGTCGTCGGTGATGACGCTGACCGCGCTCGATTTCCTCGGCTTCGGCCTGCCGCCGGGCTCGCCGTCGCTCGGCGAACTGCTGTCCCAGGGCAAGTCCAACGTGCAGGCGCCGTGGCTCGGCCTCACCGGGTTCTTCACCGTGGCGCTGATGCTGTCGCTGCTGATTTTCATCGGCGAAGCGGTGCGCGACGCCTTCGACCCGCGGAAAGACGTTGACGCATGAGCGACCGAAACCCTGCTGTCGTCCGCGATCTCTCCGTTGCTTTCCGCCCGGGCGGGCGCACGACGCTCGCTGTCGACCGCGTCTCGTTCGATATCGGCAAAGGCGAGACCGTGGCGCTGGTCGGCGAATCCGGTTCGGGCAAATCGGTGACGGCGCTTTCGATCCTCAAGCTCCTGCCCTACCCGGCGGCATCGCACCCGTCGGGCGAAATCATGTTCAAGGGCCGCGATCTTCTTCCGCTTGACGAGAGCGCCATGCGGCGCGTGCGCGGCGACGACATCACCATCGTGTTCCAGGAGCCGATGACGTCGCTCAATCCCCTGCACACTATCGAGAAGCAGATCGGCGAAGATTCTGCTGCTGCATCGCGGCCTGACCGGCGCCGCCGCGCGCGCGCGGACGCTGGAAGTGTTGACGCAGGTCGGCATCCCGGACCCGCAAAGCCGGCTTGGCGCTTATCCGCATCAGCTTTCCGGCGGCCAGCGCCAGCGCGTCATGATCGCCATGGCGCTGGCCAACGAGCCCGACCTGCTGATCGCGGACGAGCCGACCACCGCGCTCGACGTCACCGTGCAGGCGCAGATCATCGAGCTGCTGCAGAGACATCCAGAAGCGGCTCGGCATGTCGCTGCTGTTCATCACTCACGACCTCGGCATCGTGCGCAAGATCGCGCAGACGGTCTGCGTGATGAAAGCAGGCAAAATCGTCGAGCAGGGCGCGGTCGAGCGGCGTATTTACGGCGCCGAAGCATCCCTATACGCGCGCGCTTCTGGCCGCGGAGCCGAAGCCCGATCCCGCGCCGCCGCAGCCCGACGCGCCGCTGGTGCTGCAGACGACCGATCTCAAGGTCTGGTTTCCGATCAAGCGCGGCGTGCTGCGCAAGGTCGTCGGCCACATCAAGGCGGTCGATGGCGTCAGCATCGATCTGCGCAAGGGCGAGACGCTCGGCGTGGTCGGCGAATCCGGCTCCGGCAAGACCACGCTCGGGCTCGCCATCCTGCGGCTGATTTCATCCGACGGACCGATCGTCTTCATGGGCAAGCAGCTGCAGGGGCTCCGCTTCAAACAGATGCGGCCGTTCCGCCGCGACATGCAGATCGTGTTTCAGGACCCTTACGGTTCGCTCTCGCCGCGGCTGTCGGTCGCGGACATCGTCAAGGAAGGCCTCGCCGGTCCACAGTCCGGGCATGACGGAGCGCGAGCGCGATGCCCGCGTGGTGCGCGCCCTCACGCGACGTCGGGCTCGATCCTTCGACGCGCTTCCGGTTTCCGCACGAATTCTCCGGCGGCCAGCGCCAGCGCATCGCGGTCGCGCGCGCGATCGTGCTCGAACCGACCTTCGTCGTGCTCGACGAGCCGACCAGCGCGCTCGACATGCTGATCCAGTCGCAGATGGTCGATCTGCTGCGCGACCTTCAGAAGCGGCGCAATCTCACCTATCTGTTCATCTCGCACGACCTTCGCGTGGTCGCCGCGCTGGCGAGCCGGCTGCTGGTGATGCGGCACGGCAAGGTGGTCGAGGCCGGCGCTGCCGCCGACCTGTTCAGGAATCCGCAGACCGACTATACGCGCGCGCTGTTCGCCGCCGCGTTCAATCTGGAAACTGCGCCGACCGGCGTGGTGGCGCAGTAACCGGCCGACAGTAGTGGCCGTTGCCGGGGCGGAGGCCGCCTATTTGGGCGCCTGTGCGACCATCTCGCCCGGCGGCAGCACCCTGAACGTGAAGATCGGCGCCTTTTCACCGGGCTTGAACGGTCCGGGCACCTTGTTGTTGACCGCCGGAATGCTCCGCAAATATGCGATGATCGCCGCTACGTCTTCTTTGGTCAGATACGAAAACGAGGCGTAGTTCATGATCGGCGCAAGCTGGCGGCCATCAGGACGCTTTCCTGTCGTGATCGCGGTCGCGATCTGCTCGTCCGTCCAGGCACCAATTCCGGTCTCTTTGTCCGGCGTGATGTTCCGGCCGTTGAACAGACCGAGGCCCGGAATCTCGAAGCCCACGTCCGAGCCCCCGAGATATTTGGCCATGTCCGGCTTGCCCAGGAAGAATCCGGGCGTATGACAGTCGTTACAGCCGGCGATCACGACGAGGTATTTGCCGCGGTCGATCTGTAAATCGGCATGCGCCCGCGGCGTCAGCGCCGCCGTTACAAGCGCAACAGCTGCTGCTGCGTCCCGCAAACGCAATACGGATTGAATGTTTCATCATTGCCCTCCCCGATGGTTTTTTTGATCGGCGCGTAACGCCGCACCGCGAACCACTTCCGGAGCACAGGTTGATACACGCGCGTCCCGAACGCAAGCGTCAGGCGTGGGCCTCCTGCCCAACTTTGAAAAATCCGCGCCGCCCCGTTTCGTCCCACTCCCGTGCCGGGACATAATTCAGCCGTGCGCGCGGCGCTCGCGGAAATGCCACCACACCACGGCGGCAATTCCTGCGACAACTCCGACGATCAGGAAAACGATCAGCGCCGAATTCTCGATCCAGGCAATCGCCGGAATGCCGAGCGCCATGATCAGCCCGAGCAGACAGACCTGCCAGGACAGGACATGCACGCCCGCGGTGAACGTGCCGAGCGCCAGCAGGGTGAAGATCGCAATGCCGGCCGCGCTCGACGTGAACACCCGCTGTACGCTCGTCAGGAGCAGCAAGTTCATTACGACGAGGAACGCAATCCAGTGGGCCGCCTGCGTCGCGACCAGACGCAGCCGCGCCATTTTGTCGTTCGCCTCGCGCCAGCCGTAACCGATGCAGACGAGCGCGATGACGGGAGCCAGGATTTCCCAGTAGCCTTCAATCGGCTGCTTCGAATAGCTGGTGTAGGCTACTCCGCCGAGCGTGAGCAGAAGCACCACCGTAAACGGCAGTTCCCTGATCCAGAAATTCGGATGCCGCAGCGCGGGCGACAGTGCGCCGGGCGGTACTGCCGGATGGACGGTCTGCGAACCGGGCTCGATAGTGCTCATCGCTGCGCCTCCCAGCCAAGAGCGAGATCAGCCGAAGCGGCTTCGCTACCTGTACCACGGGATCGGGCGGTATTGTAATTTTCGTGGCCAACCTGTCAGAGCAACAACCATAATCTTAAGGGCGGCTTACCGGCCTGCGGACACTGATAATTTCGCTGCCCGATTGGCGGATGCGCGCGACGGCCTCGGCGACCGGCTCGATCGCGACCGCCATGTGAAAGGCGTTGGCGTGTATCAGCGAGTCGCGGTCGCGCGCGATGGCAACGTGGCCTTTCCAGAACACCAGATCGCCGCGCCGCAGATCGGCCGTTGCGCCGCGGTGCGCCCGCCTGCCCGGCAGCCGCGAAGAACGCCGCCTCCTGCATGTCGCTGTCCCGCGGGCATGAAATGCCGCATGCGGTCAGCGCAACCTGGACAAGCCCCGAACAGTCGAGCCCCAGCGCCGTCTTGCCTCCCCAAAGATACGGAACGCCGATGAACCGCTCGGCCACGCCGACGAAATCATCCTCGCGGCTCTCGAGCGGCGCGAGGTGGGACGCGGGCACCCAGGCGCCAGAGCGGGTCACGGCCATTCGCCCGTCCATTCGCGCGACGGCGACACTCGCGCCGAGCGGCAGTGCTTCGAGCGGCGGCAGCTTGATCGACGGGCCCGGAAACGCGAGCGTGCGGATCGCGATGACCTTATGCGTCGGCTCCGGACCCGGCGGGACAAGCGCGTTGGCTGGCAGCCATCCGACATAGCCGTCGGCCACAAGCTGGCCCCAGGCCCAGCCTTCGGCATTGGTGTCGTAGATCGTAACGCGCTCGCCCTTGAGCGCTTCGGTCGCGAGCGCTGCGTCGGGCGCGGGCGCGGTACGCAGCGGCGCCTGCGGCTCGATGACCTCGTAGAGGCGGCCTTCGGCGTACCGCGCCGCTTCCACCTTTCCCTCGAGCGCTTTCGCCGCGAGATCGGGGCGGGCCGGGGTGAGGCGGGGATCGAAGCCGCGCATGTGCCGGTTGCTCAGGCGTAGCGCTCGGCCAGCAGCGCATAGAGAGCGCGCGCGGTCTGGCATTCGCCGCCTTCGGGCCTTCCCGGTTTCGACGCGGGCGTCCAGGCATAAATGTCGAGATGCAGCCAGGATTTCGCCCTCCGCACGAACCGCTTGAGGAACAGCGCGCAAATGATCGAACCCGCGAAGCTGCCGCTGCTGACGTTATTGAGATCCGCGACCTTGGAATCCAGCATATCGCTGTACGGCATCCAGAGCGGCAGTCGCCAGACCGGATCGTGCTCGCCGAAAGCGTGCCGGGCGAGCGCCGCGGCCAGTGCCTCGTCATCGGTATAGAACGGCGGCACATCAGGACCGAGCGCGACACGCGCGGAGCCGGTGAGCGTTCCCATGTCGATCAGCAGGTCCGGCGCGTCTTCGTCGGCGAGCGCCAGCGCATCCGCCAGCACCAGCCTGCCCTCGGCATCGGTATTGCCGACTTCGACCGTCAACCCGTTGCGCGCCGCGTAGACATCGCGCGGCCGGAACGCGCTGCCGGAAATCGAATTCTCGACCGCCGGGATCAGGACCGAGAGCCGGACCTTCAGGCCGCGATCCATGATCATGTGTGCCAGCGCCAGCACGGTCGCGGCGCCGCCCATATCCTTCTTCATCAGCAGCATCGCGCTGTCGGGCTTGATGTCGAGCCCGCCGGAGTCGAAGCAGACGCCTTTGCCGACCAGCGTCACGCGCGGATGGTTCGCGTCGCCCCATGTCAGCGCGATCAGCCGCGGGCTGCGCTCCGACGCGCGACCGACAGCATGGACAAGCGGAAAATTTTGCGTCAGCAGATCGTGCCCGACGACCGCGCTGATTTCGGCGCCGTGGCGCGCGGCGAGCGCGCGGACCGCAGCCTCCAGTTCGGCCGGCCCCATGTCGTTGGCCGGCGTGTTGATGAGGTCGCGCGCCAGCGTCACGCCTTCGACGATGCGGTCGAGTTCGGCGCGGTCCACGCTCTGCGGCAGGACGAGACTGACCTGGCGGGCCTCCGTCTTGCGATAGCGCGTGAAGCGGTAAGAGCCGAGCGCAAACGCGAGCGCCGCGAGCCGCGCGTCGTGCGGATCGCCTGCAAACCGGTAGACGCCCGGCGGAAGCGATGGCGACAGGAGGCCGGGCAGAAACGGGTCTTTGAGTTCGTCGGCAGCTTCGATCCCGAACAGGACGCCGGCGAGCCCGCCATTCCCCGGCAGCAGCACGGAACGGCCTGCGCGCGGCTCAAAACCCGCTGCATCGGCATAGGCACGCGCGGGAGCATCGAGGCGCTCCCGCACCCCGGCATAGTTCGCCGCGTTGACGAACCAGATCGGGATTGCGGTTGCGGTCTCGCTGGTTGTGAAAACCGGGTCCATCAAATCTCCCGTGTCGGACGCCCTGCTTATTACATCGTTCGGTGCGGAGGCTTAAAGCCCAGGGCGTTTAAGCCCGCGCCGGTCGCGCCGCTGTAAGGCGGCTGTTCCGGAATCCATAGAGGCCATAGATCGCAAGCCCGATCACCAGCCACCCCCCGAAACGCAGCCAGGTGTCGAGTGGAAGGCCAAGCATCAGAAACACCGACGAAACCGCACCAAGCGGCGCGGTGACGTAAACAAACGGCGCGCGAAAAGGGCGGATCAGCGCGGGCTCCGTGATGCGCAGCACCAGCACGCCCGCACAGACGACCGCGAAAGCAAACAGGGTGCCGATGCTGACCAGTTCGCCGACCAGTCCGATCGGCAACAGTCCCGCGAAGATCATCACGACCACGCCGGTGATGATCGTCGTGACGTAGGGCGTGCGAAACCGGCTGTGAACGCGGGCCGCCGCGCGCGGCAGCAGCCCGTCGCGCGCCATCGAATAGAAGATGCGCGGCTGGCCGAGCAGCATCACCAGAATGACCGACGTCAGTCCGAAAATGATGCCGGTCTTGATGACCGGCGAAAGGACGGTCAGCCCGATCGCGTCGATACCGACGGCAATCGGATCGGGGACGTTCAGCCGGTCGTACGAAACGATGCCGGTCAGCACGAAGCCGACCGCGACATAGAGCACCGTGCATATCACCAGCGATCCGAGAATGCCGATCGGCATGTCGCGCTGCGGGTTTTTGGCTTCCTGCGCCGCCGTCGAGACCGCGTCGAAGCCGATATAGGCGAAGAACACGACGGCCGCGCCGCGCACTACTCCGCTCCAGCCGAACAGGCCGGGGCCGAGATTGGGCGGAATGAAATCGCCGCCAGGATTCGCAGGCGTCACCCAGTGCAGCGTGCTGACGAACGGCGCCGCGACCGCGATGAACACCAGGACGATGACCAGCTTGATCGCGACGATGACGCTGTTGACCCGCGCGGATTCGTGCACGCCCACCACCAGCAGAGCCGAAATCCCGGCAATCACCACCATCGCCGGCAGGTTGATGATCGCGCCGGTCGTCTGCCACGTCCGGGTCGCCGCATCGTAGGCGAACGGCGACTGCGCGAAGGCCTGCGGCACGACGATGCCGATGTCGCGCAGGAAACTCACCACATAGCCTGACCATCCGATGGCGACGGTAACGGCACCGAGCGCGTATTCAAGAATGAGATCCCAGCCGATCAGCCAGGCAATGAACTCGCCCATCGTGGCGTAGGCGTAAGTGTAGGCGCTGCCCGCGATCGGCACGGTCGATGCCATTTCCGCGTAGCAGAGGCCGGCGAAGACGCAGGCCACCGCGCCAAACACGAACGAGAGCGTAATCGCCGGCCCGGCATTGGCCGCGGCCGCGTGCCCCGTCAAAACGAAAATACCGGCGCCGATGATGGCGCCGATCCCGAGCGCAACCAGATTGACCGCCGAAAGCGTTCGCTTGAGCGGTACGCCGTTGTGGGTGGTGAGAGCCTGGACCTCCGGCTCCGCGGCCTCGGCTTCGAGCGCAGCGATGGGCTTGCGCGCCAGGATCTTTCGCGTCCAGCTTCTGTCCATCGCGAATGATCCGGTTGAACTCATAATCTACAACCCGGCCGCCTTCAGCGCGGCGGCCTGGCGTTTGGCAACGCGATCCAGCGAGAAATTCTCGATCGCCTCGTTGAACAGGCGGTAGAAATTAAGTTCGGCGCGAAGGTGCAGAAACACCGCGCCGAGGCCGATCGCCGCGCGGTCCATGAACACGAACTCGCGTGGCACCGTCACCGGGCCTTTGCGCTTGAGCGCCTGATGAACGCGAAACGCTTCGCGCCGGCCATATTCCGCGGGTGCCACGCCGTCGGCGATGCTGCGGACCCGGTCATCGAGCAGCGGCGCGTAAATGAACCGCGCCCAGATGTTGAGCGTGTCGATGAGATCGCGTGACAGACGCTTGAACCCCCAGGTCTCGTACGCATGAACCACGAGGTCGTGGTCGTCATGCAGCAGCCCGTTGTAGAGATCGACCACGCCGCGAACGAACTTCGGCGGGAAAATGCGGATGCACCCGTAGTCCAGCAGATTGATGCCGGCCGCTTCGGTCTTGCGGGCGGCCCCGCCGCCAGCGTCAAACACCGTGTAGTTGCCCAGATGCGGATCGCCGTGGATGACGCCGAAGCGGCTGAACGGAAACCACCAGGCGGCAAACATCGCCGACGCCAGCACGTTGCGCACTTCGAGCGGATCTTCGGTGTGCGCGAGCATGCGCGTGCCTTCGAGCCAGTCGAGCGTAAGCAGACGCCCGGTGGACAGTTCCGGCCATGCGCCCGGTACGCGGACGAGTTCGTTGTCCTTGAGCATCGCCTGGTAAAGCGCGACGTGTTTGGCCTCGCGGCGATAATCGAGTTCCTCGCGGACCCGTTCCCCGATCTCGCTGCCGATTTCGCTGGTGTCGATCGCGCTGTCGAGACGCCGGCGGATGGCCAGCAGCCATTGCAGTTGCCGAAGGTCCGCTTCGACCGCCGACTGCATGTCGGGATATTGCAGCTTGCAGGCCAGCAGCGCGCCGTCGTGCGATTGAGCCCGATGCACCTGCCCGAGCGAGGCGGCTGCGGCCGGATGATGTTCGAAGTTCGCGAATTTGGAACGCCAGTCGGGTCCCAGTTCGGCGACCATGCGCCGCTTGACGAAAGCCCAGCCCATCGGCGGCGCTTCGCTTTGCAGCTTCTGCAACTCGGCGGCATATTCCGGCGGCAGCAGATCGGGGATGGTCGCCATCAGCTGGGCGACCTTCATCAGCGGTCCCTTGAGATTGCCGAGCGCGGACGCGAGCGAGGACGCATCGCCGGCGCGGTTGCCTTCACCACCGATCAGCCGGCGCCCCGCGTAGCGCGCCGCTACGCCGCCAACATTGGCGCCGACCCGCGCATACCGGGCAGCGCGGGCGGAGAACCGATTTTTTTCGCGATCGTTCATGAATTCGGCGCTGTCATGTGTGACACCACATTGGCAGGACGGGGCCGACAATGAAACCAGGAATTATCGTGATTGCCTGCATCGGGCTGATCGCCGTGGCGATGCCGCGCGACGCGCTCGCGGGCGTCTGGCGGTGGGGCTGCAAAGGGCCGGTCGGCGAGAACGAGATCATCTTCACCCGCTACAACCTCGCTGTTGTGCCGCCGAAGCCTTCGCGCGGTACGCTGCGCCACCTGATTTTCCTCGACGACCTCGGCAAGGACGAGCCTGACGTCAGCCCGTATGTCGCCGAGGACGAAAATTCCGGCTTCACGCCGAAGATGGAGTTTTCCCGCGGTGACGACGGCAAGGACAGGATCACGCTGACCGAGAAATCGTCCAAATACGATTTCGCATCGTTCGGCGATGGTCTGCGGCCGCGACGAAAGCACTGACGTTTACCGCAAGGTTTATCGCTATCAACACAATGCGAGCCGGCGCGCGATATGACGCTGCAATGCATGGAATATCAGCTTACCACGCGCGGCGGACGGCCCTGCATCAACCGGCCCTGACCGCGGACCCGAACGCGCGTCCGGCCCAGTTTCAGCCGAGCATTTCCAGTTCGTCGATCATCCGCTCGATGACGCCAAGGCCGCCCTGCCAGAAGGTCGGGTCGCGCGCGTCGAGGCCGAACGGCGCCAGCAGCTCGGAATGATGTTTGGTGCCGCCGGCGGCCAGCATCGCGAGATAGCGCTCGGCAAATCCGTCCGCCGCGCGCTCGTAGACCGCATAAAGCGAATTCACCAGACAATCGCCGAATGCATAGGCGTACACGTAGAACGGCGAGTGGATGAAATGCGGGATGTACGCCCAGAAGGTTTCATAGCCGGGCTTCAGTTCGATTGCCGGTCCGAGACTTTCGCGCTGAACGTTCAGCCACAATTCGCCGATCTGCTCTGCGGTCAGTTCGCCATTGCGGCGTTCGGTGTGGACGGCACGCTCGAAAGTGTAGAAAGCGATCTGGCGCACGACCGTATTGATCATGTCTTCGACCTTCGCGGCCAGCATCGCCTTACGCGCTTTCCCGTCCTTCGTATTGGCGAGCAGCTTCCTGAAGGTCAGCATTTCGCCGAATACGCTTGCCGTCTCGGCGAGCGTCAGCGGCGTCGGCGCCATCAGCGCGCCGTTCGGCGCGGCCAGCACCTGGTGCACGCCGTGCCCCAGTTCGTGCGCCAGCGTCATGACATCGCGCGGCTTGCCCTGGTAGTTGAGCAGTACATAAGGATGTGCCGACGGCACAGTCGGATGCGCGAAAGCGCCCGGCGCTTTGCCGGGCCGCACCGGCGCGTCGATCCAGCGCTCGTCGAAGAAACGCTCCGCGATCGTCCGCCATTTTCGGCGAGAAGGCTCCGTACGCGGTCAGCACGGTGTTCCTGCGCCTCGGTCCAGCCGACCGTGCGCATCGCCACCTGCGGCAGCGGCGCGTTGCGGTCCCAATGCGGCAGCCTCTTCTTGCCGAACCACTTCGCCTTGAGCGCGTAATAGCGGTGCGACAGACGCGGATAGGCGGCATGAACAGCTGCGACCAGCGCGTCGACCACTTCGCGCTCGACCCTGTTCGACAGGTGACGATCGTCGGCGATGTCGGCAAAGCCGCGCCAGCGGTCGGAAATTTCCTTGTCCTTCGCGAGCGTATTGGTGATCAGCGCGAACTGCTGGATGTTGTTCTTGAGCGTGTGCGCCAGCGCCTGCGATGCGGCCTTGCGTTTTTCGCCTGAACGGTCCTGCAAAAGATTGAGCGTCGGCTCGATGGCAAGCGTCCTGCCCGAAACCTTGAAACGCAGATTGGAGATCGCGGCGTCGAACGCGCGGTTCCACGCGGAATAGGCCGTCATCGATTTTTCGTGGAACAGCTGCTCGACCCGATCCTCGAGCTGGTACGGCCGGTAGCGGCGAACATCTTCGAGCCACGGCCGATAATGGCCAAGCGCGGGATCGGCCATTGCCGCTTCAAGAAGCGCATCGTCGACGCGATTAAGCTCAAGCGAGAAGAACAGAAGATGCGTCGAGGCTGCGGTCAGCCGCTCCTGCACGTCGCCATAGAATTTCGTGCGGGCCGGATCCACCGTGTTGCCGGCGTGAATGAGGCCGGCGTACGAGCCGAGACGCCCCATCAGATCGTCAATCGCCTCGTAACGGCGCACCGCTTCGGCGAGCGCCTCGCCCGCCGAGGCCGAACGCGCCAGCTCGTCGAGCTTGCCTTTGAAGTCGTTCTCGAAGGCTATGCAGTCGGCGTCGGCGCGATCGAGATCGCGCTTGATCGCCGGATCGTCCAGACCGGAATAAAGGTCGTCGAGATTCCATTCCGGGAGCTTGCCGGGATCGTTTTTTGCCATCGTTTTGGTCCGGCCGGCGGGGCGCTTCGCCGCTGTTCGTTTTGACATTGTCTTCGATCGCATGGAATCTTTCCGCTCACCGGGCATTCATGTGGCGCAGCACCAGGGCGCGCGCAAGGCCAAGAGCGGGGCCGAAAGCGACGCCATCTCACCATCCATGCCACCACCCACGCCCGCAGCCGGAGATCGAGCGTGGCCCGCGTCCTCATTCCGATTCCGGCCCGGGATTTCGATCCGAGCGAGGTCGCGGCCAGCTGGAGCGTACTGCGGCGGCTCGGTCATATTGTGACGTTCGCCACACCCGACGGCCTTCCCGGGCATGCGGACGACATGATGCTCACCGGCGAGGGGCTGGATGTCTGGGGCTTCATTCCCGGACTGAGGCATCTCGTGGTCATGGGCCGGCTGATGCGGGCCAATGCCGATGCGCGCCACGACTACGCCGCGATGACGAAGGACCAGGCTTACCGGACACCGCTGCGCTGGGCGGCGCTGCGCCCCGAGGATTTCGACGGCCTGCTGCTTCCGGGCGGACATCGCGCACGCGGCATGCGCGAATATCTGGAAAGCGGCGATCTGCAAATGCTCGTCGCTGAATTTTTCGCGGTTGGGTTGCCGGTTGCCGCGATCTGTCATGGCGTGCTGCTGGCGGCGCGCAGCCGTGCGCCGGACGGCCGTTCCGTTCTGTTCGGAAAGCGAACCACCGCATTGACCTGGACGCTGGAACGCGCCGGCTGGAAGGTCGGCAGGATTGTCCGCTTCTGGGATCCCCATTATTATCGCACTTACGAAGACGGACCGGGCCGGCCCGAGGGCTATATGTCGGTGCAGCAGGAAGTCACGCGCGCGCTCGCGCGGCCGCAGGATTTCATCGACGTTCCCGCTGACGCTCCCGATTATCGGCGAAAGACCGGCGGGCTTGTGCGCGATACCTTCGAAGATGACAGTCCCGCGTTCGTGGTCGAGGACGGCAATTACATTTCCGCGCGCTGGCCAGGCGATGTCCATACCTTCGCACGACGGTTTGCGGCCATGCTGCCGAAGCCTTCCTGAATTCTCGTACTTCTGCGGTCGGACGCCTGAAGCAGAAATACGGTCACGCCGGTGCTGACAGGCTCTGCGCCGAGACCGGCGCGTGCGGCGACGTGCTCGCGTCGCGGCAACGCGACGCAGCGTCCGCGCCGGTTCGTCGGAGGTTAAGACCGCCTTAAGCCCCGTCGGCGACATTGCCCCGAAACGGCACACCGTGCCGCGCTTTGATCCGACCCGCCGAGGAATCAATGGCCGTCCTCATCGTCGATGACGATCCGGTGCAATGCCGCCTCTTGGAGGGGATGTTGCAGAAATCCGGGTATGACCCGGTCACGCTCGACAACGGGGATGCAGCCATCGCGCTCCTGACCGGAGCCGACGGCGCGCGCTTCGATTGCGTGATCCTCGATCTGGTGATGCCGAACCTTGACGGCCTCGGCGTGCTGGCCCGGCTGCGCCAGTCCGGCATCAATGTGCCGGTCATCGTGCAGACCGCGCACGGCGGCATCGACAACGTCGTTTCGGCGATGCGCGCGGGAGCGGTTGATTTCGTGGTCAAGCCGGTAGGCGCCGAGCGCATGCTGGTGAGCCTGCGCAACGCACTCAACATGAGCGCCCTTGAGGGCGAGCTTACGCGCATCAGGCACAGCCGCTCCGGCACATTGGGTTTCGGGGACATCATCACCAAAACGGCGCAGATGCAGGCGGTGCTGCGGACCGCCGAGAAGGCCGCCGCTTCAAGCATCCCGGTCCTGGTCTCGGGCAAATCCGGCGTCGGCAAGGAACTGATCGCGCGGGCGATTCACGGCTCCGGCGAGCGGCGCGCCAAACCGTTCGTCGCGGTCAATTGCGGGGCGATGCCGGAAAACCTGATCGAATCGATCCTGTTCGGTCACGAGCGGGGTTCATTCACCGGCGCCACCGAGCGGCATGTCGGGAAGTTCGTCGAGGCCTCCGGCGGCACGCTGTTCCTCGACGAGGTCGGCGAACTGCCGCCCGCGGCGCAGGTCAAGCTGTTGCGCGCCATCCAGGAGGGTGAAGTGGAACCGGTCGGCGCGCGCAAGCCGGTCAAGGTCGATGTGCGAATCGTTTCCGCGACGAATCGTGACCTGATCGCCGACGTCAAAGCGGGCCGCTTCCGTGAAGATCTGTTCTACCGGTTGCATGTATTTCCGATCACCGTGCCGCCGCTGCGCGACCGCCCGGCCGACATTCCGGCCCTCGCCAGGCGCTTTCTGGCGCTTTTTGCCGCAGAGGAAGGCAGACGCATTCGGCTGATTACTCCCGAGGCACTTTCAGTCCTCTGCGCCTATCAATGGCCAGGCAACATCCGGCAGCTTGAAAATGCAGTGTTCCGGGCTGTCGTGCTGGCCGAAGGCGACACTCTTGGCCTGACCGAATTCCCGCAGATCGCGGCCCAGATGTCCGGTTCGGACGTGTTATCTGCTCCGGATCGATCCCATGAGCGGCTTGTTGAATTCGGGCGGGCTCCGGCCGCGTCGTTGGCGGACGATCATCCCGCACTTGCGCCTGCCGCACCTTTCGTCCCGGCGATGCCGCCCGATGCGCTGCCAATACTCGACGCCAGCGGCGACGTGCGCCCGCTGGAGGAGGTCGAGGCCGACCTCATACGCTATGCGATCACGCACTATCGGGGGCAGATGTCCGAGGTAGCGAGACGGCTGCAGATCGGCCGCTCTACACTCTATCGCAAGCTCGAATCGCTCGGCCTGCACGGGCCGGGCGGGGCCGTCAGTGATGGCGTGGCAGAAGAGCGACAGCCGTTGAAAATTGAGTGAACGACGGCGATTTCGCCGCGCGCGCCGGGACAAAGCCGGGTCCGCTCGCGTAAGGTAAGCGGGAGCCTGCGAAGGTCCCCAAAAATTAACGAGGTTCGGGGACATTAGTCCCCTGTCCGCGTTAGAGGGTGGCAATCCCGGATCGCGGGCTCAAAGGAGAATTGGCAATGCCTGGCGTCCGCTTCGACCGCTTTCTCGCTTCGACCGCCGTCGCCCTCCTGCTTTCGGCCGCTACGGCCGGCGGCGTTCTGGCAGAGCCAAAATCCGGTGTCGATACTGAAGCAATGCCTGGGTCATCCAGCGCCGCGACGCCGAAGGCGGAGCCCGCGCCAGCTAAGTCCGCCAACTCCGTCGACAAGACGGTCGTGAAGCCGGCCATAACTCCGGCACCCGAAGCCCCTGCTCCGCAGGCCGCGATCGCACCCAAGCCGGCTGCCTCCGCCGAGCCTGCCGTCCAGCCGGCGACGAACGCCGCTGCGGTGACTTCGCCCCAACCGGCGGCTGCCCCGGAGCCGGTCACAACCCCCGTGCCGCGGTCGGCCGTGATTTCCACACCGACGCCCGTTTCGGATCAGCCCAAGTTTGATCAGACCATGTCGGAACCCCCTCCCGCTTTGGCGGCCGCACCTGCCCCAGCCGAAGTTCCGGCTCAGCCTGAGCCGCCCGCGGCGGCAGCGCAGGCGCCGGATCCGGTTCCGCAGCAACCGGTCGCGGCGACTGGTGGCGATGAGATCCCGGCGGTCAAGGCAGCGCCTCCGCGCGCGGCAGCGCCCGCGACGACGGCAGCAACTCCGTCGCCCGCGGCGCCTGACAGCACCGCCACAACACCCGCCGTGCCGGCTCCCGCCACGACGGCCGCCACGCCGCCCGCGGCATCCCCCTCCGGGACCGCAGCGGCACCGGCCGTGGCCACTGTCGGCGACGCGGATACCGCCGTCAGCGAACAGTTGCGCGAGCTTGCCAACGGGAAATTCGACCGCCTGATCGGCGGCAAGAAGGAACGCGCGGCGTTGGAGGCGTTCTATTCCGGGCGCAACTTCGCGCCGCTGTGGATCGCCGACGGCAAAGCCAACGCGCGTGCCAAAAGCGCGATCGACTATCTCCGACAGGTCGACGCCGACGGTCTCGACCCGGCCGACTATCCGGTTCCGAATTTCGCTTCGCTGTCCGAGCCGGCCGCGCTTGCAGAGGCGGAATTGAGGTTCACGACGTCGGTGCTTGCTTACGCCCGTCACGCGCAGGTCGGTCGGGTGCACTGGAGCCGGGTCAGCGGCGACATTTCTTACGATCAGAAGCCGACCCCTCCGGGCGAAGTTCTGACAGGCATCGCGGGCGCGGCCGATGTCGGCGCGTTGCTGGCCTCATACGAGCCGCAGCATCCGCTCTACGTCGCGCTCAAAGCCAAGCTCGCGCAAATCCGCGCCGGCAAGGAAGAAACGGGCAAGACGCCGATTGCGAACGGGCCTGCCCCTAAGGTCGGCGCGGCCGACGAGCGGGTGCCGCAATTGCGCGAACGGCTTGCCGTCGGCGGCAGCGGCAACATCTTCGACAAGGATGTAGCCGCAGCCGTGAAGCGCTTCCAGCAGGAGCATGACCTCAAGGCGACCGGCATGCTCACGCAGCAGACGGTCGATGCGCTCAACGGCCGCCAGCCCGACCGGCCCGCCGACATCATCATCGCCAATCTGGAACGCTGGCGCTGGGCGCCGCATGACCTCGGCAAGACCTACGTGGTGGTCAATCTTCCGGATTTCACGCTGCGCGTCATCAACGACGGCAAGCAGGTGTGGATGACCAGGATCGTCGACGGCAAGCCGAACATGCCGACGCCGATCATGAGCGCGGAGATGAAATACATCACCGTCAATCCGACGTGGAACGTGCCGCCTTCGATCGTGGCGCGCGAGTACATGCCGGCGCTGCAACAGGACCCGACCGTACTTGCGCGCATGGGCCTAAGGGTCAGCACCAACCCGGACGGTACGGTGCACATCGCCCAGCCTCCGGGTGAGCAGAACGCGCTTGGCCGGCTGCGTTTCAACTTCCCCAACAAGTTCCTCGTCTATCAGCACGACACACCTCAAAAGCACCTCTTCGCCATGGAAAAACGGGCGTTCAGCCACGGCTGCATGCGCGTCCAGGATCCGGTGAAGTATGCCGAGCTGCTGTTGCAGATCGAGCGGCCGCGCGACGGCTATACCCAGGACCGCATCCGGAAGATGTTCGGCAATAACGAAGTCGACATCCAGTTTCCGACCGTGCTGCCGGTCCATTTGACGTACCAGACCGCGTTCGTGGATGACGGCAAGCTCGAATTCCGCGACGACGTGTACGGCCGCGACAAGGTTCTGCTGGCGATCCTCAAGGGCGAAGAGCGCAAGGTTGCCGATTCAGCCGTCGAGCGGCGGGAAAACCCGATCCGCCGCGAGGCGCTGGCCATGCCCGACCAGGGCGGCTTCTTCGGCGGCCGCAGCAACTATCCGGGCGGCGAAAACTTCTTCACACGGCTGTTCGGTGGATCTCCGGCACCGACCCCGCCCACCCCTGTCCCTTCGCAGCGCAAACGTTCGGCCCAGCAGCCGCGCACGGAAATTCGCTGACGTTGTTGGGTGCGCGGATTTAACTCCGCGGGCCCTGCCTCCTTCGCTTCACCCGACGCGCTTTCGCGCACCTGTGACGCGGGTTCTGACGCCGCAATCCATCCTCACGGAGCAGCGTGCGCCGGCCCCTCGGCACGTTGTGCCGCGCTTTCGCGTTGACCAGCGGGTTTGGCCCGGCGGTAACGCGGAGGTGACGCCTCTCACACCCGCAATTTCACAATTCCGCCGCCCCTGTTCCGCCAGCGTGGTGTCCCCGTAAGAACACACCGCGAGGCGAAACAATTGCGAATGCACAGCCGGATTTGCGAGCGGTTGAAATTCACCAGGGCGCGGCGCATGCTTATGGTTAACGTGGTCGCCGGGGCCGGGGGAGCATCGGGGACCAGGCTGCCGTGGAAATTCAGGCGCCGGGCGCAAAGCCTGCGCTTCGGTTGCTGTTCGGGGTGTGCAACGACGGATTTGCCGAGTGGCTGCGTTGGCCCATGCTGAGTCTGGCTGGAACGGTTGGGTGCGACGCAGGGCATTTTCGCGAACGCCGGCGTCGCTCGCGGCATTGATTCTCGCATCCGCGCTTGCCGGCTGTGCCGTCGGCCCCGATTATGTGCCCGAAGCGGCGCCCGTTTCGCCGGGCTTCAAGGAGCTCAAAGGCTGGAAAGTCGCTACTCCGGGCGACGCTTTGCCACGCGGCGAGTGGTGGTCGCTGTATCGCGATCCCAGGCTCGCGACCCTGATCAAACAGGTCGAGATTTCCAACCAGACCGTATTGGCGCAGGCGGCCGCCTACGAGCAGGCGCGCGCCATTATCCGGGAAGCACAGGCGGGCCTTCTGCCGACACTGACCGCAAACTATACCGCCACGCGGGCGTACAACGGCCCCGGCACCGGCGCGGCAGGCACGATCGCCACCGGCGCCGGCGGCGGCTCGTATTCATCGACCTTCGTGCCCGGACTTTCCGGTGCCTGGGACCTCGACGTCTGGGGCAAGGTACGGCGGCAGATCGAAAGCAACGCGTCCGCCGCGCAGGCCAGCGCAGCCGATCTCGACAATGCCAAACTGTCTGCACAGGCCGCGCTCGCGACAGCGTATTTCAACCTGCGCGCCGCCGACTCGCTCCGCGATCTGCTCGATCGCACCGTGCAGGAATATAAGAAAACGCTGGACATCGTGGAGAACCAGTTCAAGGCGGGCTACTCGGTCACCGCCGCGGATGTCGCCACCGCCGAGGCGCAGGTCCTTACTACGCAGGCACAGGCGATCAATGTCGGCGTACAGCGCGCGCAGTTCGAGCATGCGATCGCCATTCTGATCGGCCGGCCGCCGGCCGAGCTGACAATCGCGCGCCAACTGCTCGGCTCGCATCCACCAGCTATTCCAGTCGCTGTACCCTCTTCGCTGCTCGAACGGCGGCCCGACGTCGCCGCTGCGGAGCGCACCATGCAGCAGCAGAACGCGCTGATCGGTGTCGCGGTCGCAGCCTATTTCCCGGACATCAGCCTGTCCGCGCTGTTGCAATGGACAGGCACGAAACCGCTGCCGTTCAATGTCGCCAACGAGGTGTGGTCGCTCGGCGCCGCCGGTTCGCAGGTGCTGCTCGACGGCGGTATCCGCGGCGCGCAGGTCGACGCGGCGCGGGCCGCTTACTGGCAGAGCGTCGCTACATATCGTCAAACCGTGCTCACCGCCCTGCAACAGGTCGAAGATCAGCTCGTCGCGGTGCGACTGCTGCGCCAGCAGCTCGGCATCCAGCAGAAGGCGGTGCAGGACGCGAGAAAGGCCGTCGAGGTCTATCTCAACCAGTTCCAGGCGGGCACCGCGCCGTTTACCACCGTGGTCACGGCGGAAATCCTGCTGCTGTCCGACGAAGAAGCCGAACTCACCATCCGGCAAAATCTCTATGTCGCGAGCGTCAGCCTGATCGAAGCTCTCGGCGGCGGCTGGGATACCACCCTGCTGCCGACAAGAACGAACCTCGAAAAGGACATCTCATTGCTGCCGCAACTTCCTCCTAATGAAGCGGGTTTGCGCCTCGCTTTGCCAGGCGGCCCTGCAACCCACTGACCGGACGAACGTTTTGACAGCAGGGCCGGGTCGTTGCGTCGACGACCGTGCGCCGGCGCTGCCGCTCGCAGCCCCCGTATGCAGGATCATTAGCGAACTTTCATTAGGCGAGGCCTGTCGCGCCCCGCTATATACTGGCGGGGCTCCGGAGCAACGAACGCGCCGATGGACGAACGAACGCGCAGAACGAAAGACGAGGCGACGCCAGGCCTGCCGCTCACTGCGCCGCCGGTCATCAAAAGCCGCGCCGGCGGAAGAATGCGCCTTGTCATCGGCCTGATCGTTCTGATCGCGGCGGTGATCGGCGCCTATTTTTTGCTGCGTTCGGTTTTCAACGGCCAGCCGTCGGGCGCGGGCCGCTCGCAGTCCTCCGCCGCACAGCCGGTCGGCGCCGCCACCGTCACCACTGGCGATATCCGCGTGGTGGTGAACGCGCTCGGCACCGTTACGCCGATCGCGACCGTCACCGTGCAAACCCAGATCAGCGGACAGTTGCAGGAGGTCGGCTTCACTGAAGGCACGCTGGTCAAACAGGGCGATTTTCTCGCCCAGATCGACCCGCGGCCGTATCAGCTTCAGGAAGCCCAGTATGAAGGCCAGCTCGCGCATGACCAGGGCCTGCTCGCGCAGGCACAGGTGGACCTTGCGCGCTATCAGAAGCTCGCCGAGCAGAATTCGATCGCGCGGCAGCAATACGAGGATCAAGTCTACATCGTCCAGCAATACCAGGGCACGGTGAAGCTCGATCAGGCGCTGATCGATCAGCAGAAACTCAATGTCATCTACTGCCGGATCCTGTCGCCGGTGACCGGGAGGATCGGGCTGCGTCTGATCGACCCGGGAAATTATGTGCAGACCACCAACAGCACCGGACTCGCTGTCGTCACCCAGATGCAGCCGATCACCGTGATCTTCCCCATTCCCGAAGACAATCTGCCGGACATAGTGCCGTCGCTCAAGTCGGGCACCGAATTCGAGGTCGCAGCCTACGACCGCGCCAACGTCAAACAGCTCGCGACAGGCCGCGTCATCGCGCTGGACAGCCAGATCGACACCACGACCGGCACCGTGAAAGTTCGCGCGCAATTCGACAACAACGACTATGCGCTGTTTCCCAATCAGTTCGTGAACGCCCAGTTGCTGGTGAAGACGCTCAAGAACGTGGTCACCGTACCGACGGCCGCGATTCAGCGCGGCGCACCCGGCGCATACGTCTATGTCATCAACGCCGACAGCACCGTGTCGGTGCGCCCGGTCAAGATCGGACCGACCGACGGTCCGACGGCTGCGGTGACTTCGGGTCTCTCCGCGGGAGAGCGCGTGGTTGTCGACGGCACCGACCGTTTGCGCGATGGCGCGCGCGTCTCGGTGCCGGGCGCCAGTCCCGCGCCGCCCGCAGGCGCTGCCCCGTCAACGGCGCCCGATCATTCGCAGAACCGGCGCAACGGCGGTCAATAGCGCGGCTGGCGTGCGCGATGATGAAACGATGCGATGAACGTATCCGAACCTTTCATTCTGCGTCCGGTCGGAACAACGCTGCTGATGGCGGCGATCATGCTGTCGGGCCTCGTCGCCTATACCTTCCTGCCTCTCTCGACGCTGCCTGAGGTCGACTACCCCACAATCCAGGTGCAGACGTTTTACCCGGGCGCCAGCCCGGAGGTGATGACGTCATCGGTCACCGCGCCGCTGGAGCGGCAGCTTGGACAGATGCCGGGCCTCAACCAGATGACGTCGGCAAGCTCCGCCGGCGCCTCGATCATCACTTTGCAGTTCGGCCTCGATCTGAGCCTCGACGTCGCCGAACAGGAAGTCCAGGCCGCCATCAACGCGGCCAACAATCTGTTGCCCAGCGATCTGCCGATCCCGCCGGTTTATGCCAAGATCAACCCTGCCGACGCGCCGATCATGACGCTCGCGGTGACGTCCAAAACGCTGTCGCTCACCCAGCTCGAGGATTTGAGCGAAACCCGGCTCGCCCAGAAAATCTCGCAGTTGAGTGGCGTCGGCCTCGTCAGCATCAGCGGCGGTCACCGTCCGGCGGTGCGGGTGCAGATCAAACCCCAGGCGCTGGCCGCCTACGGTCTCAACATCGACGACGTTCGCACGACGATCGGCAACTTCAACGTCAACGCTCCGAAAGGAAATTTCGACGGCCCAACGCAGGCCACGACCATCAACGCCAACGACCAGCTCGAGAACGCCGCCCAGTACGCCAAAATCGTCATCGCCTACCGCAACGGCGCGCCGGTGCGGCTGTCTGATGTCGCGGACATCGTCAACGGCGAGGAAAACAGCAAGCTCGGCGCCTGGGCCAACACGACGCCTGCGATCCTGCTCAACGTTCAGCGCCAGCCGGGCGCCAATATCATTCAGGTCGTCGACCGCATCAAAACGCTTTTGCCGCAGATTGCGTCCTCCCTGCCGTCGTCTGTCGACGTCGGCGTGCTGAGCGACCGCACCGTCACCATCCGCGCGTCGGTCTCCGACGTGGAGTTCGACCTGGCGCTCTCCGTCGTCCTCGTCGTCATCGTCATCTTCGTGTTCCTGCGCACCATCCCCGGCACCATCATTCCCAGCCTGTCGGTGCCGTTGTCGCTGATCGGCACGCTGGGCGTGATGTACCTGCTCAGTTTCAGCCTCGACAATCTGTCCCTGATGGCGCTGACGATCGCGACCGGCTTCGTGGTCGACGACGCCATCGTGATGATCGAAAACATCGCGCGCTATGTCGAAGACGGCATGGATCCGCTGGAAGCCGCGCTGACCGGCTCGCGCCAGATCGGCTTCACCATTATTTCGCTGACCATCTCGCTGATCGCGGTGCTGATACCGTTGCTGTTCATGGGCGACGTGGTCGGCCGCCTGTTCCACGAATTCGCCATCACGCTGACGGTTACGATCATCATTTCGGCCGTCGTGTCGCTGACGCTGGTGCCGATGATGTGCGCGAAACTCATTCGCCACCACAGCGAGGCGGAGCGCTCGAGGTTCGACATTCAGGCCGAGCGCGCGTTTGACTGGATCATCGCGCTGTACGGCCGTTCGCTGAACTGGGTGCTCGACCGGCAGCCGCTGACGCTGGCCGTCGCGGTCCTGACCCTCGGGGTCACTGTGCTGCTTTATGTCATGATTCCGAAGGGATTCTTTCCGGTTCAGGACACCGGAATGATCCAGGGCATTTCGGAAGCGTCGCAGAGCATTTCCTACCAGGCCATGGCCGGGCTGCAAAACAGGGTCGCGGAAGAAATCCTGAAGGACCCGGACGTCGCCGGACTAAGTTCTTTTATCGGCGTCGACGGAATCAATCAGACCCAGAACACCGGCCGCTTCCTGATCAATCTGAAGCCGCACGACGAGCGCCGTCTGAACGCAACGCAGATCATCCGCCGCATTCAGCGCGAAATCTCGGGCATCGTCGGCATGACGGTGTACATGCAGCCGGTGCAGGACCTGACCATCGATGCCACGGTGAGCCGCGCGCCGTATCACTTCGTGCTCGAAGACGCCAATCCGGCCGAATTCAATACCTGGGTTCCGCGTCTTGTCGATCGCCTCAACAGGCTGCCCCAGATCACGGACGTCGCCAGCGATCTGCAGCAGCAGGGCCTGGCGCTGGACATCGTGATCGACCGGGCAACTGCCGCCCGGTTCGGCATCACGCCGGCGACCGTCGACAACGCGCTTTACGACGCGTTCGGCCAGCGCATCATTTCGACGGTCTATACCCAGTCGAACCAGTATCGCGTGATCCTCGAGGTAGATCCGACGCTTCAATCATCGCTCGACGGGCTGTCGATGATCTATCTGCCGTCGTCATCGTCCACGACCAACGGACAGGTGCCGCTGTCCGCCATCGTCCATGTCGAGCAGCGCACCGGACCGCTCCTGATCACGCATTACGGCCAGTTGCCCGCAACCACCATCTCATTCAACACCGCACCGGGTGTGTCGCTCGGCGAAGCGGTCGATGCCATCGAGCGCACGGAGCACGATCTCGGCCTGCCTTTGAGCTTTACCACCGCCTTCCAGGGAACGGCAGCGGCCTTTCAGTCGTCTTTGCTCAACGAAGTTTTCCTGATCGTGGCCGCGGTTGTTGCGATGTACATCGTGCTCGGCGTTCTGTACGAAAGCTTCATCCACCCGATCACCATTCTGTCCACCCTGCCGTCGGCGGGCGTCGGCGCGCTGCTGTCGCTGATGCTGCTGCATTATGACCTCGACATCATCGCCATCATCGGCGTCATTCTGCTGATCGGCATCGTCAAGAAAAACGCGATCATGATGATCGACTTCGCGCTCGAAGCCGAGCGCGAACAGGGCCTGCCGCCGCGACAGGCGATCTATCAGGCCTGCCTGCTTCGCTTTCGCCCGATCCTGATGACGACGATGGCCGCGGTTCTCGGTGCGGTGCCGTTGATGGTGGGTACCGGCACAGGCTCCGAACTTCGCCAGCCGCTGGGCGTCGCCATCATCGGCGGCCTGATGTTCAGCCAGCTTCTGACGCTGTTCACCACGCCGGTCATTTATCTTTACTTCGACCGGCTCGCCGCAGCGGGTCACCGGCCGGCGGCCGGCGGGCCCGATCGCCCCGCACGAGCCTGCCGAATGAATATTTCCGCGCCATTCATCGCGCGGCCGGTGGCGACCATCCTTCTCACCCTCGGCATCGCGATTGCGGGCATCCTTGGATTCTCCCGGCTGCCGGTATCGCCGCTGCCGCAAGTCGACTTTCCGACCATTTCCGTCTCGGCGACGCTTCCCGGCGCAAGCCCCAATACGGTCGCCACCAGCGTCGCAGAACCGCTTGAGCGGCATCTCGGACAAATCGCCGACGTCAGCGAAATGACGTCGCAGAGCGGCATCGGCCAGACGCGGATCACGCTTCAGTTCGACATCAATCGCGACATCGACGGGGCCGCGCGCGACGTCGAGGCTGCAATCAATGCAGCGCGCGCCGATCTGCCCACCAACCTGCCATCCAACCCGACCTACCGCAAAGTCAATCCCGCCGACGCACCAATCCTGATCCTTGCGCTCACCTCGAAGACCATGACGCAGGGCCAGATGTACGATTCCGCCAGCAACGTGCTCGCCCAGCGCCTGTCGCAGCTCAGCGGAATCGGCAACGTCGTCATCGGCGGCTCCACGCTGCCGGCGGTGCGCGTCGAGCTCAACTCGCAGGCGCTCTACAAATACGGCATCGGACTTGAAGACGTGCGGGCGGCGCTGGCGTCCGCCAACGCCAACAGCCCGAAGGGCACGATCGATGACGGCAAGCGCCGCTATCAGATCTACACCAACGATCAGGCCACCACCGCCGCCGATTACATTCCGCTGGTCGTCGCCTATCGCAACGGGTCCGCGGTGCGGCTTTCCGACGTCGCGGAAGTTCATGATTCGGTGCAGGATCTGCGCAATCTCGGCATGTCCAACGGGCAGCCTTCCGTGCTGGTCATCCTGTTCCGTCAACCCAACGCCAACATCATCGAGACGATCGACAACGTCATTGCCGAATTGCCGCGCCTCGAGGCGGCGATGCCGGCGGACATTAACGTCAACGTCGCCATCGACCGCAGCACCACGATCCGGGCGTCGCTGCACGATACCGAAGTGACGCTGGTGATGGCGATCCTCCTTGTCACGCTGGTGGTCTTCGTCTTTCTCCGCAACGTCCGCGCCACCCTCATTCCGAGCGTCGCGGTGCCTGTCTCGATCGTCGGCACCTTCGGCGTGATGTATCTGTTCGGCTACAGCCTCGATCTGCTGTCGCTGATGGCGCTGACCATCGCCACCGGCTTCGTCGTCGACGACGCCATCGTCGTTCTGGAAAACATCTCCCGTCACATGGAAAACGGCCTGTCGCCAATGCAGGCCGCCTTCCGCGGCGCGGGCGAGGTCGGCTTCACCGTGCTGTCGATCAGCCTCTCGCTGATCGCGGTGTTCCTCCCGATTCTTGCTGATGGGCGGGATCCTGGGACGGCTGTTCCGCGAATTCACCGTGACGCTTTCGGTCGCGATCCTGATATCGCTGGCGATCTCGCTCACGGCCACGCCGATGATGTGCGCGCTGCTCCTGCGGCCGCGGCCCCGGAGCGAACGGGCCGCGCGCGCACGGGCGGTTTTTCTGTGCACGTACGGATCGGTCTACGCGCGTACCCTGACCTGGGCGCTTCAACATAGCCGTCTGGTGCTGATGATTTTCATCGCCACGATCTGCCTGAACGTGGAGCTGTTCATTTTCGTGCCCAAGGGCTTCTTTCCCGCAGCAGGACACCGGGCGCATCGTCGGCTCGCTGCAGGCCGATCAAAGCATCTCGTTCCAGCCATGAGTCAAAAGCTGCGGCAGATGATGGCCATCGTGCAGCAGGATCCGGCGGTGCAGAACGTGGTCGGCTATACCGGCGTCGGCAGCGGCGGCGGCGGCAATGCCCAGATCAATACCGGCAACGTGTTCGTTTCGCTCAAGCCGCTGTCGGAGCGTAACGCCACCGTCGATCAGGTGATCGCGCGGCTGCGTCCAAAACTGAATCAGGTCCCCGGCGGGCGCCTTTACATGGCCGCCGTTCAGGATCTCCGCGCCGGAGGCCGGCAAAGCAACGCGCAGTATCAGTACACGCTGCAATCCGAAGACGTGAACCTGCTGTACACCTGGACGCCAAAGCTCGTCGACGCGCTGGAGCGCAACGCGATCCTGACCGACGTCAGTTCGGACCAGCAGCAGCGCGGGCTGGAAACCTTTCTTGACATCGACCGCGATACGGCAGCGCGGTTCGGCATCAGCCCGCTGCAAATCGACAACACGCTGTATGACGCTTTCGGACAGCGCCAGGTGTCGGTGATCTACAGCGCGATCAACCAATATCACGTCGTGATGGAAATCGACCCCCGCTATACCCAATATCCGAATTCGCTGAACGACGTCTACGTGGCGACCTCCGGCGGAACGCCCGCCGGCACCGCCGTCACCAACGCGCCGGCGGGTACGGTCACGGCGCCGACCGCCAAAACCGCTTCAGCGGCCCCGACCGGAGCCGCGACGGCGACGGCGGCTGCGACGGCCAACAACAACTCGGCCCGCAATGCCGCGACCAACGCGCTGGCCAACACCGGCCACGGACCGACATCTGCCGGAGCGGCGGTCTCGACGACGCAGGAGACCATGGTGCCGCTCGTCGCCATCAGCCATTACCGCCCGAGCCACACGCCGCTGTCCGTCAACCATCAGGGACTGTTTGTCGCCTCGACGATTTCGTTCAATCTGCAGCCCGGCAAGTCGCTCGGCGAGGCCGCCGACGAAATCGACCGCGCCATCGCCCGCATCAACATGCCCTCTACGGTGCGTGGCACGCTTGCCGGCACGGCGCAGCTGTTTCAGCAGTCGCTGTCGAAAGAGCCGATCCTCATTCTCACCGCCATCGCCGCCGTCTATATCCTGCTCGGCGTGCTGTACGAGAGCTACGTGCATCCGATCACGATCCTCTCCACGCTGCCGTCGGCCGGAGTGGGCGCGCTGCTGGCGCTGATGATCTGCCGCACCGAATTCGACATCATCGGGTTGATCGGCGTCATTCTCCTGATCGGCATCGTCAAAAAGAACGCGATCATGATGGTGGACTTCGCGATCGAGGCGAAACGCGCGCGGCAGCTCAGCTCCTACGACGCGATTTTCGAAGCCTGTCTGCTGCGGCTGCGTCCGATCCTGATGACCACCTCGGCCGCGATCCTCGGCGCGGTGCCGCTGGCGCTGAGCTTCGGCAACGGCGGTGAAATCCGCCGCCCGCTCGGCATCGCAATCGTGGGCGGGCTGATCATCAGTCAGGTGCTGACGCTTTATACGACGCCGGTGCTCTACCTCTATCTCGACAGGCTGAGCGACTGGTCGCTGCGCGTGCGGCAGCGCTGGACCGGTCCGCGTCCGTCGCCCGCCCGCTCCGCGGGCTGACGCAAACGCCTACCGGATGTAGACCGGCGGGCGGCTGTAGCAGCACGGTACCGTCCACCGCCACTCCGCGCGCCGCAGGGTCGCGCGGAGCCGCAGGATTTCAGCCCGTGTGGCGGTGATGATCGGCGCCCTGTAACCGTCGTCGATCTCCGGATCGGCCTCCAGAACGGCAATCCGGTTTTCCAGCCGGTAGATGGCATCGTGGGTTTCGCGCCAATAGGCAGCATAACCGTTATGCCCGTCGTCCCCCGCCATCGCCGGCGACAGCGACGCACCCAGCAGCAGGACGCCCACAACCAGAATGGCACGCGTTGCCGTCATGACCCGTCTCCAGCGCAACCCGCATGATAATCGCAAACCGCGCGGCAAGAAAATGCTTTGGCGGGGGCCGACCATGCGTCTTCCACACGGAGTTCATTGTCGCCAACGATGTGGAGCCGCGTTAGGCTTCATGAACGTAGTTCCCCGGAGTTCACCAGGAGCGATAGGCTGATGAGCGAGCGGTATTTCGAAGATTTCGCCGTCGGGCAGGTCTTCAGGCCGGCCGGCCGCGTCCTGGTCGACAGGGACGAGATCATCGCGTTTGCCAGGAAATTCGATCCGCAGCCGTTTCACCTTGACGACGAGGCCGGCCGCCGGTCGATTTTCGGGCGGCTGGTAGCGAGCGGCTGGCATACCGCGGCGATGACCATGAGCCTTGTCGCCCGCAGCGAATATCGCCCGGCCGGCGGCACCATCGGGCTCGGCTTCGACGATCTGCGCTGGCCAATACCGGTCCTTCCCGGCGACGAACTGCAAATCGAAACGGAAGTCCTGGAAATGCGGCCCTCGCGCTCGCGGCCGGATCGCGGGCTGATGAAGATACGCACCCGCACGCTCAATCAAAACGACGAGGTCGTACAGGATCTCGTCGGCAACACCATGGTTCCGCGGCGGCCCGGAAATGCGACGGACTGAGAATCACATGGGGGGCATCCGTGCCGGCAAGCGCGGCATCGCCGGCATGACGAGCGAGGGGGAATGATGCGGATCGCGGCACTGTCGGGTTGGACCAGCGAACAAAGGCACGTGGTCGCGGCCAGTTTTCTCGGCTGGACGCTCGACGCCTTCGATTTCTTCCTGATGGTGTTCGTGCTCAAGGACATCGCCAGAGAGTTCGACACCGACATCACCCAGGTCACCGTCGCCATCCTGCTGACGCTGGCGATGCGTCCGATCGGGGCGTTTCTGTTCGGGCGGGCCGCGGACCGCTGGGGCCGGCGCCCTACACTGATGGTCGACGTCCTGTTCTACTCGGTCATCGAATTCGCTTCAGGCTTCGCACCGACCCTCACCGCGTTCCTCATCCTGCGCGCGATTTACGGCATCGCGATGGGAGGCGAATGGGGCGTCGGCGCCTCGCTGACCATGGAATCCGTTCCGCCGCACGCCCGCGGCTTCGTCTCCGGACTGCTGCAATCAGGCTATCCGGCCGGATATTTTCTCGCATCGGTCGTCTACGGCCTGCTGTTCCAGTATATCGGCTGGCGCGGCATGTTCATGGTCGGCGTCATTCCGGCGCTGCTCGTGCTGTACATTCGCCGTCACGTTCCGGAATCGCCGAGCTGGAAGCCGGTCCCGGGCCGCAGCAATACGCTTGCGGTCCTGCGGTCGCACTGGCGCCTCGGCATCTACGCGGTGCTGCTGATGACGGCGTTCAATTTCTTCAGCCACGGCACCCAGGATCTTTATCCGACATTCCTCGAAGTGCAGCACGGCTTCGATGCGCACAAGGTCGGCCTGATCGCCGTCATCTACAATATCGGAGCCATCGTCGGCGGCCTGCTGTTCGGTTCGCTGTCCGAGCGCCTCGGCAGGCGGCGCATGATCATTACAGCCTCCATCCTGTCGCTGGCCGTCATGCCGCTCTGGGCATTTTCGGCGACGGCCGTCTGGCTCGCCACCGGCGCTTTTCTGATGCAGGTGATGGTGCAGGGCGCATGGGGCGTGGTCCCGGCCCATTTGAACGAGCTCTCGCCCGACGAAGCGCGGGGAACGTTTCCCGGTTTTACCTATCAGCTCGGCAATCTGATCGCATCGGTCAATGCCACGGCGCAGGCGGCGCTGGCCTCGCATTACGGACAAAACTATGGATTCGCGCTCGCGCTGGTCGCAGGCGGCGCCGCAGTCGGCATTATCATCCTCACGGCGGTCGGCCGCGAAGCGCGCGGCATCGTGTTCGGCCACCCGTCCCCCGCGGGCGCGGGCGCTGAACCCGCTGTCATCCGAATCGAGTAGACTGACACCCTCGCCTCCACACTCCCCGCGCACAGGCGCATGCATGCCAAGACTGATCGAGACCGCGCTCAACGGTTACGAGCTGTTGAACGATCCGCTGTTGAACAAGGGAACGGCCTTCACCGACGCCGAGCGCGACGAATTTGATCTGCACGGCCTGCTCCCGCCCTACATAACGGCGCTCGACATGCAGGTCGAACGCAGGCTCGCCGCGTTCCGCGATCTCGGAAGCGATTTGCAGAAGTACATTTTTCTCCGCGGATCGCAGGACACCAACGAAACCCTGTTTTACGCGCTGCTAACCCGGCACATCGAGGAGATGATGCCGGTCGTCTATACGCCGACGGTGGGCCTCGGCTGCCAGCAGTTCAGCCGCATCTTTCGCAAGCCCCGCGGCCTGTTCCTGAGTTATCCGCTCAAAGACCACATCAGCCGCATCCTCTCCAATCCGCGCTTCGACCGCGTCGACGCCATCGTGGTCAGCGACGGCGAGCGCATCCTCGGCCTCGGCGACCAGGGCGCCGGCGGCATGGGCATCCCGATCGGCAAACTCTCGCTCTATACCGCATGCGCCGGCCTGCATCCGTCGACAACGCTGCCGATCCTCCTCGATGTCGGCACGGACAACCACGCGCTGCTTGACGATCCGATGTACATCGGCTGGCGCCACGAGCGCATGCGTGACGAGGCTTACGATGACTTCGTCGATGCGTTCGTCAGCGCCGTGCGCACGCGCTGGCCGCATGTGCTGCTGCACTGGGAGGATTTCGCGTTTCGCAACGCCAATCGCCTGCTGGTGCGCTATCGCGACCGGCTTTGCAGCTTTAACGACGATATTCAGGGCACTGCCGCGATTGCCGTCGGCACCATCCTGAGCGCCATCAACGTGACGGGGGTGCCGCTCACCGCGCAGCGTATCGCCGTGCTGGGCGCGGGCTCGGCCGGCACCGGCATCAGCGCGCTTCTGCTACGCGCCATGATCGAGGCCGGCATGACCGAGACGGAGGCCCGAAGCCGGTTCTGGCTCGTCGACCGCGACGGGCTGCTGCTTGAAGGCATGCCTGGCCTCCAGACGTTTCAGACGCCGTTTGCACAGAGCCGCGACCGGATCGCCGGCTGGAAGCTTGCCACGCCAGGCCGCGCCGAACTAACGGACGTCATCGCGCACGCACATCCGACGGTGCTGATAGGCACATCCGGTCAGGCCCACTCGTTCACCGAACCGGCAGTGCGGACGATGGCGGCCCATGTGGAGCGGCCGGTGATCTTTCCGCTCTCCAATCCGACCGAACGAAGCGAGGCCACGCCGGCCGAACTTCTGACCTGGACGCAGGGCCGCGCCGTGATCGGCACAGGCAGCCCGTTTCCGCCGGTGGCGCGCGACGGCCGCTCCGTCCGGATCGACCAGACCAACAATGCGTACGTCTATCCGGGCATCGGCCTCGGCGCCATCGCAATGCAGGCAAGATACATTTCGGACGGAATGTTTCTCGCCGCCGCCCGCACCATCGCCGATCTGTCTCCGGCGAAATCCGATCCGCATGCCAATCTGCTGCCGCCGCTGCGGCAAGATCAGGCAGGTCTCGCTCGCGGTGGCGACCGCCGTTGCCAGGCAGGCAGAAGCCGAAGGGCTCGCCGATCCCGCCGCATGCCGCGATCTCACAGCTTCGCTGAAGTCGCTGATGTGGGAGCCTGCCTATGCGACCTACCGCAGGCTGCCGGCGGCCAAGCACTGAAGCGAGCGGCGGCCTCGCGTAACGGCAAAAGCCGGCGCACGGCCTTCAGGCTGTCATTGCGAAATGCCCTGCCATCCTGCAGCGCGGCAGCGGTGCGGAATGCCGCAGGATTTGGGGCCGCTGCCCCATAAGCGCAGGCTGGCCGTCGCTCCCGACAACCCGGCACCTTGCAGACGGCGAACCGATTTTGATACGCTAAAAAAAACAAATAACCGGAAGCGATCTGCCGTATGGCCGGCGCAACGGTCAACAGCGGGAGGAAAAATGGTGGAACGAATTCTCACGACGCACGTCGGCAGCCTGCCCCGTCCGGCAAAGCTGCTTGAAGAGAGCCAAAAGCGTACACTCGGCGAGAAGTTCGACGAGGCCGCCTTCGAACAGGTGCTCAAAAATTCCGTCATCGACGTCGTGCGCCTGCAAAAAGAAGCCGGCGTTGACCTGATCAACGACGGCGAACTCGGTCACACCGATGGGCTGGGCTTACGATTACGGCGCGTGGTGGTCGTATGTCGTCAAGCGCCTGTCCGGCGTGGAAGTTTCCAGCACGGGGCTCTGGGCGACGACTTTATCGGCGCACACCAAGACTCCGCTGGCGCCAAAGGATTTCGTCGTCGGCAACTGGGCCGATCGCCGCGACATGGCGAAGTTCCATGAAGCCTATATGGATCCGCACTCCGGGTGCGGATTGCCCGAGCAGTTCATGACCAACCACAGCCCCGTGGTCACAGGCCCGATCAAGTACAAGCGGCCAGGCCGCGATCAAGCGCGATATCGACAACCTCAAGGCCGGTCTGAAGGCGGCGGGCATCGGCACCGAAGGGGCGTGGATGAATTCGATCGCGCCGGCGAGCTGCGCGCGCATGCCGCAACGAGTATTACAAGAGCGAAGAAGAGCTGCTCTACGCCTGCGCCGACGCGATGCGCGAGGAATACAAGGCGATCATCGATGCCGGGCTGACCGTTCAGCTCGACGATCCGGCGATCGGCGAGAACTGGGATCAGCAGAAAGCCCGAGCCGAGCGTGGAAGGCTACCGGCGCTACACCAAGATGCAGATCGACGCGCTCAACCATGCGATCAAGGGACTGCCGTCGGACAAAATCCGCTTCCATCTCTGCTGGGGCAGCTGGCACGGCCCGCACACCACCGACATCCCGATGAAGCACCTGGTCGACCTGATGCTGGCGGTGAACTGCGACTACTACTCGTTCGAGGCCGCCAACGCCCGGCACGAGCACGAATGGAAGCTCTGGAAAGACATCAAGCTGCCCGCCGGCAAGAAAATCCTGCCCGGCGTCGTTACCCACTCGACCAACCTGATCGAGCATCCCGAGCTTGTCGCCGACCGGATCATCCGCTTCGCCGATGCGGTCGGTCGCGAAAACGTCATCGCATCGACCGATTGCGGCCTGGGCGGCCGGGTTCATCCGCAGATCGCCTGGGCGAAACTCAAGGCCCTGTCCGAAGGTGCCGAACTTGCGACGAGGCACCTCTGGAAAAAGCGGGCGGCGGCTTAAGGCGTTAATTGTCTGACCGAGTCGAAGGCGCGGATGGCGTACCGGCTTCCGCGCCTTTGCGCGACCCGCTCCGCGTACGGACGCGAGCGTTAATGGCCGGCCATATGCCGGCCGATGTCGGTGAGATTGGCTTCGCTGGCACGCGTTTCGTGAACGATTTCACCGTGGAACATCACCACGAGGCGGTCGGCGAGCTCCAACAGCTCGTCGAGATCTTCGCTCACCAGCAGCACCGCCGCGCCGCGATTGCGCGCCGCCATGATCTCGGCGTGGATTTGCGCGACCGCCGCGAAGTCGAGGCCGAAGCACGGATTGGCCGCGACCAGAATATCGACCTCGCCGGCAAGCTCGCGCGCCAGCACGGTGCGCTGCACGTTGCCGCCTGACAGTTCGCCAATCGCCGTGTCGTCCGTGCGCGTCTTGATCTTGTAACGCTCGATCTTGCGCAGCGCGTTTTCATGAAACTGCGTGCGATTGAGCCACCAGCCGCCGCTCGCGAACGGCGCGCGATCGAATTCGCGGAACGCAAGATTGTCGGCGACGCTCATGCGCGCGACGCAGGCGTTCTTCAGCGGCTCTTCGGGCAGCACCGACAGGTGGTCCTGCCGCATCTCCTGGCGCCTGGCGTGGTAGAGCTCGCCTTGCAGATAAATTTGCCCGCTTTCGGCATCGCGCTGACCGGCCAGCACCTCGATGAGCTGACGCTGGCCGTTGCCGGACACGCCGGCGACGCCGACGATTTCCCCGCCCCGGATCGACAGCGACACGTCGCGCACCGCCGGTTGACCGGCGTCGTCAAGCGCGTTGAGCTGCTTGATGTCGAGCCGCGGTGCTCCGAACTCGCCGGTCCGCGCCGGCTGCACCGTCAGTGCCTCGGCGCCGATCATGGTGCGCGCCATCGCGTCAGGGCTGAGGTCTTTCACCAGTCCGTGTCCGGCGAGCTTGCCGCGGCGGAGGATGGTCACCTCGTCGGCGAACGCCATGACCTCGCGGAATTTATGGGTGATCATCAGGACGGTGAGAACGCCGCGGGCCACCATGTCGCGCAGCATGCCCAGCACTTCGTCGGCTTCGCCGGGCGTCAGTACCGAGGTGGGCTCGTCGAGAATCAAAAACCGCCGCCTGAGATAAAGCTGCTTGAGGATCTCGCACTTCTGCCGCTCGCCGGCCGAGATCGCCGAAACCCTGGCGTTGAGGGGCACGCGAAACGGCATGCCGGCCAGAAACGCTTCGAGCGCTTCCCGTTCACGCGCCCAGTTCACCACTGCCGGCACATGGTCGCGGGCCAGCACGAAATTCTCCGCCACCGTCATCGCCGGCACGGACGTGAAATGCTGATAGACCATGCCCAGACCGCGCGCGTGCGCGGCGCGCGGATTCCCGATGACTTCCTGATGGTCTCCGATCAGAAGCTCGCCGGAATCGGCCTGGTAATAGCCCATGATGCATTTGACCAGCGTCGATTTCCCGGCGCCGTTTTCGCCGAGCAGCGCATGGAAAGTGCCGGGCCGCGCCTTCAACGAAACCTGATCGAGCGCCGCGAACTCGCCGAAGCGCTTCGTCATGTTGATGGCTTCGATACCGAACGTTCCCGGCGTTTCGAGGCTGGTCACGCGATGGCCTCGATGAACTTTGCCGAATCCGATACCGCGCCGAACACGCCGCCCTGCATCTTGATCATCTTGATGGCGTGGTCGTGGTTGCTTCTGTCGGTGGCGCCGCAGCAATCCTCCAGCAGCAGGCACTCGAAGCCGCGGTCGTTGGCTTCGCGCATCGTGGTGTGCACGCATACGTCGGTGGTGATGCCGGTCAGGACGATGTTGTCGATGCCGCGCAGGCGCAGCATCAGTTCGAGATCGGTGGCGCAGAACGAGCCCTTGCCGGGCTTGTCGATGATCGGCTCGCCGTCGAGCGGCGCAAGCTCCGGAATGATGTCCCAGCCGGGTTCGCCGCGCACCAGAATCCGGCCGCACGGCCCGGGATCGCCGATGCCGGCGCCGATCCGCCGCGAGCGCCAGCGTTTGTTGGCCGGCAGGTCGGCGAGGTCGGGGCGATGGCCTTCGCGGGTATGGATGACGTGAAAGCCCTTCGCGCGCGCGGCGGCGAGCGTGCGCTCGATCGGCTCGATCGGCGCGCGGGTGAGCGAAAGGTCGTAGCCCATCTTGTCGACATAGCCGCCGACGCCGCAGAAATCGGTCTGCATGTCGATGATGACCAGCGCGGTATTTTCCGGCCGCAGGTCTCCGTTGTACGGCCAAGGATACGGATCGGCCTTGACGTAACGTTCCGCGGCATCGCTTTCCTTAAGCGCCAGTTGGGGCATGGCTCACCTCGTGATCGACAGTTCCGCCGGCGCGCCGACCAAAGTGCGCTTGGGCGAACAGGTCGCGATCATGATCAGCAGGGTCAGAATGTAGGGCGCGGCATTGAACAGATGATAGCCGTGGCTGTAGCCGACCGATTGCAGCGCCGGACCGAGCGCGGCGGCGCCGCCGAACAGGATCGACGCGCCGAGGCACAGCATCGGATTCCAGCGCGCGAAGATGACCAGCGCCACCGCGGTAATGCCCTGCCCGCTCGACAGGCCCTCGTTCCAGCTGCCCGGATAATAGAGCGACAGGAACGAGCCGCCGATGCCGGCGAGAAAGCCGCCGAACATGGTGGCGCGCAGCCGGATGAAATTCACCGAATAGCCCATCGCCAGCGCGGCGTCGGCGCTTTCGCCGGCGGTGCGGATGATCAGCCCCCATCGCGTTGTGCGCAGCGCCCAGACGAGGATCGGCGCCAGCGCGACGCCGATGAGAAACAGCGCGTTGATGCGCAAGCGCCGCGCGCACCTGCGGAACGTCGCTCCACCAGCCGAGATCGATCGAAGGCAGCCGCGGCGCGGTCGGCTCGATCAGCGGCTTGCCGAGATAGAAGGCGAGGCCGACGCCGAACAGCATCAGCGCGATGCCGACGGCGATATCGTTGACGCGCGGCAGGCCGCAAATTCCGGCGTGCAGCGCGCCCATGGCGGCACCCGCAAGGCCCGCCGCCAGCACGCCGAGCCACGGCGAGCCGGTCACCAGGGAGACGCCGTAACCGCTCATCGCGCCCATCACCAGCGTGCCTTCGAGGCCGAGATTGATGCGGCCACTGCGCTCGGTGATGCACTCGCCGAGGCTGACAAAAATGAACGGCGTCGATACGCGCACGGCGCCGCCGAGCACGGCAAGCGGCACGGTCCATAGTCCGATATTTCCGGGATCGGCCATTTCAGGCGGCTTTCGTCTTGAAGAAACTGAAACGGCCGTAGAGCGTGTCGCTCGCCAGCACCATGACGAAGATCATGCCTTCCAGCACCAGAACCGACGCATCCGGCAATCCGAGCCGCCGTTGCAGCAGGCCGCCGCTCGCGCCTATTCCGCCAAGCAGGATCGCCACCGGAATGATGGCCAGCGGATTTTGCCGCGCGAGGAACGCGACGAGAATTCCCGCAAAGCCGTAGCCCGCCGCCAGGTTGGCGTTGGTGCGGCCCTGAACGGCGGCGACCTCCATCATGCCGGCGAGACCCGCCGCCGCGCCGGCGAGGAAACAGATGATGAGAATGAGCTTGCCGACACTCAGGCCGACGACCCTTGCGGCGCGGATATTGCCGCCGGCGACACGCGCGGCGAAGCCGAACACGGTGTGGTAGATCAGAATATAGGACAGCACGGCCGCGATGATGCCGAACACGAAGCCCCAGTGCACGTCGGTGCCGGGAATGCTGCCGATCATGTTTGCAGCGCCGATCTCCGGCGTCGACGGTTTGTTCAGGCTGGTCGGGTCCCGCATCGGACCTTCGACCAGAAAGTTCAAAATCGCGAGCGCGATGTAGACGAGCAGCAGACTGGAAATCGTTTCGTTGACGCCGCGATACTGGCGCAGCGCTCCCGACAGCATGATCCACAATCCGCCGCCGATCATGCCGGCGCAGGCCATGGCGACATCGACGACGAGCGGCGGCGCGCCGGCCAGCGCCAGCGCGGCGCTGGTCGCGGCGAGCGCGCCGATCAGCAACGCCCCTTCCCCGCCGATGATCACCATGCCGAGCTGCGCGGGCAGCGCGGTACACAGCGCGGTCAGGATCAGCGGCGCGGCGCGTGTCAGCGTGTTCTGCCAGGAGAACCAGGTGCCGAATGCGCCCTGATACATGTAGAAATAGAGGTCGAGCGGGTTCTTCCCGAACAGCGCGACAAAAATGCCGAACAGGACGAGCGAACCCGCCAGCGCCAGCGCGGGGATAATGACGTATTCCGCCGCGCCGGCGAATTTCCGGCCGTAGGCCGGGAGTGACAGAAACCGGCCCGCCGCCGACGGAGCAACAGGCGGGCCGACGTCGGCCTTCATGAAGTCGCTCCGAGCACGCCTTCGACCAGATAGTCCATCTTTTCCAGTTCGGCGTCGGTCTGGCCGCGGGAGACGCCGGAAGCAATGACGGTCTTGCCCTTGTTGTCCGTGATCGGTCCCTTGAAGATCACGTAGGTGCCGGCGGTGAGCCCGGCCTTGACCTCATCGGCCTGCTTGCGGGCGGCTTCCGTGACCATGGGCCCGTACGGAGAGACCTTCACCAGTTGTTCCTTGAGACCGCCGCGGTAGAAGTTCGGGATGGTTTCGCCGGACGTGAACATTTTCACGAAGCGCGGATAGAGCACTTCCCAGTTCCACTCGGCGCCGGTCAGGTAGGCCTGCGGCGCGAGCACTGCCTGGTTGACGTGATAGCCGCCGACCATCGCGCCGCGCCGCGCGGCGTTCTCGACCACGGTCTTCGGACCGTCGACGTGGCAGGTGACGACGTCGACACCCTGATCGATCAGACTGTTGGTCGCCTCCGCTTCCTTGACCGGCATCGACCAGTCGCCGGTGAAGATCACCTGCGTGGTGACTTTCGGATTGGCGAGCCGCGCGCCGAGGGTGAAGGCATTAATGTTGCGCAGCACCTGCGGGATCGGCTTGGCGGCGACGAAGCCGAGCTTGCCGGATTTCGTCATGTGGCCCGCGACCACGCCGCTGACATACTGGGCTTCGTCGATGTAACCGAAATAGCTGCCCGCGTTCTTCGGATCCTTCTCCGACCACAGGCCGCCGCAATGCTCGAAGCGGAGCTTCGGGAATTTCGTCGCCATCTTGATCATGTGCGGGTTGTAATAGCCAAAGGATGTCGGAAACAGCAGCGTCGCGCCGTCGAGGTTGATCATCGACTCCATGGTCTTTTCGACCGCGTCGGTCTCCGGGACCTTCTCTTCCTCGACGACCTTGATGCCGGGGATCTTTTTCAGCGCGGCAGCGCCGGCGGCATGGGCCTGGTTGTATCCATAATCGTCGCGCGAGCCGACGTAGATGAAGCCGACCGTCGTCTCTGCGGCGAAGGCGGCGCGCAGCGGCAGAGCCGAGGCCGCTGCGAGCGCGGCCGTTCCCTGAAGAAGGCGGCGGCGCGAAATGTTGTCGAAATTCATCCTATGCTCCCTGTAAAGGCACGCGGGCACGCAGGGCGCCGCTGCTGGCTGGCCATCACCTCGATGGGCGTTATTCAGTAGGCGAAGGGCCCTTCGCAAGGCTCATGCCAGCGCGAACGGGCCGACGAACCGCAACCAGGGCGTTGAGAAACCTTCGCAATTTGCAACGGCGGTTGCCGCCGCCGAGGCCGTCCCCGTTTAAAGAGGCAACCTGATGAAAAATTAGGCAGAACGGGAACTCTGGCTATCCGGCGGGGAGGCCGCCGCGGCCATTCAGGTGTCTCCCGAAGACACCCGCGGACGTCCGGGTGCCGCGCACCCGCGCATCGAGCATCCGGCGCACAGCGGCGAACACAGCGTCGAACGCCGGCCGCCGGTAATCCCATTTCGGATCGGCGGAGAGCGGCACCATGACCATGGTGGCGTTGGCTTCGAACAGAAGGATGTCGCCATCAGCATTCACGGTGAAATCGATGCCGCAATAATCCAGATCCAGCGCCGCGTTGATCTTTTCGAGCGCTTCCATGCCGCGGCTCCCGACGACACGCGGCATATCGGCGAGAAAGGCGGCGTCTTTTTCGCGGTTAAGAGCCGAGGTCGCCATATCGGCGCGGAAATAGTGCACCTTCCAGTCACGCGAGATCGCCAGATGCAGCGGATAGATTTTGCGATCGATGATCATGACGCGGAATTTCCGAAACCACCCGTCACTGTCGCGCGTGTCGAGCTGTTCGATCAGCCACACGTCGTCGCCGGGCACTTGCGCCGCGGCCGCCGCGAGTCCGGCGAGGTTTTCGATGCGACTGAAATACCGGCCGGTGTGAAACCCTGGCGGGCGAATGAGAAACGGGAATGCAAAGCCCGCTTCCGCGACGATCGATTGTGCCTCCGGGCCGGCCAGCAGCCGGCGGGGAACTGTCGCCATTCGCGGCACGATCACGTGCGCAAGCCCGCGCAGCCGCCCGACATTGGCGGCGCGTCCGGTTTTGAGAACCGCACGTGGATCGTTGATCACCGGCCGGTCGGTGCGCTCCAGCAGCGCGCACGCCGCTTCCAGACCGTCCCGGCAGAGATCCGCATCGCCGATGCTGTTGAAGACAAAGTCGTGCGGCGGCAACGGCGCCTGCCGATCGGCGTACTCGGTCACCAGCACCGTAATCCGGAATCGGCGGTCGTCGAGAAGCGTCCTGACCGGGATATTGCCGCCGGCGGCGGAAACCAGAAGCAGCACCGGGATTGCGGGGCCTTCGCCGCGCCAGGGCAGCGAGGTCAAATAATGATCCTTGAATGCCTTGTCGCGGTGCTGGCGCGCGCCCGCAGCGTCGCCGATTTCGGCAAGAAGATAGGCCATGCCGCGATGGGCATGGACGTGAGCGGGATCGGCCCGCAACGCGGCTTCAAAATGAAGCCGGGCCTGCTCCTGCTCGTCCATCAGGAACAGGAGATTGGCCAGATTGACGCGCCCGTTGGGATTATTCGGGTGATGCCGCACGGCCTCGCTATAGAGAGACCGCGCCGCGTCCTTGTATCCGGCTTCGAGCACCAGCGTGCCGAAGTCGCTCAGGACGCCGAAGTCGGTCGGCGCGCGGCGAAGCAGTTCCAGGTAGTCGCGCTTGGCTTCGTCGAACAGACCCTGCTCGCGCAACAGGCCGGCTCGTTCGAAGTGCGCCTGAAATGCGTCGGGATTCCGCGCAAGCTCGCGGTCGAGATCATGGATACGCAAAACGCGCGAAGCCGGACGGCTGACCACAGGAGTCTGGGCCTCTTCTCAACCGGGCAGCGAATCAGGTCCAAATATTAGGATAAAATTTACCACGACGCCGAATGATGCGGCCCGGGCGGCGACGGGGCGACGGAAAACCCAAGGCCCCCATCATGGAGACTTCCAACGCGGACCCACGCGGGATCACACTCGGCGACCCCGTGCCCTGGTTCGGCGCGCCGCTGATTGCGGACGGTTCGTTCAATCTGTCAGTCGCCGCCGGGCGCTGGATCGTTCTCAGCTTCCTCGGCTCACCGTGCGATCCGCGTGTCGAGCAGGAAGTCGATGCGCTTTTGCGCGATTCCCGTCTCTTCGCAGAAGACCGGATCGTGTTCTACGGGGTGCTGACGGCGCCCCCCGCCGACCCTGCGCCGTACCTCAAACGCTGCAGTGCCGCGGTGTCGTTCATCTCGGATTACAACGGTGCAGTGAGTCGCGCTTTCGGCGCGGGCAATTCGCCGCGCACCATTGTGCTCGATCCGATGCTGCGCGCGGTTGCCGACATTTCCTGGGATCATGCCGCCGGCCACGCCGACACCGTGCGAGCTGTGCTGAACAGCCTGCCTGACGTCGATGAATCCGCCGGCGTTCCGCTGACGGCGCCGGTGCTGTTGATCCCCCGCGTGTTCGACTTCCCGCTTTGCGAGGCACTGGTCAGGTTTTACGACAAACTTGGCGGCGAGGATTCCGGCTTTCTGCTCGACGTCGGCGGCAAATCCACGCAAGTGGTCAATTATGCGCTGAAGCGCCGCAACGACCTGACGATTGCGCACCCGCAACTGCGCGAAGCGATCCGCAGTCAGATTGTGCGGCGCCTGGTCCCGCCGATCGAGCGATTCTTCCAGTTTTCTGCGACGCGGATGGACCGGTATATCGTGGCCTGTTACGACAGCGCGGTCGGCGGGCATTTCTACCGGCACCGCGACAACGTCAATGTCGGCGCGCAGCATCGCCGGCTCGCCGTCACCATCAATCTCAACAAAGACTATGATGGCTGCGACCTGCTGCTTCCGGAATTCGGCCGTCGAACCTATCGCGCGCCCTATGGCGGAGCCGTCGTGTTTTCATGCGGCGCGCTGCACCAGGTGACCCCGATTACGCGCGGACGCCGCTATGCCTTTCTGGCCTTTCTTTACGGCGAGGCGGATGCGGCGTTGCGCGAAGCCAATAACGCCAGGCTGCACGAGGGCGCTGCACAATATGCCGTCGAATCCGACCGGCTCTATCCGGAGCCTGATCTCGCGGCGCGGCGCGCGGGCTGAAATTTCATGCTCAGACAAAAAGAAGCCGCCCGTTCGGGCGGCTTCTTAACGTTACGGGTGAAGTCGTTACTTGGTAAGGTCGCGGGCTGCATCCTTGACGTTACCCAAGGCGTGGTGTGCATCCCCTTTGGCTTTGTCGAGTTTGCCTTCGGATTGCAGTTGCGTATCGCCGGTGATTTTGCCTGCGGTTTCCTTGATGGCGCCTTTGGCCTTGTCGGCCGCACCCTTGATGTGTTCGCGATCCATAATCGGCTCCGTTTGTGATGGTTCGGTCCGATAACGTTGCAGGGTCCCAAGGGGTTCCAGAGAGAAGGGTTCCGGAAAGATGTTTCAGGCGCCGTCTCGGGGAAATCCGGGCGCCACACGCGAAAGCTGCGACAGCCCGTCCGCGCCGGCGCGGCTTGTCGTCGTCTAAATCCGGGCTAAAATCGAATTGTGTCGGGGATGGAGTCCCCCATAACCGCCGTTCCGGCTGATAACTCCTGCCAACAGTGATCAATCGGCAGGAGTTCGCCGACGGAGGCTATTGTGGCATTTCTGATTGTCTTTCTTGGCGGCGGCATCGGCGCCGCAGTACGGCATGGCGTGAATGTGACCGCAGCCCGCCTGCTGGGCACCGGCTTTCCCTACGGAACGCTGTTCATCAATGTCGCCGGGTCGCTGGTAATGGGCCTCGTCATTGAATATTTCGCTCTCAAGAGCGGGCTGCCGCAACGCTGGCGGCTGTTCCTGACCACCGGCATCCTTGGCGGCTTCACCACGTTCTCGGCGTTCTCGCTCGAAACCGTGCTCCTTTACGAGCGTGGCGAACTCATCGGCGCGGCGATCTATGTCGTCGCATCCGTCGGGCTGTCGATTGCCGCGCTTTTCGCCGGCCTCGCCATGGTTCGCGTCCTCGTCTGAATCAGCGGCATCGGGACTTTTTTCCCCGGACCCCAAAGATTTCAGCAGCTTATAACTAGATTTACTCTATCAATTGGATATATTATACTGTTGGGGCGGTCCGAAAGCCGCGCTGTCACCAGGGGATGAAACATGTCTTTGTCTGCCCAGGCGCCTAAGCAATGGAAAGCTGCGCCCCACGCCGGGCCAGCCGTCCCGCATTCTCACGCCGACGCGATTGTCATCGGCGGCGGAGCCAGCGGCGTGCTGATGGCTTTTCATCTGCTGCGGGACACGCCTTCGGACTTTCGCGTCACCCTGATCGAAAAGAGCCCCCGAATTGGCCGCGGCATCGCCTACGGCACAGCCAACGCCGAGCATCTGCTGAACGCGCGCATCGCCTTCATGAGCGCGCTGCGCGACGAGCCCGATCATTTCCGGCAGTGGCTCTGCGCGCATCCCGACAACGCTTCGGCGGACCGGCAGGACACCATCGACCCTTCGGGCTTTGCGCCACGTCCGGTCTACGGCGACTACCTTCAAAGCCTGATTGAACCGTTCGTTGCACCGCCCAGGGGACCGGCACGCCTGCAAATCATCCGTGGCGAGTGCCGCACGGTCGATGAAAGCCGGTCCGGAGTGGCCGCCATGCTGACCGACGGCTCGCGCCACACAGCCGACATCGCGATTCTGGCGACCGGTCACGATGTTCGGCCCAAATCCGGCGGGTGCTACGTCGATCCGTGGACCCCGCCTGCGGAACCCGCGGTCAAGCGCGACGCACGCGTTTTGATTGTCGGGACCGGCCTCACGATGGTCGATTACGTGCTCTCGCTTGAAGCGGCCGGCCACCAGGGACCAATCGTTGCGATGTCCCGGCACGGCCTGCTGCCGAGGCCCGAGCGGAAACACGACATGCTGGCGATCCACCCGGCGGATATTCCATTCGGAGCGGGGCCGGCGGAACTGCTGCGATGGCAGCGAAATCTGGTGGAGAAGCATGTGGCGGACGGCGGCGACTGGCGCGGCGTCATCGACGGCCTGAGGCCTTTCAACCAGCAGATCTGGAGAGGCCTCTCGGTCTCCGCCCGGCGCACGTTCATGCGCCACGCAAGAGCCTGGTGGAACGTGCATCGCCACCGCATGCCGCCGCAGATTCACGCGCGGATCAGCGCCGCGACGGCGTCGGGCCGGCTGAGGATCGTGGCCGCGAGTGTCTGCGGGGTGGAACAGAATGCCAGCGGCGCGACCGTGCGCTATCGGCCGCGCCACATGACCGATGTTGAAACGTTGCAGGTCGACGTCATCGTCGAGTGTCGCGGCATGGTGAGCCGGCCGACGGAAACGGCGAACCCGGTCCTGAGCGGTCTTCTGGAATCCGGACACGCGCGGCCCGATACGCTGTGTATCGGGCTGGACGTGACGCCTGACGGCGCCATCGTCGATTGCAACGGCACAGCCTCCGAACGGCTTTTCGCCGTCGGCCCGCTTGCCCGCGCTGCCTTCTGGGAGATCACGGCCGTTCCGGAAATTCGCGGCCAGTGCGCCGATCTGGCGGGGCGGATTACCCGCACCCGCCTCCGCCGCACCGCCTGACCGCAGCGGCCCGGGACTGCAGCCCGCCAAAGGCTGCGCTGGCCCCGGCCCGTACGCCGGCTCAGGCTGCTTTGGCCTGCTTTCCCGCCGCGGCAAGCCCGCGCTCGATATCGGCGATGATGTCGTCGATGTGCTCGATGCCGACGGAAAGCCGCACGTAGCCGTCCGAGACGCCGGTGGCCTCCTGCTCCTGCGGCGTAAGCTGCGAATGCGTGGTGGTCGCAGGATGAATCGCAAGGCTGCGCGCATCGCCGATATTGGCGACATGGTAGAACATTTGCAGCGCGTCGATGAAACGGCGCCCTGCTTCTTTGCCGCCCGCGAGCTCAAATCCGACCAGCCCGCCAAGCCCCTTCTTCAGATACTTCGCAGTCCGCTCGCGATGCACGCCGGTCTGCACCGACGGATGAATAACCTTCACGACTTCAGGCCGCTTTTGCAGGAAATTCGTCACCGCCTGGGTATTCTCGCAATGCTTCGCGATGCGCAGCGACAGCGTTTCCAGACCTTGAAGCACGAGGAAAGCGTTGAACGGCGAGAGCGCCGAACCAATGTCGCGAAGCAGAGTCACGCGGGCCTTGATGATGTAGGCGATCGGCCCCAGCGGCTTCACCGCTTCCGTCCAGACCGCGCCGTGATAGCTGGGGTCCGGCGTGTTGAGCGCCGGCTGGCGGGTCGGGTGGGCCGCCCAGTCAAACGTGCCGCTGTCGACCAGCACACCGCCGATCGAATTGCCGTGACCGCCGAGATATTTGGTCGCGGAATACACCACGACCGCGGCGCCATGTTCGAACGGACGCACCAGGATCGGTGCCGCGGTGTTGTCCATGATCAGCGGAATGCCGAACGCACGCCCGATTTCCGCGACTTCGGCGATCGGAAATACCGTCAGCTTCGGATTGGGCAGCGTTTCCGCATAGTAGGCGCGGGTGCGATCGTCGGTGGCGCGGCGGAAGTTGGCGGGATCGACCGGATCAACAAACCGGACCTCGATGCCCTGGTCTTTGAGGGTATTGGCGAACAGATTCCAGGTGCCGCCATAAAGATCGGTCGAACTGACGACGTTGTCGCCGGCGCGCGCGAGATTCTGCAGCGCGAATGCGGATGCCGCCTGTCCGGACGCGAGCGCGAGCGCGCCGACGCCGCCTTCAAGCGCGGCGACGCGCTTTTCCAGAACGTCGTTGGTCGGATTCATGATGCGCGTGTAGATGTTGCCGAGTTCCTTGAGCGCGAACAAATTCGCCGCATGTTCGGTATCGCGAAACTGATATGACGTGGTCTGGTAAATCGGAACCGCAACGGCTCCCGTCGCGGGATCGGCGCGCCATCCGGCATGAAGCGCAATTGTTTCTGGATGCTGCGAAGACATGGAATGGATCTCCTCTTTTGCAGGCGGCGGTCCCCCGGGGACCGCACCGCTTTGCCATCAGTCAGTATTTTTGAATGCGGTTTGGTATTGGTCGCACAATCTTAATTCTCGGACAGGCTGTCCCCGCAGGATATTTCCGGCGCAGCGGGTTCGCAACCAACGCAATGCCCGAATTATGGAACCCCAGGATCGGCAAATTCATCCAAAAGCATCCAGGCGCATACGTGCCGTGCCGCCCTTCTCACGAGCCGTCGTCACATTATTTAGTCTACAATTTTTATCAAGGATAATCGCCGACGGGAGAACGTTGTTGCCGCCGACGCGGCAAAGTCGTTGTTAATCGTCCCCTAAACCGCCCGTCCGGAAAAGATCGGTATTCTCCGAATTTCCAGATCGCGAGCAGGTTATTTGCCGGCACCCGCCGGAGCAGCATCGCCACGTGAAACTTTGCTCCGGTGCACGGCGACGATTTCCGCGAGAATCGAGATCGCGATTTCGTCAGGTGTGATGGCGCCGAGGTCGAGGCCGGCCGGCGCGCGGAGCTTCGCCAGCCGTTCAGCCGCGACGCCGCGCCCTGCGAGCGTTGCCTTCAGCGCATCGGCCTTCTTCCGGCTGCCGACAAAAGCGACGTAATCGGCATCGACGGCAAGCGCAGCCGACAGCGCCGCCTCATCGCCGCGCCCCTGCGTCGACACAACGACGTAGCGCGCGCCGGCTTCGTCCACCGGCAGCGCGTATCCCTCAATCCGGCGGTCGGCGGCACTGAACGCGCCCTGATCGGCGGCCGGCGCACAGACCGTGACGGCAAAGCCGGTCCTGCCCGCAAGATCGGCCACCGCGGCGGCGACGGGGCTCGATCCGCAAATCACCACCTGGGGACGCGGCAGCACCGGCTCGACGAATATGTCCATCGTCCCCTGGCTCGGGCACATGTTTTTGGCGAAGCGCACGCCTTCGTGCTCGTCCCCCGCCTGCACGCCATGATCGGCCAGCAGGTCGGGCGGCTGCACGGAGACAAGACGCGAGCGACCGTCGTCCAGCGCATCGCTGGCGGCTTTAAGGACGGCCGCGCGCGCGCAGCCGCCGCCGATCCAGCCCTCCGAGATGGTGCCGTCCGGCAGGATCACGGCTTTCGCGCCGGCCTTGGCCGCGGTCGCTGCCACCGTTCGCACTACGGTCGCGACCGCGAACGGCACGCCCGCCGATTTTCGCGTGGCGATGATGTCGAGGATGTCGGCCGGGCGATCCATGAATCATATCCTCGCAAGATAAGGCTCGAGTGCGGCCAGACTTTCGAGGTTATGCGCGGGCGCGAACAGATCGATGTAAGGCAGCGCCGCCTGCATGCCGCGCGCCTGTGGAGAATAGTCGCGCCAGCCGATCAGCGGATTGAGCCAGATGATCCGGCGGCAGCGCCGCGCGAGCCGGCGCATTTCGTCGCCCAGCTGCTCCGGCTCGCCGGTATCGTAGCCATCGGAAACGATCATCAGCGCGGTGCGCGAATTTATAACCCGCCGCGCGTGCCAGCGATTGAAGGTCGCGAGACTCTCGCCGATGCGGGTGCCTCCGCCGATGCCCTGCGCCATCAGCGCCAGTTTCTCGACCGCCCGCGTCACGTTGCGATCGCGCAGCGACGGCGAGACGTGCGCCAGCCGGGTGTGAAACACGAAAGCTTCGGCCTCGCGGAAACTGTCGACGACGCCGTGCAGAAAGCGGACAAAGAACGCGGTGTAAAGGCTCATCGAGCCCGAGGCATCGAGCAGAACGACCAGCCGCAACGGCTTGATCTTGCGTCGGCGCCAGGCGAGTTCGATCAGCGTTCCGCCGTGCGAGACGTTGCGGTGAATGGTGCGGCGCAGATCGAGACGCCGCCCGTGCCGGCGCACCTGCTCGCGCCGGACGAGACGCGCACGCATGGTGCGGGCAAGGCGCGCCGCCAGTGCGTTCGTCGCCGCCACTTCATCGGGATCGACGATGTGGCGCAGGTCGGTTGCGGCAAGGGATTCCACGCGCGACGCGCCCTCGCGGCGGCCGCGGCCGCCTTCGGCAGCCTCGCCATCGGCTTCGCCGCGGCGCTGGACCCGATCGGGAAGACCGGCCGCGTCCCGTGGCACGTGGGCCTCCGCGAGTTTGCGCGCCGCGGCTTTGTTTGCGCCCGGAGCGCCCGAGAGAATTTGCCGCGCGCGCATGCCTTCGCCGCGCCAGAACGCGTCGAAAATCTCGTTGAAACGTTCCCAGTCCGAGTGGGTCGCACAAAACAGAGCGCGCAGCGCGGGCTTTAGCGAACCCGGCTGCACCGCCGCCGGCGACGCGAGGATCGCGAGCGCATCGCCGGTTTCAGCCAGCCCGACCTTAAAGCCATTGTCGCGCAGAGTGCGCGCAAAACCTGCAAGCCTTCGGCGCATCGGCGCGGCGATCGTCGCCGTCCGCTCGTTCCCGGGGCGGCCGGCGCTCCGCCCGGACTGCCCGCGTTTACCGGCGTGCGCGTTTTGCGGGACGTCGCCGCTCATTCAGGCCACCTTGCCGAGCAGCCGCTCGCTGACCTCACGGCTCACGCGGGCGCGGTCTTCATGGGTCTTGAGCAGGCAGATCATCGTTTCGTAGACGGCTTCCGGTTCCTGCCGCAGATCGTGGATCTCAAGCCCGGCCAGCGTCGCGGCCCAGTCGAGCGTCTCGGCGACGCCAGGGACCTTTCGCAAATCCTCCCTGCGCACTGCCGCCACCATGCGTGCAATCTGCAACGCCAGCGTCGTTTCGATGCCGGGCGTGCGGGTCACGATGATGACGGCTTCGCGGTCGACCTCGGGGAAGTCGATATAGTGATAAAGGCAGCGCCGGCGCAGCGCGTCGGATAATTCGCGCGTGCCGTTGGATGTCAGCACGACACGCGGGATCGAGGTGGCTTTGATGGTGCCGAGTTCGGGAATGCTGACCTGAAAGTCCGACAGCAGCTCGAGCAGAAATGCTTCGAATTCCTCATCCGCCCGGTCCACCTCGTCGATCAGCAGAACCGGCGGCGACGCACGGCGGATGGCCGCGAGCAGCGGCCGTTCGAGCAGATATTTCTCCGAGAAGATGTGCTCCTCGATCGCGTCGGCGTCTTCGCCCGCGCCTTCGCGCGTCTTGATGGCCAGAAGCTGGCGCTGATAATTCCACTCGTAAAGCGCGGCGTGCTGGTCGAGACCCTCGTAGCATTGCAGGCGGATCAGTTCGGCACCGTGAACCGCCGCAAGCGCCTTGCCGACCTCGGTCTTGCCGACGCCGGCTTCACCCTCGAGCAGCAGCGGGCGTTTAAGGAACTCCATCAGCCACAGCGCGGTCGCGATATCGCGGTCGGCGACGTAGCCAACGGCGGCAAGGCGGTCGGAGATTTCTTCACGCTTGATGGTCATGGCGTTTTGTCATTCCGCCGCGCGCAAAGGCGCAGGCCCGGAATCCACAGTCGGACAAATAGGAACTCCGCGCTGCCCGTGCCACTCCGAACCGGTCCTGGATACGGCTTCCGGGCTCGCGGGGCGCCGCCGCTGCCCGGAATGACGTGTTACCGCTACCCATGCAACCCGAGCTTCTCCGCCGCCGTCCAGGTGCGCCAGTTATCGTGCGGCATCTGGATATGGGTCGATCCGAGAAACGCGAACGCGTCATTGATGGCGTTCGAGAAACAGGGCACCCCGCCGACGTTCGGGCTCTCGCCAACGCCCTTGGCGCCGATCGGATGATGCGGCGACGGGGTGGTGGTCCAGTCGGTCTCCCAGTGCGGCGTTTCGACCGCGGTCGGCAGAAAGTAATCCATGAACGACGCGGTCGTGACGTTGCCGTCGTCGTCGTAGTGGATCTCCTGGCCCATCGCGATCGCGAAGGCTTCGGTCAGACCGCCATGGACCTGGCCTTCGATGATCATCGGGTTGATGCGCGTGCCGCAATCGTCGAGCGCATAAAAGCGCCGGACTTTCGTGGTGCCGGTATCGACGTCGACATCGAGGACGCAGATGTAGGCGCCGAACGGAAAGGTAAAGTTCGGCGGATCGTAGTAGTTGATTGCTTCGAGACCCGGCTCCATGCCGGGCGGCACCTCGTGATAGGCGGCCCAGGCCAGCTCGGTCATGGTCTTGAAGCGTTCGGGGTTGCCCTTCACCCGGAAACGGTCCACGTCCCATTCGAGATCGTCGTCATGCACTTCGAGCATGTAGGCGGCGATCATCTGCGCCTTGGCTTTGATCTTGCGACAGGCCATCGCCGTGGCGGCGCCTGACACCGGCGTCGAGCGGGAGCCGTAAGTGCCCAGCCCGTACGGCGCGGTGTCGGTATTGCCTTCCTCCACCATGATGTTGTCGGCCGGCAGGCCAAGTTCGGTCGCGATGATCTGGGCGTAGGTCGTTTCGTGCCCCTGCCCCTGCGACTTGGTGCCAAGCCGGCAAATGCCGCTGCCGGTCGGATGGATGCGGATTTCCGCCGAATCGAACATCGCAATGCCGAGAATGTCGCAGGCACGCGACGGACCCGCGCCGACGATCTCGGTAAAGAACGCGATGCCGATGCCCATAAGTTCGCGGGTCTCGCCGCGCCTGAACGCTTCGCGCTTCGCCTTCTGTTCCTCGCGCAGCTTCCGGTAATTGACGCTCTCCATCGCCTTGTTCATGGCGGTGTGATAGTCGCCGGAATCGTACTGCCACCCGAACGTCGACGTGTAGGGGAACTGCTCGCGCCTGATCAGATTCTTGATGCGGAAGTCGGCGGGGTCCATGCCGAGCTTCTGCGCCATGATGTCCATGGCCCGCTCGATGCAATAGGCAGCTTCGGTGACGCGGAACGAGCAGCGGTAGGCGACGCCGCCCGGCGCCTTGTTGGTGTAGACGCCGTCGACGAGAACGTGCGCCGCCGGGAAATCGTACGAACCGCTGATGATGCTGAACAGCCCGGCGGGCCATTTGGTGGCGTTGGCGCAGGCGTCGAAGGCGCCGTGATCGGCGATGGTGTAGCAGCGCATCGCCGTGACCTTGCCGTCTTTGGTCGCGGCGATTTCCATGTCCATGTAGAAATCGCGCGCGAAGGCGGTGGTCGAGAGGTTCTCGATGCGGTCCTCGGTCCATTTCACCGGCCGCCCTGTGACGATCGAAGCAACGATCGAACAGATATAGCCCGGATAAGCGCCGACCTTGTTGCCGAACCCGCCGCCGATGTCCGGCGCGATGACGTGAATCTTGTGCTCGGGAATTTTTGAAATCAGCGAGCCCACGGTGCGAATCACGTGCGGCGCCTGGAATGTGCCCCACAATGTCAGCTCGCCCTTGATCTTGTCGAAGGAGGCAACGCACTGACAGGTCTCGAGCGGGCACGGATGAACGCGCGGATAGACGATCATCTCGCGGATGGTCACTTCGGCTTTTTCAAACGCGGCGTCGGTCGCGGCCTTGTCGCCGGCCTGCCAGGAGAAGATGTGGTTGTAGTGCTTGCGCGTGCCGTGCGCGCCCTCGGTCTTGTCCTTGAGATCCTCGCGGATCATCGGCGCATTCGGCGTCATCGCCTTTAGGGGATCGACGTTGACAGGAAGCGCCTCGTACTCGACCTCGACGAGGTCCGCGGCATCGGCCGCGATATAGCGGTCTTCGGCGATAACGAAGGCGACTTCCTGGTTCTGAAACACCACCTTGCCGTCGGCGAGCACCATCTGCACGTCGCCGGCGAGTGTCGGCATCCAGGCCAGGTTCACGGTCTTGAGCGTTTCGGCGGTCAGGACCGCGATGACGCCGGGAACCGCGGCGGCTTTGGTCGTATCGATCTTTTTGATGCGGGCGTGAGCGTGCGGCGAGCGATTGAAGTCGCCGTACAGCATGCCCGGCAGCTTGACGTCGTCGACGTAATTGCCTCTGCCCTGAACAAAGCGGATGTCCTCGACGCGCTTGCGCTTGCAGCCCATGCCTTCGAGCTTGATGGCGCGTTCGGCGGAGGTGGGGGTCATGTCGTTCATTCTGCGGCCTCCTGGAACGTCACGCCGTTGATTTTGGCGGCGGCGAATTGAATGGCCTTGACGATGTTCTGATAACCGGTGCAGCGGCAGAGATTGCCCGAAATCCCGTAGCGGATTTCCTCTTCGGTCGGATTGGGATTCTCCTGCAGCAGCCGGTACGCGCGCACGATCATTCCCGGCGTACAGAAGCCGCATTGCAGGCCGTGCATCTCCCGGAAGCCTTCCTGCAGCGCATGCAGCGTGCCGTCGGCGTTCGCCATGCCTTCGATGGTGCGGATGTCGGCGCCGTTGGCCTGCACCGCGAACACGGTGCACGACTTCACGGATTTGCCGTTGAAATCGACGGTACAGGCTCCGCAATGGCTGGTTTCGCAGCCGATGTGAGGTCCGGTGATGTTTTGGTCATCGCGCAGAAAGTGGATCAGCAGGGTGCGCGGCTCGACCAGCGCTTCGATGGTCCTGCCGTTCACCTTCATGGAGACTTGCGATTTTGCCATGGCTTACCTCCCTGCCCTTAGCCGCGAGCGCGGGATTTCGCGCCCGCGAGCGCGCGCGTGAGCATCACGCCCGCCATTTTGGTACGGTATTGGGCCGGCCCCCGCGCATCGGTAGCCGGCGCGGTGATCGCTTCGGCGGCCGCCACCGCCCGTTTCACGGTTGCCGCGTCGAGAGCGGAACCGACCAGGATTTTGGCCGCTTCCTCGGCCCAGAGCGGCGTCTCGGCGACGTTGGTCAGGCCGATCGAGCAGGTGACGACCCTGCCGCCGCTCATGGTCAGGACTACAGCCGCGGCCGCCGTGGCATAGTCGCCGATCTTGCGCTTGAGTTTTTCGTAGGCGTGGCCGTGCCCTGCCGGCGGCACCGGGATGCGCACGGCGGTGAGGACATCGCCGGTTTCGAGCGCGGTGAAGTATGCGCCCTGATAAAACTCGCGGGCCGCAATGCGGCGGTCACCGTTCTTGCCGGTCACGTGATAGGTGGCGTTCAGGCACATCATCACCGCAGGCATGTCGTTGCCCGGGTCGCCGTTGGCGACGTTGCCACCGAGCGTGCCGAGATAACGGACCTGCGGATCGGCGATCTGCAACGAAGTGTCGCGCAGGAGTGGAATTTTGGCGGTCAGAAGATCGTTGCCGACGAGTTCGTGCTGCGTCGTCATGGCGCCGATGACAATGTCTGTGCCGTCGGCGCGGGCGCCTTTCAGCTCCGCAATGGCTCCGAGATCGACCAGATTTGCCGGCGCAGCCAGCCGCAGCTTCATCATCGGAATGAGACTATGGCCGCCGGCGAGCGCGCGACCGTTGTCGCCGAACTGGGCGAGGAGGCCGACGGCTTCTTTGACGGATGCAGGGCGGTGATAGGCGAAAGCGCCTGGTATCATGGGCATCCTCCCGGGCGCGGTCCGCGTGAGCCCGGGTCATCACCGCGGTCTCTTCTGCGATCGCGCCGAATACCGTTCCGCGTGAAATTTGGCGGGTTGTGCGCTGCGGCAGCAAGACCTGGCGCACCAGCGCGACCTCAAATGCACCAGAGGGACCGCGGCTGCACGAATGACGACGCATTTGCATGAATTGCGTCAGCATCGTTGACGCAATTGCCCTTTCAGACCGCCGTTTTATTGCGATGCAAAACGATGGCGGCGTCGCAAAACCAAAGTTGAATCGACGCCGGTCAGCGCGGCAACCCGGGACTTGAGTGTGCCGATCCGGCTTCGGCTGACAGGGACTGCATGATGCTGCTCGCCCGCCATCTCAACCATTTCGTTGTCGCCGGAACGCCTGTAGCCGACGACGCGGTCGATATTAATAATGTGGCTGCGGTGAACCCGGACAAAGCGATTCTTGTCTAGCCGCGCTTCGACCTCGCCGATGGCGAGAGGACAGAACAGCTTGTCTTTGCCGTCGTAGATGTACGTGTAGTGCGCGTTGGCATGGATCGCGACCACGTCATCGACGCCGAGGAAGTGTGTTCCGCCGTCGCGCTCAATCGGCAGATGCCGGGCAAAGCGCCGCGGCGGACCGTCCGCGCCGCCAAGCGGACCATAGCTGCCATGACCAAATTCGGGATTGTCAGTGCCGCCATTGGGTCCGGCCTGCGCAACCCGAAGGGTCGTGGCAATTTCCGGAACGGTGCTGACGGCCGGCGCGCTTTCTTCCGCCTTCGCGGCCGGAAATCCCGAGCGCGTCGTATCGGGCAACAGCAACAGCAGGAAAATGCCGGAGATGCAGAACGCGACGACCGCCACCACAATCGCGAGGAGGTCCGACGACAGCGCCGGGGCTCCGAGCGCATTCGTGGTGTAAGGATAAAGCGTTACGCCGGCCATCGCCGTATAGTGCATCCCCGAAACGGCGATGCCGAAGGCGGCCGCGGACAGGATCAGGGGCGGCCGTCCTCCCCGACCGGTCGCGAGCCAGAGCGCCAGTCCGGATGCGGCGATGGCAATCGCCATGCTGGCAGCAACATAAAGCCGGTCGTGGATCATGTAGGTGCTGGCGCCGACCGCACTCATGCCGATGTAGTGCATGGTGAAGATGCCGCCGCCCATCAGGCACGCGGAAAAGGTCAGGCGGAGCAGCGTGAGCGGCCCTGAACTCGTGGCATAGACCGCTCCCCCCACCACGATCGCGCAAATGAGAAACGAGAGCAGCGTCGGCAGCACCAGATAGTCGACCTGGAACGGCAGCCTGACCGCCAGCATCCCGACGAAGTGCATGGTCCAGATCGCGACCGCCAGCGAAACGGTGGCGCCGGCAAGCAAAACCCGACGCCGCACGCCGCCCGCGTCGGCAATTTGCACCGCGAGGCTCAGTCCGACGTAGGCACCCTGGATCGCCATGACGATCGAAAGCAGGACGAGCCAGGTCTGGTAGGTCACCGGCATGCCGTCATCCCCTCACTGTGCGGGACGGCTACTTCACCCCATCGGGCATGAAACGATTATAGAGCAATTTTTCGCCGGGGCCGATACCTCCCGGCACGCGTCCCCCGGAGACGCCTGGCCGCGACCGGCTTCAGGCCAGCGCGCTCATGAGCTTTTCAAGCGAAACCGCGCGCCGCTCGTGTTCGAGATTCGCAACCGTGCGGTCGCCGTCCTCGATCGCCACCACAAACTTGAAACGATTCTTCTCGCGGCTCACCAGTGCGGCCTTGATCACAAGTTCGGCGCCGACCTTGCTCGGACCGAGATGGTCGATCACCACGCGGCTGCCGACGGTGATCTGACCCGGCTGCAACAATCCCAGCACCAGGCGGCCGCAGGCGAGCTCCGCGATTCCGACAAGGTACGGCGTGGCCGCCACGAAGGGCATGCCGGGTACGAGCGCTCCGACCGTATCTTTTTGTTCAACAACAACACGCGTCACCGAATTGAGCCCGGCTGCGGCCGGATCGCCGGTTTCGGTCGCACTCATGTCCGATCTCCCACGGCTAAATCAGCGTTCGCTCAAAGCGCCGTCCCTGCATCCGGTAAAACGGAACCGAAGCATCCTCAACAAAGCCCGCGGCGATGCGTTCGGCAAGATCGACCAGCACAAGCTCCGTGATGTCGGGCAGCGGCAGCTTCATGGCTTCCTGCAGGCCTACCCAGACCAGTTCGGTGAGTTCCGTGCCGGCGTGGACAACATCGGCAACCTGATGCGCGATGGCTCCGGCATCGACGGCGAGGAAGCGGGCATCGAATCGGCGCCTTGCGCGCGGCGGCGTCCTCGCCCGCGCGATAAAGCGAAGGCCGGACAGATCCGGAAGAAATCCGGTGCCAAGAAAGCCCGCCCAGGGGCCGCTCGCAGCCGGCAGCGGACCGGCAGGTTTGCGGCCGATGACGATCCCGGTTTCTTCGAAGGTTTCGCGAATCGCGGCGAGTGCGAAAGCGCGTGCCGTCTTTGAATTCGGTCGGGCCACGTCGCGAAGCAGCCGGCTTGCGACACCCGCGCGCAGCTCACCCACCACCCGCACATGACGGTCGGCGGTTTCGATCCGGCCGCCGGGAAAGACGTAATGGCCGGGCATGAACGCGTGTGACGCGTGCCGCTTGCCCATCAGCACCTTCGGCTCCGGTCCGGAGCGGTCGACGATCATGAGCGTGGCCGCGTTGCGCGGCCGCAGATTGGGGTGGCTCAGTGTCCGCGCCATCGCGGTAATGGTCGCGAGATCCATGAGCTTTACAGATTAATGCGGACCGAATGGGCCGCCGCCCCAAAATTCCGCGGGACTGCACCAAACAGGTCACGGTTACTGTGGCGTGGCAAAAAAGCCCGGCTGGCCATATTACTCTTTATACTACAGGCTTTTATAACTACTATTAACTGCATACTTCAATGCGGTTATGTGCGTTCCGGCGCCCAGGAGGAAAAGCGCCACACGATGTCCACGATGCAACAAGCAACCGGCAGGCAAGGCCATAGTCCCTGGAACAAAGACATCGCACTGCGGTGCATTCGCGGATGCCTCGATCGCGAGGGTCCTCTCCTGCCAATTCTGCACGCCCTGCAGGACGAGTTCGGCTACATCGACGAGGAGGCGGAACCTTTAATCGCCGAGGTGCTGAACCTGACCCGCGCCGAAGTCCACGGCGTTGTCACCTTCTACCACGACTTCCGCCGCGTCCCTGCCGGCCGCCATGTACTCAAGCTCTGCCTGGCCGAAGCCTGCCAGGCCGCCGGGGGCGACCCGCTGGCGCTCCAGGCCGAAGCGCGGCTGGGCATAAAGATGGGGAGCACCGCTCCGGACGGCAGCGTCACCCTCGAGCCGGTCTATTGCCTCGGCCTGTGCGCCGTTGCGCCGTCCGCGATGCTCGACGGCCGGTTGGTGGCGCGGCTTGATCGCGCCCGCCTCGACAGCCTGCTGACCGAGGCCCAGCGATGACGCTCCGCCTGTACATACCGGCCGATGCCGGGGCCATCGCCGTTGGCGCCGATGACGTCGCCGCCGGCCTGCGGGACGCGGCCGCCCGGCAGAACATTGCACTGGAGATCGTGCGCACTGGCTCGCGCGGCCTCTACTGGCTCGAACCGATGGTGGAGGTGCAAACGCCGGATGGCCGCGTCGCCTACGGGCCTGTCGAACCCGCAGACGCGGACAGTCTCCTCGGAGCGATGGTCGCCGGCAGCCAGCATTCGCTGCGCCTTGGACTGACTGAAGAAATTCCCTGGCTCAAGCGCCAGAACCGGCTCACCTTCGCGCGTTGCGGCGTCATCGATCCCCGCTCGCTTGACGATTATCGCGCGCATCACGGCTGCAAAGGACTGGCCCGCGCGCTTTCGATCGGCCCGGCGGCCATCATTGAAGAGGTGACGCAGTCCGGGTTGCGGGGCCGCGGCGGCGCCGGATTTCCCACCGGCATCAAGTGGCGCACGGTGGCCCAGACCGAGGCGGCTCAAAAGTACATCGTCTGCAACGCCGACGAAGGCGACAGCGGCACCTTTGCCGACCGCATGATCATGGAAGGCGACCCGTGCGTCCTGATCGAGGGCATGGTGATCGCCGGCATCGCCGTCGGGGCGACCAGGGGCTACATCTATATCCGCTCTGAATATCCGCACGCGGTTGCGACGATGAATGCGGCCATCGCCGCGGCGCACAGGGGCGGCCTGCTCGGCAAAAAGATCGGCAATTCTTCGTACAGCTTCGAACTGGAAGTCCGCGTCGGCGCCGGCGCGTATGTGTGCGGCGAGGAAACCTCGCTCCTTGACAGTCTCGAAGGCAAGCGCGGCCTTGTTCGCGCCAAGCCTCCGCTGCCCGCGCACAAAGGTCTGTTCGGGCTGCCGACAGTCATCAACAACGTGCTGTCGCTTGCTTCGATCCCGATCATCATGGACAGGGGCGCGGCCTTCTACCGCGATTTCGGCATGGGCAAATCCCACGGCACCATGCCGATCCAGCTCGCAGGCAACATCAAACACGGCGGCCTGTTCGAAACGGCATTCGGAATCACGCTCGGCGAACTCGTTGACGACATCGGCGGCGGCACGCGCAGCGGCCGACCGGTTCGCGCGGTGCAGGTCGGCGGACCGCTGGGAGCCTATTTCCCCCGCGCCCTGTTCGACACGCCATTCGACTACGAAGCCTTCGCCGCCCGCAACGGCCTGATCGGACACGGTGGCATCGTCGTTTTCGACGATACCGTCGATATGGCGAAGCAGGCCCGGTTTGCGATGGAATTCTGCGCCATCGAGTCCTGCGGCAAGTGTACGCCGTGCCGGATCGGCTCGACGCGCGGCGTCGAGGTGATCGACCGGATCATCGGCGACCACAATCGCGCCGCCAACCTCGAACTCCTCGAGGACCTGTGCAACACGATGAAGTTCGGTTCGCTGTGCGCGCTCGGCGGCTTCACGCCCTATCCGGTCATGAGTGCGCTCACCCATTTCCCCGAAGATTTTGGCGCGCCGTCGCGCCTGCAGGCTGCTGAATAGGAGACCCCCATGTCTCTCGTAGAAGATACGTCCCGCCACGAAACGCCCGCCCGCACGCTGGTGCGCGAGGTCGATTACGGCACGCCGGCATCCGGCGCCGAAAAATCGGTCACACTCTCGATCGACGGAAAACAGGTTTCCGTTCCGGAAGGTACGTCGATCATGCGCGCGGCGATGATCGCGGGAATCGAAATCCCGAAGCTTTGCGCCACAGACATGCTGGAGGCGTTCGGCTCCTGCCGCCTGTGCCTGATCGAGATCGACGGTCGCGGCGGCACGCCGGCGTCGTGCACCACGCCGGTTGCCGAGGGCCTTGTCGTCCACACCAAAACCGACCGCCTCGACCGGCTGCGTAAGGGCGTGATGGAGCTTTACGTCTCCGATCATCCGGTGGACTCGCTCGACCGCACCAAATACGCCGGCGTCGATCTGCTCGAGACCGCGGCCGAAGTCGGGTTGAAGGATGTACGCTACGGTTTCGACGCCGCCCGGCATCGCAACCCGGGCATTGACGATTCCAATCCGTATTTCGCCTTCGATCCCGCCAAGTGCATCGTGTGTTCGCGCTGCGTGCGCGCATGCGAGGAGGTACAGGGCACCTTCGCGCTCACCATTTCAGGCCGGGGTTTCGATTCCATCGTGTCCGCGGGGATGGACGAAGCTTTCATGGAATCCGAATGCGTGTCCTGCGGCGCCTGCGTGCAGGCCTGTCCGACCGGCTCGCTGCTGGAAAAGAAAGTTATCGAGAAGGGCAAACCCGAGTGGTCGGCGGTAACGACCTGCGCCTATTGCGGCGTCGGCTGCAGCTTCAAGGCCGAGATGCGGGGCGACGAAGTCATCCGCATGGTGCCGTACAAGGATGGCAAGGCGAATCGCGGCCACTCCTGCGTGAAGGGCCGCTTCGCCTGGGGTTATGCCAACCACAAAGAACGCATCCTGAAACCGATGGTGCGCGCAAAAATCAGCGACCCGTGGCGTGAAGTGTCATGGGAAGAAGCGATCGGGCACGTCGCGTCGGAGTTCAAACGCATCCAGGCCAAATACGGGCGCGGCTCGGTCGGCGGCATTACGTCGTCACGCTGCACCAACGAGGAAACCTTTCTGGTTCAGAAGCTGGTGCGCGCCGCCTTCGGCAACAACAACGTCGACACCTGCGCGCGCGTGTGTCACTCGCCTACCGGCTACGGACTGAAAACCACGTTCGGCACCTCCGCCGGAACTCAGGATTTCGATTCGGTCGAGCATTCCGACGTGATCCTCGTCCTCGGCGCCAACCCAACCGACGGGCATCCGGTGTTCGCCTCGCGCATGAAGAAACGCCTGCGGCAGGGCGCGAAGCTGATCGTCATCGATCCGCGCCGCATCGACCTCGTGCGGATGCCGCACGTGCAGGCCGACTATCATCTGCCTCTCCGTCCCGGCACCAACGTCGCGATCCTGACCGCGCTTGCGCATGTGATCGTGACCGAGGGTCTCGTGAACGAGAAATTCGTGCGCGAGCGCTGCGACTGGGAAGAATTCAGCGAGTGGGCTGCGTTCGTTTCCCGGCCGGCCAACAGTCCGGAGGAAGTGGCAAAGATTTCCGGCGTGCCCGCCGAGAGCATCAGGGGCGCGGCGCGGCTGTACGCCACCGGCGGCAACGCGGCGATCTATTATGGCCTCGGTGTCACCGAGCACAGCCAGGGCTCGACCACGGTGATGGCCATCGCCAACCTTGCGATGGCGACCGGCAATATCGGGCGGCCCGGCGTCGGCGTGAACCCGCTACGCGGGCAGAACAACGTGCAGGGCGCGTGCGACATGGGGTCGTTTCCCCACGAACTCTCGGGCTATCGCCACATCTCCGACGACGCCACCCGCGCGATGTTCGAGTCTCTGTGGGGGCGTCCGCTCGATGACGAACCGGGTCTGCGCATCCCCAACATGCTGGACGCGGCTGTCGAAGGCTCGTTCAAGGCGCTCTACGTCCAGGGTGAAGATATTCTGCAATCCGATCCGGACACGCATCATGTCGCGGCCGGCCTCGCAGCCATGGAATGTGTCGTGGTCCACGACCTGTTCCTCAACGAGACCGCGAATTACGCGCATGTGTTCCTGCCCGGTTCGACCTTCCTGGAAAAGGACGGCACCTTCACCAATGCCGAACGGCGCATTCAGCTTGTGCGGAAGGTGATGCCGCCTCGCAACGGTTACGGCGACTGGGAAATCACCATGGCGATCGCGAACGCCATGGGATTCAAGATGGAATACACCCATCCGTCGGAAATCATGGACGAGATCGCGCGCCTGACACCGACATTCAGCGGCGTCAGCTTCGAGAAACTCGACCGCCTCGGCTCGATCCAGTGGCCGTGCAACGCCAAGGCTCCCGAGGGTACGCCCGTCATGCACATCAACGGCTTCGTGCGCGGCAAGGGCAAGTTCGTCATCACCGACTATGTGCCGACCGACGAACGCACCGGGCCGCGCTTCCCGCTTCTGCTCACCACCGGCCGCATCCTCAGCCAGTACAATGTCGGCGCCCAGACGCGGCGCACGGAGAACGTACTGTGGCACGAGGAAGACCGGCTTGAGATTCATCCGCACGACGCCGAGCAGCGCGGAGTCCGGGACGGCGACTGGGTAAAACTCGCGAGCCGCGCCGGCGAGACGACGCTTCGCGCCCTGATCACCGACCGCGTCGCGCCGGGCGTGATCTACACCACGTTCCATCACCCGGACACGCAGGCCAACGTCGTCACCACCGACTATTCCGACTGGGCGACAAACTGTCCGGAATACAAGGTCACGGCGGTCCAGGTATCGCCGTCGAACGGGCCGACCCAGTGGCAGGAAAAATACGGCGATCTCGCGCGCAAAAGCCGCCGGATCGCCGCGACGGTCGAGGCCGCGGAGTAGCGCAATGCGTCCGCCGACAGTCACGGTCGACTGCTCGATCTGGCGCCGTCAGGGCGCGGCCGACGGCAAGCGCATCATCCCGGAAGAAGCCGCCGTCGCGTTCTCCTACGATGGCGGCACCCATGCGGTGATGATGGCAACGCCGCAGGACCTCGAGGATTTCGCCGTCGGCTTCAGCGCGACGGAAGGCGTTATTTCGTCGGCTGCGGACATCCGGCAGCTTGACGTTGTCGAACACGATTCCGGAATCGAGCTGCGCATGTGGCTCGCCGACCGGCGCGCCGCTGCGCTCGGCGAGCGGCGGCGGCACCTCGCCGGCCCCACCGGGTGTGGCCTTTGCGGCATCGAAAGCCTGGACGAAGCAGTGCGACCGGTTGCGCGCGTACGTGCCGGCGGCACTTTTACGCCGGACGAGATCATGCGCGCGCTCGACGCGCTCCCGCCACGACAGGACCTGAACCGGCAAACACGGGCGGTTCATGCTGCCGCATTTTGGTGCCAGGACGCCGGCCTCCAGGCGCTGCGGGAAGATGTCGGCCGGCACAACGCGCTCGACAAGCTCGCCGGCGCCCTGATGCGAAACGGCGTCACCGGTCACGGCGGTATGGTGCTGCTGACCAGCCGCGTGTCGGTGGAAATGGTTCAGAAAACCGCGATCATCGGCGCGCCGCTGATCGTTGCGGTTTCGGCCCCGACGGCGCTGGCCGTACGCACCGCCGAGCTTGCCGGAATAACCCTCATCGCGGTCGCGCGGGGCGACGGTTTCGAAGTCTTCACGCACCCGCAGCGCGTTGAAGACATGAACAACAAGACTGTAACCAATGTCGCTTGACAAGCTGGTCTACATGGCCAATCAAATTGGCAGGTTCTTTGCCAGCCAGGGTGCTGAGCAGACAATCGAGGGGACGACGGATCACATCCATAAATACTGGGATCCGCGGATGCGCGCCCAAATCGTCACGCATCTGGCTGCGGGCGGGGCCGGACTTGATCCGGCTGTGCGCCTCGCAATCGAACGTCTTCCGGAAGCAAAATCCCACGCGCGGAGCAACAACGCGCCTCCATAAGAAACGAAACAGGCGCACAGCCTGAAACAAAGCGCCACGGGAGGAAACGATGAGCTTTCTCGAGCGGAGCCGGTCCATTGCAAAACCCGGCTTCAATCGCTGGATGGTGCCTCCGGCAGCCCTGTGCATCCATCTGTGCATCGGCCAAGCCTACGCCTTCAGCGTTTTCAATCTGCCGATGACGAAACTTGTCGGCATCAGCAAGTCCGCCCCGAACGACTGGACCATTCCCGAACTTGGCTGGATCTTTTCGGTCGCCATCTTTGTGCTTGGCTTTTCCGCCGCGATCTTCGGGCGCTGGGTGGAAGAAGGCGGCCCGCGGCGGGCGATGTTCACCGCCGCCCTGTGCTGGGCCGGCGGTTTCTTCATCGCTGCGATCGGCGTCTACGTCCACAATATCTGGGTTGTCTATTTCGGTTATGGCCTGATCGGCGGCATCGGCCTCGGTCTTGGCTACATTTCGCCGGTGTCGACGCTGATCAAGTGGTTTCCCGATCGCCCGGGAATGGCCACCGGCATGGCGATCATGGGCTTCGGCGGTGGCGCCTTCATCGCCTCACCGCTGTCGGTCTGGCTGATGGGCCGGTTCTCGACACCGGAGCATGTCGGCGTACTCGAGACGTTTGTCGTGCTGGGCGCGATCTATTTCGTCTTCATGATGGTCGGCGCATTTCTGGTTCGCCTGCCCGCGCCTGACTGGGTGCCGGAAGGCTACACCGCTCCGGCTCATTCTTCGAAGCTGATCACGAGAAACGACGTCTACGTTTACAACGCGCTCAAGACGCCGCAGTTCTGGTGCATCTGGATCATTCTTTGCGTCAACGTGACCGCAGGCATCGGTGTGCTTGGACAGGCTTCGGCAATGAGCCAGGAGATGTTCCCTGGCCAGATCACCGCCGTCGCCGCCGCGGGCTTTGTCGGCCTGATGAGTCTGTTCAATATGCTCGGCCGTTTCTTCTGGGCCTCCACCTCGGATTATATCGGCCGCAAGAACACCTACTTCGTGTTCATGGTGCTCGGCTTCGCGCTCTACTGCACGGTGCCCTACACCGGTTCGACGGGGAGTGTCGCCGGCTTCGTGTTGTGCTTCCTCGTGATCATCAGCATGTACGGCGGCGGCTTTGCCACGGTGCCGGCTTATCTGCGGGACATGTTCGGCACCCGCTATGTCGGCGCGATCCACGGTCTCCTGATTACCGCGTGGTCGATGGCCGGCATCTTCGGACCGGTGCTGGTGAATTACATCCGCGAGTACAACATCACCCACGGCGTACCGAAGGCGCAGGCCTACAACATCACGATGTACATCATGGCGGGCCTGTTCGTGATCGGGTTCATCGCGAACCTGGTCATCAAGGCGGTCGACAAGCGATTCCACATGAATCCCGAAGGCGAGACCGCCCTCGAAGCGGCAGCCTCCGCCGGCAGGGCGGCGGCCGCGCGCGCGGTCAATCGGCCCGCCAGCGCGTAAGGAGGAACGGCAATGGCAGACGCAAACCGGAACGGCACACCCGCATGGCAGCTTGTGCTCGCCTGGGGGTTCGTCGGAATCCCGCTGGCGTGGGGCGTGGCGCAGACGATCAGCAACGCAATGAAGCTTTTCCAATAAGCGGCGGTCCAGGCCGAGGACGCAGGCGGCGGCTTCGGCCGCCGCGTGTCCTTTTGAACGTGCACCGCCGGCCCGCTCCGCCACCCGCCGGGCGACACACCCCTTGACGATGGGGCTGCTATCGCGTGACTTCCACCGGGCGCGTCAACAGAGAGCCGCTCATGGCGAGTACCAGACTGTCCATCCGTCTCGATCTGGCGTCCGGCGACCGCATCGGCCCGGGCAAGATCGAGCTTCTGGAAGCAATCCGCTCGACCGGATCGATTTCGGGCGCGGCGCGCTCGATTGGAATGTCCTACCGGCGCGCCTGGCTGCTGGTCGAAGACATCAACAAGGCGCTGCGCGAACCGGCGGTGCGGGCCGAGACCGGCGGCACGCACGGCGGCGGCGCCGTGGTGACGCCGGCCGGCGAACGGATTGTCGGACTTTACCGAAGCATCGAATCGCGGGCGAGAGACGCCGCCGGCGGCGAGTTTCGCGCCATCAGCAAGCTCATTCGCCAGGGCAAAGCGGCCGGCTGACCCGGTCACGATCCGGAGAAAAGCCGATGACCAGTGCTGTCGCCGTGACCGATGATGGCGGGGTTCGCACCATCCGGATGGACAGGCCGGAAAAGAAAAACGCCCTGACGCTGGCGATGTACGACGACATGACGCGCGCGCTGCGCGAGGCGGACGAAAGCGACGCGATCCGGTGCGTGATGTTTGCGGGAGCGCCCGGAGCTTACTGCGCCGGCAACGACATCACCGATTTCCTCAAAGCCGCCCAGGGCGCAGACCTCGATCCGCGTCCCATCGACTTTCTCAAGGCGCTGGTGACCGGCCGGAAACCTCTGGTCGCAGCCGTCGGCGGGCTTGCCATCGGCATCGGCACCACCATGCTGCTGCACTGCGACCACGTCGTTGCCGCGCGCCGACGCTGCGATCTCCACGCCGTTTCTCAAGCTCGCCATCATGCCGGAAGCGGCCTCGACGCTGCTTGCCCCGATGCGCATGGGCTATGCCCGCGCGTTCTCGCTGCTGGTCATGGGCCGTCCGCTGACCGCCACGGAGGCAAAAGACGCCGGCATCGTCAACACCGTGGTCGAAGCGGCGAAAGTGGACGAGGTCGCGCTTGCGGCGGCGCATGAGATCGCGGCATTGCCGCCCAAAACCGTCGCGGTGACGCGGACGCTGATGCGGGGCAGCACCGACGCCATCGTCCGGCGCATCGATGCGGAAACCCTGCATATCCGCGAATCTTCTGAAATCCGACGAAGCGCGCGCCGCGTTCCTGGCGTTCCTTGCCCGCAAGAAATGAGGATGACGATGTCGCTCAAGGGAAAGACCCTGTTCATTACCGGCGCCTCGCGCGGCATCGGACTCGCCATCGGTCTGCGGGCGGCGCGTGACGGCGCCAATGTTGCAATCGCCGCCAAGACCGCCGAACCGCATCCGAAGCTTGCCGGCACCATCTATACCGCCGCGGAAGAGATCGAACGCGCCGGCGGCAGGGCGCTGCCCCTTGTCGTCGACGTTCGCGAAGAGCTGACGGTAAAGGAAGCGCTCGACAGGACCGCCGCGCATTTCGGCGGCATCGACATCGTGGTCAACAATGCCAGCGCCATCGCGCTCGCGCCGGTGGCCGCGACCGACATGAAGCGCTTCGATCTCATGCATCAGATCAATACGCGCGGTACCTTTGTAGTGTCGAAATGGGCGATACCGCATCTGCAAAAAGCGCCCAACCCGCACATTCTGATGATCTCGCCCCCGCTCGACATGAAAGAGCGGTGGTTCGCGCCGCACACCGCCTACACCATGGCGAAATTCGGCATGAGCATCGTCGTGCTCGGACTTGCCGGCGAGCTGCGGCCGAAAGGCATCGCCGTCAACGCTCTGTGGCCGCGCACCGTGATCGCGACCGCGGCGGTTCAGAACCTGCTCGGCGGCGATGGCCTGATGCGCCAGGCGCGCAAGCCGGACATCATGGCCGACGCGGCTTACGCGGTCTTTTCCAGGCCGTCGCGCGAATTCACCGGCCAGTTTCTGATCGACGATAATCTCCTCGCAGACAACGGCGTGACCGAGTTCGATCAATACCGGGTCGATCCGACGCAGAAGCTGGCCAAGGACTTTTTCGTGCCGGATGAGATCGAGCCGCCGCCGGGCGTCAGTTTCGAGCCCTTGACGCGCTGACCGGGCGCGGCCCGCTACGCCAGCCAGCGCTTGCGCCGCTTGTAGTGCTTGCCGTCGCGGAACGATTTGCGCTTGCCTTCGGCAACGCCGAGATAGAATTCCTTCACGTCCTCGTTCTCGGCAAGCGTCGCCGCCGCGCCATCCAGCACCACGCGTCCGTTTTCCAGGATGTAGCCGTAGCCGGAATATTTGAGCGCCAGATTGGCGTTCTGCTCCGCCAGCAGGAACGAAACGCGCTTCGCTCTCGTTGAGGCTCTTCATGATCGTGAAAATCTCTTCCACGATCTGCGGCGCGAGCCCCATCGACGGCTCGTCGAGCAGGATCATCTTCGGGCTGGACATCAGAGCGCGGCCGATGGCGCACATCTGCTGCTCGCCGCCCGAAGTGTAGCCGGCCAGCGACTGACGGCGCTCCCGCAGCCGCGGGAAATAGGCATAGACCTTTTCGAGATCGGCGCGGATGGCGGCAGAGCCGTCACGCCGTGTGAACGCGCCGGTGAGCAGATTTTCCTCGATGGTGAGATGCCCGAAGCAGAAGCGGCCCTGCATCACCTGGATGCAGCCGCGCCGCACGACCTCGTTGGGCGAGAGCGTCTGCACCTCGGCGCCGTCAAACACGACAGCCCCTTTGGTGATCTCGCCTCGTTCGGAATGAAGCAGATCGGATATCGCTTTCAGCGTGGTGGTCTTGCCGGCGCCGTTGGCGCCCAGCAGCGCGACGATGCCGCCGTCCGGTACGGCGAGCGACACGCCCTTGAGCACGAGGATGACGCGGTCGTAGACCACCTCGATATTGTTGAGCGAGAGGATGGGTGCGGAACCGGCCGCCGGCGCCGATTTGACCGGTTTCACCGCGGTCATGGTTTCTCCCTGCCTCACCTCGGGGGAACCGGAGCAAATCGGAACGGCAGACGGATAAAGAGGGGCCCGGTTTGACAGGCCCCGCCATCCGGTATGCCGGCGTTTCAGCCCCGCCGATCCGCTACGACGACTTGTCGCAGGGCTCCGTCCGCTTCGGCCATCCGGTGTTGGCCTTCACATAGTCCTCGGCGGCGCCGGTGATCAGCGGAAGCACCTTGTCCTTGATCGGCTGGATCGAGGGTACGGTCGTGTTCCACTTCGTTCCATCCCACTGGACCAGCGAGATTCCGCTGTGACCATTGTGATCGGCACAGGTCAGGTGGACCGGAGCAGCGAAGTTGGGAAGGCCCAGTTCTTTCCACCGCGCTTCAGTAATGTTGAGCGCTTCGAAGCCGCGGCGGACGTCTTCGCCGTTGACCTGCTTCTTGCCGGTCAGCTGCTGCGCCGTCCGGATCGCTTCGGCGATCATGGCCGCGTTGAGGACGGCGCGATTGTAAAAATTCTCGCCGACCTTGTCCTTCGAGGCGACCTGGCTTTTACCCTTGTCGACCACGTATTTGAGGATGTCCTGGATCGCCGGATAGTCGGTGCCGACGCCATTGAGGTCGAGCGAGCTGTAGCCCTTCGCCTCCGCGCCTGAAGGCCGCGCATCGTCGTCGCCGCCCGCCCACCACACGCCGACCAGCCGGTCCATCGGGAAGCCGATCTTGGCCGCTTCCTTGATCGCGGTCGGGTTCATGGCGCCCCAGCCTTGAATGTAAATCCAGTCCGGCCGGTCCCGGCGCACGTCGAGCCAGAGCGAGCTCTGGTTCTGCATTTGCGATGCGGGAACCGGATAGAGCTTCAGATCGAAGCCGTATTCCTGTGCGAGCGTCTGCAGAAGCGGGATCGGCTCCTTGCCGTAGGGCGCGTCGAGATGCACAAGGCCGATCTTCTTGCCCTTGAGCTTGTCGAACCCGCCTTCGACATCGGCCGCATGGCGAACGAACGCGGAGGCGGCGTCCCAATACGTAGCCGGCGCGTTGAAGATCCAGGGAAACAGATTGCCGTCGGCAGATGCAGACAGTCCGTAGGCGAACGAGAAAACCGGGATTTTGTCGACCGAAGCTTTCGGGATCACCTGCAGCGTAATGCCGGTCGAGTACGGAGTGATGACGACGGGGTTCTTTCCTTTGACGGCATCGTAGCATTCGACGCCTTTTTTGGTGTCGTAACCGGTCTCGCACTCCTCGACGATGAGCTTGACGCCGCCGATGCCGCCATCTCGCTCGTTGAGCATGCTCATGTAATCGGCCAGGCCGTTACCGACCGGTATCCCCGAGCCGGAAAATGGACCGGTGCGATAGGTGAAGAACGGAATGTATATTCCATCCTCCGCCTGCGCGGTCGCGACCGCGGCCGGTACCGCCGTAACCGCAGCGAGCCCGAGAGCCATAAGCTTCAGACGCATAGCCGTTTCTCCCTGTTTTGCGCCCGCTCGTGGCCGGCGCCTTTAAGTTTGGCCTCGCTCTCCGGCAGCGGGAACGAGGTGTTCCGCACGGAACGCAGCCCCGGCGGAAATTGGGACCGAGTGTGCCCTATCAATAAGGAAAGGGCCACACCCTCAGTTTCTGTTTGCCAATTTGCCACAGCCGCGCCAGGCCTGCGGGTTCAACGACCAAAAACACGATAATCAGCGCGCCGACGATCAGAAACGTAAGCTGCTCGGCGGCCGCCGGGCGGATCGGCAGTCCGAAGGCCGCGGGAACGGCACGCAGCACGATCGGCAGAATGTAGATCAGCGCGGCGCCGAAGAACGATCCGATCAGCGTTCCCATGCCGCCGATGATCACCATGAACAGCACAAGGAAGCTCTGGTCGATCGCAAACACATCGGCTTCCGCGCCGCCGTACCACAGGAACACCATCATGGCGCCGGCCACGCCGCAATAAAAAGAGGAGACCGCAAAAGCGAGCAGCTTGGTCGGCAACAGCCTGATGCCGATCAGTTCGGCCGCCAGGTCCATGTCGCGCACCGCCATCCACATGCGCCCGATCCTGCCATGCACCAGGTTCGAAGCGACCCAGGTCAGCAATACGACGATGCTCAGCACCACCAGATAGCGCGTCACCGGCGTGGCCGTCGGACCGGTGACCGGTATCCCTGCCAGCGTACGCAGCGGGACTTCGATCGCTCCGGACACGCTGTTGTTGTTGAGCCATGGAATCCGGATGAAACACCATTCCAGAAAAAACTGGGCCGCGAGCGTCGCGACTGCGAGATAAAAGCCCTTGATGCGCAGCGACGGCAGACCGAACAGCACACCGACGGCCGCGGAGAAAAATCCCGAGGCGAGAATCCAGACGATGATGTTGACCTGCGGGAAAAACGTAGTCAGCTTCAGGCACGCATAGGCGCCGACGCCCATGAATGCGCCGGTGCCGAGCGAAAGCAGCCCGGTATACCCGGTGAGCAGATTGAGCCCGATCGCGGCGAGGGCGAAAATCAGAAACGGAATCATGACCGCGTTGAGCACGAAGGTATTGGCGAACAGCGGAAACCCCACGAAGGCGATCCCGAGAATGGCCGCCATGCCGATCCGGTCCTGCAAGATGGGAAACACCGCCATGTCGGCGGCGTAGTTCGTTTTGTACTGTCCGACTTCGCGATACAGCATCAGATGCGCTCGATGATTTTTTCGCCGAACAGGCCCTGCGGCCGGAACACCAGAAAGGCGAGCGCGATCACGTAGGCGAGCCAGGTCTCGATGCCGCCCCCGAGCAGCGGACCCCAGTAGAACTCGCCAAGCTTTTCGCCGATGCCGATGATCAGCCCGCCGACAATGGCACCCGGGATCGAGGTCAGACCGCCGAGAATGAGGACCGGAAGGGCCTTGAGCGCAATGATCTGCAGCGCAAATGACACTTCCGAACGGGCGCCCCACATGATGCCGGTGGTCAACGCCACGACGCCGGCCGCGAACCACACGATCACCCAGATCTGCTCAAGCGAGATGCCGACCGACAGCGCCGCCTGATGGCTGTCGGCCACCGCGCGCAGCGCCCGGCCGATCCGCGTCCGCTGAAAGAACACCGCCAGCACCGCGACCATGATCGAGGCGATGATCACCGCGGCAATGTCGATTTTTTGCAGTGAAACGAAGCCACCGAATTTTTTGAATTCGAGCGCGCCGACCGGCAGGTAGAGCTCGGAGGCGATCATCACCTTCGGATTGCCGCCGAACACGAGCTGCCCGAAGCCGATCAGAAAGTAGGTCAGCCCGAACGTCGCCATGAACAGGATGACATCGGACTGGTTGACCAGCGGCCGCAACACGAGGCGTTCGACGCCGAAGGCCAGCACCAACATCACGACAACGGTAAGACCGAGCGCCACAAACGCCGGCACGCCATGTTCGTGCAAGCCCGACCAGCGTCAGCGCCGCGAACACCACCATGATGCCCTGGGCAAAATTGAAAACGCCGGACGCCTTGAAGATCAGCACAAAGCCGAGCGCGATCAGCGCGTAGAGCACGCCGGCGACGAGCCCGTCCCACAGCGTCTGCGCCAGAAGGTCCGGCGCTGTGCCCATCTGCACGAACGGATCGACGAAGATCTGGTAGAGAAGGTGCATCAGCTTTCCCTACCGCGCGCTCGCCGAGATAGGCGCGGATCACGTTCTGGTCGCGCTTGACCTCGTCGGGCGTGCCGTCGGCGATCTTGCGGCCATATTCGAGCACCACGACGCGGTCGGAGAGATCCATGACCACGCCCATGTCGTGCTCGATCAGCGCGATCGTGGTGCCGTATTGCTGGTTCACATCGATGATGAACCGCGACATGTCCTCTTTCTCTTCGAGATTCATGCCGGCCATCGGCTCGTCGAGCAGAAGAAGATCAGGCTCCATCGCAAGCGCGCGGCCAAGCTCGACGCGCTTTTGCAGACCATAAGGCAGGCGGCCGACCGGGGTTTTGCGGATCGCCGCGATTTCGAGAAAATCGATGATCTCCTCGACCCGTCGCCGGTGCTCGACTTCCTCCGCTGAGCGCCGGCCCGTAGCGCAGAAGCTGCCAGAAGAATCCGCAGCGCATCTTCAGCGCGCGCCCGGCCAGGATGTTGTCGAGCGTGGTCATGCCGCGAAACAGCGCGAGGTTCTGAAAGGTCCGGGCGATGCCGCCGCGCGCGGCCGCGTAGGGCCGCATGCTGCGGCGACGCTCGCCCTTGAACGTGATGCGGCCGGACTGCGGCTGATAGAAGCCGTTGACCACGTTGAGCATCGAGGTCTTGCCGGCGCCGTTGGGGCCGATGATGGCGCGGATTTCGCCCTTGCGGATGTCGAACGACACGTCGGTGAGCGCGTTCACGCCGCCAAACGAAAGCGAAACGTCCTCGACCGCGAGCAGCACCTCGCCCAGCGCCGCGTCGTTCGAGGACGGCGCCCTCATGCCGCGCGCTCCATCGGCGCGCGGCGCGCGGGATAGGTCTGCATGTCGCGGATCGCGAGCGTCGCCGCGATCACGCCTTTGTGCCCGTCTTCGAAGGTGACTTCGGTCGCAATGTGGGCGGCGTCGAGCCGTCGTAGAATGCCTCGACCAGCGGCGCGTAGCGGTCGGAGATGTGGCTGCGGCGAAGCTTCTGCGTGCGCGTGAGTTCGCCGTCGTCGGGATCGAGTTCTTTGTGCAGAATCAAAAAGCGCCTGATTTGCGCGCCGGCCATAATCTCCTCTTCCGCAAGCGAGCGGTTCACCTCATCGACATGCTGCGCGATCATGTCGTAGACCTGCGGATGGGCGGCGAGCTCCTGATACGAGGCGTAAACCACGTTGTTGCGCTCGGCCCAGCTGCCGACCGCGATCAGATCGATATTGATCATGGCGCAGACGAAATCGCGCCCGGCGCCGATCGCCACCGCCTCGCGGATGTTGGGATAGAATTTGAGCTTGTTCTCGATGTATTTCGGCGCGAACACTGTGCCGTCCTTCAGACGGCCCGACATCTTTGGCGCGGTCGATGATTTTGAGCTGGCCGCTCTTGGGATCGAAGAAACCGGCGTCGCCGGTATGCACCCAGCCGTCGGGCGTGAGCACCTCGGCGGTCTTCTCCGGGTCCTTGTAGTAACCGGCGAATACGCCGGGCGAGCGGAACAGCACTTCGCCGCTGTCGGAAATCTTGATCTCGACATCCGGGGAGGCGTGCCGACGGTGTCGGCGTAAATCTCGCCGTCGGGCTGTGCGGTGATGTAAACCGACGCTTCGGTCTGGCCGTAAAGCTGTTTCAAATTGATGCCCGATGCCGCGATAGAAGCGGAAGATTTCCGGCCCGATCGCTTCGCCTGCCGTGTAGCCGACGCGGATGCGCGAAAGGCCGAACTGATTCTTCAGCGGCCCGTAGACCAGAAAATCGCCGATCGCGTAGAGCAGCCGGACGCCGAGCGGCACCTTCTCGCCGTCGAGAATTTTCTCGCCCCAGCGTCGCGCGAAAGCCGATGAAGAAATCGAAAACTCTGCGCTTGAGCGCGCCGGCATCAGCCATGCGCACCATCGTCAGCGTCAGCAGATTCTCGTAAACCCGCGGCGGCGCGAACGCGTAGGTCGTGCCGATCTCGCGCCGGTCCTGAACGACCGTATCCGGTGCTTCAGGGCAATTGACGCAGTAGCCGGCGACATAAGCCTGCACATAAGAAAAGATGTAGTCGCCGACCCACGCCAGCGGCAGATAGGCGATGACCTCCTCCCGCTGATCCAGATGGTCGAAGGCATTGGCGTTGCGCGCCGATACGATCGTGTTCCGGTGGGTGAGCATTACCCCTTTGGATCGGCCCGTCGTTCCCGACGTGTAGAGGATCACGCTGAGATCGCTGCCCTTCCCTTCAGCAATTCCCGCTTCCCAGCGCCGCAGGCATTCGGGATCGGTGGCGAGTTTCTTGCGGCCGAGGCGCTGCACGTCCTCGAACGAGATCAGCCGCTCGTGGTCGTAGTCGCGCAGCCCGCGCGCTTCGTCGTAGACGACGCGGCCCAAATGCGGCAGCCGGTCCGAGATCGCGATGACCTTGTCGACCTGCTCCTGGTCTTCCACGACCGCAAGCGTCACTTCCGCGTGCGCAAGGACGAAGGCCATCTCGTCAGCAACAGCGTCGGCATAGACCGGCACCGGTATGGCCCCAAGGGCCTGGCCGGCACACATCGCCCAATAAAGCCGCGGCCGGTTGTTGCCGATGATGGTGAATTTGTCGCCGCGCTTAACACCGATCCCGGCAAGCCCGATCGAAAAGACGCGAATCTCGTCGAACATCTGCGCCCAGGTCCAGGTGCGCCAGATGCCCAGATCCTTGTGGCGCATGGCCGGCCGTGCGCCGATCTCTGCGGCATTGCGGATCAAAAATCTGGGCAGCGTGTCCAAGCTGCGATCGTCTGACAGCACCGCGTCGCCCTCCGCCCTGCGATCGCGCTTTCACCGAAAGCGCGCCATCGGCATCGACGGATACCACCGCTTTTGCGGTTTCTATGGACGCGCCAGGCGGCCGCCGATTGATGTCAGGCGTGCCGCACAACGGGCCGCGGATCCCCCAATCCACGGTCGCCAGCGCATCTTCATTCCGTTCGATCCGGCGCAAATTCTCGCATTGCTGGCAGAAAACGACAATGCTATTCCAGCCTCTGGCCTGGTCATTTTGACGTAAAAAGGCCAACGTCCTCAAGCCGCTGACCAAGGCGGCCGGCCGGCGGGGCCTCGGATGCTGGATCAAGCCACAGGCGCATCGCCGCTGTTCGCGCTCGGGGAAGAGCAGACGGCAGTCCGTGACATGGCGCGCGCGTTCGCCGCCGACGTCTTTGCTCCGCAGGCACTGGCGTGGGACGAAGCAAGGCATTTTCCGGTCGAGGAAATGCGCAAGGCCGCCGAACTCGGCATGGGCGGGGTCTATATTGCGGGTGACGTCGGCGGTTCAGGGCTCTCGCGGCTCGACGCGACCCTGATTTTCGAGGCACTCGCGACCGGGTGTCCGACCGTCGCGGCCTATATGTCGATCCACAACATGTCGGCCTGGATGATCGATGCGTACGGCTCGCAGGAACAGCGAACCAGATGGTTGCCGAGGCTCTGCACCATGGAGCTGCTGGCCAGCTATTGCCTGACCGAGCCGGGTTCGGGCTCGGACGCCGCGGCGCTTGCCACGCGGGCGGTCCGCGACGGCGATCATTATGTGCTCAACGGTCAGAAGCAGTTCATATCGGGAGCCGGCGCCGGCGACCTTTACGTGGTGATGGTGCGGACCGGCGGCCCGGGTCCGTCGGGGATTTCAACACTGGTGGTGCCGGGCGGGACGCCCGGCCTCTCGCTCGGCGCCAACGAACGCAAGATGGGATGGAATGCCCAGCCGACGCGCGCCGTCATTTTCGAGAATGCGCGCGTGCCGGTCGAAAACCGCCTCGGCGATGAAGGCATCGGATTCAAGATCGCGATGGCGGGCCTCGACGGCGGCCGTCTCAATATCGCCGCGTGTTCGCTGGGCGGCGCCCAGGCCGCGCTGGAAAAAGCGCTCGGCTACATGAAAGAGCGCAAGGCCTTCGGAAAACGTCTCGACGAATTCCAGGCGCTGCAATTTCGTCTGGCCGATATGGCGACCGCGCTTGAGGCCTCCCGCGCGCTGTTATGGCGCGCCGCCGCCGCCCTCGACCGGAAGGACGCGGATGCCACCGCACTTTGCGCCATGGCGAAGCGCTTCGTGACCGACAGCTGTTTCGAGGTCGCCAATCAGGCGCTGCAATTGCATGGCGGATATGGCTACCTTTCCGAGTACGGCATCGAGAAGATCGTGCGCGATCTGCGCGTGCACCAGATTCTCGAAGGCACCAACGAGATCATGCGCCTCATCGTGGCAAGAAGCCTGGTCGGACGATAAGCGCGATGGTCCTGCACGACGGCGACGTTATCGTTCGCGCTGAACGGGCGCTCCGGCGGATTACGCTGAACCGTCCGCGCGCACTCAACGCGCTGACGCTCGATATGGCAAAGACGATCACGGCGTTCCTGCACGATTTTGCCACCGATCCCGAAGTCGGTGTCGTTCTTGTTGACGGCGCCGGCGAACGCGGCCTTTGCGCCGGCGGCGACATTCGGGCGCTGTACGACGCGGCGAAAGCCGGCACTTCCCTCCCGGCGGAATTCTGGGCGACCGAATACCGCCTGAACGTCCTGATCGCGCGGTATCCCAGGCCGGTGGTCGCAGTGATGGACGGCGTGGTGATGGGCGGCGGCGTCGGGCTGTCGGCGCACGCCTCGCACCGCGTCGTGACCGAACGCTCCTCCGTCGCGATGCCGGAAGTCGGCATCGGCTTCTTCCCCGACGTGGGCGCATCTTTCCTGCTGGCGCGCGCACCGGGATTTACCGGCACCTATCTCGCCCTGACCGGCGATCGCATGAACGCCGCCGACGCGATTTATTGCGGGTTCGCCGATGTGCATGTGCCCGCGGCGAAGCTCGCGGATCTCCCGGAGGCGCTGGCCGATTGCCGCACGGCCGCGCAGGTCCGCGCGCGGCTGGACGCAATGGCCGTCGCGCCGGCGGAGGGAAAGCTGTCGGCAGCGCGGCAATGGACAGACGCCTGTTTCGGCGAAAACGAGGTTGAGGGCATTGTCGGACGCCTGCAATCGAGCGACACCGAAGGCGCCAGGGCGGCACTCGCCACTTTGGAGAAGGTGTCGCCGACATCCCTCAAGGTCACGCTGCGCAACCTCCGCTCCGCGCTGTCGTTCGATCGCGTGGAGGAAAGCTTCCGGCAGGACTACCGGATCGCACTTGCCAGCATTGCGGGACATGATTTCATCGAGGGCATTCGCGCGACGATCGTCGACAAGGACCGCAATCCGAAGTGGCTTCCGGACCAGATCGCAGCGGTCACGCCCGACATCGTCGACCGGCACTTCAAATCCGCAGGCGCACTGGAACTGACATTTTCAGATTGAAAGAGAGTTCTCATGCCGAACATCGGATTCATCGGTCTTGGAAACATGGGCGGGCCAATGGCCGCCAATCTGGTCAAAGGCGGCGGCCCGGTACTCGGTTTTGACGTTGTCGCGGCATCGCGCGAGGCGTCCGCCGCCGATGGCGTTCAGATTGTCGGGAACGCCAGACAATGCGTCGAGAACGCAGACGTCGTCATCACCATGCTGCCGGCGGGCGAGCACGTCGTTGCCGTATGGAAGGACGTGGTCCCCGCGGCGAAGCCCGGAACGCTGTTCATCGACTGTTCGACCATCGACGTCGCGAGCGCCCGGGCAGCGCACGCGCTGGCCGGACAGCACGGCGTTGTCTCTCTCGATGCGCCGGTCTCGGGCGGTGTTGGCGGCGCGAAGGCCGCGACGCTCACCTTCATGGTCGGCGGCACGGCGGATGCCTTCGCCCGCGGCAAGCCGGTGCTCGAGCGCATGGGCAAGCGGGTCGTTCATTGCGGCGAGGCCGGCAACGGTCAGGTCGCCAAGATCTGCAACAACATGATCCTCGGCGTCTCGATGATCGCCGTGAGCGAAGCATTCGTGCTGGGCGAACGGCTCGGGCTTTCCCACCAGGCGCTGTTCGATGTCGCCTCGGCGTCGTCCGGTCAATGCTGGTCGCTGACCAGCTATTGCCCCGTGCCGGGCCCGGTGCCCGCAAGCCCGGCGAATAACGACTACAGGCCCGGTTTTGCCGCCGCCCTGATGCTCAAGGACCTCAAGCTCGCGAAGGAAGCTGCGAGGTCTGTCAAGGCCGACACCGATCTTGGCGGCCGGGCCGCCGAGATCTACGAGAGTTTCGCGCAGGCCGGCGAGAGCGGCACCGACTTCTCGGGGATCATCAATTTTGTCCGCGGACGGATGCGCGAGTGATCCGGACCGTCGTGGCCGGGAGCCGGGAATGGAGGCGCAGTGCAACTGCGCTGCGCCCCCTGCCGGGCCATGACCCCGTCGGGCGGGCGCCTTACTGCGCCGGTTCCTTCGGCGACCAGAGCTTGACCGGCGAGGTCTTCTCGTAGGCCATGCCCTTCGGGTAGCTGATGGCTTCCATTTGCAGGCCCCACGGCGTGAGGAAATAGAAGATGCTCTGCCCGGCCGCCGGACCTTCGCTCACCGGCAGGTTGAAGAACGTCTTTACGCCTTTGCCGTCGAGGTATTCCTTCGCTGCCTTGATGTCATCGACATAGAAGGCAACATGATAGCCGCCGATGTCGCTGTTCTTCGGCGTCATGTTCTTCTGATCGGGCGAAGTGTACTGGAACAGCTCGATGTTGGAGCCGTAACCGCACCGAAGCTGCGTGATCTGATTGATCACCGCCCGCGGATTGACGTTGACCAGTTCCGTCATGAAATTGCCCTTCTCGTCGGCGAACGGGCCGAACGACATGGCCTGCTTGCAGCCAAGCACGCCGACGAAAAAGTCGGTCGCCTGTTTCATATCCGGAACCGTGATGCCGGTGTGATCGTGTCCGCGAAGCCCCGGAAGACCTTCGGCGCGGGCGGTTGTGGCGGTCGCCAGCATGGCAACGCCTGCTGCGGCGATCACAAAATGTCGAGCATATCCAAACACGTTCTACCTCCTTGCTTGCGGGACTGTTGACAGGATCGCGCCGTGCGTCCCTGGACCGGCGGCGCGATCTAAAATCAGCCTGCGGCGGCAGCCTCCCCCGCGGCGTCCCGGGTCAGCCAGCCGGGATCGACCGTCGGCAGCGGAATGGCGTCGATCAGCATGCGGGTGTAGGCGGCGCGGGGCGCGTCGAACACACGTTCGCAGGCGCCCTCTTCCACCACGCGGCCTTCGCGCATCACCACGACGCGCTGGCAGATCGAGCGGATGACCGAGAGGTCGTGACTGATGAAGGCCAGCGCCAGATGCATTTCGCCGCGTCAGCTCCTTGAGAAGCCGCAGCACCTGCGCCTGGGTGGAAACATCGAGGCCCGAGACGATCTCGTCGGCGAGCACGAAATCCGGCTCGCAGCACCACCGCGCGCGCGATGCCGACGCGCTGGCGCTGCCCGCCCGAGAGTTCGTACGAATAGCGGTCGACCGTGTCGCGCGGCAGCCCGACGCGGTCGAGGACGCCGTCGCACCATCGCAAGCGCCGCCGGCGTCGGTCCTTCGCCAGCCCGTGCAGCAGGATCGGCTCGATCAGGATGCGCCCGATGGTGTGCCGCGGATTGAGCGACGACATCGGGTCCTGGAAGATCATCTGCATGCGCCGCCGCAGCGGCCGCCGCTGCCCGCTCGTCCAGCGCGGTGATGTCGGCGCCGTCGAACATGACCGTGCCCGCGTCGGCTCGACCAGGCCGAGCAGCGCGCGGCCGAGCGTGGTCTTGCCCGAACCGGACTCGCCGACGATGCCCACGGTCTCGCCGCGGCCGACGCTGATATCGACGCCGTGCAGCACCGGCGACCGCCGACCGCGCGGCGGCGAACGCCCCCGCCGCCGCTCGTAGGCACACGACCAGATCGCGCGCGACCAGAAGAGCGTCAGCCATTGCGCGGCTTCCATGCTGGCGTCGAAGGCGGCGATTTCGGCGCGAAGCGCCGCGATCACTTCCGGCGGCGTCGGTTCGAGCCCGGTGTCGGGCCGGTCGTAACGCGGATTGGCGGCAAGCAGCGCCTTGGTATAGGCGTGCTGCGGGCGCGCTGAGCACGCCGCGGTGGCGCCCTGCTCCACCACCTTGCCCATATACAGCACGGTGACGCGGTCGCAGATCTGCGCCACCACGCCGAGATCGTGGGAGACGAACAGCACGCTGGTGCCGTGGCGCTCCTGCAGCGCGCGGATCAGCCGCAGAATTTGCTTCTGCACGGTGACGTCGAGCGCGGTGGTCGGCTCGTCGGCGATGACGAGCTTCGGCTCGAGCGCGAAGGCCGCGGCGATCAGCACGCGCTGGCGCATGCCGCCCGAAAGCTGGTGCGGATAGCAGTTGCAGCACGCGCTCCGGATCGCGGATCTGCACCTCGTCGAGCAAGCGCCCGCGCCCGCGCCCGCGCTTCCTTCGCCGACAGTCCGCGCTTCATCCGCAGTCCGTCGGTCATCTGCGCGTCGATGCGGCGCGCGGGATTAAGCGCCGTCGAAGGATCCTGAGGAATGAGCGCGATGTCGCGGCCGAGGACGCCGCGCAATTCATTGGCGGTAAGCGTCAGCAGGTCGCGGCCTTCAAAATCGATGCTGCCGCCGGTGATTTTCACCTGCGACGGGATGATGCCGAGAATCGCCTTGGCGATGGTCGATTTGCCCGCGCCGCTTTCGCCGACCAGCCCGTGCACTTCGCCGGTACCGACGGACAGCGAGACCCGCCGCAAGATCGGCTTGCTGCCGTCGCGCAGCGACATCGCGCTCAGCGCTTCGATGGCGAGCCGTCGCGCTCATCGGCGCAGCACCGGATCGAGGCTGCGGGCGAGGCCATCGCCGAGCTGGTTGAAGGCGACGACGGTCGCGAACAAAGCCGCGAGCGGCGCGGCCAGCACCCACCAGGCCTCATGCACGATCTGGCGGCCCTCGGCGATCATGCCGCCCCAGGTCGGCGTGTCCGAAGACACCGACAGGCCGACGAAGGAAAGGATCGCCTCGACCACGACGGCGATGCCCATTTCGAGGGTCAGCAGCGCGATCAGCACCGGCACCACGTTGGGAAAAATCTCGCGGAACAGGATCGCCGGCGCTGGAAAAGCCGATGGTGCGCGCGGCGACCACATAATCCATCTGCGCCTGACTGCATGGTCTCGGTGCGCACCACCCGGCAGAACCGCGTCCAGTCGATGACGACGATGGCGGCGATCACCGAATGCAGGCCGGTGCCGAGCACTGCGACCAGCAGGATCGACAGCAGCACCGGCGGAAACGCCATCCAGATATCGACCAGCCGCGAAATCACCGCGTCGACGATCCGGCCGCAAACAGCCGGCCAGCAGGCCGAGCAGCGTGCCGATCAGGCACGCGAGCCCCGCGGCGACGAAGGCCACGGTCAGGCGACACGCGCGTTCCGTAGATCACGCGCGAGAGCACATCGCGGCCGAGCCCGTCGGTGCCGAACAGAAATCCCGGCTCGGCGTCCGGCAAAGCCGGCCGGCGGCACCGTCGCCACCGAGCAGATCCTGCGCCAGCGGGTCCTTCGGCGCGATCAGCGGCGCGGCGAACGCGACAAGGATCAAGAAACAGAATGAAACCGCCGCGCGAAGACAACTTTCGGATCGCGCAGCAGCCGTCGCGCAAGCGACACCGGACGCGGACCGGCATCCGTGCCGGCGTCAAGTCGCTGCTGGTGCCAGTGTCCACGTCGCCCCGATCGCTCACCGTGCCGCAGCCTCGGATTGAGCGCGCGACGGTGAGATCGACCCGATATTGATCAGGATGAAGATCAGGCCGAACAGCAGCACCAGCCCCTGGATCAGCGGAAAGTCGCGGTTGATCACGGCGTCGATCGCGAGATTGCCGATGCCCGGATAGGCGAAGATGCGCTCGACGATCACGGTGCCGCCGATCAGGAACGTGAACTGCACGCCGGTCAGCGCCAGCGTCGGCCCGATGGCGTTGCGCAGCGCCTCCTGCAGCACCAGCCGCAGTCCCGACATGCCCTTGATCCGCGCCAGCAGCACATAATCCTGCACCATCGCCTCGTTCAGCGACTGTTTGAGCACGCCGCCGATGACGGCGGCGAGCGGCAGCGCCAGCGCCAGCGTCGGCATCGCCATGTGCGCGAGAATGTCGCCGGCCACCTCAAACCGGCCGGTCAGAATGCTTTCGATCAGATAGAATCTGGTGGCAAATCCTTCCGCCAGCGCTCGGATCGATGCGGCCGGTCAGCGGCAGGATCGGCAGCGCCACGCCGAACAGCAGCACGAGCGCCAGCGCCCAGATGAAATCGGGCACCGCCAGCAAGAGCCGAATTCAGCGCTGTCGATCAGCGGTTTCGCCGATTGTGCGCGCGCATCAGCGTGCCGGCGATCGCGACCGCAGCCGCCGAGCAGCGACGGCGACCAGCAAGCGCCGCGAAAGCAAGCTCCAGCGTCGCCGGCAGGCGCGTCGCCAGCACGTCGGTCACATAGCGGTGCAGCGTAGATCGAGGTGCCGAAGTCGCCGGTAACGCACGCCCTTGACCAGATCCAGAACTGGGCGGGCAACGGCGCGTCGAGGCCGTAATGGGCGCTGAGCGCGAGCGATGTCGGCATGCGCTGGCGCCGGGCGAAATCATCATCGCGACCGGATCGCCAGGCACGACGCGCAGCAGGATGAACACAATGACGGCGACGCCCGCGAGCGTCAGCAGCGCCATGACGATACGGTTAATGACGACGGCAAACAGCATCGACGGTCCTTCAGACTGACCGCGCCGATGGCCGCCGCGCTCCCGGCGCGGCGGCGGACCGGATCGACGAGATCAGAGCACGATCCAGCCGGCCGGATGGCCGAAGTTCAAAGCGATCATGCCCCTGGTCAACTTCAGCCCTTTGAGACCAGCGTCGGCTGCAGGGCCCCCGTCTCGTTCGCGACGACCTTGAGGTCGGCCTTGTAGACGATCGGCTGCGCGTATTGCAGCAGCGGCAGCACGTAGCCCTGCTCGGCAATATATTTGTCGACAGCCTTCCAGCCGGCGATGCGCTTGGCTTCGTCCTTCTCGCCCCACAGCGGGCCGATCATGGCGTCGAGATCGTTGGACTTCCACGCCGAGTGCGGCGACTGGCGAGAACATCGCAAGCCGGTCGAGGTGCGTCGGATCGCCGATCGCGTTGCCCCAGTTGTAGAACGCCGCCGGCGCGAGCTTGTGCGACATGCGCAGTTCGAAGTGCTTGGCGATTTCGTAGACCTCGATATTGGCGTCGATGCCGACATTGCGCCACATGCCGACGATCGCCTGGATCATCTCGTAATCCTTCGGCTTGAAGCCGCGCGTCGTCTGGATGGTGAATTTGACCGGCTTTTCCTTCGAAAAGCCGCTCGCCGCCAGCAGCTTCGGCCGACTGCTCGGGATCGTACGGCACCTTGATCGAGGGATCGAAGGCCTCGTAATCCGGCGCTTCGAGCGTGTCGATCGGCAACGCCATAGCCGCGCAGCAGCCGCTTGATGATGGTCTTTTGTCGATGGCGTGACACATCGCCAGCCGGACGTTCTTGTCGTCCATCACTCCGCCGTTGGTGATGAAGATCATGCCGATATCGGAGATCGGCGTCGCAGACGCCTGTCAGGCCGGCCTTGCCCTTCAACCGGTCGAATTCCTCGTAAGGAATTTCAAGCGTGACGTCCGACGAGCCGCTCTCGATTTCGGCCACACGGCTCGTGGCATCCGGCACGAATTTGAAAACGACCGTCTCGAACGCCGGCTTGCCGCCCCAGTATTTTGGGTTCGCCTTGAGCCGCAGATATGCGTTGCCCTCGTAATCGTCGACCATGTACGGGCCGGTTCCGATCGGCTTTTTCTCGAAGCCCTCCGCGCCGACCTTCTCGTAATAGCCCTTCGGCAGCACATAGCCGGTCAGGAACGCCATCCATTTGAAGAGGTCCGGCTCGAACTGCTTCACGTCGGCAGTGATGCGCTGGCCGTCGACCTTGAAATTGTCGATGCCTGCCCACACGAACGCGACCGGATTTCCGCTGTCAGGCCTGGCCTGCGCGCTGGATCGACCAGATAACGTCTTCCGGCGTGAACGGCGTGCCGTCGTGCCAGACGACATTCTGGCGCACGTCCATCCAGACTTTGGTCTTGTCGTCGTTCCAGCCCCAGCCGGTGAGCAGGCCGGGCTCGAACGCAAGGCTCGGCTTCTGGCCGACATACTGATCGAAGATCGACCGGTAAATCGCCTGAATGGTCGGATTGACCGATGAGGGCCCGACCTGCGGATCGAACGACGGCAGGTTGACGTTATATGCGATGTTAAGCGTGCTGCCGACTGCCGCACTTGCGAAGCGCTGGGGCAGCAGCAGACTGCCCAGAACGCCGCCGCTCGCGGCCAGCGCCTGACGACGCGTTACGTTGAACATTTTTATAACTCCCCCTAATGACCGCCGCAGGCGGACCTTGTGCGCTTGACCTGTGCCCGCCCCTGTACTCAGGACGCGGAAATCGCACAGAACCCTGTGGAGGCAGATACTTTAAGCCTAAAGGAACCCCGGGGGCAAGCTGACGCAATGGGCTTTTATCCGCATTTTTAGGCACCATTTGCCGGAGGGCCGAACCGGCGCGACGCAGCCGCGGGCGCTGCGACGGCGATGCAGCAATGCTGCGCATCGCCGCTGTCCCCGGCCGTTGCAAGACGGAAGCGAAGGTCCCATAAATGCCGCTTCGCTGGTGACGTCCGCGCCACCGCGAATTGACCTGGAGGCTCTCATGGCGGAACGCTCGTTTGCCCGCGAAGTACAGGATTTGAAGCTGGGCGACGGCGAGGAATTCCGCGGCGAAGGAATTCTGGCCCTTACCAAAGCGCTGCTGCAATCGGGCGTATCCTACGTTGGCGGCTATCAGGGCGCACCGATCTCGCATCTAATGGACGTGCTCGCGGACGCGAAGGACGTACTCGACGAACTCGGCGTCCACTTTGAAAACTCGGCCTCGGAAGCGGCGGCAGCAGCCACGCTCGCGGCTTCGGTGAACTATCCGATCCGCGGCGCGGTCACATTCAAATCTCCGGTCGGCCTCAACGTCGCCTCCGACGCCATCGCCAATCTGGCCTCCGGCGGCGTCATGGGTGGCGCGCTGATCATCCTCGGCGAGGATTACGGCGAAGGCTCCTCGATCATGCAGGAGCGCTCGCATCCGTTTGCGATGAAGTCGCAGGTCTGGCTGCTCGATCCGCGCCCGAATCTGCCTTCGATCGTAAAGGCGGTGGAAGACGGCTTCGAATTATCCGAAGTCTCGCACACGCCGGTCATGCTCGAAGTCCGTATCCGCGCCTGCCACGTGCATGGCCGCTTCATCGCCAAGGACAACAAACGGCCGGACTTCACGCTGCGCGACGCGCTGGAGAAACCGCGCCGCGATACCGAACGCGTCGTGCTGCCGCCCGCTTCCTATCTGCACGAGCGGGAAAAGATCGAGCAGCGCTGGCCCGCCGCCGTCAAATTCATCAAGGAGCGCGGACTCAACGAATTTTTCGGCCCGCAGTCGGCCGATGTCGGCATCGTGGTTCAGGGCGGTTTCTACAATTCGGTGATGCGCTCGCTGCAGCAGCTCGGTCTTGCCGACGTCTATGGCAAGACGGCCGTGCCGATCTACTGCCTCAACGTCACCTATCCGCTGATCGACGATGAAGTCGCCGCCTTCGCCGCCGGCAAAAAGGCGATCCTCATGGTCGAGGAGGGCCAGCCGGAATTCATCGAACAGGCGGTCAACACCATCCTTCGCCGCCGCGACATCCAGACCAAAATCTCCGGCAAGGATGTGCTGCCGCTCGCGGGCGAATACACGCCGGCAGTGGTGACCAAAGGCATCAAGACTTTCCTCGAGCTGCACGCCAGGCAGCTCCTGGGCAATGCGCCGCCGCATCCGGACGCATCGGCCATCCTCGGCGATCCGAAGATCAAGGTCCTCGGCAAGGCGGTACCGCCCCGGCCGCCCGGCTTTTGTGTCGGTTGCCCCGAGCGGCCGGTTTTCGCGGCCATGAAGCTGGTGCAGCAGGAACTTGGCGAGCACAACGTCGCGGGCGACATCGGGTGTCACCTGTTCGCGAGCCTGCCGCCGTTCAACATCGGCGCAACCACGATGGGTTACGGACTCGGCCCGGCATCGTCGTCAGCGTTTAACGTCAAGGCCGACAAGAAACCGATCTCGATCATCGGCGATGGCGGCTTCTGGCATAACGGGCTCTCCACCAGTATCGGCAACGCCGTCTACAACAAGCATGACGGCGTCATCATGGTGGTCGATAATTTCTATTCCGCGGCGACCGGCGGCCAGGACGTCATGTCCTCGCGCGCAGTCAATCCGGAGCGGTCGACCAACAACACCATCGTCGATGCCGTCAAAGGCATCGGCGTGAAGTGGGTGCGCCATATCGACCGGACTTACGATGTGGCGCGCATGCGCGACACGCTGCGCGATGCCCTGACCAGCAAGGAAGGCGGCCCGAAAGTGATTGTGGCCTCCTCGGAATGCATGCTCAACAAGCAGCGCCGGGTGAAGCCGCTGTTTCAGAAGGCGGTGCGGGACGGCGAACGCAGGGTGCGCGAGCGGTTCGGAGTCGACGAAGATACCTGCACCGGCGATCACGCCTGCATCAGGCTCTCGGGCTGTCCGTCGCTTTCCGTCAAGCACACCGATGACCCGTTGAAGGACGACCCGGTCGCCGCCATCGACAACAACTGCGTCGGCTGCGGCAATTGCGGCGAGGTATCGGAGGCCGCCGTGCTCTGTCCGTCCTTCTATCGCGCGGACATCATCCACAATCCGACCTGGTTCGACCGCCTCGCTTCGCGGGTGCGCCGCGCGGTGATCGGCTTCCTGCAACAGCGCCGCGAGGCACGCCGCATCGTGTTTGCAGAGTAAGAAGGCAGGGACGAAGGCGTCATGAACGATCTGTCGCCGGACGCCAACGAGATTCACGACCGAGCGGCCGATTTGCGTTGCCGTTCTCGCCATGGGCGGCCAGGGCGGCGGCGTGCTGTCGGACTGGATCGTCGAGCTTGCCGAGTCGCAGGGCTGGCACGCGCAGTCGACCTCGGTGCCGGGCGTCGCGCAGCGCACCGGCGCGACCCTCTATTACGTCGAGATGCTGCCGCCGAAAGACGGCCGCGCGCCGATCCTGTCGCTGATGCCGGCGCAGGGCGAAGTCGACGTCGTGCTTGCGGCCGAACTGATGGAGGCCGGGCGCTCGATCCTGCGCGGCCTCGTCACGCCCGACCGCACCACGCTGATCGCCTCGACCCATCGCCTTTACGCGGTCGCCGAAAAGGAAACGCCCGGCGACGCCATCGCCGATCCGAACGTGGTGGTGGAAGCGGCCGGCGTCGCAGCGAAGCGCGTCATCGCGTTCGACATGGAGAGCCTTGCCAACAAAAACAACAGCGTGATCTCGGCCTGTCTGTTCGGCGCGCTTGCCGCTTCCGGCACCCTGCCGTTCGCCCGCGACAGCTTCGAAGCGCGTGATCAAATCCGCGGGCCGCGGCATGGAATCAAGTCTTAAGGCGTTTGCCGCAGCGTTCGATCAAGCATCAAAGCCGCAGCCCGCGGCGCAGCCGCTGGCGAGAAAGCCCGCCAAGCGCTTCGCGGCGCTTCCGGCCTCGACCGGCCATGCCGGATCTCGACCGGCTGCTGACGCGCATCCGCGAATTTCCCGCGCCGCTTCAGGCGATGCTGTTCGCCGGCGTCAAGCGCCTGACCGACTTTCAGGATGCGGCCTACGCGGGCGAGTATCTCGACCGCGTCGCAAAATTTACGAACTTGACCGCAGCCACGGCGGCGACGCCAGATCGTATCGCGCTCACCGCGGCGGCGGCGAAGTACGTCGCCGTGGCCATGGCCTATGACGATGTGATCCGCGTCGCCGATCTGAAGACCCGGGCCGGCCGCTACGATCGCGTGCTGCGCGAGAATTCGGTCGGCGATGGCCAGATCGTCTACACCACCGAATATATGCATCCGCGGCTCGAAGAGGTGGCGGGCACCATGCCGGCGGCGCTCGGGCGCTTTCTGGAGAACAACCCGACGTTGTTCGGCTGGCTGTTTCGCAAAGGCCGCCGGGTCCGCTCGGGCACAATCCACTGGTTTCTCATGCTCTACGTGCTCTCGGCGCTCAGGCCGATCCGGCGCACGACGCTCCGCCACGGGCGCGAGATGGAGCATCTCGACCGGTGGCTCGCACTCGCCGCCGCCAACATGGCGCAAAATTACGATCTCGCCATCGAGATCATCGGTGCGCGGCGCCTGATCAAAGGCTATTCGGATACCCATGCGCGCGGCGAATCGAAATTCGAGCGGGTGATTGCCGCGGTGCCGCTGCTCGCGCCGCGCGCCGACGGCGCCGAGTGGATGCGCCGCCTTCGCGACGCAGCGCTCATGGATGAAAAAGGCATCGCGCTCGATGGCGCGCTGAAAACCATCGCCACGCTTTAGCGGACGCCCTGCCCGCGTTCGCGGTGCGCGCGCCCGAAGCTATCCGAGCGATTTGCCCACCAGAAATCCCGAACCGCCGCCGAGCCCTGGGCCCGGATGCGTCGAGGCGCCGATATGGTACAGGCGCGCGACCGGCGTGCGGTGATTGACCGAACTGTGAAACGGCCGCCACAGGAAAAACTGGTCGATGCCGCAGAAGCCGCCGTAGGGATCGCCGCCGACGAGATTGACGTTCAGCGCTTCGAGATCGGCCGGCGAATACGCTTTGCGCGCGATCACGCTGTCGCGGAAACCGTCGAGATGCGCACGCGAGGATCGCCTCGATCCGGTCGGCGTATTGTTCGCGCACCGCCTCGGTCCACTTGCCGTCTGCCGGCACCGCGATCTCGCCCGCCGCATCGCCTTTGATGAAGCGCGGCGCTTCAGGGAGTTGCAGCCACAGGATCGACGCGCCTTCCGGGCAACGGCTCGGATCGAGCGCCGCGGGCTGGCCGACGCAGATGGTCGGCACCGCGGGCAGCATGCCGCGCTCGGCTTCGTTCGCCGCTTTCGAAACGCCATCGAGTCCGGGCGTCAGATGGACGAGCGCAACGCCGCCGAGCGCCGGCGTCTTCCACTTCGGCGGCGTCTTGAGCGCGTAATGGACCTGCATGTTGCCCTTGCCGTAGCGATACTGCGCCACGGATTCAGAAATCCCGGCGGGCAGCGGAGCATCGGCGAGCAGCCGTCCGTAAAGCTGATTGGGCGTGATCGAGCAGATGACGCCGAGCGTGGCTTCGATCTCGCGGCCGCCTGCGAGCCGCACGCCCCGCGCGGCGCCATTGGCGTCGAGCAGGACGCGTTCGACATCCGCGCCAACGACAATCTCGCCGCCCTGGTCGCGGATCAGACGCTCGAACGCGGTCAGCACATTCTTGCGCCGCCTTTCACGATCGGCGCGCCGGCGACTTCGAGCGCGAATGCGATCACCTTCGCCATCTCGCCCGAATAAGCGCTTTCCGGACCAAGCCCCGTATGCAGCACCCACGGCGCAAACAGCGCGCGCACCACATCGGACTGGAAGCGCGTCTCCAGCCAGGCCCGCGCCGTTCCCAGCGCCTCGCCGAAAAAACTGGCGAGCCCGCGCAGGCCGCGGCGCCACGCTTCGCGCGCGACGATCTTCAGCATCGTGCCCGACCACAACGAGCCGCCCAGCAGCGCAAAGATAAATTGCGCATCGGCGCCGATCCGGTCGACATCGGCGGCAAAGCGCGCGCCGTCGCCCGCCGCGAGCGCATCGAACGCCGCAACATTCGCTTTGCGGTCCATCGCCAGAATGAGGTGCCGGCCGTCGGGAAGCACAACCGCCGTCGGCGTCGGGCTATGTGCGAACGCCAGTCCGCGCTTTTCCAGTTCCGGCCCAAGTTCGGCGAAAGCCGGCGACGTGATGAACAGCACGAACGTCGTCGCCATCACGTCGTGGATGAAGCCCGGCGCCGTGATCTCCTCGGTGCGGATGCAGCCGCCGATACGGTCATTACGCTCGAGCAACAAGAACCTTGCGCCCCTTGCGGCCGAGCATCGCGGCCGCGACGAGCGCGTTGATCCCGCTTCCGACAATGACGTAGTCGGCGGCAGCCATTTCGCGCCGGCCGGTTATGACTTCGGCACGAGCGCCAGCACGCGCAGCGGACTGCCGGTGCCCTTGACGATCTTCAGCGGCGCCGCGATCAGGATCGCGCCCTTGGGCGGCAGCTTGTCGAGATGGCACAGGCTGGCGAGCCCGTAGCGGTTGGCCTTGTGCATGAAGGTGTGCGCGGGGAACGGCGGATCCATGCCGCCGGCCGCGCCGGCGTCGGTGCCGACGCTCTCCGAGCCCCAGCCGATCACGCCTTTGTCGACCAGATAGTGGATCGTCTCCGCCGTCGGACCCGGCGAGTGCGGACCTTTATCGTCGGCATTGAGGAAGGTCGTCTTCGCTGCCGTTGCGCTTGTACCAGTCGGTGCGCATCAGCACCCAGCAGCCCGCCGGAATGTCGCCGTGCGTCTTTCTCCCAGGCTTTGACGCCATCGACGGTCAGGAGGAAGTCGGGATTCTTCGCGGTCTCGGCCGAGCAGTCGATGACGCAAACCGGCGCGACGAAATTCTTCACCGGGATGGTGTCGGTGATGCCGTCCTTGTAGTCCCGGCCGCTGATCCAGTGGACCGGCGCATCGAAATGCGTGCCGGAATGCTCGCCGATCTTCAGCCAGTTCCAGGCCCAGTACGGGCCGTCCTTGTCGTAGTTGGAAATGGCATGAACCTCGATCGCCGGCGTGTTCTTGCCGATCTGCGGCGGCAGCTTGATCAGCGGCGTTTCGGGGCCGAGCGGAGCGGTGAGATCCACCACCTCGACGGCGCCGGAAGCGAGCGCCAAGGCAAAATCGCTGAGAACTTGCGTACTGGTCATGCGGTATCTCCGTGGCGCTCGTGTGCGGAATGAGCTGAATGGGATATCGGCCAGGCGCTTAGGCCGCGAACATTTTAGATGTGAAATATCTGTGCTGGCAAGCGACGCGTCGCGGCATGGGTAAGTTGTAGCGCAGTAACTGCAATAGCAATATTGGTGCAGGCTTCCCGTTGATCGCGGCAAGTTCAACCGTTCGCACGGCGGGCAGCTGAGAAACGGCGGTCGCCGTTTCCGCGCTGACGAGCGGAATCGCAAATGCGGGAGCAGGCGATGGCCTATGATGCAGTCGTGGTCGGCGCCGGCGTCAACGGTCTGGCCGCCGCGCTGCATCTTGTCGGTCAAGGGCTGGAAGGTCGCAGTGGTCGAGCGCGCCGATGCGGCCGGCGGCGCGGTCAAGACCCGCGAAATCACCCGGCCCGGTTTTCGTCACGACCTCTACGCGATGAATTTGGGCATGTTCGCCGGCTCGCCGTTTTTCGCCGCGCACAAGGATCGCCTGTTCGCCAACGGACTGGAATTCGTCGCAGCGCCGAACGTTGCTTCGCCAGCGCCGTTTCCGGACGGCAATGGCTCGGCGTGGAGAAAAATGCCGAAGCCAACGCGCGGCCGGATCGCGCGTCTCAGCCCGGCGGACGCCGAACGCTGGCGCACGATGACAGCCGCGTTCGGCGCAGGACGCGCCGCATATTTTCGGGCTGCTCGGCGTCGCCGATGCCGTCGTGGCAGGCGCTGCGGGTCGGCATTCTCGGCGTGGCGCGCGCGCGGCACCGCCTGGGTCGCCGACACCGTGCGGCTGCTTGCTCGCCTCGCCGCGCGAATGGCTCGACGAGAATTTCGAGAACGAAAAACTCAAGGCCATGCTGGCGATCTGGGGCATGCATCTCGATTTCTCGCCCGACTGCGCCGGCGGCGCGCTGTTTCCGTATCTGGAAGCGATGGCGGATCAGGGCTTCGGCATGGCGATCGGCCGCGGCGGCGCCGACACCATCATCGCCGCGACTTACGCGCGCCATCACCGCTGCGGGCGGCGAGGTGCGGCTCGGCGCGCCGGTACAAAGCATCGCCATCGAGGGCGGCGCTGCGAATGGCGTGGTGGTCGCCGGCGGCGAGCGGATCGACGCGACGCGCGCGGTCATCGCCAACCTTCATCCCGGCGCCCTGTTCGGCAAACTGGTGCCGGCCTCGACGGCGGCAACGCGAACGGCTGGCCAAGTTCCGGCCCGGGCCGGCAACGATGATGATCCATTTCGCGCTGAACGATCTGCCGGAATGGAGCGCGGGCGCCGAGCTGCGGCGATTTGCCTACGTTCATCTCGCGCCGTCGATGGCGGGGCTCGCAAGGACCTACACCGACGCTCTCGACGGGCTGCTGCCGGCCGAGCCCGGCCTCGTGGTCGGACAGCCGACCGCGATCGACCCGTCCCGCGCCCCGCCGGGGCAGCATGTGCTCTGGGTGCAGGTCCGGGTGTTGCCGTCGGTCGTTCGCGGCGACGCTGCGGGTTCCATCGCCGGGACACAATGGGACGGGATCAAAGAGGCTTACGCAGATCGCGTCGTCGGCATCATCGAACGCTATGCGCCGGGCTTTGCCGGCAAAATCCTCGGCCGCGCCGTGCTTTCGCCCGCCGATCTCGAGCGCGACAATCCGAACTTGATCGGCGGCGACAGCCTCGGCGGGTCCCATCACCTCGATCAGAATTTTCTGTTTCGCCCGGCCTTCGGCTGGTCACGCTATCGCACGCCGGTCGACCGCCTGTACATGGTCGGCGCATCCACCTGGCCTGGCGCCGGCACCGGGGCAGGTTCAGGCTTCATGCTGGCGAAAATGCTGGCCGGCGCGTGAGGTAATCACGGCTGGTTGCGCGGTTTGAGCAGATCGCGGCCGATAATCAGCTTTTGGACTTCGGTTGCTCCCTCGTAGATGCGAAGCGGGCGGATTTCGCGATAGAGCCGCTCCACGGTCGTGCCGACGGTCACGCCAAGTCCGCCGAACATCTGCACCGCGCGATCGATCACCCGCTGTGCCCCCTCGGTCGCGGCCATCTTCGCCATCGCCGCTTCCCGCGTGGTCGGAACGCCTTCCACGTCGCGCAGCCAGGCGGCCCGATAAGTGAGCAGCGCCGCTCCATCGATCTCGGTCGCCATGTCCGCGAGCGCCGCCTGCGTGAGCTGAAAGTCCGCGAGCGTCTGGCCGAACATTTTGCGCGAGGTCGCCCGCGCAAGCGCCTCGTCGAGCGCGCGGCGGGCGAAGCCAAGCGCGGCGGCGGCCACGCCGGCGCGGAAGATGTCGAGGCTGCGCATCGCGACCTTGAACCCCTCGCCCGGCGCGCCGATCCGGCACCCCACTGGCACGCGGCACCCGTTGAACCTTAGCCGCGCCAGCGGGTGCGGCGCGGTCACATCGATCCGCTCGGCGATTTCGAAGCCGGGTATTCCGGCATCGACCACGAAGGCTGAAATCCCGCGTGCCCCCGGGGCCTCGCCGGTCCGGGCAAAGACGACGTAAAAATCGGCAATTCCGCCGTTGGAGATGAAGGTCTTCTCGCCGTCCAGCACGTACTGGCCGTCCTCGAGCCGCGCCGACATCGCCATCGCCGCAACGTCGGAGCCCGCCTCAGGCTCGGTCAGCGCGAAGGCGGCGATGGCGGTACCGTTCGCGACGCGCGGCAGATACCGGTTCTTAATCTCGTCGGACCCTGCAAGCGAGATCGGCGCGCTGCCGAGTCCCTGCATGGTGAAGGCGAAATCCGCGAGCCCGCTGTGTCTAGCCAGCGTCTCGCGTGCCAGCACCAGGTAGAGCGACCGCAACGGGTCATGCGCGCCGCCGAAGCCCGCCGGCACACAATGCCGTAGCCATCCAGCCTCCCCGAGCGCCCTGACCCATTTCCGGCAGGTGGCATCGACGTCGTGGTGGGCGTCCGCATCCCCTTCGACGCGAGTCGCCGCCTCGAGGGCCCATTGGTCCAGTTCCTCGGCAAAGGCCCTGTGCTGTGCGTCGAAAAACGGAATGCGCAGGTGCGCGGTCCGGCTCATGGCTGTACTCCCGGAGTGGCTCGTTGAGCCCGAACATCTCTCATAACCATCCCGACGGCAAAAGATTGCATTTTTCGCCGCCCGCGGCAGACTGGCTGCCGTGATAACGCGCGTGGGTTGCGGGAGCGTTTTATGAAGGTGATCATCGCCGGCGGCGGCGTCGGCGGCCTGGTAACGGCGCTGATGCTTCATGCGCGCGGGATCGAGTGCGAAATCTTCGAGCAGTCGGACGCGATCCGCGAGCTTGGCGTCGGCATCAACACGTTGCCGCATGCCATCAAGGAACTGGCCGAGCTTGGACTGCTCGACCGCCTCGATGCGGTTGCGATCCGCACTTACGAGCTTTTCTACACCAACCGGTTCGGCCAGGAGATCTGGCGCGAGCCCCGCGGGCTGGACGCCGGCTATGAACTCCCGCAATTCTCGATCCATCGCGGCCGGCTGCAGGGCGTGATCTATCAGGCGGTGCGCGCCCGGCTTGGCGAATCGCGCATTCATCTGAACTGCCGGCTGGGATCGTTCACCGAGGACGACGGCGGCGTCACCGCATATTTCTTTGATCGCAACGGCACCCATCGCCATACCGCGCGCGGCGACGTGCTCGTCGGGGCCGACGGCATTCATTCGGTGGTGCGCGAGAAGCTGTTTCCCAAAGAGGGCCCGCCACGCTGGAACGGCGCGATGCTCTGGCGCGGCGCCATAGACTGGCCGGCGTTTCTTACCGGGCGATCGATGGTCGTCGCCGGCGGCCTGCTCGCGAAGCTGGTGATTTATCCGATCGCCGAAGGCTCGCGGCCCGACCGGCGGTTGACCAACTGGGCGGTCGTAGGCCGCGTCACCGACGGCCCAAAGGCGGCGCCGCACAAGCAGGACTGGTCGCGGCCCGGCCGTTTCGAAGACGTGATGCCGCACCTTCAGCGCTTCCGCATTCCGTACGTCGATGCGCGTGCCCTGATCGAGGCAACCAGCGAATTCTGGGAATATCCGATGTGCGACCGCGATCCGCTGCCCCGCTGGAGCCACGGGCGCGTCACGCTCCTCGGCGATGCCGCGCATCCGATGTACCCGGTCGGCTCGAACGGCGCCTCCCAGGCGATCCTTGATGCGCGATGCCTGGCGGATCGGCTGAAAGACGCGGACCATGCCGTACACGCGCTTTGGCTCTACGAGCAGACGCGGTTGCCGGCGACGGCCGAGGTGGTGCGCATGAACCGGCAGGGCGGCCCGGAGGGCGTGATCGATGCGGTCGAAGCCCGTGCACCGGAGGGTTTCAGTCACATCGACGACGTTCTGTCCTTCGAGCAGCGCAAGGCCATCGTTCGCGGTTACGCGTCGGCCGCAGGCTACGCCCGCGAGCAGGTCAACAACGCGGCCTGAACGACGTCGCCTTGCGGCTTCACAGGCCAGGACGTTTGGGCCTAGAGTCCCGACGCTTTGGCCCCTGCCAACATCGCGCGGCGCCCGACATGGCTGATCTGACAGTGAACGCTGCGTTCGTGAAGAAGCGGGCGAAGGAATTGGGCGCCGATCTCGTCGGTATCGCCAGCGCCGCGACGCTGAACGCCTTTCCGCCCGACCCGCGCTGGCCGCAGACGCCGGAGCGCATCTCGCCTTATTGCAAGAGCGTAATCGTTCTGGTGCAGCGCATTCCGGCCGGCGCTTTCCGCTGCAAGTCGAATGTGCCGGTGCAATACATCGACATGCTCGTGCTCCGGAAAATGGACAGGGTCGCGTATCGGCTCGCCGAGGAACTGGAAGACGCGGGCCATCCAGCCTTCGTCACCGCCGCGCAGGAGACCGACTGGAACTACAAGCGCGCCAGCTACGGGCGGCTGTCGACCCGCCATTTGGGCGTCGAGGCGGGCCTTGGAACGCTCGGGCTTGAGGTCAACATCCTGACGCCGGAGTTCGGTCCCCGAATCTATCTGACCGGCATTCTCACCGAACTCGAGCTTGAGCCCGACCGTCCGCTGACCGAGCAGGTCTGTATCGGCGAGTCCTGCAGCCGCTGTCTGCATTCCTGTCCGGCCGACGCGGTGCTGCATTTCGGCATCGACAAGCGCGCCTGCGCAACCGAGGCGCAGGAGTTCGGATTTTCGACCATCCTGCAGTTCTTCGAACGCTTCATCGACGCGCCGCTGCGGGAAAAGGAACAGATGGCGCGTTCGCGCGATGTCTACGGCTTCTGGCAGGGGCTGCTGCGTGTGGTCGGCTCGTTTGGCGACTGTCCGCGCTGTCTCGCGGTCTGTCCGGTCGGCAACGACTATCACGCCCATCTGGCCGACGTGCAGAAAGCCATTCCGGAAAAGACGCCGGAGAAGGTCGCCCTCGGCAAACGCTATCGCGACAATCGTGCCCAGGGCGCCGACATTGCCGGACTCAACGACTGGAACAGGCGGTGGGTAGGCCCGGACGGTTATCAGGGCATGGTGGCGCGGCAGCTTCAGGAGTTCAAAAAAGCGCAGCAGCAGCGAAAGCAGGCTGCGCTGGCGACCGCCGACGGGGACGGGCAGCAATAAATGGTCTCTGCATTCAGACAGCCGCTCACCGCCGGGGATATCAAGGCGAAAGCCCGCGCGCTCGGCGCCGATCTGGTCGGCATCGCCGATGGCGCGAAATCTCGAGCGCAATCCTCCCGACCCGCGTCACCCGCAGCGGCCGTCCGACATCAGCGAACTGGACGGCGGCCGCGTGATCGTGCTGGCGAAGCGGGTGAGCCGCGGCGTCACCCGCATTGCCGCCTGGAACGACCGCCACAAATATTACAACGACGAACTGGCGCTGACGCGGCTCGAAGAAGCCTCGCTCGAACTTGTCTACTGGCTCGAGGACAACGGCTATCCAGCGATCATCGTGCCGCCGACCCATGTCGATCCGTGGAATTATGACGGCGATCCGGCCCGGCACCTCCCTACCCTGCTCTCGCTCCCGCATGCAGCCGTCGAAGCCGGTCTCGGCACGCTGGGGCTCAATCTGCAACTGCTGACCCCCGAATTCGGGCCGCGGGTGTTGCTGACCGCCGTGCTCTGCTCGGTCGATGTCGCGTGCGACAGCAAAATGGAGACGGCGCTCTGCCTCGGCCCCGCCTGCGGGCGCTGCCTCAAGGCCTGTCCGGCCGACGCCGTCGGTCATTGGGAGCGCAACTGGCCGGCCTGCGACCGCTTTCGCTCGCCCCACGGTTTCGCGCAACTGAGCGAGCACGTGACGCGAATTATCGCCGAACCGGATGCCGTACGGCAGAAGGAACTGGTGCGTTCCGAGGACAGCTTCAATCTCTGGCAAAGCATTCTGCGCGGCGCAGGCGTGATCACCGGCTGCCGCCGCTGCGCGGATGTGTGTCCGGTTGGCGCCGACTATGCGGCGATGCTGAGTGACGCGCTGGAGACAATTCCGGAAGACAATCCGGATAAGGACGCGCGCGCCGCTGCGATGGACGACGAGGAAAAGGCCGGGCGCCTCCCCGAGGCTTACGCCGAGCAGCGCCGCTGGATCGGCGCGCTGCCGCCCCGCGGCTCCCGGACGACATGACGCCACTTGCCGATCTGCCGAAGACCCGCGCCGCAATTGCGAGCATTCAGTCCGCGGGCAAAAAGCGCGCGGTCGCACAGGCGCGCCGGGCCGCCTTCTACCAGGGCAGGCTCGATCATGTGGATGCGGACCGGCTCGACGATCCGGACGAATGGCGTAAAATTCCGGTCCTCGACAAGGAGACGCTGCGAAAACTCGACGATCGTACGTTCTACGAGAGCTTTTGCGTTCCTTCCGACGACGGCATCGCCGAATACTGGCGATCGGGCGGCGCGACCGGCACGCCGCTGTTCTACCCACGGAGCTTCAGCGATATCGAAGCCGCGATGGCCGGCTTTGCCCGTATTTACGACTGCACCGGGTGCCGGCGGGGCGGACGGGCGCATGTCTCGTTCCCGCTGGGGATTCATCCGGTTGGCCAGATGCTCGCCCGGGCAGCATCCTCGCGTGGCATTGCCGTCAACTGGGCGGGGTCCGGTACGACTACACCTTCGGCGATGCAGCTCGAACTGATCGACCGGCTGCGCCCGACCATCTGGATGGGCATGAGCAGCTACGGCCTGCACCTCGCCAGTCTCGCCGAGGCGCGCGAACTCGATCTCGCGGCGCGCTCCGTCGAGACGGTGCTGTGTTCGGCGGAGCCGCTGTCGGACGCCAAACGCGACAAACTTGCGCGCCAATGGGGCGCGCAGGTGCGCGACACTTTCGGCATGACCGAAGCCGGCATGATGGGCGCGGAGGATTCAGCCGGCGGCGGCTTCCGGATCTGGACCGACATGTTTTTCATCGAGGTGCTCGATCCGGTGACAGGCGTTCCGGTCGATGAAGGCGCCGTCGGTACTTTGGTGGTGACGCCGCTGCGGACCAACAACATCACACCATTCCTGCGGTGGAGTTCGGGCGACCTCGTCACCTGGCAGCGCGGCGACGACAATTCCGGCCAGTTTTCGGTTTTTCCACTGGTCAGGCACGCTCACCGCACCAGCGGCTTTTTCAAGATCCGCGGCATCAACATCAATCATTCCGACTTCGAAGATTTCATCTTCCGCAATGCCGACATCGGCGACTTCAAGGCTGAACTCATTACCGAACGCGACCTCGAAATCATGCTGGTGACGGTGGAGGTGCGTCGCGGCGCGGAGGCAGCCGGCGCCGCCCGGCGGCTGGCGTCAGCGGTGCACGATCAGTTCGGATTGACGCCGCGGATCGCGGTGGCGGAGCCCGGCAGTCTTGCGAGGGAATTCGAGGCGAGCGTCAAGATGCCGCGTTTCTCCGACCGGCGGCTTTGACAGCGGAAGTCTCAGACCGGCGGCGGCAGGAACATGATTTCGTATTTCGCCGAAAGCGCCACGACGTCGGGCGGGTTCTGCTCTTTCATGCTGTGGATGGCCCAGAACAGGTCGTACAGCTTGCGGCTCGGCGACACCCAGAACAGGCATTTGATGATCTGGTCGGACTTGTTGAACAGCCCGTGGGGAATTCCCATCGGCAGCCGGATCACGTCGCCGGCGGTCGCGACAAAGTCGCGGCCCTCGAGCACGAGGTCCATCCGGCCCTCGAGCATGTAGATGAATTCATCCTGGGTCGGATGGATGTGAGGCGGAACAAAGGTGCCGGGCGGAAACGTGGCGTGCCACGAAAATGAACTTTCAGAGAGATGCTTGGGCACGTAGGTCTGGCCGAGAATATTCCAGACGATCCCGTCGATGCCGGTCCCGGCCTTGGTCACGCCCCCTGTCATTGCGGTCATCACACCCTCGCTTGCCTGCGTCTGCAGAGACCGCGACATTCAAGCACGAGCCGCCCGACCCGCCAATGTTTTGCCGCGCGCCATCGCGCAACAGCGTAAATTTGTCCCCGCCATGCCGATATTATTCGCAACCGGCCGCTTCACAAGCCCGGTAATTTAAACTTAAAATATCGGCCGGCCCCGAGCCTGGTGAGGAGACCTTCAATGAGCAAGTGCACGCCGGTGGTGGCGATCGCGGCGAGTGTCGGACTTTGGGCGTCCGCCGCTCACGCCGAAGACAACCTCAAGATCGGCCTTATCGCCACCCTTTCAGGTCCGGCAGCGGTCATCGGCCAGCAGGTGCGCAACGGCTTCACGCTCGCCGTCAAGACCCTGGGGGGCAAGCTCGGCGGCCGGGAGGCCGAAGTCGTGATAGCCGACGACGAGGGCAAGCCCGATGTCGCGGTCGGCAAGGTCAAGGCCTTCATTGACCGCGACAAGGTCGATTTCGTTGTCGGCCCGGTATTCTCGAACGTGCTCGGCGCGATCGTGAAGCCCTTGACCGAGGCGAACGTGATCCTCATCAGTCCAAACGCCGGATCGTCGGCGTTCGCGGGCAAGGAGTGCAATCCCAATTTCTTCGTGACGTCCTATCAGAACGATCAGGTGCACGAGGTGCTGGGCCAGTACGCGCAGGAGTCCGGGGCCAAAAAGGTCATCATCATCGTCCCGAACTACCAGGCAGGCAAAGACGCAGCCGCCGGTTTCAAGCACAAATTCTCCGGCGAGGTCGTCGACGAGATTTACGTGCCGCTCGGACAGCTCGATTACTCGGCGGAAATCTCCAAAATCGCCGCGGCCAGTCCCGACGCCGTGTTTGCCTTTTTGCCGGGTGGCATGGGCGTGAACTTCGTCAAGCAGTACCGGCAGGCCGGCCTCGCGGACAAGATCAAGTTCCTGTCGGCTTTCACGGTCGACGAGGCGACCCTTCCCGCCCAGAAGGAGGCCGCGCTAGGCATGTATGGCGGCGCCAACTGGGCACCCAATCTCGACAATCCGCAGAACAGGGCGTTTGTCAATTCTTACGTGAAAGATTTCGACAGCGTGCCCGGCAGCTACGCGTTTCAGGCCTATGACGCGGCGTTGCTGATCGACAGCGCCGTTCGCCAGGTCAAGGGCAATCTTTCGGACAAGGACGCCCTGCGGGCGGCGATGAAAAAAGCCGATTTCAAGTCGCTGCGCGGCGCGTTCAAGTTCAACAACAACAACTACCCGGTCCAGGACTTCTATCTGGTCAAGGTCGCGAAACGTCCGGACGGCAAGTTCGAGACCGAGATCGAGAAGAAGGTATTTTCGGGTTACGGCGACCCGTATGCGAAGGACTGCACGATGAAATAGGCCGCGAACCGCGCCGCATGCGACAGCGTGGCGGCGCCGTCCGACCGGCCGACGAAACGCTTTGCCCGCCGTTACGATGGCGTAACGGCGGGTCTTAGTCCCGACAGCAGTCCGGATCCATGTCAGGCACGCTTTTCCTTATTCAGGTCCTGAACGGATTGCAGCTCGGCGTTCTCCTGTTCCTGATCGCGGCGGGTTTGACGCTGGTTTTCGGCGTCATGAATTTTATCAATCTCGCCCACGGCGTGCAGTACATGCTGGGCGCCTATCTGGCGGTCGCGTTTTACGGGCTGGTCGGCAATTTCTTTGTCGCGCTGCTGCTGGCGCTGCTGGCGGCGCTGGCGTTCGGACTGCTGCTCGAATTCCTCGTCTTCCGGCGGCTTTACGAACGCGACCACCTCGATCAGGTCATCGCCACCTTTGGCATTATTCTTTTTCTCAATCACGGCGTTAAAGCGCTCTGGGGCGCGGCACCCTTGACGCTGCCGATGCCGGAGTTCTTCACCGGCTCGGTCGTCCTGATGGGCGGCCTGCTCTATCCGGTCTGGCGGCTGGTCATCATCGGCACGGGCCTCGGCGTCGCCGCGGGTCTCTATGCGCTCGTGACCTGGACGCGGATCGGCATGCTGGTGCGCGCGGGCGCCACCAATGCGCCGATGGTTTCCGCACTCGGAGTCAACATCGAGCGCCTGTTCATGATCGTGTTCGGCTTCGGCACGATGCTCGCGGGCTTTGCCGGGGTGATGATTGCCCCGATCATCTCGGTCGAGCCTGGAATGGGCGACAACATTCTCATTCTCGCGTTCGTCGTGATCGTGATCGGGGGCATCGGATCGATCCGCGGCGCCTTCGTCGCAGCGCTCCTGATCGGCCTCGTCGATACGCTCGGCCGCTCGTTCTCGATCGACATTCTGCGCCTGATGATGGCGCCCTCCCCGGCCCGTATGGCGGGGCCCGCGATTGCGTCGATGCTGATCTACGTGCTGATGGCGGTCGTGCTTTACATACGCCCTGCCGGCCTGTTTCCGGCGCGGGGACACTGAGATGGCGTCGGTCGAACTTTCCGCAGACAGCGCGGGACGCGCTCTGCGCCCCGCCCGCGACGTCATGCTGCCCGCGCTGATGTTTGCAGCCTTCGCCGTGGTCCCGCTGCTGGCTTCCCTCACCGCGCACCAGTACCTGCTCGACATCGCCGCCCGCATGATGGTGTTCGCGGTGGCAGCCGTCGCGCTCGATCTTCTGGTCGGATATGCGGGCCTGATTTCCTTCGGCCACGCCGCGTTCATCGGACTGGGCGCCTACACCGTGGGCATCCTGTCCGCGCACGGCATCGGCGACGTGCTGGTCTCGCTGCCGGCGGCCATCGCGGTTTCGATGGTGTTCGCGTGGCTGACCGGCATCGTATGCATGCGCACGCGCGGCGCCTATTTCATCATGATCACGCTCGCGTTCGGCCAGATGGTGTATTTCATCGCCACCTCGCTCGAGCCCTATGGCGGCGACAACGGGCTGTCGATCGCCGCCCGCAATACGATCGCCGGCTGGCCGCTGCTCAAGAACGACCGGGTTTTCTACTACTTCACGCTCGGGTGTCTGCTCGCGACGTATCTCGGGTGCCGCGCGCTGGTGGTCTCCCGGTTCGGCCGTGTGCTGCGGGGCGGCAAGGAGAACGCCACCCGCATGGCGACGATCGGATTCAGCGTTCGGCAGTTCCAGCTCGTCGCCTACGTCATCGCGGGCGGGATGGGCGGAATTTCCGGATTTCTGCTGGCCAATCTGACCGAATTCGTGGCGCCGACTTACATGTCGTGGCAGCAATCCGGGGAATTGCTTGTCATGGTGATCCTCGGCGGCGCGGGCACGCTGGACGGCGCCATCCTGGGAACCGCGACCTATTTGATCGCGGAAGAGTGGCTGTCCGGATGGGTTGAAAACTGGAAGGTCATTTTTGGGCCGGTCCTCGTTCTGGTCGTACTGTTCGCGCGTGGCGGCATGATCGGGCTGGGCCGGCGGATCTGGCGGGCCGGTCATGGCTGAAACGGTCACGGGTGAGCCGGTGCTCCGCCTCGAAGGCCTGTGCAAGAAGTTCGGCAGCCTGGTCGTAACCGACGACCTGACGCTCGACGTCCTGCCCGGCGAGATGCACGCGATCATCGGCCCGAACGGTGCCGGGAAGACTACGCTGATCAACCAGATATCCGGACTGCTTGCCCCCGACGACGGCAGGATCCTGTTCGCAGGGGCCGACGTGACTGCGCTGCCGCCGCAGACGCGCGCGCTCCGCGGGCTGTCGCGCAGCTTCCAGATCACCTCGATTCTTCCGGGCTTTCCGGTCCTCGACAATGTCGCGCTCGCGGTTCAGGCCCGCGACGGTTCGAGCTTCCGTTTTCTCGGACGCGCCGCCGGCGAAATCCAGCGCTCAACACGCCGGCGATGGCGGCGCTCGAGCAGGCCGGTATCGCCCACCGCGCCCATGTGCGGGCCGGCGAACTTTCTCACGGCGAAAAGCGCGCGCTCGAGCTCGCCATAACGCTTGCCATGCAGCCGACCCTGATGCTGCTCGATGAACCGATGGCCGGTATCGGACACGAGGAAACCGATCGCCAGGTGGAATTACTGCTGCGGCTCAAGGGGAAAATGACCATGATCCTCGTCGAGCACGACATGGCGGCGGTTTTTGCACTGGCGGACCGCATCTCGGTGATGATCCGCGGGCGCATTCTTGTCACCGGCACGCCGGACGAGGTGCGCGCCGATCCGCAGGTCATCACCGCCTATCTGGGCGAGCAGATGGAATGACCGTGCTGGAGGTCCAGGAGCTCAAGGCCGCTTACGGCGCCGCGCAGGTGCTGTTCGACGTCGAGCTTCACGGTCGGCGACGGCGAAATGGTCACGCTCCTCGGCCGCAACGGCATGGGCAAGACCACGACGATCTCGACCATCATGGGATTGATGCCGGCCGCCGGCGGTCGCATTTCGTTCGGCGGACGCAGCCTCAACGGCCTGCCGCCCTATCGCGTCGCGCAGGCCGGACTCGGGCTGGTGCCCGAAGGCCGCCAGATTTTTCCGACGCTGAGCGTCGAAGAAAATCTGGTCGCGACTGCGGCCGCGCGATTTGGCCCGCCGCGCTGGCGGCTCGAGCGACATCTATCAAATGTTTCCCCAGGCTCGCCGAACGGCGCCGCAACATGGGCAATCAGCTCTCCGGCGGCGAGCAGCAGATGCTCGCGATCGGCCGAAGCCTGATGACCAATCCGAAGCTTCTGATACTCGACGAGGCGACCGAAGGCCTCGCGCCGATCATCCGCAATGAAATCTGGGCGAGCCTGATGCGGCTCAAGCCGAGGGCCAGGCGATCCTGCTGGTCGACAAACACATCGACGCGCTGCTCAAGCTGGCCGACCGGCACGTCGTCATCGAAAAAGGCCGCGTGGTCTGGTCTGGCTCGTCAATGGCACTCGCGGGCGACCCTGGCGTGCGCCAGCGCTATTTGCAGGTGTGAGGCCGCCCGTTGCCGGTGCTGACGAAAGCTAGGCTTCAGCCACCACCGCCGTCGTTTCGATTTCGAGCCGCGCCTCCGGCTCGACCAGCCGCGTCACCGCCACCAGCGCCATGGCCGGATAATGGTCGCCCATTGCGGTTCGCCACACCTCGCCGAGCGCCGGGCGGGACTTCAGATATTCATCCATGTCGCGCACGTACCAGGTCATGCGCACGATATCGCGCGGCGACGCACCGCCTTCGGCAAGCACCGCATTGATGTTGGCCAAAAGCTGCCGCGTCTGTCCGACGAAATCCGCGGGAAAGCGTTCGCGCTCGTCCCAGCCGACCATGCCGCCGATGAAAAGAATATCACCGCGCGCCTTGATGCCGTTGGCGTAGCCTCTCGGCTTCGGCCAGCCGGCCGGATGCAGCACCTCATTGCCGCGCGCGCGCGGAAGCAGGGTGTCGATGGGGCTGTCGGGCACTTTTGAATCTCCTCAGGACGCGAGCTTGCTGGCGGCTGATTCCGCCGCACGCCGCCGCAGTTCGAAGCGCTGCAATTTGCCGGTTTCGGTACGCGGCAGGCTGGTCACATATTCGATGGCGCGCGGATACTTGAACGGCGCCACCGCCGCTTTCACGTACTCCTGCAGCGCGCGGGTCATTGCCGCATCCGCCGCAAAACCCTGATTGAGCACCACATACGCCTTTATGATCTGACCCCGCTCATCGTCGGGCTGGCCGACGACGCCACATTCGGCAACGGCCGGATGGGCGAGCAGCACCGTCTCGACTTCCGGACCGGCTATGTTGTACCCGGCAGAGATTATCATGTCGTCGGAGCGGGCCTGATATCTGAAGTAGCCATCGGCGTCCTTGATATAGGTGTCGCCGGTGATGTTCCAGCCGCCCTGCACGTACTCGGCCTGCCGGCTGTCGCCGAGGTAGCGGCAGCCGGTCGGGCCGCGCACCGCGAGCCGCCCGGGGGTTCCGGCCGGCACCTCGCGGCCGGTCCCGTCAATGACGCGCGCTTCGTATCCCGGAACCGTCCTGCCGGTCGCGCCGGCGCGCATGTCCTCCTCGCGGGATCCGACAAAGACATGCAGCATCTCGGTCGAACCCAGGCCGTCGATGATCCGGATTCCCGTCGCTGCCTCCCACGCCTCGAAAGTGGCTGCCGGAAGCGTCTCGCCGGCGGAAACGCATTTCCGCAACGACGAAACGTCATGCTCGGCGAGTTTGCCGAGCATGTAGCGATAGGCCGTCGGAGCGGTGAAACAGACCGTCGCGCCGAACTGTTTGATGGCCGGAAGAAGATCGCCCGGCGCCGCCTTTTCCAGCAGAATGGTGGCCGCGCCGACACGCAGCGGAAACAGCACGAGGCCGCCCAGTCCGAAGGTAAACGCGATCGGCGGCGAACCGATGAAGCGATCGTTTGGCGCTGCCCGCAGCACGTATTTGCCGAACGTGTCGCAGATCGCCAGCATGTCGCGGTGAAAATGCATGGTGCCCTTCGGCACGCCGGTCGTGCCCGAGGTAAATGCGATCAGGCAAACGTCGTCGCTGGCCGTGTCGCACGGTTCGAACCGTTCGTAGCCGGGCTTCATCATCAGCGTGTCGAGACTGTCGGCGGTGCCTTGCCCCCAATAAACAACGCGCCCCAGCACGGGCGCGAGCGGCCGGGCTTTTTCCATCTCGTCGGCGAGCCGCGCATCGCACAGCGCCAGCCGGATCTCGGCTTTGGTCAGAGGAAACGCAATCTCTTTGGCGCGCAGCAGCGGCATGGTCGCGACCACGACGCCGCCCGCCTTGATGACCGCGAAATAAGCCGCGACCATCATCGGGCTGTTCGGCCCCCGCAGCAGAACGCGATTGCCCGGCACGATGCCGAGATCGCGTGTCAGCACATTCGCGATCCGGTTCACGCGCTCCGCGAGTCCGGCGTAGGTCAGACGTTCGGCCGGCGAAATCAGGCAGTCGCGGCCACCATCCCCGGCCGCGATCCGATCATCGATGAAAGCTGTCACGCAGTTCAACCGGTCCGGATAGGTCAATTCAGGAAGGTTGAACAGAAAGTCCGGCCACTGTTCCGGCGGAGGCAGATGATCGCGCGCAAAAGTGTCGCTGTGTGCGGAGCGGATCATGTGCGTCATCCTCGGCTGTCGAGCTTTCAGTTGCCCTCAAAGACCGGCTTGCGCTTGTCCGCGAATGCCCGGAAGGCGCGGACGAAATCCTCGGTTTCCATGCACAAAGCCTGCGCCACCGCTTCCGCTTCGATCGCGGTTTCGACCGACATCGCCCATTCCATTTCCAGCATCCGCTTGGTCATGGAATTGCCGAAGGTCGGGCCGGCGGCCAGTTCGCGCGCCAGCGTCTGGGCGGCTGAAAGCACTTGGTCGGGCGTGGAAAGTCGATTGAAAAAGCCCCAGCGCTCGGCTTCCTCGCCACCAAGCACGCGCCCGGTGAAAAGCAGTTCCGCGGCCCGCCCCTGACCGACGATGCGCGGCAGGATCGCGCAGGCTCCCATGTCGCAGCCGCCGAGACCGACCCGATTGAACAAAAATGCCACCTTTGCACCCGGCGTGCCGATGCGAATGTCGGACGCCATCGCCATGATCGCGCCGGCGCCGGCGCAAACACCATCGATCGCCGCGATGATCGGCTGCGGCGCGGCCCGCATCGCCTTGACGAGTTCGCCGGTCATCCGCGTGAAATCAAGGAGCGCAGTCGTCTCCATCTCCGTCAGCGGCTTGATGATCTCGAACACGTCGCCGCCGGAACTAGAAATTGCCGCCCGCGCCCGTGACCACGATCGCCTTGACGGTTTTGTCGCGGGCGGCGGCGCGAAAGATGTTGCCCAGCTCGGCGTAGCTTTCGAACGTCAGCGGATTTTTGCGCTCGGGCCGATTGAGGGTGATGGTCGCGACAAAATCCGCAACCGCCAACTTCACATGCTGCGCGGCGTAACCCGCAAGCGGCAGGGTGACCGGATTGGCGACGGTCATTGGGGCGTGTTCCCGGTAATCGCCGCGCGCGCCGACGTCTTGGTCCGGGCGAGGAGGCGCATCAGCACGTCGACGTCGGCCGGCGACAGATCGGAAAACATCTCCGCTATCCAGCCCTCGTGCGCCCTCGCCATGGCGCGAAATGCGCGCCGCCCCTCCGGCGTGAGGCTCACAAGCTGGGCGCGCCGGTCGCTGCGCGACTGGCGCCGGTCGAGCAGGCCCAAGGCTACAAGCCGCTCGGAGAGTCCGGTGACGTTACCGTTGGAAACCATCATGCGTCGCGACAGCTCGCCAAGCGTCATGCCGCCCGGGGCTTTGTCGAGCTGCGCCATAAGATCGAACCGCGGCAGCGTGACGTCGAATTCCTGACGCAGCCGGCGCCGCACTTCGCCTTCGATCAAAGTCGTGCAGGTCAACAGCCGCAGCCAAAGCCGCAACTCGTTCTCATGATCGCCGGGGCGCTCGGTAACCTTGGTTTCGGCGTCCAGCGGGACCGATGTCGTTTCCTGCACGCGATGCCTCTATCTCTCATGCGGACAGCATTGCGCGGCCGAGTCGCAACGTACGCGGTTAATCATTTTAAGGTTCAAATTTATAGGCTTCAAGTACCTTCAGCCGGATCATGACTTCCCCGCCGGCCACGGCAATCGCTTGTCCGGTGATGGACTTCGACGACGGCGATGCAAGCCAGAGGACGGTATCCGCCACCTCCTGCGGCGTCACCAGCCTGCCCTGCGGATTGGAAACCGCCAGCGTCGCCCGGGCTTCGTCGCGGCTGCGTCTGGTCTTGGCGACGATCGTGGCAACCGCCTTTTCGACCAGCGGCGTGTCCGTATAGCCGGGACAGACCGCATTGACGGTAATGCCGGCGCGGACAAATTCCAGCGCGAGACTGCGCGTCAGGCCGACGACGCCATGCTTCGCGGCCACGTAGGCCGAAACATAGGCGTAGCCGATCAGGCCTGCGGTCGAGGCAATGTTGATGATCCGCCCGGCCCGCTTCGCGATCATGTCGGGAACAACTTCCCTGGTGACGAGGAACGTTCCCGTAAGGTTCACCGCAAGCACCTTGTTCCACGTCGCAAGGTCGGTCTTCACGAACGGCGCGCTCGGCGCTTCGCCCGCATTGTTGACCAGCACATCGACGGGCCCGAAAGCGTTGCGTGCCGACTGAACGCCGGCGCGGATTTTTTCCTCGCTCGTGACGTCGAAATCGGCGACCGCGTGCGCGCGATGTTCGCCGAGTGTCTTTTGCAGGTTCACGAGCGGATCGCGCAGCCGGCCGACCAGGCTCACGCGGGCGCCCGCTTCCGCGCAGGCAAGCACGATTGCCGCGCCGATGCCGCTGCCGCCGCCGGTCACGAGCACGTGCTGATCTTTAAGGAACTGGTCCGTCACGATGCTTTGGCTGCTCACCGCGGTGGCGGACCGGCCGCGGCGCGTGCGAGGTTGGTTTCGTACTGTATCTTCGCGGAAAGATATTGCTTCGGCCAGGCAATGGATTTCAAGCCGATTTTGGCCGCCTCGTGCAGGGTCCATGCGGTGTCGGCAAGATGCGGACGTGCGATGGCGCAAAGATCGGCGCGGCCGGCGGCGATGATCGAGTTGGCGTGATCGGCTTCGGAAATCGCGCCGACTGCGACCGTCGCAATTCCGACCTCGTTGCGCAGCTTGTCGGAGAACGGCGTCTGGAACAGGCGGCCGTAGACCGGCTTTTCCTCCTTCGACACCTGGCCGGAGGAGCAATCGACCAGATCGGCGCCGGCATCCTTGAACATCCTCGCGTAGATCGCGGCGTCGACGGGCGTGTTGCCGCCTTCGGTCCAGTCGTGACACGACAGCCGGACCGAGATCGGCTTGTCCTGCGGCCATACTTCGCGGATCGCACGGAAAATCTTCGAGCGGATAGCGCGCGCGTTATTCTCGTGCGAGCCGCCGTATTCGTCGGTGCGATGGTTGGTCAGCGGCGAGAGGAAGCTCGACAGCAGATATCCGTGCGCACAGTGGAGTTCGATGATGTCGAAGCCCGCTTCGATCGCGCGTTTGGCGGCGGCGACGAAATCGGCTTTCACGCGGTCCATGTCGGCGCGCGTCATCGCGCGCGGCACCTGGCTGTTCGCCATGTAGGGCAGCGCCGACGCGGAAATCAGCGGCCAGTTGCCGTCGTGCAGCGGCTGGTCGATGCCTTCCCACGCCACGCGCGTCGAGCCCTTGCGGCCGGCGTGGCCGAGCTGAAGCCCGAATTTCGCGGATGTCGTGCCGTGGACGAAATCGACGATGCGCTTCCACGCCGCCGTCTGCTCGTCGTTCCACAGACCGAGGCAGCCCGGCGTGATGCGTGCGTCCGGCGACACGCAGGTCATCTCGCCGAAAAGAAGCCCGGCGCCGCCGAGCGCGCGGCTGCCGAAATGCACGAGATGGAAATCGTTCGGCACGCCGTCCTTCGCCGAATACATCGCCATCGGCGACATGACGATGCGATTCTGCAGCTGAAGTCCGCGCACCCGGTACGGCGTGAACATCGGCGGCACCGGCGGACCGCTCGGATCGATATTGATGCCGGCGCGCGCAGCGAACCAGCGTTCGTAATTTTCCAGCCAGGTCTTGTCGCGCAGCCGCAGATTTTCGTGACTGATGCGCTGCGAGCGCGTCAGCAGCGAATACATGAACTGCTCCGGCTCAAGCGTGTCGGCATAACGGCTGCCGACCACTTCGAACCACTCCATGGCATTGCGCGCCGCGTTCTGGATGCGCGCGACGTCGACGGCGCGGACTTCCTCATAGGCGGCGAGCACTGCCGGAATTTTATCCGGCGTATCGCCAAGCTGCTTGAACTGTCTGGTCAGCTCGATGGCGTCTTCCAGCGCGAGCTTGGTGCCGGAGCCGATGGCGAAATGCGCGGTGTGCGCGGCATCGCCCATCAGCACGACATGGCTCTTGCCGTTGAAGTGGCTCCATTTGCCGCAGGTCAGCCGGCCGAAATTGAGCCAAGCCGAGCCGCGCAGATGCCGCGAGTTGCTGATCAGGCTTGGCGCCGTCGAGCACTTCGCTGAACAGATTTTCGCAGAATGCGATCGACCGCTTTTCGTCGGCGGTGTCGAGGCCGTGCGCCTTGAAGACATCTTCGGTGGTTTCGACGATGAAAGTCGAAGTTTCATTGTCGAATTTGTAGATATGCGCCTGAAACCATCCGTGCTCGGTGCGGCGGAAATCGAAGGTAAAGGCGTCGTACGGCTTTTCGCTGCCAAGCCAGATGAAGCGGTTGGGCCGCATGACCAGGTCCGGCTTGAAGGCGTCCTCGTAGCGCTTGCGAATCTTCGAATTGATGCCGTCCGAGGCAATGATCAGGTCGGCGTCCGGAAATTCGAGATCGGAATCCACCTCACGCTCGAAAACCAGCTCGACGCCCAGTTCCTCGCAGCGTGCCTGCAGAATGTTGAGCAGCTTCTTCCGCCCGATGCCGACGAAGCCGTGACCGGTGGTGCGCATCCGGCGGCCCTTGATCAGCACCTCGATATCGTCCCAATGGTTGAACGCGGTTTCGATCGCCTGCGCGGTTTCCGCGTCCCAGGCGCGCATGTTTTCCATGGTGGCATCGGAGAACACCACGCCCCAGCCGAAGGTGTCGTACGGCTTGTTGCGCTCGATCACCGTAATTTCGTGCGCCGGGTTCTCCTTTTTCATCAGGAGGCCGAAGTAGAGGCCCGCCGGGCCGCCTCCGATGCAAACAATGCGCATTTCTGTCTCTCCGTGAGCAGCCCTGCCCGCGTTTGAATCCCGGGGGAGTCGCCGGGCGTTTGTAGGAGCATTCCGCCACCGCGGGCAACGCACAAAATTTCCGCGTGGTTCTACGTAGGTATTTGGCTTTACGGCCAAGCATTAACACTCACCTGATACAACCTATGCAACGTATTTATTTCTAATGCCACTTTCGCGAGCATAATTGGGGTTGACGCTATGTTTCAGTCACAGGGCGACGGGCCTGTCGATCCGCTTCTGGCGGTGGTCATCGACGACGACGCCAGGGTTCGGAATTTTCTGGGTATGGCACTGACGCAGTTCGGCATGAAGATGGCGAGCTTCGACGTTGCCAACGATGCGCTTGCGGCAATCGACGAAACACCCCCGGCGATCATTTTCCTCGATGTTGCGCTGCTTCGGTCGGATGCGATCGACGTGCTGCGCGGCCTCGGCGCGCGGCGTTACAGCGGCACCGTCCAGTTGATGAGCGGCGGCCGACCGTCATTGCTCGACGCGGTGCAGCGGATCGGTGTCCGGCATGGCATCCGCCTGGTGACCCCGCTCAACAAGCCCTTCACGCACCGGGCGATCGCGCAGGTGATCGAAAGCCTGCAGGCGCACGCACGTTCATGATGCTCGAAACGACAACATCCGGCGGCGAACGCCCTCTGGTGGCTGTGAACAGCGGCGGCGCGGACAACGAGGCACGCGCCTCATGGCTGCTCTGCCGCACCGGCGGGATTACGTGTGCATTGCCCATCGAAAACGTCAGCGAAATCATGCGCCCGCTGCCGATCGAGCAGATCGCCGGCGCGCCGGAATACATTCTCGGCCTGAGCGTCATTCGCGGTGCGCCGGTACCCGTCGCAGACCTCGGCGCGATCGTCAGCGGCCGGAAAACCCGGCCAGCGCGACTGATCGCGGCGCGCGCGGCGACCGGGAAGATCGCGCTCGCGGTTCAGGCGGTGACCGGGGTCGCCACCATCGGTCTCGACGCATGCCGCGATTTGCCCCCGCTGCTGCGCGACGCCGCCACCGACACGATCGCCGCGATCGGTGCGGGGGACAGCGGGCTGATCATGTTCCTGCAAACCGCCCGGCTGCTTCCCGATGAGTTGATCGAGCGTCGCGATGCCGACGGAGCGGCGTTATGAGCGTTTCCGTTACCCGGCAGGAATTGAATCGCTTCCGCTGCGCGATCGTGGCGCGGACCGGCCTGTATTTCGACGAGGGCAGGCTCACGTTCCTCGAGGAAGTTCTCCGGCGCCGGGTCGGTCATGCCGCCACTTCAACCGCGAACTATCTGCTCAACCTCGAGCAAGGTCCGCCCCGCGACGAGATGGCCGCGCTGGCGCAGGACCTCACGGTCAACGAGACCTATTTCTTTCGCCATTACGATCAATTCCGCGCCTTTGCCGAAGCAGCTCTGCCGGAGCGCATGCGAATGCGCGACAGTACGCGGACATTAAGCCTGTTGTCCGCGGGCTGCGCGTCCGGCGAAGAGGCGTATTCACTCGCCATCATGACGCGGGAACTCGTTGATCCGTCATGGGACGTGTCGATCCAGGCGATCGATCTCAATCCGGCGGTGCTCCGCAAGGCAGCGCGGGGCCGCTATTCGGAATGGTCGTTGCGGGAGGCGCCGCCGGAAGTGCGGCGGAGCTGGTTCCGCAGCGACCGGCGCGAGCTCGTACTCGCTGACGCGGTGCGCAGCGCGGTTCAGTTCAGCATCGGGAACCTTGCGAGCGACGATCCGGCCTTGTGGCCGCCCGCCACCTACGACGTGATCTTCTGCCGCAACGTACTCATGTACTTCTCGCCGGAGCAGATGCGCGCCGCCATCGGCCGCCTCGCCGCCTCGCTTGCGCCTGGCGGATATCTGTTTCTCGGGCACGCCGAAACCCTGCGCGGCATCTCCGACGATTTCCACCTGTGCCACACCCATCGGACGTTCTATTACCGCCGTAGAAACACCGCGTCGCCGGCCCAAAGGCAGCGGACGTGCGAGCCGGCGCCGCAGGTCGTTCGCGCACCGCCGACGTCTCCCGCATCAGTCTCCGCCGCCTGGGTCGATACCATCCGCGAGGCGAGCGAGCGCGTCTCGGCGCTGATGTCCGCGCCCCATGTCCGCCATCCGGCGGCCCTCCAGAATGCGCACCGCTGGCAGCTCGCTTCCGCGCTCGATCTGCTGCGCCGTGAACGCTTCAACGAGGCGCTCGATCAGGTCCGTGCCGCCCCGCCCGAGAATGAAGGCGATACCGATGTCCTGCTGGTGAAAGCGGTCCTGCTGGCGCAGGACGGTCAGCTCGCGGCCGCCGAAGAAACCTGCCAGCGGCTCCTGCTGGCCGACGGACTGAATGCGGGCGCGCATTACGTACTGGCACTTTGCCGCGAACATGCCGGCGAATGGGCCCGTGCGCTCGAGCACGACCGGTTCGCCGTGCATCTCGACCCGACGTTCGCGATGCCGCGGCTGCATCGCGGTTTGCTCGCGCGCTGGATCGGCGATCGCCATGGCGCGCGCCGCGAGCTGACGCAGGCGCTTGCATTGCTCAAATGCGAAGACGCGGCCCGGCTGCTGCTGTTCGGCGGCGGCTTTTCCCGTGATGCCCTGATCGCGCTTTGCGAGGCGGCAATGGCCGAAAGCGGACGACGTCCATGACCGAAGCATTACCTGCGCTCGGCAAGCGCGCGGCGGAGCTGCGCCGGACTTTCGACCAGGCTTTTGCGGCTCCGGTGCGCACAGACAAACCGGTGATGCGCGACCTGCTCGCCGTCCGGATCGGCTCCGAGCCTTGCGCCATCCGCCTGTCCGAGGTGACAGGCCTCTTTGTGGATCGCAGGATCACGCGAATTCCGGCGGGCCATCCGGCGCTGTTGGGCATCGCCAGTTTTCGCGGCGCCATCGTGCCCGTATATGGCCTGCTCGCTCTGCTCGGACATTCGGGAACACAGCCGCCACGCTGGCTGATTGTCGCCGCATCGGCCGCAATCGCGTTCGCTTTCGACCAGTTCGACGGCCATCTGCGGGTGCCGGCTGCGGCAATTTTGCCGCAGCAGTCACACGGCGCCATGCGCGGCCACGCGCCCGATTTCATACGCAACGGGGACGTCATCCTCCCCATTCTGCAACTGGCTTCCATCATCGCGGCCGTTAGCCTGGCGGGGCCGGCAGTGCCGAAATCATAAAGGAGCGGAAAACATGAGTATGTTCAGCAACTGGACGGTAGGCCGCAGGCTGGTCGCCGGCTTCGGACTCTCGGCGCTGACACTTGTGGTGATCGCGGTTGTTTCATACCGCAACGCCTACCTTCTGATCGAGAATGACGCCTGGGTGGCTCACAGCCATCAGGTGCGGATCGATCTCGCGGATCTTGTGTCCCAACTCAAGGACGCCGAAACCGGACAGCGCGGTTATCTCCTCACCGGCGACGAGAATTACCTCGAGCCTTACAAATCGGGAGTAGCCGCTGTCCACGCAACCCTCGTCGATCTTCGCAAGCTCACGCTCGACAATCCCGACCAGCAGCGGCGGCTTGCGGCGATCGCGCAACCGATCGACGCCAAGCTCGCCGAGCTTAAGCAGACAATCGACCTCCGCCGCACGCAGGGATTCGATGCGGCGCTCAAAGTCGTACTGGCAAATGTCGGCAAGGCGTCCATGGACGAGGCGCGCGCCATCGCCGGCGACGCCGATCGCGAAGAACGCGAGCTTCTTAAAAAACGGACCGAGGATGCCCGCGCGAGCGCCGACCTGACGCAATCGATCATTCTTTGGGGCGGACTGTTCGGTACCCTCGCCGTTTGCGCGATCGGCTTTCTCATTACCCGATCGCTGTCCGACCAGATCGGCTCCGCCGTCGGGCGGGTGCGAAACTCATCGACCGAGCTTCAGGCGGCCGCCAACCAGCAGGCTTCCGGCGCCAAGGAGCAATCGACCGCGATGACGGAGATCAGCACCACGATCAGCGAACTGCTTGCTTCCTCGCGCCAGATTGCAGGAAAGCGCGCAGCGGGTCGCGCACAATGCCGAGGAAACCGCGAACGCGGCCCGCAATGGCCACGGAACCGTCGACACGACGCAGGAATCCATCGCCAGCATCCGCCGGCAGGTCGACCAGATCGTGTCCCATATGCTGGAACTCGGCAAAAAATCCCAGGAAATCGGCGCGGTGCTCGACATCGTGTCCGAGCTTGCCGAACAGACCAACATCCTCGCGATCAATGCAACGATCGAGGCGGCGGGCGCGGGTGAGGCCGGCAGGCGATTCGCGGTCGTCGCCGAGGAAATCCGGAACCTTGCCGACCGCGTCGGCGGATCGACCAAAGAAATCCGCTCCCTGATCGAGGATGTCCGCAGCGCCGTGAACACCACGGTGATGGCGACCGAAACCGGATCGAAGGCGGTCGATGCCGGCTCGCGGCAGTTCGGCGATCTTGCATCCAGCTTCAAACAGATTGCCGGTCTCGTCGCAGCGACCACAGAAGCGGCGCGCGAGATCGAGTTGTCGACCAAGCAGCAGTCCACCGCGGTCGAGCAGGTGAACCTGGCCGTGGCCAATGTCACCCAGGCATCGAGGGAAACCGAGACCAGCGCCGGCCAGACGCTGCAAACCGTCTCGCTGATGACGACCCTGTCCGGGGACCTGCTGCGCATCATCAAACCGCACATGGCGACGGCCTGAACCGGCGCCGGACAGAGACGTCCCATGGAGCAGGATCCGTACCGCTATTTTCGCCCCGAGGCCCGCAACCTGCTCGACCAGTTCGCGCAGGGCATCCTCGAGCTTGAAAAAGGCGGCGGCGGCGGCGGCGCGGTGCAGCGGCTGCTTCGCCTCGCGCATACGCTCAAGGGTGCCGCCCGCGTGGTCCGGCAGTCCTCGATCGCGGAGCGGGCGCACGCGATAGAGGATGCGCTGGCGCCGTTTCGTGAGAGCGCGGCAGAGATCGCGCGCGAGGACATCGACGCGATCCTCGCTCACCTCGACGAAATCGGCAGCCAGCTTGTAACGCTGGTGCCGGATCAGACTGCGGAAATTCCGGAAGGTGGCAGATATCCCGCGCCGCCCCCGCAGGACGGCGTAACCGCGAGTGCGAACGCCAGCGGACCCGACCCGGCAAGAGATGCGCAAAGAGTGCTTCGCGCAGACCTCGCCGATGCCGACGCCGTGCTCGAGGGCGTTGCGGAAGCACAGGCGCGGCTGGGCGCGTTCCGGAACAGCGCCGTTTCGATCGAGCAGCTCGGTCACCTCGCCGATCTGCTCCGGGCGCAGTTGATCGCCAAAGGCGCGAATGACGGCAGCCGGCCCGCCGGCAGTTCGCCGACGGTCGGCTGCGCTCGCGGAAGAACTGCGCCGCACGATCGCCGCCCTGACGGAAGAGTTTACTTCATCGCTCACCCATCTGGATCGCGAACTGCGCCAGTTGCGGGACGCCGCCGAGGGTCTGAAACTGATCCCGGTCGACAGCGTCCTTATGGCGCTCAAGCGCATCGCGCGGGACGCTGCGCGCGCGCTGGGCAAGCAGGTCACGTTCGAAGCGTCCGGCGGCGACATTCGGCTCGATGCGGGGATTCTGGGGTCCATCCAGGGCGCGCTGATCCAGCTCGTCCGCAACGCGGTCGCCCATGGAATAGAAACGGAAGCCCAGCGCATCGCGGCCGGCAAACCGGCAGCGGGCCTCGTCACGGTCAACGTGGTGCGGCGCGGGGCGCGCGTTTTGTTTGAATGCCGCGACGACGGACGCGGTATCGATCTCGCCGCGGTCCGCCGGGCGGCGATCGCAAGCGGGGTCCTGAGTTCGAGCGCGACCGAGCCCGCCAGCGAAGAGCTGGTTCGCATTCTCCTGCGCGGCGGCGTGAGCACGTCGGCGGCGGTGACGGATGTGGCCGGCCGCGGGGTCGGGCTCGATGTCGTTCGCGAGGCGATGGAGCGGCTCGGCGGCGACATTTCCGTCAACATCGATCCCGGCCGCGGCACCGCGTTCGTGCTGTCGATTCCGAGTTCGATCACTTCGATTCCGGTGCTGCTGGTCGAAGCCGGGAACGGCGAAAGCACGATGGCGATTCCCCTTGACGCCGTGCGCCAAAGTCTTCGCCTCGCCCCGGGCGACATTGCGCGCGCGGCCGCCGGTGCGTCGATCCTCCACGAACAGCACGCCGTGCCCTTCATTCCTCTCGCGGCGGCACTCGACAGCAGCCGCTGGTCGGTCGGGCGCGGATGGACCGCGATCGTTATCGCCGGATCCGGTTGCGTCGGCGCGATCGGCGTTGAACGTCTGGTCGGGACTGCCAGAATGATTGCGCGCCCCCTGCCCGCACATCTTAAGTCCAGCCCGCTTGCCGTCGGCGCCGCGCTCGACGGCGAGGGCCATCCGCAACTGATCCTCGATCCCGACGGCCTCATCGCTGCGGCCCATGGCGCGCGCGCCGCCGAGCCTCACGCCGCGCCGTCGCGACGGCCGGTACTGGTGATCGACGATTCCCTGACCACGCGGATGCTGGAAAAGAGCATCCTCGAATCCGCGGGCTATGAAGTCGATGTGGCGAGCTGCGCCGAAGACGGTCTCGATTTCGCCGCGGCGCAAGTCCTTTGCCCTGATCCTCTGCGACGTCGAAATGCCGGGCATGGACGGTTTCACTTTCGTCGAACAGCTTCGCTCCGACCCGGCGCTCCGCAACACGCCGGCGATTCTCGTGACGTCGCGCTCGGCGCCGGAAGACCGCGAACGCGGCCGGGCTGCCGGCGCTCACGGCTACATCGTCAAGAGCGAATTCAATCAGGCCGAGCTTCTGGCCATGATCCGGCCGATGGCGGGCTGACGGTCGTGTCAAACACAATTCGCGTCCTTGTTGTCGAAGACTCCATGACCGTGCGCAAACGACTTGTCGGTGTTCTTGACGGCGACCCGAACATCGAAGTCGTCGGCGAGGCCGGCGACGGCAGGCGCGCCATCGAGCTCTGCCTTCAGGCGCGGCCGGACGTGATTACGATGGATATGATGATGCCCGTGATGAACGGGCTTGCCGCCACCGAATACATAATGGCGCATTGCCCGACGCCGATCCTGGTCGTCTCCGCGTCGATCAACCGCGGCGAACTGTTCAAAATATACGAGGCGCTGGCCGCCGGCGCCGTCGACGTGCTGGAAAAGCCGGACGGGCTGGAGCCGGACGGCAACTGGCAGCGCCGCTTCCTCGCCGCCGTAAAGCTGGTCGCCCGGATTCGCGTCATTACCCATCCGCGCGCGCGGCTGACGGGCATGGCGTCGGAACGGACCGGACCGGCCACACCAGCGAAAGAGACGGAACGCGCGAACCGGGTATTCGATCTCGTCGCCATCGGCGCTTCCACCGGCGGACCGGGCGCGATTTTGAAAGTCCTGCGCGACCTGCCGCCACAGTTCAGCCTGCCGATTTTGCTTGTGCTGCACATCGGCGAGCCGTTCGGATCCGCCTTCGCGGACTGGCTGGACGGACAGGTCAACCGCTCCGTGGGCTTTGCGCAGGACGGAATGGCGGTCATGGCCGCAGCCGGCCGGGTGGTCGTATGGCGCCGGGCGACCGGCATCTGATCGTTCGCGAAGGCCGTTTGCGTCTCACGCGCGACGCGGAACGGCATTCCTGCCGGCCGTCGGTCGACGTGCTGTTCGAGTCGGTCGCGACCGAATACGGCGGGTCGGCCGCGGCCTGTCTGCTGACCGGGATGGGTCGCGATGGCGCGGCCGGCCTGCTGAAAATCCGTCAGGCCGGCGGCGTGACCATCGCCCAGGACGAGGCAACGTCCATGGTCTACGGCATGCCACGCGAGGCGGCGAGCTCGGAGCCGCATGTCACATCCTGCCGCTTGGTGAAATCGGCGGGCGGCTCGCCGCGCTGCGGGGTGCCCGAGCGGAGTTGCGCGCATGAAAGTCCTTATCGTCGATGACAGTCTGACGGTCCGCATGAATCTCAGCGAGATCCTCGATGCGGCGGCATTACCGGCCATCGCCTGCGCGACCCTCGAGGAAGCGAGGCGCAAACTCGCCGAACAGAGTTTTGCGCTGGTGATCCTCGATGTCCTGCTGCCGGACGGCGACGGCATCGAGTTGCTGAAGGAAATCCGTTCGATCCCGTCGGCCGCGGATACGGCGGTGATGCTGCTGTCGACCGAAGCGGAAGTTCGCGACCGGGTCCGCGGCTTCAACACCGGCGCCGACGAATATGTCGGCAAGCCCTACGACGCGAATTATCTGGTGGCGCGCGCGCGCGAGCTTGTGCGGCGCAATGCGGTGCCTCGCCGTCCGCCCAGGATACCGTTCTCGTGATCGACGACAGCGTGACGTTCCGCGAGGCCCTCAGGGCGACGCTGGAGCAGGCGTCCTACCGCGTGATCGTCTCCGACACCGGCGAGGACGGCTTGCGGCTGGCCTCCGACCGGCGGCCGACGGCTGTCGTCGTCGATGGCCAGCTGCCGGGAATCGACGGCGCGACCGTGATCCGGCGCATCCGCCTCGACGCGGCGCTGCGCGGCCTCCCGTGCCTGCTGCTTACGGCTTCCGAAGAACGCGGCGCCGAGGTTCGTGCGCTTGAAGCCGGCGCCGACGCCTTCGTGCGCAAGGACGAGGATACCGCGTTGATACTCGCGCGCCTCAACGCGGTGCTGCGCAGCGCCGGCGGCCGGTCGCAGGACGCCGGCCCCGAGCGCGGCACCGCGAGCCTGCTGGGACCGAAGAAGATTCTCGCGGTCGATGACAGCGAAACCTACCTGCAGGAGCTGGCCAGCGCGTTGCGCGCGGATGGCTACGAGGTGGTGCTGGCGCGTTCCGGCGAGGAAGCGCTGGAACTGCTCGGCGTTCAGCAGGTCGATTGCGTTCTGCTCGACCTGCTCATGCCGGGGATCGGCGGTCGCGAGACGTGCCGGCGGGTGAAAAGCTCGGCGGATATGCGCGACATTCCGGTCGTGATGCTGACCGCGGTCGAAGACCGCGAGGCGATGATCCAGGGTCTCGGCGCCGGCGCCGACGATTACATCGCCAAGTCGAGCGATTTCGACCTGCTGCGCGCCCGCGTTCATGCCCAGATCCGGCGCAAGCAATTCGAAGACGAGACGCGGCGCATTCGCGAACAGCTGCTGCGGGCGGAGCTGGAGGCGGTCGAAGCCCGCGCCGCCCGGGAAATGGCCGAACAGCGTGCCGCGCTGGTCGCCGAGCTCGAAGCCAAGAACGAAGAGCTGGAGGCGTTCAGCTATTCGGTGGCGCACGATCTCCGCGCGCCGCTGCGCAGTATCGACGGATTTGGCCTTGCGCTGCTCGAGGACTACGCAGACCGCCTCGACGACGACGGCAGGCAGTATCTGAACTACGTCCGTGAATCGGCGCAGCAGATGTCGCAGCTCATCGACGACATGCTGGCGCTGTCACGGGTGACCCGCGGCGAATTCGAACGGACGAGGTTCGACCTGTCGCGCATCGCCCGCGTCGGTCGGTGCCGAGCTCGCGCGCGCTGCTCCCGCCCGGCAGGTCGATTTCATCGTTGCGGACGGCCTGACCGGCGAAGGCGACGCGAGACTGGTGACGATCGTGATGGAGAATCTGCTTGGCAATGCGTGGAAATATTCGCAGCAGCGCGAGCTCGCGCGAATCGAAGTCGGCGTTCTTGCCGGCGAGCCGCCGGTGTTCTTCGTGCGCGACAACGGGGCGGGCTTCGATATGGCCTACGCCGGCAAGCTGTTCGGCATGTTTCAGCGTCTGCATGCAAACAGCGAGTTCGAAGGAACCGGCATCGGGCTTGCGACCGTGCAGCGCGTGATCCGGCGTCATGGCGGACGAATCTGGGCCGACGCCGCTCCCGGGCGGGGCGCGACTTTTTTCTTCACGCTTGCCGCCGACGCGCGGATGGGCCCGCCACAATCGAAACCGACAGCGGAGCAGCACGATGCCGCATGACCCTGCAATTTTGCTGATCGAGGACAATCCGAGAGATGAGGCGCTGACGCTTCGCGCGCTCAAGAAGGCCAATATCGGCAACCGGGTGGTGGTCGCGCACGATGGCGCAGAAGCGGTCGAGTACCTGCTCGGCACAACAGCCGACGGCAGCCGCAACGAATTGCCGCAGCTCATTCTCCTCGATCTGAAGCTGCCCAAGCTCGACGGGCACGAAGTTCTTCGCCGCATTCGCGGCGACGAACGCACCCGTTTGCTGCCCGTCGTCATCCTGACCACGTCGGTGGAGGACAAGGACCGGTTGCAGGGCTACAGCCTCGGCGCCAACAGCTACGTGCGAAAGCCGGTGGATTTCGCGGAATTCGCCGAAGCGGTGGTGCAGATGGGACTCTACTGGCTCGTGCTCAACGAGCGCCCTCCGGCCGTCTCCCGCCACCCGGGACGGTGAAGCCGCAGGCAATATTGCTGCGAGGAAAGCGGCCTTTCACGCCCCCTGCCCGATCAGGCACGTTGATCGGTTCCGCTTGCGCCGCGCCGAAGGACTTATAAAGTCCCCCGCGGCCGGGCACCGCCGCAGGGCGATACCGGGATAAACGGGGCGCGGCATGATCGATATCATCGATGCACATCATCATATCTGGCGGCGTCAGGACCTGCCGTGGCTCGACGGACCGATGCAGCCGCGCATTTTCGGACCCTACGAGGCGATCCGGCGGGACTATCCGATTGCCGAGTTCCTGTCCGACATTGCCGGAAGCGGCGTTACCCAATCCGTCTATGTCCAGGCGAACTGGGCGAAGGACCGTTTCGAGGACGAAGTCGCCTACGTGCAGCAGGCCGCCGATGAGACCGGCTTCCCCCAGGCGATCGTCGGCTATGCGGATTTTCTGGCCGACGACGTGCGGCCCCAGCTCGACCGCCTGACCAAATATTCCGGCATGCGCGGCCTGCGGATGCAGCTGCAATGGCACGAAAACCCGCAATACCGTTTTGCCGCCGGCCCCGACCTGGCGCGCCATCCGAAATTGCAGAAGAACGTCGCGCGGCTGGCCGACTACAACTGGACTTTCGATCTTCAGGTGTTCGAAGGCCAGATGAAGGGCGCCGCCGAGCTTGCCGACAGCGCGCCCAAAGTCACCTTCATCCTCCAGCATGCCGGCATGCTGGAAGACCTGTCGGACGCCGGACGGGCGCGATGGCGCGAAGGAATGCAGCTCCTTGCCTCCCGTCCAAACGTATTTTCGAAGCTGTCCGCGCTGGGCACGTTCATCCACAGAAACGATCCCGGTCACATTGCGGCCGTCGTGAAGGAAACCATCGGGATTTTCGGCGCGGAACGCTGTCTGTTTGGTTCGAATTTTCCGGTCGAGAAACTGTGGACGCAGTACGCCGATCTCATCGCAGCTTACCGAGCCGCGATCGAGCCGCTTGGTCAAGCTGTGGCCCGTGCCGCCCTGCACGATACGGCAGCGCGAGTTTACCGGCTCGTCTGACGTTTCGCGATCGCTGCGGCTTCACGGGTGCCTGTCAGGCGCGCCGGCAAGGAAAACAATGTCGATAGTCTCCAGCTACAGGGCGCTCGACCAGTGGGTCGGCAGTTGGGCGGGAAAGCTCGAGGATTTTCTCGCGCGCCCCGGCGTCGTCCCTGTTCTTATTGTTCTGTTGTGGGCATGCGGCGTGCTGCCCAATCTGACCGTGCGCTCGTTCATCTACGAGGAAGGCACCAACGCGGAAATCGCCCGCGACGTGCTGGCGCACGGACATTTTCTTGAACCGTACGTCTACGGGATCCGGTGGCACGAAAAGCCGTCGCTGCTGGGCTGGCTGATCGCCGGCTTCGCACTCCTCACCGGCGGGGTCAACGAATGGTCGGCGCGGCTCCCGGCCATGGTCTCGGTCCTGATCACGGCGTTTCTGGTGCAGCGCACGACGCAGCGCCATGCAGGCCTGCCCGCCTCGTTGTTCGCGGCCGTGTCGTTTGTGTTCTGTCCGTTGTTGCTGCAAAAACTGACCGTTGCCGAACCTGACACCATCATCACCGTTCTGTCGTTCGCCGCGTTCCTCCTGTGGTGGGAGGGCATGGCCTCGGGCCGGGTAACCCTCCTGCGCTGGATCGGGTGCGGCGCGATCCTGACGGTGCTCGTGATGGCCAAAGGACCGCAGCCGGCGGCGTTTTTCGGCTTCGGCGTGTTCGCCTTTCTGGTCATCGAACGACGCTGGCGCGACCTGCCCGGCTGGTTTCTCTGCATGCTCATGCCGGCCGCGGCCACGATCGCGTGGGGAGCGGCCATCTACCGGCCCGGAGACGAAGGCCGGTGGCTCGCCTATGCACGGCTCATGGACCGGCCGACGCTGTTCGAATACGTGGCCAGGAACTCGCGCAGTATCGGCAGTCTGTTTGTCGAACTGCTGCCGGCCTCGCTGCTCCTTCCCTTCATTCCGTGGCCGTGGCGACGGGACGGAAAAGCCGCAGGCGTTCCGGCCATCGTCGCCCCGCTCATCCTTTATTCGGGCGTGTGCACCGCGATCCTGATCTTCTGGCCCGGATTTAACAGCCGGTACGCCATGCCGATCGCGCCCTCGGTCGCCGTGCTCGCGGGCATCGCCTGGCATAATCTTGCAAAAACCCGCTACGCGATACTGCGCCGCGTGACCACGACCATGGCCGGCCTGCTTGTCGTCTACCAGATCATTCTTGTAGTGGTGATCATGCCGCTGTTTGCCGACCGCTTCGGCGAGACCCGGCTCGCGGGAAAGGCGATGGAGCGGGCGGTGCTCGAAGATCCGGCGCCGGCTTATTGTCTGGGCCTCGACACCAACATGTTCTTCTACATGCACGTACCGCTGCGATGCCTCGACCTGCCGGCGATGGCGGCGCTGTCGCCGCCCGCCTGGGTTCTGATGCCGCACCCCGCGGTCACGGAACTGGCAAAGATGCGACCCGATCTCAACCTCCGGATTGCGGTCGACTCCCTGACTGAATTCCAGATGACCGCGGCGCGGCTGGAAAACAAATGACGGCCTGAGAGCCTGGGCACGCGGGTCCGTCGGCTTTCGGGGCTTTCCGCCACATCGGAAAATGCTTACGATCTCGCAAAAGGGGCTCGCGCGGGCCGGTGCGGCGAAGACCGCGGGAGCCTCGGCTCCGGAGGAACGTCATGATCGAGGTCGGCAGCCTTGCGGGGATCGATACCGTTGGCGACATCACCCGGCATCACGCCAAATCGCGACCGGACCGCGCCGCAATCCATTTCGAAGGACAGCGCATAACGTTCGGCGAACTCGACCGCCGCGCCGCCCAGGTCGCAAACGGTTTGATTGCAGAGGGCGTAAAGCCGCAGGCACGGATCGCATATTTATCCAAAAACTCGCCGGCGTTCTTCGAGCTTTGGTTCGGAGCGGCAAAGGCCGACATCGTACTTGTCCCTGTCAACTTTCGCCTCGCGCCACCGGAAGTGGCCTACGTGGTCGATGACGCGGGTGCCGAAATCCTGTTCGTCGGCGCCGACTTCTATCCGCTTGTCGCGAAGATAGCCGGCGATCTCAAGTCGGTACGTCGCATCATCGCGCTCGACGGCGGGCACCCGTCATGGATTGATTACGGTCAATGGCGCGCTGGGCAGTCGACCAAAGACCCCGAGATCGAGGTCGATCCGCACCACTGCGCGATCCAGATGTACACCAGCGGCACCACCGGACATCCGAAGGGCGCGCAGCTCAGCCACGCCAACCTGATCCCGCTCGCACGCGGCGGATTGCACCAGTTCGGTGTATGGCACGAGAACGACGTCAATCTGGTCTGCATGCCGCTGTTTCATATCGGCGGCAGCGGCTGGGCATTGATTGGCTTCTTTCGCGGCGTCGACACGGTTTTGATGCGCGATCCGGATCCTGGCGCCATTCTGCGCCTGATCCCGGAATATCGCATCACCAAGGCGTTCATGGTGCCGGCGCTGCTGCTGTTCATTTTGCAAAATCCGCAGAGCCGGACCGCCGATTTTTCGTCGCTCGAGCTGATCGTGTACGGCGCATCACCGGCGCCGCTCGACCTGGTCCGCAACGCGCTGAAGACCTTCGGCTGTGGACTTGCTCAGGTTTACGGCCTGACCGAAACCACAGGCGCGATTACCTGCCTGCCACCCGAGGATCACGATGCGAACGCACCGGACCGGCTGAAATCGTGCGGACTTCCGATGAGCGGCATTGAAATCCGTGTCGTGGATGCCGCCGGCAACGAAGTGCCGACCGGCGAAGTGGGCGAGATCATTACGCGGTCGGCGCAGAACATGCTGGGCTACTGGAACCAGCCCGACGCGACGCTGCGCGCCATCCGCAATGACTGGTTCCACACCGGCGACGCCGGCTATCGCGACCGGGACGGGTACGTCTTCATCTATGACCGGGTGAAGGACATGATCATTTCCGGCGGCGAGAATATCTATCCGGCCGAGGTCGAGAGCGCCCTGTTCGGTCATCCTGGCGTCGCTGACGTCGCGGTGATCGGTGTGCCGGACGAAAAATGGGGTGAGTCCGTTAAAGCGATCGTGGTCAAAAAACCAGGCGTGAACGTGACCGCCGATGAATTGATCGGCTTTGCCCGCGAGCGGATCGCCCGCTACAAGGCGCCACGCTCGATCGACTTTGTCGATGCATTGCCCCGCACACCCACCGGCAAAATTCTCAAGCGCGAACTGCGCAAACCGTTCTGGGCCGGCCAGGAGCGGCAGGTACATTAGTTCAAACTTTCCCGCCCGCGCGCCCGACAGCCCCATCCGTTCAGAAAAAACGGGATCTGAAATTTCAACTCTGGGAGGAAGTGTTGGCCTTGCAATTCGGCGTTTTCGATCACCTGGATGACAACGGCATTCCGCTTGCGGACCTGTTCGAGACACGGCTGAAGCTTGTTGAACAATACGACCAGGCGGGCTTTCGCTCCTATCACATCGCAGAACATCACTCGACGCCGCTTGGCCTCGCCCCTTCGCCCAGCGTATTCCTCGCCGCAGTCGCGCAACGCACCCGGCGGCTGCGGTTCGGACCGCTGCTTTATGTCACGCCGATGTATCACCCGTTGCGGATTGCAGAAGAGGTGGTGATGCTCGATCACATGAGCCGTGGGCGGCTGGAACTGGGCCTCGGCCGCGGCGCCTCCCCGATAGAACTCGCCGGCTTCGGCATCGATCCTGCAGAGGCCCCCGCGATGAACCGGGAGGCCACCGAGCTTGTTCTCAAGGCGCTGACGTCCGACGTAGTGAGCTACGAAGGCAAATTTTACCGGTGCAGGAACGTGCGCATCGAGGGCCAGCCGTTGCAGAAGCCGTGGCCGCCGTTGTGGTTCGCGCCGAACGAGCCCTCGCGCGCGGCAGACGCCGCACGTCTCAAGGGCAATATCGTCGCGCTGATACCGGACGCCGGCGTCAAGGCGCTCACCGACGCCTATCGTGCCGCCTGGCAGGCGGAGGGCAACAGCCTCGCGAACATCCCGCTGTGCGGCGTATTTCGTCACGTCGTCGTAGCGGAGACTGACGCGAAGGCCCGCACAGCCATGCAGGACGCCTATCGGCAGTGGCGCCATCACATGGAATTTCTTTGGGACTGGGGCGGCATTCCGTTCCCGATCGGCGCGGTCTATCCGAAGGACTTTGACACTCTGGAAAGCATGCACATGGGCGTCGCCGGGTCGCCCGAAACGGTGCGGCACTATATCGCCGAAACGGTCGAACGCACCGGAGTCAATTATTTCGTGAGCGACATGATATTCGGCTCGCTGCCCTACGAAACCGCAGCGCATTCGGTCGATCTGTTTGCCAAAGAGGTGATGCCGGCGTTCCGTTGAAGTTGGGCAAATTCACAACGTATACACAGTTCGTAACAAACAGGATGAAGCGATGGCAGGGCAGTTGCAGGACCGCGTAGCGATAGTCACGGGCGCGAGCAACGGCATCGGCCGCGCAATCGCCGAAATGTTTGCCGGAGAAGGAGCGAAGACGGTTCTGGTCGCCCGGCGCGCGTCGGTCCTCGACGAAGTCGCTTCCGGAATCCGGTCGCGCGGCGGAGAGGCGCTGCCGGTCCCGACCGACGTCACACAGGAAGAGCAGGTCGGCGCTCTGTTCGAAAAAACAACGAGGGCCTACGGACGCCTCGATATTCTCGTCAACAATGCCGGCGTTGCGACCCACATCAATACTGAAGATATCTCTCTTCAATACTGGCGGGAGGTGCTCGACATCAACATCACCGCCGCGTTCCTTTGCTGCCGCGAGGCCATCAAAATCATGAAGGAGCAAAAGCCGCAGGGCGGACGCATCATCAATATGGGCAGCATCTCGGCCAAAACGCCGCGGCCGGACTCGCTGCCTTACACCACGACCAAGTTTGCCATGCAGGGCATGACGCATCAGTTGACCATGGACGGCCGCAAACACGGCATCGTAGCGTCGATCATCCATCCGGGCTCCACGCTCAGTTCATTTTCGGCGCTGGCCGGCCGGACAACGGCGGGCGCGGGCGCAACGCCGAGCGATTACGTCATGGCGGCGGAAGATGTAGCGAAGGTCGCGGTACTGATGTGCGCCCTGCCCCCGGAGGTCAACCTTTACGAAGCGACCATACTTCCCAACCACCAGCGCTCGTTCATCAGTCGCGGTTAGTCGTATTGTTCGGCGTATCCTCCGCCGGTTCCGCCGGCGCCGCCGCTTCGCTCCGCAGTTCGGCCAGCAACTGCCGGGTGGCGACCTGGTCACCCGGCCTGACCAGAATTTTGTCAATGACGCCGTCGCGTTCGGCGCACAGTTCGTGCTGCATCTTCATCGCTTCGAGCACGACGATGCGCTGACCCTTCGCGACGCGATCGCCGGCACCGGCGTGCACGCCGACGACCGCTCCGTTCATCGGTGCGAGTATCCGAAGGGAACCGTCGCCGCCCTGCGAATGACCGGATTCGAGAATGGTCTCCCGCACCACCAGCACGGTCCCGCCCATGTCGAGATGCAACGTGCTTCCACGGAGCGCAAACCGCGCGGCCTGCTGCACGCCCGACGAGCTGAAGCGCACGGCGCGGGCGCCGCGTTCCACGATCGTCACCGCAATGCTGGTGTCGCCCAGAGCGACCAGATAATCGTCCGGCCCGGTTGCGGTGACCCCCGCCGGATGGTGGACGTCCCCGAGCGTCAGCCGCAACGGCCACGTCGCGACACCTGTCGATGACCAGTTCCGCTCCGCAGCCGGCCGTTCCGGCGCAGCCTGCGCTTTGGCTTCAAACAGCAGCACCGCCGCAAGCGCCAGCGTCAGCCGGTCCGGCGCCGGGCGCCGCATCGCTTCGCTGCCCGGACCAAAATGCCGGGCGATAAACGCGGTATCCGCGTCGCCCGCCACGAACGCCGGATGCCGCAGAAGCGATACGAGTAAGCCGCGATTGGTGGTAACGCCGAATACAACGGTATCCAGCAGAGCCGCGATCAGACGCCTGCGCGCATCTTCCCTGTTTTCGCCATGCGCGATCACCTTGGCCAGCATGGGATCGTAGAACGGACTGACGCCCTGACCCGACGTGACCCCGTGATCGATACGCACGCCCTCACCCCCGGCCGGACACCACTCGATCAAAGTGCCGCTTTGCGGAAGAAAATCCTGATACGGATCTTCGGCGTACAGGCGCGCTTCGATCGCATGGCCTCGGAACGCGATTCCGTCCTGTCCGAGCGGCAGCCGCTCGCCGGCCGCGACCCGTAACTGCCATTCGACCAGATCCAGTCCGGTCACGGCTTCAGTCACGGGATGCTCGACCTGGAGCCGGGTGTTCATTTCGAGAAAGTAAAACTGTCCGGAACGATCGAGCAAAAGCTCGATGGTGCCCGCATTCACATAACCGACAGCGCGTGCCGCGGCGATGGCGGCTTCACCCATGCGCGCACGCAGTTCGTCGGACATCGCCGGCGACGGCGTCTCCTCGATCACTTTCTGATGGCGGCGCTGGATCGAGCAGTCGCGTTCGCCAAGATGGATGATATTGCCGTGCCGGTCGGCAAAAATCTGAAATTCGATATGGCGGGCATCAGCGATCGCCCGTTCGAGGATCATCTCGTCGGACCGAAGGCACCCGCCGCTTCCGAACGCGCGCGAGCGAGCGCGCCGGCAAATCCTTCGATCGCCGTCACCAGCCGCATGCCGCGGCCGCCCCCGCCTGCGGCGGCCTTGATCATGACCGGGAAGCCGATACGGCCGGCCTCTGCCGCAAGCCTGTCGTCGGATTGATCCGCTCCCTGATAACCCGGCACGCACGGCACACCCGCAGCCTGCATCAAATCCCTGGCGCGCGCTTTGTTGCCCATGGCATCGATCGCGGCCGCCGGCGGGCCGACAAAGACCAGTCCGGAGTCCGTACACGCTTTGGCAAAAGCCGCATTCTCGGACAGGAAGCCATAGCCGGGGTGCACCGCATCCGCGCCGGAAGCGCGCGCAGCGGCGAGGATGGCTTCGGCATTGAGGTAGCTTTGCCGGGCCTGAGGCGGCCCGATCCGGACCGCCTCGTCCGCCTGCCGCACGTGCGGTGCACCGGCGTCGGCATCGCTAAAGACGGCAACCGTGCGATAGCCCAGCGACCTCGCGGTACGAATGACGCGGCAGGCAATCTCGCCTCGATTGGCAATCAGGATCTTGTTGAACGCAGTCACTGCCGGACTTCGTCTGGTGCGAGGCAGGCCCGGGCCCGGTGCGCATCCGTCACTCCGCCTGTCGGGTGTTTGACGTGCCGGGAAGCGTACCCATCAGCTTGCAGATGATGCTGAGCATGATCTCGTCGGCGCCGCCGCCGATCGAGGCGAGACGGCCGTCGCGGAACGCGCGGCTGATGGGCGTTTCGTTCATGTAGCCCATGCCGCCCCAGTACTGCAGGCAGGCGTCGGCCACCTCGCGAAGCAGCCGTCCCGCCTTGAGCTTGGCCATCGACGCCAGCCGGGTCGACGTCCGTGCCGGCCAGATAAAGTTCGCAGGCGCGATAGACCAGCGCGCGCAGCAGTTCGATCTCGGTCGAGAGCTCGGCGAGCCGGAAGTGGACGACCTGATTGTCGAGGATCGGCTTGCCGAACGCTTTGCGGCTGCGCGTGTACTCGATGGTTTCGTCGATCAGCCGCTCCATGCGATCTCAGAGTTCGCGGCGGCGGCCCACAGCCGCTCCTCCTGGAACTGCATGCATCTGGTAGATGAAGCCCATGCCCTCCTCGCCGATCAGGTAGCGCTGCGGCACGCGCACGTCGTCGAAGAAAATCTGCGCGGTGTCGGACGAGCGCATGCCGAGTTTGTCGAGCTTGCGCGCGACCTCGACGCCCTTGGTCTTCATCGGCAGGCAGATCAGCGACTTGTTCTTGTGGGCCGGGCCTTCGCCGGTGTTGGCAAGCAGGCACATCCAGTCGGCCTGCGTGCCGTTGGTCGTCCACATCTTGCCGCCGTTGATGACGTAGTCGCCGCCGTCCTTGCGCGCGGTCGTCTTGATCGAGGCGACGTCGGAGCCGGCGCCGACTTCCGAGACGCCGAGGCAGGCCACAAAATCGCCGGCGATCGAGGGCGCCAGGAACTCGCGCGCGCAGCTCGTCGCGAGCCGAAGCGGGCAAGCGCCGGCGTCGCCATGTCGGTCTGCACGCCGATCGCCATCGGGCACGCCGCCGCATGCGATGTCGCCGAGCTCCTCGGCCATCACCATGGCGTAGGAATAGTCGAGCCCCTGCCGCCGTATTCGACCGGCTTGTTGATGCCGAGGAGGCCCAGCGTCGCCCATCTTCTTGAACACGCTCGTGGGCCGGAAAGATGCCGGCCTCCTCCCACTGCGTCGACATGCGGGTTGATCTCGGCGGCGATGAATCTTTGCAGGCTGCGACGCAGCTCCTCGTGCTCGGGCGTAAACTGCATGGCGTTTCCTCCTCGCTACATGCGTCCGACGCCAAAGGTGCTGGGCTTGAGCGGGCGCAGTTGCGCTTCGCGGCAGATCGACAGGCAGAAGCCCAGCACTGTGCGGGTATCGCGCGGATCGATCAAGCCGTCGTCCCACAGCCGCGCGGTGGCGTAGAGCGCGGTCGACTCGCCTTCCATGCTGGTCAATGATGCCCTTCTCCATTGCGATCCTGTCTGGCCTGATCGACCGGCTTGCCCTCGCGTTTGAGTTTTTCCTCGGTGACGATCGTCATCACCTTCGGCGGCCTGCTCGCCGCCCATGACGGCGATGCGGTTGCTCGGCCAGGCGAAGATGAAGCGCGGGTCGTAGGCGCGGCCGCACATGCCGTAGTTGCCGGCGCCGAACGATGCCGCCGATGTGGATGGTCAGTTGCGGCACGGTCGCGTTGGCGACCGCCTGGATCATCTTCGAGCCGTGCTTGATGATGCCGCGCTGCTCGGCCTCGCGTGCCGACCATGTAGCCGGTGGTGTTCTGCAGATAGACGATCGGCATATCTGCCTGGCAGCAGAGCTGGATGAACTGCGCGGCCTTGGCGGCGCCGTCGGCGTCGATCGGCCCGTTGTTGCCGATAATGCCGATGGCATGGCCCTCAATCTCGGCGTGGCCGCAGATCGTCTGCGGGCCGTAGCTCGCTCTTGAAATCGAGAAAGTCCGAATCGTCGACGATGCGGGCGATCACTTCGCGCACGTCGTAGGGCTTACGATAGTCGACCGGCACGACGCCGGCGAGCTCGTCCGCCGCATAACGCGGCTCCTTGAAATCCCTGTGCTGCCGCAGCGGCAGGCTGTTCGTTCCACGGCAGCTTTGCCATGACTTCGCGCGCGATGCGGATGCCGTCGGCATCGTCCTCGGCCAGATATTCGCCGAGGCCGGAGACTGTGGCGTGCATCTCGGCGCCGCCGAGTTCTTCGTCGGTGGCGATTTCGCCGGTCGCGGCGCGCAGCAACGGCGGCCCCGCGAGAAACACCTTGGCGCGCCCGCGCACGAGGATCGACGTAGTCCGACAGGCCGGGCAGATAGGCGCCGCCTGCGGTCGATGAGCCGTGCACGACGGTGACCTGCGGGAATGCCGGCAGCCGACATGCGCGCCTGGTTGGCGAAGCCGCGGCCGCCCTCGACGAACATCTCCGCCTGATAGAGCAGGTTGGCGCCGCCGGACTCGACCAGGCGCACGAGCGGCAGCTTGTTCTCCAGCGCGATCTGCTGGACGCGCAAGCTGCTTCTTGACGCCCATCGGCGTCGACGTGCCGCCCTTGATCGCGCTGTCATTGGCGGTGACGACGCAACGGATGCCGGAGACGTACCCGATACCGGCAATGCTGCCGCCGCCCTGAATTCCATCCGCGCCATCGTCGTCGTGCATCCGGAAGCCGGCGAGCGTGGACAGTTCGAGCCAGGGCGCGCCGGGATCGATCGCCAGCGCGACGCGCTCACGCGGCAGCAACTGTTTGCGCGCGCGGAAGCGTTCACGCCGTGAATTTGAAAAATCGCGAACCTTCTGCTCGAGCGCTCTGAATTCGCCGATCAGCGCCAGCATCTGCGCGCGGTTGGTCCGAAACGCATCCGACCCGGGATCGATACGGCTCTCAATGACCGGCATGGCCGTTGCCTCACCGCGGGATTTCTCTTCCGCCCGTCAGGCCGCCGTCGATCGCAAGAATGGCCCCGGACGTGTATGCCGACAGCGGCGAAGCAAGAAACACTGCGGCCGCCGCGATCTCGTCGGGCGAAGCGGCGCGCCCGAACGGCAGCGTGCCGGTCGCATCACGCCAGCGTTCGCTGTCGCCGAAGCGCTCCTGCGCTTTCGCCCGCGCGAGTTTCTCAAAACGCTCGGTCTCGCACGGTCCGGGATTTATGCCCACGACGCGAATACCGAACTTGTAGCTGGTCGAACCCAGCGCTTTGGTGAAAGCGGCCATCGCGGCGTTGCCGACACTGCCGGCGATGTAGCCCGCATCGAGAATATCGCCGGCGATGCCGGTCACGTTGATGATTACCCCGGAGCGCCGGGCCTTCATCCGGCCGAAATATTCGCGGCTGAGATTGATGTAGTTGAAGACCTTGGTGTCCCAGCCGGCGCGCCACCGTGCCTCGTCGACCGTCTCCAGCGAACCGGATGGCACGTCGCCGGCATTGTTGACCAGAATGTCGGTCTCGCCGCACGCGTCGAGCACGCGGCCGGCCGATCCCGGCTGCGCAAGGTCGATCGCGTGCGCACTCACGTTGACGCGGTATTGCTCCCGAACGGACGCCGCTGCAGCTTCCAGAACGGATTTGGTACGGGCCACCAGCGCAAGATCGCAGCCCTCGGAAGCAAACCGCTTCGCCATCGCGAGGCCGAGCCCTTTGGAGCCGCCGGTGATCAATACGCGTTTGCCCGCAAGATTGAGATCCATGCCAGTACGTCCTCAGTCAGCCACCGGAATGACGGGAATCAACAGATGCGAGGGATGCGTTGCGTCGTGATGGATGCTGTGCACCACCGTCCGGCTCGAACACACGTGATATGGAATGTATTCGACGTTGGTGGCGCCGAGCACGCCGGTGGAAATATCGAGACTGGTGATCTCGACGCAAATGCGATGACCCTTGCGGAACAGGTTGGCCATCGCGAAGATCTCGATCGCGTATTCCTCGATCTTGCCCGGCGTCACCTTGCGCTGCGCTTCGCGGGTCAATTTGTGCCACGGCTTCCACGGCTTCGAGCGCTCAGGATCGAGCGCACGATTTGAAGCCTTCAGCCAGCCGCGGGTCAGCTCGCGTTCGGCAAGGTCGGCCGGAATTTCGCGCTCGCCCTCGCGCGCCGTGCGCACCGACGGGTCCGGACCGACATCCTTGAGGACGATGATCCAGTTGGTGTCGTCCTGATCGATCGCGGCGAACAGATTAAGCACGCTCGGACCGGCGACCAGCAGATCGTGCGGCAGCGGATCGGTGAGGAAGCGCAGTCCGGCGATGCGATTGGTCTGCGTCGGCGGCATCTGCGCGAACACGTCGGGCGGAATGTAATCGTCAACGCTCCATTCAATATAGGGCTCGGCGGTGAGCCGCTCCCAGCTCGCCAGATAGAGCTTGGTCCACTTGCGTTTCCGGCAGCGGCCAATCGTCCCCGTGGCGCCATTGGTTGGCGCCCATCGACCCAATATTTGACCGGCGGCTCGGCCATAACGCCGGTCTCGATGCCTTTGAGCCAATGGTCGTACCAGCGCAGCATCTCGCCGCGTAGCGCGCGCAGCGGCCGGTCGGGATGGGCCGGCCCGGTCAGGAGCATCTTTTTCGGCGCCGGGATTTTGCTGAAGTAGGTTTGCGCGCCGGCGAGGTGCGTCTTGTAGGTGTAGCCGTACCAGCCGGCACCGGTGCAGGTCGGCACGGTCGATCTTTTTGAAATTCCCTCTCGGCTTCCGCGATGGTGTCTTCGTTGTCGAAAGGATCGATCAGCACGTCGAAATAGCGCGGCATGTGCTGGCCTTTTTGCAGGACCACATTGTGCAGATGCGGATACATGCGGATGTCGGGGTCCGCCACCGCCGCGCTGCCATTTCGCTTCTTTCTCGGGTGGCAGATCGCCGGAGCGCGCCGCGCGCCGTATGCGAAGAGGAAAAGTGGTCCATCAGATAGCGGAAGGCATGCAGCACGCCGCCCGGATATTCCTCGCGAAAGCCGCCAAACTTGCCGTAGGCGCCGCGCGGGTCATAGGCAAAGATGGCCTTCAGATGCGGCGGCTGCTGGCGCGCCGGCGTGAAACTGCTCCGACGCGAAAGCGCCGATGCCGACCATGCCGATATTGCCGTCGCACCATGGCTGGCGCGCGATCCACTCGATCACATCGTAGCTGTCCCATTCGCGCGAGCCGCCGTCCCCCGATTTGAGGAAGCCGCGCGGCGTTCCGATCACATGCACGTAGCCGCGCGAAACGAAGAATTCGGTGTCGCCCGCTTCGGCATGGCCGAGCCACAGACTCGACCACGACGGCTGCGGCGGAAAATGCTGCGGCAGACCGTTGCCCTGCAATTCCTTTGAATGGACGCCGAAGGCAAACAGGACCGGAAACCGGCCTGGCCCGTCGGGGCGGTAGACGTCGACCACGACGTTCACGCCGTCGCGCATCGGCACGGCAACATCCTTGTCGCAGGCAATCGCGGAATGCTGCGGCGGGCGTTGATAATCGGACGGCGGCTGATGGCCCGAGGGAAACAGCTCCTCGGCCGCGAGGACGTCGTTGTCTCTCATTTGCCACCGTCGATGACGTGCGTGAGCGGAACCGGCACACGCCCGGGTCTCACGGGCTCGCCCACTTTGTCGAGCCGGGCTGCAGGCATCGTGGTCACGCGCATTTCCCCCTTGGCAAACTGCCGGCAGGTGCTAGGCATGCCGGGCCCGTTGCGGCATCGTATAGCAGCGCAACAAAACGGGAAGCCCGGCAAAGCGGCGATCCTGGGAGGATCCATGGATTTCGAGTATTCATCCGAGCAAAAGCTCCTGTGGGAAAGCACGCACAAGCTGATGGAGCGGGTGGCGACGCCCGACTATCTGCGCCGTCTCGACCGCGAACGGCTTTATCCCTATGAGCTTTACGACGCTTGGGTGGAGGCCGGAATATTCGCCCTGCCGTTCGCGCCGGAATACGGCGGCGCCGGCGGCAGTGTGCTCGATCTTGCCATCGTCGCGGAAGAGATCGGCCGACACAGCGCCGACGTGGCGATGGCGTTCGGCGGCAGCATTTTCTGCGCGCTCAATGTCGCGCGTAAAGGCTCGGAAGAACAAAAACGCCATTGGCTGCCGAAACTGATTTCCGGCGAAATCCGGATGTCGATCTCGATGTCCGAACCCGACGCCGGCTCCGATGTCGGCGCAATGCGCACACAGGCCCGCCGCGACGGCAATGAATACGTAATCAGCGGCCAAAAAATCTGGGCGACCGGGGCCGGCGCACGTAACAATGTGATCAATGTCTATGTGAAGACCGACCCAAAAGCGCATTACCGGCAGGGCATGTCGCTGTTTCTGGTCGACAATGACACGCCGGGCCTCGAAATCCGCAAGCTCGACATGCTGGGCCGCCGGTCCGTCGGCACCTACGAATTGACCTTCAACGATGCCCGCATTGCGCCAGACCGCCTGATCGGCGGCGAGAATAAGGGCTGGGACTGCATCCTGTCGGGCTTGCAGGCCGAGCGTGTCGTTGCCGCCGCCTGCGATTGCGGCAGCGCCCGCGGAGCGCTCGACATGGCGGTTGGTTACGCCAAGGAGCGCAACCAGTTCGGCCGCCCAATCGGCAGCTTCCAGGCCATCGCACACATGCTCGCCAATATGGAGGCCGAGGTCGAAGCCGCCTGGGCCGTGACGCTCAAAGCCGCGTGGCGTGTCAGCCGCAACGAAAACGCCCTCAAGGATATAACGATGGCAAAGCTGCTGGCGGCCGAGGCTTACGTGAAGGCGGCGAGCGTCGGCATGCAGGTGATGGGCGGGTTCGGCTACAATATGGAATTCGACATGCAGCGGCATTACCGCGACGCCCGCGCCGCAACCATCGCGGCGGGGACTTCGGAATTGCAGCGCAATCTGATTGCCGGCCAGATGGGCCTGAAGGTGCAATAGCAAGATGCTGTGGGCACGGCCATGAGCGTCGGTCTTCCGCTGACAGTTCCCAATTCGTTTGCACGCAACGCGCGCTGGTTTGCCGGCGGCGAAGCGGTCGTGGACCGGACAACGCGTCTCACCTACGCTGAACTCGACGCCCTCTCGCTGCGTGCGGCTTCATTGTTCGCGGCGCTGGGCGCGCAGCCCGGAAAGCCGCTTGCGCTTCTGTGCCCGCCAAGCGCGATTTATCTGGTCGCATGGCTCGGCGCCGTCCGCATGGGCGCGTTGCCGATGGCACTGCACACCCGCGAAGTCCGCGGCGACACTCGCCGCCATCTGCCGCAAGATGGAGCCCGCCCTTCTCGTCTACGATGCTTCGATGGAAGTACTGGCGGGCGGAATCGCCGCCGGCCATCCCGGCCTCGGCGCGTGCGTCGAGGCCCGCTCGGCACTGCCCGCGAAGCCAACCGGGGCCGTAACGCCGGCCGCGTCCATTCCCGGCGATCTGGCTGCGGCTCCGGCAGATGTCCGGCTCGCCGTCCCTGCCGAAGATGATCCCGCGATCATCATCCTTTCCTCCGGAACGACATCGGTTCCGAAAGGCGTGGTTCATACCCATCGCGGCCTTATCGAAAACGCGCGCACCAACCTTTACCTCTACCAGGGGGTGCTGCCGTCCGACCGGTCGCTGGTGCCAATGAGCACGTCGTTTCTCGGCAGCTACAACGGCTGGTTTCCGTTTCTCAACGCCGGTGCATGCACGGTGTTCATGGAACACTTCGACCCGGCGGCTCTGGTCCGCGCGGTAGTCGCGGAGCGCGCCACGCATGTCTTTCTGACGCCGACGCTGTGGCGGCGCATCCTCAACGCGGATGACCCGGAGGCCAATTTCAGTTCGGTGCGCCTGATCGGCTTTGCCGCCGAGCCGATGGATGCCCATACGCTCAAACGCCTGCGCGAGCGGATCAGCCCCAACGTCGTGCAGATCTACGGCTCGACCGAAACCGGTGCGGCGGCAACCTGCATCACCGACGCCGAAATGACCGGCGAACGGCTGATCAGCGTCGGCCGGCCGATGGTCAACGGCGACGTTCGTGTCGTCGTGCCGGGCGGCGGGCCGCATGAGGAAGCAGCGCCCGGTGAAGTCGGCGAGGTCCTTGTCAGCAGCCCGTCGCTCGCGGCCCGCATCTGGAACGATCCCGATGCGACCGCGGCTGCGTTCGTCACCGACGGCGAGCGGCGCTGGTGGCGTTCGCGCGATCTCGGGCGCATCGATGCCGGCGGCTATCTCTTCCTCGAGGGCCGCCGCGACGACATGATCATCTCGGGCGGGATCAACATCATGCCGGCGCGGGTCGAGGAGGTGCTGCTTGCCCATCAGGGGGTCATAGAGTGCGCCGTGGTCGGCGTGCCGCACCCCGAGTGGGGCGAAGAGGTGCAGGCCTTCATCGTCAGCCGCGATCCGGCGCTTGACGCCCAGGCACTGGACCGGCATGTCCGAAGCAACGAGCTGTCATCCTACCAGCGACCGCGGGTTTACCATTTTGTCGCCGAGCTGCCGCGTACTTCCACCAACAAGGTGCTTCGGCGCGTGCTGCGCAAGGCCGCCATCGACGGCAAGTCCGCGGACGCAAGGCCTGCAACAGTATCCCAGCAATCGACAGGAAACAGATGAGTGAAGCTGCACCCCTTTTGTTGATCGAACGCCAGGGCCCGGTTGCCATTGTTACCCTCAACCGGCCGGACAAGCGCAACGCGCTGAGCGAAAAGCTGTGGGGCGAACTCAAAACCACGTTCGAGGGTTTTGGTCCCGACGTGCGGTGCGTCGTGCTGGCAGGCGCCGGCAAGCATTTCTGCGCTGGCCTCGATCTCGCGGAACATCGTCATCGCGAGGCGTTCGACAGCATTTTCATGTCGCGGTTCGCCCACGCGACGCTGGATGCGATCCAGTTCGGCGGGCGGCCGGTGGTGACGGCGATGCAGGGCGCGGTGATCGGCGGGGGGCTCGAAGTGGCGACCGCCACGCACGTAAGGGTCGCAGACCCGACCACGTTCTACCAATTACCCGAGGGCCGTCGCGGCTTCTATGTCGGCGGCGGCGCCAGCGTTCGCGTCGCAAAGATCATTGGGTCCGGCCGAATGGTCGAAATGATGCTCACCGGCCGCGTGCTCGACGCCGCCGCCGGCGAGCGGCTCGGCCTGTCACACTATCTGGTCGAGCCCGGCAAGACGCTGGAAAAGGCCATCGAGCTTGCGAACACCATCGCCAAAAATGCCCGTATCCCCAATTACCTGATTATCCAGGCCATTCCCCGCATCGAAGATATGTCGGCCTCCGACGGCTTGTGGACCGAGAGCGTGGCTCAGGCCGTCAGCATGACGTCCGAGGATGCCCGCTCGGGGATCGATGCCTTTTTTGACAAGCGGAAAATCGAATTTTGATGCCTGCCCCGTCTCATCCTGTGGCAGGTTAGCAATAAGCGAACATCCGGGGTGACCGCCCGCGTGTTCCATGCAACAGGTCCGTAGCCGGGCCAATCAAGGTCTGCAATGATCCGATTTCTGTGGGACCGGCCCCAACCGGCTGCCCGCAGCAAAAGCTCGTACAGGGAGGAAGTAATGAAGACGAAGTGGGGAGTGAAGGGCGTCAAACGCGGGGAAAACGTCGACAGGCAAAGGCGTAACATCCTCAAGTTCGCGGCCGCCGGCGGCGTCAGCGCCATTGCATCACCGTGGACATTCCAGTCGTCGCGTGCGGCCAGCAAGGTCGTCAAAATCGGCATGGTGACACCGGAAACCGGCCCGATCGCGGCCTTCGGCGAACCGTCGAAATGGGTTGCCGCGGGCGTCCGCAAGGCACTCGGCGACGGCATCACGATCGCCGGCCAGCTCCGGCCCGTCGAGATCATCGACAAGGACAGCCAGTCTAATCCGAACCGCGCGTCCGAAGTAACGGCGCAGCTCATCAACAACGACAAGTGCGACATCGTGATCGGCTCGTCGACGTCCGACACGGTCAACCCGGTCTCCGATCAATGCGAGCTCGCGGGCGTGCCCTGCATTACCTCGGACGATCCGTGGCAGGCCTGGTTCTTCCCGCGCAAAGGCGATCCGAAGAAGGGCTTCGAGTGGACTTACCATTTCTTCTGGGGCTTCGACATGGTCGGCAATGTCTTCGCCGACATGTGGCAGACGCTCCCCGAGACCAACAAGGTCGTCGGCACGATGTTCACGAACGATCCGGACGGGGTCGCCGCCGACGACAAACAGCACGGCCTGCCGGGGCTGTTCACTTCCAAGGGCTTTGAGGTCCACGACCTCGGACTTTATCCGCCGCTGTCGGACGACTTCTCGTCGCAGATCGCCGACCTGAAAAAGGCGAATGCCGAGATCGTCTGCGGCATTTTCAACCCGCCGCAATTCGCGATCTTCTGGACGCAGTGCGCGCAGCAAGGCTACCGGCCCAAAATCGTGACCCCGCCCAAGGCGCTGCTGTTCCCCACCGCCGTCGAGGCGCTGGGCAACCGCGGTTCCGGCATGTCGACCGAAGTGTGGTGGTCGCACCACCACCCCTTCAAGTCCGGACTGACCGGCGAGACTGCGCAGCAGTTTTGCGACTCCTATGAGAAAGCGACCGGCAAGCAGTGGACGCAGCCGCTCGGCTTCAAACACGCCAACCTCGAGGTCGCAATCGACGTTCTCAAGCGCACTAAAAAAGTCGAGCCGGCCGCGATCCGCGATGCGATCGCCCAGACGGACTACGCTTCGATCGTCGGTCCGATCTCCTGGAAGGCGGCGGCCCCACCAATCCGGTGCCGAACGTCTGCACGACGCCGCTGGTCGGCGGACAGTGGAAGAAGGGAAAGAAGTTCAAGTACGATCTGGAAGTTGTCTTCAACAAGAGCGCCCCGAACATTCCGCTGGACAGCCCGTTCGAAGCGATTAAGTATTCCTGAAGTCTCCTTGAGGCTTGTTCAAAAAACGACCGCCGCGCCGAACGCGCGGCGGCCGTATTCAGAAGTTTTTTATGGCAACCCTTCTTAAGCTCAACGAGGTCTCGAAGTCTTATGGCGCGCTCAGGGCCGTCGACTCCGTGAATTTTGGCCGTCGATGACGGCGAGGCGCTCGCCGTCATCGGCCCGAACGGTGCCGGAAAAACCACCCTGTTCAACCTGATCAGCGGCGACGTGGCGCCCAGCACCGGAACGATCGTGTTCGCCGGATCGGACATGACCGCGATGCCGCCCCACGCGCGCTCGCGTCTCGGCATTGGCCGCTCCTATCAAATTCCGCACCCGTTCGCGAACATGACCGTGTTCGAAAATCTGCTGGTCGGCGCCATTTTCGGCGGCAAGGCGCTCCGAGCGCGAAAGTTACGCGCGGTGCAGCGAGGTCCTGCGCGTTACCGGTCTCTATGACAAGGCCAACGTACCGGCGCGCACCCTGACGCTGCTCCAGCGCAAGCGGCTGGAAATGGCACGCGCGCTCGCCATTCAGCCCAAGCTTCTGCTGCTTGACGAGATCGCCGGCGGCCTGACCGAGTTCGAATGCGGCGAACTGGTCAAAACCATCAAGGAAATTCACGCGCGAGGCACGACGATCGTGTGGATCGAGCACATCGTGCACGCGCTCCTTTCCGTGACCAGCCGCCTGATCGTCATGAACTTCGGGCAGCTTCTGGCGGAAGGCGAGCCGCACCAGGTGATGTCTGATCCGCGCGTGCGCGAGGTCTACATGGGCATCCCGGTATCATGACGCTGCTCGAGACCAGAAACCTGGCCGCGTTCTACGGCGATTTTCAGGCCCTGTTCGACATCAACGTCACCATCGACGAGGGTGAGACGATTGCCATTATCGGCGCCAACGGCGCCGGCAAGACCACTTTTCTGCGTGCGGTCGCGGGCGCGCTCAAGACTGCGCCGGACATGGTGGTGTTCGACGGTCAGCCGATCGGCGATCTCACGCCACATGAAATCGTCCACCTCGGCATTGCAATGGTGCCCGAAGGCCGACGGCTGTTTCCAAGCCTGTCGGTCGAGGAAAATCTCCTGCTGGGCACCCACAGCGAACGGCCGGGGCCGTGGAGCCTCAAGCGTGTCTACGAACTGTTTCCGCGGCTTTACGATTTGCGCCGGCTGCCGGCGCCGTCGCTTTCGGGAGGCCAGCAGCAGATGGCCGCTGTTGGACGCGCCCTAATGTCCAATCCGCGGCTGCTGCTGTGCGATGAACTCTCGCTCGGCCTCGCCCCGGTGGTGATCCGCGACATTTACGAATGTCTCGGCGCGATCAAGGCCGAGGGCACGACGGTCGTGCTGGTCGAGCAGGACATCAATCGCGCGCTCGACGCCTCGGTGCGCTTCTACTGCTTTCAGGAAGGCCATCTCGCGCTGAACGCGGCGACCAAAAACTTTGACCGCGCCGCAATTACCGCGGCTTACTTTGGCATGTAGCGGGGCGGCAGCATGGGGTGGCTCAACGTTCTGATACAGGGAAGCCTGCTGGGCGGCATCTATGCGCTGTTCGCCATCGGGCTTTCGATGTCGTTCGGGATCATGCGGCTGGTCAACATCGCGCACGGCGACCTGATCGTGCTTTCGGCCTATGTCGCGCTGGTCGTGACCGAAGCGACCGGTCTCGATCCGTTTTCCAGCCTTGTGATCGTCGTTCCGGCGATGTTTCTGGTCGGCTATGCAATGCAGCGCGGCCTGCTGAACTTCACGCTCAGCGGCGGACTGTTGCCGCCGCTGCTCGTCACCTTCGGCATTTCGGTGATCATTCAGAACGGTCTGCTCCAGGGCTTTGGGGCTTATGACCACCGGCTCCAGCAGGGCTCGATCGAGACCGCGAGTTTCCAGCTCGGGGGCGGCATCTCGATCGGTGTCTATCCGCTGCTGGTGTTCGGCGTGGCGGTGGTGGGCATCGCAGGGCTTCAGCTGCTGTTTTATCGCACCCGGCTCGGCCGCGCGTTTCGCGCCGTGTCGGACGATGCCGGCACGGCGGAGCTGATGGGCATCGACAATTTGAAGCTCTATGCGCTGGCCCTCGGTATCGCGATGATCTTCACCGCGATCGCCGGCGTGCTGTTCGGGATCCGTACGATTTTCGATCCGGCCGCAGGCTCCATCAGGCTTATTCTCGCATTCGAGGCCGTGATCATCGGCGGCCTCGGCAGCATGTGGGGAACGCTGGTGGGCGGCATGGTGCTCGGCATCGCGCAGTCGGTCGGCGCGGCGTTTAATCCGACGTGGCAGATTCTCGCCGGGCATATCGCCTTTCTGGTCATTCTCATCATCCGCCCGAGCGGGCTGTTTCCGCGGACGAGGGACTGAAATGGAGTCCGTTCGGGTTGAGCGCGCCACCAGGGCCAGCCGCGTTTTTGCGGTTGTGGCGCTGGTCGGCCTGGCCGCACTGGTTTCGCTGCCGTGGTGGGGCGACGCAGGCAACATGCGGCTGATTGCCGAGATGGCGTATTACGTGGCGCTGGCGCAGCTCTGGAATCTGCTGGCCGGATATGCAGGCCTGGTTTCGGTCGGGCAGCAGGCCTTCGTCGGACTAGGCGCGTACGCGCTGTTCTACTGCACCCGCGTGCTCGATTTGAACGTGTATCTGGCGCTGCTGGTCGCCGGACCGTTCGCCGGACTGATTTCAATACCGGTGTCGTTCGCGGTGTTCCGGTTGCGCGGTGCGTATTTCGCGATCGGCACCTGGGTGGTTTCCGAAGTGTTCGCGCTCTCGGCGAGCCTGATCGCCGTGCTTGGCGCGGGGTCGGGTCTGTCGCTGACGCCTGCGATCCTGCGCGAGATCTCGCCTGACCGCGGCATCCGCGAAACTGTGCTGTATCTGATGACGCTCGCCTGCTCCATCCTGGTATTTGGCGTGGTCTATCTGCTGCTGCGCTCCCGCCACGGCCTCGCGCTCACCGCGATCCGCGATTCGGAGCCCGCGTCGGCAAGCCTCGGCGTCAACACGTTCCGCACCAAGTTCATTATTTATATCGCGACGGCTGCCTGTACCGGCCTGATCGGCGGATTGATCTTCCTGCAAAAACTGCGGGTGTCGCCGGAAGCCGGCTTCAGCATCAACGACTGGACCGTGGTCGTCATCTTCATGGTGGTGATCGGCGGCATCGGCACGCTCGAAGGCCCGTTCATCGGCATGCTGGTGTTCATCCTGCTGCGCGAGCTTCTGGCCGATTATGGATCGTACTATCTGATCCTGATGGGACTCATCGCCATCGGCGTCATGCTCAAGGCGCCCTCGGGAATCTGGGGCTGGATCGCCAACCGCTACGACGTGCAGCTCTTCCCGGTCGGCCGCCGGCTCACGCTGGCCCCGTCCGAGGATTCATCAAATAAGTGACGCGCCGCCGCAGGCGATATCCCGCGCTATGCCTCCCACCTGCGCACGACCGGCGCTTCAGGCGAATTGACCCGCAGCTCGAGCGTGTCGCGCCCGAGAAGGCCGGTCTGGGTGTCGATGTAGCCAACCACCGACGCCGCATTGATGCTGGCTGCCCGTAATGCCTCGTCGATGGCTCGGCCTGACGCCACGAACGTGACGAACGTCGCTGCAAACGCGTCGCCCGCGCCCGCCGTGCCGACGGTGCTCGTCTTTACTGCCGGCGCATACAGGAGTTCGTCGCGCGACGCCGCAAACGCGCCCCGTGCGCCGTCGGTGACCACCACGTATCGGGGGCCGAGTTCCGTGAGCGCGCGGACATACGCGACAATTCCCATCTCGAAGCCGCCAGCCTGTCAGCCCCCGCACCGCCAGCGCCGGCGCCTCCTCGCCTGGCCCCAGTGTCAGCGCAGGCCCGCCCTCGCCGCAGCGTGCGACCAGTACCGGCACCAGCAGGTCGGCCTCGATGCGGTTCAACACCAGAATGTCGATCGCTGCCAGACTGTCGAGAAATGCCTGGCCGCGCGCAGAAAGCTGGCGCGGTCCGGGATTTGCAGCCACCAGCGCCCCGTGAGCTTTGGCGCGGTTGACGATCGCCGGAAAGCAGTCGGCTGACTCATTGCTCAGGTTGGCGACGTGGACGATATCGACCGCGAAGGCCTCCTCCCGAAGATCTTCCACTTTGAGCAGCGTGTTCGCGCCGCGAAACGTGAAGATGGCGGCGTTGCGGTCATGCGAGGAAATCAGCACCGAGGCGCCAGTTGGAGCATGATCGTCGCGCAAAACCCAACGGCTGGATACGCCCTCCTGCGACAGGCGCGCCACAATCGCCTCCGCCCGCGCATCGTTGCCAAGTTTCGCGAGCAGGGAAACATCGGCTCCGAGCCGCGCCATCGCCACTGCCGCGTTGACCGCGCCGCCGCCCGGGTGGGTAGAGACCTCCTGTGCTTCGGTTTTGCGGCCTTCTTCCAGCAGCAGAAAGGACGAATCCGCATTCAGCATGCTCATGCGCTCGATGCGGGCGCTGTCAATGATCGCGATTGTGTCGATCGTGCCGCTGCCAAGGGTGAGAATTTTCATTCGATTCATCCGAAACCGTGCCTGCCGCAGGGCGCCGCCGCAGCGTTCGTTCCGCACAATACGGCGGGACCCTGCACGTCAATGCCGGGGACCTCCGTCCGTCGCCACCTCGCACTGCACAATAAATATGGAACTTTTTCGCTTCGGGTTCGTTGTGCCTCGCCGGACGCTCTTAACCTTTGGGAACAACTCCAGTTTTGAATGATGAACGCCGCTTTGCCAGACTCCCCGCCGAGAATGTTGCGTTAGTCGTTGTGCCGCTTCGGCACACCTCCACTGCCTCCATCCTCGGGTGCCGCGATGCATAGAAACATGACTGCCCGATCATCCGGCTCCTGTGATCCGGCGACAGTTCCGGTTGATTTGAGCGCGACAGCGCTTCTGCTCGACATCGACGGCACGATTCTCGACGTAGCGATGACGCCGGGGAGCGTTGTTGTTTCGGATGCGTTGCGATCGTCGCTGCGGGAACTGCACCAAAAATGCGACGGCGCGCTGGCTCTGGTCAGCGGCCGGCTGATACGCGACATCGACGGTCTGTTCGCGCCCTTACGGCTGCCCGCGATCGGCGGACACGGCGCCGAAATGAGACTGTCGGGTGAATTGCCGACGCAGACCCGACCGGCGGATACGATCGCCGATACCATTCGCAGGCTGGTCGCGACCGCCGCCGCCATCGACCCGCGCGTCATCATGGAAGACAAAGGAACATCACTTGCGGTCCACTACCGTCTGGCGCCGCAGGCCGAGCCGGCGCTCAAGGCGAAGATCGCCGCGATTTTCGACCAGATCGCCGTGCCTGATCTCGAAGTTATGTACGGCAAAGCCGTGATCGAAATCAAATCCAGCCACTTCAGCAAGGGTACGGCGGTCCGCGAGTTGATGAAAAGCCCGCCATTCTTGGGACGCAAGCCGATATTCGTCGGCGATGACACGACGGACCTGTCGGTGTTCAAAATACTTCCGCCGCTGGGTGGCACGGGTTTTTCGGTCGAGAGGCCGCTGCCCGGAGCGGACGGCTTTTTCAGTTCGCCTCATGAGGTGCGCAGCTGGCTTGCCGGTCTTTGCCGGCACGAGGGACGCGGCGAGGGAAGCGGTCGGCAATGAACAATTTTGGACTGGATCTGGCGGTCATCGGCAACGGCCGAACAGCCGCTTTGGTCGACCCCTCGTCGCGCATCGTCTGGTGGTGCTATCCGCGCTTCGACAGCAATCCAATTTTCAGCCGTCTGGTGGCAGGCGACGAGGAAAAGGGATTTTCCGACGTCGTGCTCGACGGCATGGCCGACTACAGTTCCGAATACACCCGCAACACCGCGGTCGTCTCGACCGTTCTGACCGACCGCGAAGGCGGCTCGGTCAGGATTACCGATTTCGCGCCGCGCTTTCGCGCTTTCGACCGGCTGTTTCGCCCGCCGCAGCTGTTCCGGATCATCGAGCCCGTCGCGGGCCTGCCCCGCATCACCATCCGGTTTCGCCCGACGTATCAGTACGGCATCCCGATGCCGTCAAAAACGCTCGGCAGCAATCACATCACGTTTCGCGGCGCCGATACGGTCGTCCGGCTTACCACCGACGCGCCGCTCTCCTATATCGACCGCGAGGCTCCGTTCGTTCTGACCCGGCCGGTTTATCTGGTGATGGGACCCGACGAGCCGTTTCCGGCAGATCTGGCGAAAACCTGCCGTGAATTTGCGGACCGGACCCGCGATTACTGGACCGAGTGGGTGCGCCGCCTTTCGATCGCCTACGACTGGCAGGACGTCATCATTCGTTCCGCGATCACGCTCAAGCTCAGCAATTTCGAGGAGACCGGCGCGATCATCGCCGCGCATACGACGTCGATCCCCGAAGTCTCCGCACTCCGGGCGTACGTGGGATTACCGTTTCTGCTGGCTGCGCGATGCCTATTTCGTCGTCAAGGCTCTGAACCGGCTTGGCGCGACCCAGACCATGGAGGACTTCATCTCGTTCATCCTCGGCATCGCGTCTGAGGAAATCATCCGTCCGGTGTACAGCATTGTGCCGACCGACAGCATGGATGAAGAGATCGCCCACAATCTGAAGGGCTACCACTGCGACGGCCCGGTCCGTGTCGGCAACGCCGCGGCCGGAATGCTTCAGCATGATACCTACGGCAGCATCATTCTGGCGGCCATGCCGATGTTCTTTGATCGCCGGCTGCCGCGGCCGGGCGATGCGGGACTGTTTCACCTGCTCGAACGGGTTGGCTTCATCGCCAAACGCTCCGCCTTCGAGCCGGACGCCGGCATATGGGAATACCGTGGCCGCGCGCGGGTCCACACCCATTCCGCGTCGATGTGCTGGGCCGGCTGTAACCGGCTGGCAGCCATTGCGCAGCATTTGGGCCTGAAAGACCGCGCGGCGGAGTGGAAGGGCGTCGCCGACGGCATTCAGGCGCGGCTGCTCGAGGAAACCTGGAACGAAAAGCGGGGCGCCTTTACCGCCGGCGCCGGCGTGGACGATCTCGATGCCGCGGTCTTGCTGTTGCCCGAAATCGGGCTCATTGAAGTAGACGATCCGCGGTTTCTGCGTACCGTGGATGCAATCGAACATGAACTTTTACGCGGCAAGCACGTTATGCGTTATGCCGCGGAGGATGATTTCGGCCGGCCGGAGTCTGCCTTTCTGATCTGCCGGTTCTGGCTGATCGATGTCTGGTGGAAGCTCAATCGTCGGCAGGAAGCCATCGACATGTTCAACGACGCCCTGCGCTACCGCAATCGTTACGGCCTGCTGGCGGAGGATGTTCATCTGCAAACCGGCCAGATGTGCGGCAACTTTCCGCAAACCTATTCGATGGCGGGCTTGATCCTGACCGCGATGCGCCTGTCACGGAGCTGGGAGGATCGGTATTGGCACGATTAGTCGTCGTATCCAACCGCGTATCCGTTCCAACCATCGACTCCAAGCGCGCTGGCGGGCTTGAAGTCGCGTTGCGGCCTGCGCTCCAGAAAAACGGCGGCGTCTGGTTCGGCTGGAGCGGCAAGGTCGCCGAAGCTGACGAACTGAAAACCCAGGTCCGTCAAATACAAAAACGTCGAGTATGTCGTCACCGACCTTTCCAAAGACGACTACCAGGAATACTACAACGGCTTCGCCAACCGCGTGTTGTGGCCGATCCTGCATTATCGTCTCGATCTGGCGGAATTCGCCCGGCGCGATCTCAGCGGCTATTTCCGCGTCAACGATCATTTCGCCACCGAACTCGAAAAGGTCATCACCGAGGATGACCTGATCTGGGTCCACGACTACCACATGATTCCCATCGCGGCGGCGCTGCGACGGCGCGGACACGCTAATCGCATCGGATTTTTCCTCCATGTTCCGTTGCCGCCGCCGGAGATTCTGACGTCGCTGCCAAATCACGAGCAACTTATTCCGTTGTTGATGGAATACGACGTCATCGGATTCCAGACCGACAGCGACTCCGGAAATTTCGTCCGTTATCTGATGTCTGAATGCAGCCCCATGCACGACATGCGCGTGTTCGAGACTCCGGCCGCCAGATTACGATGCGGATCAATGGCAAGCAGACGCAGATCGGCAGTTTTCCGGTCGGAATCGAGCCCCGGGCGTTCGCACGGTTGGCCCGCCGCAATGGCCGCTCCGCCCATGGTGAAGGAACTGGTGGCAAGCCTTGGCGACCGGCGCTGATGATCGGCGTCGATCGTCTGGATTATTCCAAAGGGATCATTCAGCGTTTCGATGCTTTCGACAAATTTTTGGCAACCCATCCGGAGTGGGTAGGCAACGTCACCTATCTGCAGATCGCGCCGAAGAACCGCTCGGCAATTCCTGAATATGCGGATCTGGAAGAGGCCGCGAATTCTGCCGCCGGCCGCATCAACGGCAAATATGGCGAAGTATCATGGACGCCGATCCGCTACGTCAACCGCGTGTACAGCCGATCGGCGCTTGCCGGACTTTATCGCACAGCGCGTGTCGGACTGGTGACGCCATTGCGCGATGGCATGAATTTTGTTTGCCAAGGAATACGTAGCCGCGCAGGACCCGGAAGATCCGGGCGTTCTCATTCTGTCGCGTTTTGCCGGCGCGGCGATCGATATGCGCCGTGCGTTGCTGGTCAATCCCTATGATGCTGAAGTCGGTGGCCAATGCGATCGCGCAGGCGCTCGTACATGCCGCTGGAGGAACGCCGCGCCCGCCACCAGGCTCTGCTCGCCGTTGTCTCCGAACTATGACTCGATCGCTGGCAACGAGAGTTCATCACCGCGTTGCGCGGCGAAGACGGCAGCCTGCAAGAGCTGCAAAATCTCCCCGCCCTGACCCGCTCCCCGTCGGGCCGGCCGGCGAGCGTTTATACGGGCGAAGCGACGCGATTGAACCGCGACGTTGCTAATCTGCAAGGGCGCGTTTCGTTTTCGCCGCGAGTTGTGGCCACGTCGTTGCCGCGGAACGCCTTCCTGCATTCATACGTTGTGTATCGGGCGCCCGCGCGCGGCCGGTCGCCTTACACCCAAAACTCAAGCATGAGGACTACGACCAATGGGACTTTTCTCGAAGGACATAAAGTCAATGAACGACCTGTTCGTGCACACGCTGCGCGATATCTACTACGCGGAAAAGCAGATCGTGAAGGCGCTTCCCGACATGGTCAAAAAGGCGAACGATCCGCAGCTCAAGCAGGGCTTCCAGTCGCATCTGCGGGAAACGGAAAATCACGTGAAACGGCTCGAACAGGTGTTCCAGCTGATCGGTGAAAAGGCACAAGGCGTTGACTGTCCGGCCATCGACGGCATCATCGAAGAAGCCGGCGAGGTTGCCGGTGAGGTCGAGCCGAAGACGGTGCTGGATGCAGCCCTGATCGCCGCCGGGCAGGCAGTGGAACATTACGAAATGGCCCGCTACGGGACGCTCATCGCCTGGGCAAAGCAGCTTGGACGCAATGACTGCGTCGCGCTGTTTCAGGAAACGCTCGAAGAAGAAAAGGCTGCCGACAGGAAGTTGACGACGATGGCGGAGAGCGAAATCAACCGCAAAGCGGCCTGACGCTGCCGCAAAATGCCGGGCTCCACGGAGCCCGGCATTTTTGTTGACGATTTATCGTGAAGGATTGGTCGTGGGAGGCGGTGCGCCGTTCGCACCCATACCGGCGGGACCGCCTGCTCCCGGCGTCCCGGCACTCCCGGTGGCGGTGCCCGCACCCGTGCCGGCCGCGCCGCTGCTGCCGCTTGCGGCTCCGCCGGCGCCACCGCCCGCACCTCCGGCGCTGCCACTTTGCGCAAACGTTGCCGTGCTCGCGCTCGCGAGCAGAAGCCCAGCAGCCAGAGCCACTCCGATTTTGCGATTCATCGCACTCTCTCCATGGATGGTTTCCGGTATGGCGACCGCGTCGCCGCGACCGGCTCTGTTACGGGAACGCAGCCGCGTAGTCCTGGTTCAGCGTGCAAAGATGCCGCCCTCCCATTCACAGCAAGCGGAACTAATTGCCGGAACTTCGGTTGACACTCCGACAGTAATCGCTTGAGACCTGCCATGAGCACCGATGCCCGCGCGCCCGAATACAGGGAAGCCGACAGCCAGACCGCGACAACGGACATCATTCCGACGCCGCAAGCGCGGCAGGGTGTCACCGGCCACAACGTCCGTTACGTTCTGGGTTTCAGCATCGCGGCCGTGGTGATCGCGTTCGTGATCGTTTACGCGGTCTATTTCGGCTGATCGCGGTTGCGCCGCTTCAGTCGCCCCGCTCGATAAAGTCTTCCCGCGCCTTGCGGGCCTCGGCACCGCTCACCGGCGGGGCTTCGTTACCCCATGCATTGCGGATATAGGTCAAGACGGCGGCGACCTGGTCGTCATTCAGCACCCAGCCGAATTCCGGCATGGCAGCAGCGGTCGGCGCTTCGGCGGTAGCGGCGCTGCGCGCTCCGCGCAGGACGACGTGAAGCAGCGTCGTCGGACCCGATTGCTGCACGACGGGAGAGCCGTCAAGCGACGGAAACAGTCCGGCAATGCCTTTACCGTCCGGCATGTGACATCCGGAACATTCATCGCCGTATATTTTCGCGCCAACCGTCATGACGGCCCGATCGGGTGCAGCCGGCGCGCTCTGGTCCGGTCGGCGGCCATCGTCATCTTTCAGATACACCGCGATGGCCCTGAGATCGGCATCGGTCATATGCGAGGTCGACAGCGTCAGGGTTTCGGCCATCAGGCCCGTTGCCGCCCCGGTCCTGTTGTGACCGGTCTTAAGATAGGACACGACCTCCTCCACCGACCAGCCGCCCAGCCCGCGACGCGGATCATTGGTAATGTCGGGCGCAAACCAGCCCTGTAAGTCGTAGCCTTTCATTCGCTCGGCGGTCCTGTCGCCGCCAAGAAAATTCTTCGGCGTATGACACAGGCCGCAGTGGCCAAGGCCCTCGGTCAGCAATGCACCGCGATTCCATTCCGCGGATTTTCCGGCAACCGGCTCGAGCTGTCCCGGCTTGAAGAACAGCCAGTTCCAGACCGCCATTGCCAGCCGGATATTGAACGGAAACGGCAGTTGATCCGCCTCGACCGGATTGTGCACCGCCGGCAGCGTGTTTAGCCATGCGCGAATGGCAAGCGCATCGTCGCGCGATATTCTTGTGTAGTAGGTGTACGGCATGCCCGGATAAAGCCGCGTACCGTTGCGGCCCCTGCCCTGTCGCATCGCGTTGACGAATTCGTCATCGCTCCAGGCCCCGATGCCGGTGACCGGATCAGGTGTGATATTGGGTGCGATCAGATTGCCGAATGGCGTTTCCAGCACGCGACCGCCGGCAAGTTCGTGCCCGCTGCCGGGCAGCGTGTGGCACGCCGCGCAATCGCCGACGATGGCGAGATAGCGCCCGCGCTCGACCTGACTGAAACTTTGCGGATTGATTCCATCGGCAAGCGAGACACCCGCGAGCAGGCAGAGCACCACGCCAGGCACGATCAGGCGAAAACCGCTGCGCATATGATCGGCCATGTCACGCATGGACGAGCGGGCCCGGCTGTTTGAGGTATTGCGAACGGATCGCGGCCGCCGACCAGTACGCCAGCGCACCCACCGTTCCGGTCGGATTGTAGCCCGCGTTCTGCGGGAATGCGGACGCACCCTGCACGAACAGATTTGGCACGTCCCAGCTCTGCAAATACCGGTTCACGGCACTCGAACCCGGATCGGCGCCCATGATGGCGCCCCCGCAGAGATGCGATGTCTGATACTGCGTAATGTCGTAGGGACCGGTGCGCGGCTTTTTGACCACCTGTTTCGCGCCCATCTGCTGAAGGATTTCGGCGTATTTATCGGTCAGCCAGGCGCTCATCTTGAGCTCGTTCTCATGGAAATCGATCGTCATCCGCATCAAAGGACGCCCGAGGCGGTCCTTGTAGGTGGGATCGAGGTCCAGATAGACATCGCGGTAGCTGTAGAATGAACCGTGGCAGGCGCTGGCCGCGTTGATGGTGCTGAGATAATTGTCCCGCACCGCTTCTTTCCATTTTGAACCCCAGGCCGGCGTACCCGGCGGTACCGGCGTCGTCTCGATCGGACGCCCGTTGGTCTGCACCTGGCCGATATAACCGCCGCCAACAAAGCCGGCGGGGCCGTGATCGAAATTGTCGCTGTTGAAATCGTCGATGCACATGCCGATCGAGCCGGCCGACGCGAACGGATTGAAATTGAATTTGTTCTTGTCGAAAAAGCCAAGCGCCGTCGACATTGTCTGATGCGTGAAATTACGCCCGATCTGGCCTTCGCCCGTATCCGGATTGTAAGGCGTTCCGATCCCGGACGTCAGCAGCAGCTGAACGTTGAAGAGCTGGAATGCGCACAGAATCACCAGATCCGCCGGCTGCTCCAGCTCCGCGCCGGAAGAATCCACGTAGGTAACCCCGGTCGCCCGGGTGCCCGACCGGTCGAGATTAATGCGAAGGACCTCGCAGTCGGTACGCGCTTCGAAATTCGGTTTGCGCAGCAGCACCGGCAGAATCGTGGTCTGTGGCGTCGCTTTCGAGTAGTTCGCACAGCCGAACCATTCGCAAAATCCGCAATAGGTGCACTGCCCAAGCTTGACGCCCAGGGGATTTGTGTAGGGCTGTGAAAGATTGCCCGAGGGTTGCGGAAACGGCTTGTAGCCCAGTTGCCGTGCCGCGTCCGCGAAAAGCGCGTGGCCGTAGCCCTGCTTCATGGGTGGCGTCGGATAGGGCCGCGAACGCGGCCCTTCGAACGGATTACCGCCCTCCTGAATGACGCCGTTGAGATTGCCTGCCTGCCCCGAAGTGCCGCACAGATATTCGAAGGCGTCGTAGTGCGGCTCGAGATCGTCGGCGGTGACTCCAAAGTCCTGGATCGTCATGTCTTCGGGCAGGAATTTGGCGCCGTAGCGCTCGGTCAGGTGGCTCCGCGCCACGAAATCGCTGGGTGCAAAGCGCCAAGTCTCCGCATTCCAGTGGACACCGGCGCCCCCTGCTCCATTGCCCAGCATGAACGCGCCCCATGTCCGCACCGGAAGCGCCGTCTGACTGCCGTTGTTGCGAAACGTGACCGAAGTCTGGGCCGGCCGCAGAAACAGATCGTGCTGGAGGCGATAGCGCAGCTCGTCCTGTGCGTACGTGATCGAAAAATCGTTTGCAGTATCACGCCACGGACCACGCTCGATAGCGACAACGTCAAGCCCTTCGTCGCACAATTCGTTTGAAAGAATGGAACCGGTCCATCCGAGGCCGATGACGACCACGTCTTTCCGGGGAAGCTTTCGTGCCATTGTTCAGGACTCGCTGCAAATCGGACGGATCACAGTGACCCGACGATGACTATGGTGACCAGCCGGGGTGATTGTTGATGCCGACCGGGGCCAGAGGGATGCGCTGATTGTGACGGTCGATCCAGTTTCGGTAATCGTAGTGCGCGCCCGGAAAGCCGATCATCTTCCACGACGCCATGTCCCTGTTGCCGCCGTAAATGGGATCGGCGAGAAATCCGGTCTGCGTGTCCTTGAGCACGAGTTTGAAAAACTGCTGGCCGTCGGTTCCTTCCAGTTTGAACGAACCATCCTCCAGGCCCGCGATGATTTTGTCTTTTTGTTCGTCGCCAAGTTCGGCAAACGGCTTGCTGACATTTTTGCGGCAGGCGCTGTCCAGCGCGGCCAGTCCCTTGCGGTAGTTCTGCGCGGGCGTGACAGGCGATTGCAGCCCCTGTTGTTTGGTGCCTTCCTGGAACGGGCCGCTCATGTAGAAGCCCTCGTTTCTGCCGTAGGGCCCGGCAAGCTGGCGATCGATGAATACCGCGCAACCGCATTCCTTCCCGCCGGGCGACAGTGAATCGGCCGGAATAAGGCGATCGACAAGCGCCTCCACGATTACCGCTTCCTGCGGGGTGAAGTAATTCCAGCCGCCGGGTGCGACGGTCACGGGCGGGAAGGACGTGCCCGGTCGCCACGGCAGACCGCCCCTGATCGTGGCGGCGCGGGCAGAAACGCTCAGCAGCAAAAGCAAAACCGCGCTGGAACCCAGAAGCTCTCGCCTGTTCATAGGGAACAATTCCTGGTCGCGAGGGTTGTGCTTTTTCGACGACGTTTCGCATAACGTGGTCAGGAACATTAGGTTCCCGGTCGGGAACCAAATTTCTAGCCACCGAATACGACGCCGGAAAGAAATTCGCAGCCAGAAAGAACAGCGTTGCGTCCTGGACTTTAGTCCCACGCTGTCCGGGTCCCCATTCCATGCCGCTACCGACCCGACTGCCGGAGGAACAATGGCCCTCAGCCCGCGTTTTCCGGGGACACACGTGTTGTGCCGGTTCGAAATGTTACCTCCCTCAGTTTGCGCAAAGCGATGATTACACAGCTCAATCCGCCGCTTCCGCTCGAGACGGTCAAAGGCCCCGGGTGGGCGCATTTCGTTATCGATTACGGGCCCGAGTTTGCCCTGCTCTGGGTCGTCTTTCTGGACGCCGACGGCGCGTGCTGGACGGTGCCGAACCTTGAAGTGCGGATGTGCTTCAACTGGACGCTCGGGCGGCGCAAAGAAGAAGACCAACTGGGACCGCCTGATTCCGCTTCCACGGACGCTCCGCCACAACGCTTTCGCCCGTCGCTGGCGCATCGCTAGCGGGCGCGGCGACTTATCGTTCTTGTCAGATGTGACATCAGCGGGAGGATGAAATGCCGAAAAAAGCCAAACCCCGATATTCGCGGAGTTCGGGAAGCGACGTGAAAAGCGAAATGCATCGCTACAAGCGTGGCACGGCGAAGAGCGGGCCCGGCGGCAAAGGCGGCAAGGTCAAAAGCCGTAAGCAGGCTATCGCCATCGGACTGTCAAAAGCGCGAAAGAAGGGAAAGAGGGTGCCGAAGAAGGCCGCCTGACATTGCGGACGCCGGGGGTCGCCTTTGAACGGTGTTCCCGCATTACATTGCACGCATGGGGCGCGCTTCCTTCGCAGCCATACTTCCTTGATCGGATACGACTGAAAGTCGGGAACTTATACGTGGAACCCGGAGTTTCCGGTCGGGCTTTGTGCGCGGCCAGCGAGGCATCTTGTGGATTCCATCCGTTCCGTCCGCGACAACAGTTACGCGGTCAATATCAACGATCCGCGTCCGCTCGACAGTGTCGGAACCATGTGGCAGTCGGCCGGCCGCGCGGCGACGATTGGCATTTTTCTCCTGCTGTTTGTCGCGTTCCTGTATGTCAGCCGCGGCATCGTCATGCCTCTGCTCGCTGCGGCCGTCGTCGCTCTCACCCTCTCGCCCTTGATGAAGCGCGCGAAGGCGCACGGCATTCCGCCGTGGATCGCGTCGGGCCTCATCGTTGTGTTCGCGCTTGGCGCGCTCGGGATCGCGGCGACGGCACTCGCGGGGCCGATCAGTGAATGGATCTCGCGTGCCCCGGAAATCGGCGCGACGATTCAGGACCGCCTCTCCGTGCTTCAACGGCCGCTCGCATCGCTGAAAGAACTCGAGGGCGCGTTTTTCGGCAGCGGCGCGGGAACACCGGGTTCTTCATCCGCCTCCGACGTCGTCGTGCCAGTGGTCGCTTTTCTCACTCCGGCCGCCGGGGAGCTGCTGCTGTTCTTCGGCGCGCTTCTGTTTTTCCTGGTCGGTCAAAGCGCCTTCCGCTCGAATCTCGTGGCGCTCTTCGCACACCGCGATTCGAAGCTGCGGTTTTTGAAAATCATGAACGACATCGAGCACAACCTGACGAGCTATCTTACGCTCGTAACAATCATCAACGCAGCGCTCGGCATCATCGTCGCCATCGGCGCGTGGATTTTCGGCCTGCCAAATCCGGTCATCTTCGGCGTTCTTGCCGCAGTGCTGAACTACGTTCCGTATGTAGGACCGGCCATCATGGTGATCGCCCTGTTCGGTGTCGGCCTGATATCGTTTCCATCGCTCGGCCAGGCGGTGATCGCACCGCTTGCGTTTGTCGTCCTCACTGCAACCGAAGGGCACGTCATTACGCCGGCGATCATCGGCCGCCGGATGACGCTCAATCCCCTGCTGATTCTGCTCGCGCTTGCATTCTGGACGTGGATGTGGGGACCGGTCGGAAGTCTGCTTGCGGCGCCCCTGTCCATCATTGGCCTCGTCATCTTCAACCACCTTTTTCCGGCCAACGACATGAAACTCCCGGACTGAAGGAACCTTGGCTCTGCCGGCCGGTTTCAAGACTGTGCTGGAGTATCCTCATCCCGTTTCTTCACACGGATCGTCCATGACATGACAACCATCCGCGCGGCTTCGTGCGGCAGTTCGGGAATGGGTATTTTTTTGCACCGATGAGCTGACGGCGTTCGGCATCGACATTGGAACGGACTTTAGCTGCACATGCTCAAGAGCTTTACGCACGACATCACCCTCGCAATACAGGCACGGACCGGCGCAAGCCCCGGTCTTCTGGTCTGGGCCGCTGTCATGCTGTTCGCATCGCTGACCGCCTTCGTTTTTCTTTGCGTGACGCTTTATCAATGGCTCTCGCTGCAATTCGACGGCGTCGTCGGCGGGCTGATCGCGGCCGCCATTTTTGTCCTGATAGCGGCGTTCGCCGCCGTGATCTGCACCCTGGCGCGACGGCGTGCGCGCGAGCGCGCCATCCTCGAACGCGCCGCACGGGCGCGGGCGCCATCGTGGCTGCTTGACCCGAAGATTTTGTCCATCGGCGTTCAGGCCGGCCGGGCGCTTGGCTGGCAGCGCATCGTGCCGATCGCGCTGCTCGGCTTCATGGCCGCACAGTGGGCGCGCGAGCATCGCTCCCGCGGCAGCGACGGCCCCGCCTGACCGCAGCGGTCGCTGCTCCCGCAGGAACGCCGCGGTTGACAGGCCGCGCCGCTTTATAGACCCTTATAAGCACAAAAAAACCGGCCCTGCCGTCACCAGGGGGGAGAAGCCCATGAACGTTCAAGGTGTCGCGCGCGACGTCGATTTCCGCGCGTCGCTCGCCGCCGACAGCGCCACAGCCGCCAAATACTTTGAAAGCGCCGACGTGGCGCTCCGGTCGCTTGGGCCACCTGCCACGCGCAGCGCGGATGCCAGGAACGACGCCCAGGACATCAAGCTGCGCTCGCGCGCGGCAAGAGAAAGATTTCTTGCGCCGGCACGCAGGCGAAATCTACGATACCGTCACCGGCAATCGCACCAAAACGCTGCGGCTGTGCGAAATGCTTTATGAGGTGGCCGAGCTTTTTCCGGGCGTCGTGCCGACGCGGCAGCGCATAGCGGACGAACGCGCGCTCAGGCAGCAGAGCGCCAAGGAAGGCCTCGAAATCGATCAGGGGCTGTTCGCCGCGCACGTTCTCGCGGATCCCGAACGCGGGCTGCATCTTATCCACGCCATGCTCAGGCCAAAGCGCGAGGCGCTGGAAAAGCTTGACGATTTTCAGAGGACCGGCGCGGCCGATCTGGGCGAGGCGCGGGTCGAACGCGCCGGCAAGGTCGGCCAGGTGACCCTGATCAACCCGAACTTCCTGAACGCCGAGGGCGACCGCACCGCGGCCGACCTCGAGACCGCCGTCGATCTTGCGTTGCTCGACGACCGGATCGAAGTCTGCGTGCTGCGTGGCGGCACGGTCAATCATCCGAAGCACGCCGGACGGCGGATTTTCAACTCCGGCATCAACCTCACCCATCTGTATTATGGGCAGATCGCGTTCGCCGATTTTTTTCTGGAGCGCGAACTTGGGCTCCTGCACAAAATCTATCGCGGCCAGTGGCGCTCGGAGTCCTGGGGCGAGCAGTTTGAGGACTATGCCGAGAAGCCGTGGCTCGCGGCCGTCGAGACGCATGCCATCGGCGGCGGCTGCCAGCTGCTGTGCGTCATGGACCGCGTCGTCGCCACCCACGGCAGCTATTTCAATCTCCCCGCCAGCAAGGAAGGCTTTATTCCAGGTGCCGCCAACCTTCGACTGCCCCGTCTGGTTGGCATTCAGCTCGCACGGCAGGGCATTTTTTTCGAACGAAAGTTTTTCGCCGATACCCCGGAAGGGCAGATGATCGCCGACGAAGTCGTGGCTTACGAGCAAATGGACAAAGCCGTTGAAGAAAACACGTCGCAGATGATCCGCGCCGGCTTTACAAGCGCGGTGAGCAACCGCAAGGCGCTGCGTGTCGCTCAGGAGCCGCTTTCCGACTATCGTCGCTATATGGCGACCTATGCGCGCCAGCAGGCGCTGTGCGTCTACGATCCCAAACTGATCGAGAATCTGGAGCACAGCTGGAAGCCCGGCAACCGGCGCATCTAGCGACCGCCTCCCCCGGATCACCAGGTAACCCATGCGGACACTGGCGGAGCTTATTCGATGGCGGGCGCTGCGCCATCCTGACCTGGAAGCGCTCTGGTACGAAGGCCGCAGCGTGACCTACGGCGAGCTCGACGCTTCGACCTCCCGGCTGGCAGGCGCCCTCGTTTCGCAGCTGGGCATCGAGCCGGGCGACCGTGTTGCCATTCTCGACAAAAACTGCGCCGCCTTCCTCGAGCTTTTGTTTGCTCTCGACAAGGCTGGCGCCGTCGCTGCGCCGATCAACTGGCGGCTGACGGCTGGCGAAGTAAAGCTGATCGTCGAGGACATCAAGCCAAAGCTCATCGTCACCGGATCCGAATTCAGGGCCAATGGCGCCGCGGCCGGCGTCCGGACGATGACGTTCGACGAACTGCCGCGCGGCGGCGCAGACCCGCACCGCGACCGCAACGGAGCGGTCTGCGCGCAATTCTGCACGTCGGGCACGACCGGCCTGCCGAAAGGCGCGATGCTGACCGGCTGGAACATCCTCAATACCGGGCTGTGCGTGGCGCTGGAAATGCCCGAACTGCGCGAAGGCTGCCGTGCGCTGGTAGCCATCCCGATGTTTCACATCGGCGGGATGGGCTGGGCGATCTGGAGCATGCAGGCCGGCGCGACACTGGTGATTGTCCGCGAGATCGTGCCGGAGGCCCTGCTCGATACCATGATCGCGCAGCGCGTCGAAACCGCGCTGCTGGTTCCGGCCGTGATGCTGTTCGTGTGCGAACTGCCGCAGGCGAAGACTGCCGATTTCTCGGCCCTCAAGCACATCACTTACGGGACCGCGCCAATCTCCGCCGAGGTGCTGCGGCGTTCGATCGAGACCTTCAAATGCCGCATGTCGCAGCTCTACGGCTTGACGGAAACGACCGGTCCTTTCACCGCGCTCCCGCACGAGCACCATGTGGGCGAAAGACTCGCGTCGTGCGGGCGGCCCATGTTCGGCGCGCGCGCCAGGATCGTCGACGAAAACGGCAATGAACTGCCGCCCGGTGCCGTCGGCGAAATCCTCTATCAGGGCGAAAGCATGATGGCGGGCTACTGGGGGCGACAGGCTGAAACCGAGGCCGTGATCCGCGACGGATGGCTTCACACCGGCGACGCCGGGTACATGGACCTCGACGGATTTTTGTTCATCAAAGACCGCATCAGGGACATGATCATCACCGGTGGCGAAAACGTCTATCCGGCGGAAATCGAAGCGGTGCTCGCAGAGCATCCCGACCTGCTGGAAGTCGCGGTCATCGGCGTTCCGGACCCCAAATGGGGCGAGACGGTCAAGGCATGCGTGGTCAGGCGCAAGGGCTCGACCCTGACCGCCGAAGCGCTGATCGACTGGTGCCGGGACCGGCTCGCCGGCTACAAACGTCCCCGGTCGGTCGATTTCCTCGACGCGTTACCGCGCAACGCCAGCGGCAAAATGCTCAAGCGGCAGCTTCGCGAACCGTATTGGGCGGGCTATGCGCGCAAGGTGAATTGAACAGACCGGCCTTCTCAGCGCGCGAACACCGGCACGCTGGTCGGCCGCCGGCTCGCGGTTCTGTCCATGTAGACGATCCTGTCGCTTGCCAGCCGATAGTCCGGAAAGCGCTCGAGAAACGCCGACACCGCGACGCGCAGCTCGAGGCGCGCGAGTGCCGCGCCGAGACAGTAATGCACGCCATGCCCGAGGGTGACGTGCCGGTTCGGATCGCGCGCAATGTCGATCCGGTCCGGATCGGCAAACTGCCCGGGATCGCGGTTCGCAGCCCCGATCATGATGTGGAGTATCTGGCCGGAGCGGATCTGCACGCCGCCGATTTCAAAATCCTCGCGGGCGGTACGGATGCCGCGCTGGGTCGGCGCATCGAAGCGCAAAAATTCCTCGGCGGCGGAATTGATCAGTTCGGGATGGGCCTTGAGTTCGCGAAAGCTGCTCCGGAAACTGGTGCAGCCACCACAGCGACATGGCGATGGCGCTGCGCGACGTGCCCCCGCCCGCGGTCGCCATCATGTTGCAGGTGGCGAGGATTTCCAGATCGGTCAGCCGCTCGCCGCCCGCTTCCGCCTGCGCCATCGCCGAAATCATGTCCTCGCCGGGATCGCTCCGCCGCTGGCGGATCAAAGGCATAAAGTAAGCCTGCTGGGCGTCGAGAATGTCGCGCTGTTCCTGCGCCATTGCGTCTTTGTCCGGAGAGACCGGCTGGAACAGAAAGTTGGAACAGCGATCGCTCCAGTGCCGCATCATGAGTTCGTCGGAATCCGGCAGGTCGAGCAGATCAAGCATCACCTGAGTCGGAAGGCGCGCTGCGAAATCGAGATAGGCATCGAACGCATCCCGTCCTGCCAGATCGTCGAGAATCCTGTTGACCCGGCGCTACCATCATCGGCCGCAGGCGTTCGACCGCGCGCGGGGTCATGGCCTTGATGAACAGCGCCTTCAGCCGGTCATGGTAGGCGTCGTCCCGGTACAAAAGCCAGCGATGATAATGCTCGACGATGTCGCTGAAACGCTCCGGATTGGTCCGCGGCAAATAGGAATAAAGCGTCTCGATCCGGTCGACGCTCAGGTCCGGCCGATCCTGCAACTCGAACACGTCGCGGTAGCGCGTGAAATACCAGGCCCGCGCCCGCTGCGACCAATGCACCGGCTCGCGCTCGCGCAAGACCTTGTAGTACGGGTAAGGATTCTGCACCGCGGCGGCGGTGAACAGCCCGTAGCTGTCCGCCTCTGCGGCCAGCTCCGTCATACATGCCCCCAGGCGCGGCGGCCGGTCTCGACAAGCAGCTCGATCTTGAGCGTCTGGATATCGGTCGTCACTTTGCTGGGCCGGGTCGCGAATTTCGACATCGCGGCGCTTGAAAATCCGCATTGCGGGCAGATGCCGAGCCGGTCCATCGGAGCGTAGCGCGCCGCGTCATCGATCCGGCGCATGAGATCGTCGGGCGATTCAAGCGCCGGATTTTTGGTGCTGATAATGCCAAGGTAGGCGCGCTTGCCGGCCGGCAGATGACGCAGCGGCTCGAAGTCGCCGGCGCGCTGCGAGTCGTACTCGAGCAGGAATGCATCGACATCGCACCTGGTGAAAAGGGCCTCCGCAATCGGCGCGTAACCGCCATCTCCCATCCACAGGCTTTCCATGTTGCCGCGGCACAGATGCATGCCGATGGTCATGTCGGCCGGACGACCGGCGACCGCTCGGTTGAGTACATCGATATAGAGCGTGACCAGTTTGTCCGGATCGTCTCCTTCGCTCTTCGCGAGAGCGCGGATTTTGTCGTCGCACAACAGCGCAAGCGGAACCTCGTCAAGCTGAAGGTAGCGACAGCCCGCTGCGTAGAGTTCTTTGATCTCCTGCTGAAACACCGCGACCATGTCATTCCAGTAGGCCTCGACGTCGGGATAGACTTTGGGATCGACCGCGTCCTTGAACTGTCCAAAATGCATGTGCGACGGCGTAGGCATCGTCACTTTGGCGGGATTTTTTGCGACCGATTTCAGGAATTTGTAGTCTTCGGTGACGATCGGCCTGGTGCGCGTCACCCGCTTTGTGGCGAGCGGCGCCGGCGACGGCGTGGAGAAGCCGTCATCGCCCCTGAACACCAGCTTTGACGCGCGGAATTCAAAACCCTCGACCGCGTTGAGAAACCCGCGCGACCAGCCGCCACGGCGAAATTCGCCGTCGGTCACAATCGGCAGTCCGAGGTCCTGCTGCATGGCGACGGCGTCGCGAATGGCGCGGTCCTGCACCTCGTGCAGCGCGCCTGCGGAAACCTTCCCTTCCTCCCAGGCGCGCCACGCGTCGCGAAGCTCCTGCGGGCGTTTCAGGCTGCCGACGTGATCGACCGAATTCGACGGAATGCGACTCGAAGTCATGGCTGTTTCTCCCGGGTTTATAGAGCGGCGGCCGTTTTTTGTATCGGCGCGGAACTGGTTTCGGAGTTGGCGAGCCACGGGCGGCGCGCCAGCACCGCGTCAAGTTCCGCGGTCGTCGATGCGACGCCCAGAATGTGCCGGTCCGGACGGATGACGACCGCCTCCGCGCCGAGCGATGCGAGCCAGCTTTCGGCCTCGCCCCCGGCAGGTACGACAACTACATCCGCAGCCGCGTAACCGGCGCGTGCCGCGGACGACAATGCGTCCACCATGCGCGCGGTCGCCAGCACGGCGAACCGGTATCCGACGCGATCGTCGAGCCTCGTGCCGTCCGCAAGCCGCGGCTGTGCCGCGCGCGTCGCCGCGGGCGGCGGTGCGTCGCCGTGCAGGCCGGGGCCCAGCGGCGGCGTGATCGGCTTCAACATCGTCGGGATTGGCGATCAGGTCGTGATCCCGCTGCCGCGCTTTTTCCGGATCAGTCGTCTGGATCACGCCTGCGAGTTCGACCGCGAGTTCGATAAACGCGCGCACGTGCTCGGTACGTTCGGTCTCGTAGGTGTCGAGCAGACGATCCGGCGCTACGCCGCGGATCACGTCGCGCAGCTTCCACGCAAGATTGGCAGCATCGCGCAGACCGGAGCACATACCCTGGCCGAGGAACGGCGGCATTTGATGGGCCGCATCGCCCGCAAGGATGAGCCGGCCCAGCCGCCAGCGGGTCGAAAGCGCGGAATGAAAAGTGTAGACCACGGCGCGTTCGATTGCGCGATTTCGCGGGCTCGATATTCCAGGGCCGGAGAAGTTCGTAGATCCGCTCCGGCCTGACGATCGTCGCCGGATCGTCGTTCGGCATCAGCATGAATTCCCAGCGATGCCGGTTGCCCGGCATCGGCACGAACGTCGTCGGCCGCGCCGGATCGCAATACTGGATCGCGTCGATCACGCGGCCGCTTTCGTCGGCCGCTTCCGGCACGCCGCCCGGCGGCTGCATCCAGCATCATGTCGACCACAATCCAGCGCTCGTGCGAACGCAGGTCTTGGAGCGAAGCACCCATGAAGCGCCGCACGGTCGAGCGCGCCCCGTCGCAGCCGACGACGTAGCGCGCGCTGATCGCGTTCAGCGCACCCGATGCAGAGATTCTCATAGCGAACCCGGACGCCATCTTCCAATACGTCGAGCGCAAATACCTCGCGGCGCAGCCGCACATCGACATTCGCGAAGCGCTGCACGCCTTTGCGCAGCAGCGCCTCGAATTCCGGCTGATAGAAGCGATAGGCGTTATGCCAGCCCTCCGGTCCGATGCCGCCGCGCGCGATCAGCAGCAACAGCCTGCCATCGGCGCTGACATGGCGAATATTGCGGCTGACATTGAGCCGCGGAAGCAGTTCGTCGGCGAGGCCCATGGTCTGGACCAGACGCATGCCCTCGCCGTCGAGCGAAACCGCGCGCGGCAGGTGATGAACCGTGCCATCGCGCTCCAGCACGATCACCCTGAGGCCGCTCTGGCCCAGCAGATTCGCCAGGCTCGCGCCGACCGGCCCGTAACCGATGATGCAAACGTCGAACTCGGGCGATGCCATGACGGCTCACATCGCCATCAGGACTTCTTCAGGCCCATCTTGACCGCGAGTTCCGCCTGATAGTCCGTGATCGGCCGAAAGCCGGGCGCGCTGCGGCAAAAGGCTTCCGATTTGGCCCGGATCTGCTCGGCCGGCTGCGAAAGATCGAGGTCCTCGATGCAGGGCTGCTCGATATACCACTGCGTATCGCAGAACACTTCGAGCCGGTTGCCTTCAGGATCGCGAAAATAAAGCGACCATGCATTGCCGTGATCCATCGGCCGCATGTCGGTCACGCCCGGCTCGTCCTTCACGCGACGCCAGATCTCCTGCAAATCCTCGACCGCGGCGACGCGAAAAGAAATCTGATTGATGTGATTAAAAGCAAGATCCTTCGGACGTCCGCTCACCAGCGCGACCTGGTGATGGTCCTTCGGATCCCAGCTCGTGAACACGATGTCCGCGCCACGCACCTTGCCGCGATCGGTGACCGTGAAGCCGAGCACGCGGGTGTAAAAATCCTCCATCCTCGGCATGTCATACACGTAGAGGCCGATATGACTCATGGCCAGCGGCACGCGCCGGTCAGTGTAAGTGCGGGTCGCCAAAGCCGCATCGGACATTATCAAAATCCTCCTTATCGTTTCTGTTGCAACTTAGAACCCGCGGGCCGTGACAGCCAGTGCTCTTGACTTGATGTCCGCACAGTGGACAAATTCCACGAACCGGGATGTTTGAACATGGTTCAAAACGGCAAACCACGAGATGGCAGCGTTCGCTCGCTCGAACGGGGTCTTGCGCTGCTTGTCGCCATGAACCGCCGCAAACTTCCCTCCGTGGTCGAGCTTGCCCGCGACACGCGGCTGCCGCGGCCTACCGTCTATCGGTTGCTGGAGACATTGAGCCGCGCGGGGTTCGTCACCCGAAGCCGGCCGCTCGACCGGTATTGCCTTTCGCGGCAGGTACGGACCTTGAGCGACGGCTTCGCCGAAGACGACTGGATCGCAGACGTCGCGGCACCGCTGATGAAAGAATTCACCCGTCAGGCGGTTTGGCCGGTCGCGCTGTTGAGCTTCGATGAAGGCCGCATGCTGGTCCGCGAGACCACGCACGAGGCCAGCAGCCTCTCGATCGATCACGGCATGGTCGGCAGGCGGCTGCCGATGCTGCGGACCGCGGCCGGACGCTGCTACCTCGCGTTTTCGCCGGACAAGGAGCGGCGGACCATTCTTGAAATGCTGTCGCGCTCGAAGGCGCCGGAAAACCGGGGCGCGCGCGAGACACAGCGCCTGACGCGACTCCTCGATGCGATCCGCGCCAAGGGTTACGCGATGCAGGACCGCGAGATCAATCCGAAGGCAAGCGGCATCGCCGTGCCGATCTGCGTCGGCCCCCGGGTTCTCGGGTGCATGTCTTTGATCTGGATATCGTCCGCGCTCACGATTGAAGGGGCGGAGACGAGGCTCCTTCCGCTGCTGACTTCTACTTCGGAACGGATCGCAGAAGCTGTACGCGCGCGCGCCGCCCAGTTGCGCTCTGCGGAGAACGAACGTGTGCAGCCGGCGTAACCGTCATCCGGCTGACGCGCACCGCGTCGCGATCGGCGCTTCAATGGATCAGAGTTCGCGGCAGCCATAAAACGATCCCCGGCAGCAGGATCAAAAGGATCAGCACGGCGAAGTCGGCAATCAGGAACGGCACCACGCCGCGGTAGATTGTGCCCATCGAAATCTTCGGCGTGATGGCGTGAAGCAGGAACACAATGATCCCGAGCGGCGGATGGATCAGCGCCATTTCCACCTGGATCAGGCAGATCACACCCCACCATAGCGGGTCGTAACCAAGGCTCACGATAATGGGCAGCACCAACGGCAGGGTGATGAGGATCGACGACATCTCCTCGAAAAACGTCCCGAGCAGAATGTAGACGACCGTCAGCGTGAAGATCACGCCGAGCGGCGGGAATTGATGGCCTTCGATCCAGTGGACCAGACGCCTCGGGAACTTGCGCCAGATTGATGAAATACGTGAAAATCGGCGCGGCCATCAGGATCAGATAAAGCATGGCAGTGACTGAAGCCGCCTCGTACATTCCGCGGACCGAGCGCCTCCCAGCTCAATCGCCGCCGCGCAGCGCAAACAGCAGCGCCAGAATAGCCGCAGCGGAGGCCGCCTCGTTGACGGTGAACACGCCGCTATAGATTCCGATGAAAACGCCGAGCAGCAGCGCGAGAGACGGCGCCGCGCGCCGCGACGCTTCAAGCCGCTCCGGCCACGGCCATCCGCGCACTGACCGGCGCGACCTCCGGCCGGCGCCGGACGACAACGGCGATCGCGAGCAAGGTTGAATGCGATGGTGATCAGCGCCGGCACGATCGGCGGCGACGAACATGTCGAGAATGAAAGTCTTCGCGACCACGCAGTAGATGATCATCACCAGCGATGGCGGGATCAGCGATTTCAGCGTTCCACCCGCGGCGATGACGCCGGTCGAAAACGCAGGCGAGTAGCCGCGGTCCAGCATCTGCGGCAGCGCCACCTTGCCAAACGTCGCCGCGGTCGCGGTGCTCGATCCGCAGATCGCGCCGAACGCCGCCGATCCGCTGATGGTGGCGTAGGCAAGCCCGCCGCGGCGATGCCCGAGGAAAGCCGCGGCGGCGCGGTAAACGTCCTCGGAGAAACCGGCCATGCTCGCAAATACGCCCATGAGCAGGAACAGCGGCACGGCGGCAAGATCCGTGCTTGCGAGCACGTAAGACGGTTCCTGGGCGAGAAACGAGAAGGCGGGCGACCAGCCGCCGCCCTGCAATGCAAAGCCGACAACGCCGACGGTCATCATGGCGAAGCCGACCGGCACCTGCGCCAGGATCAGACCGAACAGCGCAACAATGCCCAGCGCCCCGATCATTGCCGGTGCCACGTTCCGCCCTCCCCGCTAACCGGTGACTTCCGGATGCGCGTCCTGATACCCGCCCAGAACAAGCCTGATCCCGACAACGATCTGCAACAGCGCGCTGATCCCCAAAATCGCCGCGACCGCCGCCCACACCGGCGCGCTCGGAATGCGGAGCATCCACGTCGCGCTTCCGGTCGCCTGCGCCTGCGCGGCAAACACCACAAACTGCCAGGTCATCAGCAGAAGAATGATCTCGACCAGTATCGCAGCGGCAACGTCCGCCACACGTCCGGCACGCGGACCGATGACGCCCGAGACAAAACGGATCGTGATGTTGCTGCGCTCGACGATCGCGACCGGAATGCAGCAGGCGACGGCGAAGGCGGCCACCAGGCCGCCGACGTCGCGAACCGCGTCGATCGGACGGGCGAAGAAAAACCGCAGCAGCCCGTCCGCCATCGTCATCACGGCAAAACAGAGCAGCGCGCCGAGGCCCAGCACGGCGAGCGCACGCGCCACCGCCTTCGCGGCCCGATCGATCCGTGTCATTGCGCCACCGCCCGAGCCCTCCCGCCTTCAGGCGACGACATGATGCACCGAAACGGCGTCGTGCGCAGCAGCAGCATCATGCGCGGAGGCGATCACTACGCGCGCACGGCGACCGCATCGTCGGCCGCTCCCGGGCTCAACCCTTGCCCTCTCCGCGCACCTTTGCGAGGGCTGCGTCAAGCGCTGTCTTCAGCTCGCGGTGACGGTCGCTTGCCGCGACCCATTCCTCACGGACAGGGGCGAGCAGCTTCTGCGCCTCGTCAAGATCGGCCTGCGACGGCATCACCACCTTGTTCTTCGGGTTGCTCTTCAGCTTTTCCAGATTGGCGGCATTATAGGCGCTGACGGAATCGATCCACTTTTGCGTGAGCGCGTCGCCGGCGTTGCGTTCGATCACAGCGCGCACCGGCTCGGGCAGCGCCTCGAATTTCTTCCGGTTCATGAGAACGGTGAGCGGAACGACGCCGAGACCGATGAAGAAGTGATTGCTGGTAACCCGATCGAGACCGAAATCGAAGAAGGGAGACATGTGCGACGTGGTGCCGCTGATGGTGCCGCGGCTGATCGCTTCGGGAATTTCGGTAACCGGCATCCCGATCGGAACCGCGCCGAACGCGCGCAGCGCGGCGCTCTCGTTCTTGCTCGAGGCGCGGATGGTCTTGCCCTTCAGATCGGCGATCGAGTGGACCGGAAAGTTGGTGTGAATCGAATAAGGCGCCGTGCCCCAAAGGCCGACCACATAGAAATCGTTGTAATCGTGCAGCGTCTTCTGACCGGCGAGGATGGTGGAGACCAGCGACGCCTCGCGAAGATCCCTGAACATGCCAGGCAGTTCGAGGACCTCGGTGTCGGGAAACCGGCCGGGCGAGTAAGAAGGTATCACCCAGGCGAGATCGGCCACGCCGTCGAGCAGCATTTGCGGCTGCTGCCCGGGATTGCGGCCAAGCGCGCCGTTGGGAAACAGGTCGAACACCACCGCGTTGGCGGTTTCGCGCTGAACGGTTTCGGCAAACGGCTTCATCACCGTCCGGAAGGTCACCTCGCTGTCCGGGGTGAAAACCGCCCACTTCAAATGGTCTTCGGCGAGAGCACTCCTGCCGCCGAGCATCGCAGCCGCCGGCATCGCCGCGGCAGTAGCCAGAAATGTGCGCCGGTCCATTTGATTCTCCCTGTTGTCGAGGCTTCTTATGCCGTGCGGTCAGCGTACCATGCCCGCAGTGCCCCTTCCCGCCAAATTGGCGCGGGAGACCGGACGGTACAATGTCGGTCCGGGCCGAGTCCGAGGGGCGGACAACGACGGGGCGCGGAGGGATTGTCCATGCTGTCGCGTTGTGCTGTACCCGCTGTCCCTCTCCACCAGTGCCCCGATCCTCTCCTGGAATTCAAGCCATGAAAATATGCTGGTTCGACGATCAACGGCTCGGCCTCGTGGGCGACGGCGTGGTGCACGATGTCACCGCGGCGTTGAAAGTTCTGCCGCCGCCCCGTTACCCGAGCCACATCAAAGGCGATCTCCTGATCGCCCATCTGGCCGAGGTGCGCCGCGAGATCGAGAGGATCGCCGGCACAGCGCCATCACGCAGGATCGGCGACGTGCGTTTCCTCAGCCCGGTGGTGCAGCCCACCAAGATCATCGGGACCCCGGTCAATTATCTGAAGCACGTGGAAGAGGCAGACGCGCAGCGCGAGGTCTTCACAATGCGCTACCGCGGCAGCATCGAAGAGCAGGGCCTGTTCCTGAAGGCGACCAGTGCGCTGGTCGGGTGCGGCGAAGGCGTTAAGATTCATTTCCCGGATCGCCGCACCGATCATGAGATCGAGCTTGGGGTCGTGATCGGCAAAAAGGCGTCGAATGTCAGCGAAGACACCGCGCTGCAATACGTCGCCGGCTACGCGATCGCGCTCGACATGGTGGTGCGCGGTACCGAGGACCGGAGCCTGCGCAAATCGGTGGACACCTACGCCGTGCTCGGACCGTGGCTGACAACGGCAGACGAGGTGCCCGATCCTGGCAGCCTCGCGTTCAGTCTCAGGGTAAACGGCGAACTGCGGCAGTCGTCCAATACCGCACAGATGATCATGCCGATCGCCCGCCAGATCTCCTGGGCCTCGCAGTTTTATACCCTGTGGCCTGGGGACATTATCATGACGGGAACGTGCGAGGGCGTCGGCCGCGTCCAGCCGGGCGACGTCATGCAATGCGAGATCGACCGCCTCGGCGCGATGAACGTTGGCGTTTCGTGATCACGGGGCGCCAGTGCTGTCTAGGCGTCCGCGACTGCCTGCGGCCACGACCGACGCTCATGGCATATAAGCGCCGCCGTTAACCCACAGCGTTTGCCCGGTCATATACGCGCTGTGGGGCCCGAGCAGAAACAGGATGGGGCCAACGATGTCCTCAGGCACCGCGATCCGCCGCAACGGAATCGCCGCGCTGTAGGCCGCGATATCGATGTTCGGCGCATTGCGCCCGCTCGAACGTCCCGTGCCGCCGCGCAGGAAAGCCGTATCGACCGCGCCGGGCGCGACGGTGTTTGCGCGCACCAGCGGTGCATGTTCGAGCGCGAGCGTTTTGGTCAGCGCGATCATCCCGGCTTTCGCCGCCGAATACGGTCCATACTGCGGCCGGATAAATGCGCCGAGTCCCGAGGCGATATTCACCAGACTGGGCGCATCGCCCTTCTCCAGCAACGGCATCGCCGCCTTGCAGGACACGAAGGCGGCGCGCAGATTGCCGTTGAGCGTGACGTCGAAGTCCTCGGTCGGCGTCTGCGCAAGCGGCCGCATGGCGATCAGGAAGCCCGCCGCATTCACGAATCCGTCGAGTCCGCTCCATCGTTCGCCGAGCATCCCGAACGCGTTGCGGACGGAAATCTCGTCGGCGGCGTCGACCTCGATCGCCCACGCGCCCGCCGGCGGCGGATGTCCGGCCAGCGAGGATTTCAGATCGAGCACCGCCACGTCGTCACCGTTGGCAACGCAGGCAGCGACCAGGCTGCGGCCGATGCCGCCGCAGCCGCCGAGAATGCAGATGCGTCTCATGCGGTCGCCGGGCATCTTACGGACAGGGATCCGCGGGCCAAGAGTCGAACAGATTCCATTTCTTGTCCTTGATCTCGATCACGAAGCCGGGAAGCTCCGCATCGCGCCGGGCGTCGAAGCAGGTATTGTCGCCGGTGATGCCGCTGAACCGCACGGTCTTGAGCCCGTCGCGGATCGCGGTACGCTCCTGCTCCAGTTTGGCGGGATCGCCGGTCACCCCTGCCTTCTCCATCACCTGCTTGAGCACGTACACGATGTCGTATGCGTTCGCATCCGTATGATGCGGAATTTTCTTCACCGTCAGTCCGCGCTTTGCGTTTTCCTCAGCGAATTTCTTCGTGAAGGCGCGGGTAGCATCGGTGCGGTCCCACCAGAATCCGGCGACGATCAGCATGCCGTCGGCATCGCCGCCGAACAGTTCAAGAGAATTGGGATCGGCAAAGATCTGGGAGCCGATGACGCGGCCCTGGAAGCCCTGCCGGCGAAGCTCCTTGATCACCTTGCCCGCGCTGTCCGGCGTTCCGGCCAGCGCGATGACGTCCGGCTTGCGTTCGAGCGCTTGCGAGACCTGCGGCGACAGATCGAAGCTGTTGTATTGAAAGGCGATCGGGTCACCGAAAGTGATGCCGTTGGCCTTGAGTATCGCCGGATAGAATTTGGTGCCCGAAATATTGGAAACGCGCTCGTCGGAAACGTAAAGGATCTCCGCCTTGTCGACTTTGATCGACTTGTTCTTCAGCGTCTTGAGCAGTCGGGTGAACTGTTTGCCCTCGTCGGACACGAACCGCCACGCATAGGTGTAATTGGCGGTCAATCCGGGTTGCGACGACGAATTAGACATCTCCACGATGCCGAGCCGCTCGCCGACCGGGAAACCCACCGCCGCTTCACCCGACGAGAACGGACCGATGATGGCGAGCGCTTTGTCGTCTTCCGCGAATTTCTGGGTACCGGTAGCGGCCTGCTTCGGATCGCTGCCGGTATCGAATTTGACAACTCTTATCTTTTTGCCGGCGACGCCGTTCGCGGCGTTTATTTCGGCCACCGCGATGTCGACCGAAGTTTCGGTCGCCTCGCCAACGTTTTTGAGCGCACCGCTTTTAACCATGTTCAGGCCGATCACGATCTCCTGCGCCATGGCCGGAGAAGCCGCCGCGACGGTCAGCGCCGCGATCGCCGCCACCAAAATGCCCGTCTCTCTGCCGAACTTTTTCATGTCGTGGACTCCGATTGTTATCTGCTTTTACCAAGATAGGCGTCGGCGAGACCTTCATCATGCCGGAGCGCCTCGACCGGCCCCGCCATGACGACACGGCCCAATTCCATTACCAGCCCGCGTGACGCGACTTCCAGCGCCATCCGGGTATTCTGCTCGACGAGCAAAATCGCCAGCCCTTCCCGGCACAGGCTGACGATCAGCTCAAAAAGCTGCTCGACCAGCAGCGGCGACAGTCCAAGTGACGGCTCGTCAAGCATCATCAGCTTGGGCTTTGCCAGCAGCGCGCGGCCGATTGCCAGCATTTGCTGCTCGCCGCCCGAGAGCACCGAAGCCGGCATCTTCCGCCGCGCCGCGAGGCTTCGAAAGCGGTCGTAGATGGCGTCGATATCCCGCTCGGCCCCGGCGTCGGTCCGGCAGTAAGTCCCCATCTGCAAATTTTCGTGCACTGAAAGACCAAGCACGATTTGCCGTCCCTCGGGCACCAAAGCGAGATGCCGGCGCAGCCGCTGCGGGGGCGAGAGCGCCGAGATATCCTGACCGTCAAAGCGAATCTTTCCGCCCGCGGCCGGAACCAGTCCCTGCAGGGCGCGCAGCAGCGAGGTCTTGCCGGCGCCGTTGGCGCCCAGAACGGTCACCAGTTCATCCGCCCCGACGGACAGCGAAACGCCCTTCACCGCGTGGGTGCGGCCGTAGCGGACGTCGAGATTTTCGACTTCAAGCAGCAGTGTGGGCCCCATCGGTTGCGACACGCCGGCTGCCGAGATAGGCCGCGCGCACGTTCTCGTCGTCCTGCACGCCGCGGGTCGAGCCCTGGTAGATCAGCCGGCCGAAATTAAGCACGACGGTCCGGTCGCACAGGTCGTGGACAAACGACATGTCGTGCTCGACCACAAGCAGCGTGAGCCCGTCCCAGGCGACGGACTTTAGAAACGCGGACAGCTCGGCCGTTTCCCGGGGATTAAGCCCGGCCGCCGGCTCGTCGAGCATCAGCAGCCGCGGCCGGCTCATCAGCGCGCGCACCACCTCGATCTTCTTGCGGATGCCGTAAGAGAGCCCGGAAACGTCCGCGTCGGGATCGACGTCGATCCCGGCGTCGCGCAGGCTTTCGCCCGCAAGCCGGCGCCACCGGCCGTGGCGCTGCCACGAGAGCGGACGAAGCAGTTCGCCCACGCCGGAAGCCAGCACGTGCTGTCCGAGCATGACGTTTTCGATCACCGAAAGGTGCGGCATCAGCCGGATGTTTTGGAACGAGCGCGAAAGACCGGCTCGCACGCGAAGCCTCGGCGGCAGATCTTCGATCGGCGCGCCGTCGAGCAGAATGCTGCCTTCGTCGAGCTCGTACACGCCGGAAATCAGATTGAACAGAGTCGTCTTGCCGGCGCCGTTGGGCCCGATCAGCGCCATTCGCGAGCCCGACGGCACCTCAAAGGTTATGCTGTCGGCCACGGTGACGCCGCCGAAGTGCTTGGTCACGCCGTTGAGCGCCAGCGCCGGTTTGGCGGCCATGCTACGCCCCCGCTCCGGACCGCCGGGACGCCCATCGCCACGGCGATATCCGGTCGATCATCGCGCGCGTCACAATGCCCTGCGGACGAAGCGTCATCATCACCACGATGGCGACGCCGAAGGCAACGTAGCGCCACGATCCGCCGACGCGCAACAGCTCCGGCACAAGGGTAAAGAACATCGTGCCGACCAGCGGCCCCCACGCCGTCTGCACGCCGCCAATCAGCACGAACAGCAGGACATAGATCGACAGCAGCGAATTGAAATACTGCGCCTCGACAAAACTGAAGTTGTGCGCATAAAGCGCGCCGGAGAGACCCGCAAACGCACCGCCGATGGTAAACGCGGCGACCTGCACGGCGCGCACATTGACGCCGATCACGATCGCGGCGGCCTCATCGTCGTTGATGGACCGCATCGCAAGGCCGAGCCTCGTCGCCATCAGATAAAAGGAAAGCAGGATCACCGCAATCGCACATACGACAAGCAGCGGCAATCTCACATGGGCCGGAACGACCATGCCGATGGCGCCGCCGAAGAAAGTCGAGCGAAGCAGAAAGCCCGCGACGACCTCGCCGAAAGCAAACGTCGCGAGCACCATGTAAACGCCGCGCGTGCGCAGCACCGGAAAGGAGATCAGAAAGCTGACAAGACCGGCAATCACCATGGCCGCGGGAATCGTGACCCACACCGGGAAATCCGCCACGCTGGAAAGCCAGGCGGCGCTGTAGGCGCCAATGGCCTGAAAGCCGGCACCGCCGAGATTGATCTGGCCGGCGGAGGCCGGAATGAATACGCCGTAGGCGAAAATCAGATTGATGCACAGGATCGCCAGCGTGCCCGAGAGATAGCCGCTCATTGCCGCAGCACCTCCCGGTCGCAGCAGGCGGTTGACCGGTGGGGCATCACAATTTCCCCTTCCCGGCGGCAGCCGTACCGAACAGTCCTTTTGGCCTGATAATGATGATCGCGAGCAGAAGTCCCCAGACCACCATCGTCACGGAATCGCCGCCGAGGAAATAAATCGACAGCGTTTCGGCCAGACCGACAAGGAGACCCCCGGCGATAGCGCCCCAGATCGAGCCGATGCCGCCGAGCACCATTGCTGCGATCGCCTTGGTCCCGACATTGTCGCCCATGAACGGCGACACGTCGCCGTAGTTTACGGTGAACAGAGCGCCGGCGACGCCCGCCAGAAGTCCGGTAAGGATGAATACGACCGGCACGACCTTGTCGATTTCAACACCGAGCAGCGAGGCCGTATCGGGATTTTCGGCGATGGTTCGCAGCGCCCTGCCGATTTTGGTGCTTTTCAGCGTGAGACTGAGCGCCGCGACGACCGCCACCGCCAGCGCGCAGCTCGCGAGCTGCGGCACGCCAAGAACCAGGTTCGCCAGGTGCACGTCGGCCTTGAACGGGACGGCGAAACGCTGCGATTCCGAGCCGAGCGTGATCAACACCAGATGCTCGAAGATGATCAGAAAGCCCAGCGACGAAACCAGCGGGATGGCGTGCTCGATCGCGTCGCCGTGCTTCATCTTCAGATAGCGGAACGTGAAGCGTTCCACGAGCAGCGAGGCAGCGACCGCCACGGCAACGCCCGCCGCAAGCGCAACGAGCCAGCCCCAGCCGCCCGCGAATCTGACGTAGCCGTTGCGCGAGCAGTCCCCACGCCACCATTCCGGTGAGCATGAACAGCGACGGGATCGTGAAATTGAGAAAATTGAGAACGCCGATGGTCAGCGTGAACGCAACGGCGACCGTCATGTAGATCGAGCCAAGCAGTAGTCCGGATACCACCTGGCGGGCAATGATCTGGCCGCCGACCGCTATGCCGGCGAGCACTAGGATCACCACGATCGCGAGCGGAAAGGCCGGCGTTTGCCGGATCGCGCGGGATCGCGCAGCGAACGATCCCGACTTCATGGGGTTAACGCCAGCCGGCTGTCTTGTGCCCAAAGGGAAGGGCCGCGCGCGGGAAACGGCACGTCAGAGTCCATCGCAGTCTTTCAGGAAGTAGGTTTCGGGATCGTTCGCCTGATACCGTAAAGCTGGTCATGTTCGCCCGGCCCACTCATGTCCCCCGCCGCGCGGCGGCTGTCAAGAATGCAGCGTCCGGACGCCGCTGGACGCGCGCGCGGCGGCCTTCGACAACGGCGCGCATCGATCTGCGGCACGGCGCGCGCGTCTATGTCTCGCTCGGCCCGCCCCCGAATTTACCCCAGGTCCTCAATGACGGGAACAAAGCCGCCCCGGCTTTCGGTAACCCGCATGCCGGCGGCGCGCAGGTGCGCGGGAACGAGCATCAGGTCTTCGCTGACCGCCCGTTGCAGCAGCATCCGCCGCGTGCGCACCGCCTCGGCCTTGTCGAAGCAGAAGCCGCTCGACCATTCCGGATAGAATACCTGCACCGGGCTGTGAATCGCGTCGCCGCAAAACAGCACACGCGAGCCGCCTCCCACCGCGATGTCGAGGCCGATCTGGCCGGGCGAGTGACCCTTGAGGTCGACAATCGTCGCCCCTTCGGCGAGTTCGTCACCGGGCTGCATCGTCTGGAACAGGCCGGCTTCGAGAATCGGCAGCACGCTGTCCTGGTAGCTGCCGTGATTGGCCTGCGGGGATTTTGCGGCATCGGCCGCACGCTGGTCGATGTCGCGGCGTGTCGCGACATAGCGCGCGTTCCGGAACGTCGGTACCCAGGCACCCGATTGCAGCCGGGTGTTCCAGCCGACATGATCGGCGTGCAGATGCGTGCACATGACGATATCGACGTCTTCGGGCGCACATCCGGCCGACGCCAGGTTGGCGAGATAGCGCGTTTCGGCACGCTGGTTCCACTCCGGGCGCAACGGGCGCGCCTTGTGCTCGCCGACGCAGGTATCGATCAGAATCGTCCTGCCGGCGAAACGCACAAGGTGGCTTTGCACGGCGAGCAGCACGTTGCCCGCCGCATAATCGACGTGCCGGTCGGCCAATACCGCGGCCGCCGCTTCGAGGTCCGCAATGGCGGCGCCCGGAAATATACCGGCCAGCGGAAGGGCAAACGGGTCGAGATCGACGACCCGCGCAATCGTTGCCCTGCCGGCCGTCAGCACGCCGTTACTGGTCAAAGGCGCCCCCTCAGAATTCCGCCATCAGCCGGCCGAAGCCTTCCTTGCGGTCCTCGATCCCGTTGGCGCGCAGGGCGTGCCAATAAGTCGCGGTATTGATCGCGATGACCGGTTTGCCGAGCCACATTTCGGCAGCAGCCGCCAGACTGACCATCGACAGGTTGGTTCCGACCTGGACGATTGCATCGACATCGTCGCCATCGAGCCTGCGGAGTGCGTCGCGCAGGGTTTCCGGGGTCTGCTCCGCGATCTGCGTCCACGACCGGCAGTGAAGGCAGATATCGCGCACCACCTCGTAGCCCATGTCGGTGAAAAACCGCGCGACCTCGATGTTCATGACCGGCCAGTAGGGCGACAGAACGGCGATGCGCCGCACGCCGCCATAGCGCTTCAGGGCGGCGGCGGTCGAGTAGCTTCCGATGCTGATTTTGACGCCGGACGTTTCCTCGACCTGCCGCTGGAATGCTGCGGCGCCCTTCTCGCCATTGATGAACGTCACCGCCGACATTCCCATCACGAGATAATCGGGCAGGCACGTCATGACGCTGCGCACGGCATCGATCACATTCGACGCGATCACGTCGGTCGCGGCCCTGAAGCTCTCATTGCTGACGGCATCGGCATTCGGCGTAAATATCCGGCTGTAGTGGTTGGTGACGCCAATCGGCCGCATGGCGTCGAAATCGGGCTGCACAATCGTATTGGTCGAGGGACCCAGCACCCCGAACTTGCGCCGCCACCCTAATGCGTCAGTCATTCCTGAAGGCTCCGTGTGTTGCCGCGGTTCCTCAACCGTTCCGCGGTAATGTAGAGTAGCGGAATAACAAAGATTCCAAAAATTGTCGCCGCAAGCATCCCTCCGAATACCGGTGTTCCGACGGCATGACGGGTCAGCGCACCCGCGCCGCCCGAAACCACAAGAGGCAGCAGGCCGAGAATGAAAGCGAAACTGGTCATGACCACCGGGCGGAACCGAAGCCCGGCCGCTTCAATCGCGGCGGCCCTGACATCCTTGCCGAGGGCCCGCTGTTCGACGGCAAACGCTATGATCAGAATGGCGTTTTTCGCAGCAAGCGCTATGAGAACGACCAGTCCGATCTGGGCGTAGACGTCAAAGCTCAGCTTCGCGATCACGATCGCGACGATCGCACCGAGAATGGCGACGCTGACCGAAAGCAGGGCCGGGACCGGAATGCTCCAGCTTTCGTAGAGCGCGACCAGAAACAGGTAAGCGAAAAGGACGGCCAGGCCGAGCACGATGCCGGTCTTGCCGCCTGCCGCTCTTTCCTGAAGCGCGGTGCCGGTCCACTCGTAGCTGTAGTCAGCGGGCAGCGTGGCGGCCGATATCCGCTCCATCGCCGCCAGCGCGGCGCCGGAACTGTAACCCGGCTTCGCCGCGCCGTTGACGATGGCTGCGCGAAACCCGTTGTAGCGCACGACCGTCTGCGGTCCCTCCACCAGCCTTGCTTTGGCCAGCGCACGCATCGGCACGACTTCTCCCTGCGCGTTGCGCACATATACGCGGTCGATGTCGTCGATCCGGCTGCGGAATTTGGTATCGGCCTCGATGTTGACCTGCCACGTGCGGCCGAAAGCGTTGAAGTCGTTGATGTAGTAGCTGCCGAGCGCAGACTGCAGGGCATTGAAAATATCGGTGATCCTGATGCCGAGCACCTGTGCCTTGTCGCGGTCGATGTCAAGAAAGACCTGCGGCGTGTCCGCCGCGTAGGTGCTGTAGACGCCGGCCAGTTCCGGCTGCTGGTTCGCGGCAACGATGAGGCCGCGCAACGTCGCCGCGATGTCGGTCGGGGCCTGTCCCTGAAGCGCCTCGAGCACGTACTGGAAGCCGCCGGTGGTGCCGAGGCCGAAAATGGGCGGCAGATTGAACGGAAAAGCGATACCGCCGCTGATCGCGGCAAGACGCGGGCGCAGGTGCGCAATGATCGCGCCGGCGCTTTGCGACGGATCGGTGCGTTCGTCGAAGGGCTTGAGACGAATGACGAAGAATGCCTGGTTCGAGGCCGCGATGTAGTCGATGAAATTAAGTCCCACCACCGACAGGATGCCTTCGACGCCGGGTATCGGCCTGACGATGTCTTCGATCTGCTTGACGACTTCTTCGGTGCGATTGACCGACGCTCCCTCGGGAAGACGGACAACGCTGAAAAAGGCGCCCTGGTCCTCCTCCGGCAGGAAGCCCTGCGGCAGCCTGTTGAACAGCAGGAGCGAAGCCACCACCACGCACGCAACGGCCACGACGCCGACGATTGCGAACCTTGCGAGCCGGGTCACGGCCGCCTTGTATCCGTCGCGCACCCGATCGATCGCACCGAGCACATGGCGCATCGGACCGCGCGCGGTCTGCCCGCGTTTGAGCAACACTGCGCAAAGCGCCGGACTTAAAGTCAGCGCATTCAGCGCCGAGATCAGCATCGCGGTCGAGACGGCGACCGCGAACTGCCGGAACAACTGGCCGCTTATCCCGGGAACAAAGGCCACCGGAATAAATACCGAGAGCAGGACGAGGGTAATGGCGATGATCGGTCCGGTAATTTCGGACATCGCCTTCTTGCACGCCTGCGGAACCGAAAGATCGGGTTCCTGATCGATAACGCGTTCGACGTTTTCGACGACGACGATGGCGTCGTCCACGACGATCCCGATGGCGAGCACCAGCGCCAGCAAAGACACCGTGTTTGCCGTGTAGCCGACGGCAAGCAGAACGGCGAACGTGCCAATGATCGACACCGGAACGGTGATCAGCGGGATCAGCGTCGTCCGGATCCGGCCGAGAAACAGGAACACCACGATGCCGACCAGGACGATGGCTTCGATTAGCGTACGGATCACCTCGCGCGCGGTCGCAGTGACGAATACGGTACTGTCGAAGAACACGTTGTAGGCGAGATCGCCGGGGAAACGCGCCGACAGGTGGTTCAGGGATTCGCGCACGTGAGCCGCCACATCCACAGCGTTGGAGCCCGGCGACTGATAGATGCCGATCGCAGCCGTCGGCGCTGCGTTGAACCGGCTGTGGCGATCCTGCGATTTTGCTCCGGTCTCGACGCGGGCGACATCCTTTATACGAACCACCGAGCCGTCCGGATTGGCGCGCAGCACAATCTGCGCGAACTCTTCCGGCCTCGCCAGCCGGCCGGTCGTCTTGATCGTCAGTTGAACCTGCTGGTCGGTCGACACCGGAGCAGCACCGATGCGTCCGAGCGCCGCCTGCGTGTTCTGGTTCGCGACCGCGTTGATGAGATCATTCGGCGTCAGGTTGAACTGGGCAAGCCGATCCGGATCAATCCATATCCGCAGCGAATAATCGAGCGGACCAAGAAGGTTTACCTGCCCGACGCCCTTTATGCGCGCGAGCGTATCGATGATGTTGATGGTCGCGTAGTTGCTCAGATAGATCGAGTCGTATGTATTGTTCGGAGAATAGATGTTTATGATTTGCAGCAGCGCCGCGGATTTCTTGCGGATGGTGAGGCCGGCATGTGAAACCTCGGGCGGCAATACCGCAGTCGCGAGGCTGGCGCGGTTCTGCACGTTGACGGTATCGATGTCCGAATCCGTACCCAGCGCGAAGGTGACGGTGAGCGTATAGCTGCCATCCGCCCCGCTCGCCGACTGATAATAGAGCGCGTTATCGACGCCGTTGACTTGCTGCTCAAGCGGCTGGGCAACGGTGGTTTCGATCAGCTCGGCATCGGCCCCCGGATAATTCGCGGTGAGCTGGACCTGCGGCGGAACGATATCCGGAAACTGCGCTACCGGAATAATGGGAATGGCCACCGCGCCACATAAAGTGATCACGATTGCAATGACCGAGGCGAGACGCGGCCGGTCGATGAAAATATCCGAGAACATCCGCTTTAGTGTCCCGCCGCCGGGGTGGCCGTGACGACCTGACCGACACGTACCTTCTGAATGCCCTGAACGATGATCTGTTCGCCGCTCTTGAGGCCTTCGGTCACAACAATGTCGGTGCCCTGCTCCGCCCCCGTCGTAATTCGCCGCAGTTCCACCTTGCTGGCGGCATCGACCACCAATACGTAGCGGCCGGCCTGGTCGAGTTGCACGGCCGACTGGGGAACCACCAGCGCTGCCCTGGGTGCGCCGCGTTCGACAACGACGCTGACAAACCCGCCTGGCACGAGAACCCCGTCCGGATTCGCAAATTTGGCGCGCACCGCGACCGTATCGGTGGTGTTGCCTACCTGGATATCGAGAAAGTTGGTCAGTCCCGGCAGGGCATAAATGCTGCCGTCAGGCAGCCGGACGTGAACCACCACATGGTTGTTGCCGTCGGCCGCGGCCGCCAGCCGACGCTTGTAGTCGAGAACGTCACGCTCGCTCGCCTGAAAAATTACGTAAATCGGGTCCTGGCTGACGATCGTAGCGAGGCTCCCGGATGTCGGCCCGACAAGATTGCCCTCGGTGAAATTGGCGAGGCCGATGCGGCCGTCAATCGGGGAGTGGATTTCCGTATAGGCGAAATTGATTTCGGCCTGGTCGAGGGCCGCCTGCGCAACCATCACTTCGGCCTGCGCCACGCCTTCGTCGGCCGCGCGCTGGTCGACGGTCGACTGCGGAATGTTCTGGGTGCGGACAAGCTCCCTGCCACGCTGCAACTGAAGCGCGGCATTCACCTCGGATGCTTTTGCTTTGGCCAGATTGGCGGTTTGCTGCTCGACCGCTGCCTTGTATGTCGCCTGTTCAATACGAAACAGAAGGTCGCCGGTTTTCACCTGCTGCCCTTCGGTAAAATAGCGCTGCTCGATGAATCCCTGCACCCGCGCAACGACATCAACTTTGTTGATGGCAACGACGCGGCCGATAAAAACCGCCGTGTCGGTTACTTCACGACTGCTCACCGGCACGGTCGATACCGCGGGCGGCGGAACGTTTTGAGCACCTGCGGACGCGCAGAGCGTGAGCAGACCGAAGCCGACCCCGCACAGAAACACGACCACCACCCGGATTGGATAAATCGCCGGCATCATCGTTGACCCGCTGGACGTACCGTCCCGCTCGCGGCCCGCGCCGGTTTATATCCGTCAGAGCGCCTTCCGCCTGGACCTAAACAATAGCACATTTTCGCGGACGCATCCTCCCGACGATGAGCGTTCCCTGTAATCCGGCGAAAAAATCTGCAAGGTGCGGTCGGATTGCTCGCGCCATACAAACCCGTGAGCTACGCTGGGGGCGCAGGCGTACGGGAGACGACGTCACAGGCACCGACGGGCCTGCCTGAGCCCGACGGCGAGACCGACGGAGCGGAGATGAGCGATTGCAAGACCGGCGCCGGGCATATCAGTTCACTCAGAGACGGCCGCACCGTCTACCTCGACGGCAAACTCATAGATGACGTGACCGGGCACGAGGCTTTTCGCAATTCGATCCGCTCCGCCGCCGCGCTTTACGACTTCCAGGCGCAGCCGGAAAATCTCGAATTGATGACCTTTCAGCCCAACGGTGGAAGCCGCCGCGTCAATCGCGCCTGGCAGATGCCGCGCAACTACGACGAGATGGTACAGCGCCGCAAGGCAATGCAGGCCTGGGCGACGCTGTCAGGAGGCTTTCTCGGACGTTCGCCCGACCATCTCGCTTCCTCGCTGGTCGGGCAACGCATGGGGATCGACGTATTCCGCAAACACGGGGCCGCGCGCGCCAAAGCGTTCGCGGATTATTTCGACTACGCCAGCAGGAGCGACCTGTTCCTGACTTACGTCATCATCAATCCGCAGGCCGAACGCGGCAAGGCGTGGGGCGAGCAGCAGGAGGACATGGTCGCGCGCGTCGTCGATGAGGACTCCGGCGGCATCACCATCCGTGGCGCGAAAATGCTCGGCACTTCATCGATCATGGCGAACGAGGTGTTTGTCGCCAGTCTGCAGCCGCTCAAGGCGGGCGAAGAGGACCTCGCATTCTCCTGCGCGGTGCCGATGAACGCGAAGGGACTGCGCGTGCTGTCGCGCAAGTCGTACGAAGCACACGCCGTTTCGGTTTACGACAATCCGTTCTCCTCGCGCTTCGACGAGAACGACGCCTTGATGTATTTCGACGACGTCAGAGTGCCGTGGGATCGGGTCTTCGTGTATCGCGATCCCGATATGTGCCGCGCGCAATTCCATGACACACAGGGGCACGCCTATCAAAACTACCAGGCGCAGATCCGGCTGTCGGTGAAAATCGCATTTCTGGCCGGCGTCGCGCGCCGCATTACCGAAGCGATCGGCACCACCAGAATGCCGGCGGTGTCCGAGCAGCTCGGCATGCTGGCCGCCCAGGTCGGCATGGTCAACGCCATGCTCTCCGGCATGGAGGCGTCAGGCTCGCAGCTCGGCGAATGGTACGTACCGAACAAACACTTCATGTATTCGGCGCAGGTTATTACCCAGGACCTCTATCCGCAGGTGATACGGACCATCCGCGATCTGGCCGGTGGCGCCCTCATCATGCTGCCTTCCTCGGTCGCGGACTTCGGCAACCCGGAAATGGCGGCGATCATCAACAAGACCCAGCGCTCGGCAACCCTTGAACCGGAGCAGAAGGTGAAGATTCTCAAGGCGGCCTGGGACGCGATCGGCTCCGAATTCGGCTCCCGCCACACGCAATATGAAATGTTCTATGCCGGCGCGCGCTTCGTCACGTGCGGCCACAGCTTTCGCACTTTCGACTGGGATAGCGCCACCGGCCTCGTCGATGATCTCATCGCGCCGTATTCGCTGGAAAGCGAACTCAAGCGCCTGAAGGAGTGACGCGCCGAAGCCCCGTGAATTCGCGCCCGTCGACCCCGGCGGGCGTCCCGACGTTTAGTTGACGTGTTAGTAATCGCATCCGCGGCCATTCGAAAGATCGGCTCGCCGATCCATCGAGCGCCGCTGTTGGACGGCGAATTGGGGTTTGGCCCACCGCAGCGACAACGGCAAAAGGTGGCACGTAACGCCCGTAAAATATGGATTTTTCAGATCTTTCAGGGGTATGGCTTCGGCCTGCGATGGGCGCGAGACTGCTTTTCGGGTGCCGACCCGCGGGCTCTTGACGACGGCCGAAAATCCGCTCTACCTTGTTAAGTAATAAGCAAACTGAAAATCGCGCCCGGAGGCAACGACAGGGAGAGAGGCGGCGGCCGGCATGACCGCCGCGTCCCGGCCTTGAACTGAAAGCCTCAGCCCGCATGGGCTTGGTGCCTGCATCGTATCCGGCCGAGGGCGCTCCGGAACGATCGTTCAAGAGAGGGGAAACACATGCGAAAATCCGAAACTGCACGGCGGTGGAAGTCGCGGGCGGCGCGCTCGCTTTCTTCGCCGGCGTGGCATTGACGGCGCTCGCCAGCGCGCCGGCCGCGGCTCAAAGCAAACAACTGACTCTGTGCTGGGCGGCCTGGGATCCGGCCAATGCGCTGGTCGAACTGGGCAAGGACTTCACCAAAGAACCGGCATCGAGATGAAATACGAGTTCGTCCCCTGGACGAGCTATGCCGACCGCTTCCTCAACGAACTTAATTCCCACGGCAAACTGTGCGACCTGATCATCGGCGACAGCCAGTGGATCGGCGGCGCGGCCGAAAATCACTGGTACGTCAAGCTGAACGACTTCTTCGCCAAAGAACACATCACCATGGACGACTTCGTGCCGGCGACCGTGCTCGGCTATTCGGAGTGGCCGAAGAACTACGCCGAACTACTGGGCGCTGCCGGCGATGGCCGACGCGGTCGGCTGGACCTATCGCAAGGACTGGTTCGCGCGGCCCGAACTTCAGGCCGAGTTCAAGAAGAAATACGGCCGCGACCTTGCGCCGCCAAAGACCTACGAAGAGCTGAAGCAGATCGCCGAATTCTTCCAGGGCCGCGAGATCGACGGCAAGAAAGTCTACGGCGCCTATATTTTCACCGAGCGCGGCTCCGAAGGCATCACCATGGGCGTTACCAACGTGCTCTACAATTACGGCTTCGAATACGACAATCCGAAGAAGCCGTATCAGATGAAGGGCTTCGTCAATTCGCCGGACGCCGTCAAAGGGCTCGAATTCTACAAGTCACTCTACAAGTGCTGCACCGCTCCGGGCATGACCAACGCCTACATGCAGGAAGGCCTCGACGCCTTCAAGTCGGGCCAGGTGGCGATGCAGATGAACTGGTTCGCCTTCTTCCCCGGCCTCTACAAGGATCCCAATGTCGGCGGCGACAAGATCGGCTTCTTCGTCAATCCCGCCGGTCCGAACGGCCACTTCACGCAGCTCGGCGGCCAGGGCATCTCGGTCGTCGCCACCTCCGACCACCAGGAGGACGCGCTGCGCTATATCAAATGGTTCGCCCAGCCGAAGGTCCAGCAGAAATGGTGGGAGATCGGCGGTTATTCGGCGCTCAAGGCGGTCGTCGACGCGCCGGGTTTCCCGAAGAGCGCGCCGTTTGCTCCGCAATTCCTGGAGTCGATGGGGATCGTGAAGGACTTCTGGGCGGAGCCCTCCTACGCCCAGCTCCTGCTCGACATGCAGAAGCGCGTGCATGACTACGTCGTCGCCGACAAGGGGACCGCGCAGCAGGCGCTCGATCTGCTGGTCAAGGACTGGACCAAGGTCTTCAAGGAACAGGGCAAGACCGTCGCATCCGAGTAAGCGCGGCGTTTCGCCGACCATGCTTTACGCAACGGGTCTCCCCGGTACTTGCATCCGGGGAGACCAGCCAGTGAACGGCGCAGCCAGATCATAAAGTCACGCAGCAAGAATGACGGCCATCATTCAATCCGACGCTCCCGTCAACCGCATCGGCGTGCAGACCGGCCTTCGCGCTGCGAGGCGGGTGCGCGGCCTGTCCGACCGCGCCATCGCCTGGCTGTTCGTCACGCCGACAATCGCACTCCTGCTCGCGATCAACATCTTTCCGCTGATCTGGATGATCCGGCTGTCGTTCACCAGCCTCAACCTGAGCATGTCCTACCTGCCGCTGCGGTTTGTCGGCCTGGACAATTACGCCGACATTCTCGGCGATGAGGATCTCTGGGTCCGGATGCAGACGACGGCCCAGTTCGTCATCTCGACCGTGGTGCTGCAGGTGGTCATCGGATTCGGTCTTGCGCTGCTGATCAACCGCCAGTTCCGCTCGCACAGTTTCTGGACGACAATCATTCTCCTGCCGATGATGCTGTCGCCGGCCGTGGTCGGCAATTTCTGGACGCTTCTGCTCCAGCCGCAGATCGGGCCGTTCAATTATCTGATCAGCCTTTTCACCGGCATTCCGCCGAGTTCGTTCAGCATGACCGGCGAGGTCGCGCTGGCGCCGTGGACGATCGTTCTGGTCGACAGCTGGATGTGGGCGCCCTACGTGATGCTGATTTGCCTCGCCGGACTTCGCTCGATCCCGGATTACATCTACGAGGCCGCCGAAGTCGACCGCGCCTCGCCGTGGCGGCAGTTCTGGTCCATCACGCTGCCGATGGTGATGCCGTTTCTGATGCTGGCGGTGCTGTTCCGCGCCATCGAGAACTTCAAGATGTTCGACATGGTCAATCTGCTCACCTCGGGCGGCCCCGGTTCTACGACCGAGCTGGTCTCGATCACGCTGAAACGGGCGGCGTTCGAAAAATGGCGCACCGGCTATTCCTCGGCGCTCGCGATCATTCTGTTCGTCACTGTTTTCGGTGCCGCAAACATCTACGTCAAAGCGCTCAACAGGGTGAAGCAGCGATGACGGCCGGCGTCAGATCCACGGCTCATTCCATCGTCGAGGCCTCGCCGCGGGTGAAAACATTCGCGGGCGCGATCGTCATTATCTATGCGGTGATTGCCATTCTGCCGCTGGTCTGGATCGCAGCGACGGCATTCAAATCGCAGAGCGATGCAATCGCGTACCCTCCCAAGGTAATCTTTCAGCCGACGCTCGAGGGCTACGTCAACCTCTTTACCGTCCGCACGCGGCAGACGCCCGATTTCATCGCCAGTCTGCCGCCGGCCACAACCTGGTATGACAGGCTGGTTCGCCGGCACGACATGGTGATTGCCGGTCCGTCGAAGGTGGTGCCGCGCTTCATCAATTCGCTGGTGATCGGGTTCGGCTCGACGTTTCTGGCGGTGCTGCTCGGCACACTCGCGGCTTACGCTTTCTCACGCTTCCGCATTCCGCTGGCCGATGATCTGCTTTTCTTCATTCTGTCGACCAGGATGATGCCGCCGGTCGCCGTCGCCATTCCGATCTATCTGATGTACCGGCAACTCAACCTCACGGATACATGGACCGGGATGATCGTGCTTTATACGGCAGTGAACGTGTCGCTGGCCGTATGGCTTCTCAAGGGATTCATGGACGAGATCCCCCGCGAGTACGAGGAAGCCGCTTTGGTCGACGGCTACACGCGCCTGCAGGCGCTGCGCAAGGTGGTGCTGCCGCAGGCCGTGACGGGAATCGCGGCGACGGCAATATTCTGCCTGATCTTTTCGTGGAACGAGTATGCCTTTGCCGTGCTCCTGACGAGCGGCGACGCGCAGACCATGCCACCCTTCATTCCCTTCATCATCGGCGAAGGTGGCCAGGACTGGCCCGCGGTCGCAGCCGCGACCACGCTGTTCGTTATTCCGATCGTGCTGTTCACCATCCTGCTGCGCCGGCATCTGTTGCGCGGCATCACCTTCGGGGCGGTGCGCAAATGAGCGGCATCAGCGATGGGCGCGCGCGGGCTTGCCCGCTGGTTCCGGCGGGGACCGTGGGAGACCGGAGCCATGACGCTCATTGCGGTCGGCATCGTCATGCTGATGCAGCCATGGTCGATTGACCTCTACGGCTATTCGTTCGTCACGATCCTTGCCGGCACGCTGGGTTTTGTCGCAGTGAGCCACTTTCCGGAATAGAGGCGCACATGGCACAGGTCCGCGTGGAAAATCTGAACAAATCCTTCGACCAGTTCACGGCGGTGCACGATTCCAGTTTCACCATCGAAGACGGCACGTTCTTTGCGCTGCTCGGACCTTCAGGTTGCGGAAAGACGACGACGCTTCGCATGATTGCCGGCCTCGAACTTCCCACGGACGGACGCATTCTGCTCGACGGCGAGGACGTCACGTTCAGGCGTGCCGCCGCGCGCGATATCGCCTTCGTTTTCCAGCTGTTCGCCCTCTATCCGCATATGAACGTCGCGCAGAACATCGGATTTCCGCTCAAGTGCCAGGGCATGGATCGCCGCGAAGCGCGCGACCGGGTCGTCGAGACGGCGCGGCTGCTGCGCATCGAACATCTGCTGTCGAGCAAGACCTCGAAACTGTCCGGCGGCGACCGGCAGCGCGTCGCGCTCGGGCGCGCCATGGTGCGCCGGCCCAAGGCGTTCCTGATGGACGAGCCGCTGGGAGCGCTCGACGCGGAGTTTCGCGCAGCTCATGTGCGGAGAATTGCGCGAACTTCACGACCGGATTTCCGCGACCACGATCTATGTTACCCACGATCAGCACGAAGCGATGTCGATGGCGGATCGCATTGCGATCATGAACGCCGGCAGGGTCGAGCAGATCGATACGCCCCAGGAAGTGTATGACCGGCCGGCGAGCATGTTCGTCGCGGATTTCATCGGTTCGCCGCCGATGAATTTCATGCCGTTCGAGAGCGGGCTCCAACCCGGTGACCGTACGGTGAAATTTCCTCGGCGTCAGCGTTCCGGTACCCGAGATCTGCGAACAAGCGCGCCGTCGGGCCTCTGGTTCTGGGCGTGCGCCCCGAGCACATCCGGTTTTCGCGACGCGGCGCCGGTGCGCGGCCGTATGTTCGGCGCCGAATATCTCGGCACGACGCAGATCGTCACGGTCGAAACCGGGCAGGGCGCAATCAAAGCTCGCCTGCCGTCGCGCGTGCAGGTGCAGGTCGGCGAAACGGTCGGGCTGACGTTTCAATCCCGAGCGTCTGTCCCTGTTCGATGCCCTCACCGGTTCGGCGATTCGAACCGCAAGTCTTCAAACGGCAAGTATCGGGGGCGCCCGCCATGGCTAACGTCGCTCTCCGTCAAGTCAGCAAGCGCTTCGGCCATGTCGAAGCAGTCCGCGATCTGTCGCTCGCGATCGAGCACGGCGAATTTGTCGTACTGCTGGGGCCGAGCGGCGCGGGCAAGACGACAACGCTGCGACTGATCAACCGGCCTCGAACGTCCTGACGCCGGGTCGATTTCGATCAACGGCCGGGACGTGACGCCGATCCGCCGGGAACGAGCGATATTGCTTTCGTCTTTCAGCAATACTCGCTCTATCCGCATCTGACGGTTTACGACAATCTCGCATTCCCGCTGCGGTCGCCCGTGCCCGGCGAATTCCCGAGGCTGACGATACGCGAACGCGTCGACCGGACGGCGGAGCTTCTGCACATCACCGGCAAGCTCGCCAACGAGCGACCCGGCTCTCCGGCGGCGAAATGCAGCGGGTGGCGATTGGACGTGCGCTGGTTCGCGATCCCGCCATCTATCTCATGGACGAGCCGCTGTCCTCGCTCGACGCCAAATTGCGCGCCGAGATGCGGCTTGAACTGAAAAGAATTCAGGTCGAACTCGGCGCGACGATCCTCTACGTAACGCACGATCAGGTCGAGGCCATGACGATGGCCTCCCGCATCGGCGTGATCAAAGACGGCGAACTTCTTCAGATCGGCACGCCGCGCGAGATTTACGAGAATCCGGGCGACCGCTATGTGGCCAGCAGGCTGGGCACGCCGCAGATCAACTTCCTTCCGGCAGGCCTCATTCCCGAAGACGGCGATGCCCCCCGGAACCGACACCATCGGCATCCGCACCGAGCATCTGCGGATAGAGGCAGCAAACGGTGGCGGAATTGTCGGTCGCGTACGCCGCGTCGAGCACCTCGGCGACCAGAATCATGTTCATCTCGAATACAGGGGCCAAATGCTCGTGACTCTCGCGGATCCCCATCAACCGCTGGCCGCGGACAGGATGTCGAACTGCACCTCGTCCGGCCGCTTTTTTTCGATGCGGCGGGCCGGCGCATCGCGACGACGGTTCATTGAGGATGTGCCCGATGCCGGTTGCGCCCGAGACATTCAAATCGCTGGTGAAGGCAGCCGCCGAGCAGGTCATTGCCAGCGCGCCGGAACTAACCGCGCTCGATCAGGCCATCGGCGATGGCGACCACGGCGCCAACATGAAGCGGGGCTTCGAAGCCGTTTTGAGCAAGCTCGACGCGATCGGCTCGCAGCCGCTCGACGAGGCATTCAAGACCATCGGCAAGACGCTGGTGATGACAATCGGCGGGGCGTCGGGGCCGCTTTACGGCACGTTCTTTATGGCCGCGGGCGATGCGCTGTCGCAAAAGAAGAATCTTGCCGGAGGACGTGACCGAAGTTTTCGCCCACGCGGTCGGTGCGGTCAGCGCGCGCGGGCGTTCACAGGCCGGCGAGAAGACGATGCTTGATGTTCTGTTCCCGGTCCTCGAAACGTTGAAGACCGCATCCGGACGGCCGGACCTGATCGGACGGGTCCGCGAGACCGCAAGCGAAGCGGCAGCGCGTACGGCCCCGATGCAGGCGACCAAAGGACGCGCTTCGTTTCTCGGAGCCCGCAGCATCGGTCACGTCGATCCCGGCGCGCGCTCGAGCTGTGTCCTCCTGCATGCGGTCTGCGACACGCTGGAGACGACGCCATGAGCGATACTGTCGGCATCGTCATCGTTTCGCATTCCAAAGACATCGCCAAAGGCACGGCCGATATGGTGCGCCAGATGGTCGGCAGCGAGGTCAGCGTCGCGTTCTGCGGCGGAAATCCAGACGGGGGGCTCGGCACCAGCGTGTCTTTGATCATCGACGCCATCAACAGTGCCTGGTCGTCGAAAGGCGTGGCAATTCTGGTCGACCTTGGCGGCGCCGAGACCAACAGCGAAATGGCGGTCGAGATGCTGGAGCCCGAGCGGCGGAATCTGGTCGTGGTGTGCAACGCGCCGATCGTGGAAGGCGCCGTCATGGCGGCAACCGAGGCTGCGGGCGGCAGCACCCTCGAACAGGTGAGAGCCGTAGCCGAGGAGCTGTCCGCCGGCTGACCGCCGGCGCGGAGCCAATAACAGGGATGATGGAATAATGTTGGAAACCCGCAAACCCGAATGGCGAGATCATCACCGGCAGCGTCCGGCTGATTCACGCTGCGGGAATGCACGCGCGTCCGGCGGTAAAACTCACCAAGCTCGCCAAGAAATTCCAGGCGCAGATCTCGGTTCGCGCCTCCGCGACCGCCGAGTGGATCAACGCAAAGAGCGTCAGCAAGATTATGGCGCTCCGCGCCGCACGCGACAGCATGATCGAGATCAGGGCGTCGGGGGAAGACGCCGAAGCGGCCGTTGCGGCTCTGATCGGGCTGGTCGCCGCCGACTTTCCGGACACTGACCAGTGAACATGCGGGCGGACGCGGCAACACAGGTGTTCAAAGGCAGGACGGCGTCCGGCGGTTTTGCCCACGGCCCGTTCGTGCGTGTGGACGCCGGGCCGCAGGAAGGCCGTGCAGCCGGCACCCCGGACGACGAGGATTCCGCGCTGCGCGCCGCGATCGTGTCCGCGGGCCGGCAGATCGCCGCGCTGGCAAAAGCCGCTGGCGGCGAGGCGGCGGATATCCTCGAGTTTCAGAGTGCGCTGCTTGAGGACGACGATTTCCTCGATCCGATTTTCGCGGCCATCCGTGACGGTACACCGGCCGACGCCGCCTGGTCGTCCGCCTGCGGCGAACAGATCGCAAGCTATAACGCCGCGCCCGACGAGTACATGCAGGCACGCTCCTCCGATCTGGCGGATCTGCGGGACCGTGTCGTGCGGAAGCTGCGCGGTCCGGCGAGGCCCGAGATCCTGAAAATTCCGGATGGCGCAGTCGTGTGCGCCGACGATCTGCCGCCATCGCAATTCCTTGAAGTGGACTGGTCGCGGGGCGGAGGTCTTGCGCTCCTGCGCGGCAGTCCGACCAGCCACGTCGCCATGCTGGCCGAGAGCCCGCGGCGTTCCGATGGTCGTCCAGCTCGGCGCGGTGTCCCCCGACGCGAGGACGGCGCTGCTCGATGGCGAGAACGCCACGCTCGAACTCGATCCGACGCCGGAGCAGTTCGGACGGTTCGAAAAACGCCGCGAGATCGATCACGGAAAGCGCGATTCCGCACGTGCGATCCTGCGCCGGGCGGCAGCGTCATGGAACGGCGAGAACATACGGCTGCTGATCAATATCCAGCGCGTCGAGGATCTCGAACACCCGGATGCGCAGTATGCCGACGGCATCGGCCTGATGCGAACTGAATTTCTGCTCGGAGGAAAAAGCGGATTGCCGGACGAGGAGTCGCAGTACCTGGTCTACGACGCCGTGCTCCGCTGGGCGGGCGACCGGCCGGTGACGATCCGGACATTCGATGCGGGCGGCGACAAGCCGGTCGCCGGATTCACGCCCGAGGGAGAGGCCAATCCGTTCCTCGGCCTGCGCGGCCTGCGGCTGTGCCTCGCGCGCCCCGACGTCTTTACCGTTCAGCTTCGCGCGCTCGCGCGCGCCGGCGTCCGCGGAAATCTCAAGGTCATGTTTCCGATGGTCACGACGCCGGACGAGTTCGAGGCAGGCCGAAGCCTGTTCGCCGAGGCGGCCGCATCGCTGAAGCGCGAGGGCATTGCCGCGGCGACACCTCCGCTGGGAATGATGGTGGAGGTGCCGGCCGCGGCACTGACGGTCGATCGGTTCAATGCGGCATTCTTCTCGATCGGCTCCAACGATCTCGCCCAGTATGTCATGGCCTGTGACCGCTCGAACGGATCGCTGACGAAGCTGCTCGACCCGCTGCATCCGGCGATCCTCGAACTCATCGGCCGGACCGTTGCTCATGGCAGGCGAACCGAAACCGGCGTCAGCCTGTGCGGCGACATGGCCGGCGATCAACGGTGCATCCCTGCCCTTCTGTCGTGCGGCCTGCGTGAGCTTTCGGTCAATCCTTCGGCGCTGGCTCCGATCAAACAGGCGATAGACGAACTGGGCCGCACGGACGGAGGCAGGCGTGACTGACGCGGCGATCGAAGAGACGGCAGAAGTCAGCGCGGTCGCGGAATACAAGCGCATATTCAAGGAGGTGCTGGATTCCAGACCGTCAGGAATGCGCATTCGGCTCGCGCACGCGATGGGCAAAAACCGCAGCTTCGTCAGCCAGATTTCGAATCCGGCCTATCCGGTTCCCATTCCCATCCAGCACCTCAACACCATCTTCGAAGTCTGCCATTTCCCGCCGCAGGCCAAAAACGCTTTCCTTCGCGCATACGCACGCGCCCATCCGCGGCGCATGGGCCGGCTCGCGGAGAATCCGCGCGAGCGAACGATCACGCTGCATTTGCCGGATCTCGGAAGCAGCAGGAGAAACGGACAGATCGATGCGCTGATGCAGGAATTCGCGCGCCGGCTGACCGACATTTTGCAAGACGAAAAATAACGGGTGCTGACCTGGCGGAGGGGGAGATCAGTGAAGAAATTCATCAATTCCGTCGAGACCATGCTGCAGGAGAGCCTTGACGGATTTGCCGCGGCGCATTCCGACATCATCGTGCTCGGCCCCGAGCGCAAGTTCGTGCGCCGCCGCTCGCCAAATCCGGACAAAGTCGCACTGATTTCCGGCGGCGGCAGCGGCCACGAACCTTTGCACACCGGCTTTGTCGGCGTCGGAATGCTCGATGCCGCGTGTCCCGGGCAAATCTTCACCTCACCGACTCCCGACCAGATCGTCGAAGCGGCAACTGCTGTCGGCAGCAGGGCGGGCGTGCTTTTCATCGTGAAGAACTACGCCGGCGACTGCATGAATTTCGAAATGGCCTCGGAAGTGTTCGAAGGGCCCGCGGCCACCATCATAATCGACGACGACGTGGCGGTGGAGAAATCGACCTATACGGTCGGCCGCCGCGGTGTGGCGGGCACGATGATCGTCGAGAAAATCGTCGGTGCAGCGGCCGAAAAGGGCCTGGATTTGAAAGCCTGCGCCGCACTCGGGGCAAACGTCAACGCGCGGACGCGATCGCTCGGCGTGGCCTTGACGAGCTGCACCGTTCCGGCAGCCGGCACTCCAACTTTCACGCTCGGCGCCGATGAAATGGAAATGGGCGTGGGCATCCATGGCGAGCCAGGCCGGAAACGCGTGAAACTCGCTGGCGCCGACGCCGTTGCAGACGAGATGGTCAATGCGATTCTCGCCGATCTCGATCACCCCGCATCCGGCGATCTTCTGCTTCTGGTCAACGGATTCGGCGGTACGCCGGCTCTCGAACTTTATCTCGTGTACAACGCCGCGCGGCGCATTCTCGAAAAGCGCGGCCTCACCGTCATCCGTTCGCTGGTCGGCTCTTACGTCACCTCTCTTGAAATGGCCGGATGTTCGATTACGACGACGATGCTGGATGCGAATCTGGCGGCGCTATGGGACGACCCGGTACACACCGCTGCGCTGAGGTGGTGACGGGCCGTCTCCGCAGGAGAAGATTAAAAGTTGTACTTGCGCGACAGTTGAATGGTCCCGGTCACAGGCGGCAGCGTCCATGGGCGTTATCGAGGATACCCTGAAGGCCCTTGAACGCATTCCGGTCTGGAAGCGTCTCAAGGGCGTTCCTGCCGAGATCGACGGGCTCAAGTCCCGTGTCGGCGAACTGGAAGAAAAACTGGGCGGCAAGTGGCCCGCCGATGTGTGCAAATATTGCGGCGAGCGCGCCGTACGGCTCCAGTCCAAACTAGGGCCGTTCGACGGAGGAAAAATGCGCGAAAGCTGGCGCTGCAGCGCCTGCAACAAAACCGAAGCGCGTCTGGTGTAACCAGCTGCGATGTCCGGCAGCTACTTGACGATCACCACCTTGCTTCGGTCCTGACTTACCAGCACCGCCGCGATCACGACCAGGCCCTTGATGACCATTTGCGTGTATTGATTGACTCCGAGCAGGTTGAGCCCGTCGTCCAGGATCGTGATGATCAGCACGCCGAGCAGCGTTCGATGCACGCCGCCGACGCCGCCCGAAAGCGACGTACCCCCGACGACGACCGCGGCCAGACTGTTCAGCAGCAAATCCGTACCGAGGGTTGGTCCGGCGGCGCCTACCCGCGCGACGGCCAGCGTGCCCGCAATCCCGGCCAGCGCACCGGACAGCATAAACGCATAGATCTTGTATCTGACAACCGGCACGCCCGACGTCCGCGCGACAGCCTCTCCGCCGCCGATCACGTACATGTACCGTCCGAAGCGCGTCTTGAAGCAGACCGACACCATGACCGCCCAAAGAATGATGGCGATCAGCGCGACGTTCGGAAAATGCGGCACGAACTGACCGATGGCGAGTTCGTCAAACGCGATCGAATTGTACTGAAGTGCCCGACCGGAAAGCAGTTCCAGCGCGACGCCGCTGAACGCCGAAAGGCTGCCCAGCGTCACGACGAAAGAAGGGATTCGCCCAACCGCAAATACTGTTCCGTTCGCGAGACCCAATATCGTCCCGAGCAGGGCGCCGACTGCGACGGCAGACAGCCCGAGGCCAAGGCCGTTGATCGCCGTCACCACCACCGCGCCGACAAGAAGCACGATGGCGCCAACCGAAAGATCGATGCTGCCCATCAGTATGACAAATGTCGCTCCGGTCGAAGCGAGCAGAAGAATGCTGCCCTGGCTCGCGACTGCCGTGAGGTTCCGGAACGACAGGAACGCATCGCTTGTCACCGAGAAGAAGGCGACCAGAAACAGAACCACCAGAACGGGAAGCATCCCAATGACGCCCTCCCTCCTGCTTCTCCCCAGCGAACGCTTCATCGACAGCATTTGTGCAACCAGATTTCCTTTGGAGGCGCGCCGTTGTGCGCCGGGATTATGCGCAGAAGATCATGCGCCAAGCATAAGCGCCACGAGTTCGCGCTCGGTCGGTTTGGCCTCGGGCGGCGCATCCACGATCGCGGAGAGGCGTCCGCCGCGCATAATCGCGATCCGGTGAGAGAGTCCGATCAGTTCAAGCAGCTCGTCGGTAATAAGAATGACGCAGACCCCGGATGCGGTGAGCTTCCGGATCAGTTTGTACACTTCTTCCTTGGCTCCCGCATCGATGCCGCGCGTCGGATTGTCGAGAATGATGATCCGGGGCGAGCGGCAGAGCCATTTGGCAAGGACCACCTTTTGCTGATTGCCACCCGAAAGCGTGGCGCACAGCGTTTGCGGGCTTGCAGCTTTGGTGCCGAGTTCGCTCATGTAGCGACGGCTTAACCGGTCCTCCAGCCCGCTGCGCCATACGCCCAGCCAGTTGGAGAAAATGTCGCTTCCTCCGGCGAGGGAGGTGTTCCAGGCGATCGAGAACTGCAAAATAATGCCCTCTGCCAGCCGTTCGCTTGGCAGGTAGGCAAGTCCGCGGGCGATGAGGTCGTGAAAATCGGGCTCGCCAGCCGGCTCCGGGGCCAGCCGCACCGTCCCGCCCTCGGCCGGCTCCAGTCCGGCGATACCCTTGCCGAGACGGGATTTTCCGGAATCCAGCAAACCGCCGATCCCAAGCACTTCTCCCTCACGCACCTCGAAGCCGACATCCTGATAGTGGTCTGAAAGCGAAAGGCCGCGCACCTCCAGCATCACCGGGCGGCCGTCGACGCGGCCCTGATCTTCCTCGTGGTAGTAATCGGCGTCGCGCTCCCGGCCTACCATCAGGCCATGAAGCATCCGCTCGTCGGCGTCTTCCGGCTTCACGCTCGCGACCAGACGGCCGTCCTTCAAAACGTGAATGAGATCGCAGACCGCCAGAACTTCGCCAAGCCGGTGCGAAACGAAGAGCACGGACCCGTGTTCCCTGATGCTTCGGATGAGCTGGAAGAACGCCTCTTCTTCGGACTTCTCCAGCGCCGAAGTCGGTTCGTCGAGCAATACCAGCGGCGCGTCCACCGACAGCACTTCCCGTGGGACGAGGCAGGCACGCGCAATCTCGATCGACTGCCGCTTGGAAAAATCGTAATCGGCGGTGCGCCGCCGCACGTCGATATCTAGCTTCATGGCATCGACGATGCGCTGTGCAACGTCGATCATGCGCCGTTTATCGAGAATCTGTCCGAACCGCACGAAATGATCCTCGTGCGACAGAAGGATATTCTCGTACACGGCGATATTGGGGATCAGCGCCTGTTCCTGGAACACGCGCGAAATGCCGAGGAGATTGGCCTCCCGGTAATTTGCCGGATGAATCTCCCTGCCGCGGAATTCGATGCGTCCGCGGTCCGGCTTCACGATACCGGATATCACGTTGAACAGCGTCGATTTCCCGGCGCCGTTCTCGCCGACGATACCGACGATGCTGTTGGCCGGGACGGAAAAGCCGACACTGTCAAGAATGACAGAACCGCCAAAACTCTTGGACAATCCGTCTATTCTGAGAATGTCGGCCCCCACGTTGATCGTCCCGGCTGTCGCAGCCGCGACCGGATAACTGCGGTCGCGACCCGACGTGTTGCTGATCAGCCCTTCTTCATCGGAGAAGGATCGAAGAACTTGACCTTGTTGTGCGCCGCATACTCTTCGCGGACCGCCTTCGCCTCGCCGCTCTCGCGCGACTTGACGTAGTCGGCGGGATAGTTCCAGCCCTGAGGCTTCGGAATGCCGCCCCATTCGACGTCGATATCCATCGGGAACAGCTCCGCCTGCGGATCCCAGTCCGTCGGATGCAGGACCTTCGACATGCGGCGGTAATCGAACGGCGCGACATCGCCATTCTTCACGTAGCGTGTGAGGTAGGCATCGACGTTGGCTTTGGTCATCGTAACCGAACGCCAGCTCATCATGCGCTCCGCCGCCCGCGGCTTCCAGCCGTGCAGGACGTCGTAAAGGCGGGTCGACAGAAGCGCGCCCATATAGGCCGGGACGTTGGCGCTTGTCGCAAGCAGCGTGCCCTGCTGGATTGCTTCCGCGCCGTGCGTCGTGCCATCCGCGCCGGCGAGAAACACGTCACTGCCGGGCCGGATGGTCGCCGCGCGCAATGCCGCCATGCAGCCGTCGGCCACGTCGTCGTTCTGGGCAATGACGCCGACGATCTTGGGATGGCGCGCAATCAGGGCCTCCATCGCCTTCTGCGAATCTTCGCGATTCCACTTTCCGGGCAGTTCGCCGGCAAGCTTGATCTTGGGGAAGCTCTTGATCGCATCGTCGCGGCCGCGCGACCGGATAAGGTCGGTCGAGTTGCCTTCGACGCCGGTGACGCCGACGACATCGCCGCCGCCAAATTTGTCCATGACCGCCTTGCAGACGGCTTCCGTAACGCCACGCTCGGCGGAGAACTCCTCCGGAACCGCATACATGGTGTAATAGTCGCCCGCGTCGAACGGCGTGAACCAGGGCAGCGTGCCCCACGTGTTGTCGAGATAGACTTTGTTCTCGTTGGCAAGCTGCGCGATGCGCTTGATCGAGCCGCCGCCCGGTGCGTGGAGCATGACGCCCTTCACACCCGCTGCAAGCTGCTGCTGGAACTGATCGAGCTGGCGTTCTGAATCAAGCTGCCCGTCGACCGACGCGGCGGTCATTCCGAGCGCCTGGGCCGCCTGACGGGCGCCGGCGTCGGCGTTCACGCAATACTCCAGCCGCTGCGTCATGATGAGATGCGCAATCTTGCCGCCTTCATCGGCGACGGCGACTGCGGGAATTCCGAAGGATGCAGCCGTCGCGGAAGCAACCGCGCTGCACGAGGCAAGCGCAAGAAATTTCCGCCTGGAGAGCCCGTGGCAATCCAGCATTCCCATGTACCTGTCGACAACAGATTTTTGCTCGTAATTCGGGAACCAGTTCGGATTCAGTCGTTTTTTCATCGTCTCTTCTCCGGGTTATCTTGAGGCGCTCTAGCCTGGTTTCAGACAGCTTTGGCGACAAAACAGATTTTGTTGGCTTCCTTGACCCTCAGCACCCTGCCCTGTTCGACCAGCCACAAGAGGTGTGTCTGGATGCAGGCTTCCGCGTAACAGCGCCGTTCGCCGATGCCGGTCGACACCGCGTAATCGAGGTCGGTCTTGACCGGCATGACCTCCGGCAGAAGTTCGCTGATGGTGAGAGGCTTTTGCGCACGGGCGAGGCAGGTCAGCACGCGCTCGTTCGTTTCCCGCTGCTGGGTCTGCATGTGCAGGAGCCGGCGGCGCGAGCTGGGCTGCGAATAGGCCGAAAGGCCGTGGCCCTCCAGCAGCAGCTCGGGCTCGAAACTCAGACAGCGCTCGATCGACTGCGAATGCGCCTTGGCGTCGCCTATCGGATAGGGGCCAAGCGGCGTCGGGTAGTGCATGACGTCGCCGGGATACAGCGTCCGGGTATTGGGATTCCAGATTCCGATATGGCCGGGACAATGCCCCGGCAGATGCACCACTTCGAGCTTCAGCCCGCCGACATCCAGAATATCGCCGTCCGTGACGGTGAAATCGACTTCGACCGGACGGTTCCAGTATCTGTTCACGATCGCAGGATCGGAAAGGCCGAAGCTTTCGCCCGGCTTCAGATTGAAGTCCTCCAGCATCGCCTCCGGCGTGAGGCCGAAACGGGTGATGTTTTCCCGCCGCGTCACCAGCATCGGATCTTCGATGATGGGCCGGTCCAGCGGGTGACAGACCACGGTGGCGCCGTAGCGCTTCTTGAGCATCAGCGCGTTGCCGACGTGGTCGTAATGGAAATGGGTGATGAAAAGATATTTCAGCGGATCTTTTCGCGGTCCAGAAGCTCGACCAGAAAATCGCCCATCCCGTTGTTGAATTCCGGCAGCGTCCAGTTTCCGCTGTCGATCAGCAGATTTTCGCCTTTGCCGCGGATCAGATAGACACCGCTCTGGACGTAGCCGTCCAGTTCATCTTCGGCCAAAGGGCCGTGAATGCCTGGAATACCCCAGCCGTCAGGTGTCTCTGCCCAGAAGAAAAGCATTCCGGAATTCCTCTTCTTAAAGTCGCGCCGGTTTCGAAGCCGAATGTCTTCCGCGCATCGGCGCACCTTCAGCGTACTAATAATATACGAAAACCATCGAGCTTATAGAAAGTCAATGGAACCGGCAAAGATCGGGAAATTTTAGTCGCACAAAACGTCGCAAATGCAGGAAGTCCCGTTCATGACGCACAGGCGCGCGATACGCCTGCCGCAGCCCTGCGTTGTGCTGCGACACTTTGCGCCGCATTAATCTGTTTTTTGATGCCGCGTTTGCCGGGGTCGCGAATCCGCAAACGGCCCGTCCCGCTGTCATTGCTGACGAGTTCATCCCTAAATCCTCCCGGATGCGCAGGCCTGATTACACCAGCCTGCGCTTATGTAAGCGCTTACAGAAAAGCTAGCCGAGGTGGCCGGCGGCGTCAATGAGCAGATTGCGGGTCGATGCACTTTGGAAAGACAACCGTCCCGCCAGGCGGATGTTGACGCAATTTTTCCACGCGGCGCCGGGAAATCAGAAAGACGTACGCGCAGCCCTTCTAATACTGCCCCGGGCGGTCGCCGCGCGGGCGCGGGATTTTTGCCGTACCGCGACCGGAGCCGTTGTCTCCCGGATAACCAGATCCGTCGATAATTCGAGCGAAAGAACCGGACCGCCGGTCTCGATTGCGGCGACGAGCCGCCTCGCGGCACTGTCGCCCATTTCCTCCGCGGGAACGCGCACCGTCGTCAGCTTCGGTGTGATGTATTGCGCGATCGGCATATCATCGAAACCGACGATCGAAATCTCTCCGGGCACGGCAACGCCGGCGTCGCGGCATTCCGAAAGGGCGCCGATGGCCTGGATGTCGTTGGCGCAGAACACCGCCGTCGGCCGGCGGTCAAGCTGGAGCATCCGGTGCATGGCGGCGCGGCCTTCGACAAACTCGAAGGCGCGCTCGAACATCAAGTCCGGATCCGGCTTGATGTTTGCGTCGCGCAGCGCCTGCTCGAATGCAGCTTTGCGCTGGCGCGCGCGGTCGTTGAGATCGGAACGGCCGCAAATCAGGCCAATTCGCCGGTGGCCAAGCGCGAGCAGGTGCGCCACGGCGGCGCGGGCGGCCTTGAAATTATCGAAGGAAACGCTGGGCCGCTCGGGCTTCCGGCTAAGCTTCCAGGTAATAACGAACGGGCAACGGTTGCGGACGATTTTCTCATAAACCGCGTCCGCACGGCGCTCTCCGGTGAGGATCAATCCCTCGACGCGGCGCGACAGCAGCTGGTGAACCAGCGCGGCCTCGCGCTCTTCGGAGAAATCCGACACGCCGACCAGCACGGTATAGCCCGCCCGCTGCGCCGCCTGCTGGATGGCCTGGGTTGAAGCGCCGTAAATGGAATTGGTTACCGTTGGAATGATGAGCCCGAGCAGCCGAGAGCGACGCGACGCAAGCCCGCCTGCCAGTCCGTCCGAGACATAATGGTGGCGCTCGCTCGCCGCCAGCACCGCCTCCCTCGTCTCCTTCCTGACCTTGGCCGGCTGGTTGAAAACTCTCGATACGGTCGCAGTCGAAACGCCGGCCTCGCGGGCGATTTCGTTGATCGTGATCGCCTGCGGCGGCGGGCGCTTTCGGACATTGCGGCGCGGCATCGACTTCACCCGTTTCGCTGGAAGCTGCTTCGCTTCCTCACATTAGGCGGGCAAAGCCGCGCTCACAACGTATCGGGAGCGCGGATCGCGCGTTTGACGACGGCGCGGCCCGTCTTCGCCCGGCCGTGGTGCCCGCGCAAACGCCGGCGCTGTGTCCCGTCCTGCGATTGTTGACAGGTTATTCCCGGGGTATATACCCTGGCGTCAATGTAAACGCTTTCATACCGGAGGAATTCAGGGTGCGGCATTTCCTGAAAAAGGCAGCGCTCAAAGAGCGTAAAGACAACGCTGCGGTGGAGAACACCGTGCGCGAAATGCTTGCGGACATTGCGGACAACCGCGACGACGCCGTGCGGCGATATGCGGAGAAGCTCGATCGCTGGACGAAGCCCGACTTTCGTGTGCCGGCGGACGAGATCCGGCGCGTGACGGCGCGTCTGCCCGAGACTTTCAAGGAAGACTTCAAGTTCGCTTACGACAAGGTCACCGGCTTCGCGCGATACCAGCGCGACAGCATGAAAGAATTCGAGGTCGAGATCGAACCCGGAATCTGGCTCGGCCAGAAACTGATCCCGGTTGCGAATGTCGGCTGTTATATTCCCGGCGGAAAATACCCGCTGATCTCCGCGGCAATCATGAGCATCGGCACCGCGAGAACCGCCGGCGTCGGGCACGTTGTCGCGTGCGCTCCGCCGCGCGACGCGGACGGCATCTATCCTCCCCAGCTTTACGCGCTGCACACCGCGGGAGCAGACGAGATCTACGTGCTGGGCGGCGTGCAGGCGCTCGCGGCCATGGCTTACGGCTGCGTCGGCATGGGGGCGGTCGATCTCGTCACCGGACCCGGCAACGCCTATGTCGCGGAAGCAAAGCGGCAGCTGTTTGGTCAGGTCGGCATCGACCTGCTCGCCGGTCCCACCGAGATTTGTGTGATTGCCGACGACACGGCCGATCCCGCTCTTGTCGCCACGGACCTGCTCGGTCAGGCGGAGCACGGCCCCGACAGCCCGATCTGGCTGATCACGACATCCGAAGCGCTTGGCCACAAAGTCATCGACGAGGTCGAGCGGCAGCTCGTGACGTTACCGACGGCGCAGATGGCGGGCGCGGCCTGGAACAACAACGGCGAGGTCGTCGTGGTAAGCGACGATGACGAAGCCATTGCCGTGAGTGACGAATACGCGCCCGAGCACCTCGAGCTGATGACGGCGAAAAACGACCACTACGTGAAGCTGTTGACCAACTACGGAAGTTTGTTTGTCGGCGAGGAAAGTACCGTCGCCTACGGCGACAAAGGCGTCGGTACCAACCACACGCTGCCGACCGGAAAGGCAGCGCGTTACACGGGCGGGCTGTGGGTCGGAAAATTCATCAAGACCGTTACCCATCAGAGGCTGACGCCCCAGGCCAGCCGCCGCATCGCTCCGGCTATGGCCCGTCTGTGCAACATGGAGGGAATGCTGGCGCACGAGATCACCGCAACGGTGCGGCGGAACCGTTACACGCCCGGCAATACGGAGTAACTGCGTCCCGCCGGCGCGTCGATCGTCCGCAAACGCGGCTGCGCTGCTCGCGGGCCGTCACAGCCGGCAGAGTCTAAATCCGGCTAGTGCGTCAGCGCCGCGACCTTTTTGAAATGATCGACCGCAGCCTTTGCGCCGGCGGTTTTGGTGAGGAGATCGAACCCCTCCTCCTCCGTGTCGGACACCGGCGTCAGCGCGACGTCCACGTAGTCGCGCATGGCGGGATCGCGCTCGATGCGGCGTTTGAGCCAAAGGATCCACAGGATCAGGCGCGCGAGCTTCAGGTTATTCGCAATCGTCGCGCCGATGTGGGCGGAATAGAATGTCCAGAACGATTCGCGCGGCAGCCCGTGGCGGCGCTCCGAGCGATGTTTGCGGCGGAACAGGCCCGCCTGCAGCGGATGGATGTTCTCCACCGGAACCATGTGGATGAACGGCACCAGCACCTTGATGATTCTCAGCAGCGGCACGCCGGATGCGGCATTGCGTCTGAGCAGGGTTTCGACGTGCTCGCGGGAATAGTACCGCGTCCAGGCTTCCTGATAGATGGCCTGCCATTCCTCCCGGGTCATCCGCGGATGATCGGTGACCACATGCTCGATATCGTATTTGTTGAGATCGGGATCCATCGGGACCCCCTTGCTCCACAGCACCTTGTGGTCTTCGGAGCCGGGCAGCGGCGTGAGGATGAACCACTCGATGATGTCGAGCGGCAATTCGCGCTGGATGATCTCGATGTCCCGCCGGATCGATTCCGGCGTATCGGCGGGGAACCCGAGAATGTATCCCGCATAGGTGAAAATGCCCTGCGCCTTCCAGGCCAGCAGCATCTTGCGGTATTCGGTAATCTTGTTCTGCGCCTTTTTCGCCGCCTTCAGGTTCTCCGGATTGATGTTCTCAAGACCGATGAACACCCGCGTTACGCCGGCACGTTTGCACTTCTCGATGAAGTTCGGAATCCTGTGGCAGAGCGTGTCCACCTGGATCATCAGACCGATCGGAATGCCGTCGACTTCGCGCAGTTTGATGAGGCGGTCGAGTATCGGCTCCCATTCCCTGTTGCGGGCGAAGTTGTCGTCCGTCAGAAAGAAACGATAGATGCCTTCGTTCCAGTTCTCGCGAATGACCCGCTCGACATCGTCGGGCGATCGCGAGCGTGACTTGCGGCCCTGCACATTGATGATGGTGCAGAACGAACATTGAAACGGGCAGCCGCGGCCGGTGTCGAAGCTGCTGTTTGTCCCGGCGGTACGCTTTACATACTCGATCGGAAGGAACGGACTCGGCTGTCCCGTCATCTCGACGAGATCCTTCATGAAATCGTATTGCGGCTTGAGGCTGCCCGAGGCGACGTCCTTCATCAGCATTTCAAGCCGGCCTTCAACTTCGCCGGCGAAAATGCTGACCCCGAGCTCGCGCGCAAGGTCGAGATCGATGGCTTTTCCGTCGAGCATGGAAATGCAGCCCGACACGTGAAACCCGCCGATGACGACCGGGATGCCGGCCTCGCGAAATGGCCGCGCGATGTCGAGCGCCCGCGGGTACTGGTTGCTTTGCACGCCGACCAGCCCGACGAAGCCGAAGCTGCCGGCTTTTCGAAGGCGGCCGATCAGTTCCGGAATTTTGACGCGCGTATTGGTCTCGTCGATGGCGTCGATTTCGATGTCGACGTCCGCGCCAAGCACTCTGCGCTGCGCGCAGTCGAGCGCGACGCCGTGGAGGGCGGCAAGCGTGTTCGACGGCAACAGCCCGCGCCACCACCGGATGACATATCCGTCGTCGTGATAATGGGACGGTTTGATGAGCACGATATGGAAGCGGCGATTCGCCATCGAACGCTCAGCCCTCTTTGCCGCGTGTGACGCGGCTGCCGTCCCGATACGGCACCTGCGCGCTCATCGAAGTCATTCACTGTCGTAGCGGATCCGGTTGAAAACCAGGCCATCCCGCCTCGCCCACAGCCTGACCCCTGGCGCACCATATCCCATTCGGGGGGCGGGGCGAGAACTTATCGGGAGCAGCCCCACAACTTATCGGCGACCTGCGAGGAGGCGGCCAGGATTTAGGTCAGCATCGCGACGGGGTGGTTGCCCGCTACTGCCCTGCTTCCACCCGTTCGAGCCGAAACGACCGGACAGCCCGCATCCGCGGTTTGACATTCGACAGGCCGGATCGCGCGCGTTTGCTCCCGCACCGGTCTCGCCATACCCCCTGTTCATAGGTCGGTTGCCTTAATGGCGTTGGCAGAGATTCCCGTCCGTCCTATTGTCCGCCCCGACCCTTCCGGGACGCCCCCGCAAAGGGGAGGATGAAGGGTTTTATTTTGAGCCAGGCGATCATCGGCCGGTCAAAGGCCGGCTCCACCGCATTTGCCGTACTGGGCGCCATCACGTTCTGCCATCTGCTCAACGACGTGATGCAGTCGCTGCTGCCGACGATCTACCCGCTGCTGAAAAGCAGCTTCAGCCTGAGCTTCGGCCAGATCGGTTTTTTGACCCTGGTTTTCAACGTAGCTGCGTCTCTCCTGCAGCCGTTCATCGGTTTCGTCACCGATCGCAGGCCGCAGCCCTACACATTGCCGTTGGGAATGGGCTGCACGCTGCTCGGTCTTGTCACGCTCGCTTACGCCCCGAGCTACCCCATGCTTCTTGCCGGCGGCGCGCTGCTCGGAGTGGGAAGCGCAATCTTCCATCCGGAGTCGTCCCGCCTCGCGCGGCTGGCCTCGGGGGGAGCGCACGGATTCGCGCAATCGGTGTTTCAGGTCGGCGGAAACGTTGGACAGGCGCTGGGCCCGCTGCTGGCGGCGTTCGTGATCGTTCCGTACGGCCGAAGCAGCCTCGCCTGGTTCGGGCTGATCGCGCTGGTCGGCATGTGCGTGCTGGTGTGGCTTGGCCGCTGGAACAAAAATATCGGCCGGAGCGGTCAGAGGACGCAGGGACCCGCCCTGCCCCGCACTACGCTGCCGCGATCGAAAGTGCTGTGGGCGATCGCGGTGCTGATCGCGCTGATCTTTTCCAAATTCTTCTATCTGGCGAGCATCACCAGCTATTACATTTTTTATCTCATGCAGCGTTTCGACCTGCCGACCGAGACAGCCCAGATCTACCTGTTCGTATTTCTTGCGGCAGCCGCGGTAGGGACTTTCATCGGCGGTCCCATCGGCGACAGATTTGGCCGCAGGACCGTCATCTGGGGCTCCATTTTGGGCGTGCTGCCTTTCACGCTGGTACTGCCTTATGTCGGCCTGACGGCGACTATTGTTCTCACCGTCGTTATCGGCCTCGTGCTGTCGTCGGCCTTCTCGGCGATTCTGGTGTACGCGCAGGAACTGATGCCAGGTCACATCGGCATGGTATCGGGCCTTTTCTTCGGCCTTGCGTTCGGGATGGGGGGCATCGGCGCCGCGGTGCTCGGACTGATCGCCGACCACACCAGCATCGGGTTCGTCTACCACATATGCGCGTTCCTGCCGCTGATCGGCCTGCTCACCGTTTTCCTGCCTCAGGTCGAGCCCAAACGCGCGGCTTCCGCAGCGGCCTCCGTGCAGCCGTCAAAATGACTCGCGCGAACGCCGCACGAATTCTGAACGGCTGTTACGTGAAATTACAAGAATACGCCTCCCGGCCGCTCTAATTTCGCCGCCGCGATTGAATCAGATCCCGCGTATGAGCCGGTCAGGCTCGCAAAAGGAGCTGGACATTATGCGTAACGTCGCATGGCAGATGATCGCGGCTGCCGTTGGTTCGATCGCGTTCGGGAGTGCCGGCATCGGGTTGGCGGCAGCAGCCGACATGCCGATGCCGCAGGAAGGCTACGCCCAGCCGCCGGCGTATTACGGCGCTCCGCCTGAGCAGGAAGGCTATGCTTATCCGCCACCGGCCGTGTACGGCTACCCGCCGCCGGTCGTTGTGCGGCCCGGACCTTATTATCCGCGAGCCGGATATTACGGTCCTGTGTATGGCAGGCCGCTTTACGGTCCAGGAATTTACGGCCCACGGATGTACGGGCGATATTACGCCCGCGGTTACGGACATTACGTCCATAACTGGAATCATCGCTACACCCGGTAGCGATCGCGAGCGGCTGCCGCTTCCGTAAGGGTTTCGGCAGCCGTCGCGGCGCGTCACGAATTGAACCAAACGCATGCTTGTGCGTTGCAGCAATATGCAACCGCATGAACCCGCGTCAGTACCCGGTTTTGTCAGGTTTCCCCCGTGCCGCTGCGGCAGGGAAATGCACGCCGCAGGCAGCGACGACTGGCGCGAGCGGACCGACACGCACATCCGCATCTACCAGTGCGACGAATGCCACCACGAAATGCACCTGACGGTGTGGGGCAAGCGGCACTGAACGCGGCCGTCCCGCTCCGGCGTTAATTCAGGCAGCGGCCTGACGATTTGTTTGACTGTACGCCGGCACGGCGTTTCTGGTGGCGCGGAACTGTTGCGCTATCCAGTTCCACAGCTCGCCAATTTCCTGCGCCGCCCGGCCATGCGGCGCGTATTCGTTAACCCCGAGCCCCGCCGCGATCGCATCCTGAAAATCCATTCGCGAAGCCAGCATCGGCTCGGCCAGAACGCCGAGCTGCATCAGGCCCTGCGCCAATTCACTGGTTCGCGTACTGCGGTAGTTTGGCGGACACTGGTTGAGCACAAACGCGGCCTTGCGCTTGGCGAGAAACACGGCCCGGAACGTGGCCGCCGTCGCCTCTACGTCGAGCCGTGTCGGCCTCGCCGGCAAAAGGCACAGATCGGCCGCCTCCGTCACCATCCGGGCGGCCGCGCTGTCGGCGCCCGCGGTGTCGAAGACCGCGACGGTAAAGCCGACATCGGCCAGTCCTTCGAGGATCGCACGCAGCCGGGGAAGCCGCTCGCACTCGAGCGGTTCGACCATCACCGTATTCGGCGCGTTCGCCCCTTCGCGCCGCCTGCCCCAGCGCGCGAGCGATCCCTGCGGATCGAGGTCGAGCGCAATCACCTTTTCGCCCGCCATCGCCGCCGCTACCGCGAGCGAGGCCGCGAGCGTGGTTTTTCCGGCTCCGCCCTTTTGCGTGAGAAGCGCGATTGTATGCATCAGACTACCGAGCGTTCGAAGGCGAATGACGGTCCGGCCAGACTGGGTGCGTCGAAGCTGTTCGGTATCTCGATATCGACGGCGAGCGTCGACACCGATTTTCCGCGATCCATCTTGATCTGGACCCGGTCGGGCTCGAACGCGACATGCCGGCCGATGACAGCGATGATCTCCTCGCGCAATACGCCGAGAAGATCCGGATGACTGTAGGCCATGCGTTCGTGGGCGAGCAGAATTTGCAGGCGCTCGCGCGCCACGGGCGCAGACCCGCGTCGGAAAAGGTTGAAAAGTCTCATGCCGCTTTCCGCCCGAACAGCTTGTTGAAAAATCCTGTGCTCTCGCCGGGAACCTGCATTGGAATGGCTTCGCCTTTGAGCCGGCGGGCGGCCGCGAAATAAGCGCGGCCTGCGGCGCTCAGCGCATTGTTCAGTGTTATCGGCGAGCCGACGTTGGAGGCGCGCAGCACTTCTTTGCTCTCGGGTATGATCCCGAGAAGCGGGATCGACAGAATCTCCAGCACGTCGTCGATCGACAGCATCTCTCCGGCCGCGGCGCGGGCCGAATTGTAGCGTGTGACGAGCAGGTGCTTTTCGATGCGTTCGCCGCGCTCGGCCTTCGCCGTCTTGGAATCGAGGAGGCCGATGATGCGGTCTGAATCCCGTACCGAAGAGACTTCGGGATTGGTCACGATGATCGCGGTATCCGCATAGCGCATCGCCATCGTCGCGCCGCGCTCGATGCCGGCGGGGCTGTCGCAGATGATCCAGTCGAACTTCGTGCGCAGTTCCTCGATGACCTTGGCGACGCCTTCTTCGGTCAGCGCATCCTTGTCCCGCGTCTGCGAAGCGGGAAGAAGGTGAAGATTGTCGAGCCTTTTGTCGCGAATAAGCGCCTGCGGCAGCTTTGCGACGCCGTGGATGACGTTGATCAGATCGAAAACGACCCTTCGCTCCGCGCCCATCACGAGGTCGAGGTTGCGCAGGCCGACATCGAAATCGATGAGAACGACTTTCTCGCCTTCCTGGGCAAGAGCAGCTCCCAGCGCGGCCGTTGACGTCGTCTTGCCTACTCCGCCTTTACCCGATGTTACGACTACGACCTGCGCCATCTTCCCAACCTCCCGTTATTCTAGTTCATCGCCGAAATTTTGAGCGTGCCGTCTTCCAGCCAGGCCTGAACAGACCGGCGGCGGAGGCCGTGCTCGATGTCGTCAGCCGTCCGGTAGAAGGAATCGATCGCAAGCAGTTCGGCCTCGACGCGCTGGCAAAAGATCCGCGCGCGGGCATTGCCCGTCGCACCGGCTAGCGCCCGGCCTCGCAGCGCGCCGTAAATGTGAATGGAACCGCCCGCGATGATTTCTGCGCCCGATCCGACGGAGCCGAGAACGGTGACGTCGCCCTCCATGAAGACCACGGACTGTCCGGAACGCACCGGGTCCTCGATCAGGAGCGACGCCGGCTGCTGTTTCGGCTGGGCGGCGACTGCGGGGTCGGGAACGGCTGCGGCCGCGGTGGGTTTGGAACGGACCTCGGAGGGCATCTGCCCGCGGGCGCCCCGGAGCAGCGGGGGAAGGTCTGCCTGCCATCTGGCAGGATCGATTCCTTCCACGCCAAGAACGCTGATGTCGCGTTTTCTGAGATCAGCGACGAGATCGGCGATCGCCCTCGGACCGAGATTGACGGCCGAGAGATCGAGCGCCACCGACTGCCCCGAAAAAAAGCCTTTGGAGCGCTCAAGCGTCGCGTCGAGATCGGTGAGCCAGTCCTGAAGGGGCGGCTGCGGCGTGATCGCGAACGCGGTGTAGAAGCGTGCGCGGAAGGTCAGGGACTGGCGCTGGCGATGAACGCTCGACACTTTGCCTCTCCACTGGCCGGTGATTCCGATTGGTTAACAAAGTGCATCCGTATGGTTAATGAAGCATTAACGCTGGCGCTCCGCGCGGCCATCGTGCGACGGCCCGACGAAAGGCCGGCCGGCTCCCGCAGGCCGCATTCTCCGGTCAGGCGGTCAAAGCCGGCTTCGGAAGCAGGCGGCAAACACCGTCAGGCGACGGACGTTGAAACAGCACGCGGCATCACGGCATGCGCGATGCAAAAGCGGGGCGACCTCTCCCGTCCGTTCGGTGAACAGATCGCGCTCCCTGCCCGCAGCGACCCCGGCATTCGCCGGCGTAGCGGGCCGCCGCTTCACCGCAATCTAGGGCTCGATGTGCGGTCGTTCGAGCAGGACGAAGTTTAGAAGCGCTTTTTTGACTTCCAGCTTGCCGTTGTAGTCGATCAAGCCCAGCTTTCGAAACTTGTTCATAAATACGTTGACCCGGCCCCGCGTCGTTCCAATCAGCGCGGCGAGCGTTTCCTGATTGACTTTTACGGGAAGCGGTTCCGGACCCAAATCATTGCCGTAGTTGGCCAGCAGCAGAAGCGCCCTCGCCAGCCGCATCTCGCTGGAGTTGAACAACTGGTCGACCAGGTCCGCTTCAACCCGTGCGGTCCGGGTCAAAAGATGGGCGAGAAAGTAGTCCGAAAAATCCGAATTCTCATGAAGGAGACGCGTCAGGGTTTCCGTGTCCAGCCGTATGACCTCGCAGTTCGACACCGTTGTGACCGTAGCCAGCCGTAGCGGCTCGCCGATAAGCGCTCCTTCGCCGCAAAACTCGTCGGGTCCACGGAACGCCACTACGGCTTCCTTCCCGCGCCGGGAAACGACCGTGACTTTGACCTTTCCTTTGTGGATGTAAAATACCGAATTCGCGGCGCTCCCCTGCCCGTAGACAATTTTGCCTTCCGGCCAGGCCGACACGACCAGTCCCGCAGGGTCCCGGCGAAAGAATTCCATCACGTCGAACGAGGGAAGTTTCGGAGGACTTTGCACTGTCAACCCACGCCGCTTTGGGCAGAAAATTCCCAATGCTCTCACCGCCCGGAAAACCAGACTATTAATAGCATCCTGCACCTTATACGTGCATAAAACCGTTCAAAAGTGAACAACACAAACACCGAAAACCGGAATGATCCGGTAACCGGCGCACACCCTCCCGGCGGCGCAGCGCCGCGAGCCCGGATGCCGCGAGCCTGGATGACGAACATCGCGGGAATTGAACCGGCGGGAAATCAATTACTCGCCTCGCAGAAGCAATTTGCCAAACTGATCAGCCCGGCCGGCGCGGCGAGGATTCCTCATCATTGCGACCGACGCGCTGTTGCGTTTCGCGGCTCGCCTGCCGGCGTCACCGGCCACGGCGCGTGGCACGCTCAGCAGCGCGCGCATTGCCCCCGTTTCCGTGCTAGTATTTGAATTGGGCTGTCAACGCAGACGGGAGAACAAGATGGCGAATGACCCGAACCCTGTGCACAATCTAAACGCACAGGCGAAAGAGGCTGTCGATCAAACCAGAGAGAATTCGCTGGGAGCTGCCAATGCCTACTTCGACTTTTTGCAAAAGACGATTTCCGCTTTTCCCCTGGGAAGAGTCGAGCTTGGAGAAAAACTGAAAACTTACGCAGACAGAAATATCGCCGCGACCAGGGAGTACATTGCGAGGCTTGGACAGGCCAAAGACTTTCAGGACGTCATGCGTATTCAGACTGAATTTATGCAGTCGCAAATGACAGCGTTTGGCGAGCAGGCGAAAAGTCTGACCGAGGCGTTTGCGAAATCGGCGGAAGCGGTCATCAAACCGCCCTTCAAACCCTAGTCCGATCGGGACCCCGCGGAGCGTTCGGTGAAAATGTACAGGCGCATCCTGCTCGCCTACGACGGGTCTGTGGAAGGGCGCACCGCCCTTCGCGAAGGTGCGCTCTTTGCACGTCAATGCGGCGCCGAGGTTTTTCTTCTGTCTGTCCTCTCCGAAACCGGTTCGGCGCTGCTGGCCGATGTGGCCCACGCCGGAGCCTCTGTTCAGATAGAAGAAGCCTTCACGGAAGTACTCAACGAGGGCGTTGCCCGGCTGAAACAGCTGGGTTTTGATCCGGTTGCGAAGCTGGTGAGAGGTCAACCCGCTCTGGAAATCGGAAATTTCGCAAGGCAGGTAGGAGCCGACCTCGTCGTCGTGGGCCATCGCCGGCAGAGCACGTTTGACCGTTGGTGGTCCGGCCCCAGGGGAGCCTATCTGATGGACTATACCGATTGCAGTTTGCTGGTCGCACGCAACGTCGTCAGCGACGAAGCCATGCAATCCGCGCTCGGGGATTGATCCGGTCGCCTGCCTGCCAGATGCCCGGGCGCTGACTGTTCGATCAGAACCGCGGGCAATTTTGCGCTGGTCGCGCGATTTCAGGTTGCACGACCATGCGCGCGGTTGCACCAATATTCCTGCCAGCGCACCATAAACGCAAAACGAAGCAGCCGACGGACGCCAGCGGCCGCCATGGCCGTTGCCTTTTAGATGCGCGGCGGCCATCATTGCAGCACGGGCGATGGCTGGCAAAAAGCTCAATCGCTCCGACAATAAGGGAGGAATGGAGCGCATGTTTTCACGAAGGATTGCTTTTGGTGCCGGCCTCGCGGCTTTTGCCGCTTTGGCCACGACCGCTGCCTGGGCGGAAGGCGGCAAGCGAGTGGCGTTTCTCGATGGGCCGATCGCGGACAAATTCATCGGCGGTATGACCCGCAGTTTTACTGAAACCGCCAAAGCCAACGGGCTCGACGTCTCGATAGTGCAGAGCCCGTTCGATCCTGCCCTTCAGGCGCAGCAGCTCGATGACGCCATAGCCAAGAAGGTGGACGCCATCGTCATGATGATCATGAGCCAGAAGGCGCTCATACCCGCTCTGACGCGCGCAAAAGAGGCTCACATTCCGGTGATTCTGATCAACACGCCGATTCCGGAAGAGCACCTCTATACGGCGTTCGTTGGAGAGGACAGCGCGCTGATGGGGACGACTGCCGCCAAAGCGATGGCTGAAGGCCTCAAGGGCCGCACGGGCGCCAAGGTCGCAATCGTCGCCGGCAGCATGGACGAAGGCATCGCGCCGGCACGCGTTGCCGCGTTCAAGAAGGAGATGGAAAACCATCCCGGCATTTCGGTCGTCGCGGTCGAAGAAACCCACTGGGCGCCGCCTGAGGCCGAGCGCGCCGCTGGCCAGCTGCTCGCGCGGTTTTCCGGACAGGGCGGACTCGACGGCATCTACGCGATGAACGATCCGCTCGCCAACGGCGTCGTGCAGGGCGCCCAGTCGGCCGGCGTAAAGCTCGGAACCGCCAAGGGCGAACTCGTCATCGTGGGAGGCAACTGTCTGGCCATGGGCATCGCCGATATCGAGCAGGGCACGATGTACGCGACGCTTTACTACACGCCGATCATTATGGGCCGTACCGCCGCGAATACCGTGAAGACGCTGCTGGACGGCAAGACCGTGCCCAAAATGCAAACCCAGAATGCCGGAATCATCACCAAAGCCAACGTCGATAAATACAAGACGGACTGCACGTTCTAACGCAACCGTTTTTGGCTGTTGTCATCGGAAAGGCCCGGCAATCAATCCGATTGCCGGGTTCTTTTTTTGTTGGGTTGCACTGAGGATTCGGAGCCGCCAAAAAAGCGGCGGACCGCGAACGGACGCGACTGCGATCCGCCGCATCGTCATCGCTGCCAGAACAGCCGCATCCGGACGCCGCGCCGGCAGCCTCGATGAACGCTATTCCGCAGGCGAGGTTTTGTTGAGACCCACGCGGCTGTCGGACCGGACAAACATTCCGGCCCAGTAACGGCGGACAGCGAACAGGCGCGGCCGCAGATCCACGGCGTCCGCAATCGCAACGAGGAACAGGACTCCGCCCGTCACCACGTCGTGCACGGCGGGTGGCGTGCCGATGGCATTGAGACCCGAGCTCAGGAGACAGAGAACCAGCACGCCGCCGACGATGCCGATCGGCGTCCCGCGGCCGCCCATCAGCGAAACGCCACCGATAATCGCCGCCGCGATCGCCGGCACAAGAACATCCGTGAGAGCCACGCCCGAAGCCGCCGCCAGACTGTAGCTGAGGAGCGATCCTGCCAGCGCCGCCAGCATGCCGGAACATGCGAACACCGCGGGAATAATCGCAGACGTCCGCACTCCGGCCACCATCGCCGCGCGACGGTCGCTTCCGGTCGCGTACACGTCCCGACCGACCCGCGTACGCGCCATGACGAAACCGGCGATCAGGAATGCGGCCAGCGCTACGAGACTGCGCAGTGAAAAGATCACCAGCACCGGATGGTTCACAGCAAGCGCGACGTCCATCCGCGGGTAGCTGATGGAAAGGTTGCCGGTGACCACGTAAGCAAGGCCGGCGAGGGTCAGCAACCCGCCGAGCGTCACGCCGATGGAACCGAGACGCAGCCACACCATGATGGCGCCCTGAAACAGGCCCCAGACCAGGCCAAACAGCACCGCCAGCGCCACACCAAGCTCGGGGTGATTGGCTCCGGTCAGAACCGCGATGCAGCCGGACAGACTCATCATGCCGGCGACCGACAGGTCGATCTCCCGGAGGATCATCGTTATCCCGACGCCGAGCGCGATCAGTCCGATGGTGGCGAACTGCTGCAGGACGCTGAAGGCCGTGGATGTCGTGAAGAAGACGCCACGGCCGCCGTCGAGAATCCACAGCACCACCGTGATCGCGACGAGCAGCAGATACGGACGCACGGTACGATTGGCGAAAACGGAGCGCATATTTCTCAATTTCCGTCAGCGAGCGTTTGCAGCATGATCACCAGCAGCACGATGATGCCGATCGCCAGGTATTGAATCTGCGTGGAAAAGCCGTTCAGCAGGAGCAGGGCCTGACACACCGCGATGATGAACGCGCCGGCTAGGCTGCGGACCGCGGAGCCTTCGCCGCCCGAGATCGCCGTACCGCCTACAAGCACGGCACTGATGGCGCTGTAATCGTAGCCGATACCCAGTTCCATATCGCCGCTGGAATAGCGCGCCGCCATCAGGATGCCCGCGAGCGCCGTGCACAAACCCGCGGCAATGTAGGCACCCAGCACAATGCGCGCCGGCTCGAGACCCGCGGCGAGCGCTGCCCGCCAGTTGCTTCCCACCATGTGAAGCTGGCGGCCGAACTGAGTGAAGGAAAGCACGATCTGGGCGATAACGACCGTCACGATCAGGGCGGCGACCGGCATGGGAACGCCGAGCACCCGTCCTTTGAGCATTGCTGTCGCATCGCCCTCGGGATAGACGCCGCTTCCCTGGGTGATCAGCGTGGCGCAGCCGGTGATGAGCGCAAGGGCCGCCATGCTGACGATGATCGGATTGGCGCGGAAGTAGCCGACCACAAACCCCTGAACGGCGGTCAGCGCGGCGCCGAAGGCCAGCGCCACGATCACCGCGGGGACGAGGCCGAGCGGCAACGCTGCGATGAATACGATCCCGCTGGTGGACAGCGTCACGCCGAGCGCGAATGACATGATGTTGCCGCTCAGCGTAATGAACGTCATCCCGACGGCGACGCAGCCTATGAAGGACGTGGTGTTCAGCACCGAGAACAGGCTCACCGTCGTGAAAAAACCGGGCGTGGCAACAGCAGCGACGACAAGCGCCAGTATGGCCGCGAAGCGGATGGCGACCAGCACGCGCCCGCGCGTCGAATGCGGCAGCGGCAGGCGCCAGACTTCGCGCAAAGCCGCGGGCAGTGTCTGCTCGCTCATGCCGCCCTGCCCGTGGGATGCGTGATGTCGGCCACGATGCGATGCATGGTGATCTCGCTGCGGCGATACTGGTTGACCAGCCGGCCGCGATAAAGCGTCAGCACTACGTCGCCGACGCCGACGATTTCCTCCAGATCGCTCGAAGCCATTACCAGCGCGTATCCGTCTTCGCAGAACGTGCGCATGAGGCGGTAGAGTTCGGCACGCGCGCCTACATCGATTCCGCGCGTCGGCTCGTTCATCAGCAGAACGGCATTTGCTTCGCGTTCGATGCTGCGCCCGAACGCGAGCTTCTGCTGATTGCCGCCGCTGAGGTCTTCGACCCGCGAGCGCAGGCGGCGCCGGTCGATACCGACGCGGTTTGCGAGCCGCGCAGCCACCGCGCGAAGCGCTCCGCCGCGCAATATGCCCAGCAGCGAATAATCGCCGAGCCGTGTGGCGACCAGGTTATGCAGCACGCTCAGGCGGCGAAAAACGCCTTCCGCGGCGCGGTCGCCGGAAACGAACATGATCCCGTGACGCGCCGCGCGGGCCGACGACCCGAGTTTCAGCGGCCTGCCGTTGATCGTCACCTGCCCGCTCGCATCATGCACCAGGCCTGCGAGCGCGCTGATAATTTCCGCGGCCCCCGAGCCGACCTGTCCGGCGATGCAAAGGATTTCCCCCCGCCGGACGGTCATGGCGAAATTATCGACAATGCCGGGCAGCGTCAGGGCCTCGACCACGAGCGCGGGGGCTCCGCGCGCGGGCGCCTCGTCGGGATACATGTCGCCGCTCGAGCGTCCCAGCATCAGTTCGATCAGAGTTTCGCGATCAAGCTCGTCGCGGCCGGCGGTCTTCACAAGTTCGCCGTTGCGCAGGACCGCCACCCGGTCACAGATTTCGAACACCTCCGCCAGCCGGTGCGTGATGTAGAGAACCGAGCGCCCCTCGCGCTTGAGCGCCAGCAACGCTGCAAAGATGCGCTCGATCTCGATATCGGTCAGGGTCGCCGTCGGCTCGTCGAGAATGAGAACGCGCGCGTCGCGCGTCAGCAGCCGCGCGATCTCGACGAACTGCCGCTCGCCCATGCTGAGCGAGGAAACCGGAGCGTCGAGGTTGATGTGATCGGCTCCCAGCAGCGCCAGCGTCTCGGCGGCCCGCCGGCGAAGCTCCGGCCGCTTGTGCAGGATCGGAACCCGCAGCGAGCCGAGCCATATATTGTCTTCAACCGACAAATCAGGACAAAGACTCAGCTCCTGCGACACGATCGCGATGCCAAGTTCCTGCGCCTGCCGTGGCGTCGCGATGCTGACCGGCTTACCGTCAACGAGGATGGTCCCATCGTCCGGCCGGTACACGCCGGTCAATATTTTGACGAGCGTACTCTTGCCAGCGCCGTTCTCGCCGCAGATGCCGAGCACCTGACCGGGAGCGATGTCGAGTGAAACATCCTTCAGCGCGGCAATCGGGCCAAAATTCTTCGACAGATGGCGGATGCTGACCACCGACGATGCGGCGTCGGGAACTTGAGCCGCTGCGCCCGCACCGCCGTCCCGGTTGCGAGGCGACGCGGCCTGCGGGGCGCGTAAGGTTGCGGGATCAGTCATTTGGCGCGCGGGTCGAAAGATAAACGCCTCTTGCCGTACGCCATCGTCGTCACCCCTCGCCCTCCCGGTATTTTGTCGCGCTCTTAACGGTCGCCGCGCGATGATAATTGAACCGCCGGAAAGTGCAAATTGCGCTCACCCTGCGATGTTCGCTGCGAACGCCGCAGCACTCGGCAGCGCCTTCGCAGCAATCGTCTCAATCAGAAGCACACCGCCGGGTTGCGCGGTGAGCCGGCTGCCCGCCGCCTAGCGCAGACCCGCCTGCTTCATGAGCGGCAGCACATCCTTCTGGAAAGCACGCATGCCGGTCTCGTACTGCGCCCACGAAAGCAGCGTGCCGTCGAGGCCGATATCAACAAGGACGGAAAAAGCATCCACGATCTGCTGCGGCGTTCCGATCAGCGGATATCCTCCCCAGCCGGCGATGAAATGCTCCTTCATGGCCTTCAGAATTTCCGGCTTCAGAATTCCGGTCGTCAGGCCCATCGTATTGACGAGGTTCGTCGCCGCTTCCCAGTCGCCCTTTTCGTGGACGTAATATTTGTAGAAATCGCGGGCCTCCTTTTCGGTGTCGCCCTGCACCATATAGCTCGCCGCCCACACCTGAATCTCGCGGCCGTATTCCTCGCGTGCCAGCCGTTTGTATGTGCTGATGAGTGCTTTGGCCTGCGCCGGATCTTCGGGATTGAACAGAACGAACGCGACGTCGCAGTTCTTCGCCGCGAAGTGCCGTCCGCGCTCCGAGCCGCCTGCATTCATCAGCACGGGGCGTGGCTGGCGGATCGGTTTCGGCTGCAAATGCCCCCGTTTGATATTGTAGAACTTGCCGGAAAAATCGAAGTCCTCGTTCTCGGTCCACAGACGGGTGATGATCTGGAGCCACTCCTCCGCCATGTCGTAGCGCTGGTCGTGGTCCATGAGCGGAGCGCCGAACATCTCGATCTCGGGCTTGTGCCAGCCTGTGACAATGTTCAGCGCAAAGCGTCCGCCGGTAATATGATCGATGGTCTGCGCCTGCTTGGCCGCCATGATCGGATGGATCGTCGGCACGTGGGAGGTGGCGAAAATGGCCGGATACTTCGTGGAAGCGCCAATGCCGGCCGCCCATGAAAAGGCTTCGAATCCCGCACCGTTAAAATTCGTCGCGCCGCCGAATCCCTGCCACCGTCCGACCGGAACCAGCGCTTCGAATTCCATCGCATCGCCCAGTTGAGCGAGCGCAAGAGTGCTCGCCCAGTCGGCCTCCAGCACGCCGTCAATGGTCGTAATCGCGCACCCACCGCTGAGATTGGTGCAGAAAGTCGCGAGTTTCATCTTGCGATCGTTGAAGAGCGGATTGGTTTCCCGCTTCAGCATTTCTGCCTTGTTGACTGCGTCCACGATTTCCTCCGCTCCCTGACCGTTTCAGGAAAGGCTTCATTGGCCGTTGGCCGGCCCGCTTGCGGGTCAGCGCTTTGATCTTTCCGGTCGCGCGCAGGCTATCAGCGTGCCGTCGGGCTCGCCATAACAAAGGCCCGCCTGCAACCGCCGGCGCCTGCACGAGTCAAAGTTGTAAAGCAGCGTCAGACAGCCTTCATCCTGATCGGGGCCAAAAAAAGAAAACCCGCGGATTTCAAGATGCAGCGAACGCCGCCGGACGTTCGTCAAAGGCCAAAGACAAAAAAGCCCCGCCAGGTCTTCGCTGGCGGGTTTTTCACATGCACAGTTCGCGTCAGACCGCCATTTTCAGGTCTTTGGCCGCCCTGAACGCGACTTTCTTGCTTGCCTTGATTTTGATTGCTTCGCCGGTGCCGGGATTGCGCCCCACGCGGGCTGCGCGCTTTCTGACCTGCAGGATTCCGAGGCCTGCAATACGCACCCGCTCGCCCTTTTTCAGGTGCTTCGTAATCGTCCCCACGAGATCGCCGAGGAGTGCCTCGGCCGCCCGTTTCGTCAGCTCGTGCTCCTCGGCGAGCGTCGCAGCCAGATGCTTGAGCGTCACTGGGGGCTTGGCTTTGGCCGCGGCGGCCGGTTTCTTCGCTGCACCTGACGGCGCCATGATGACTCCTTCTCGCAACGCGGAATGCGTTTCCCGGACAAGGCAGTGATTCGGCGATGAATGAAAAGAGCCTTGGGGGGCAACGGGGCGCTCAACGCGCGCACTGAAAGCAAACCGCCCTGGTGCCGTTTTGGCCGGCGCGCAACGACACGCCGCCAGTTACTACCAGGCGGCGTAGAGTGAGCGCGATATGCGGCAGCCCCGCACCCCTTACACTCGGCTCCAGGTGATCGCGCTGGCGGGGTGCCGTGCGCGCCGTCGAGGCCGACCCGGTTGCCGGGCCGACTAGTGGCCGGGCTGATAGCCCTGTCGGGTGCCGTCGTTATTGTAATAATTTGTGCCGCCGTTCGCGGTCGGCACGCTGTAGCCGGTGCGATCGCCACGGCTGTCATAGATGCCGTTGGCGTTGTTGTAATTATTGTTGCTGTTTTGCCAGTTTTGCGGACTGTTTTGCCAGTCCTGCGACGAATTCTGCCAATTTTGCGGACTGTTCGCCCAGTTCTGCGGACTGTTCTGCCAATTTTGCTGACTGTTCGTCCAGTTTTGCGAGCTCGGCGAACTTTGCGAATTTGACGCAGGGTTCCGATCGTAGGTTTGAGCGAAGCAGAGGGCGCACACCAAACTCGCTGACAGCACCGTGCACAGGTACAGGGCAGCCTTTTTCGGAGTCTTCATCGCCAACCTCCAGGAAATATGCGGAGTGTCCGCACGTCGTATGGCCTGAGAGGAGCGGCTAACAGTTCAACCTTACCATTGTGTGGTGTTTATCAGGTCAATTTGCGATAATTTACCAATCCGCCAGCGCGATGCCGCCCAACTCGATGCGCCGGTCGGACCGCCGGATGCGCCTGAAGTTCACTTGGCCAACTGCCTGCGGAACGACAGCAGTTCGCGACGGCGCTTCGCACCGGTCTTCGGGTAACTCATCTTGAGTTCCTCCAGCGTGTCCAGAACAATGCTGGACACAATGAGCCGGGCATTTTCCTTGTCGTCGGCGGGAACGACATACCAGGGCGCGTTCCGGGTGCTCGTCGCACCGAGACATTTCCCGTAGGCGTCCATGTACGCCTTCCAGAACTTTCTCTCGGCAACGTCTGCACTGCTGAATTTCCAGTTCTTTTCCGGGTCATCGATGCGGGCCAAAAGCCGCTTTCGCTGTTCTTCTTTGGAGAGGTGGAGGAAGAACTTGACAATGCGGGTGCCGTTTTTGTGAAGGTGCCTTTCCAGACAGGCAATGGAACGATACCGCTCGCGCCAGATCGCTTCGTCGTCGTGCCGCGCACCGGGAATTCCCTCGCTGCGAAGTATTTCCGGATGCACGCGGACAACCAGAACCTCCTCGTAATAGGAGCGGTTGAATATGCCGATCCGGCCCCGTTCCGGCAGATCCCGCGTCGTACGCCAGAGAAAATCGTGCTGCAGCTCCGTCGCGCTCGGATGCTTGAAGCTGAACACCTGGCACCCTTGAGGATTGACGCCGGACATGACGTGCTGGATGGCTCCATCCTTTCCTGCCGCGTCCATCGCCTGAAAGATCAGCAGCAGGGCGTGACGGTTGGACGCGTAAAGGAGCTGCTGTTGCGAACTCAGCTGCGCAACGTGTTTTTGCAGAAGCTCCTGGTATTGTTCCTTCGATTTGTAGACCGGATCGACTTTGGTGGGCCATTTTTTGAGATCGACGTCGTCTCCCTCCCGCACGCGAAAATCTTTTGAGCTGATCTTCATTTTCATTCCTTCGATAAGCACACATTGCTTTGAAGCGGCCGTCAGTTTAGCAAAATCTGCGCCTGATGCCGTGCCGTTGGGCCGGCAGCGTTTCGGGAGAGCGAACATCCGGGCGGTGGACCTTTCGATCCGGCTGTCCGTTCCCGCCAGCCCGGACGATCTGCCCGGGCCACCCCGCCAGCATTGACCGGAAGTCATTTCCAGCACACATAAATCACGCGCCGGATTCACCTCCCACAGCCGCAAAGGGAAAGTTGTGAACGCTGAATTCCTGTCCGCCGAGGAACTGACGCAACGATTTGCCGAAGGTACATATTCGCCGGTTGAAGCAACAGAAGCGGCTTTGCTCGCGATAGAGACGCATGACGCCACGCTCAATGCCTTCCGCCTCGTCGACGTCAAAGCCGCGAGGGAGAGCGCCCGCGCCTCGGAAAAGCGGTGGCGGGCCGGCGAGGCGCTAAGCCCGATCGACGGGGTGCCGACGTCGATCAAAGATTTGCTGCTGACCAGGGGCTGGCCCACGCTGCGCGGCTCCCGGCTGATCAACCCTGACCAGTCCTGGGACGAGGATTCGCCTGGCGTCGCACGGTTGCGCGAGGCGGGCGCCGTTCTTCTCGGAAAGACAAACACCGCCGAATTCGGCTGGAAAGGAACAACCGACAGCCCGCTTGCCGGCGTTACCCGCAATCCGTGGAACACCGCGTTGACGCCCGGCGGGTCGAGCGGCGGTGCGGCGGCGGCTCTCGCTTCCGGCATGGGGACGCTGGCTCTTTGCACCGATGGCGGTGGTTCGATCCGCAATCCAGCCTCATTCACCAGCCTTTGCGGCCTGAAGCCGACGTTTGGCAGGGTCCCGGCCTATCCACCGAACCCGATCGGAACGCTCGCGAATACCGGCCCGTTGGCACGACGGGTCGGCGACCTCGCGTTGATGATGAACGTTATAACCCGGCCCGATCCGCGCGACTGGCTGTCACTGCCCGCAAACGACTTCGACTATCGCGCGGTTATCCGGCAACCGGTCAAAGGACTTCGAATTGCCTATTGCCCTGATCTCGGATTTCGCAAAGCTCGACCCCGAGGTGGCGTTCGCGGTCGATGCCGCTGCGAAAACCTTTGAGACTCTCGGCGCCCGCGTTGAGCCCGCTGACCCGAGGATCGGCGATACCACTCCGATCTTCAATACTCATTGGCATGTCGGGGTGGCGAACGCGCTTGGCGGACTGCCAGATGAAAAACTGGCTCTGCTCGATCCGGGCCTCGACGATTTTGTCCGCAAAGGACGTTCCATACCGCTGAAGGATTATCTCAACGCACAGAACGAACGCGTGGCGTTGGGGCGGGCCATGCGACTCTTTCACGAACAATGGGATTTGCTCCTGCTGCCGACGACCGCGGTTCCTGCGTTTGGAGCCGACCGGCGAGCGCCACCTGACGTCGACGAGGACGACTGGGCGGCCTGGACGCCATTCTCCTATCCATTCAATCTGACGCTCCAGCCGGCCGTCAGCGTTCCTTGCGGCTTTACCGCCGACGGTCGGCCAATCGGTCTGCAAATTGTCGGTGCCATGTATCGCGACGACCTCGTGCTGCGAGCCGCATGGGCGTTTGAAGAAGCAAAGCCGTTTTACGACCGGCACCCGACGGCTGCCGGCTAGCCCTGCCGGTAACACGCTTCCACGATTGACTGTTCCGAAAGGCCCGCGCCCTCCAGTTCGGCCGACACTTCGCCGTCGCGAAAGACAAGAACCCGGTGGCACAGGTGAGCAAGATCTTCATACTCGGTGCTGCTTATCAGCACGCCGGCCCCTCGGGCCGCAGCGTTCTCGATCTGAACGAAGATCTCTTTTTTGGCGCCGACATCGATCCCCTGCGTCGGATCGTGCAGCAGAAGCACCTCCGGCTCCAGCCGAAGCCATTTTGCAAGCAGCGCCTTTTGCTGGTTGCCGCCGCTCAGTGATCCCAGAGGGATCTCCGATGCAGGCGGTCTGACGGAAAAGGTGCGAAGCAGTTCGGCCGTCTCTGCCTGTTCACGTTTGTGACGAAGAACACCTCCCGCGAAGTGCTTCCAGACGGCAGGCAACGAGACATTTTCCCGCACCGAGAACGCGGGAACGCCGCTCCGGCGCAGCCGGTCCGACGGAACGAGACCGACACCGCGCGCCATTGCTGTTTTCGGCGTCAGGGACTCCATATCCTGGACAGCCTTGTTCGCCTGGTTCATGGCCCCCCCGGAAGCCGGTTCGGCCCCGAACAGCAGGTAGGGAAGGTCATCCTGTCCCATTCCCGCAATTCCGGTCACACCGACGATTTCGCCTCGCGCGATCGACAGGGAAACGTTGCGGATGCTGCCGCCCGTCAAATTTGCAACTGAGAACAGCGGATCGCTTCCGGCAGTCAGACGCGGTGGATACAACTCGCTGAGCGACTGTCCCAGTATCAGTTCGACCAGTTCGTTTTCGGAAATATCGGACGTGCGACGCGTCGCCACGCGCACGCCGTCACGCAGCACGCTTACGCTGTCGGTCAACTGCTTGATCTCTTCGACCCGATGACTGACGAAGATCGCGCTGAAACCCCGCGACACGACCCGCCGAACCGCGTCGAACAGGATTTTGACGTCGTTCCGCGGCAGAAACGTCGTCGGCTCGTCCAGCACAAGCAGGCCACGCTCACGGTGTGCCGCCTCGTCGAGCGCCCGCGCGATGGCGACCTGCGCCCTTTCCACCGGGCGCAGTTGCTCGATCAGCGTTTCAGGATCGACGTCCAGGCCTACGCTTAGCAGCCCTCGCGCGACGCGCTCACGTTCGCGCCGCCAGTTTATTCTGCCGAAGGTGCGCGCCGAATATCGCCCTATCCGCATGTTTTCGAGGATGGAGCATCCCGGCGCGAGTGCCAGATCCTGATGCACGAAGACAAGCCCCAGCGCACGTGCGCTGACGGGGTCGAGGGGAAGGCTCACAGATTGCCCGGCCAGCCGGCATTCAGCTCCCGGATCGGGTCTGTGGAACCCCGCAAGAATTTTTATCAGCGTCGATTTGCCGGAACCATTCCGGCCGACCAGACCATGAATCTCGCCGGCACCGACGGCGAAGTCGATGTCGTTCAGCGCCCGTTCGCCGCCGAAGGATTTGGAGAGATGACGCAACGACAGCGCCATCTCCCCTGCCAGCCCGTCAGGTTCGTTCAGGATTTGGGTGCGCCCCACAGCTTGCGGTAGCCTTCCGGAAAGTTGACCTTCCCGTACCAGGACTCCTCAGCGCCGAGATCGATCGTGTCTATGTTCTCCCGCGTGAAGAGCCGCAGCGGTACCTTAATGTCCGCAACAGGCGGCGCGCCGCTCATCACGCGCATCACCTGGTCCGCCATCGCATATCCGAACCAGCCGTTCGGCGCGCCGACATCGGCAGCAACCTCGCCCTTCTTGATTTTCTGAACGACGGGTGGAATGGCGTTGAACGATGCCAATGAAACCCGGTCTGCGGCCCCGGCGCCCTGCAGGGCCGGCGCCATCGTCAACGTCTCGAAGTCGTAGACCGGTACGATGTATTTAAGATCGGGATTGCCCGCGGCGAGCGACTGGGTGACTTCGCCTTCGGTCTGGATTTTGGAAAACGGCAGGTTTTCTGCTTTAACGCTGCACGAAGATCCGCAAAGCCGGGCGACTTCGCCCGTTATCGAAATCGACGATCTGCTTCGTCCCCATAACCTCATCGTGAGTCACGACGACGGTTTTGCCCTTGCCGCCGGTGTCGGCAACGATCCAAGCGCCGAGCAGCTTGCCGACCTTGACGTGATCGATCGTCGCGGAGGCGACAACTCCGCTGGTGTCGGGAATTGCGGCGACGCCGCTCGAACCGACGATGACGGGAATCTTCGCGTCCCTGGCTTCCTGCACCTGAACGCCGAACGCCTGCGGCGGAATGCCCATCAGTAGGATGGTGTCCGCCCGGTTCGCTACCGCCTGCTCGATCAGGCGTCCGAACTCGGAAAAATTGCTCTTGCCGTCGACGACATTGACCTTGGCGCCATAGCTTTCGACGAGACGCTTCATCGTTCCGGACCACGTCGCCATAACCGGCGACTGTTCGGAATAGCTGATGTACCACAGCGTCTTTCCTGCCACCTTGTTGGCGTCAAACGCGGGACCGGGCGCGGAAAAATCGACCGGAGGCTTCATTGCCTCCGCGACAATTTTCTTTGCCTCCGCTACGTCCGCCCTTGCAGGTTGAAACGCAGCCGTCAACATTGTGACGACGACAATCGCCGTCGCAACGTCCGAAGAAATACGAATCGGCATTTTCAACGCTCCCATTGATGCTCTCATTAAGACTGTCGGCGCCCCCGCGGCAGCCGCGCCAACGTAACGGCGACGAGAAGCGAACCGCCGTAAAATACATCCTGGACCCAGCTCGACAGTCCCAGGAGCTGCAGGCCCGTAAATCCGGTGACCAGAAAGTACACCGCAACAAACGAGCCCCATGCATTGAAGCGCCCCGGCACGACTGCGGTCGCGCCAAGAAAGGCGGCGGCATATGCCGGCAACAGCCAGGCAGCACCGTTCTCGGGCGTTGAAGAACCGCGAACCCCCGCAAGCAGGATGCCGGCCACGGCAGCCACCACGGCGGAGGTGACAAGAGCGCCGATGCGGACCGCTTTCACGTTCACGCCTGCAAGCCGCGCCACCTCCGTTCCCTGACCGACAAAATAAAGATAACGGCCCACCGGAGTGTGCTGGAGGGCGTACCAGATAAAAAAACAGAACCCCAATCCATAATAGGAGAGCAGCGGCAGTCCAAGGAGACGGGTGTTGGTGACGGCCAGCAGGTCTTCAGAGACCCCGGTAATAATCTTGTTGTCGCTGATAAGCTGAACGATGCCGGTCAACAGGGTCGCGCTCGCCAGCGTTGCGATGATGGAATGAACGCCGAACAAGACAATCACCACTCCGTTCAAAACGCCGAACAGAACCGCGCCCAGCAAGACGATCAGAACGGTCAAACCGATGGGCAATCCTGCTGAAACGTTGAGGACGACCGTCGTTTGAAAGGCGAAAGACAGCACCGCACCGACCGACAGGTCGTATTCGGATACGGCCAGAGCGATCACGAGCCCCAGCGTCAGCACCAGCAGGATCGTTTGGGATCCGAAGATGATCCTGAAATTGCGACCGGTTAAGAAAGTATCCGGCAGCAAAAATGAAAATACGGCGATCAGGACCAGCCAGACACCGATCAGGGCGTATCGTTCAACGAACAGTCTGAATTCAAATCCGGAGTGACCGCCTCCACCCTGCATTGGTACCCCTGTTGGAAGGAAGAACGAGACCCGGCGAAAGGAACTCCGTCGGCGGCGCCTCCATCAGCGTTGATAGTGGATCCCCTCAGGCAACGCGCCCTTCCCGGCACTCATTTCCCAGATTCGCCGTGATGCAGCTTCTGCGGCCTTTCCGGTCGCGGCAACATCGGAGCCGAGGACTTTGCGGTCAATCATGATCGGCTTTCCGTCGACAACCGAATGGCGTACGTCGTGACCGCTGGAATAGTAGACGACGGCGCGCAACGGGTCGAACACCGGCGCATTGAAAGGATTGGAGATATCGATCGCAATCGCGTCACCACGCGCGCCGGGATTCAGGTGACCAAGATCGGAGCGGCCCAACGCTTTGGCGGCGCCGTAGGTTGCGCTCGTCAGAAGATGCCGCGCATTGGGCGTCCCGACTTTGGATTGGCTGATCTTTCCGAGCAGCGCCCCGAGACGAAGGTCTTCGACAAGATCATGCGAAAAAGAGTCGGTAGCCAGCGCTACGTTGGCGCCGCGCTCCACGAATTGCCAGTATGGGCTGTTCAAGCCCTCCTTCGCCTTGCGGTACGACGCATGGACCACATTGGTTTTGGTGCGGGCGATAATGTCCATGTCATTTTCGGTGACGTAGGACACATGGGTCGCAAGAATATCCGGGCCGAGAAAGCCGATATCCTCCAGATACTGCACCGAGGTTTTGTTGCCGTGCCGTTGCGCGATCGTGTGATTTTCGGAAAGATGCTGCGCTAGATGAAGATGCGCGGTGATCCCGCGTTCGCGAATTTGCTTCTTGGTCTCGCGCAGCACTTCCTCGGGCACCGTATCGGGCGCGTGAGGCGACAGGTGGATGCGGAGGCGGTCACCGAATTTTCCATTATGTTCGTCATGCAGCTTAAGCCCGGCCCGAAGCCCGGCTTCGACGTTACCGGGCTCGTCGATAACGATCCTTCCCTCTTTTACGTAGCCGATGGAACCGACGTTGCCCGGATAGGTCAAACCAAGGCTCGACCGGAATCCAAGCCGATCAACCAGATTCATCCAGATATCGGCGCCCCCGAAATTCTCTTCAACAACCGTGGTGGCCCCGCCCATGATCATGGCGAGCGTGTCCCACTCCATGATCGCAGCAAATTCTTCGTGACTGAGCTCGGAATATCCCAGTCCCAGCAGGGGAATCAGGCTGTGGTAGAATGCGCCCTCCTCGTGAATGGGCAGATCTTCCGAAACGCCGCGCGCATGGGGCGTACAACCGGCGTGTGTGTGACAGTTGATCAGACCGGGGACCACGACGCACCCTGAAGCGTCGACTTCGTGATCGTAGGAACCCTTGTGGTCTTTGACGACGCCGGCCACCACACCGTTCTCGATCACCAGATCGTGGTCGTAGATTGTTTTCGGGTCCGTTCCTCCCGTCCAGATTGCAGAAGCACGAATTACCGTCAGTGCCATTTTTATTTGCCCCCGAGTTCTGAACGCTCTCCCAGTATCAGAATTGCACTTGGGCCGTCGAGTGCAAACCTGGACTGCACTTCGTTTTGAGTTCGGAGCATCGGCCGCCCTTCGGCGTCCAGAATTTGCAGCCGCAGCACAACGTGGAAACTCGTGGCGAGGAGCCAATCATGTGGCCGGCCGCGATTCAACGACTGGTTGCTGCCGGCGAGTTCGTCTCGCGGATCACCGGCGGATCAGTCAGCGAAGTCAGGCGCGGAAACTAAAATTTGAACATCCGTGGAGCAAGGCACCGGCAATGCCGTGATCCGTTTCCGGCGACGCGGAGGGGCTGCGCCGTTCAGGGGATAATTGGCCGGGACGGCATATTCCACCAGGCCGGATCACGCAGACCGGCTGCGCGTGAGGCTGATATCCACCAGCGGTCCGTTTCTGATTGTCTGGTACACGACGCAATAGCGTTCGGTGAGCTTGAGAAGCTGATCAAGCTTATCCTGCGGCGCGTCGGTTTCGATGTCGAAGCGCAGGCGTATCTGCGCGAAACCGACCGGCGCATCCTTCGCAACACCGAGCGTACCGCGGAAATCGAGATCGCCCTCGGCGGAGACTTTGCCGGACTTCAGGGGAACGTCGATCGCGGTCGCGACCGCCTTGAGCGTCACGCCCGCACAGGCAACCAGCGCTTCAAGCAGCATGTCGCCGGAGCACAGTTCAAGCCCGGACCCGCCCGTCGCCGGATGCAGGCCCGCGACCGCCAGTGCCCGGCCGGTCTCGACCCTGCATGCGATGTGGGCATCGTCGAGCGTGCCATGAGCCTTGAGGGTAATAAAGGCAGCCCCAGGCTCGGTCCTGTACCGATCCTTGATCGGCGCCTGCAGCGCGCGGAGTTCGGCGGCGTCCATCTGATGTTCCTTCGCTGGTTGACGCTAAAATAGCGACGATGGCGGAGCGATGAAAGAGGACCGTGAACGCGGGATTGTTCTTCATCTGTCGCTTTCACGGATAATGCCTTCAGCTACGCCCCGAGGTTTGCCCTGACCCGGTCGACGGTGCGATCGAGTGCGGCCAGCACACGGCGCTTGATTGAATCGAACGCGGCGGACTGACGGTCGCGCGGGCGAACGAGGTCCACCTCGATCCGGTCAAAGATCCGGCCAGGACGCGGGCACATCACCATGATGCGATCGGCGAGCACGATCGCCTCCTCGACATCGTGCGTAACCAGGATCAGTGTCGGTTCGGCGTCGGCCCATAAATCGAGCAGATGGTCCTGCAGATCCGTCCGGGTGAAGGCATCAAGCGCCGAGAACGGCTCGTCGAGCAGAAGAACCTGCGGACGGGGCACAAGCGCCCTCGCGATGGCGACCCGTTGCGCCTGACCGCCGGATAATTCGCGAGGCCACATCGCCGCCTTGTCGCTAAGTCCGACGCGATCGAGCGCGGCCGCCACGCGCGTTCGACGCTCGGCGGCCGGGAGATCGGCAAGTCCGAAGCCAATGTTGTCGGCGACTTTGAGCCAGGGAAGCAGGCGCGGTTCCTGAAAAATGATGCCTATTTTTTCGTGCGGCGCGGTGATCCGCTCGCCGTCGAGCACAACCGCGCCTTCGCTTGCCGGATCGAGCCCGCCAACTGCCCGCAGGAGCGTCGATTTCCCGCAGCCCGAGCCTCCGATCACAGCGACGATCTCGCCGGGCTTCACGACCAGTGACACGTCGCCAAGCGCATGGACGCCGTTCGAATAGGTCTTGCCGACGCGCTCGAGTACCAGCATGTCTCGCCCTATTCCCCCTGAACGACGTCCGCCCAGCGGAGGAACGGTGCTGATGCCAGCACGATGAGCCAATCTGAAAACTTGCCGACGATCGCGAAGGCGACGATCGCCGTGACAATCTGGGCCGGCTTCCCGAGCTGTTGACCGTCGATCAGCAGATAACCCAAACCCTGGGATGCTCCCATGAATTCCGCGGCAACGACAAACATCCAGCCGAGGCCGAGGCCTGAACGCAGGGCAATCACATAGGCGGGAAGCACCGCCGGCAGCAGAATGCGGCGCACCATTGCGAATCCGGACAGCCGAAATGCCTGGCCAACTTCGACCAGCTTGCGGTCGACGGACTGTATCGCGCCCATCAGGCCGAGATAGACCGGAAAGAACACGCCAACGGCGATCAGAGTGATTTTCGAGGCTTCGAAGATACCCAACCAGAGAATGAACAGCGGCACCCAGGCGATGGACGGGATCGCGCGCAGTGCCTGCAGGCTCGGATCGAGGAGTCGTCGCAGGAGTGCGGAATACCCGACGGCGGCGCCCAGGATCGTGGCGGCGACGACGCCCAGACCGAAGCCGGCCGCAACCCGCGCCAGCGTGGCCAGCGTATTGCGCTGCAGTTCACCTTCCCGCGCGAGAGCGGCCAAGGTCGCGATAATAATGGACGGTGGCGGCACCAGCCGCCCGCTGGACAATCCCGTGCGCACGGCAATTTCCCATCCCGCCGCCAGCGCGACAGGCAGCACCGCCCCCAGCACCGGCCACGCCAGACCCGACCATCGGTTGAACGCGGTTTGCGGCCCCGGGGGCCGGCTGGCGATACGCATCATGGTGGCAAAAGAAAAACCGTGATCCCCGCAACGCTGCGTTGGACGGCGGTCACTTCGTCTCCGCGAGGGATGGGCTGCTCAATTCATGACCGTCAGGAAACGATCGTCAATGAGATCATCGACGCTCTTCTTCACATCCACGGTTGCCGCGATGACGCGCGCCTGTTGCAACGCGAGGCCGGCCTCAAGGATGGTGTCGCGCTGCGCAGGCCCTATTCGGTTAAACGTCAGTTCGGTCCGCTCGTTGAGCTGTCTGTCCACGACCGCGTCCGGCAGTCTGGTCGCGGCGATGAAGACGCGCCTCACATCGTCAGGGTGAGCCAGAGCATATCTGCGAGCCTCCTCGTAGACCGCAAGCACCCGTCGCGTCAGGTCGGGATATTCCTTGAGGAAAGCCTCGCTCGCATTGAGGATTCCCCAACTATTCGCTTCCTTGTTGCGATAGAACAGCCGCGCACCGTCCTCGATCTCGGCCTGCGCCATCATCGGATCGAGTCCGGCCCAGGCATCGACGTCGCCGCGCACCAGCGCGATCTTGCCGTCGGGATGCTGCAGCAGCACGGGAACGATGTCCTGCTCGGTCAGTCCGACCGACTGCAACGCCCGTACCAGGAAAATGTGCGGGTCGGTGCCGCGCGTCACCGCGACACGCTTGCCCCTAAGATCGGCGATTGTCCTGATCGGCGTGTCTTTTCGCGTAACCAGCGCGGTCCATTCCGGGCGGGAGAAGACATAGACCGACTTGACCGGATTGCCGTTGATTCTGCCAACGAGCGCAGCGGCGCCTGCGGTCGATCCGAAATCGATCGAGCCGGCGTTCAGAAATTCGAGCGCCTTGTTGGAACCCAGCGTTTGCACCCAGCGGATTGCGATGCCGTCCTTCCCGAATTCTTTTTCGAGAAGGCCCTTTTCCTTCAACACCATCGAGACCGGATTATAGGTCGCCCAATCGATACGAATTTCGTTCGGCCTGCCTGCGGCACGCGCCACGGCCGGCACGAGGGCAGCCATTGCAGAAAGAAACAGATGACGACGCGAGAGCATGGTTGAGCCTCCGGTCAGCGCGGCAACGCCGCGCGTTAGCTCCATTCGCGGTTTGCTCGCAAGCGCGACACTTTAGAACGGCGGCAGCGTTGTTTCTTTGAAGGAGCCGCACTTTCGTGAAATAAGAATATACGACTACGACAGAGCCGCATTTCAAATGGATATTTTCAAACCTTCCGCCGCAAATAGTCGCCTTTTCTGCTGCGTTGAATTCAGAAACGATCCGGGCGGATCAACCTCCTTGTTGGCCACGCTCCGTATGTAAAATCCGTTCGCCGCGGCGGTTCACGGCCGCCAGACGGCCGCTTCAGTTGCTTCGACCCGCCGCGGAAGCAGCCCTTCCGCGAAGAACGCGTCGGCAATCTTCTTCTGCTCAGTCAGACCGGCATCGGTAACGGGGCCGACCCTGTAGCTGCGGTGACTGTTGGCTTCCTGCACCAGTGCGGCGTCGATGTGCCAGATGCCGGCAAGCAGAGCTGCGGCTTCGTCAGGGTGCGCTTTCGCCCATTGGCCGGCTTTGTCGAGGGTGTCATAGACCACCTTGAGGACGTCGCTTCTCGCCCGAGCGTAACCTTCCGAAGCAAGGTAGTAGCGATTGTAGCTCGCCAGTCCCGTGCCATCGGCAATGATTTTCGCGCCGGCCTGCCGCCGGGCAACCGTGAGGAAAGGATCCCAGGTGACCCAGGCATCCACGCTGTTGCCGACAAGGGCGGCGCGGCCGTCTGCCGGCGTCAGATAAGCGGGCGTGATATCCTTCAAGCTCAAATTCACGCTGTTGAGGGCGGCAATGAGCAGATAGTGACTGCCCGCACCCCTGGTGACGGCGACCTTCCTGCCCTTCAGGTCGGCAACTGTCCGGATTGACGACTCCGCGGGTACGAGGATCGCCTGCGCCTGCGGTGAAGCCGCCTCCATGGCGACGTAACTAAGTTTGGCTCCAGCGGCCAGCGCGAAGATCGGAACAGTATCGGCGACATCGGCGCTGAAATCGATGTTGCCGGTATTTAGCGCCTCGAGCTGGGGAAGCCCGCTCGTGAACTCGTGCCACGTCACTGCCACGCCGAGAGGAGCAAGCGCCCTCTCCAGCCCGCCGCCGGCTTTCAGAATTGCGGCCAGCGTCGACGAGCGCTGAAACCCGATGCGCAGAACGCCCGTTGTCGGCGCCGATTGCGCCGTGGCGACGCCGTCGCCCAGCCAAAGCAAAAAACACGCGAGCAACAGACGTCGGGAGAACACGAAAGGCATGTCGATCTTTCCGGGCTCGAATGGAGCGAGAATCGACACTCGTCTTCTCCTGCTCTGGCTGTCAATAATCTTAAGACCGCTACACGCCCGTAGTTCGGGCCGTTGCAGAAACGTAGCGATCAGGGATTTGTCTGAACATGCGCAAAGCGCATCACGTACGGCGGCGGAACATTCGCGTGGCTGTAGCCGACCGCTGCCGACAGACCATATTTGTATTTGCCGGATGGGCCCGATCAGGAAACGTTCTTTCAAAAATTACGAAAAATTCGCGTGATACATGCTGGACGGGAATGGCCGAAACGCCTCTCTGGTCGAGAGGCAGAAATGTCAGATACGGGATTTCGGATCGTGTATTGCGGCCAATTCTGGCCTCGATCCTGGCGGTAGTTGGCAGCCTGCTGGCATTTTGAGCGTCGACCGCGCACGGTGACGGGCCGCGATCAGCGCACCGGATACAGCGACCCGTCGCCGACGTCCTGCTTCGTCCGAAGCAGAGGGCCGGCGCCGGGCCGCGCTCCGCAGCTAGCCCAACAGGCCTTCGGCCTTCATTGCCTCGATAACCTTCGGCCGCTGGCCGACGCGTGCGAGGTATTGCTGGATGGCGGGCCATTTTCCGAGCTCGAAGCCGACATGCTTTGCCCATCCGAGGACGGTGAACAGATAGCCGTCAGCGACACTGAATTTATCGCCCATCAGATACTGTTTGCCCTCGATCTGCGCGGAGAGCCAGTCGAGCCGCTTTGTGAGAGTTGTCTTGACCGCCGCTTTCCAGTCCGCCGCCTGGGCCGGATTGAACATCGATCCCATTGGCTTGTGGATTTCGGAGGTGACGAAATTCAGCCACTCCTGCAGTTTGTAGCGGTCCTTGGTGCCGGCCGGGGGAGCAAGGCCGGTGGCGGGTCGCTGGTCGGCGATATACTGCACAATGACCGGCCCTTCCGTCAGCACCTGCCCGTCGTCGAGCTGCAACGCAGGCACGTAGCCCTTTCCGTTGACACCGTTGAAATCCTCGCCCGATTCAATCTTCTTGTCCTTCAGATCAACCTTCTGAAGCGTGAAAGGAAGGCCCGCTTCAAGCAAAGCGATATGCGGCGAGAGCGAACACGCTCCGGGCGAATAGAAAAGTTTCATGAAGATCTCCTGAAAAGTGAAAATTGAAGTGCGGGCGGACAATGCCGTCTGCCCCGAACGGGAAATAGGGCACGAATTCCGGCAGACAAGTGGCCGGACCGCGGCGCCGACGCAGGGGACGGCGAAAACATTCCACCCGGCCCCGGTGCCGTTGTTCGTATTCAGCGAGGCTCGATCAAGCGATCAAGTGTGATCGGGAATTTGCGCACCCGCACGCCGGTCGCGTGCCAGACCGCATTCGCGACCGCGCCCGCCGTGCCGGTGATGCCGATTTCACCCACGCCCTTGATGCCAAGGACATTCACGTGCGGGTCGTGCTCCTCGACGAAGATCGCCTCGATCGCGGGCACATCGGCGTTCACCGGGATGTGGTATTCGGCAAAATTGGGGTTCATCGGACGGCCGGAGCGCGGATCCATGATGGCGCTGCTCATGCAGTGCAAACGACACGCCCCAAATCATCCCGCCGCAGAGCTGGCTGCGCACCATGCGTGGATTGATGATCCGTCCCGCGGCGAATGCGCCGACCACGCGGGTCACGCGCATCTGTCCGAGATCGGGATCGACCTTGACCTCGGCGAACACTGCTCCGTGCGCATGCATGGCGTACTCCGATTGCGCGGCCTGATCGGCAGCGCTCGTTGCCGCGACCCTCGATCGCCGCCAGTCCGGCGCGGCCGAGGATATCCGAATAGCTTTCGCTGCGGCTCTCGTTGTCGCGACGGAACAGGCGGCCGTCGCGCGCGATCACGCCGGCATTTCCGGCGCCGAACAGCGGCGAGCGTTCGTCGTTGGTCGCGAGATCGGCAAGCCGGGCGATGACGTCGCCGCCGGCGTTGTAGATCGCCATGCCGGCAGTCGCGGTGTGGGCCGAGCCGCCGGCGATGCCGGCGTCCGGAAAGTCGGAGGATCCGGATCTGAATTCCACCTGATCGATGTCGAGCCCAAGGCCATCCGCCGCGATCTGAGCCAGCGCCGTCCACGCGCCCTGGCCCATGTCGTGCGCGCCAATCTCCATGACGCCGCTGCCGTCCTGACGCAGCACGGCTTTGGCCTGGGCCTGGAACATCAGCGCCGGGAACGTCGCGGTGCCCACGCCCCAACCGACGAGCAATCCGTTTTGATCGCGCATCTGCCGCGGTGCGAGTGGGCGGCGGTCCCAGCCGAAACGCTCGGCGCCTTGCGCGTAGCATTCGCGCAGCGCCTTCGAGGAGAATGGCTTGCCGGAGATCGGCTCGACTTCGGCGTAGTTCTTGAGCCGAAAGGCCAACGGATCCATCCCGCAGGCCTGGGCCATTTCATCGATGGCGCTTTCGAGCGCGATCGAGCCCGTCGCCTCTCCAGGCGCGCGCATGAAAAGCGGCGTTCCGGTGTCGATCCGAACCGCCCTCATGCGATGTGGCAATGGCCGGGCTTGCATAAAGCGTATGCGAAGCGTCGGACGCCGGTTCGAAGAAGTCGTCGAAACTGCTCGATGCCGTCCTGGTGCGATGAGTCGAGCGCGGTCAGCTTGCCGTCATCGTCGGCGCCCACCCGCAACGTCTGCCGGGTGTCGGCGCCCGGTGCCCCACCGGACCAAACATCTGCTCGCGACGGAGCACCAGCTTGACCGGCTTTCCCACCATGCGGGCCGCCATGATGCCGAGAACCTGCGGGCCAGCGATAATGCCTTTGGAGCCGAAGCCGCCGCCAAGAAACGGACTGCGGATGTGGATTTTGTCCGGGGCGATCCCGAAAAGTCCGGCGAGGCGTCCCTGCGCCATGGCGAGACCTTGGCTCGGGGTATCGACGACAGCGTGTCGCCGTCCCATGACGGCGACGATCGCATGCGGCTCCATCGCGTTATGATACTGCGGCGCCGTCTCGTAGGTCGCTTCGATTCGCTTCGACGCTGCGGCGAGGCCGGCCTCAAGATCGCCGCGATGGAGCCGCCGCCGGATTGCCGGGCCCGACGGCTGGCGGCACGAAAACTCTCGCTCGCATCCAAGTCCAACCCGCGCCGTATCGATGTCGTAGCGCGGCGACAGCAGCGCTGCGCCTTCCGTCGCGGCCTCGAGCGTTGTGCGATGACGACGGCGATCGGCTGGTTGGCGTATCGGACCCGGTCATTTTGCAAGAGATCGAGCCGAAACATGAAGGGATTGGTTTTTCTCGTCCGGATCCTGGGCGAGCGGCGGTCTTGTTGGCCGGCGTCATCACCTCGACAACGCCCGGATGCGCTTTCGCGGCTTGAACATCGAGAAAAGTGACACGACCGCGCGCGATGCTGCTCACGGCGAGAACCGCGTAGAGCATGCCGGGCGGATGATGGTCGGCGGCATACCGGGCGGCGCCCGTGACTTTGAGGATCCCGTCACGGCGGGTGAGCGGCTGACCTATGTTCGAGCCGTGCCGAACATGGGCGGGCGTCTGCGTGAGTGCGATCTCAGGCATGGACGACATCTCCGGAAACAGCGGCGAAGGGGGATGCTGGAAGCGCGGGCACGCGCTCGGGCGTGCCGGACTCGCGAGCGCGAGCGCGCGCACCACAATCCGTCGCGCGAGCTCGATCTTGAAGCCGTTGTCGCCGGAGGGCTTTGCCTCGGCGAGCGCCGCGTCGGCGGCGCGACGGAAAACGCGGAGACCATTGGGCGGCGCGCCGGCAAGAATGAGTTCCGCCTCACGGGCGCGCCACGGTTTCATGCGCAACGCCGCCGAGCGCGACGCCGCGCGTCTACAATCGTATCTGTCCTCGAACCGCAGCGCAGCTGCGGCTGACACGACAGCAAATGCGTAGGACGTCCGGTCGCGAACTTTCAGGTAACGCGAATGGGCCGCGAAATGGCGCCGCCGCAGCGGGCAAGCCGCACCGCTACGATCATCTCGCCCGGCTCAAGCATGCTCTCGTGTTCCGGCGTTTCGCCTGGCAGCCGGTGAAATTTTTCAAGCGGAATCTCCCGACGGCCTGCTTTGCCTTCGATCTCCACGACAGCGTCGAGCGCGGCGAGCGGCACGCAGAAATCGGACGGGTGGGTCGCGATGCAGTTCTCGCTCCACCCCAGGATGGCGTGAAGCCTGTTGTCGCCGCCGCGGGCGTCGCAGCCGGAGCCCGGGGTCCGCTTGTTGCAGGCGCTCGCAACGTCATAGAAGTACCCGCAGCGCGTACGCTGCAACAGATTGCCGCCAACGGTGGCGGCGTTGCGAAGCTGCGCGGATGCGCCGGAAAGAAGCGCCTCGGCGACCGCCGGAAAGCGCCGGGCGAAAGTGCGGTCGTACGCGAGGTCGGCGTTGCGAACCAGCGCTCCGATCCGCACGCCGCCGTCGGAAAGATCCTCGATGCGCGCAAGGTCGGGAAGGCGGCTGATGTCGACCAGCCGGCTCGGGCGGGAAACACCGCCCTTCATCAGGTCCAGAAGATTGGTCCCGGCCGCCAGATAAACCGCGCCCGGTTGCGAGGCAGCAGCAACCGCTTCACGAACCGTTGCCGGCCTGACGTAATCGAACTGTTTCATGCGACGTTCTTTCGGCTTGCTGCGCGAATTGTTTCCTGGGCTTCCAGAACAGCCTCGGTGATTCCCTGATAGGCGCCGCACCGGCAGAGATTTCCGCTCATGGCTTCGCGCACCCGTTCCGGATCGTCGCCGGCCTGACCTTCTTGGATGAGCCCGATCGCACTCATGATCTGGCCTGGCGTACAAAACCCGCACTGCAGGCCATCGTGCGCAATAAAGGCCTCCTGCACCGGATGAAGCCGGTCGCCTCGCGCTACGCCTTCGATTGTCAGGATGTCAGCGCCGTCTTGACTGATCGCGAGCGCAAGACACGAATTGATGCGTCGCCCCCCGACCAGGACCGTGCATGCGCCGCATTGCCCGCGGTCGCATCCCTTCTTTGTTCCGGTCAAATGCAGCCGTTCGCGAAGAACGTCCAGCAGGGTGGCGCGAGGGTCTTCGAGTTCGACTGTTCTCGTGACGCCGTTCACGTTCAAAGTCAGGGGGAAGTTCATGCTTGCTCCGAAGACAGTGATGGTCGGGGCGCGACTGCCCGATGTTGCGGGTCGCTTTCTGCACCTTTGCCGGACGGTTCGGTCGGGCGCGTGTGCGACCGATGATCCCGGTCAATCCCGGCGTGAAGGCTAAAGTATTGATTCGTCACCATTTGCCTTGTGCAGCTATTGTGTGGCAGGCGTTGCCGGAAAAGAAGATACGGAGGGAACCTCCGTTTTTCAAGACGGCCGGAGAGGAGAAAAGGTTGTCATGACGCAGATGGAGACGACCTTGCGAAAGCCCCGTGCCGACGCCGTTCGCAATCACGAGCGTGTAATCGAGGCGGCCAAGGTGGTTTTCAGTTCCGGTGGCGCCGAGGCGAGCCTGGAAGCCGTTGCCCGAACCGCCGGCGTAGGCATCGGCACCCTGTATCGGCATTTCCCAACGCGTGAAGCCCTGTTCGAGGCGGTCTATCGCCGCGAAGTCCAGCACCTTGGCGATCTGGCCGAACAGTTGAGTGAACAGGACATCACGGCCGGTCGAGGCGCTTCGCCGCTGGATGCACGCGATTGTGAAATTCGTCGCCACGAAAAAGGGCATGTCGGCAGCGCTGGCTCTTGCGGTCGACCAGAACTCGAAACTCGTCTCGTCTTCTGTCGACCGGCTGACGCGAGCCGTCGGCGGGTTGCTGGACCGCGCTGTCGGGGCAGGTGAAATCCGCGACGACATCGGCCCGGACGATCTGCTGCGTGCCCTGATAGGCATGTGCTACATGCACGATCACCCCGGCTGGCAGGCCAGCGTTCTGCGGCTTGTCGACGTTTTTGTCGACGGGCTGCGCATTCGACCCGCCGGAGGCCGCTCAAAACCCGCACGGCTTCTCAAAGGTCAGAAGCGCCGCCCGTGAAGCGACTGCCGTTCAGCCTCGTTCAATGACTGGACGCCAGCTTTTGTAAATCGGGCCGAACGGCATTCCCGTCTTCACGTGCTCTGACGCGCTCTGCGCGGCTCCGCCGTACGTCACCCGATGCGGGAATCGATTTCTCCCCACGCGCGATCGGTTCGCAGATGATGCTCGAACGGTTTGCGCTCCTGCGCATATTGTTTCGGCGCCGGGCTCTCGAAATAACGCATCAATGCCTCGCGCGATTCGAGGCCGTAGATCATCATATAAGCGTCCCAGCCATCGTCGGCCTTCCCCTCGAGCTTCACGCGCCGCAGCCAGCGAAAACCCGGCTGCGCGACAACTTCGGCGCCATGTTTGTTGTCGAGCCAGTCAAAGATCTTTGCCGAACTGTCCGGGTGAACCCAAAACCGCACAACGTATACAAAAGGCGCATCCATCCCGTTCTCCCTTTTTGTCGCGCTCATCGCATGCGTTGCAGGGGCTCCGCCGGTCATGAGCGCGATGCGCGGCGCGGAATACCCGGTCCCCGCCATCGCGCGGTTTTACACGAATACATGACGCCGTCGTCGTCCGCTGCGTGGCAAATTTGACGTTATACAACCATTGCGCGAATTCATGGCCTGCCGCCGGCACCCTTCTTCTTGACGCTCGAAAGCCGATCTGGTCGGGTCATTTCAACGAATAACAGCTTGAAGGGGGAACCGGGTGGGCACATTCAGCAACCGCCATCTTGTCGCGGCGACCGCCGGCTGGCTGCTTCTGATCGGATCAAGCGCACACGCCGCCGACCCCGGCCTTACGGATACCGAGATCGTCATCGGAATGTTCGCGCCAATGTCCGGGCCCCTCGCCTCCTTCGGCTTCGATCCGGTGCAGGCCGCCAAAATGTGGTACGAGGAGGCCAACAAAAATGGCGGCATTCACGGCCGCAAGATCAGGGTCGTTAGCGAAGACGACAAGTGCAATCCGAATGAGGCCGTTGCGGTTGTCAAGAAACTGGTCACCGTAGACAAGACCTTTCTCGTCAACGGCGGATCGTGCACGGCGGCCGCGATCGCCGCACAGGAATTCGTCACGCGCGAAAAAGTACCGCACGTGATGCTCAACGCTTCGGGCGACAGCGCCGTGATCCCGCCGACGCGCTATGTGTTCGGCGCCTTTGGGGGAACACAGCGCACGGTCGGAGCAACGATCGCCGAATTCGCCATCAGGCAGCTCAAGGGCAAACGCATCGCGCTCGTCGCCCACGACGACGAGTACGGCACCGCCAACGCTTCGACCATCCGCGCCGTGGCGGCGCAACTCGGCGCCGAGGTCGTCGCCGCCGAGATGATCTCGCCGCGGATCACAGACGTGACGGCGCCGCTCCTCAACATTCGTGCCGCAAATCCCGACGTCATTCTGTCAACGGTCTACCCGGGACCCGCGGTGCTGGTCGCGCAAAAATATGCGGAATTCGGCATGACCGGCATTCCACTCGCGCAGGCCATCCAGGGCATACCGGTACCGGCGGCATTCGCCAAAAACGTAGGCAATGACGCGGCGTTCGCAAATTTCTACTACGGCTCGCCGCTCAACGATTTGACCGATGGTCCGAAGCAGCGGAAATGGCTCGCGCTCTACAAGCAGTACTATCCGGACCGGACGCCGGGCGCGTTCATGACTTACGGCCTGCCGTCGGCAATGGCGGTGACGCGCGCGCTCGAGAAGGCCGGACGCGACGTGACGCGCGAACGCTTCGTCGACGCGCTGGAGACCGTGGTTTTCGACAGTGAAGTCATGGCCGGCCCAATCGCTTTCGCGCCAGATCGCCGCGACGGCGACCGCGCATCGATCTTCATCAAATTCGACGGCAAGGTGCATACCCTGATGCCGGGCGTCTATTCCTGGAACGGCAGGGACGGCCTGTGACGCGCCGCTGAAGGGTCACGTCCATGCTGCCACTGGTTCTGCAGGGCGTGGTCAGCGGAATCGTGACAGGCTGCGTCTACGCCCTGATCGCGCTCTCGCTGGTCATCATCTACAAGTCGAGCGATGTCATCAATTTTGCCGGCGGCGAAATGGTGATGGTGGGCGGCTATCTCGGCATGTTCGCGCTCCTGTGGCTTGGCCTGCCCTACCTGTTCATTTTTCCCTTCGCGGCAATCGTCATCTTCATCGTTGGCGCGCTGTTCGACCGCGTCGTGCTCACGCGCGTGGCCGGTCGTTCGGTGCCCGGGCATAGCGTCCTTGTCGCCCTGATCATCGCCACGGTCGGGCTTTCGTACGCGCTGAAGGGCGTCGTGCGCATCATTCCCTACACCGAGGAGGTGCATCGGCTGCCGCCGATCAGCTCGGGCGTGCCGATCTTCCTCGGGCCGGTCGTGCTGCAGCGCCAGGATATCGCGATCGTGGTCGCGGCCTTCACCATCATGGCGGGGCTGTGGGCGTTCTTCAGTTTCACGATGATCGGCAAGGGTCTGCGTGCAACCAGCCAGAATCCGCGCGCTGCGGCGCTGGTCGGCATCCCGGTGCGCCTGATGAGCATGACGGCGTGGGGCATCGCGGCGATGCTCGCGGGGATCGCCGGCATTTTGATTGCGCCGAAGCTGCTGCTCACGCCCGATATGGGCGTCATCGTGATCCTGGCGCTCGCGGCCGCGATCATCGGCGGCTTCATAAGCCTGCCCGGCTGCGTGATCGGCGGGGTCGTGCTTGGTATCGTGCAGAACATGATCGGCGTTTTCATCAATTCGCGCGCCATCTCGCTCGCGCCGTTCCTTGTCATCATGATTGTGCTGCTGGTGCGCCCGCAGGGCCTGTTCGCCGGCAGGGTTCACGCAAAAAAGGTTTGACGTGTACGGCGCTCCACCTCTGTCGCGGCTGGCTTTGCTGCTGCTGTTACCCGCCGCCGGCGCCGGCCTGCCGCTCGTGCTGCCACAGTACTTTCTCTATCTCGGCAACATCCTGATGATGTCCGCCGTGCTGGCGCTCGGGCTTGATCTGCTGCTCGGCCGGGCCGGTCAGTTCGCCTTCGCGCATGTCGCGTTCTTCGGCGTCGGCGTCTATGCCACTGCGCTCTTTCAGATCCGGTTCGGGATCCCGTTCATCATCGGCATGCCGCTTGCCGCTTTGCTCACCGGCGCCATCGGGGTGCTGATCGGCTTTCCGGCGACCCGGCTGCGCACCGTCTATCTCGCCCTCGCGACCTTTGCCTTCGCCGAAGCAGCGCAATGGGTCTTCAACGCGTGGGACAAGGTCACCAACGGACCCGACGGCCTGCGCATCGCCGCGCCGAACGTGCTGGGTTACGCCGTTGGCACGGACGGGAGCGCCTTCCCAATCATGGCGGTACTGCTCGCCGTGATGATCGCCGCGACCATGTATCTCACGACTTCGAAGTTTGGCCGCGCCATGTGCGCAGTCCGCGACAGCGAGCACGTCGCTGCCGCATCCGGCATCGATGTGCACGCCGTGAAGGTGTGGTCGTTCGCAATTTCCGCGGTCTACGCCGGAGTCGCCGGCGGCATGTACACCCTGTTCCAGTCGTTCGTGAATCCGGAGATATTCGGCTTCGAGCAAATCGTGCTGCTGCTCTCGATGATCGTGGTGGGCGGCCTCGGCACGATCCCCGGCGTCCTCATCGGCGTTGCGCTGCTCGGCCTTCTGCCCGAGGTTCTGCGCGCCACGATGCGCAGCCTGCTGATCTGGCAGGAACTCGCTTACGGCCTGATCCTTATGTCCGCCGTCATGTTCATGCCGCGCGGTATTTGGGGCTTCATCAGCGCACGCCGGGGCCGCCGATGAGCGATCTCTTCTTCGCGCTGCGCAATGTTGGTGTTTGCTTTGGCGGCCTGCGCGCGCTGAACAGTTTCTCGATGGAAGTTGAGAGGGGCTCAATCCACGCACTGATCGGTCCCAACGGGGCCGGCAAATCCACGGTGTTCAATTGCGTCTCGCGCTTCTACCGGCCGTCGGAGGGCGACATAGTCTTCGAGGGCCGTTCGCTGCTCCGCGTCGCGGCGCATGGCATCGCCGGGCGCGGCGTCGCGCGCACCTTTCAGAATATCGAGCTCTGCCGCACCCTCACAGTGCTGGAGAACGTTCTGATCGGCATGACTCCGCGCACGCCGTCCTATTTTCCATTTGTGCCGGGCGCACGGCGCCTGCGGGTCGAAAAAGCTGCCGTCGCCGACGCGGAAGCGCTGCTCGAACGTACCGGCCTCATCGGCTGGCGGGACGTGCCGGCCGCGCAGCTCGACTTCGGACATCAGAAGATGCTCGACCTCGCGCGGGCGCTGGCCGCAAAGCCGAAGCTTGTCCTGCTCGACGAGCCGGCCGCGGGCCTGCGCAACCGCGAGATCGCGGCGCTCGATGCCCTTCTGGTCGATCTGGCACGCACGCAGAACATCACCGTCGTGCTGGTAGAGCATGTGATGCAGCTGGTCATGTCCGTCGCCGACCGCATCACCGTACTCAACTTCGGTGAAAAGATTGCTGAAGGAACACCAGCCGAAATCCGCAACGATCCGCTGGTCGTCGAAGCCTATCTCGGCAAGGGCGCCCATGCTTGAGCTCGAGAACGTCTCAGCGCGCTATGGCGCCATTCAGGCGCTCGAGGCCGTATCGCTCACGGTGCGGGCGGGTCAGGTGGTGTGCCTGCTTGGCGCCAACGGCGCGGGCAAGACTACCACGCTCAATTGTATTTCCGGTGTCGTGCCGATCGCGGCGGGCCGCATCCGTTTCGAAGGCGCGGATGTTAACGGACTGTCGATCGACAAAATCGTCGCGCGCGGCATCGTGCAGGTGCCGGAAGGGCGCGAAATCTTTCCCGAACTGACGGTAAGCGACAATCTCCTGCTCGGCTGCTGGCTGAACCGCAGCGACATCGCGGGCCTGTTCGAGCGGGTCTACGATTATTTCCCGCAACTCAAGGAGCGGAGCAAACAGCCCGCGGGTACGCTCTCGGGCGGCGAACAGCAGATGCTGATGATCGGGCGCGCCCTGATGGCGCGGCCGAAGCTTCTCCTGATGGACGAGCCGAGCCTCGGACTCTCGCCCGTGCTGATCGAGCAGGTGTTCGCAATACTGGCGCGCATCAATCGCGAGGGCGTACCCATTCTCCTGGTCGAGCAGAATGCGCGGGTCGCGCTTGCGGCCAGTCAATACGGCTATGTACTCGAAAACGGCGAAGTCCGGCTGCACGGGGCATCCGCCGACCTGGCGGAAAATTCCGAAATCCGTGCCGCCTATCTTGGCGGCTAGTGCGGCGCAGGCGCGCCCGCCGGCGTCCCGTCCCGGATAACAGTGACCGCGATTGCGTTCATACGGCGAGCAGTCCTTTGCGGCGGCTCCAGCCGGTCACAGCGGCGAGGCACTCGGAGAGCTGCTGCGGCTGGTTCGAATAATAATGCGTGGCGCCCATGATCTCGACATACTCTTTGTCGCCGGTGGCGAGCGCGGCGCGGATCGCCGGATTGTGTGTCGCCGGCACCGCGTCGTCGGCCTGGTTGACGATCTGCAGCACCGGCGTTTGTTTCACCAGCGCCGCGTTCACCGATCCTTTGGCGTTCGATCTGTCATAGGACCACTGCGACAGCCACGAACGCAGCGACGAATACCGCGCGAGCCCGGCCGGCGCCGAATTGGCGATGCGCGGATCGCCGAGATAGCACCAGTTGGGCTTGCGGCCGTTCGGATCGATGCCGGCGTCGATCCAGCGCACATCGCACATCGTGCGATGCACGACGAAGGCGCGCTCCATCTCGCCGTCGTTTTTCTTCCTGAGAAACTCGAGCCTGTCGAGCGCCCAGTCGGTGATCCTGCGATTGCGCGCAAGCTGCGCGGCGCGGAAGGTCGCGACGAAGTCCCTGCTGAACGGCGGCCGGTTCGGGCAATTGGCATCGTAGATGTCGAGCGCGGGATCGCGTCTGTCCGGGTCCAGTTCGTCGCGGACCGATGGATCGATCCATTCGGTCAGCGTTTCGGCGCGACTCAGATGCGCCGCGATGAAGATGATTCCGTCCGCGCGCGGCAACCCCGCCTGGGTGAGATCGTAAGGGTCGCCGGCCGGCGTATGCGTGATGGTCGGATGTTCGGCCTGCGCCTGATAAAACAGCGACAGCGAGCCGCCGCCGGACCATCCGACCAGAATCACGTTGCGATAGCCAAGCTCCTCGCGCGCATGACGGATGTATCGGCCGAGGTCATACGCTACCTTCTCCATGATCAGCGGGCTGTCGTTTTTGGCGTAACGACTGCCGCAGCACAGCACGTGGAGGCCGGCGCCCGCGAGCGCGGTCGGCATCGGCAACAGATGCAGCGTCGTTGCCGGATGCATGAAGACATAGACGGTGTCTGAAGGCCTGTCGCGCGGCACCAGCCGCTGGCCCTCGAGCACAGTCTGCCCCTGGCTGCCGGCGAAGCCATAGGTCTCGACCATCTGCTTCGCTTCGGCGAAGGAGATGATGACGGGAATGCGATCCCACGAGACGGTGGCGTTTGTCATGCGAAGTCTCCGCGCGACGCGTGGTGGCGCGTCCCGATGCCGGAAAGCGAAGCTCTGGAAAAGCGTCAGGCTCTGGCGGCGGCGGCTTTGTCCTTCGTCCAGGCCGCGAGCGCGGCGTGCGCCTTGCTGGCGTATTCCTTCAGCTCCGCCTCGCTCGCGGTTTCGGCCGTGAATTCGAGCCGGATGCCGTTCGGGTCGAAGAAATAGATCGACTTGACGAAGCCGTGGTCAGTAACGCCGACGACGCTGACGCCGTTCGCCTCGAGCCGCGCCTTCATCACCTCGACATCTTTCACCGACGGCACCTTGAGCGCCAGGTGATTGACCCAGGCGGGCGTGTTCGGCGAGGGCGCGGCCTTGATGTTGTCGCCGAGATCGAAGAACGCGATGCACGATCCGTCCTTGAGCTCGAAGAACAGATGCACGAACGGCGTCTTCTCGCCGGTGCTGGGAACGGTCGATTCCCGCACGACGTGGACGAGCGGGAGGCCAAGCACGTCTTCGTAGAACTGGCGGGTCTCCTCGGCGTCGCGGCAGCGGTACGCGAAATGATGCAGACGGAGAACGTCCGACGGTGCCGGGCTGGTTTTGCTGGGAGCGTTCATCGTTTCCTCCTTGAATTTCCTGGTGGTGCAACGTTGGGCGGCGCCACCGTCGATGTCCGCCGGTTCGGGCGAAGATCGCACAATCGGTTGCCACGTTTGTAACATTCCGAAAAGCCGTTTCAAACACGACCTTCGGGCAAAAGCGGGCCGGACGAAGGACCGGACCGAACAATGGGGCTGCACAGGGAACTGACACTCAAGGGCGGAATTTAGTCCTGCCAAAGGGCAACGCGGGGAGCTCAAGAACCGTCCCGGCAAAGTGCCCGACCAGCGTCCGCAGGCCGGACCGGCTGGCTGGGACGCAGTCCGCCGTGAACCAGTCTCTGCGGTAATTTCCGCGCCAACAGCGAATTTTCAATTTTTCAGGCGTTGCCGGTACATAAACTAACGTCTGCTTTTGGGAGGCAAGCCAGACCCCGAAAACCGGCGACAGGGCGTCGGTTTTTCGCACGCAGACGAAACAAGCACCGCCAGGAGTTGGTCGTGGCCGGCTTTGGGACGGCAAACCATCGGAACCCGCAGCGGCCGGAGGCCCAGAGACGCCAACGGGACAGCCCCGGTGAATGAGACTGTCCTCTCTAACGTGCCGCCAGATATCGGCAATCCTGGACTTAATCAGCCTCGCGCTTGCGCCGGAGTTCAGTGCGTATCGAAAATCGCCTGATAGGCGGCGACGGCCTTCCTCGTCGACGCAAGCTCATCCGCAGTCGGACTGCCGGGGTCCCTGGCTGGCGGCAAGCTGCCGAGTTTAAGCAGGCAAGCCATCAGCAGCATCCGCGCCTTGGTCGAGGTCAGATTGGATCCGGCGATGAAATAGTCGTGCGGATCGGCAAAGCCTTCGGGGCTGCCGCGGCCGACGCGGACCACCGGCAGGCCAGTGTAGATCGCCCTTTCCAGGACCGCCTGCCGCACCGATGATGTCATCACGCCGTAGGGTGTTATACCCTCGATAATGAAGCCCCCCAGGCGATTGGTGGAGAGCTTCTGCGCGACCATTGTCTCGAGGTCGGTGGTTATGGATGGATCGTCAAAATAGTCCTCCGCGTAATATCCGCCATCCTTGACGATCGTTACCGAAGGGATGGCGGATTCAAGCAGGTCCCCGTTCGCGTCCCTGATTTTGGTTTCGATGCGTTCGACGCGGCCTCCCGCTGCTTGGGCAACAGGCACAGCAAACGGAATCCTGCTCAGGTTCACTTCCGACTGATAGGTGTGCTTCAGCGTCGGCGTATAATGCAGGACGGCCGCGCCGTAAGTGCCCATGCCGCCGAGAATGCCGCCGTGGCCGCCGGTCGCAACATAACCACCGGGGCGTGCGTCGACCTTCATGACCTCGCGCGCGGCAAAGATTTGCTGCTCCTGCAACACGATGACGCCGGCGCGATTGCGTCCGTGTTCGTCGGCCCAGACCCGCGATGCGATATACTTGACCGAGTCGGTCAGGTTTTTAGGCCCATCGTTGCTGATCTCGCCATGCGGCCGCTGGGCCGCAGTGCCACAGATCGGCACGGTGGTGTCGATCAGCAGATTAAGCCAATAGGCCGTCTCCTCGACCTGAGGACTGCCTTGAGTGAAAATCGCTCCGTCATATTTTCCGCTGGCGAGAATCCGTCGCGCGGCATTGGTCAGCGGCGCGAGGCTCGGTCGCGGCGGATTCTCGTTGAGGTGAAACGGCTTGTAGGCGAAGAAGTGCTTGCTGCGGATCTCGGGCTGGATATCACCCTCGCCGACATCAGTGCGCAGGGCTGCCGCCAGGCCCTTGGTATATCCACCGGTCGGCAGCATACGATAGAAATCGACGTCAGCGAAGGAAGAGATCAGATTACCGATGCCCGCCGGGCCGACCGACAGGCGATCGATTTCCTCGAAGCTGCGGGATCCGTCCGGATAAAATCCCTGCCGCGCCTTGTCGGCAGGCGCGCCCGGCGTAGCGCATTCTTCCTCCCATGGCTGGCCGTCCGCCTGCCGCGCCATGTAAGGCAGCGGATAAACGCCGTCCTCGGGAAGGATCTCGATCTCAAAAACCGCCTTGTCCTGGGGGCTCGAACGCTCTCTGCGAAATTCGCCTTTGGCGTCAAGATATCCGTCGGGCGGACCATAGAGTTCGGCGGCATCCACTTCCAGCGGGTGTGCCGAGAAGCACTCCACATATACCCTCGCCGGCGCCGCGAGGCGCTGGGCGCGCAGTACGTCGAAACGCTGATCGCTGCCGTTCGGATTTTTCCGCGGCGGCAGACCATATTTGCGGCGCGCCTTGTTGGACGTCACGAGAGGAGGCGAGTTTTGAATGGTCGCTGTCGGACCGGCGAGATGAGCGATCTTGATCTTGGACTGGGATGACACGCGCTTTCCTTGCATCCGTTTGTGGTGGCTGACCGCCGGTCGCAATAATGCCAACGGCACGGCGGTCGATAAAAATTATTTCACAGCTTGATGCATCGCGACCGACTTGTCCAGGAAACCGCCGGTTCTGAAAGTTGGTAACGTGAAATTATTCCCTGCGCCCATCAGCTAAACATCGCTGTCGGGCCACCAAGACAACTTATAGTTCGTCTGCATCGCGCGGATCGGGCAAGTTTCAGGCTTATCGAAGCCCCTCTTTGATGACGTCGGCTTTCGCGCAGTTTGGGGAGGCCAACGGATCGCCGTTGTCACGACAAAAGTTGCGCGACTGCCTCGAGGCAACCGAAGGCTGGTATTCCGCGTCGGTCGTCATTCATCAGTTCTTGCGCCGCATGGTTGTCAGCGCGGCCGATGAGTTCAGCAATGGACACTCCCTCTCATTTCAGCTAAAACGCAACGCCCCTCACGACAGCAGCAACTTTTTGGTGTGCGGAAGCTGGAACGAGAAAAATTCCCAACCGAGTATTGCAATCATGAAAAAATCCATCGTCGTCCTCGCTGCGGTCCTCACGATCGCCGCGATAACATTCCACGCTCGCGCTGCGGACAAGCTGAAAGTCGGATTCGTCTATCTCGGGTCTATCGGCGATCTGGGCTGGAACTATCAGCATGATGTCGGCCGTAAGAAGCTGGTGGCCGCGTTAGGCGACAGAGTCGAGACGACCTACCTTGAGAATGTACCTGAAAGTGCCGATGCCGAGCGCGCACTCGAGGGGCTCGCGCGAAGCGGCCACCAACTCATCTTCGGCACATCGTTCGGCTACATGGAGCAGACGATCAAAGTAGCGGCCAAGTACCCCAACGTGCACTTTGAGCATGCGACCGGCTACAAACGCGCCGCGAACGTGAGCACCTACGACGCCCGTTTCTACGAAGGCGACTACATCCAGGGAGTCATCGCCGGGAAAGTCTCGAAGTCAGGCGTGATCGGCTACATCGCTCCATTCCCGATTCCGTTGGTGATTTCCGGCATAAATGCGACACTCCTCGGCGCGCAGACCGTCAACCCGAACATCAAGCTCAAGATTATCTGGGTCAACACATGGTTCGATCCGCCGAAGGAAGCGGACGCCGCCAAGGCACTGGCAGATCAGGGCGCGGATGTGTTGATGTCGTACACCAACTCGCCTGCCACCACACAAATTGCCGAGCAGCGTGGCATCCACGGCTTCGGCCGAAGTTCGGACATGATCCATTTCGGGCCGAAAAGTCAGCTCAGCTCTGCCATCGACAACTGGGGACCGTACTACATCAAACGCGTGCAGGATGAACTCGACGGCAAGTGGAAGTCCGAGGATTCCTGGGGCGGCCTGGATTCGAATGTGATCGTCATGGCGCCCTATACCAATATGCCGGATGACGTGAAGAAACTGGCGTCTGACACCGAAGCCGCCATCAAGGGCGGCACCTTGCATCCGTTCAAGTGTCCGATCGTCGATCAGGATGGCAAGACAGCTCGAATGCAAAGGCGGCAGCCATCTCGACGCCGGTCAGATCCGGAGCATGAACTATTACGTCAAAGGCATCGACGACAAAATTCCGGGCAAGTGAATTGGCTCGCGATCGCGGTCCCAAATGATCGGGTGAGCTTTATCATCACGGTACGCGATTGAGCGTACCTTGGCGCTTAAGGGATTTTCCCGCTTCTGATCGCTCTGCGAGGTCGCGATTATCTGATTTTCCCTCGCATGTCCGCCATCGCGCTCGCGCGCTTTGGCTCCTCAGGTCGACCCATTGGCGACAAGGTGATGTGCACCCGTCCCAAACTGAGAACGCCTGCCGCGCTTTTGGTGTCATTGCGACGACGGCTGACCGCGCGGCGTAATAAAGCGGATCCATAAAACGCCGCGGCGTAATTTCCCAAAGGAGAATTGACATGGCCGAACCTGCGACGCGGCCCGCGGATATCGTCATCGTCAATGCGACCATCCTGCCGATGGGTGGCGGCGCTACAATACAAAACGGCGTTCTGAAGATCAGCGGCAACAGCATTACCGATCTCGGACCTGCGACCGGTCTGGATAACTCGACAGCAAAAAAGCGCATCGACGCGAACGGTGCTGTCGTGATGCCGGGTTTTGTCAATTGCCACACCCACATCGCTTCGAACATGCTGTTGCGCGGCCTGCTTGAGGACGTGCAGTTATTCGAATGGCTCAATACAATGTGGAGACTGAAGCGCAATTTTGATGAGGAGACTCTGTATTGGGCCAGTCTCACGGGTCTCGTCGAAATGGCGAAATCGGGCATCACCTGTTTCAACGAGCATTTCGACGCCTACCGCGTCGAACCCCAGGTTGAGGCGCTCAAGAAAATCCCGTTACGCGCCACACTCGGTTATGGCTTCGCCGACCGGGGACTCTACGCGCCAATCACTGACTGGTCCTGGAAGGCGCTTGACGGCTTTGGCGACAGGGTGAAGCGACTTCATCGTTCGGGCGATGGCCGGATTCATTTGGCGCTCTCGCCACATGCGCCGTATTCCTGCGGTGCCGACATGTTCCGGCGGGTGCGCGAAGTGGCGGACGCGGAGAAAATCGCGATCCACACGCATCTCGCCGAAGGGCCGCAGGAAGTTCGCTATGTGGCGGAGACCTACGGCACAACACCGGTTCGGTGGGTACATTCGCTCGGCTTTCTCGGACCCGACGTTACAGCGGCGCACTGCACGCAGCTCGAGGACGACGACATTCGCATCATGGCGGAGACGGGTACCAAGATCGCTCACTGTCCATGCTGTAATGCCAAACTCAACTCGGGCACATTAAGACTGCGCGCCGTACGCGAGGCCGGCATAACAGTCGGCCTCGCCACGGACGGACCAGCCAGCCACAACACGCTGGACATGTTCCAGGAAATGAAATTCGCCGCCATGATCCATAAGAGCAGCGCGGACGATGTGGAATTTCTGAAGACGGGCGAGTTGCTCGAGCTGGCTACCTGCGAAGCAGCGAAGGCGATGAACCGGCCTGAAACAGGCGTGCTCGCTCCCGGCAATAAGGCCGACGTAATAATTGTCGATCTCGACGGGCCTCATTGCCTGCCGGTTTACAATACGGCCGCGGCATTGGTTTTTTCCGCCCGCGCCGACGACGTGGTGACGACCATCGTGGACGGCAGGATTATCATGGAAGACCGCGTACTGGCGGACCTCGATGAGACAGAGATTAAAGTCAAATTCCGTGAGAGAGCGCTTTCGCTTCGCGACCGCAGCCTGTGACCGGTACAGCGGCCAGCTGGATGTGCCCAGGAGTTTTTTGCTTCGACCGGCATCATCGGCTGTACCGGCAGCAACAAAAGCGGGCGTGACGCCTGCCTGCTGCGTATCGGTTCTGCGATTGCGCCGACGGGGGTTGGCTTTCCTTGGGAATTTCCGGCCGAGACTGCCCAACACGGCGACCGTTTCGACGCTTTTGGCGTTCGCGAAAATCAACCGGCGGTGGGCCGCCTCCTGACAAAGTGTTTTCACCGAAGCAGCCAACGACAAGAGGACAAGTCATGACCATCACGCGGCCAACGCAGGATCAATTGGCGGACATTGCGGCGGACTTCGGATTCGCCATGACGCCAGAGGATATCGTCGCCTACGCCGAGGCGGCTCTGCCGGGGGTGCAGTTATACGAAGCAGTGGACGCGATGTCGGACAATTTGTCGCCGGTCAAATACCCGCGGACGCCCGGCTATCGTCCGGAGGGGGCTGAAAATAAATACAACGCCTGGCACGTCAAAGTGCAGATTGACGGCAGGCCCGGGGGCAAGCTGGCCGGCAAGCGGATTGCGCTCAAGGACAGCATTTGCCTCGCCGGCGTCCCGATGATCAATGGCAGCACAATCCTTGACGGTTACGTTCCGGAAATTGATGCGACGATTGTCACGCGCATTCTGGACGCCGGCGGCACGATCGCCGGAAAGGCGCATTGCGAATTTTTCTGTTTGTCTGGCGGCAGTCATACGGGAGCGAAGGGACCCGTCCACAATCCAAGACGCTTCGGCTACTCGGCAGGCGGATCGTCATCGGGAAGCGCTGCGCTCGTAGCGGCGGGCGAAGTGGAAATGGCGATCGGCTGCGACCAGGCAGGGTCGATTCGAATTCCATCATCATATTGCGGGATTTACGGGCTAAAGCCGACTTTTGGCCTCGTGCCCTACACCGGCATCATGAGTATCGATCCGACATTCGATCACGCCGGACCCATGACCGCTACCGTTGAGGACAACGCGCTTTTACTCGAGGTGCTGGCAGGACCCGACGGCATCGATCCCCGACAGCAATCGCGGCCCAATGTGTCTTATACCGACGCACTGGGCCAACCTGTCGACGGCATGCGGATCGCCGTGGTCAGGGAAGGTTTCGGCCACCCGAATTCCGAATCCGATGTCGACGACAAGGTCCGCGAGGGAGCCGCCCTTTTCGCGAAGCTTGGCGCTACCGTGGATGAGGTTACAATCCCTCTCCATCTGCTGGGACCGGCAATCTGGGGGCCGATCGGATTCGAGGGGGCACTCTCGACAATTCTCAAGGGCAACGGTTTCGGTACCGGTGTTCAGGGCCTTTATATTCCCGGCATGGTCGATGCGCTGGCCGTTTGGCGCGAGCGCGCCAACGAGCTGCCGCCGACCGTCAAGATAGAGATGCTGGTGGGCGAATATTTTGCCCGCCATTATCGCGGTCGCTATTACGGCAAGGCGCAAAATCAGGTGCGCCGGCTGCGCGCAGCCTATGACGAAGTTCTGGCCCGCTACGATCTGCTCCTGATGCCCACAATGCCGATGAAGGCGCCACCGCTGCCGCCAAACGATGCGCCGTTGTCGCTGTATTTGCAGCGTTCGTTTGAATTCCTGGTCAACACGCCATCTTTTGATGTCACTCATCATCCGGCGATGACCCTGCCCTGCGGCTCGAGCGATGGTCTGCCGATCGGAATGATGCTGATCGCAAAGCACTTCGACGAAAGCTCTCTTTATCGCGCCGCGCACGCTTTTGAGCAGGCTGCCGTGGCGTAGAAATATTGACGAGCCGCTCCGCCCGCCCGGCATACCGGCAGTCGGCGTCTGACAGACATCAACCGAAGCGCCGGCGGGTTCGCGGCCGGTCGATCTTTGTGGCTGACAGGAATTTGCGCGTCCTAAATCGGCTCGCGGATCACCATTATATATTTAGAGGGTCGGACAGTTTGGTCCGGAACATAAGCCCGATCGCAGCCAGACTCGTTAATTTGAAACGGGCGCGGCGATGCGGGGCGAAGACGCGCGCCGGCGGCTCCTGTCATTGTTTCAACTTCAGGCGGCCGCTCGATTTCCAACTGGCGAGCTCGGGGGCAAACACGACGGGATGTTGTTAGAATCTGTCATTTTGTTTGTCGAATTCCGGAAATTTCCGGTTATTTTCGCGCGCGGGCGCCATTCGACGAATTGCAGCTCAAGCCGACGCCCCGTTCGCTGCCTCCCGCAACTTTTTGATTTCCTCCTCCAATATTCCGATGCGTTTATCGCGCTCCGCCAGCGCCACAGCAACGTCGGCCGCTTCAAAGCGGCGCGGAATGTGCTGCGAGCAATTTTCGTCCCAAGCAGAAACTGTAAAGAGGATCACCTGTTCAGGTCTGGCCTTGTAGCCGGCCGGCATCAGCTTGTTATTCAGTTCTTTATCGTCTTCGACGACGCGTGCCTCGCCCCAAATCTTGACCCGGCGCTGATGAGCGTAATCGATCAGGAAAAGGCAGGCTTTGGGGTTATCGGCAAGATTGCCCTGTGTGATGTATTGCCGGTTTCCGGAAAAATCGACAAATCCGATGGTCCTGTCGTCAAGAACCCGCAGGAAGCCCGGAGGCCCCCCGCGATGCTGGATATACGGCTGGGCTTCTGCATTGGCGGTGGCAAAGAAGATGCTGATTTGCGCCCGAATGAAGGCTGACAGGTCGGGGGTGATCCGTGTCTGCCAGGAGCCCCGCTCTTCCACGCGCTGATACGCATTGCGGGAGCCTTTGCGGGTTTGCAGCGCTTTGACGGAAGGTGTGAACGCGACGTCGCTCGAATATGCGCGTGGGATTTCCATTGTCGTCTCCTACTAGAGAAATGCCATTCGTTTTTGCTGCCCACGCTCCGGAACTGAGTTGCCGCGCGCCCGTGTCCCGGAATGACGATGGTCTTGTCAGTCGTCGACGCAACACTGGTGTCGGAGCTGCGACCATGCCGTCAATGCTGCGGCCCGCCGACCAGTGGTGGGTTTCGAAAAATCATACAACAGTTGCGAAAAGAGATCGGCTTGCCGCTGCATTTCACACTTGATGCGTACCGCAAACGCCATGCACATCGGCTTGCGAACGAAACGGCGACAAACGTTCGGAACGAAGGGCAGACCGGCGTTCGGAATGACGATAAAGAACAAGCCGGGCACCAGAAATAGCTTAAACTAAATCAAAACCTTGGCTTGGCTGAGGGCGCAGTCCGCTGCGAACCAGTCTCCGGCGCAAATTCCCTGCTAACAGGGAAAATAACAGGGAATTTTTGATTTTCTTGGGTGCGCCGCTCGGGATGAAGGCCGACAAACCCCCATGGGGCAGGCACTTTGAGCCGATTTCCCAAATCAAAAGAACAGGGATTTTTTTTGGGCGAAACAGGGAAATTATCTCTAAGTAACAGGGAAGCGGCTTTTACGCGGCTCGCGCCTTATCAACCCCAACCAAGCCGAGGAAGCGGCTGCGGGCCTCCCATGCTATAAGGTATCTCAACCAGCTTCCCCGCGCTTTACGCGACATCCTCCTCAAGCATTGAATTCGCGTACCAACCGTCATCCGGATTGGTCCACCCGTTCGGATATTTGATCTTGCCTGAGCTCTTTTGCGCCTCGAAATGGGGACCTCGATCAAACATCGGCAATCGGCCGCGCAGCTTCGCTAGTTGATGACGGCGCCGTACCGTTCGCTCCACCTCTGCCCGCCATTTGCGACCGACATTGACGAGGACAACTCCGTAATCGTCCCGCGCGCTCTCGGCGGAAATGACGCCGCACTCAACGTCGTAAACAACGCGGTCAATCTCGCGCAACAGCGGATCGCCCCAGCCACCGCCCCCAGTGGTGACGATCCTCACGGATGTGCCGGGTGGAACAATAACCGTGTCGCACATGCCGGGATGATTGACGGTTTCCCCTCCGGGCGAAGTCACCGCGACCTGATAGGGCTGGCTGGCCTTGCCACCATTTACCCCATAACAGCCGAGTGTGGAACGGTCGGCGTTGGAGATGAGACGGGCTTCCTCGAGCACGCGGATGCGCTTGTCGTAACCGAAGCCGCCACGGCGGAAACCGGCACCGCCAGAATCCTGCTTGAGGCCGAGCTGTTCGACCAGAACGGGGTAACGCGTCTCTGCAAACTCGGCGGGCAGATTACGAGAATTCGGAACCACGTGGACCACGTCGGAGCCGTCCGCCCACGGCCGCCCCGGTCCACCCCCGCCAAGCACTTCGCGAAACAGAAAGAAGTCGTCCTGGGTCTTGCCGCCTGACAAGCCCCAAATACGGATCGTCTCATGATCGGCCGGCATGGCGCCATCGGTGGCTTTCGAGAGACACGCAGCGAACGCACCAAGCGATCGCAGCATCAGAAAAAAGCGCATGCCCGTCGGCCTGCCGAAATGCGGTGTTATCAAACTACCTTTCGGCGGAAACTTCACTTCTATAACGTCAAGCACGCCTTCGTTCGAATCGATCTCGGCGGCGCGTTCGGGTGTGGCAGCGAGACAGCGCAGCGTCGGCGCGAGCCATTTACGGAAGTAGCGCCCTTCGGCCTCATCGAGCGACCAGTTTATCGGACCTTTTGCTTCAGGGTCCGTGCCGGTGAAGTCGAGCAGCAGCTTGTCCTGCGATTTGGTCATGGTGAGGCGTAGCGCATGAAGGCGAGGCTCGTCGACGCCGTCGGCTTCAATATAGTCCTCGAAATGGTAGATGCCGTCGCGGATCTTCGGCAGGATTTCACGGCGAAAGATCGCCGCCGTATTTTGGAGGATCTGGTCAAACGCCTGCTCAAGCGTGTCGACACCGTAGCGTTCCGCGAGTGCCTCAATCCGGCGGCAGCCAAGTCGCGCCGCGCCTTGCTCGGCATCAAGATCGCCCTTTAGATGTTCCGACAGGCGGGAGTTGCGCACGATAATTCGGAAGGCCGCCTCGTTGCGCTTGCCACGTTCGTAGAGCTTGATCGGGGGAACCAGCAGGCCTTCCATCCAGCTGTCAGTCGCATGCACGGGCAGGCTTCCAGGGACCGAGCCGCCGACATCGTCGTGATGCCCGAATACCTGGCTGAACCCGATCAGACGGTCGCCATAAAATATCGGCACCGTGGTGCAAAGATCGGGCACGTGTCCAATGCCGCCGCTGGAATTGTACGGATCGTTCCAGAAGAAAACATCGCCGGGGTGAATGTCGTCGGAGCCGAAATAATCGAACACCGGCTCGACAATGGCAGAATAAGAGCGGCCGGTTAGCTTGCGGCCCTTAGCGTCGAACAGCGCTACCCGATAGTCATGCTGATCGCGGATCATCGGCGATCGGGACGTTCGCTCGACCGCGGCCTCGATTTCGAGTTCGGCTGCCCTGATCGTACCGTGGATGACTTCAAGTTCGATGGGACCAAGCTTGCGGGGTGCTTTTATTGGGTGCATCGCGTATTTCCCTCAGCGTCCGCGCGCCAAAATCAGGTTGCGGTAGCGGTCGGAATGCAGGGACCAAAGCGGGGGCATCACGATAGTCGAACCGTATTCCTCGATAATCGCGGGCCCTGCAATGCGTTGATCCAACGCCAGCTCGGAGCGCCGGAATAGCTGCACGTCGATCCAGCCGGTCGATCGCCAATAGACCTTGCGCAGGCCGAACGGGGCTGCCGGCTCGTGCCGATTTTGGCCCGGCTTGATCTGTGGGCGGCTTTGCGTGCCGACGGCACGCACACGCAGGTTGACAAGTTCCACATCCTGCTGGCCGCGATAATTGAACCCGAAAGTGCGATCATGAACGTTGTGGAATTCATCCCACATGAAATCGATTGCCGCCTTGTCCAACATACCGAGCGGGATCTCGACGTGAACCTCATGGCCTTCGCCGAAGTAGCGGACGTCGGCAACAAGACGAATGGCGATCGCTTCGCCGGGAATTCCCTCAGCTTCGATGTCGGCGCGGCCAGTGCGCTCAAGCTCGCGCCAGGCCGCCCCGATTTCCTCCACGTCCGCCGCGCTTTCGCGACGAACCAGCGTGCGGATGTAGTCGCGTGCGACGTCACAAACGTGCAGCCCGAACGCGCAGAGGTTGCCGGGCTCGGGCGGCGAAATCACGGTGCCAATGCCCAGGAAGTCCGCGACCTCGGTGGCAAACAGGCCGCCGGCTCCGCCGAACGCGACCATTGCATAGTCACCGGGTTCGCGACCGCGCACGGTGGTCACCTGGCGGATGCCGAACACCTGATTGGCGGCGGCAATCTCCAGAGCGCCGGCGGCCAGTTCGTCGGGGTCGAGACCAAATTCCTTGCCGAGCGCAACGAACGCGCGCTTTGCCGCGGCGGCGTCCAGCGCGATTTCGCCACCGACGAGCGCCGCCGGCAGCCGTCCAAGTACCACGGCGGCGTCGGTGACCGTCGGACGCACGCCGCCTTTGCCGTAGCAAATAGGTCCAGGATTGGCGCCGGCGCTCTGCGGGCCAACCTTCAGCTGTCCGTACGAGTCGGTCCAGACAATGGAACCGCCCCCGGATCCAACCGTGACGATATCCAGCATCGGCGTTTTTACCGGATAGCTTTCAACCATCGACGTCGACGTATAGCGCGGCTGATGGTTCTCGATGATCGAAACGTCGGTCGATGTGCCGCCGACGTCGATGGTGAGAATGTCGCGATAACCGGCCAGCTTCGCGGTGTGTACAGAGCCGAGGACGCCGGCGGCGGGACCTGAAAGCAACATGGTCACCGGCCGTTCGCTGGCGGTCGAATATTTCACGATCCCGCCGTTTGACTGCATGATCAAAAAGGGAATGTCGCCGGAGGTCGTCTTGATCTTGTCTGCAGCACGCCGCAGGTATGTTCGGCAGTAAGGTTTGACGAGTACGTCGATCAGCGTCGTCATGGCGCGCTCGTATTCGCGATATTCGGGCAGGACGACCGACGACAGAGAAACGAAGACATTGGGAAAGCGGTCGGCGATCAGCTCGCCGACGCGTTTCTCGTGCGCGTCGTTTGCATAAGAATGCAGCAGGCAAATCGCGATGCAGGAGACGCCGTCCTCGACGAGTTCCTCGACCGCACTGAAGACGGCGGCCTCGTCGAGCGGTTCGATCTCGCTGCCGTCGAAGCGCATGCGGCCCGGCAATTCGCGAACCAAATGCAGCGGAACCAGACGACGTGGCTTCACCCAAAAGAACGAATTGCCATAGCCGTCCGGCACCGACTGGCGCGCGATCTCTATCAGATGGCGGAAGCCCTTGGTGACGAGGAGACCGAGTCCGTCAAACTTGTGTTCGAGTACCGCGTTGGTGGCAACTGTGGAGCCGTGCAAAAGCATTTGAACATCGGCAGTTCCGGCACCTGCCGCCGCCAGCACCTTCCGCACGCCTTCGACAAGCCCGACGCTGGGGTCGTCAGGGGTGGACGGAGTTTTGGTCGACGTAATCTCGCCAGATGCTTCATCGATGGCGACAACATCAGTGAAGGTTCCGCCGGTATCGATCGCGATGCGAAGGCCCATTTACATATCCATTATACGGATATTATATCCGAATGCTGCATATTGGACGCAAACCGGCTCCGGCTGCAAGCCCTATCGGCGCTCTTCGCGCACATGAGGCCGGCCGAGAGCCGCTGGTTCGTTAGAGCGCCCAAACTTCGACCATCCCGCCCAAATCATCACGGCGATGGTTGCGAGATACGGCGTCATGAGCAGGAAGTATTGGGGGATCTGAATTCCGGCGGCGGCGATACGCGGAATCAGGGCCTCGATACAGCCAAACAGGAGCGCACCGAACAGCGCGCGCCACGGCTGCCAGCGGGCAAAGATCACCAAAGCGACCGCGATCCAACCGCGGCCCCCAGTAATATCCGGTATCCACAGCTTCACATCGACAACGGAGAGGTAACCACCGGCGAGGCCCATGAGTGCGGATCCGGCGATCACTGCACCGACGCGATAAAGGGAAACGTTGATGCCAGCCGCGTCCGCGGCTTCCGGATTTTCTCCAACCGCGCGGAGGCGCAGCCCGAGCATTGTACGCGTAAGGCCATAATTGACGAGAAAAAAGATCGGAATGGCAAGGAAAACCACCACGTCCTGCGTGAAGAAGATACGGCCAATTATCGGAATCTCCGAGAGCGGCCAGATCTCCACTTCGTGGAGACCGGCTATGGCGCGATTGGTCCAGCCGCCGAGCGTTCCAATGAGGCTCGTGAGACCGTGACAAAAGAACACGATGGCCAAGCCAGCGATGACCTGGTTAACCCGCAGAAATACGACGAGGAACGCGAACAGTAGCGAGACGACTGCTGCCGCGAGCATCGCCATGAGGAGAGCTATTCCCGGGTATCCACCGAGTTCCAGCTCGGTTGCGACGCCGGCCAGAGCGCCGACGAGCATGAAACCTTCTGCGCCGAGCGACAACACTCCGGCGCGTTCACTGACAATCAGGCCGAGCGCTGCGAGCGCATAGGGCGCCGCAAAGCTTGGCGTACCTGCGAGCCAGTTGACGAAAAAGTGCAGCACGCAATCTCTCCTACCGCACCCAGTGAATACGATGACGCAGCAGAAACTCCGACGCGGCGAAGCTGATGACGATGACCGCCTGAATGAGCTGAACCATGGCGAACGGGATTTGATAAAACACCTGCAGACTGCGACCGCTTACGAAGAGCACTGCCACCAGAACGGCGACAATCATGGCCGCTATCGGATTGTTGCGGGCGAGAAAGGCGATCAGGATCCCGGAGAAGCCGTAGCTTTCAAAAAAAGATTGCGTCAGGCGCCCCTCTTGTGCCGACGCGATGACAAATCCCGCGAGCGCAGAAAGCGCCCCCGACAGCAATACGGAAATCCAGATCACCCTTTGGACAGGCACGCCGACGGCAAGTGCCATGCGGTCATTATCGTGGACGAATTTCGTAAAGAACCCGAACCGCGTGAACAGCAACAGCCACGCCGTCAAGGCCGTAAAGATCACTGCAAGAACCAGCGCGCTGCTGAGACCCCATCCAATCTCGGGCAGGCGTTCGAACGGCCGGAATTGCGGCGAGTGCGGAAAGGCGTCCTTTGGATCGAGCCAAGGTCCGTAAACAAGGTGCAGCAGGAAATCGAGCGCCACGTAATTGAGCAGGAGTGACACGATGATTTCGTTGACCCGCAACCGCAATCGCAGCCAGGCAGGAATTGCGATCCAGACCATGCCGGCTGCCGCAGCAAACACCATCATAAGGGGAAGCCGCATAAACGCCGGTCCGATCTCATAGAACGATATGAACGTCGCGGCGATGCCCCCCCATATCATCTGTCCCTCGATACCGAGGTTCCAAAACCGCACGCGGAAAGCAGCGGCTGCGCCGATGCCGACAAAAATAAGCGGTGAAGCCTGAAACAATATGGAATGGAGAGTTCTCCGCGTCCGTGAAGGTTTCGATGACAAACTCGTCGAAAAGCGCAGAGGGCTTCACACCAGCTGCAATCAACAGTGCGGCGGAAATTCCCAGCCCGACCAGGACAGCGCACCCCAGAATGAGCGCCTGATGCACTGGCGATACGCTTTGCCGAACCTCGAGGCTCAGGCGGCCGAAATAGAATCGGCGGCTTACGCTTTCCTTGATCCGCGCGTGAGGCTTCACAGCGGCCTCCATCGCATTCTCAAGCATGATGCACCATGACGCGCCCGACGGCCTGGCGGTCCGCCGGGGCGTCGAACTCGGCGGCGATCCTGCCCCGTGTCATGACGCCTACGCGATCCGAGAGGCTCAGCACCTCGTCGAGGTCATCGCTGATCAATACGATCGCCGCTCCCGCCGTACGGGCTTTCAGCAGCCGCTCGTGAACGGCGGCGCAGGCGCGAACATCAAGACCGCGGCTGGGACTGTGAGCGATTATGACCTTGGGATCGCGGCTGAATTCCCGCGCGATGATCAGCTTCTGCGCATTGCCGCCGGAGAGCAGGGCCGCCCGCTGCGCCAGGCTGCGCACACCCTGAACATCAAATTCGCCCACCGCATCCGCGGCAGCTTGCCGCATCGCGCTTCCGTCGGTCCTGATCCACGAGCCGTAGCGTCCGTCGTTGATCTGGCCCACGCAATAATTGTCGATAATCGACAGACCGCCGGCCACTCCATACCCGAAACGATCGGCCGGAATGCACGCGAGTCCGAGTTCCCGCAAGTGCTCGGCCGACGCTCCGGTAGCATCGGCCGCACCCTCCAGCTCAACAGACCCTTTGAGCGGAGGCCGCATGCCGGTCAGCGCCTCGACCAATTCGGTCTGCCCATTTCCGCCGACGCCGGCAATTCCGTAAATCTCCCCCGCGCGCACGTGAAAGGTCGCGTCAGCAACGGTGACGTGACCGTCCGACCTCACCGCCTGCAATCCTTTGACTGCCATTCGCGTCGCTCCGGGAGCCGACGATGCGCGGCGCGGCGAAGCAACCGTTGTACCGACCGCAAGCCTGGTCAACTCACAGGCGTTTGTCGCCCGCGAGTCGAGTACCGCAACCGCCCGTCCGCTCCGCATCACCGTAACCCGGTCCGTAAACGCCGTAACTTCGCCGAGCTTGTGCGTGACCAGAACAATGGCTGTTCCATGCAAGGCGAGGCCGCCAACAACAGTGAGGAGACGAATCGCCTCCTCGTCGGTAAGAACCGCAGTCGGTTCATCGAGAATGAGGATTTTAGCTCCGGCGAGCAGGACTTTGATAATTTCCACCCTCTGGCGCTCGGCAATGGACAGTTCATCGATGCGGCTGCGGGGATTGATCTCAAAGCCAAGTTCGGCGGCCTTTTCTCTGATTTGTCGTTCGACCGTGCGAACGCCGGGAGCGTAACGGCCGCTCCAGTTCGCGAGCAGGACGTTTTCAGTAACGGTGAACGGCCGGATCAGTTTGAATTCCTGGTGCACCATGCCGATGCGGCAGGCTGCAGCATCGCCCGGACCGGTCAGGACTACTCCCTCGCCGTTGACAGAGATGCTTCCGGCCTCCGGCGCGTAGAGGCCGGCCGCGACATTCATCAGTGATGATTTGCCGGCACCGTTTTCGCCAAGGAGAGCGTGGACTTCGCCGCTCTGAACCTCGAAATTCGCATCATCAAGGGCGATAAAGCCGTCAAAAGACTTTCGGATCCCAGCGAGCTCCAGGGCGGCGACCATTGTCGAACTCCAAACGCCGGGCGCCGACGTGGCGACGCTATAACTGCCGCCACGTCGTCCCGTCGATTACTTCTTCTGGGTAATTACTCCGGGGACGTACCAGTCCATTTTCCAAAGGTCCCCGTCGCCGAGCACCTTTCCGGCGGCAACACGCTCCTTGCCGTCGCGGTCGCTAAGCGGGCCGGCGTAAACCTGCTTGCCGTCGATGATCGCCTGACGTTCCGCCATGACCTTGTCGACAACTTCCTTGGGCACGTCTGCACTGCAGCAGGCGATGTCGGTACCGCCGTCCTTGATCTCAATAAAGTCTCCATACGGGCTGGTTTTCCAGTTGCCCGCTGCGATCTTCTTAAGCTCGGCAATCAAATAGCGATCCCAAACCCACGCTGAAGAGCAAAGCGTGGCTTTCGGGGCGAACTCGCGCAGGTCGCGATGATGGCCGGTGCCGTGGATCTTTCGCTCCTGGGCGACGATTTGCACAGTCGGCGTGTCGACATGCTGACCGATCACGTCGATGCCTTCGTCGGCGAGTGCTTCGGCTGCCGCCCGCTCCTTGACGGGATCATTCCAGGCGCCGGTAAAGACCGCCGTCACGGTAGCGTTCGGATTGAGCTGTTTGGCGCCGAGTTCGTAGGCGTTGACAGTCCAGTTCACGATGCCAAACGGATTGGCGCCGACAAAACCCAGCTTGCCGGACTTCGATACGCCGCCGGCAACCATGCCGCAAAGATACTGGCTCTCATATGTCCTGCCATAAAACGACTGCAGGTTCGGTCCGTTGGTCGTGCCTGCAGCGTTGAGGAACGCAACATCGGGGTGTTTGGCGGCAAGATCCTTGAACGTATCGGAGTATCCGAAAGCGGTACCGATGATGACGTTGTATCCCCGCTGGATGAACTTCTCGGCGGGAGGCGTGATCTGCGCCGCGTCTTCGGCGATGTTCTCCACGTAGGGGATTTGCTGTCCCATCGCGGCTTCGATCTTGGGCCTCGCTTCTTCAAACGCCTGGGTCCAGCCGCCGTCATTTTTGGCTTTAAAATAAAGGAATGCGATCTTTGGCGGACCTTTCAATGTGAATCCATCCGCGCCCCAGGCGGATCCCGCCGCCAGCAGCGCAGCCGCCCCCGCGGCGAGTGCCAACTTGCTGAACATCGTACTCTCCCTCTGCTTGGCCGGGGCACATGCCGCCGGCACGAAGACCTGCAATACCCACTTCCGTCAGCAGCGACCGACGGGGCTACTTTCCGACAGCCTCGAGCGCTTCGCTGAGCATGCGCGGCGTCAAGGGAACGTGGCGAAACTTGATCGGCCCCAGCGTCCGGAGCGCGTCTTCAGCACCCGAGGCGACTACCGCGCCGACCGCAATACAGCCGGCTTCACCGACACCCTTCACCCCAAGCGGATTGAGCGGCGAAGGAGTTTCGAGATGCAGGATCGAGACCGGCGGAATTTCAGTGGCGTAGGGAACCAGAAAGTCCATCAGACTGGCATTGGCCAGGTTGCCGTCCGCCTCATACTCGAGCTTCTCATAGAGGGCTCCGCCGATACCCTGCGCGATACCACCAGAGACCTGACCTTCGACGATCATCGGATTGATCATGTTTCCGCAGTCATGGACGCACACGTATTTTCGGATCTTCACCGTGCACAATTCCGGGTCGACTTCTATGACAGCGGCGTGAACACCGTACGCCCAGGTGGACGCCGGGGGGCTGTAATATTCCGTCGCCTCTATTCCGGGTGCCTGTCCTTCGGCCAGCGAAGGGCCGTCGTGTCTGCTGGCAGGCGCAAACTGCGTCGCCGCCTGAGCCGCCTCGTTGAAGGCGTAGCGTAACGGATTGCTTGCGGTCGCGATGGCGGCGAGCGGCACGAACCGGTTCGATCCTTTGATCCAGGCGGCAGAATCGTGAAGGTCAATATCGTCGATATTGGCTTCCAGCATGTTCGCTGCGGCCTCAAGGACTTTCTGCCGTACAGTGACCGCTGCCTTGTGAATGGCGTTGCCGCTTACGACCGCAGCGCGGCTGGCAAACGTCGCAACGCCCCAATCGAATACCTTGGTGTCGCCCTCGACAACAATGACGTCTTCGGGAGATACGCCAACCTGGTCCGCCACAATCTGCGCAAACACGGTATCGTGTCCCTGACCCTGGCTCGACAGGCCGGTGTTTACGTAGACTTTGCCGGTGATGGGATGGATGCGGATATGTCCGCCTTCGTAAGGTCCGAGTCCCGTCCCTTCCACATAGCACGCCAGCCCCAAGCCCAAATATTTGCCGTCGGCTCGCGCTTTTTCCTGTTCGACCTGAAATTTCGGTCCGCCGAGTTCAGCAACCGCCATTTCCAGAGCACGACCGTATTGGCCGCTGTCGAGCGTGACCTTCAGACCGTCAGCGAACAAAAGCCCTTCCCGCGGATAAGGAAATTCCTTTTCCGAGATCAGATTTCGCCGGCGGATCTCGACGCGGTCGATGTTGAGTTCCTCCGCCAGCTGGTCCATCGCGCGTTCGATTGCGAAGCAGGCCTGCGGGCGGCCGCAACCGCGGTATGGCGTGACCTGCACGGTCGGGGTGTAGATCGCCTTGAACTCGACCCATATGTGAGGAATGCGATACGGGCCTGCGATCGAAGTTGATGCTACCTGGGCGACGGCGATGCCGTAAGGAATGAACGCGCCGGTATCGTGCAGAAAGCTGTCGCGAAGACCGATAACCTCGCCAGTCTTGAGCGCCGCAAGCTCGATCGCGTGGATTTGCGTGCGCTCCTGCGAGGAGCCGATGAAATTCTCCCGACGATCCTCGACATATTTAACCGGGCGTCCCAGCTGCATGGCCGCCATCGGCACGAGCAATTCGTCCGGATAAAACAGCAAAACCTTCTGACCGAAGCCGCCGCCGACGTCCGGAGCGATGACCCGAACTTTGTCCTCGTCGAGATTAAAGATAGACGCCAGTCCGCCACGAACCGAAATCGGGGCTTGAGTGCCGTCCCAAACGGTCAATTCTCCGGACACCGCATCCCACCGGGCCGCCACCGCACGGCATTCCATCGGAGCGGCCGTCGACCGATCAACCTGAACTTCAATACGCGTTACGTGTTCCGCGCGCCCAAACGCGGCATCAGGATCACCCGACACCTGTATGAAATGCGCAGCAAGATTATTCGGTACATCGGAGTGAACCTGCGGAGCGCCATCCACCAGCGCCGCTTTCAGGTCCATTTCAACGGGAAGGGTCTCGTACTCCACCTCGATCAGCGCAGCAGCATCCTCCGCTGTGTACCGGTCAACCGCGACGACAAAGGCAATCGTCTGCCCGACATAATAAACGTCGCCGTGCGCAAGAGCGCGCTGGGTCTTCGGATTCTTCATCGACGGATGCGGAATGAGCAGCGGCATCACCATGTCGAGCGGCCCGATATCGGCCCAAGTATAAACCGCGGCGACACCCGGATAGCTTTTTGCAGCCGATACGTCGATCTTGTTGATGCGGGCGCGCGCCACGGGACTGCGCAGGAATGCCCCATGAAGCGTATTGGTCAGGGGAATGTCGTCGACGAAAGCACCTTCTCCACGCAGCAGCTTCGGATCGATATTACGTTCAACGCGGGCGCCGAAGGTACGGGTGGACATCTGGACTGCTCCGCTACCGGCCCAGCAGTTCGGCGGCCCGCCGAACTGCCGCAATGATGTTTATGTACCCGGTGCAGCGGCAAAGATTACCGGAAAGCATCTCGCGAATGCCATCTTCCGACAAATCGAGCGCTTCGCTCTCCTCGAAGCGGCCAAGAATGTTCATCACCATCCCAGGAGTGCAGAATCCACATTGCAGAGCGTGGCACTCTTTGAATGCCTGTTGAATCGGGTGCAGGACGCCGTCTTCGCCGGCGACATCCTCGATGGTGCGGACTTCACGGCCGGTTGCCTGAACGGCGAGCGTTAGGCAGGATCGCCCGGCTTTGCCGTCGATATGAACGGTGCAGCACCCGCAAACTCCGTGCTCGCACCCGACGTGCGTACCGGTGAGACCAAGCTCATGCCGAAGGAAGTCGCTGAGCAGCATGCGGACACTGACCGTGCGACGCACCGCTTGCCCATTCACCGTTAAAGCGACTTCGACACCCGGATCTGCCGAACGGTCCGGGATCGACGGCCTGAGTGATGGGCGTTTCATGGCAGAACTCGATTCGATGCGCGGCGCGACGCGCTTTGAACAAGACGACGGATCAGCGCGCCGAGGACACGACGTCGATGAGAAGCCGATGTGTTCATGTCGTCTGCCTGGGTTACGGCCGCCACCGAGACCCGCACAGCCGCATCGAGATCCGCTTCCGTCAGAGATGTGCCGTTCAGCGCAGCCTCCGCCTCGCTCAGCCTGATCGGACGATCAGCAATTCCGCAAGCGGCAAGCCGCAAATGGTGTGCCCTCCCCGCATCATCGCGCTCAAGCACGCACCCTACTCCGACGATGGCAAAGTCGCCGTGACGCCGTGTCACCTCGTCGAAAGCCCAGCCCGCCCCCTTTGGCAAGGCGGGCAAGCGCGCTTCAACAATAATCTCGTCCTGTTTACGCGTCGTCGTGAGAAAAGAACGGAAGAACCGGGCCGCAGGAATTTCTCGGGTCTCATCGGGGCCCCGCGCCACCAGCGTGCCATCCAAAAGCACGAACAAAAGCGGCATCTCTGCCGCCGGGTCGGCATGGCAGAGACTGCCGACAACCGTCCCGCGATTGCGGATCGGTACGTGGGCGACATGCCGCAACGTTTCCTCAACTAACGGATTGGCGCGGCGAACATCCGGATCGAGTTCAAGCTCGCGATGGCGCGTCATCGCTTTGATGACAATTTCGTCGTTTTCAACGGAAATGCCTTTGAGACCGTCGACATGCTGGATGTCGACCAGCACGGACGGGTTGGCCGCCCGAAAGTTCATCGCTGGCATAAGGCTCTGACCGCCTGCCAGGATCACTGCATCGGAGTCGCTCGCAAGCGCCGCCACCGCCTCCTGTAGGGTCCTCGGCGCCTCGTACCGAAACAGCGACGGCTTCATTCTTCCGCGCCCCGCATTTTGCCCGTGTATCCGCAAGCCGAATACGATATCTACATAATGGACGGACTGTCAATCAAGCCCTATGGCTTGCGCAGGCGTGCTAAAGTACCTGCACGACACGAATTTGGATCAGGCGTTACAGAGACCGGGAAGTATCATGCATCGCCCTCTTGCCGAACGAACCGCGGTTCATGCAGCCACCAAACCGATCCGCTCGGGACGCAAGCCGAGGACGCCGGCAAAAAGCGGCAACGGCGTCGAGGACTTGCGCGGCATGTCGCGATCGCTGGCGATCATCGAACACTTGGCGGTTCGGCCTGGGCGCGTGGTGGACGTAACGCAGGAGATGGGTCTGCCATGGGCGACGGTCCATCGCATCATCAGCCATCTCACCAAAGCGAATTTTCTGCGACGCGATCCCGAGACCAAAAGGTATGAAATTGGACCGGCGCTGTGGTTCGCTGGCGCGACCTACATGGCCAACCATCGCGTGCTGCGGGCGGCCTTACCCTATCTGCACAAGGCCGAGCAGATTGAAGGGATTGCCGTACAGCTCGCGGAGAGAGTCCACAACCAGGCGGTCGCAATCTATTCGGCCCAGCCTTACGCTACGGACATATCCAAGGCGCAATATGGCTACCATTTCCCGCTGCATTGCGGGTCAAAGGGCCGCGTGCTGCTGGCATTCGAGGAGCCGGAATTCGTCAAACAATATCTACGGCGTCCGCTTGAGAGACTAACCGAGCTTACGATCACCGATCCGGACGCGTTGCGGGACGATATTCAAAAGATTCGGCAAAACGGTTACTCGGTTACTATTGCCGACGTTCAGCCCTTTACCGGGTCGATCGCCGCCCCCATCCGGGATGCCAGCGGCGGCGTCGTCGCGTGCATCTGTTTTATTACGCGCAAGACTCTCCTCCAGAACGATAACCGCCGCGAAGAAATGGTGGAGCACCTGCTGCACGCCGCACATCTGACTTCGATCGATCTCGGCTGGCGGCCTGAAATCGAACCGCGAGCAGCAGGCGCGAAAGTCCTATCGGCGTTCCTGATATGAACCCTGCAGGTTTTTGAACGTATCCGCCAGTGCATCCACGGCTGCTGCAATAAAGGCCTTACCTGCCTCCGCACTGGCTTTTGTCGGGTCTCCGAAAATCGCCGCATGGCCAACGTCCGGCCGCGGCCGGCGCATGTAAGTCCGGGTCGGATTGGTCGGAGCTACGAGATCCCAGCCGACCGGGCCAAATTTTGCACCCGCAAGCTCGGCCATTTTCACTAATTCCGGCCGCGTCGCCAGTTGAAACGATGTCTCCAACTCACAACCATGACCCATGCCACCGGGAACCGACTTTCGCATGGCATGGATCCTGGCCGCAGCAGGCTCCCAATAACTTACCGCCGAAACAATGAATTCAAAATTCCGATCCAGTTCGTCGACCAAATGCCGCGCTACGGCATCGTTGGCGGTGCCGCTGGGGCGGTTGCCGTTCAACAGTATCAGGTGACGGAAGCCCTGCCGTATCAAAGCTGCACCAATTTCGAAAATCATGATTTGATAAGTCGGGATGGACAGCGAAATAGTACCTGGAAAAAATTCAAACGTCTTTGAGATACCATAGGCGACCGGCGGCGCGACAACCGCGTCAATTCTTTCAGCCAGTTCGAGTGCGATATATTCTGCCTGATGCGTATCGGTATCAGTGGGCATGTGCGGGCCATGCGCCTCCGTGGCTCCGGTCGGAAGAATGACCGGCTTCCGCGCGGCGATGATCTCCGTGATCTCCATTTGCGTCATGCTTGACAGGCGTCGTTCCATTGCGCGCAGTGCTCCCGCTTTGAATTTTGAAGGAACAGCAGTTGCCACAGGCGAACGATCAGCGCAAGCATCCGGATCGCGTTCGTCTGTCCGCCAGCCGTTCAGCTGGTTGGAATCATCCGCGGCTTTCGGGTTTGATTCGGGCCCAGAAAGAGGAATCAGTGCTGACGATTGATCCAAAGCGCTCCACACTGCTTATCGTGGATTTTCAGGCGCGGCTTATGCCCGCGATCGATCACGGCGAAGCCGTAATCGCGAACGCCCTGCGATTGCTCGAAGCAGGGACCCAGCTTGGGATTCCCGTATTGTTTACAGAACAAAATCCGCAAGGGCTTGGTCCGACGATACCGCAGCTCGCCACATATGCGACACGCGTGGTCCCCAAGATGGCGTTTGATGCGGCACGCGTCCCGGAATTCCTTCATGCCGCCCCGCAAGATCACGCGTTCGTCACGGCAGGTTGTGAAGCTCACGTATGCGTTGGCCAGACCGTACTTGGGCTGCTTGCTGCGCAGCGCAAAGTCTATGTTGTCAGAGATGCGATCGGAGCGCGGAGGAGCGAAAGCAAGGAAACCGCGATCCACCGCATGGAACGCAACGGCGCCGAAATCGTCACCACCGAAATGGTAATATTCGAATGGCTCGAAACCGCGCAGAATCCCCATTTCCGCGAGATCTTGCGGCTCATTAGGTAGCCAGGTCTCGGCATTACCGAGCCGGGTCCTTTTGAGCAAATATCGTTACAAATCCTCGGTCATTATAATTTTGGGAGCCGCCGAGAAACAGAAGCAGGGCAAAAGAGCGGAGGTGCGTGTGGGACGATCTGGTGCGACGCGAAGTGCCGAAGGCCTGGCAGAGACAACAGCTAGTACCATTGCAACGATCGGAAATAGAATTCGCGAACTGCGACGCCGCCGTGGAATGACGCTCCGGGCCATCGCTGGGGTTTCGGGGCTCAGTCCTTCAATGATAAGCCTTGTCGAGCGCGGGAGGGCGTCACCTTCTATCGGTTCGCTTATTGTAATCGCCAACGCGCTCGGCATTTCAATGTCGGAGCTAGTATCCGCAAACCAAGAGCAACGTCAGAACAGATTGGTCGTTCGTTCTGCCGACGCGACCGTCGTCCGAACTGCAAGGCACGTTGTGCGCAGGCTTTTGCGTGAAGACCGTGAGCGCGGAGTCTCCGTAGCACTGAATGAATATGAGCCGCATACCGGCAGCGCAGAACAACCGATCTCACACACGGGATTCGAGTATGGCTTTATTCTTCAGGGCGAACTGAACGTTAAGGTCGACGAAAAGGAATACGTTTTGCAGAAGGGCGATCTCATTGCCTACCGATCTCGCCGAAAGCACAAAGTCTGAAATCATGGGTCGAAAAGGGCAAAGACACTTTGGATCAATCTGGTAGATGGAATCTAATACTTGGTGCCCTCGTCTGACGGCGGCGATGATCTCGTCCGGATCTGCGGTTCAAGTGAAGGTTTTCGGATCAGGGTACACTCCACGTCCGGTCTATCGAATTTACAAATCAACAGCATTTGGGGGGGGGAATCCATGTTCAGCATCGTCAAGCGCAGCATCGACGGCAAAACTGTGGAGGCGGCGGTCACGCTCTAGCCACCCCGATAATCTCCCCCTTAGAGCGGTACTTAGAGGTACGCAGAGGACAGTTTTGGTGACGTAGCCAGTCTCGCGGTGGTCGGGTTGAAGCGCGGATCGGCGTAGGCGTTGCCGATGATGATGCTTCGGCCCGTCTGAAAGGCGGCGCCGATAACGCCATCGTTGTTGAGAAGGCGGATCTCTCGGCGACGGATACCCTGCGCCACGCGGGAATAGGGTTCGCCCGTGTCGGCGTCGTTGAGGAAGAAGCTGCAGCGGTCGCAGTTGAGCGCCAGTGAGGTCAATTTCGACGAGCGCTTCCAGGATTTCATCGAGCGATTCTGTCCCGGATACCCGCCGGGTTACATCGAGCAGAACGTTTACATCCTGGAGCCGCTTACGCATGCCCCCTGAAGGGCGCGGCCGTCGACCCTGAGCCGTCGTCTGTCGCGCGGTGCGGAGCCGCGTGCCGCGATCCCGGGCGGGAATTTCTCCGTCTGCCGTCATCGGGCATCGCCCCGCGCGCGCTCAAGCTCATGCCGCAGTGTCTCGCACGTCGTCCTGAGTTCCCGGATTTCGCTGGCAGCCATGGCCTCCGCCTCCTGTCTTTGGGTCCTGACCGCGACGGCCGCTACCTCTAGTTGCTCCCGGAGAGCGCGGGCCGCGGCATGCAGCTGCACCGTTTCGTCGTAGCTGGCGGCGTGGAGTCGTTGGACTTCCTCCCGGTGTTCTTCGCGCAGCCGCTCGACGGCATCGCGGAGCGCATGGGTTGTCTGGCGCAGTTGAGCAATCTCGTCGGCCGAGTTCGCCACAGCCCGCTCGACCGCCGCCCGCATCTCGTGGCTTAGATTCCTCGAGTGTCGTGCGCAGCGACGTAATTGTGGCCTCCAGCTCGGCAATCTGAGCCTCGTACACTGCGCGGGCATTCTGCCGCGCGGCAGCGCGCTCCGCTTCGCCGTCCTCAAGCGCCTGCCGCAATACGGCGATTGTCGCCCTCAGATGGCGGCTCTCCGGCTCACTAGCGGCCTGACCTTCAACCAAGGCATCGAGTGTGTTCACGGGAACTCGCCATTGGATCCTCCGAAAATATCCTCGGTTGGCCGTGCGCGGGCTGCCGTGATGTCATGAGATTGTTTTATTTCTGGCGTCCAGCGCCGAGCTATGATGCACTAGAAACACTGGAGATTCCACCCATATGCTCACTGTTCCAGAACTGGCCGCAGAGGCGTTAGGTTCATTTCTCGCTTCGGACATGAAGCGGAGATTTGGTTCATCCCACGCGCGTTTGACCGAGCTGGTTCAATCCGTTGCCCGACTTGCGCTCGAATGCATTGGCAGGAGCGACGCCCTTTATCATAATGTCGAACATACGATGCTGGTAACACTGGCGGGACACCACATAATGCGCGGACGGGCGCTGGTTTCGCCGATCCTGCCTGACGACTACGCCCATCTCATCGTCGCCTGTCTTCTGCACGATATTGGCTATGTCCGCGGTATCCTGAAAGGCGACGCAGAAGACGGCTACGTCGCTGACGAGAGTGGCCGCAAAATTCGTCTGCCTCGTGGTTCGTCCGACGCTGCTCTGGCACCCTATCATGTCGATCGCTCCAAATTGTTCGTGCGCGATCGCGTAACGTCCCTTGATGCCGAACGGATAGCACGCGCAATTGAGTTTTCACGATTTCCGGTATCCACACGAGCCGGTGATCCGGACGAAAACGAAGAGGGTTCATTATTGCGGGCGGCTGACCTTATTGGTCAGCTCGGCGATCCACATTATTTGCAGAAGGCCAATGCGCTCTATTGCGAGTTTGAGGAAATCGGAATGAACAAGCAGCTGAGCTACAACTCACCCACAGATATCGTTAACCGATATCCGCAGTTTTATTGGCACAGCATTTCGCCGTACATTCAACCTTCAATCCGGCATCTCAACGTTACTTCGGACGGACGTCAGTGGATCGCATGTCTGTACAGCAACGTTTTCCGGGCTGAACGGAAACTCGATTTTTCGACTTCGCAGCGCCAGTGCTTTCCCCGTGACCTCCATGAGGAGACAAACAGGCCTAGAACTTCCGGATAATGCTGTGGAGTTTGCCGAAAGATGCGTTTGAAATAACCGAAGTGGGTCAACCTTGGACGCTGTTTCGGCGGGGTACGGCGCGCCAATTCATGGTTCGGTTCTCACACCATTCCTCCGAAAATGCGGACGCAAACAGTTCGCGGGATTAGGGGACTTGACTGTCTTGCCTCCGTTACAACGTTGGTGATCCCGAGGAAGTCGCGCCGGCTCGGGAGTGGAGACGCCCGCCCCCCAATCCGATCGTGCCGCCGCCGGCGATGATTTGTCGACGTTCACTAAGGTCTCGCGTGCGTGACGCGCGCACGTCAACTATCGAGGAAGCTCCTGAGCGTCCTTGATCAACTCGGGTGCTTGAGTTTCCGCAGCGCCTTAGTCTCGATCTGCCGAATTCGCTAGCGCGTCACCGCGAACTGCCTGCCGACCTGCTCCAGCGTGTAGTCGCTGCTCATGCCAATGCCAAAGCGCCGCCCTCGACGATTTCAAGACTACCCCACCGCTGTCTTAAATCGTTATTGTCCGAAGTCCCGCGGCCTCGTTCGTCTGCTCGGACGGCGTTGCCTCGAATCGGTTTTGTTTGTTGCCGCATCAGCCGTCCCGTCCGAACTCAAACGCACCGCGCGACCGAACACAAGAAGAGCAGTCATCGAGTCGATAACAAATGTGCGTTCTTCACGGGTCGAGCCGACGTGGCATCCGCAGCTCTTTAAAGCGATCCCGTCACCTGCGCGACAAGGCCATCGCAGTCGGCCGGCAAGTCGTCGCCACGCCACGCCACATGCTGGTCAGGCCGGATCAGCGCCAGCCGGGCGCCGTAACGGTCGCGCAAGCGTGTATCTCCTGGTAACAGCGTTTTCAACGGAACTTCGCGGTTCACTGCGCTCGTGACAAACTTATCCGTCGCGTTTAGGTCGCCCTCGGTTACGAGCAGCGTGAAGCCGTCGCCAAAATGATCGTAGAGCGACGAGCCGTCGGACAACCAAAGGTGCGGGGCCAAACATCCAGGATGAGCCGACGGAACATACAGCATGAAATGATCCGGCGGCGGTTCACTGCCGTCGGCGACCACGATTGGTGAATTCACGTATCGCGTGCCAAGAACGATCCCGAGCGTTCTAAATTCCCGCATTTTCGTCGCCTCAATAACGTCCGCGACCTCGCGGCGCGTCGCCTCACCGAGCAGTCCCGGCTCTTCAATGGCGGGCCGCACAAGCTGATTGCCGGTCAGGCCGAAGTTGTGAACAGCCTCATCCATCGTCCGCTCGTGGACTGGCCGCCGCTCCGCCTCATACGACGCGAGCAGTTGTTCACCTCCCCAACCTTTGAGACGAGCGCTCATTTTCCAGCCCAGATCGACGGCATCGCCGATTCCCATATTCATGCCAAAACCACCAAAAGGCGGATGCAGGTGGCAGGCATCGCCGGCAAGGAAGACGCGACCATTTGAGTAGGCGTCTGCGACAAGGCGGTGGGCCACCCACAGATCGGTGCCGACGACTTCGATGTCGAGGTCGCGCAGACCGGTACCGCGCCGAATGAGATCAGCCGGATCGATCGTAGCCGGATCAATATTGTCGAACAGCTTGGTTACCATGAAGGTCCAAAGGCCGGCCTCATCCATCGGGCCGAGAAGTGAGGGCATTTCCTCGTTGACCATCCAGTACATGATCGCGGCGCCATGTATCTGACGCGTTGCGAGATCAGGCGCCCGGAAGATAACGCTGAAGTTCTTAGAGAAGGCCCCCTCGCCTGTCATGGTCGCGCCGATCGCCTCACGGACCATGCTTCTCGCGCCGTCCGCACCAATGACGTAGCGGCTCCGCACTGCAACCATGCGTCCGTTGCGAATATCCCGCAGTTGCGTATCGACACCATTGGTCGTCTGCGATAACGAAACAAATTCCGTTTCGAAATGAACCGTAACGCCGGGAAGAGATTGCGCGTATTGCCGTAAGACTTCCTCCAGAACGTACTGCGGAACCCATTGCGCTTCTTCGGAATAGAGATTGTTGCGTTCCCGGCTTCCGTTTAGAGCGTTTTCGAAGCGGACGATCAGCGGACCGTTCATGCGCGTCGCAAACACGACCGTGGAAGGACGATCCGGGGCGATCGGTGACGCCCGCCGGAGCGCATCGGCAATTCCCCAGCGCCGCAAATGCTCGCGGGTACGCACGTTCGTAGTTTTGGCGCGGGGGCTATAGCCTACCCGGTCGTTGCGCTCGACAACAATGCACCGGACTCCACGCCGCCCAAGTTCAATCGCGGCCGCAAGCCCGACCGGGCCTGCGCCGACGATGACGATGTCAGTCTGCCCGTCTTCAATTCCGGCCATGCGGCGTGGGCCTCGACAGCTACGGCGTCGGCAGGCCGATGTGCGGCGGCTTTGGATTGGGCACATAGTCGCCAGCCCGTATCGATTTTTGCAACGTCTTGAAATCGACGCCAGACTTTATCTTTTCATAGACGCGAGCCGGATCGAAGAATGTACCTATCGGGTTGGCAGCGAAATCACCCGACGTCCGCATGAATTCGGTGGACTTTGCCCAGTCGCCGAAGTTGTCGCTTTGCAGTTCGACGAAATTTCCCTCAGGGTCTTTATAATAGAGAGAAATCGTCAGTCCGTGATCGAGGCAGAACGCAGGCTCAATCCCTGACTTGCGCAAACGATCAAATGACGCCATCAAGTCCTCGAAGCTGTCGAATTCGAAGGCGCAGTGATGCATCCCGTTATGGGTTATTTTCTGCGCATCGTCAGAGAGGCCTGGCACGGCCAGAAACGCGATGCGGTGATTGGCGGCGTCGTTTGTAGTCCAGGCAGCCACTTGATCCCTGAACTGAACCTGAGCGCCAATGACTTGTCCATACCAGGCGATCATCTCGTCGAGATGGCTGGTTTTGATCGTCACGTGGTGCAGCTTGGGCTTGATCATCACTGTCTTCTCGTTTTCCGTCGTAACCCCTTTGCAGCAGTACTTATTTTCCCACGTCGCCCGGGCGACACAACTCATAGATCCGACATAACTTCCGCAAGCTTGTCGGGCATCGACAGAAACGGTGAATGGCTGGCGTGCAGTTTTCGGACATCGACCGGCGGCGATTTCGAAATCATATCGCGTTGAATCTCAGTCGAAAGAGCGCGATCGTCCGTGCACTGAATGTAGACTCTCGGGATGCGGCCGAAGCGCTCGGACGTCAAATGCACCGGCGTCATAAGAGCGGCGAGTGCCTGAGGCCGCAGACGCGCCTTCGCGAAAGCCACGTCAGCTTCTGTGCAGTCGTGGTAAAAAATGTCGTGAACCTTGTCTGCCATGATGGTTCCGCTGACCCGCTCTTCGTCGAAGATCATGCTGGTTGGCACGACCACCTTGGGATTACGATTCTCGATATCGAGCAGCGTTTCGCCATCGCGTGGGAGGAAGGCGCTAAGATAGACAAGCTTTTTGATGCGCTCGGGCGCTCGTTCGCCGGTTGCCGAAATGGGAATACCGCCCAGAGAGTGTCCGACCAGTACAACGGGTCCGGGAAGAACATCCATCTCCTTTATAATGCGCTCGACCATCGTTTCGAGGGTCACTTGTTTAAGCGGGGTGTGATCGCCCCCCTGTCCGGGCAGATCTATCGCTTTCGCGCTATGACCACGCTTTTCCAGTTCTGCAACAGTTTTGTGCCAGCACCACGCGCCGTGAAAAGCGCCATGGATCAACAAGAATTGCGACATACTCGCCTCCCTTAAGCGCGGCCGGTTTACGGTCCGGACACTAAGCGCCCATCGTATAAAGGCTGGTGATAAGTGTAAGATGGCAGTAGTGACCAAGTGATAGTAATTTGCTATCCTCGCGAAGGAGGATAAACCATTGAAGTTCCATCATTTTCGTGGGGCGGTGGCCATCGCCGAGCATGGCAGCCTTCGCGCCGCCGCCCGACACCTCGGCATCGCGCAGCCAACGTTGACACGCGGACTGGCCGATCTGGAGAGCGAGCTCGGCGCATCCCTATTCGAACGCAGACCAAAGGGGATGGTCACGACGCGCATTGGCGAAGCGTTCGTCAGGCGTGCGTCCGCAATATTGAACGACGTGCGGCGTGCCCAGGACGAAGTCGAGCAATTGCGGGGTAACGCGGTCGGCCAGGTTGCCGTAGGACTTTCCATAGCCGCGCATTTATGGTTTCTGCCAAAAGTGCTCGACCCGTTTCGGCGTCGGTTTGGCAAAGTGCACCTTCATATTATTGAGGGATTCTTCCCAACCCTCGAGCAGGGCCTTATGGAAGGAAGCGTCGATTTCTACGTTGGTCCCGATCCGGAGCACAAACTCTCGCGTACCCTTCAGAAGACGATCTTGCTTGCGGGCCGACGCGCCGTGCTTTGTCGATCGAAGCACCCGCTGGCAAACGCGAGGTCGCTCAAGGATTTGGTCGACGCGGAATGGATTACGACTTCGATAACGCCCAAGGCGGAGAAAGAGCTCGGCGCTCTTTTCAGGCAGCACGATTTGCCGGAGCCGAAGCTCGCGTTGCGAAGTCAGTCGGCACTGACGTTATTGACGTGCCTGGCAAATACCGACCTGCTGGCGATGGCGCCAGCGCAATGGACGATGTCGCCATTCGCCAGCCGCGTCCTGACAGCTATCCCGGTAAAGGAGGAATTATCCGCGCCACCGATCATTGCCGTGAAAAGAGCGGATGTTCCGCCTTCGCCGGCCGCAGGTTTTCTACTTGATCTCATTGGGCGCACGGCCGTCCATATTGGACGGCGATAACACTTCGGGCGTCCCTCGTCCGCGATAACTCAGTCCGGCCTTCGCGGGATTTTTAAGGCGTCGATTTCGAAACCCGAGCTCGACCCCTCGCAACGCCCACTCGCCATTTCTGCCTCTCTGCGGAAGGTGGCCAGATCCCTACCGGAAAACTGCAACTCTTCGCGGAACCTCAGGGTAGCGTCGCGACGTCACTTTGACGGATCTTTCACATCGGGAAAGGTTTCGAATTCGATATTCCTGAGGTGACCATCAACCTTCTCAACCTTGCGCGAATTGCCAGAAGCCGTTGACTCGAAAGACCTTTGCTGGAAATTGGCAGGGTACACGATTGGACGCCGATAAAATCTCTGAAGAAGGATCGATTCTTACACTGCGCCAAATATTTCGGGTCTGACCACAGATGGGTCAAAATTGGACGCCGATTTACAGTATACGGCCGTCAGAACAAGCGAAGACGATCAACTCCGGACGCACGTTGATTCCCAATGCTCATCGGGGATCACGCCACATATTCCTCATCGCGCGATGTCGACGGCCCGATCCCTCTTTGATCGAACGCGCGATCGACGCCGGCAAATTCCGGCCCGTTTCTGTCCAGGCGACGCGACGGACGGGCAAAGAATCGGGCAAGGCGATTTCCGCGGGCGTCCCGCGGTGAGGAGTGTGGGTGACAATTCGTCTTAGGTTCCCGTGGGTCGATGCAACGCGGTTCGCGTCCGCTGCCGGACAAACCATTTCGAACGGCCGGCAATGCCAAGCGTTGCGGCGCGCAGTGCCGGTGGCCACGTCGTCGGCAAACCCAGGATGTAGGATATCCATTGGGTGTGCTCAGTCATGGGTCGCTCCCGCGTTTCCCAGGCTCTGAGCGCGGCGGCGATATCGTTTTCGCGCTCCAAATACACAGCGAGCGATAGTGCGTTCATCATCGCGCAGCCGCCACCCTGCCCGATATTCGGAGGCAAAGCGTGCGCAGCATCCCCGATCATCGCGACCCGCCCGGCGGACCAGTTTTTAAGCTTGATCAGTTCGAAGCGGTCATAACGTCCTTGCTGGCCAATGCGGTCGATCAGCGGGCCAAGATGCGGAAACCAGCGCTTCCAGTCGTCCTTATGAACCGGCACCGCCTTGGCCGCGACGTCGTCGTCAAGCATCGTCAGCGCGACGTAGATCTCGGTATCGCTACATGGCGTGTAAAGTACACGACGCGTACCAGACCAATATTCGATCGTTTTCGCGCCGTCACTTGGTGCACGTTCTTCCTGGGTTTTTTCGATCAGAAGCCGGGTGCAACCGTCGACCAGGTATTTTCGCTTCGACAGCAGTCCAAGCGAACTTCGCAGGACGGAATTACTGCCGTCCGCACCGATTATCAGATCCGCCTTGACGCTCCGCCCGTTCGCTAAGTTAAGCTGACCGTCGGAAGTCGCGCCCGTCGCTGTCAACTCGGTCACGATATCGACGCCCGCCCGTTGGGCGGCCGCGGCAAGGGCGTTGATCACGTTCTGACGGAGAACGCTGTAGACCCGGCTGCCGGCCCAGCGGTGCACGGAAATCAGGCGGTTTCCTCCGTCCCTGACTTCACGAGTATGAGCGAAGGGTGCTTCCTTGACCGCCGCCTCGTATGCTCCCACTGCTTCAAGAACCCGCAAACCGTTCTCGTAGATGTAGATGCCCGCGCCGGTCGTACGCAACCGATCCGCCCGCTCATGCACGCGCACACTCCAGCCGCGCTGCGCCAGAGCGCACGCGGCTGTAAGCCCGGCATCAGCTCCGACAGCCGGTTCTCCGGAGATCTGACGCTTTGGGATCAGCATGGTTCGCAGGTCATTCGCGGCAATCTCATCGTACTGCCGCTCGTGGACAACCAGCTCATCATGATCGAGCCGGTCTATATCGAGGCGGAGCAGACCAAGATCCCGATGCTCGCCCGCGTGGTATTGGGGCAGCTGTTGCCGGATGACCGCAAGATCGAGTGGGCGAACGCGCTCACGGATGCCCAACGTCTTCTCGTCGGCGTGTCGGCGTGTCGGCGTGTCGGCGCCGACATCCACCGCAGCCCAGCGCGCCCGGTATGGGTACGGGCAACGAAATGCTGGAGCGTGCGCGCGTATTGTTCGGCGAGATGCAACGGGAATATGCCTCGGGCAACTTCGCGCGTTACGGCGAGCTTCTGCAGCAGCTTCGAAAGCTGCTCCAGCCCCAATGAAATTTTCAACGCGACGATAAGCCGATTTGAAGCGCCTTTGTAGAAGAACGGAGGCGGCCGGCGAACAAATCGTTGCAATTTTACCGCCCATTCGAGAAGCGTAACGAACGGGTTTATTGACACCGCACCATCACTTTATAAACCAGCGGCCGTAAAACTCAGCGAATTCAAAAAATGTCTGGATTGGGGCCATGAGCAGACTTCGTCACGAAGGTTGCGGCCCCGCACCCGCATCAGAAGCATTGATCCGCGCTAGATCTCGATCTGACCACCCAGCTCGATTACGCGATTGGGCGGGATGCGGAAGAATTCCGTCGCCGGCAAGGCGTTACGATGCATTACCTCAAACAGCCTGCTTCTGATTCGGGTCCATCGCGATGCTGCGGTTGAAATGACAGTCAACCGGCCGACGAAAAATGACGTGTCCATCAGGTTGAATTGCAGTTGCTGCGGGCTGCAACTGTCCAGCACCTGCGGGATGTCCGGTTGCTCCATAAAACCGTAGTGAACGATCATCGAATGGAAATCGTCCATCAGATGGGTAACTTCGATACGCCTGTCCGCAGCGACGTACGGAACGTTCTCGGTCACCACATGCAGCAGCACGATACGCTGATGAATAACCTTGTTGTGCTTGAGATTATGCAGCAGAGGCACCGGCACCACATCGGTTCGGCTGGTCAGATAGATCGCCGTGCCCGAAACGCGCGGCTTATCGTGCATCTGGACGATGAAGCGATCGAGCGGCATCGTATCACGCTCGAGTTTTTGCAGCATGACCTCCCGGCCACTCCTCCAGGTCCAAATGAGAAAGAAGATCACCGCAGCGATCACCAGCGGGACGAATCCACCCTGGAAAACTTTCATCAGATTGGCGGAAACGAACGAGAGGTCAACCACGACGAACAGTCCGGAGACCATGAGGCTCACCGGCAGGCTCCAGCGCCAAATCTCGCGCATTGCCAGAAACATCAGCATGGAGGTCAGCAGCATGGTCAGCGAAACCGCGATACCGAACGCCGCCGCCAGATTGTCGGATGAACGAAAGGCGATCGTGAGCCCCAGCGTCACTGCCATCAGGACCCAGTTGACGAAGCCCACATAGATCTGTCCGTAACCCTCGCCTGAGGTCTGGGTGATGTGCAGGCGCGGACACAATCCGAGCTGGATCGCCTGCCGTGTCATCGAAAATGCGCCGCTGATGATCGACTGGCTGGCGATGATCGTCGCAAGAGTGGCGAGCAAGACCAGCGGCACCTGCAGCACTTCCGGACACAATACGAAGAACGGATTGGCGTCCGTTTCGACCGCGCCCTCGACAACCGCGGCCGCCTGCCCCGCGTAGTTGAGAAGCAGCATTGGCAGAACAAGACCATACCAGGCGAAACGGATCGGACGGGGTCCGAAGTGACCCATATCGGCGTAGAGCGCTTCCGCCCCCGTGACGCACAGGAACACTGCCCCGAGAACCAGAAAGCCAGTGAAGCCGTGGCTGAACAAATAGGCAAAGCCGTAGCGCGGATCCAGCGCAACCAGGACACCGGGATGGCTCACAATACCGCCGAGCCCGAGTACTCCAATTGAGATGAACCATACCGTCATGATCGGTCCGAACAACTTGCCGATTCGCGCGCTACCCTGCGGTTGCAGGGCGAAGAGCGCTACGAGAACGACCACGGCGAGCGGCACGACATAAGGGGCGATTGCCGGCGCCGGGAGTTTGAGCCCCTCGAGTGCGCTCAGCACCGAGATCGCCGGTGTTATCGCTCCGTCACCATAGAGAAGTGCCGCGCCGAGCACGCCGATCGCGATCACGCCCAGGCGATTGCCATGCTTGATGCCGAGCAGCGACATCAGCGCCAGGATGCCGCCCTCGCCGTCATTGTCGGCTCGCATCACTACGGCGACATACTTAATCGAGGTAATGATAAAGAGTGTCCACGCGATCAGCGACAGCATGCCGATCGCGACTTCGGGCGTTGCTCCGCCGCCCCAATCGAGCGCCGTTTTTAACGTGTAGAGCGGGCTCGTCCCGATATCGCCGTAGACCACCCCGAGCGCACCCAGCGCCAGCGCGCCCAGACCGCCGCGCGACGGGTATACGCCCGGGCCTCCGACAGTGTCCGTCGTACTCATCAGCGGTCCCCTCCGGCACGGTTGGACGTTAAAACATACCTGTCAAAGACTTTACCGGAAGTCCTTGCACGCTGAACCGTTGCTGCAGCTTCTCAACGTGATCGGGGCCTGGTGTTCAGCGCAGCCCGCCACCACTCGCCGGTCATCACGACGAGCGGCTCGGTGATGCCCGGTCATGGCACGTTGAGGCTATATCGTCGAAAGCGCTCCAGAGGCGATTAATATAATTCAGTGCTGCGCATAGGTCTTTTCAAGATCCATGTTCAATTCAAACACGTTCACGCGCGGTTCACCAAAAATTCCAAACGTTCGGCCGGTAATGTGCCTTTGCATCAAAGCCTGAATTTCAGATGCCGGAACGTGCCGCACCCGCGCAACGCGGGCGACCTGCAGGGCGGCGTTCGCCGGGCTGATGTCGGGATCGAGACCCGAACCGGAGGTCGTCAGCATGTCCGAGGGAAGCGCTCTGTTCGCGAGTTCAGGCTGCGCCTCTTCGAGCGCCGCCCGGTCGCTTTGCAGCCGGTCAGACAGCACCTTGCTGGCCGGGCCGAGATTGGAGCCGCCCGAACCGGCGGCGTTGTAAGGAGCGGATACGGTCCTGTTTGCATCCTGAGGGTCCGCCGACGTGGTGGCTGACGGACGGCCGCGGATCCACCCGGCTCCGGCCCATTGCTGCCCGATCAGGCGCGATCCGATGATCTCGCCGCGCGCGTCGCTTACGAGGCTTCCGTTCGCTTCCCGGGGCAGAAGCCATTGCGCGAGCGCAGTTACGGCCAGCGGATAGGCGAACCCGCAAAGAACCCACGTGACCAGCGAAGCCCGCAACGCACCCAGCAATATGTCCCGCATGTGGATCCTCTACAGCAGCGTCGAAAGGAACAGATCGATGACTTTGATGCCAATGAAAGGCACGATCAGTCCGCCCAGGCCATAAATCATCAAGTTCCGGTAGAAAGTCACTTCAGCGCTGGTCGGCCGTACCGGAACGCCCCGCAAGGCCAGCGGGATCAACGCCGGGATGATCAGGGCGTTGAAGATGAGCGCGGACAGCACGGCACTGCGTGGCGTCGACAGACCCATCACGTTCAGCGCCGACAGGCCCGGCAATGCGATGATGAACATTGCAGGAATGATGGCGAAGTATTTTGCAACATCGTTGGCGATGGAAAACGTCGTCAAAGCTCCGCGCGTGATGAGCATCTGCTTGCCGATAGCGACGAGGTCGATGAGCTTGGTTGGATCGGAATCGAGATCAATCAGGTTTGCAGCTTCCTTGGCTGCATTGGTGCCCGAGTGCATGGCTACGCCGACATCGGCCTGGGCAAGCGCCGGCGCATCATTTGTGCCGTCACCCGTCATCGCCACCAGCCGGCCCTGGGCCTGTTCGCGGCGGATGAGTTCGAGCTTTTGTTCCGGCTTCGCCTCGGCGATAAAATCGTCCACGCCCGCCTGGCCGGCGATGACGGCCGCCGTCACAGGATTGTCTCCCGTTACCATCACCGTACGGATTCCCATTTCCCGCAGGCGCAGCATACGCTCGTGAATGCCGGGCTTAAGCACGTCCGAGAGCGCAATCACTCCAAGAATGTGTCCGTCCACCGCAACCACCAGCGGCGTTGCACCCTTCAGCGATACGCGCTGTACGGTCGCGTTGAGATCCTGCGGTTCGCCGGCGCCGAACGTCTCCGCCACGTATTTAACCACGGCGCTGACAGCACCTTTGCGGATAACGCGGCCGTCCGGGAGATCGACTCCGCTCATCCGCGTCTCTGCCGAAAACTCGAGCGGGCGTGCGCCGTCGGGCAACGGTTCCGGCTTCGCGCCCTGTTTTTCGCCCAGCGTCTTGATTGTCCGCCCCTCCGGCGTGGTGTCGAAGCAGGAGGACAAATAGGCAGCCTGAACCAGATCGCCGGCCGGGCAGCCGGCCAACGGGAAAAATTCGGTCGCCTGGCGGTCGCCGACGGTGATCGTGCCGGTTTTGTCCAGCAGCAGCGTGTGCACGTCGCCTGCCGCCTCGACCGCCTTCCCGGACATGGCCAACATGTTGAAACGGAACGTGCGGTCGATGCCCGCAATGCCGATGGCCGACAGCAAAGCGCCGATCGTGGTCGGAATAAGCGCAACCAGCAGCGCGACCAAATCGGCGATGTTGATGCGGGCCTGCAAATAGACCGCGACCGGAGCCATCACGGTGACGACAATCAGGAAAATCAGGGTAAGGATGGCCAGCAGTGCCGTGAGCGCCAGCTCGTTCGGAGTTTTTTGACGCCTGGCGCCCTCCACGAGGTGGATCATGCGGTCAAGAAAGCTTTCGCCGGAATCGGCGGTGACGCGCACAAGCAGCCGGTCCGAAACCAGCAGCGTTCCCGCGGTGACTGTCGACAACATATCCGTCCCGGGCTGCTTGAGTACCGGAGCGGATTCTCCGGTGATGGCCGACTCGTTCACCAGCGCGACGCCCTCGACAACCTCACCGTCCGCTGGAATGAGTTCGTCCCGCTCGACGCGGACGAGGTCGCCCTTACGCAGCGCTCCGGCAATCACCAGCTCTGTCGTACCCGAAACGCCCAAGCGATTTGCCGTCAGCTCTTTCCTGGTCCGTCGCAGCGAAGCTGCCTTGGCCTTTCCCCGGCATTCCGCCAGCGCTTCCGCAAAATTCGCGAACCAGACCGTGAACAGCAAAATGACCGTCACCAGCCCGTTGTAGGCGGAGGACGCATCGCTCGCCCCGAACAGTTCCGGATTTATTGTCAGAGCGGCCGTCACGATGGCGCCAAGCCACACCACGAACATGACCGGGTTGCGGATCTGGGTCCGCGGATCGAACTTGAGCAGCGAATCGATGGTGGCTCGCCGCCACAGCGCGGCATCGTAGACGGCCTTCGGCGTCTTTCCGCCCCTGCCGCCCGAAGCCGGCGTTGCGCGTCCGCCGAACAGCGTCATGGAAACCACTTCACATCCGGCATGCGGCACCGCTTCAAAAGAGGAGCCCGCTTTTCAGGGCAAAAAATTCGGCGATCGGTCCGAGTACGAGCGCGGGCAGGAAGGTCAAAGCTCCGACGACCAGGATGGTGCCAAGCCAGAAGGTGCCGAACTTCAATGTATCGGTGCGCAACGTGCCGGACGTTACCGACGCGACCGGTTTGACGGCCACGGATCCGGCCACAGCCATCATGAATATGATTGGCGGATAGCGGCCGATCATGATGACCGCGGCGGTGGCGAGGTTGTACCAGATGGTGTTGGCGTTCAGCCCGGCAAATGCAGAACCATTGTTCGCTGCCGAGGTCGTAAACGCGTAAAGCACTTCCGAATAACCGTGGATGCCGGCGTTGCCCATCGCGGCCACACCGTACGCCGAAGCCACCGACCATCCGGTCGGAGCAAGGATCGCCAGCGGATGGATCAGGAGCGTCAGCGCGACGAGTACGATTTCCTCCTTCTCGATCTTCTTGCCGAGAAACTGCGGCGTGTGCCCCACCATAAGCCCCGCAAGGAAGACGCCGATGATGCCAAACACCAGGGCAGCAAGAAACCCGACGCCTTTCCCCCCAAAAGCGCATTGCAGCATCATGCCGATGAAGGTGCCGAGGCCTCCGAGCGGCGTGAAACTGTCGTGCATCGAATTCACGCTTCCGGTCGTGAACAGCGTGGTGACCGCGGCGAATGAGCCGCTTTGCGCGATCCCGAAACGGACCTCCTTGCCCTCCATATTGCCGCCGGGCTGGTCCGCAGCCGCCGTTGTCTCAATGCCCGCTTTCGCCAACAGCGGCGTGCCGGCCTGCTCCGAAACAACAACGATCGGCAAGAACATGATCACCATCGCGGCCATCACGCCGTAGAGCACCCAGCCCTGGCGCCGATTGCCGATCATCTCGCCAAAGCAGATTACGATCGAACTCGGCAGAACAATCATCAGAAGCGTCTGAATCAGGTTCGTGAGCGGCGTCGGATTTTCGAACGGATGCGCGGCGTTGGCATTGAAAAATCCTCCGCCATTCGTCCCCAGATGCTTGATGGTTTCCATCGACGCCACGGGTCCGAGCGAGATGGTCTGTGCAGCGCCCTGAAGAGTGTGCGCCACGACATCAGGCGCAAGCGTCTGCGGCTCGCCCTGCTGAACCATCACCAGCGCCAGCACGAACGACACCGGGAGCAGGACGCGGGTCGTGAAGCGGATCAGGTCGCGATAGAAATTGCCAAGACCGGTGCTCCCGTCGCGGATGGTGAAGGCCCGGATGAAGGCCATGGCGACGACGAAGCCGGTCGTGGCCGAGGTGAACATCGGGAATGTAATCGCCGTCATCTGGCTGAAGTTCGACAGCGTCGTCTCGCCGCCAAAAGCCTGCCAGTCGGTATTGGTGATAAAACTGATCGCCGTGTTGAACGCCAGTATCGGCTCCATACCGGCCAAATGCCGCGGGTTCAGCGGCAGCCGGTCCTGAAATCCCAGTATCAGAAAGATGATAATCGCCATGAACAAATTCGTTGCCAGCATGTGCAACGTGTAAGACTTCCAGTCCATCGCCTGGGCGCAAAGCCGGCGGCCGATCAGGACGTAAATGCAGTTGTCGAACGGATCAAACACCCGGTCGACCACAGTCCTGCGGCCGGTCACGACCTTCGCGAGGTAACGGCCGGTCGGAATGCTGATGAGAAACCCGAACAGCAGGGTCAGGCCGGTCTGCAGCCACGCTTCAAACGTCATGGTACTTTTCGTCCCGGTCAGAAGCGTTCAGGATGGATCACGGCGTAAAAGAGATAGAGCACCAAAATTACCACCGTCGCCAGCAAAACGTACGTTCCCATTGCTCATGTCCTAATGATCTTGTTGTTGATGCGAGGATCTATCCGCGAGCATTAGCTCACGATTTCGCCGATGGGCCGATGATGTCTTCGCAAAAATGGACAAGCCCAGACAAAAGCGCGAATGACCCCACGAGAACCAAAAGCATGAGGACGATCACAATCTGTTGCATATTATGCGCCGAGTTGCTTCCGAAAGCGCGTTCGTCAAAGAAGCTTATATTTACACAGTTGCCTTGATTTGAATAGCCAACCAGGCAGCAGCCGACGCTTCGCGCACCGTACTGCGACCCTTTGTGCTTAATCAATAAGCGCCGTATGCGAGTTTTATAAACACGGCATAAACGGAAAACGCTTTTTCGGACGCCGGTGGGCCTGTTACTACATCTCGTTAGAAGGGTATCAACTCGACGGCAGGCTCAGGACGTCATGACCATGCGTGGGGACGTCGAACGACGGCCAGGTCGTCTGAAGATCTTCCTTGGCGCGGCGCCAGGCGTCGGTAAGACCTATGCAATGTTGAAGGCAGCGCAGTTGCGCCGCCACGATGGCGCGGACGTGGTTATCGGCCTTGTAGAGACGCACGGACGGCAAAGCACGGAGGAACTACTTCGGGAAATCGAGCTCATTCCCTGCAAGAAAATTGAATACCGAGAACATGTGTTCGACGAAATGGACGTCGACGCGATTCTGAGGCGAGACCCTGAGCTTGCTGTGGTGGATGAACTGGCCCACACCAATATTCCGGGAAGTCGCAACGCCAAGCGGTATCTCGACGTCCGGGAGCTGATCGAATCGGGCATCGATGTGTTCACGACGTTGAATGTCCAGCACATCGAAAGCCTCGGCGCCACAGTGGCCAAAATCACATGGGCGATGGTGCGCGAGACCGTTCCCGATAGCATGCTTGATTTGGCCGACGAGATCGAGGTCGTCGACTTATCGCCTACCGATCTGATCCGGAGGCTGGATGAAGGAAAACTCAATGGCGCGATACATCGGGAACTAGCGGCTCGGAAGTTTTTCTCGGATCGCAATCTTGCCGCGCTGCGCGAGCTCGCATTTCAGTTTGCGAAGAAAAGGCCCGCGCGAAGTATTCTCGTTGCTTTCGATGGGTCAGCGAGTGCGGTGCGTGCGGTCCAACACGTCATCGCGCTGGCTAGGGCGGGTCATCGTGCAAGTGTGTTTCTCCTAAATGTTCAGCAGCCTAGCACGACGAAGAATCCACCGGAGGAAGCCGGCCCGGCGCTCGAGGTTGTGGCGCCAGGATTGGCTATGCTCGAGAAGGCTTCTCAACTGCTGGCGCACCAGCACATTCCCTATCAATGCCGGGTCCTCGTCGGCAAACCGGCGGAAGCGATCGCCCGCGCCGCCGAATGGTACCGGGTAGATGTTATCGTGATGGGGTCAAGTGGGGTGGGGAGCTTGGCTGGTCGTTTGTTGGGGTCTGTTGCCATGAGCGTGGCCAAAAATCGAAGGTGCCAGTCACGTTGGTGAGATAGGGTTGAGCCCCACGGCCAATCGTTCGCGCTGCGCGCTCGGCGGCAGGGTATTGGGCGAGGACTTTCTCCACGAATGCAGCATTGATCGGTGCAGCCATGCGTTCCGCCTATTGATGCGCCCTACCGCAAACTCCGACTGGCTGACGAGCACGGGCAAATCGGTTGATACTGTGTCCCGATGAGCGGACTCAGCAGGTTGATGTGGTCGGCGGCGGTTGAGCTATTTTGGTCGCGGGCTGCGTTGCAGGCCGAAATCGTTGTCCTTCGGCACCAACTCAATGTTCTGCGGCGCAGATCACCGAAGCGGGCAGCCCTCTGCAACATCGATCGCCTGGTGTTTGTTGGACTCTATCGTCTCGTTCCTCAAGTGCTGGACGCGCTGAAAATCGTCAAGCCGGAGACCTTGATCCGCTGGCACCGCACTGGTTTCCGATGTTATTGGCGCTGGAAATCACGACCGCGCGGTGGCCGGCCCAGGACCCCAACCGAAATTCGCCTGCTTATCCGCCAGATGAGCATCGCCAATCCGCTATGGGGAGCACCACGCATCCACGGTGAACTGCTTAAGCTGGGCATTGATGTCGGACAAACCACGGTTGCCAAATACATGGAAAGGCGAAGGCACCCTCCATCCCAAGGTTGGAGGACGTTCCTGCTTAACCATGCCGATGGCATCGCGTCGACAGACCTGTTTGTCGTTCCGACGGTCTCCTTTCGATTGCTCTACGGATTGCTGATTTTGCGACACGGTCGCCGTCAAATCCTCTGGCTGGGAGTCACCGCTCACCCTACGGCTGAATGGATCGCACGTCAGCTCACGGAGGCATGCGGCTGGACGGCAGCGCCGCAATACATCGTCCGTGACCGCGACGCTGTCTACGGTGATATTTTCCTTCGCCGCCTCCGGGCGATGGGCATTCGTGACCGGCCGACAGCGCCGCGATCACCGTGGCAAAACGGATATGCTGAACGGCTGGTCGGTTCGATCAGGCGGGATTGCCTGGACCATGTCGCTGTGTTCAGCGAGCGGCATCTTCGCCACCTGCTTAAATCGTATCAGGCATATTATAACGAGGCTCGAACACACTTATCGCTGGAGAAGGATGCACCGGTTTCGCGCGCGGTCCAGAGGGTTGGCCGTATCGTTGCCAATCCGGTTCTCGGAGGATTGCATCACAAATACGTTCGGATTTGATTTCCGGTAGGGACAGGCGGCTGACGCTCAATGTACTCTTGTCCTTCGCCCAGTTTGAACGCGAAGTCATTGGCGAGCGGGTGCGGGACAAGATTGCCGCTTCCAAGAAGAAGGGCATATGGATGGGCGGCATGCCGCCGCTTGGCTATGACGTGAAGGACCGCAAGTTAGTCGTCAACCCCGAGGAGGCCCGCAGGGTAGTCAGCATCTACCGGCGCTATCTCGAGCTAAAGTCGGTTCATGCCTTAAAGTACGAGTTGGCGGAGGCGGGAATAAGGAGCAAACGGCGGGATCGGCCTGACGGCACCACGTATGGCGGCCAGCTATTCTCCCGTGGTGCGCTCTATCTGATGCTTCAGAATCGAATCTACCGCGGTGAGACCACCCATAAGGGCAATTCCTATCCGGGAGAACATCCGGCCATTATCGAACATCCACTGTGGGACGAAGTTCAGGCGGTCCTTGCCAAGAACCGGGTCGAGCGAGCAACCGGCTTACGCGCAAAGCATCCGAGCCTGCTCGCCGGCCTCTTGTTCGACGAGAAAGGCGGGCGACTAACGCCGACGCATGCGGTCAAGAAGGGAACACGATATCGGTACTACGTTTCGACCGGTCTCCTTACCGGGGCGAAAAAGGACCGTTCAAGCAGCAGACGTGTACCGGCTGGCGATTTGGAACGCCTGGTGATCGACAGGCTTCGCGCATTTCTCGCCGACCCGGCAGCGGTCCTCGATGCCGTCGACAACGACGCGGCCGGCGGCTCTGAGCAACGCCAGCTTGTCGAGCATGGCCGTCAAGCCGCAGAAGAACTCGGAACCCGGCCACCGAACGAGATCAAAGCAAATCTCGTCACGATGGCATGCCGTGTGGTGATCAGCTCTGATCGCCTCGAAATCAATCTTTCCCGATGCCGCCTTGCTGCGTTCCTCGGGGGGCAGTCGATTGATCCGGCGATCCAAAATCAGAAGCTGGTCCGAAATTCCGATGATATCGTGACGTTAGTTTCGCCCGCACGCCTCAAGCGAGTCGGACGCGAAATGAGAATGCTCGTCAAAAAGTCAGATACCAAGACGGCGGCTGATCCGAGCTTGTTAAGGATTATCGCCCGCGCTCACGACATCCAGGCCCGCCTCAGCCAGAACCCAAAGCTGACCGTCCATGACATCGCCCGCGACGAACGCGTCTCGGCGGCCTACCTCTACACTCTCCTGCGTCTTCCCTGGTTGGCGCCCGACATTACGACAGCCATCGTCAACGGCGAGCAACCGCAGTGCCTCAACGCAATGACGTTAATGCGGCGGGCATCGCAGTTACCGGCCGACTGGCGTGAGCAGCGAACGTTGCTCGGATTCCGCTAGGAACAAATCGCTGGCGGGACTCGGCGGGTTATAAAAGCCCCGCCAACATGTATTGGCGGGGCACCCATCAGGCGTGTGAGGGTCTGCATTAGACCGCCTTCTTCAAATCCTTGGCTGCCCGGAATGCGACCTTCTTGCTTGCTTTTATCCTGATTGCTTCGCCGGTCGCGGGGTTGCGTCCCATGCGGGCTGCCCGCTTCCTGACTTGAAGAATTCCAAGGCCGGTAATACGAACTCGTTCACCTTTTTTCAGATGCTTTGTAATTGTACTGACGAGATCGCCGAGGAGTGCCTCACCCGCCCGCTTCGTCAATTGATGCTCCTCGGCCAGGACCGCAGCCAAATGCTTGAGCGTTATGGGACGTTTCGTTTTGGCCGCAGCGGCCGGTTTCTTTGCTGCGCCTGAAAGCGCCATGATCGTTCCTCCGAGGAGCGCGAAATGCGCCTCAAGATCAAGGATGTGATTCGGCAACAAAAGAAAAGTGACTCGGAGGAGCCAGGAAAGTCTTTTAATGCACCGGAGTCTGGTGCCAGCTCAACAGGGGCTTTTGGGCTCCGAGAAGGAACAGACCGCCCTCGGCGTTATGCCGCGTATTTTCACTCGCGCGGCCGCACCTTGACCGCTTCATCGCGCAAAGAAGTAAACCACGAAATGGCGTCCGGGAGATTTTCATGACCGCGACGGCCCAGAGAGCGCGCGTAGCCGTCTCCGCAATGAATGCTGCCGCATTCGACAGCAGGAAAGCCGCGTAAATTCGCGCCGAAATCGGCTTCCAAAAATATTATAGATACTACTGCAATATCAGATACTTATAGCTGGCTGGGGCGGGAGGATTCGAACCTCCGGATGGCGGAATCAAAATCCGCTGCCTTACCACTTGGCTACGCCCCATTGCATACTTCGGATTGCCGCCTGCCCTGCGGGCGAACGGGCGGCGCACCATAGCGGCGCCTCTGCCATCGATCAATCTTGCGATCGGCCGCCCCCGGTGCACTTGCCACGGCTGCGGCGGGCGGGCCTGTATAATGTGGGCCGCACGTATATTAAGGTCTGGCGTCCGCGCCCCCTCCGATACGGACCGGGTGCGAACTGCCGCTTCGGGAGAACTTCGACCATGAACTATCAGGCGCCGCTGGCCGACATGGGCTTTGCGCTCAAATTCGGAGCACAGCTTCTTCCCGCGCTGGAGCAGGGGTTGTTCGGTGACCTCACCATCGACGACGTCGAGGCGGTCCTGACCGAAGCAGGCCGGATGGCGGGCGAAGTGATCGCCCCGCTCAACCGCATCGGCGATCAGGTCGGCGCAACCTTCAAGGACGGCGCCGTCACCACGCCGCCCGGCTGGAAGGACGCCTACCACGCATGGTGCAAGGGCGGCTGGAACGGACTTGCCTCGCCAACCGAATTCGGCGGACAGGGCCTGCCGCAGATCGTCAACGCCGCCTGTACGGAAATGTGGAACAGCGCCTCGATGGCGTTCGGCGTCGGTCCGCTCCTGACCATGGGCGCGATCGATGCCCTCAACGCACACGGAAGTGAAACGCTCAAACGCACCTACCTCGAGAAACTGGTCACCGGCCAATGGACCGGGACCATGCAGCTCACCGAGCCGCAGGCCGGCTCGGACGTCGGCGCGCTGCGCACCCGCGCCGTACGGGCCGCGGACGGCACGTACCGCATCACCGGCCAGAAAATCTTCATCACTTACGGCGAGCATGATCTCACCGACAACATCATTCACTTTGTGCTCGCGCGCCTGCCCGACGCGCCGCCCGGCACGCGAGGCATTTCGCTGTTCCTCGTGCCGAAATTCCTGCTCAATCCGGACGGCACGCCCGGCGCCCGCAACGATCTTCGCGCGCATTCGGTCGAGCACAAGCTCGGCATTCACGGCTCGCCGACCTGCACGATGATCTTCGGCGACAACGGCGGCGCGACCGGCTTCATCGTCGGCCGGGAAAACGCCGGCATGGCGGCGATGTTCACCATGATGAACCGCGCCCGCCTCGCCATCGGCCTGCAGGGCGTGGGCATCGCCGAACGCGCCACCCAGCAGGCGGTCGGCTACGCGCGCGAGCGCCGGCAGGGCCGCACGACGGGCATGCCGGCTACGGAATCGTCGCCGATCATCGACCATCCCGACGTCAAGCGCATGCTCATGACCATGCGGGCGCTGACGCAGGCGGCACGCAGCATCTGCTATGCGACCGCGATTGCGATCGATCATGCCGAGCGCGGCACCGACGAGGCCACGCGGCATGCGGCGCACGGACGCGCTTCGCTGCTCACGCCGGTCGCCAAGGCGTTTTCGACCGATGTCGGCGTTGAAGTCGCCTCGCTCGGCGTGCAGGTGCACGGCGGCATGGGCTTTATTGAAGAAACCGGCGCGGCGCAGTATTTCCGCGACGCCCGAATCGCCCCGATCTACGAAGGCACCAACGGCATCCAGGCAATCGACCTCGTCGTCCGCAAGCTGCAGCTCGACGGCGGTGCGGTGGTTGAAGCGTTTCTCGGCGAATTGCACCGTATCGTCGAGGCGGTGAACGCCACCAACGACCCTGCGCTCGGCTGGAGCGGCCTGCGGCTCGAGGAGGCCGTCGCCAGCCTGACCCGCGCCACGCAGTGGATGCTGGCAAAACTCGCCAACGGCACCGACGAGGCACTAGCGGGCGCTACGCCCTATCTGCGACTGTTCGGGCTGGCCGCCGGCGGCTGCATGCTGGCGCAGCAGGCGCTCGCGGCGCTGCGGCTCAATGCCGAATCCCGCCCCTCGCCTTGCGCTCGCGCGCTTTTTTGCCGAGAACCTTGCTGTCCAGGCCCCGGGCCTTGAACGCACGGTGGTAGAAGGCGGGGCGGGCATCATCGGCGCCGATGCGGTTCTGGCCCAGTAAGTTCGTTATCCCGGCAGATACATTATAATGTCCACGCTCCTGATTACCCATCCGGCCTGTCTCGATCACCTCACGCCATCGGGCCATCCCGAGCGGCCGGACCGGCTCCGCGCCGTCGAGCGTGCGCTCGAAGCGGAAAAGTTTCAGTCGCTCGCGCGCGTACTGGCGCCGGCGGCCTCGCTTGAGACGATCGCGCTGTGCCATCCGATGGACTACATCGAGCAGATCCGCGACGCGACGCCGAAAGAGGGCCTGGTCTACCTCGACCCCGACACCTCGATGTCGCACGGCACCTTCGAGGCCGCATTGCGCGCCATCGGCGGCGCCGTCCACGCGGTCGACGAGGTTGTGGGCAAACGTGCCGTCAACGCGTTTGTCGCCACGCGGCCGCCCGGCCATCATGCCGAGACCGCGCGCCCGATGGGCTTCTGCTTCTTCGATAATGCCGCCATAGCCGCCCGCCACGCGCAGACCAGCCACGGCCTTGCGCGCGTCGCCATCGTCGATTTCGACGTCCATCACGGAAACGGCTCGCAGGAAATTTTCTGGGCGGACAAAAGCGTGATGTACTGCTCCACGCACCAGATGCCCCTTTTCCCGGGCACCGGCGCGGTCGGCGAAACCGGCGAGTATAATACGGTCGTCAACGCGCCGCTTCGCGCAGGCGACGGCTTCGACGCATTTCGCGACGCGTTCGAGAGCCGCATTCTGCCGCGGCTTGCGGATTTCCGGCCGGAGCTGATCGTGATCTCCGCGGGCTTCGACGCCCACGTCCGCGATCCGCTGGCCAATCTCAACCTGGTGGAAGCCGACTTCGCCTGGGCAACCCGAAAACTGATGGATGTCGCCGATCGCCACGCCGGCGGCCGCATCGTCTCGCTGCTCGAAGGCGGCTACGATCTGGAAGCGCTGGGCAACTCGGCCGCGGCCCATGTTACCGCGCTGATGCGCGGTTGATCCGGCAGCCTTATACAGGCGGCCTTATAAACGGTCAGAATCATTTCCGGGAGCCGGCGATGGCATCACCCAATCAGCAGAACACCCCGGCCGGTCAGGGCGGCCAGCCCGATGGCGATGTCGGACAGCTTACGTTCGAGCGCGCGATCGAGGAGCTGGAATCAATCGTCAAGCGGCTGGAAGACGGCCGGGTGCCGCTCGAGGAATCGGTCGCGATCTACGAGCGCGGCGAAGCTCTCAAGCGCCGCTGCGAGGAACTGCTGCGGCAGGCCGAGGCGCGTGTGCAGAAAATCACCCTCGATGCCGGCGGGAACCCAACCGGCGCGGAACCGCTCGACGTGGACTGAAATTGCAATGAGCCATCCGGATCCCGATCCCGCCATTTTGCAGGCCGCGGCCGCCCGACGGGGCCGCCCGTTTGTCTATGACCGGATCGTGCCGTCGCGCACCGCGCTGGTCGTCATCGATTTGCAGAATGCGTTCATGCGCGTCGGCGCGCCATCGGAAGTGCCGAACGCGCGCACCATCGTCCCCGCCATCAACAAGCTCGCGCAGGCGCTTCGGCGCGCTGGCGGCACCGTGGCCTGGGTTCAGGCGACCTTCGAGCACGGCGGCTGGCCGCTGTTCTTCGAACATATGGTGCGACCCGAAATCGCCGCCCGCATTCTCGCCGCGCTGCGGCCGGGCTCGCCCGACCATGCGCTCTGGCCCGAACTCGCCGTCGCGGACGGAGATATCGTTGTTCCCAAGTACCGGTTTTCGGCTTTTCTGCCTGGAGCCAGCACGCTGCCGGCGATCCTGCGCGGCCGCGGTGTCGATACTGTGCTGATCGCCGGCTGCATGACCAACATGTGCTGCGATTCCTCCGCGCGCGACGCCGTCATGACCGATTTCCGCACCGTCATGGTGTCCGACTGCAATGCCGCGCGAACCGATGCCGAGCATCTCTCCGCGCTTGGCTCCTTTCTCACCGGCTTCGGCGACGTGCGGCGGTCGGACGGCCTGATCGCACAATTCGCGACCGCGTCTGCGGCGGAGCCGGCCCCTGGCTGAAGGATCGAACGTGTCGCGAGCAGGTGCCATCGATATTGTCGTCAATCCGCTTACGCCGCGCATTCTGGCGGCGCGGCCGGACTGGTCGCAGAGCTTCTATACGCAGAAGATCGGGCGCGCGTCGGCCGACGTTGAATCGGTCACGCTGGAAAAAATGCTGGCACAGATGGACGCGGCCGGAATCGCCCGCGCCTTTCTGATCGCCTGCAAGGTCGGGCAGCTCGGCCTGCCCGGTTCGTGGCACCTTCCGGAGGAATGGATCGCCGAGGCGGTCGCCGCCTTTCCGGACCGCTTTTCAGGACTGGCGGGCATTGACCCAACCCAGGGCATGGACGGCGTACGCCGGCTCGAACACGCCGTGACGAAGCTCGGCTTCATCGGCGCGCACACCTACCCGCACTGGTTCGAGCTGCCGCCCAACCACCGCAGATATTATCCGTTCTATGCGAAGTGCTGCGAACTCGGCGTGCCGGTCCAGATGCAGGTCGGACAGTCGCTGGTCTATTACAGGGAACGTCCGCTGCGCAGCGTCGGGCGTCCGATTTATCTCGACGACATTGCCTGCGATTTTCCCGAGCTGAAAATCATCGGCATTCACGTCGGCATTCCGTGGCATGACGAAATGATCGCCATGGCGTGGAAGCACGAGAACGTCTTCATTGGCTCCGATGCGCACAGCCCGAAATACTGGCCGGCGAGCTTCGTGCACTATCTGAAAACCTACGGCCGGCGGAAGGTGATGTTCGGCACCGACTATCCGGTGCTCGCTTTCGAACGGACCATGAAAGAGATCGAAGAGCTCGACCTCGGCGCGGAGGTGGAGAGCCTGTTTCTGCGCGACAATGCCGCGCGGGTTTACGGTCTGCCGGCCACAGCGCTCCCGGAATAAAAGGATCAGACGATGGCATTTGCGAGAACCGCCGCCGCCACGATCACCACCGCACTGGCGCTGGCCTGCGGCGCCTGGGCAGCGGAAGCCGCCGAGAAATCCGTCGACATCGGAATCGTAACCGCCCGCACCGGCCCGCTCGCCGCACCGGGAAAATTTCAGCAGAACGGCTTCGCGCTCGCTGCCGAAGAGGTGAACAAGTCGGGCGGCGTCAGAATCGGGAACGACACCTATCAGATCACGCTCAAAACCTACGACACCCATTGCAACGCGGCCGAAGGCGCATCCGCGATGCAGCGTCTTGCGAGCGTCGATCATGTGCCGGTCGTACTTGGCGAAGTATGCAGCCCCGCTGCCGCAGCCGAGGCGCCGGTCGCCTCGGATTATTCAATCCCGCTGATTCTGACCGTCCCCACCGCGCCCGATTTGACCCGGCAGGACAACGCATTTCTGTTCCGGGTGAATGCCGACACCGATCAGCTGAATGCGACCATGGTGAGCTTCATTGCCGAAAATCACTGGTCGCCGCTCGCGTTCATCGCCTGGAACAACGATGCCGGCCGCAGCGGCGTCAACGGCATGAAGGCGATGCTGCCGAAAGACGTCGCCATCGGCTATGTCGGCTATTTCGACGTCGGCGCAGTCGATTTTTCCGCCGATGTGACCAACATCCGCAAGTCCGGCGCGCATGCCATTATGCTGCTGATGGACGAAGAGCCGGGCGCGCTCGCGATCCGGCAAATTCGCGACGCCGGCCTCGAAGCCCGGTTCATCGGTACGCTCGCCATGGGCTCGGACCGCTTTCTCAAGCGGCTTGATGCGAAATACCTCGACGGCATGGTGCAGTACAACGCGTTTCCCCCGGGTGCGCCGCCGCCGCGCATTCAGGAGTTCGGAAAGACTTACCGGGCGCGGTTCGGCGAGGAAGCCCACGGTTTCGCGGCCCAGTCCTATGACGGGCTGATGCTGGCGGTGAAGGCGATGCAGACCGCCGGCACCGTCACCGATGGTGCCGCGATTCAGAAAGCTCTGTCCGCGATCACCTTCGACGGCGTCATCGGCCGTATTCAGTTCGATCGCGACCGTCAGGCACATCCGCCGGTCTATATCACGCAGTGGTGCAAAGACGGCACGCGCAAAATCGACTTTCCCGCCGACATGAAGTCCGAATGCGGCGCAGGCTAGCCGCTGGATGGACGTTACCCTCACCGCGTTCATCGAACAGGTCGCCAACGGCACCATGATGGGCGCGATCTACGTCCTGGTTGCGCTCGGGCTGGTGTTGATTTTCGGGGTTATGGAAGTTCTCAACTTCGCCCATGGCGTCCTGTTCATGGCCGGCGGATATGTCTGCGACGTATTTTTTGTCCACATCACCGGCAGCTACCCGCTGGCGGTGATCCTGACGGTGATCGCTTTGGCGATCGCGGGCATGGCGATGGAACGCGCCGTGTTTCGCAGGCTTCGTGTCAACGTCCCGATGCAGATCGTGGCCTCGCTCGGCCTGATCCTGATGGCCGAAAATGCCGCGGTACTGCTGTTCGGGCCGGGTGCGCTCCAGATGAACGTCCCGTCGGTGCGCAGCACCATACGTCTGGGCGAACTGAGCTTCACGGTGCAGCACTTCATCATCATTGCCGCATGCGTCGTCACGATCGCGGCGCTTCAGATATTCCTGATGCGCACGCGGCTCGGCACCGCACTGCGCGCCACCAGCCAGAATGCTGACGCCGCGCGCGTCATCGGCATCGACGCCGATCGCATTTATCTTGTGACCTTCGCGGTCGGCTGCGCCATTGCCGGCCTCGGCGGCGCGTTGCTGGGACCCCTGTTCCTGATTTTTCCGCAGATGGGCGATCTGCCGTTGCTGAAAGGACTGACCGCCATCGTGCTCGGCGGCATGGCGAGCATACCGGGAGCGATCATCGGCGGTTTCGCCATCGGCATCATCGAGGCGACCTCGACGCTGTTCGTCGCGACCGATTACCGCGACATGGTGGTGTTCGCGATTCTGATCGCGGTCCTGCTGATCCGCCCGTGGGGCCTGTTCGGCGTGCGCGTGCGGGGCGACCTCTGATGCGCGGGCGCGCGGACGGAGCCCGCATCGCTGCCGGTGTCGCATTCGCGGTAGGGCTTTATCTGCTGGCGTTCGTGTTCGCAAACTCTCCTTACGTGCTGTTCGCGATGACACTGACGCTGTGCTACGCGATTCCCGCGATGGCGCTTAATTTGCTGCTCGGCTACACGGGCCTGGTTTCGCTCGGCCATATGGGGTTCGCCGGCGCAGGCGCCTACATCACCGCTTTTTTGATGAAGAAAGGCCTCGCGCCGTTTCCGCTGTCGCTCGCGGCCGGCACGCTCGCCGCCGGCCTTGTTGGCGCACTGGTCGGCGCGCCGTGTCTGCGGCTGCGCAGTCATTTCTTCATCATCGTGACGCTCGCGGTCGGCATGATGCTGTTTCTGCTCTTCAACAATCTCGACTGGCTCACCGGCGGCGCGGCCGGACTTCCGGGAATACCGCGCCCCGGCCCGTTTGGGCCCGGATTTGCGGTGATCGATCCGCGCCGGCCTGCCGGATTTTATCTGCTCGCCGTCACCATTTTTCTGCTGGTTTTCATGATCCAGTACGCGATCGTGTACTCGGACTTCGGCCGCTCGCTCGCCGCCATCCGCCAGGACGAGACTCTGGCCGCGAGCCGCGGTGTCGATGTATTCGCCCACAAGCTCGCGATTTTCACAGTCTCGGCGGCGCTCGCCGGACTCGGCGGCGGACTTCAGGTCGAATTTCTGCGGGCCGCCGCGCCGCAGTCGTTCGGCTTCCTTGAAAACGTCAATCTGGTTCTGATCGTGATTGTCGGGGGCACCGGCTCGCTGTTCGGGCCGGTGCTCGGCGCGCTGCTGTTCGTTGCCCTGCCGGAACTGCTGCGCGCGACCGATGCGTTGCGCATGCTGCTGTTCGGAGCGGCTCTTTTGGTGCTCGCTCTATTTGCGCCTCGCGGCCTTTGGGGTCTCGCCGCGGCGGCGGCCCGAAAGTTTCGATCACGCGAACTCGCGGTGGCCGATGCCGGACATTCTTGAAGTCGATGGCATCGCCAAATCGTTCGGCGGCGTGCGCGCCGTCGACGGCGCGAGCTTTCGCCTTGCCGGGCCCGGCATCTACGGCCTCATCGGGCCCAACGGCGCGGGCAAGACCACGCTGTTCGACGTGGTGTGCGGCCGCCAGTTCGCCGATTCAGGCACTGTTCGTCTTGCCGGCACGCGCATCGACCGGCTGCGCGTGCATCGGCGGGCACGGCTCGGAGTCGCCCGCACGTTTCAGGAATGCCGTGTCCTCGAACAGGAAACCTGTCTCGACAACGTCCTGTTCGCCGCCCAGGACAAACATCTGGGCCGCGAATGGCTCCAGGCTCTCGGCCGGCACCGGAACGCACGCCGCGCGGTTCTGGCCGAGGCCGAGTATTTGCTTGAACTTGTCGGTCTGCGGCGATTGCAAAACGAACCGGCCGGCAATCTGTCCTACGGACAGCGGCGGCTCCTCGAAATCGTCTCCAGCCTGATCGCGCGGCCCCGGCTGCTGCTGCTCGATGAGCCGGCGTCCGGTATCAATCCGACTTTGCTCAACATGCTGCGCGATTTTCTGCTGCGCATTTTCGCCGAGCGGCAGATCGTTCTTCTCGTCGTCGAGCACAACATGGAATTCGTCATGTCGCTTGCCTCCCATATCCTCGTGATGCATCAGGGGCGTGTGCTCGAAGAAGGTCCGCCGGCCGCCATTCAGACAAGCCGGCGCGTAATCGAGGCGTATCTCGGTTGAGACCGATGCTCGAAGCCCGCGGTCTCGAAGCCGGTTACGGCTCCGGCCGACGCATCGTCAACGGCATCGATCTTCATGTCGACGCCGGCGAGATCGTCGTTGTCATCGGCCAGAACGGTGCCGGCAAGTCGACGCTGCTCAAGGGCATTTTCAATCTCGCGCCGTTTCGCCACGGCGAGGTTATTCTGGACGGCGCGCCGGTAACGGCCCTGTCCGCGCCGGCCCTCCTGCTGTCGGGCCTCGCCTACGTGCCGCAAAACCGCAGCCTGTTTCCGAAACTGACGGTGACGGAAAATCTCCGCCTCGGGGGATATCTGCTGCGCGACCGCGACAAACTCGAACAAAGACTCGACGCGTTGCGGACCCTGTTTCCAATCCTCGCCGAACGTGGGCGCGATTATGCGGCAAGCCTGTCCGGAGGCGAGCAGCGCATGCTTGAAATCGCGCGTGCGCTGGTCATGGAACCGAAGGTCGTGATGCTCGACGAGCCGTCGATCGGCCTCGCACCGCGCATGGTCGATCTGGTTTTTGCCACCGCCCGTACGCTTGCCGAGCAGGGCGCCGCGGTGCTGATGGTCGAACAGAACGTCAGGAAGGCGCTTCTTGCTTCAGATCGCGGCTACGTACTGGAATTGGGCCGAATTCAAATTGCCGACCGCGCCGTCGAATTTGATCGACGACGAGCGCGTCGGGCGACTGTACATGGGTCGGCAAAGCAGCCCCGTTCAGACCTGAGCCGGCTTCCGCAGGTCAAGAATAGGTTTCGCTTTCCAGCCGCGCCCCGAGATGAGCGGATCGCCGGCCTCGATGCGCTCAACCGCCGGTGTCACGCCGATCGCGCGATGAACGCCGCGTCGCAATCGGTCGTCCAGTTCATCACCACTTTCCGCTGACGGGACGATCTTGAGGATCAGGCGGTCCATCGACAGCGGATCTGCTGCATTCTCTTTCTCCACCAAGGCCTGGAATTCCAGCACCTGGGTCTCGGCGGCGACCGCTTCGACCAGCGCCTGGGGATCGACTAGCATCCCTTTGATTTTCAGAAGCCCGTCGATCCGCCGCGGCATTCCCAGCAGCCGCTCGGTCAGCGCGCCGCAATGCGGGCAGCGCGCCCGTGTCAGCCGGGCAACATCGCCGAGCGCATAGCGCAGCATCACCGTGCCGCGCCGATCAAGATGGGTCAGAAGGATCAGACCTTCTTCGCCATCGGGCAGCGGCGCATGCGTTTCCGGATCGACGGCTTCGAACAGGAATTGATCGGGTGCGGGATTGTGATTGCCGGCGCCCGGAGCACATTCCACCATGCCGCCCTGCATTTCGGTCGCGCCATAGGAAACGCTGATGAACGGTGCCGCAGCGCCGAGGCGCTCCAGCCGTTCGACGAGATCCCTGCGGGCCGCGTCGCCGAACCCTTCGCCGGTGACGAACACCAGACGCACCGCCGGCAGCCGTGCCCCAAGTTCTTCCGCGCGCGCCGCCATCTTGCGGATGAACGTCGGCACGCCCCACAGAATGGTGGCGTGCGAACGCGCGGCGATGGCCACCACTTCGTCAAGCCGCGAGCCTATGTCCGGCTGCCGTTCGTTGACGCGGCCCGGAAGAGCCGCGACCACGGCGATGTTCATCGCCGCGGCGGCATTCATTGCGCGCGCAAACGCGCCGTGCGGATAGCGCGTCAGCGGGAACAGATTGAGGATCGTATCGTCTGCGGTGACGCCGCGCAGCCGCAGCATGTTGCGGTTGAGCGCGAGAATGTTGACGAAGTCATAGGCGGTGGAAACGAACGGGGCGGGCCGGCCGGACGAGCCGGTGGTGTACATGATGTCCCAGACCACGCTTTCCGTGTCGTCGGCCGCGCCCTGCGGACCAAGCACGAACGCATCGGACGCGGCCGCATAATCGGCCTTGGTGGTGACGGGAAGTTTTCCGATGTCCGCGAGACTCCCGATATCGCTCCGTTCGAGTCCGACCGTCGCGAACTTTCGCCGATAATAAGGATGCGCCGCGAAGATCCGGTCGAGCGTCGCCGCGAACCGCATTTCGCGAACGCGTGCGAGTTCAGCCTCGTCCGGGGCAAACAGGGGATCGATTGTCATCGCCATTGACCGGGGAACGATATGCACCCGAACGGGCCGGCAAACAACGCCTGACCCGGTTCGCAGGTTGCCAGGGTTTTCCGGCCGGACTGCTCCGCCGCGCATCTAGCGCGCCGCGATGGTGCGCGGCGGCTGATACAGGATCACGATATTACGCGACCCGCACTGCGGACAGCGGAGCCGGCTTTCGAGCCGCGAAAGCGGAAACGCCCTCCCCCGCGTCCACACCAGCGTCTCCATGTCGAGGTTTCGCCGGTAGCTGCATTCGCGGCTGGATTGCGAACGCGGCCCGTCGGAGCGGCCGTAACTGCAACGCGCCGTGATCCGCCATCCCAGCGCGAACGCGTCTCCCAGCGTCTCAACCGGCATCGGAACGGGCCTGATTTCGTTGTTGACATTGAAGAACAAAAAGAGAACAATCTGCGGTCCGAGTCAAGGGGTGATGCGCCCGGCGGAAGGGTCCGGCAGAGGGTTCGGAAGCGGGCTTCGGCAGAAGGGACGGGGAGGCGGAGATGGGAACGGACAGACGAAGCGCGTGGCTGCGCAAGCTCGATCAGGAATGCCCTTTTCAGGTGGTGTTGCCACGCAGCCAGCTCACCGATGACAACGAGATCCTGGACTTCCTCCTCGCTTACGTCGGCAAGTTCGATATGTATGTCGAAGACGACTATGCGGCTTTCGTCCGCTACTGCTTCGAGGATGCGCTGGACGCCGAAATTTTCCGCGCCCGCTTCGAACCGAAGGCCGAGCGCCTGAAGCTTGCCGGCTGACGGTCTCGCAATTTCTTCATCCTGCCCCGCGAAGCGGGGAAGGGGGACCACCCAAGGGTGGTGGAAGGGGCGACAGCGGCGACGTCAGCCGCGATGCCGCACGCCCCCTCCACCATGTTTCGCATGGTCCCCCTCCCCCGCTGCGCGGGGGCGGATAACGAGCAGGCGCACCAGACGAAGGCAGCGGCGTAATGAAATCACGCCCCTCACGGTGCGAGAGCTGCAGCGTGAAAGCGCGCGCAACTCTTCATCCTGCCCCGCGAAGCGGGCGACGGATGAGACGACGATCAGGTAACCGGCAGCACGTTGGTGTATTTGACCTGCTCCAGCGCGAAACTCGACTCGATCGATGCGATGCCTTCGAGCCGCGTGAGTTTCTGCTTCACGAAGCGCTCATAGGCATCGAGATCGGGCACCACAACGCGCAGCCAGTAGTCGCGCGGGCCCGTCATCAGATAGCATTCCAGCACCTCCGGCCAGCGCGCGATCGCTTTGGCGAAGCTGTCGAGCAACTCCTGCCGCTGCCGGTCCAGCTTGATCGATACGAAAACGCTCACCGGAAGCCCCACCGCGCGCTGATCCAGCACGGCGACATAACGCGCAATCACGCCGAGGCGCTCCAGCATGCGGACCCGCCGCAGACAGGGCGACGGCGACAGGCCGACCTTTCCCGCCAGATCGGCCAGACTCATGCGGCCGTCGGCCTGCAGGTAGCGGAGAATTTTGCGGTCCAGCTCATCGAGCTTGCGGATTGGCATTAATAACCCTTTCGTCGGCCAATTTTGGCATATTCGGTCTTTCTTGACCAGTTATCGGGCTACAATTGGCAGACCACGCCCCGCGTGCTGGCGAATAATGTCCCTGCACGACAGCGGCGGATCACCCATGACCGGCACAATCCCTGACGACGATCTCGCGATTCTCGGCGATCTTGAACGCAAGGTCCTGTGGCTGGCGAGCTGGACCATTCACAATGCCAATCATCTGCGCGAGCACGCCGATGGGCTGAAGGTCGGCGGCCACCAGGCTTCGTCCGCATCGCTCGCGACCATCATGACGGCGCTTTATTTCCACACCCTGCGGCCGGCCGACCGGGTTGCGGTGAAACCGCACGCCTCGCCATGTTTTCACGCAATCCAGTATCTGCTGGGCAAGCAGACAAAAGAAAAGCTCGAGAATTTTCGCGGCTATAAGGGCGCACAGAGTTATCCCTCGCGCACCAAAGATGCCGACGATGTCGATTTTTCCACCGGCTCGGTCGGGCTCGGCGTGGCGCAGACGCTGTTCTCCTCGCTGGTGCAGGACTACGTGCACGCCCACGGCTGGGCCACCGGCCGTCCCGAAGGCCGCATGATCGCGCTTGTCGGCGACGCGGAGCTTGATGAGGGCAACATTTTCGAGGCGATGCTCGAAGGCTGGAAGCAGGGTCTGCGCAATTGCTGGTGGATCGTCGACTACAACCGCCAGAGCCTTGATGCTGTCGTACGCGAGGGACTTTGGGAACGCTACGAACAGATGTTCCGCAATTTCGGCTGGGACGTGGTGATTCTGAAATACGGCTCGCTCCAGCAGGCCGCGTTCCGCGAACCCGGCGGCGAAACGCTGCGGCAATGGATCGACCGCTGCCCAAACCAGCTTTACTCGGCGCTGGTTTTCCAGGGCGGCGCGGCATGGCGAAAGCGCCTGATGGACGAGATCGGCGACCAGGGCGCGGTGACGAAACTTATCGACGTCACGCAACGACGACGAACTGGCGCGGCTGATGAACAATCTCGGCGGTCACGACCTGCCGTCGATCATCGAGGCGTTCGACCGGATCGATCACGACCGCCCGACCTGCTTCATCGCCTACACCGTGAAGGGCTTCGGGCTGCCGCTTGCCGGTCACAAAGACAATCATGCCGGCCTGATGACGCCGGCACAGATGGAGACGTTCCGGCAGGCGATGAACGTCCGCTCCGGCCACGAATGGGATCCGTTCGAAGGCCTGAACGCGGCCCCGGGCACGTTGCAGGCATTCCTCGACAGGGTGCCGTTCGCTTCCGGCGGCGACCGGCGCCTGAAGGCGCCCGCGGTTGCCGTGCCGGAACAGCTCGCGGTGACCATCCAGCCCGAGATGTCGACGCAGTTTGGCTTTGGCGCGATCCTCAACGAGCTGGCGCGCGAGCGAACTCCGCTCGCGGAGCGCATCGTCACCGCCTCGCCCGACGTGACGGTGTCGACGAACCTTGGCCCCTGGGTCAACCGGCGCGGCCTTTTTGCCCGCGAGAGCATGACCGACACCTTCCGGAGCGAGCGCATTCCCTCGACCTTCAACTGGGAATTCTCGCCGAAAGGCCAGCACATCGAACTCGGCATTGCCGAGATGAACCTTTTCATTCTGCTGTCGGCGCTCGGCCTTTCGCATTCGATCAACGGCGAACGGCTGCTGCCGATCGGCACGCTCTACGATCCGTTCATCGCGCGCGGTCTCGATGCGCTCAATTACGCCTGTTATCAGGACGCCCGTTTTATTGTGGTGGCAACGCCGTCCGGGCTTACGCTCGCGCCCGAAGGCGGCGCTCACCAGTCGATCGTGCAGCCGCTGATCGGAATTGGACAGGACGGTCTGGCTTCGTTCGAACCGGCGTTCGTCGACGAGCTTGCGGTGATTCTCGCCTTCGCGCTCGCCTACATTCAGAACGAGAACGACGGCGCCACGCCGGGACACAACGGATTGAACGACGACGCCGGCGGTTCGGTTTATCTGCGGCTGTCGACCCGCCCGGTCGAGCAGATCAGGCGCACGATGACCGGCGAACTGCGGCAGGCCATCATCGATGGCGCCTACTGGCTGCGCGAGCCAGGCCCAAACTGCCAGGTGGTTGTGGCTTACACAGGCGCGGTGGCGCCCGAGGCGATCCACGCGGTCGGCCTGATGGCGGAGGATCGCCGCGACGTGGGCCTTCTCGCGATCACGTCCGCCGATCGCCTGCACGCCGGCTGGACCGCGGCGCTGCGCGCGCGGGAACGCGGTCTCGTTCACGCGCGCTCGCACATCGAGCGGCTGTTCGAGGGTTTGCCCGGCAACTGCGGCATCGTCCCGGTGCTCGATGGCCATCCGGCGACGCTCGCGTGGCTCGGCGCCGTGAACGGCCACCGCACGCGGCCGCTTGGCGTCGAGCATTTCGGTCAGACCGGTTCCATAGCGGATCTCTACCGGCACTACGGCATCGACTCCGACGCGATTGTTGCCGCCGCGCAGGCGCTGACGCCGGGGCGGCCCATTCGCTATCTGAAAGCGATCGGAGAGAATTAACCGCCAGATCGCGCGCGCGTCCGGAACTGCCCGGGCGGAACCGTCTGCGGAACCGGCCGGAGCAGCTTCCCAGGGCGCGCTTCCTGTATCCGCTTCGCAGCCGGAACATACCCCCAGCGTGCCGAGTTCAGCCCCTATGGCACTCATGCACACTGGAGGAACAACGATGGCTACGACTGTTGATGCACGCCGGGAAACCGTATCGCTTATCGGCAGCGACAAGGTCGAGGGAACCGCCGTCTATGGCGCGGATGATCAGAAGATCGGAAGCGTCCAGCGGGTCATGATCGACAAGATCAGCGGCAAGGTTGCTTACGCCGTTATCTCGTTCGGCGGCTTTCTCGGAATCGGCGAAGACTATTATCCGATGCCTTGGGCGAGCCTGAAATTCGACACTTCGCTCGGTGGCTACCGCGTCGCCGTCACGGAGAGCCAGCTCAAGGGCGCTCCCAAATACAGCCGGAACACCGACTGGGACTGGTCCGACCGCGCGCGCGACCGCACGGTGTACGATTACTATCGCACGCCGCTCTGGTACTGACGCCCTCAGCGTAACAGCCTCGGCTCAGGTCATCCTGGGCCGGGGCTTTTGCTGTCTGCGGATGAACGGCGTCGATTTCAGACGTCGAGCAGCTTCTCGATGCGGATCGGAAGTTCGCGGATGCGTTTGCCCGTAGCATGATGCACGGCGTTGGCAATTGCGGCCGCCGTACCGACGTTCCCAAGTTCGCCCAGGCCCTTTACACCGGCCGGGTTAACCTCATGGTCCACCTCGGAAACAAGGATGACCTCGACCTGCCGAATATCGGCGTTCACCGGCACCATGTAATCGGCCAGATTGTCGTTGACGTAGCGGGCATTGCGCGTGTCGATCTCGGTTGCTTCGTGCAACGCCGAACCGATCCCCCAAATCATTCCGCCCATAAGCTGGCTGCGGGCGGTACGTGTATTCATCAGCCTGCCGGCCGCGAAGGCCCCGACAATGCGCGGAACGCGAATTTCACAGGTGCGCGAATGAACGCGTACTTCGACGAACTCGGCGCCGGTGGCGTACATCAGTTTTTTGCCGTGCGGACCGCCCGCAAAACTCAGCTTGCCTGCATACAGATCGGCGACGGCATCCGGCCTGAGTCCCTCGGGTATGAACTCGCCATATTCTTCAAGGGCGCTCACGCCCAGCCGCTTGACCACATCTTCAAGCGTTTCGCTTGCCCCATCGCCTGCTTTCACTTTGCCGTTCTCGATTGTGAGATCCCCGACATCGCGGCCGGCAAGCGGAGCGTCATTTGCTGTGACGGCGGCGTGGAACAGCCTGGCGCGAATGGCATCGCAGGTTTTCATCACCGCGCTGCACGCGCTGGCAGTGGTGTTCGAGCCTCCGGCGACCGGCGCCGGAGGCAGGCGTAAATCACCAACCTCGACGGTCACTGACGACAGCCCGACCCCAAGCCGCTCGGCGGCCATTTGGCCCAGAACCGTATAAACGCCATTACCTATTTCATGCGCCGCGATCTGAACGCGGACGTCGCCGTTCCTCATCAGCCTGACACGCGCAGCCGCGGGACCGATGTGGGTAGGATACAGCGCGGTGGCACATCCCCATCCGATGAGCCAGTCGCCGTCCCGCATGCTTCCAGGCTGCGGATTTCGGGCTTTCCAGCCGAATGCCTCCGCCGCCTGATCGTAACAGGTCATCAGCGACCGGCTCGAATATGGTTTGCCGTCCACCGGGCTCTGCATGGTGTCGTTGATGCGGCGGAATTCAACCGGATCGATCCCCAGTCTGGCCGCCATCTCATCCATCGCGCTTTCAAGCGCGTAGATGTAAGGCACCACCGGCGGCGACCGCATATAGCCGGGCGTATTGCGATCGGCGCGGACAATGTTGACTTTGGTTGCCACCGCGCCGAACGCATAAAGCTGCGCGCTGTCTTCGACGCCCGCGACCACATAAGGATCGGGACGTGAACTGATCTCCCAGCCTTCATGGCTGTAGCCGACAAGCTTGCCGTCGCGGTTGGCGCCCAGACGAATGTGATGGCGTGTCTCGGCGCGATAGGTCGCGGTGGTGAAGCCCTGATCGCGCGTTACGACAAGCTTGACCGGCCGGTTGAGCCTTCTTGCCGCAAGAGCGACAAGCGCCGTGCGCGGCGTCATCGTGCCCTTCGAACCGAACGCGCCGCCGACGTAACTCGAAACGGCCCGCACCCTCTCCGGTTCGATACCGAGCCTTTCGGCAACGTTATTTTTCAGGCCATAGACGAACTGGCTCGGCTCGTAGACCGTGAGTCTGTCATCGGTCCACAGACATGTGGTCGAGAACAGCTCGATCGGATTGTGATGCTGTGTTGGCGTTGCGTATTCCACATCGATCGTCACTTCCGCGGCGGCAATCGCGCTGCCGGCATCGCCCGCCTCGGGCATGTGCCTGTGCTGCGCGGAAACCGTTGTGGCGTCTTCCTCCTTCAGTCCCGGCGATCCGAATGTCGCCGAAGGCGCCTCCTCCGCATAAGTCACGCTGACCGCATGTGCAGCTTCGGTCGCCGCCTCGAACGTATCGGCCACCACCATTGCCACGATCTGGCCATCATGCCGGATTTCCGGGCCCAGATCCTGAATTGAAGTGGAACACTGCCGTCCGAACTTGACCTGCTTCAGTTCGGCCGTGTTCTCGTGCGTCAGGATCTCCAGCACGCCGGATACGGCGCGCGCGTTATCGAGATTGAGATCTTTAATCCGTCCCTTCGCGATGGCACTAGTCACCAGCACAGCGTAAGCGGGATTGGTCAAGGACACATCGCCCGGATAACGCGCCTCTCCGGTTACTTTGAGCCGCGCTTCGTAGCGCGGTACCGGGGCGCCCATATTCGCTTTGGGAACGGGCGCTGCCTCATTGGTCATTTTCAGATCTCCAGCGCGGCGGCTTCAAGCAGCGCGCGGCACAGGGTGCGCTTGCCAAGCCCGATCTTGAAATCGTTGTGGCCATGCCCCTTCGCCGTTCGGTACGCCGCTTCCGCCGCAGCAATTGCGGTTTTTTCGCTGAATGGATTGCCGCGAAGAACAGCCTCCGCCTCGGGCGCGCGCCACGGAACGGTGGCCACGCCGCCGAGCGCGATGCGCGCGTTACGGACGACGCCATTTTGCAGGTCCAGCGCGACCGCAGCGGACGCCAGGGCAAATTCATACGATTCCCGGTCGCGTACCTTCAGATAAAGCGACCGGCGCGTCCACGGCGCGGAAGGTATCAGAAACGACAGGATCAACTCGCCCGGCCGCAACGTCGTTTCCTGATCCGGATTCTCGCCGGGCTCCCGATGCAGCGTCGCGAACGGAACGGTGCGCGATCCGGCGCGCCCTGCAATTTCCACCGCCGCATCGAGCGCGGTCAGGGCCTGGGCAAAGTCGCCCGGATAAGTCGCGATGCAATGGTCGCTGACCCCGAGAATCGCGTGGGTCCGGTTGACTCCTTCGAAGGCCGCACATCCCGACCCGGGATTGCGTTTGTTGCATACGGCATAGGACACATCGCGAAAGTAGGTGCAGCGCGTCCGTTGCAGCACGTTGCCGCCGAGGCTCGCCATGTTGCGAATCTGCTGGCTGGCCGCGAGCCTCAGGGATTGCGCGACAACAGGGTAATGCTTTTGAATCTCGGGATGATCGGCCGCGTCGGCCATCCGCACCAGTGCGCCAAGGCGCAGCCCGTCTTTGGTCACGTCAATGCGGCCGTGCGGCCCCCGACCAAGCGCGTTGATGTCAATGACCGTTGCGGGCCGCATCACATCGAGTTTCATGAGATCGATGAGGGTCGTTCCACCGGCAAGGTAACTCGCCGGCGCGGCCGCGCTGCGGGACGTCGAACCGGCCGCAGCCATATGGATCGCAGCGTCGGGCGCCGCTGCACGTTCGTAGGTGAAGCTGCGCATGGCTACTCCGTGCTCGCGGTCTTCATCGCAGTTTTTGCCTGCCTTACCGCGGCGACGATGTTGGGATAGGCGGCGCACCGGCAAAGATTTCCGCTCATGTATTCGCGGATGTCGTTGTCGCTGCCCGCATGCCCTTCGTTGACGCATGCAACCGCCGACATGATCTGGCCCGGCGTACAATAGCCGCACTGAAACGCGTCATGTTCGATGAACGCCTGTTGCATGGGATGGAGCGAACCGTTTGCTGCAAGCCCTTCGATTGTCGTAACGGCCCTGCCCTGAGCGGCGACCGCGAGCGTCAGGCAGGACAGTTCCCGCCGCCCGTCGATCAGCACCGTGCAGGCGCCGCACTGGCCGTGATCGCAACCTTTTTTTGATCCGGTCAGTCCGACATGCTCCCGCAGGAGATCGAGAAGAGAGGTACGGACGTCGAACGAGAGCTGATGTTCGCGATCGTTGATCTTCAGCCTGACATTGACAGGTTGGCCGGAATTTGCGGCCGGCGCCACGGGCGCCTCCGCGCGCGCAGCGGGACCGAAACCCGTTGCGGCGGCCGTCGTAACGGTTGCCATTAAAAATCTTCTGCGATCGGGAGCGGCGCCATGTAGCGGGCCCGCCGGCGACCGCGACCTTTGCTCGGACATAAATCCTCGGTCGCTGGAGGCGCTGCCGGGCTTCCCTGGCTGCGCCTGATAGGTCGTCACTATAACAAATTTCGCCGATGCCTGTTCCGGTTGCAGAGCATACCAGCCCGGCTGCCATCGAATGCGCGACATCGGCCTTGCCGCACATTGCGGCAACCTGCGTCCCAAAATGGTCTGCACCGTTCGCGTTTCGCGCGCGCTCAAAAACGGAACTTACCCCGACCGGTCCAGTTAGGCTGTTTTGGCTGTGACACGTCATCGCTGTCGGCCAGCAAACAGGTTGGATCGTCAGCATGTCTGTTTCACCGAACAATCGAAATTCCACCGCTGAAAGGCCAGCTGCCCTCTTTGACATCGCTGCGCGGCGTAGCGGCACTCTGGGTCGTACTTTACCACTATTGCGTTCAGTGCTTCCCGAACCTGGACCCCGCTCAATACACGCATCTCGTCAGCAAGGGCTATCTCGCGGTCGACATGTTTTTCATGTTGAGCGGATTTGTAATGACTCATGTGTATCATCGCGCATTCGCCAGCACCGGCAATATCAAGAACTCACTATCGCAGCTTTCTGGTCGCACGTGTGGCGCGGCTTTACCCGCTTCACATTTTTGTGCTTTTTTTGTTTGTGGCAACGGCACTCGCGGCGCATTGGCTGGCCGCGGGCTTTGCTGCCGCCCCGTTCCGGAATATTCCATGGACGGGCCCGGAATCGGTTACCGCGATATTTGCCAACCTGTTGATGCTGCAGGGTCTGAATGCCGGAAAACTGAGCTGGAACTACCCGGCATGGTCGATCAGTGTTGAGTGCATGGCCTATCTGGCGTTTCCGGTTTTGCTGCCGATGATCTGGCGGGCCTCAAAAGGCGGAAAATGCGTGATTGCGCTCGCTCTCTGCACCGCTCTTGTCTGGCTGACGGTTCTTGCCAGGGGCAATTTCGACCAGTGGGATGGTCCGATGGCCCTGCTTCGCTGCATTCCGGAATTTTTGCTGGGAACCTTGTTGTATTATGCCTACCGGATTGGCGTGGAGAGCGTATGGCTCAACCGGGACAGCGTCGCCGTCGCAATCGTTGCTGCGACGGTTCTGTGCCTGCACCTCGGCGCGCCCGATCTCCTGATCGTCGCACTGTTTGCCGCGCTCATTCCCTTAACCGTAGTCAACACCGGCCGGTTCTCCAAGGTTGCCAATGCGCGTCCGCTGCTCTGGCTCGGCGAGATTTCATATTCGCTCTATCTGATTCACGGGTTCATCAAATTCGCCGTCGCGAAGATACTTCCCGGGTTTGGCATCCAGAATAACGCGGAACTTTCAAACGGCTGGTCGCTCGCCCTGATGCTGGGGATGGTGGCCGTGTGCCTTCTCGTCGCAACCGCTACCTATTCAGGGGTCGAAACCGGCTCGAGAGTTCTGGCTGCGAAACCTGCTGGGAAGTCAGCGAAAGGAACGGCCGGCGGTGCTCGCCAGCGCCTGAGGGCACGCGGGCCCGGCGGCACGCAGGTCCGCCACGCAAGTTCCCCCGACAAGTCGCTCCGAGCCCGGAACCGCAGGCCTTTCATAAAAATGGCCAGATTGCAGGCTTTAGGTCCCGTTCAGTCGCCGGGCTGAGGGTCGCGCTGCGTCACGCAAAATTGTCCTGAGTACAGCACCGCAAAGTGCGGTGCCGCGGACGCCTGCCGGCTTCGAGCGGGAATCTTGAAATCGATGACACGAGGAAAGCGATTCGTGGCGAAACTGAAACGTTCCGTGATGCGCGGGTCGTTGCTGTGCGTCGCGCTCCTCGCGATCCCCTGCACGGGTTTTGCTTCCAGTTGCCCGGGGAACCCCGACGCGATCGGCACGAGTTGCGAGATCGCCGTCGATCCCGCCATGTTGCCCCGGGTCGGCAAGCTTCAATATCCTCAGGGAGGACTGCCGCTTCGCGACCACGAAGTCGTCCTCACCTTCGATGATGGCCCATCCCCGTCCTCGACCGGCCAGGTGCTGGACGCGCTGAAGGCCCAGTGCGTCACCGCGACCTTTTTTGTCCTTGGCGAGAACGCCAAAGCTGCACCGGAACTGGTGCGCCGTGCATACGAAGACGGCCATACGATCGGCACGCATTCCCGCAGCCACCCGAATCTCGCCGAACTGCCGCTGGCCCTGGCGGAAAAGGAGATTAAGGATGGATTTGACCTGACGAACGCCGCACTTGGCCTTCAAAGGACCACCGCGCCCTTCTTTCGCGCGCCCTATTTGTCCACCACGCCAGCACTGGAACAGTATCTTGCGGAACGCGATGTCATGCTCTGGAGCATCGACGTAGATCCCGAGGACTGGCGACCGCTGTCGCCCGGGGAAGTCGTCGAGCACATCCTTGCCGGGCTCGAGAAGAAGCACTCTGGAATTGTATTGATGCACGACGTACAGCCGCACACCGCAGCCGCGATCCCCAAACTTCTCGACGCACTGAAGTTCCACGGCTATCGCATCGTTCACGTCGTCCCCGGAAAGACCGAAGCGTCCGCCGGCGATTGATGCCGGTCTGCCGGCGCGAAAATCATTAAGGTCTCTGATTTAATGTGGCATGGTGCTGTTGGCGCGAAGCGCCCGACAGGGTAATGTGGCAGCGTATCGTGTTCGCCCACCCCCTGCCGCCCCACCCGCATCGGAGCCGCTTTGTTCAACCCCTGGTTCGACGTCGCGCTCAAGGCCTTCCAGCTGGGCGTCGATGCCCAAAGCGTCATTGCGCTGCGGATGATACGGCTGGCCTCCGGAGGCGCGCGCGCGCAGAACGAAGCGCAGCGCATGGTGATGGAAAAAATTACCGCTGTCGCCGAGGCGCAGACCGCCGCCGCCACCGCGATTCTTAACGGTCATGAAGACCACGAAGTGTTCAGCAAGACGCTCGGCGCCTTCGACAGGCACGTGCGTGCCAATAAGCGTCGCCTCTCGCGGAAGTGACGCTTACGGCACGCACGGACCCGAATAAGGTCGGTCAGCCCGAAATCGGGCCTGCTTACATCTTCCTGTTGTCAGGCACCCAGGTGGTGGCTTCCCGGTCGTATTTGAAGCCGGGCGCGCTCTTCAGTTCGTCCTTCGTCGCGTTCATCACCAGATACCACTTGTTGTTGCTTTTGGTGGTGACCTGAACCGCATCGAACGGCACGGCGACGTCCTTTTCGCCTGCGCCGAGAAATCCGCCGACGCCGACGATCAGCGAGGTCACCTTGCCCGACTTGTCGAGCAGCACGTCCATGACTTCACCGATCTTGTTGTTGCTCGGATCGTAGACGCTCTGCTTGTACCAGTCGGTAACGGTGACCGAATCGGACGGCATCTGCCGCAGCATTGTGTTGTCGGCAAAGGCGGGGGCCGCGAGAACGGCGAGCAGTGCAGTGGTCATTGCCAGTTTCGACATTCGAATTCTCCCGTAGGGCGTTGCTGATAAATAAAGAGCCCACACAGGCGGGCCCGCGCTGACGTGCGCCTGGCCGATGGCGCGACCATGGACACGACAGCTTCTATTTGAAAACTCCGCTGCGAAGTTTTCGTTCCGGCGGCAGCCCGGCGGCGTGAACCGCTGAAGGGAACCGGAAGGGAACCGGACGCGAAACGACGAATGGCGTTTGGGTGCCGCGTTTTCGCTGCGCCGTTACCGGCGCGGCTTTCGCAACTCCGGCAGCTTTTGCCGTATTCGGCCGATATCCGCCCACGCATCGTCCTTCAGCCGCGTGGAAAGGTCGAGCACCGAAAACTCGTTGCCGCCCGTGGTGCGCGCAAGCCGCTCCCAGGTCACGGGCGCCGAGACCGGCGCGCCGGGACGCGCGCGTGTTGAGTACGGTGCGATCGATGTCGCCTCGCGCGAATTGCGGAAATAGTCGATGAAGATACGGCCCTGCGCAGCGACTTCGTCATTTTGGCGAGATAAAGCTTCGGACTGTCGGCGGCCATCCGCGCCGCGATGCGCTGCGGTGAAAAGCTTGGTCGTGTCCCAGTCGGCGTCGGCGATCGGCACCACCACATGAACGCCCTTGCCGCCCGAAAGCTTGACGAAGCTTTCGAGCTTTTCCGCCTTCAGCCGGTCACGGGTTTCACGCGCGGCGGCGACGATCTGCTGCCAGACGACACCCTCGCCCGGATCGAGATCGAACACGATGCGGTCGCAGGTTTCCAGGCTGTCAAGCCGCGAGCCGCGAACGTGGATCTCCAGCGTTCCCGACTGCACCAGCGCCACCAGTCCTCGACGTTCTCGACCGCAATGACGTCGTGATCCTTGCCGGGAACGATGTGGCGAAGCGGCGACGACTTCACGTTGCCGGCGATATGTTTCTGGAAGAAGGTTTCGCCGCCGACGCCTTCAGGCGCCCGCACCAGCGACAGCGCGCGGCCGAGAATATGCGGCTTCATCCGGTCCCAGACCGAGACGTAATAAGCGGCGAGGTCCTGCTTTGGTGACGCCGGCATCCGGCCAATAGACGCGGTCGGGATGGGTCGAGGTGAAGATTGCCGAACGCGGCGGTCCACGCATCGGGCCGGCCGCGGCTTGCGGTGGCGCTTCTGTTGCCATCTTCGCCACGTCTCGCCGCCGATTTGCCGTCCATGGCCTGATTTGCCGACATCGTCCGGAGCCGCACGTCGGCACCGGCAACTTCCCGCACCACTTCGCCGCCGCCTTGTCCTCGCGGATGCCTTTGAATGAGGCCTGTCGCAACACGCCGCCGTGGGTAATGCCGCGCAAATTCGGCCTCGACCACGAGCTTCGGCGTCACCCAAACGACGTCTTTGCGCCGCTCATCCGCAGGCAGAATCGATCGGCCGCCGCGCGGTCCGCAACGGATTGAGGCGTTTGAACAGATCGCGCGCCATTTTCTGCGTGTAGCCGGTGCCGATACGGCCGGCGTAACGCAGTTCGCCGTTCTCGTGGACCGCGACGGTGAGCGCGCCGATGGCGTTCGGCACCGCGGTCGATGGCGTGAAGCCCGCGACCACGAATTCCTGGCGGCCGTGACATTTGGTCTTGATGAAATTGTCGGTACGTCCGGAGCGATACGGCGCATCGCTTCGTTTGGAGATGATGCCTTCGAGTCCAAGCTCGCAGGCTTTCTTGAGAATGACCGGACCGCCCTCCTCAAAATGATCGGTGTAACGGACCGTTCCGGTTTTCCCGGCACCTTTCAGCAACTGCGCCAGCGCCGCCTTGCGCGCGATCAGCGGCTCGTCCGGCGAGATCGCGGCCGTCGAGATGAAGCAGATCGAATACGTAATAGACGAAGCGGTCGTTCGGCCCTCTTTCAGATCGGTCTGCAGCAGCGAAAAGTTGCTGATGCCGCGGTCGTCCTCGACCACAATTTCGCCGTCGAGCAGCGCGGTATCCGCCGGAAGCGCGGCGACGCCTGCGCGACCGATTTGAAGCGGTGCGTCCAATCCTGCCGCTTGCGGGTCAGCAGGCGCACCTCGCCATGATCGAGCCGCGCCTCCATGCGATAGCCGTCGAACTTGATCTCATGCAGCCAGCTCAGCCCCGTCCGGCGGCTGGTCGTACAGCGTGGCGAGACTGAGCGGCACAAAGTCCGGCAGCTTCGCTTTTGCGCCACCGGAGCTCTTCGTCTTTTTCGCCGCGCTTGTTGCTTCCCTTCCCGCTTCGGTTTTGCCGCCGCCGGTGCGCGCACCCGCTTTCGGCCCGGCTTTGGTTTTGGTTTGAGTGCGATCTGGTTTGAGTTTTTGCCCGCGCCGCCGGTTTTGCGGCGATGCTTCTGATCCGCTGCCTGAACGCTGCCTTGTCTTGCGTCGTTTTTTGCGGGTGCGCGTCGGTTTGAATGCCAGACCCGCTTCTTGCACCTTTGCCCTCCGGCGATCTCCTCGATTGAACGGCCGGTTGTCACCGAGAGCGGCTTCTCCTCAAGGATGTCGGGGTCACGCGGCCCGCGCGCTTCGTCGTCTTTGCGCCTTGATCAGCAGCCAGTTGTCGTGGCGCTCGTCACTCTCGCCCGCGCATCCGCACCAGATGCCAGCGGCCATGAAGCTTTTCGCCGTCGAGGTCGAATACCAGATGGCCTTTGGCATAGGCGCTGTGCGGATCGCCTTCCGGCGTCCATGTTCCGCGATCCCAGATCATCACGGTGCCGCCGCCGTATTCGCCCTCCGGGATCGTTCCCTCGAAGGCGTTATATTCGACCGGGTGGTCCTCGACATGGACGGCAAGCCGCTTGTCGTCCGGATCGAGGCTCGGACCGCGGGTGACGGCCCAGCTCTTCATCACACCGTCGAGTTCGAGCCGCAGATCGTAGTGCAGCCGCCGTGCCGCGTGCTTCTGAATGACGTAGCGTTGTCCCCCGCCAGCGGCTTTGTGGCCGCGCGGTTCTGGCGTAACGCCGAAATTTCGCTTCTTTCGGTAAGTTTCGAGGGCCACGACGCGTCAACTCTCGCGTTCGGCGGCATTTTGCCGGTTTCGCGGAGCTGCCGGCGCCATTAACCGTATCGGGGTCAAAAAAACTTTCACTGTGACACCCCGGCCATAGCGAAAACCGCCCGCAAGTCTAACATAAGTCGTTGGAACACAATGCCGGAATCCTTTGGCCGGTTCCGGGGAGCGTGTCATTGCCAAATTGCGCAGGGCGCCCGGAATAGTGTAAGGACTTGAGGTTTGCGGGTCTAATCCTGCGGTATGCGGGACGGGGGCGACCCCAAAAATCGCCAATTAGGCCGAGGCGGCCAACAGGGCTAGTGAGAAGGAGCATTCGCGTGGCCGTTCAGTCCGAGACTCCGTTGCAGTCCACGAACCCACAGTCCAAAACCCCGCTGCTGGACCTCGTCAAAGTTCCGGCCGATCTGCGGAAGCTCGAAGAAGGCCAGTTGCGTCAGCTTGCCGATGAGCTGCGTAAGGAGACGATCGACGCGGTTTCGGCCACGGGCGGTCATCTGGGCGCCGGCCTCGGAGTGATCGAACTCACCGTCGCGCTGCATTACGTGTTCGATACCCCGGCCGACCGGCTTATCTGGGACGTCGGCCATCAGGCCTACCCGCACAAGATTCTCACCGGCCGCCGCGACCGCATTCGCACGCTCCGCCAGGGCGGCGGACTGTCCGGCTTCACCAAGCGCGCCGAGAGCGAATACGATCCGTTCGGCGCTGCGCACTCCTCGACCTCGATCTCGTCCGCGCTCGGCATGGCCGTGGCGCGCGATCTTGAGAACAAACAGAACAATGTCGTGGCGGTCATCGGCGATGGCGCCATGTCCGCCGGCATGGCCTACGAGGCCATGAACAACGCTGGCGCGATGAATTCGCGCCTGATCGTCGTGCTCAACGACAACGACATGTCGATTGCTCCCCCGGTGGGTGCGCTGTCGGCCTATCTCGCACGCCTTGTGTCCGGCCGCGCCTATCGGCGGCTGCGCAAGTTCGTGCGCCAGGTCGCGAAGAGCATGCCGTCGAAGATGCTGGAGAAGCGGGCGCTGGCAATCGAGGAATACGCCCGCGGGCTCGTGACCGGCGGCACGCTGTTCGACGAACTCGGCTTCTTCTACGTCGGCCCGATCGACGGCCACAACATCGACCATCTGCTTCCCGTTCTGAAGAACGTGCGCGACGCCAAGAACGGACCGTTCCTGGTTCACGTCGTCACCCAGAAAGGCAAGGGCTACGCGCCCGCGGAGAATTCGGCCGACAAATATCACGGCGTCGTCAAGTTCGACGTCGCCACCGGCGCCCAGGTGAAATCGAAGCCGACCGCGCCCGCGTATCAGAAGGTGTTCGGCGAAAGCCTGATCAAGGAAGCCCGCAAGGATCCGAAGATCGTCGCCATCACCGCGGCGATGCCGTCCGGCACCGGCATTGACCTGTTCCAGAAAGAATTCCCGAACCGCACTTTCGACGTCGGCATTGCCGAGCAGCATGGCGTGACGTTCGCCGCCGGACTTGCGACCGAGGGCTTCAAGCCGTTCGCGACCATCTATTCGACCTTCCTGCAACGCGCCTATGACCAGGTCGTGCACGACGTCGCGATCCAGCGGCTTCCGGTGCGTTTCGCCATGGACCGCGCAGGCCTCGTCGGCGCCGACGGCCCGACGCACGCAGGCGCATTCGACATTTCCTATCTCGGCTGTCTGCCCGGTTTCGTGCTGATGGCGGCGGCGGATGAGGCCGAGCTGGTACACATGGTCGCCACCCAGGTGGCGATCGACGACCGGCCTTCGGCGCTGCGCTATCCGCGCGGCGAAGGCCGCGGCGTACCGATGCCGGAGGAAGGCAAGCCGCTCGAGATCGGCAAGGGCCGCATTCTGCGCGAAGGCACCAAGGTCGCGCTGTTCTCCTACGGCACCCGCCTTGGCGAATGCCTCAAGGCCGCGGACGAACTGGCAGCCTACGGGCTGTCCACGACAGTCGCGGATGCGCGCTTTGCCAAGCCGCTCGACGTCGATCTGCTGCTGCGCCTCGCCCGGGAGCATGAAGTACTGCTCACCGTCGAGGAAGGCTCGATTGGCGGCTTCGGCTCGTTCGTGCTGCAGACGCTGGCCGAGCAGGGCGTACTCGACCGCGGGCTGAAAGTCCGCTCGCTGGTCCTGCCCGACGATTTTATCGACCAGGACTCGCCGAACGCGATGTACGCCAGAGCCGGTCTTGATGCCAAAGGCATCGTGACCAGGGCGTTTGAAGCACTCGGACAGAATCTGCGCGGCGACGTGGTCAAGCTCGTCCGCTAGAACCCGGCGTCGGCTAAACGTCCGGCCGCACATTCCCGCGCTGCGCCAGTCCCGCGTCCCGGCCTCGCGGGGACGAACGGAAACCGTGCCGCCATGACCGCCCGCCGACGCGCCGATCTTCTTCTGGTCGAGCGCGGCCTGTTCGAAAGCCGCGCCCGGGCGCAGGCGGCGATCGCGGCCGGGCTGGTGATGGCGGACGGCGCACCGGTCCGCAAAGCGTCGGAAACAATCTCGACTGCCGCGGCGATCGTCGCAGAAGCCGAGCACCCGTTCGTCTCGCGCGGCGGCGTGAAGCTCGCTGCGGCGCTCGATCATTTCGGCTGCGACGTCGCTGACAGGATATGCCTCGATGTTGGTGCCTCGACCGGCGGGTTCACCGAAGTGCTGATCGGTCGCGGAGCGCGGTGCGTCTACGCGGTCGATGTCGGCCACGGTCAGCTTCATGCCTCGCTGCGCGGGCGCGGCAAAATCGTTGCCATGGAAGACACCGACATCCGCCGCCTCGACCCGTCGCGCTTTGCCGCGCAGCCCGACTTTGCAACGATCGATGTCAGCTTCATTTCGCTCAAGCTGGTTCTGCCGGCGGTCGGCGGCCTGCTCAAGGCCCGCGCCGCGCTGGTCGCGCTGATCAAGCCGCAGTTCGAAGCCGGCCGCCGCGATCTCAAGAAGGGCATCGTCCGCGACACCGCGGTACATGAAGCGGTCTGCGCGGACATTGCCGACTTCCTCGCCGCGCGGGGCTGGCGCGTCGGCGGATTGATGCCATCCCCGATACGCGGCGGCGACGGGAACGCGGAGTTTTTCATCGGGGCCGACCGTGGTTGAGCGGCTGGTGATCGATCGGGTCGGCCATCGCGGCGACGGAGTCGCAGACAGTAACGTCGGGCCGCTCTACGTGCCGGGCACGCTGCCGGGCGAAACCGTCGAAGTGGAAGCCGTTGCGGGCCACCCGGACCGGCGGCGCCTCCTTCATGTGGACACACCGAGCAGCGAACGGATCCCGCCGATATGTCCGCATTTCGGCATCTGCGGAGGCTGCGCCGTGCAGCACTGGGATGCCGGCCGTTACCGGACCTGGAAGCGCGATCTCGTGGTCGACGCGCTACGCCAGGCAGGCCTCGATGCGCCGGTGGCAGACCTGATCGACGCTCACGGTGATGGCCGTCGCCGCGCCGTACTCCACGCGAGGCGCGGCAGCCACGACGTGCTGGAGGTCGGTTTCTCCGCCGCACGCGCCCATCATCTGGTCGCGATCGACCGCTGCCCGGTACTCGCGAAAGAGCTGGACGGCGCGATCGATGCTGCCTGGGCGATCGCGGAAGCGCTCGGCCCGGCACGCAAGCCGCTCGACATCCACGTCACCGCGACCGATGCCGGACTGGATGTCGATGTCCGCGGCTCCGGCGTGCTGACCGCAGCGCTGATCGAGGGGCTGGCAGGCATTGCCGCGAAGCACAACCTCGCGCGCCTCACCCGGCACGGCGAACTGATTGCGCTGTCGCGCGTGCCGACGCTCCGCATCGGCAACGCCGTCGTGACGTTGCCGCCCGCAGCTTTCCTCCAGGCCACCGCGGCTGGCGAGGCGACGCTGGCGCGGCTGGCGTTGTCGGCATGCACCGGCGCGGCACGGTATCGCCGACCTTTTCGCAGGCATCGGGCCATTCGCGCTGCGGCTCGCGGCAACGGCCAGAGTCCTTGCCGTCGACGACGACGAAGCAGCGCTTGCCGCGCTCAAACGCGCCGCCGGCACGACCGCAGGGTTAAAGCCCGTCGAAGTGGAACGTCGCGATCTGTTCCGGCGTCCGCTGATCGCGGCCGAACTGAAAAATTTCGATGCCGTCGTCTTTGATCCCCCCCGCCAGGGCGCCGAAGCGCAATGCCGGGAGCTTGCGGCCGGCAAGGTGCCGCGCGTCGTTGCGGTGTCATGCAACGCGGCCACGTTCGCGCGCGACATGCGCGAACTGGTACGTGGCGGCTATCGCCTGACCGAAATCACGCCGGTCGATCAGTTCCGCTATTCAGCGCACGTCGAAATCGTGGCCAGGCTGGAAAAATAGCGCCCCTGCCACCGCGGAAGAGTGTAAATTCCGGTCTGCCGGCAACTGCAAACAACGTGAAGGGAAAAGGCTGCATGAGCGGGCTCGGTGGATTGAACAAGGCACCCGACGGCGTCGTCATCGGGCTGGTGCAACTGCAACTGCCGTCGATCGCGACGAAGGGCGATCTCGCCACCCAGACCAGAAAGATCTGCGCCATGGTGCAGAAGGCGCGCAGGGGAATGCCGACGATGGACCTCGTTGTGTTCCCCGAATATTCGCTGCACGGCCTGTCGATGGACACCAGCGCCGATTTGATGTCGCGGCTTGACGGACCCGAGGTGGAGAGCTTTCGCGGCGCATGCGCGGAGAACCGCATCTGGGGCTGCTTTTCCATCATGGAATACAATCCTGACGGCAATCCCTACAATTCCGGCATCATCATCGACGACCGGGGCGGACTGAAACTCTATTACCGCAAGATGCATCCGTGGGTGCCGGTCGAGCCGTGGGAGCCCGGCAATCTCGGCATTCCCGTATGCGACGGCCCCAACGGCAGCAAAGTCGCGCTGATCATTTGCCACGACGGCATGTTTCCGGAGATGGCGCGCGAGTGCGCCTACAAAGGCGCCAACATCATGCTGCGCACCGCCGGCTACACCGCGCCGATCCGCCACGCCTGGCAGGTCAGCAATCAAAGCAATGCGTTCTCAAACCTGATGTACACGGCGAACGTCTGCATGGCCGGCACCGACGGCGTGTTCAATTCAATGGGCGAAGGCATGATCGTCAACTTCGACGGCGTGCCCCTCGTCACCGGCAACGGCGCGCCGGACGAGATCGTCACCGCCGAAGTGCGTCCGAAGCTCGCCGACGAGGCGCGCCGGCTTTGGGGTGTCGAGAACAACATTTATCAGTTCGGCCATCGCGGCTACGTCGCGGTGAAGGGCGGCGCGCAGGACTGCCCGTACACTTACATGCGCGATCTGGCGGCCGGCCGATACCGGCTGCCCTGGGAAGACGAGGTCGCCGTCACCGACGGATCGGGCTGCGGCTTTGCCATTCCGAATCGGGCTTACCAGGGATAAGCCGGCGGGCGAGTCCCGCCTGCCTTCGTCTGTAAAAACGAAAACCGGATAGTCCGGCACAAGGAGTACGTCGATGACCACTCACCACTTTCACGCCGTCGTCTGGATCGATCACCATGAAGCCCGCGTGTTTCATTTCAGCCCGAGCGATGTCGAACGGCTGGTGCTGCATCCGGATCATCCGACCAGGCATATTCACCACAAGGCAAACTCGATCGGCAGCGGGCATGCGGCCGCCGACCAGGATTTCCTGCACGCCGTCGCCCAGTCCGTCGCCGATGCCGGCGCGGTTCTCATTACGGGACCCTCCAGCGCCAAGACCGAGCTGATCAAACACATCCATGAGCACGATCCGCGGCTGATGAAGATTATCGTCGGGGTCGAGAGCGTTGATCATCCGAGCGACGGCCAACTGGTCGCGCACGCAAGGCATTATTTCAAAATCGAAGACCGGATGCTGCCGCAGAAGAACTGAAAAAGCGCGAGCCACCAACGGCGGCAACCGGCTGTTCCCGCACGTGACAGTACCCGTCGCTGCAAAAACTTTCCTTCTGCGTTAATGCGGGAGGCGGCCGCCGCGTCGTGATTTTGGCCGAACGGTTTGACCGGAAGAATGCGGACGCGATGCCTCAACGCATTCTGTTCGCCGGAGCAAAGCTTTTTTGTTCCCGGGAATCCGTTTCAGACAATCGCACCGCGCGCCTTAATGTAGCGACATTCCACGCCGACTGTGGCTGGCCTTTTAATCCGGGAGACATCATGCGGCGCCTGTGCACCGTTTTTCTGCTGTTGTTTATATTGACGCCTTTGAGCCTGCCACGCATTGCCGGCGCGCAAACCGTCGAGGTTGCTGTCGTTCCGCCAGAACTGCCCTATTACGAGCAGCCTCCGCTTCCCGCACCTGGATACATCTGGACGCCAGGCTATTGGGCGTACGGCCAGGACGGCTATTTCTGGGTGCCCGGAACGTGGGCGTTGCCGCCCGAGGCTGGTCTGCTTTGGACGCCCGGCTACTGGAGCTGGCGCGACGATGGCGTCTACGTCTGGAACGAAGGCTACTGGGCGCCCGAAATCGGCTTCTACGGCGGCGTCTACTACGGTTACGGGTATGACGGCGTCGGCTACGACGGCGGCTATTGGGACCACGGCGTGTTTGCGTACAATCGCGCGGTCAACAATTTCGGCGACTTACCGATCGCCGCCTTCTACGACCGTCCCGTTCTCGTCGCTTCGCACATACCGAGAGCGAGCTTCAACGGCGGACACGGCGGCCTGTCCGCCCGGCCCACGCCGCAACAGCTTGCGATAGCACACGCCGCACACATCGCCGCGACAGCGCTGCAAGTGCAGCACGTTAGAACGGCGAGCACCAATCGGGCGCTGCTCGCAACAGTAAATCGCGGCATGCCGGCGATCGCGGCGACCCCAAGGCCCGGCGACTTCAGCGGCCGGGGCGTTATGGCTGCACGGGAGTTGATGCCGCCCGCACGCGGCAGACCGGACGGAATGCCGATGCCTGGCGAACCCCAGCAGCGCCATCACGGCGAGCAGGGCGGCCAGCCGCAGCCTGGCGCGCCGCATCAGGAACGTCAGGAGCGGGCCACGATCACGCCTGCTCCGGCGCCCGGCACGCCGCATCCCGAACGGGCAACCATCACGCCCGCGCCGGTGCCACCCGCACCGCCGCATCGCGAACGTCCGGAAAAGGCGACCATCACGCCGGCGCCGGTGCCTCCCGCGCCGCCTCGCCAGGATCGTCCGGAACGGGCAACGATCAAGCCCGCGCCAACTCCGCCGCCTGCGCCGCCGCGTCCTGCAGCGGCGCCGCCGCAGCCGCCTCACCCGCCGGCGCAGCCCGCGCAGCGGCCGGCCGCACCGGCCTGTCCGCCCGGCAGAACGCTAACGCAGGTGAACGGCCACCCGGCCTGCAAATAGCGCGCTTCACAAAGCGAGGCGGCGACGCATAGCGCCGCCGCCTAATGCGACTTCGAGATTTGCAGATTTATTCCGCCGCCTGACGTGACGGCGGCCGCATGCTCTCAAGCCCGTCGGCCGCGGTGGCGGAAATCGTGGTGCGCACCATCGTCCGGGCCTCATGCGGCGGCCACGGCCGCCCGCGGTGCAGCGTGGCCCGGTTGTCCCACATGACAACGTCGCCTTCCCGCCACTGGTGCTCGTAGCTCAGGCCCGGCGCGGTCGCGGCCTCGATCAGTTCGGCAATCAGCTTTTGTGCTTCCGCATCGTCCATGCCTTCGATCGCATAAGCGTGCGAGGCGACGTAAAGCGAGCTGCGTCCGTTCACCGGATTCTTCCACACCATCCGCCAGCATTGCGGCGGCAGCGCCGCGCGCTCCTCGGACGAGACGATATTGGCCGCGATCTTCGCGCGCGAGTGCGAGTAGTCATGCCACGCGAATGAATTGACGAGCCGCTGCTGCGTCGCGGGCTCGAGCCGCTCGCCACGCAAGCCGGGTGGAAACGTATTCCGTCTCGCCACCGCTCGCCGGCATGATCCGGCCCGACAGCACCGAAGCAAGCGCCGGTACGGCCTTGAAGGTGGAGTTGGTATGCCAGAGCTGATTGGCCTTGTTGCGCAGCGCGATCCGGTGATCGGCCGGCACCACTTTGCCATCCGTGCCGATGGTGGTGAGGATGACGAGATGGGTGCCGGCGCCCGGTGTCGACGCGGGCGTTACTTCCAGCGGGCCGAAACGGCGCGAAAACGCGATCTGCGCTTCGTCGGTCACGTCCTGATCGCGAAACACCAGGACCGATCGTTCCTCGAAGGCCGCCCGCACCGCCCGGCAGACCGCATCGTCGCCGGCGACATCTGAAAGTGTTACGCCCCGCAGTTCGGCGGCAAATCCAGGACCCAGCGGTACGATTTCCATCGGCACACCTCCCTGATTGTTGGCTCGATCTTCCTCCGGATCGGGCGGGCCGGCAACAGGGGTCCGAACGCAACGGCGCAACGCGCCCTACATCCTCTTCGCCACTTCTTCCAGCATGACTTCGGTCGCGCCGCCGCCGATGTTCTGCACGCGGGCATCGCGCGACATGCGCTCGATCGTGCTTTCGCGCATGAAGCCCATGCCGCCGTGGAACTGAACGCAGTTGTACATCACTTCGTTGACCAGTTCGCCGCAGTAGGCCTTCACCATCGACACTTCCTTGGTAGCATCGACGCCCTGCATGCCGAGCCACGCGGCGTGATAGACAAGCTGCCGCCCGGCCTCGACCCTCGCGGCAAGCATCGCGAGCCGCTGGCGGATGGTCTCGCGCGCCCACAGCGGCGCACCGAACGCCTTCCGGGTTTTCACATAATCAAGCGTCAACTCGATCGCCGCCTGCGACTCTCCGATTGCGGTCGCCCCGATGGTGATCCGCTCGTTCTGGAAATTGTTCATGATGGCGTAGAAGCCCCTGCCCTCCTCACCAAGCCGGTTCTCCGCCGGAATGCGGCAGCCGTCGAAATGAAGCTCCGCGGTGTCGGAGGACCGCCAGCCATGTTTGTCGAGCGTCCGGCTTACGGTGAAGCCGGGCGTGCCTTTCTCGACCAGAAACATGGTGATCGACCGGCTCGGCTGGCCGTGACGGTCGGTTTTCGCCGCTACGCAGTAGAGGTCGGCGTAGACGCCGTTGGTGATGAACATTTTGGCGCCATCGATCACGTAACTGTCGCCGTCGCGACGCGCAAAGGTACGGATGCTTTTCACGTCCGAGCCGGCGTCCGGCTCGGTCACCGCCACGGCGGTAATGACCTCGCCGGCAATGATGCCCGGCATCCATTTGTCTTTCTGCGCCTCGCTCCCGGAGCGGAAGACGTGAATTGAGGCCATCTCGGCATGCACCAGCGCGGTGGTGGCGACGCCGCTGAAGGTGGAACGGCCAAGCTCTTCGGCAAGCACGACCGTCGCGAGCGCGTCCATTTCCGAGCCGCCGTAACTGGCCGGATAACGAATGCCGAAAAACCCCAGGCTGCCCATCCGCCGCAGCACTTCACGCGGCACAAACCCCTGCTCTTCCCAGGCAAGGCCGAAAGGTTTGATTTCGGTTTCGACGAAGCGCCTCACCTGCGCCCGGAGCATCTCGTGCTCTTCGGAAAAATACGGCGAGCGGCCCGCGGACCGGGAAACGACTTCACCCGACCGGACTTCGGCGATCCTGTTCATAACGCCTCCAGGCAGAAGTGGGACCGCTCATGGCTCCGGCCCCGACAGACTCAAAACGCGTTCGGCGCGGAAAACGTTGCTGTACAGGCTCGCGATCCATTGCCGGCCGCTCGACGTCACGTTGAGATAGCGGATCGCCGTCTGGATGTGCGGCGCGACGCTGTTGAAATAAAACTGCGGGTAGCGGTCGGTCAGATCGGCCGGCGAGCCATAGCCCAGCTGTTTGTTCATGCCGACTTCCTGAAACTCGTAATACAGCGCATTGGCCTTGCGCAGATAGTGCGGGTCGCCGAGCTGGCCGATCAAATCGGCGGCACGTACCAGCGAGCCTTCCTCGTCGTCCTCATCCTTCACCGCGGCGGCCGAGGGAAACCGGGTGAATTCGATTGCGCGCGCAACCCGCCCGGCGTCAAACTGCTCGATGCTCGCGAGCCGGTCGAGCGCAAACAGCTTCGAGCGGTCGACGTGATACGGCGTGAGCCCGGCATCGGACGAGCCGCGCGGCAGTTTGGTCTTGCCGCCCCTGCCATCGATCACGTAGCCATCGGGGTCGTCGCCGCGCAGGATACCACGGACGAAACCGATGTCGTGCAGCAGGCACGCGACTATGACATGGGCATAGTCGGACGACGACGTCGGCCGGATAAGCGAGCGGCCCTTCATGATATCGTAGCCGACCAGCGTCACCAGCATGGTGTGCTCGACGTTATGGTACAGCGCGTCGCTGTTGCCGATGCATTCGAGCGCAAGACGCGCGACCGACGCGATCGTTTCTGTCAAACCGGCGTCGGTCGCCGCGAAACGGCGGTGCAGATGCTCGGAAAGATAATCCCCCAGCGCTTCGGCGGCCAGTTCAGGAACGGTAATCATCTGGTACTCCTGGGCCGTTGGCCGCCGCGGCGCGGCAGGACAATATCAGTTATGGGGAAGGTTTGGCGACCTCGTTGGCCTTCGCTGCGGCCGCGGCGATCGCTGCGTCATAGGCTTTCTTGGCGCTCAAATGAAACGCGGTCGGAACCAGATGTCTGCCGCTGATCTCGACTTCGAGACTGAAAAGCACCGCGGCCAGAAGCTTGCGGACCTGTTCGTGACGCCGCTCGACCGCCCCTGCCACTTCGTCGCGGGCCTCGTCGAACTGCGGACTCTTGAGAAAGATGATCTGCGCCTGCATCAGGCGGCCGCTTTCAAACTCGATGTGCCGCAGTGCGTGGACGAACGGGTCCATCGCATCGACTTCCTCGGGCAACAGCGCCGCCGGCCGGATCACCGCATGGATCGCGTGATTGAGGGCAGCGAGATCGATCAGGTGGGCCTGTATGCTGTCGCTGACGCAGTTGACCGGCTTCGGTACCCAGGCGGATTCCCATTGCCACAACAAATACGGAAGCATCGGGTCGGGCGCCCAGGTCGTCGCCCGCGCCAGCATGGAGAGAAACTCCATCTGTCGGCAGCACTCGCCGTGAAGCTGCACATGCACGGCGTTGGCGAGACTGACCGGCAGGGCGAACATAAGCTGGCGTGCCAGCGCGCCGTGCGCGGACATCAGAAATGCAGAAACCCGCGTCTGCTGCCATGCCGGGATGCGGCCCTGCTCGTCGAGCGGTCCGAGAAACGAATTTTTGCCGAGACTCATGGGGGCGCTGTCTCCCTTGGCGCTGAAGCATCCGGCGTGCCCGCCAGCGGCGGCTGCCCGGCGGCTTCCGGTGCAAACATCCCTGTGCGCGGCGCCTCCGCGGGCTGTTTCGCGACAGGCTGCTGTGCGGCTGGCTGCGGTACGGCGGGCTGCGGCGCTTTGCGCACCGGAATGGCCCGCATGTGATCGAAGTCGTCCGGAAACGGAATGAATTCGCCGCCCGGCTCTTCCGGCCCGATCCAGACCGACTGCTTGCCGCTCCAGCGGCCCGCGATCACGTCGCGGGCGAAACGGGCGAGATAGTCCGCGGTCAGTACCGGCTTCTCAAGCGTGAACGCATGATAGGCGCGCGGCACGAACACCAATTCGCTGTCGGCGATATGGACGCGCAGCGACTCCTGAAGCGAGCGGGGCGTGAGAAAATCAAATTCGCCGTTGAGGATCAAAGTCGGGACCTTGATCGCCGGGAGTTGCGCCGTCATCGGTTCGAACTCGAGGAAAGATTTCATCAAATTCTGCAAGGCGTAGACGTCGTTCAGCAGCCACCCCCGGCGCTTGGCGGTTTCCAGCCCGTCCATCTGCTGCGCCAGCCAGTCGTTGGACAGATTCATCGGGAACAGCAAATCCATCAGAAAGCTGGTGCCGCCAAGAATGAGCCCGTTGCGCATCACCGTGCCGAGCAGATAAAGCTGCGGCGGCAGTTCGGCGAAGCTCGAGATCGGCACGAGGCCCGCGATCATGTCCGAGTGCGCGATCGCGTAGCGCAGCGCAATCACGCCACCGAAGCTGATTCCGGCGAGAAAGACCGGTTGCTTCGTGCCCAGTTCGGTGATGACGTCGTGGAGCACGGCCACCTGGTCGTCCTGGGTGATCCGCAGCGTCGGCTTGTCGGATACGCCCTGCCCCAGCAGATCGAAGGTCGCTACCCGAAAGCCCTTCTGGACCAGCATGAACCGGTAGGGCTCCCAAAGCTCGATATATTGCGTGAGACCGTTGACCAGGACGAAAGCCGGTGCGTCCGCCGGTCCATCGAGTTCGTAACGGACCCGTCGGCGGCCGCGTACAAGTGTGGGCATTGCTCTTGGGGCTCCTTGACTGCCAACACCTTACCGGGAATTGCGCGCCAGGCTAGTGACACCTGTCACGTCCACGCCTGGCAGGCTTAAAGCGAATCGGCGAAGGCGGCCATTTGGCGGCGCTGGTCCGGATCGGGCAGAGTCCGTGCATCGCACCCAGATTGTCGGCCATATGGGCAGCATCGGCGGTTCCGGGGATGACGGCCGTCACGCGCGGGTCGGCCAGCAGGTATTTGAGGAAAAACTGCGCCCAGGTCCCGGCAAACCCGCGGGCCCAGTCGGGGACCTCCCTGCCCTTCACGGCCCGAAACAGCCTCGCCCGGCCAAACGGCAGCGCCGTCAGCACCGCGGCCCCGGCCTCCGCGGCCGCCGGCAGAATGCGCTTCTCGGCTTCGCGATCATCAAGCGAATAGTCGATCTGAACGAAATCCGGCTTTTCCTGCGTGAGTACGGATTCGATCGCGGCAAAATCCGCATGCCTCGTCGATGTAATGCCGATATAGCGGGTGACGCCCTGGGCTTTCCACGCCTTGAACTGCGCCAGCGACTGCCGCGGATCGCGGATATTGTGGAATTGCAGCAGGTCGAGTTTTTCGGTTCGCAGCCGGCTGAGCGAGCGCTTGAGCTCTGCCGCATCGGGTCCTTCGAGCTTGGTGGCGACGAAAAGCCGGTCGCGAAGGCCGCCTGGCACCATCGCGTCGCCCAGCACCAGCTCGGAGTCGCCATAGACCGACGAAGTATCGACGAGGCGCCCGCCGCCCGCGCTCAGCGCCTGCAACACCGCCGCAGCCTTCTGCCGGGTGGCCTCGTCGTTGATGTCGAATACCTGCGCCGTGCCTAACCCCACCGCCGGCAACTTCTCGCCGCTCGAGGGAATCGCGCGCGAAAGCAGCGCCGGGGTTTGCGCCCACGCCGGACGCGTCAGCGCCGTGGCGGCCGCCAAGGCTGCGATGGATGCGAACTGTCGCCGTGTCATCCCGGTCACGCTGATCCTCCCGCTGCCTCACCGCCCCCTCGAGCCTCAATTCGTCAGCCGCCGTGCGCCGTTCCTGCGCCCGCCCGAGAGCGGCCGACAGCAGCAGCCAGCCCGCCGCCACCGGCAGGACCACCAGCGCGATCGCGCCGAGCTTCAAACCCAGCGCCTGGAGCGTGTCAAACACCCAGCCGTACAGCGCGTCCGAGCCGCGATAGATCACCACGTCGATCAGGTTCTTGGCTTTGTATTTTTCCTCGCGGTCGAGCACGGTGAAGAACACCTGCCGCGCCGGATTGGCGATGGCGAAATTCATCCAGCGCTGCACCACCTGAAGCGTCATCACGACCGCGAGCGTCGGCGCGAAAAACAGCGCGGCGAAGCCGACGACATAGACCGCGGGCAGCGCGCCGGCCGCGACGCCGGTGCCGAACCGCCTGAGCACCTGGCCGGTGAGCAGGATCTGAGTAGCGAGGGTGAGCAGATCCGACCGCAAGGTCGATGCTCGCGAAGATGCCGCGTCTGCGCGCCGCGCCGTGCACGACCGCGGAGACGATGTTGGCCTGCTCGAAATAAACAATCGTCGCGCAGAAGGACAGCAGGCTGACCCAGAGCCGACGCCAAGCAGATAAGGCGAGCGGATCAGTTCGGGCAAAGCCGCAAAGGCACTGCCGCCGATCCGCGCGCGGTCTCGCCCCGGGCTCCGCCTGCACATCGGCGGCGCGCTCGAGCCGGTAAACGCAGAACACCGCGAGTTCCAGAAGCATCGCGGCGACGATCAGAAGATTGATCGGCGCCGAGCGGCCCCGACAGACCGATGGTGACGACCGGACCGAGCAGACCGCCGGCGGTTCCGCCCGCGCCGATGAAGCCGAACAGCCGCTTGCCCTGCTCGGCGGTGAACAGGTCGGCCATGAACGACCAGAACACCGCCACCGCGAACAGACTGAACACGCTGACCCAGACAAAGAACACGCGCGCCACGATCACCGGTGCGATGCCGAGCGTCAGCAGCAGCCAGAACAGCGACGAGATTGGCGACAAAAAAATGATAGACGACCGGAATGAAGCGCGCGCGTGGCAGCCTCGCGACCAGCGCGCCGTACAGCGGCTGCGCCACGAGCAGCGTCACGAAGGTCGCGGTGAACAGCCACGGCAGGTTCCTGACGCCGCCGGCGATGCCCATCTGGTCGCGCAACGGCCGCAGCACGTAATAGCCGGCAAGCAGCGCGAAGAAATAAGCAAACGACCACAGCGCCGCCGCCCGCTCCTGCGGCGTCGCCGGCACGGCCCAGGAAATCCAGGGCCGCAGCGACCTTCATGGCGTGAGCGACAGCTTCTGCCGGAGTTCGGCGGCAGTCGCCTCGAGGCCGTAGCCCGGACCGCCGCGCTGAAAGCGCTTCGCTTCGGCAAGCCTGCCGACCACGACCGGATCGAAGCCGGTATCGCGAATAAGCTCTGAGGCGGTTTTCACTGCCTCGGGATCGTCGCCGGCGATCGGGATCGCAAGCTTCGGGTCGGGACGGTTCGCCTCTTTGGCGAAGATCTTGTAGTTGAGTCGTATTGAAAGCGCGCACGATCCGCGCGCCCGCCAGATATTTCTGCGAAACGACGCCAACGCCCTCCTTCTCGACTTCGTCCGCGATCGGGCCGCCGTCGCGCGACGCCACCGCGTTGCAGGCGTCGAGCATGATCTTGCCCTTGAGCGCCGCGCCGTAGTCCTGGCCGATCTGCGGCAGCGCCCCGTAAGGTACAGCGATGAACAGCACGTCGCCGAACGCGATCGCCTGCTCCACGGTGCCGGCTTTAGCGAGTTCGCCGAGGCCTGCCACCAGATCCTTGAGCTCGTCCGGATGGCGCGATGAAAACATCACCGGATGCCCGGCCTTCACCCACATGCCGCCGATCGTGCCGCCGATATGGCCCGATCCGATCACGCCGATACGAAGTTTCGCCTGCGCGTGCACGCGCCCGGGCCAAAACGCCGCGGCCAGCGCGAGCGCGCCACCGGCGCGCACCAGCCCGCGGCGGTCGATGGAAACCGGAGTGACGGACGATCGGGTCATCGCAACCTCCTCACAGCAAAGCTGGGACGTGGAGGCTCCATGCCCGTAAATCAAAGTGCGCGCACAATCATTTCTCGGTGATCAGTCCGCGCGCAGGGCCGCTTTTCGCGGCTACATCACGTAAAGCCGGTCAGGGAGTTCGTTCGGCGAACCGTCGGGCGGGACGTGGGCGGCAAGCACCGTGCCGCACTGCCCTATCGCCGCGGCCAATCCGGCCGCGATCCGGCCGCCGCGCATGTGGCTCACCAGCGCGTCGATCGCCGCCTGCCATTCCGCTTTCGACACTTTTTGCGCCACGCCGTCGTCGGCGATGATGCGAGCGTAACGCTCCGCGAGCGAAACGAAAATCAGCACGCCGGTGCGGTTTTTGGTGCGGCCGACGCGGCGGACCATGAACTGTTCGAGCGCGAGATGGTGGGCTTGCGCGCGCCGCACAGCGCGCGGCACCACCGCGAACCGCAACGGCGTCAGTGTCAGCAGCAGCACCGCGACGATGAACACCGCGAGCTGTATCAGGAAGATCCACTGCACGCTCCAGAGCGTGAACACGATCAGCGGCCACGGCGTAACGAGAGCGAGCACGCTCGCCCACAGCACGGGAATATGCGCGTAGCCCGACGAAGCGTGCGCGAGGACACAGACGATCTGTGCGCCGGTGCGCTTCTCCGCTTCGCGGATCGCCTCGGCTACTGCCTCGCGATCCTCCTTTCCGAACTGCATCACCAGCTCCCTGAAGCTCCGCCGCCGCCTGACCAGCCGCCGCCGCCGGAAAATCCGCCCCCGAAGCCGCCTGAAGACCCGCCGCCGGACCCTGACGAGCCCCAGCCGCCGCCGTAAGGCACGAAGATCGTCCGTCCGCGCCCCCCGCCGCCGGCCGATGGCGGGCCGCCCGCGTTCCGGATCAGGTACCAGACGACAAAGATCATCACGACAAAAAACAGGCCCGGAAACAGCCTGGTGAAATCGGCCGACGGACTGTCGGCGCGGGCGTTGACCTTGCGATGCCAGTCGGTGGCGTCGCCGCTGAGCACGTTGATGATGCCGGCGACGCCGCCGGTGATGCCGCCGGAAAAGTCGCCGGCCTTGAATCGCGGCACCATCACGCTCGATATGATGACCGACGAGGCGGCATCGGTCAGCGTGCCTTCGAGGCCGTAACCAACTTCGATCCGCACCTTGTGCTCTTTCGGAGCGACCAGCAGCAGCACACCGTTGTTCTTCTTCGCCTCGCCGAGTTTCCAGAACCGGAAGAGCTGGTTGGCGAAGGTTTCGATGTCGCTGCCCTGCAGCGACTTCACGGTCGCGACCACGAGCTGGATTGCCGGACTTGTCCTCCAGTTCTTTCGATTTCGCCTCGATGTCGCTGCGGGCGTTCGCGGTCATGACGTTCGCGTCATCGACCACGCGACCGCTGAGCGCCGGAAAGTCGAGCGCGAACGCCGCGGGCAGCCAGCAGAGGATCAGGCCGGCCGCGAGCGCATATCGCGTGATCCGCCGCGCCATCACCAGTCTCCCGACGCGCCGCCGCCACCCGAGGAGCCGCCACCTCCGGAAAAATCGCTGCCGGACGAACTGCTCCCCGAAGAACTGCTGGCGGACGAACTGCTGCCTGAAGAACTGCTGCTCCAGCCCGACGCGCCGCCCGCGGCTACGAACACGCGGCGACCGTGACGGGTAACATAGTGGCCGGACTTCCGTCTGACGATCATGCCGCCGACAACGATCGCGATCACGAACAGGAGAAAGCAGACAGCAAAAATTTCGTTGCCCCGATTGTCATCGTGGCGCAACGGCACCTTCCGCTGCCATTCCGCCGCGTCGCCGCTGAGCACGGCGATGATCGCGTCAACGCCGCGCCCGATGCCGCCGGAAAAATCGCCGCTCTTGAAGGCCGGCGCGATTGTGCTCGAAATGATCACCGACGACAGGGCATCGGTGAGCGTGCCTTCGAGGCCGTAGCCGACCTCGATCCGCATTTTGTGCTGGGCGGGCGCGACGAGGAAAAGCACCCCGTTATTCTTCTTCGCCTCGCCGAGCTTCCAGAAACGAAAGAGCTGGTTGGCGTAGGTTTCGATGTCGCTGCCCTGAAGCGACTTCACGGTGGCGACGACAAGCTGGATGCCGGATTTGCTCTCCAGCTCTTTCGACTTCGCCTCGACGTCGCTCCTGCTCTCCGCCGACATGATGCCGGCCTGATCCACGACGCGGCCGGTCAACGCGGGAAAATCGAGCGCCCGGGCAAACGGGGCGAAGCCGAGAGCAATCGCCAAGGCGAGCAAAACCGTCGTTCCGGGCCGCGCGGCGCGCAAACCCGAAATCCGTCTCCAGAACCGGAGCTCCGGCTCGGCGCTTCGGGCCGCCCCGTAATGACGGCCGGCAATCATCAGAACTTCACCTCGGGCGGCTTTTCGGCACCGTCGGTTGCGGTAAATTCCGCCATCGGCTTGTTGCCGGAGAAGGCGGTCTTCGCCCACAGCACGGTCGGGAAAGTGCGCAACGCCGTATTGTAGGTCCGTACCGCCTCAATGTAATCGCGGCGCGCCACAGCGATTCGGTTCTCGGTACCCTCGAGCTGCGATTGCAGCGCGAGGAAGTTGGCGTTGGATTTCAGGTCGGGATAATTCTCGGACACCGCCAGCAGCCGTCCCAGCGCACCGGAAAGCTGGTTCTGCGCGTCCTGGAACGCCTTGAGCTTGTCCGGGTCGGTGAGTTGCGAAGCGTCAACCTTGACCTGCGTCGCCTTGGCGCGCGCCTCGACCACGGCGGTGAGCACGTTCTTTTCCTGGGCGGCGTAACCCTGCACCGTCGCGACCAGATTGGGAATGAGGTCGGCGCGGCGCTGATACTGGTTCTCGACGTCGGCCCAGCGCGCCTTGGCCGTTTCTTCCAGCGTCGGAATGGTGTTGTAGCCGCATCCGGACACGCAAAGCGCGATGCCGAGAAGCGCCACCGCGAGACCGATCCGTTTCAGGCCGGCAAGCTCAAAGAATTTGCTCATGTCCGTTCCTCGATTGTTGCACGCAGCGGCCCCGGGCCGGTCAGATTTCAACGCCTTCCGTTCCAACGATTTCGATGCCGAATCCGGAAAGGCCGACATAGGTCATCGGGCGCGAGAAGGTCAGCAGCCGGATCGAGCTGACGCCGAGATCCTTCAGGATCTGCGCGCCGAGACCGACCTCGCGCCATTGTTTGGTCCGCGCCTCGCCGGAAGCGGTTTCGTCGGACTTCGGAAGCCCGACGATCGGCACGCCCGCGGCGCCGTCGCGCAGCACGACCAGCACGCCCCTGCCCTCGGCCTTGAAGCGATCGAGCGTGCTGCGGATCGATTTCGCGCCGCCGAACACGTCGAGAATGAGGTTGGCGCGGTGCAGCCGCGTCAGCACATTGCGGCCGTCGCCGATTTCGCCGTACACGAACGCCATGTGATAAAAAGGATCGAACGGCGTCTGGAACGCATAGCCGGTGAGCGTGCCGATTTCGGACTCCACCGGGAATTCGCCGAGCCGCTCGATCAGCTTGTCGCGCACCTGGCGGTAGGCGATCAGATCGGCGATGGTAAGCCGCTGAAGCTTGTGGCGCGCCGCGAAGGCTTCGATCTCCGGCCCGCGCATCACGGTGCCGTCGTCGTTCATCATTTCCGCGAGCACGCCGACCGGCGGCAGCCCGGCGAGCCGGCACAGATCGACGCACGCTTCAGTGTGGCCCGAGCGCATCAGCACGCCGCCCTCTTTCGCGACCAGCGGAAACACGTGTCCGGGCCGGACGAAGTCGGCGGCGCCCATATTGCCGTTCGCGAGCGCGCGCACAGTGTTGGAGCGCTCCTCCGCCGAGATGCCGGTGGTCAGTCCGTGACGTGCATCCACCGTGACGGTGAAGGCGGTGCCGAGCGGAGCGTCGTTGAGCGCCACCATCGGGTCGAGATGCAGCCGCCGCGCCTCGTCCAGCGAAAGCGGCGCACAGACGATGCCCGACGTATTGCGGATGATGAACGCCATTTTCTCGGGCGTACACAGCGCGCCGGCTACAAAAAGATCGCCTTCGTTCTCGCGGTCGTCGTCATCGGCGACAATGACGATCTCGCCGCGGGCAAACGCGGCTACGGCATCCCGGATACGCTGGTGGGCGTCGTTCATGCTGCTGTTCTCACTTCAGATGTCAACGTTGCGCCTTCGGGAACGGCCAGACCGGCGGAATGCCGACCTGACCGCGATGGCGCAGATAATGATCGGCGAGCACGCACGCCACCATGGCTTCTCCGACCGGCACCGCGCGGATGCCGACGCACGGGTCGTGCCGTCCGGTCGTTACGATGTCGGTGTCGTTGCCGTAGCGGTCGACGGTGCGCCGCGGGGTGAGGATCGAGGATGTCGGCTTGACCGCAAAGCGGGCGACAATCGCCTGCCCGGTGGAAATACCGCCGAGGATGCCGCCGGCGTTATTGGACAGGAAAATCGGGCGGCCGTCATTTCCCATCCGCATTTCGTCGCTGTTGTCTTCGCCGGAAAGTTCGGCTGCACCGAAGCCCGCGCCGATTTCGACGCCCTTGACGGCGTTGATGCTCATCAGCGCCGCGGCCAGGTCGGCGTCGAGCTTGCCGTAAATCGGCTCGCCCAGTCCTGCCGGCACGCCTTCGGCCACGATCTCGATCACCGCGCCGGCGGACGAGCCGTTTTTGCGCACGCCGTCGAGGTAATCCGCGAAGAAAGCTGCCTTTTCGGCGTCGGGACAGAACAGCGGATTGCGCTCGATCTCTGCCCAGTCCCAGCGCGTGCGATCGATGCGGTGGGGACCGATCTGCACCAGCGCGCCACGCACCACCATGCCCGGCACGATCTTGCGCGCGATTGCGCCCGCCGCCACACGCGTCGCGGTTTCGCGCGCCGACTGCCTGCCGCCGCCGCGATAATCGCGCAATCCGTATTTGACGTCGTAAGTATAGTCGGCGTGGCCGGGGCGATATTTGTCCTTGATGGCGCTGTAGTCTTTCGAGCGCTGGTCGAGATTGTCGATGACGAGCGCGATCGGCGCGCCGGTGGTCTGCTGTTCGCCGGTTGTTTCGTCCGCAAACACGCCGGAGAGGATTTTGACCGAATCGGGCTCCTGGCGCTGCGTGGTGAAGCGCGACTGTCCGGGGCGGCGCCGGTCGAGATAGGGCTGGATATCGGATTCCCGAAGCGCAATGCGCGGCGGGCAGCCGTCGACCACGCAGCCGATCGCGGGCCCATGGCTTTCGCCAAAGGTTGTCACACGGAAGGAATGGCCGAACGTATTGAACGACATGCTCGAATGGCTGCTTCGATGCTTGTATGGGAACTCGGCGCCTGACGACTGACCTTTGAACCGGCTTGGGAACTTCTTGGCGCGCTTGAAGGACTTTGTCCACGCTTTTGACGGCGTTTATTCCCCGTTCATCTGGCTGAACAACGGTTAATGAAAAGCTGAATATCCGTTAAGCTGCGGAAAAATAAGAACTATTTCCGATTTTTAAGTTGCCGGTTTAGTTCTCCTGTGTCAGGGTCACAGCCGGTAAGGGGGCTGGGCGGTGAGGGGACCGACCAACGTCCGCAAATCTTGACCTTAACCCTGCCGTCAGAACAGCACGCAACAAGGAACCTATCCATGGCTACCAAGAAGACGAAGAAGAAGAAAAAGACGAAGACCTCATGATGCCGGCGCGCCTCTCATAGAGGTCGCAGCGTCAGCTTCGGATTTTCCGCGAAGCGCCTTGAGCGGTGTTTCGTGAAAGCGGCCGGACCCAGGTCCGGCCGCTGCTTTTTTGGGGTCTGCAACCGCAAATACCGGGACGGAACGGACTGCTTCAGTCTTTGCCGACCGAGATGTCCGGCGCGTCCGGGTGCTTCATCCCGACGATGTGATAGCCGGCATCGACGTGATGCACTTCGCCGGTGACACCGCGGGACAGGTCCGACAGAAGATAGACGCCGGCGTCGCCCACTTCATCGATCGTGACGTTGCGCCGAAGTGGCGCGTTGTATTCGTTCCAGCGCAAAATGTAGCGAAAATCGCCGATGCCGGCGGCAGCCAGCGTCTTGATCGGTCCCGAAGAAATCGCGTTAACGCGGATGCCCTTGATGCCGAGATCGGCTGCAAGGTAGCGCACGGACGCTTCCAGCGCGGCCTTGGCCACACCCATCACGTTGTAATGCGGCATCCATTTCTGCGAGCCGTAATAGGTGAGCGTCAGCATCGAGCCGCCGTTCGGCATCATCTTCTCGGCACGCTGCGCGATCGCGGTGAACGAATAGCAGCTCACCAGCAGCGTCTGGCTGAAATTGTCGGCCGTCGTATCCACATAGCGGCCGTCGAGCTGCGCACGGTCCGAGAATGCGATCGCATGCACGACGAAGTCGATGCGTGTCCCAGTGCGACTTCAGCGCGACGAAAGCGGCATCGAGCGAGGCGGCAACGGTAACGTCGCAGTGCGGCGACCACCAGGCCGCCGACTTCCTGCGCCAGAGGCTCGACCCGCTTCTTAGCGCATCTCCCTGATAGGTGAACGCCAGTTCGGCGCCCTGCGCGTGACACGCTTTGGCGATGCCCCAGGCGAGCGAGCGCTGGTTGGCGACCCCCATGATCAGGCCGCGCTTGCCGCGCAGGAGGCCCGAGATTTCCGACATTCTCCACCCCGCTGCGACATTTTCCGGCGCCCGACCTCCTATGGCATAGCGGTGCGGGGCGCAGCAAGCGCACTCTCGTAAGTTGCATCATCTGGCATCTACCCGACACCGGACTTGTCGGCGGTCCCCGGCGGCATAATGCGCCCGAGCGAATGCGTTGGCACCCACCGATGGCGCCGGGCTGCCCGAAATCCGGCGCGGCGCGACTACGTGCCTTCCAGGCGTTCTACAGGTTCTTGCGGGGGTCGTAGGGCTTGTCGGTCTGCCACTTCTTCATCAGCGATTCGAGTTCGGGATCGCTCTTGTCGGGCAGTACAATACGGGTGGTGACGAGCAGGTCGCCTGCGCCATCCTTGGCGGGATAGCCCTTGCCCTTGAGGCGGAAGGTGCGGCCGCTGCTGGTGCCCGGCGGCACGGTAATGTCGACCGGCTTCGAAAGCGTCGGCACCCGGACCTTGGCGCCGAGCACGGCCTCGTAAAGCGTGATGGGCAGATCAAGCCGGACGTCGGCGCCGTCGAGGGTGAAAGTCGGATGCGGTGCGATCGACACCGTGATCAGCACATCGCCGGTCCCGCCGGGTCCCTGCATGCCCTGGCCGCGCAGCCGGATGGTGCTGGCCGTTGCCGATTCCGGCAGGAATTTTGACTTCGAGGTCCTTGCCGCTCGGGAGATGAATGCGCTGCGTAACGCCCTGCGCCGCTTCCGGCAGGGTCACGGTCAGCGCCGCGGTAACGTTGGCGCCGGGACCGATATCCTCGGGCTCGAAGCCGCCGCGGCGGGCACCGCCGGCGCCGCCGAACGCTTCGCGCAAAATGTCTTCAAAATTGCCGCCGAAGCCGGGACCCGCGCCCGCTCCCGCGCTGCTGCGGCCACGCCGCGTACCGCGGGTAAATCCTTCCGGCCCGAAGTTGAAAGTCTCGAACCCGGCGTCGGGACCAAAGCCTCCGCCCTGGCGCGGGCCGGCTCCTGCGCCGGCGCCTTCAAAGCCCTGAAAGCGCGGCTTGCCTTCGGCGTCGATCTCGCCGCGGTCGAATGCCTTGCGCTTGTCGGCATCGCCGAGAATTTCATAGGCAGCGTTGATCTCGGAGAAACGCGAGGCCGCCTTCGGGTCGTTCTTGTTGGCGTCCGGATGCAGCTTCTTCGCCATGCGGCGGAAGGCGCTTTTGATTTCGCCTGCGCTCGCCTTGCGTTCGACACCCAAGACCTCATAGGGATCACGCATTCCCCATGGACTCCGTTCGGTTTTGGGGCTGGCCCCGCCTGCCCATGATTCCCAAGTGATTCTCAATGTGGGATTTAATTCACCGCCCTGCAATGCAACATCGCCGTCACAGGCCGATCGGTCAGCCGCTGAGCGGCCTCAAGCTCTTCACCTCCCATTTGCCGTGCGCCGCCCGGCAGGCTTCGCCCTGAAGCCAGGTCTGCGACGGGCCGCGCACATAGCTTGCCAGGAAATCGCGGCAGGTGAAGCTTCCTTCGCTGTGGGTGGCGGCAAGCGGCGTGATGTTGCCCCCGGCGCCGGTATGCGGGTTTTCCCAGGGAAAACTTATGTCCCGGGTGGTGCGCGCGAGCGCTTCGGCGGCCACCGCGCGGGCATAGGCAAGATCAATTTCCGACGGCGGCGCTGCTTCCGGTGCAGGTGCTGCCCGGCCGGCGGACTTCCCGATGGAACCGGTCTGCGTCACGTCAGCTTCTTTTTTGGAAAACATGGTCTCGATCGGGTACGAGCAGCCGCCAGCGGCCATCGCCCCAAGCGCGGCCAGCACAATGCCAAACCGGCGCAGCGGCCAACATAGGCGGCGCGGCCCGGTTCCATTATATAGAGGCTGACCTGGAGGCCTCAGGCCTCCTTCCCGATCGCCGCACACCAGCAACTGGGATACTCCCGCATACATGACAGACGCAGCGTCGATAGAACACTCCGGATGGTTAACGGGCGGTGACGTCGCCGCAGCCGGCGAACCGTGGCAGCTGTTCACGGAATGGTTTGCCGAGGCGAAACGTGCCGAGCCGAACAATCCCGACGCCATGGCGCTCGCCACCGTCGACGGCGACGGCCTCCCGAACGTGCGCATGGTGTTGATGAAGGGCTTCGACGAGCGCGGCTTCGTTTTCTACACCAACACCGGCAGCGCAAAAGGGCAGGAAATCAACTCCGCGCCGCAGGCAGCGCTGGCGTTTTACTGGAAGACCCTGCAGCGCCAGGTGCGTGCGCGCGGCGCGGTCGAGCCGGTCGCGGCGGCGGAGGCCGACGCTTACTTCGCCAGCCGGTCGCGCATGGCGCAAATCGGCGCCTGGGCGAGCAAACAGTCGGCGCCGCTCGAAAGCCGCATGGCGTTCGAGAAGGCGGTCGCGCTCAATACCGCAAAGTTCGCGATCGGCGATGTGCCGCGGCCGCCGCACTGGTCGGGCTACCGCGTGATCCCGCGGCAAATCGAGTTCTGGCAGGAACGCCCGTTCCGTCTGCACGACCGCATCGCGTTCCGGCGCGACGATCCGGGCGCACCCTGGAGCAAAACACGGCTTTATCCATGACCATAGTTCCGAAGGCCGGTGCCGGATTTCGGACGGGATCGCGCGCGAACCAAAGCCGGAATGCAGCGAAGTCCCGCGACAGCGGCGGATTGAGAATCAGATGCCCATGAGCAACCAGCCGCGCCGGACGCTTCTCCTCACCGGAGCGAGCCGTGGTATCGGCCATGCTACCGTCAAGCGGTTCTCCGCCGCCGGCTGGCGCGTCATCACCTGCTCGCGACACCCGTTCCCCGAGAACTGTCCGTGGGAAGCGGGCCCCGAGGATCACATTCAGGTCGATCTCGCACAGCCCGAGAACACCGACGAGGCGATAGCGGAGATCCGGCGCCGGCTCGGGGGCGAACTGCATGCTCTGGTGAACAACGCCGCGGTCTCCCCCAAGGCTCCCGGCGGCAAACGCCTCGGCTCGATCGACACCTCGCGTGAGGACTGGCATCACGTTTTCCAGGTGAACTTCTTCGCCCCGATCATGCTGGCGCGCGGCCTGCTCGACGAACTGAAAGCCGCCAAAGGCTCGGTCGTCAACGTGACCTCGATCGCCGGCTCACGGGTGCATCCGTTCGCGGGCGCAGCCTACGCGACCTCGAAGGCCGCGCTTGCGGCGCTGACCCGCGAGATGGCGGCCGACTTCGGCGCGGTCGGCGTCCGCGTCAACGCCATCGCGCCGGGGGAAATCGACACCGCGATGCTGTCGCCGGGCACGGACCGGATCGTCGAGATGATTCCGCTGCACCGGCTCGGCACGCCGGACGAGGTGGCAAAGATCATCTACGTGCTGTGCACGGACACCTCATCCTACGTAAACGGCGCCGAGATCCACATCAACGGCGGCCAGCACGTCTGAAATCGCCGGATTGTCGTTGTCGCCGGGTGTTGTTTCAGCAGGCGTCGTTACGGATGCGCCGGGCTTGGCTCGCCGGCATCGGGCGAACCGCGTCCTTCGCCGAGGAACAGCGTCTGCAGCGCCGGAACCACAAGCAGAAGAATGATCGGTCCGATAAACATGCCGCCGACCACGACGGTGGCGAGCGGGCGCTGGACCTGACTGCCGATGCCGGTCGAGACCGCGGCGGGCAGCAGGCCGATACACGCGGACAGCGCGGTCATCAGCATCGGCCGCATGCGCTGCGAGGCTGAGTGGAACATCGCCTCGATCGTGCCCATCCCCGCCGCCTTGACCTCGTTGTAATAGGTCATGATCAGAATCCCGTTCATGACCGACACGCCCAACAGCGAAACGAACCCGACCGCCGCCGAAATGCTGAAATCGAGTCCGGTCAGATAAAGCGCAACAATGCCGCCGCCGGCGGCGAACGGAATGCCGGCCAGCACCATCAGGCTGTCGCGCAACGAATTGAACAGCCCGTACAACAGCACCAGGATCATCAGCAGGCTGATCGGAACGATGATCGCCAGCCGGGTTTTCGCCTGCTGCAGCTCCTCGAACTCGCCGGCCCAGTTGATGCGGTAGCCGATCGGGAGCTTGACGCTCTTTGCGATCCGCTGTTGCGCCTCGGCGACCGTGCTGCCGAGATCGCGTCCGCGAACGCTGAATTTGATCGGAATGAAGCGCTCGTTGCGCTCGTGATAAATGTACGAAGCGCCGGTATCGAGCGAGATTTCGGCAAGCTCGCTCAACGGAATGTAAGCGTTGGCTCCCGCGGCCGTCTGATAGCCCACCTTGATGTTGCGGACGCTGTGGATGTCGTAGCGAAACTGCGGTGCGAGCCGCACCGTGACGTTGAACTGCCGATCGGCCTCGAGAAGCGTCGTCGCCGCCGTTCCGCCGAGCGCCGACTGAACGACATTGTTGACGTCGCCTGCATTGAGCCCGTACCGCGCCGCTTTCTCGCGATCGACCTTGATGTTCAGATTTGGCTGCCCGAGAACGGGAAACACGCCGAGGTCGGCCACCCCGGGAACTCCCGCCATTTCCTTGAGCACCTCCGCCGCAAGCTGCTCGAGCGTCGCGAGGTCGCGGCCAACGATTTTCACCGAGTTGGCGCCCTTCACGCCGGACAGGCCTTCTTCGACATTGTCCTGAATGTATTGCGAGAAGTTAAAGCCGATGCCGATGAATTCGCGGTCGAATTTATTTTGCAGTTCCGCGACCAGCTTTTCCTTTGTTACATTCGGCGGCCACTCATCGAACGGCTTGAGCGGCACAAAGAATTCCGCATTGTTAAATCCGGCGGCGTCGCTGCCGTTATCCGGCCGGCCGTGCTGGGAGACGACGGTAACGACTTCCGGGTAAGTCAGCAGGATTGCGCGAATCCGGTCAACAAATCCCATGCCGGCTTCGAGCGATATCGTCGGCGGCATCGACACTCTGATCCAGAGATTGCCTTCCTCCAGCGCGGGCAGAAACTCCGTGCCCAGCCGCGTCGCGGCGTAGCCGAACACCACGATGCAGGCCGCCGCGATCGCGACCATGACGCCCCGGTGCGATAATGACCATCGCAGGATCGGCGTATACATCGAACGCAGCGCGCGAACCACGATCGTCTCGGCCTCGTCGACATGCTCCGGCAGCATGTAGGAGGCAAGGACCGGCGTCACCGTGAATGTCGCCAGCAGCGCGCCGATCAGGGCGTAGCCGTAGGTGCGCGCCATCGGATTGAAGATCTGGCCTTCGACCCCCTGCATCGTGAACAGCGGAATGAAGGCGGCAATCGTGACCGCGGTGGAGAAGAACACCGCCCTGTCGACCTGAAGCGCGCTTAAATAAATGGTACGAAGCCGTTCGGGCATGGCCGCGGCCCAGCCATCGACGTGGTCCCCGAGCATCCGCTGCCGTTCTGCCGGGTTCGCCTGAAAATTCCGGTAGATGTTCTCGACCAGAATGACTGCGGAATCGACGATGATGCCGAAGTCGACCGCACCGACCGACAGCAGGTTCGCATCCTCGCCGCGCAGCACGAGGATGGCGACGCTGAAAAACAGCGCGAACGGAATGTTGACGCCGACAATGATGGCGCTTCGCAGATTGCCGAGAAAAATCCACTGGATGAGGAACACCAGGATGCAGCCGAACACCAGGTTGTGCAGCACGGTTTTGGTCGTCACCGACACCAGCGTGGTGCGGTCGTAGAACGGCACGAGCTTCACCCCCGGCGGCAGCGTGCCGTCGGTGTTGATCTTTTCGATCTCCTTCTTGATGCGCGGCGCGACGTCGTTGGTATGCAGCGTCCTGTTCATCACCACGATCGCGGCGACCACGTCGTTCTCGGCGTCGCGACCGGCCTTGCCCAGTCTCGGGACGTTGCCGACATAGACCGAACCCACGTCCTTGACCTTGACCGGAACGCCGTTGAACTGCGCAAGCACGACATTCTCGATGTCGCGCACCCGGTAGCCCTTGGTCAGGTCGTCGTTGCCGCCGCTGTCCATCAGCCCGATGCCACGGATGTTGACCGACTGCTGTCCGAAGATCAGCGTCCGGCCGCCGACGTTGATGTTGGCGTTGCTGATCGCGCTGATGACCTGCGGCAACGTGACGTTGTAGGCATCGAGCTTGTGGAGATCGACCTCCACTTCGAATTCCTTGGTCGTGCCGCCCCAGGTGTTGACCTGAACGACGCCCTCGACGGTGAGCAGCCGGCGCTGCACGATCCAGTCCTGAATGGTGCGGAGGTTGGTCAGACCGAAATGAGGCGGACCCGTGACCTGGTAGCGGTAGATTTCGCCGACCAGGCTCGAGCCCTGGATCGACGGCACCACGTTGTTCGGGAGATTGACGTTCTGCTGAAGACTGATCGCCGCCTGCGTGAGAGCAAAATAATAATCCACGCCATACTGGAAGGTGACGCGAACGAACGACAGGCCGTAAAACGACGTCGAACGGATGATGTCGACGCCCGGCGTGGTGGCGAGGCCGACCTCCATCGGTATCGTGTAGTAGCGTTCCATCTCCTCGGCGGAAAGCCCGGACGCCTGCGCGGTGATCTCGAGAATCACCGGCGCCGGGTTGGGATATGCCTCGATGTTAAGCCTGGTAAACGCGATGAGGCCGCCGCCGACGAACACCAGAAGGCACAACAGAATGATCGGCCGGCGCGAGAGTCCGAACTGTAAAATGGCTTTCAGCACGTATTGCCCACGGTTTGACCGGTCTGCTGCGATTGCAGGCGCGCACGGCGCGTGGCAACTCTGCTGCGGCCGCCTGGCGACGTCCGGACCGGAACAGATGACTTAGTCCGCGTGCGCTCCCGGCGCGGCCGGCGGACTTCCGACCCGCCAACCATTGAGGCCAGATTCCTGCCCGCGTAAACTGGGATAAGTCACAGTGAGCGCCGGCATTTTTGAATCGTTTTTAGATCGTCACGTATACAAAAAATCTATCACCGCGGTTTCAGCAAGGACTGCCTCGGGGATGCCGTGACGGGCCGAGCTTTCGCGTTCCTGCCTGTTTTGCGTGGCCTGAAGGTAAGCGCCGAGATGCCGCGCGCGCTCGACGATTCGATGGCCGTCTGGCAGTCGCGCGGCCTCGTACGAGCTCAGCGCCTGTTCGACGCAGCCGCTGTCGAGCGCATCCGCCAGCGCCGCCGCGTCGTCGGCCGCCTTGGACACCCCGGCCGCGACATGCGGGCGCGCCACAAAAGCGGCATCGCCGATGATGGCGACGCGCCCGAAAGCGAGCTGCGGACTGGAAAGGTCGTAGATCGGCTGCAGAACAGGCTCCTCGATCAGACGCACCATCGCCCGCAACTGCGGCGGCAGCAGCCGCTCGGCCGCATCCCTCATCCCGGCGATCGCTTCGCCGCGGACAAGCGGCGGCGGAATCGAGATCGAATGCAGGACGCCACGGTCGTCGGTAAGCAGACGCGCGAGTTCGGTGGTTTCTTCCGCCGGACGGTACCAGATGATGTTGTAGCGGCGGTGGCCAGGCCGCAGGTCGTTGTCCGGCCCGGCGACCGGATAGCCGAGAAACTGCTCGCCGGGTGGCAGGCAGAATGTCATGGCCTCGAATACTTCGCGATGGACCGCCGGCGGCAGTGCCGCTTCGGGCAGGAGCGCGCGCCAGGCGACATAACCGGCGTAAATTGGCACGACCTCCGGCAGGTATTGCCGGCGCACGGTCGAACGCAGTCCGTCGGCTCCGATCAGCACGTCGGCTTCCACACTCGCGCCGGTCGCGAAATGAGCGGTCACTCCGTCGCGGTGCTGCTCGACGGCATGCAGCCCGTGCCCCCGGTGATAGTGCGCCCCCGGAAACGCATCGCGCAGGGTGCGGTAGACGCGTTCCCAGGCCGTAAGCACCTGCGGGCGGGTTGCGGTCAGGATCACGCGGCCGTCTTCGGCAAGGATGCGGCGCGCCGAAACGGCAACGCCCAGATCGCGGCCGCCCTCGCGGAAGCCTTCGAGCCCCAACGCGCCGAGCCGCGCGATCAATTCGGGCTGGGCCACGATGCCGGCGCCGCGACCGGCAAGTTCAGTCTCGGCCCGCTCGAATACATCGACCCGCCAGCCACGGCGTCGAGCATGATCGCCGCCAACAGCCCACTCATCGAGCCGCCGACGATCAGGGCGCGTCGTTGCGGCATGTCAACATCTCGCTATTTGACTGGACTAATTGCCAAAATGGTTGGCGTTCTGTATGTGCGGAAAACCACTGGAGGAAATGCGATGGCCTTGACAATGCTGGACAAGACGAGCGACAGGGCGGACATTTCCGCGTGGCCGGCGGCCATTGCGGCGGAATTCGAGCGCGAACGGGTAGACAATAACGGCTGCGTCGGCAACATCCTGCTGTCCGAAACCGATCGCGCACGGGTATGGATGATCCGGCTCGCAGCCGGGCGAACGGTTCGGTTTTCATCGCCATGTGCTCGACTATTTCTGGACCAACATGACTGGCGGCCGCGCCCGCCAGCATGTTCACGACGGCTAGACGGTCGAATATACCTATCGGCCGGGCGAGACGCGGCACGAGAGCTATGCGGCCGGCGAATACAAAGTTCACGATTTGCAAAATATCGGCGACAAGGAAATGATTTTCATGACTGTCGAATTCCTCAACAGCGCCAACAAGCCGATGGCGCTGCCCGCGACGGTGCGTGCCGGCCGCCTAGACGGACCCGTCTGATTTTCATCTGTGCTTCCGGGCGAAGCGCGGCCGGCGAGGCAATCGGGCGATGAGTGGCAATTCCGGGCGGGCAAGGCTGAGGAATGGTCTTTTCCTTCGATCTGCTGATCAATGCCATCGTATCCGGAATTCTCATCGGCGCATTTTATGCCGCGGTGACCGCCGGGGTATCGCTGTCGTTTGGAATTCTCGACATCGTCAACATCGCCCACCCGTCGTTCATCATTCTCGGCTCCTACATCGCCTATATCGTCAACGCCACGCTCGGCCTGGATCCGATCCTCACCGCCATTATTGTAATGCCGGCGTTCTACTTGCTCGGCGCCGGCATCTATCAAATTTATTACGTCTCGTTCGAGAAGCGGGGCCAGGAATCGATGCGCGGGCTGGCGTTCTTTTTCGGCCTTCTGTTCATCACCGAAGTATCGCTGGTGCTGTATTTCGGCGTCGACTACCGCTACGTCGAAGCGCGCTATATCGGCCCGACGCTGCATTTTGCGAGCCTTGATATACCGCTGCGTATTCTGGTTCCGAGCCTGGTGTCGCTGATCATGATTGCGGCGCTGCAGCTCGTGCTGACCCGCACCTTCGTCGGCCGCGCCATCATGGCGGTGGCGCAGGATCAATTCGCGCTCAAGCTGATGGCGTATCGATCCGGTCCGCATCAAGCGCATCGCGTTCGGCATCTCGATCGCCACCGCTTCGCTGGCCGGCGCGTTTCTGATCGTCATCCAGCCGGTCGAGCCTTCGGTCGGACGCGAATATATCGGCCGCGTGTTCGCAATCTGCGTGCTCGGCGGCATGGGTAGCCTGCCAGGCATCGTCATCGCCGCCATGCTGGTCGGCATCGTCGAGAGCTTGACCTCGACCTTCTACGGGCCGTCCTGGGCGCCCGCAGTATCGTTCGGGTTTTTGTTGTTGACGCTGGCGGTTCGGCCGGCCGGCCTGCTAGGACGCTAGCCGTGCGCACCGACCTGTTTCTGCTGATTTGCCTCGTCGTCGGCGCGCGCCGTGTTCGGCGTCGCGATTGCGCTCGGCAACGACTATTATTTCTTCGCCGGCTACGTCGTGCTGCAATACGTCGTGCTGGCGACGGCCTGGAACATCCTCGGCGGCTATTGCGGCTACGTGAATTTCGGCTCGGCGGCGTTTTTCGCCCTCGGGCGCCTATTCGACCGTCGCGCTCCACCGGCTGTTGCCGCTGCCGATTCCGGTTCTGGTCGCAATCGGCGGCATCGTGTCCGGCGTCGTCGGACTCGGCATGGGTTATCTGACGCTGCGGCTGCGCGGCGCATTCTTCGCCATCGCCACGCTGGCGCTCGCGGTCGTGCTGCAGACGCTGATCGTCAACTGGGATTTCGTCGGCGGCTCGCGCGGCGCCTATATCGTGCGGCCGGAGTCGATCGCGCCGTTCGGCAGCTACATCAAATATCTGTTCCTGATCATGCTGCTGCTCGGCGATCGGCTCGCCATCGGTGGTCGCCCGCGCTGATCGAGCGCTCGCGGCTCGGCTTCGGCTTCGCCACCATCCGCGACGACGAACTGGCGGCCGAAGCATCCGGCGTGCCGACGCTGCGCCTGAAGCTGATCGCCACCACGATCTCGGGCGCGCTGATGGGAATGGCCGGGGCGCCGTTTCCCTATTATATCGGCTATCTGCAGCCGTCCTCGGCGTTCGGCCTCGACTATGCCGTCAACTCCATCGCCATGCCGCTGATCGGCGGCACCACGAGCTGGGTCGGCCCGCTGATCGGCGCGATCCTGCTCGGCTCGCTGCAGCAGGTCGCGACGGTGACGATTTCGTCGGCGGTCAATCTGCTGATCGTCGGCTTCCTGCTGGTCGGGTTCGTGATCGTCGCGCCGAACGGCATCATCGGACTGTTTCAGAAATATATCCGGCACCGGCCTGTCGACCGTCGGCCGCCGCGAACGACGCAGCCGACACTGCCCGACCGATGAGCGACGAAATCAGTCGCCGGAATCCGCGACATGACGCGCGAGTGCTGCGACGATCGACAGTCTCGGCAAACGCTTCGGCGGCTTTGTCGCGCTCGACGGCATCTCGCTGTCGGTGAAGCCGGGCGAGCGCATCGGGCTGATCGGCCCGAACGGCTCCGGCAAGAGTACGCTGGTCAATTGCATCTGCGGCGCGCTTCGCAACGAAGGCGGCTCGGTGCATTTCGACGGCCAGTGCTCGACGGCGTCACCGCGCACCAGCGCACGCGCCGCGGCGTGGCGCGCACCTTTCAACTGCCGCGGCCGTTTGCGAGCTTGACGCCTCGCCGACAATATGCGCATTCCGCTGCTCTTCACCGTGGCGGCGCGAACGTCATCGCTCCGGCAGCGAAATCGACGGCCGCTGCCACGATCTGCTCCGCGAGGTCGGGCTCGAAGGCAAGGCCCGGCATTTGCCGCGCGACCTCACCCAGGTCGAGATGCGCAAGCTCGAACTCGCGCGCGCCATGGCGGCCGAGCCCAAGCTGCTGATCGCCGACGAATCGATGGCGGGCCTCACCCATTCGGAGGTCGAGGACATCCTGGCGCTGCTCACGCGTCTGAACGAGAGCGGCGTCACCATCATTCTGATCGAACACATCATGCGCGCGGTGATGAGCTTCTCGCAGAGGCTGGTCGTTCTGGTGTCCGGCCGCAAGATCGCCGACGGGGATCCGAACGAGGTGGTGCGCAATCCGGAAGTGGAGAGGGCGTACCTTGGCCAGTAGCCTCACCATCAGCGGCATTTACGCCGCCTATGGCGCGGTGCGCGTGATCGAGGACGTGTCGATGACGATCGGCGCCGGCGAAACGGTCGCGCTGCTGGGCACCAACGGCAACGGCAAGTCGACGCTGATGAAGTGCATCATGGGCATGGTGCGGCCGAGCGAAGGCTCGATCGTTGCCGAGATCGACGGCATCCACCACGACCTGGTCGGACGGACCACCGAGGAGATCGTCGATCTCGGCATCGCGCTCGTGCCGGAGGGCCGGCGGCTGTTTCCAAAACTGACGGTCGAGGAAAATCTGCTGCTGGGGGCATACCGCCCCACGGCGCGGCGCGAACTGACCCGCAATCTCGCGGTCTGCTTCGAGACATTTCCGCGGCTGGCCGAGCGCCGGTCGCAGCTTGCGGGCTCGATGAGCGGCGGTGAGCAGCAGATGCTGGCGCTCGGCCGGGCGCTGATGCTGGCTCCCAAAATTCTTCTGGTCGACGAGCCGTCGGTCGGGCTCGCGCCCATCCTCGTGAGCCGCACCATCGACGCCATCGCCGAAATGAAGGAACGCTACAAGCTCACGGTCCTGATGGCGGAACAGAACTTCACCCAGGCCATCCGGATCGCGACCCGCGGCTATGTCATCGTCCACGGCAAGATCGCGTTCGAGGGCGGCTCCACGGAGGCGCTCAACAACAACGACCTGATCAAGAAATTTTACCTCGGCCTTTAAAGTTCCATCCTCGGGAACACGTTCGCCTGCGGCCGCACTGGCGCCGGGCGAAGTGCTCGATTAATCTGACGATCACCAGGGAATTTTAACCGACATGCAGGCGCGCGCACTGACAATCCGGCTCGTCCGGCTGGCAATGGCCGCGTCCCTGCTCTTCCCCTGCCTGCTGTTCGCGTTCGCCTGCTGGAACAGCTATCGCAGCCTCAAGGCGCTCACCGACGAGCGGCTCGTGCGCTCTCTCGACGTGCAGCAGGAAGAGGCGCTCAAGACGTTCGAACTGGTCGACATCGCGCTGAATACGACGTTCGAGCTGATTGCGGGAATGTCGGACGCCGACATTACCGAAAACGAGCCCCGACTGCATGCGCGGATGCGGCAGGTTGCATCCGCAATTCCCGCCGTACAGTCGATCTGGATTTTCGACCGCAACGGCGCGGTGCTGGCTTCCTCCTGGATCCATCCGGCGCCGCCGCAAAATTTCGGCGACCGGGATTATTTTCAGACTCACGTCAACGGCGACCGCGGCGTCTATTACGGTCGGGTCCACCAGTCGGCTTTCAACGCGCAGCCGTTCTTTACCGTAAGCCGCGGGGTGATACGGGAGGGCGAATTTGCCGGCGTGGTTGAGGTCTCGGTTCTTCCCAGCAATTTTTTCCGGTTCTTCTCGACCATGGCCTATACGGAGGGGCTGCAATTCGGCCTGTTCCGCAACGACGGTGTGATGCTCGCGCGGTTTCCTGCCGCACCGGCCGGTGCGCCGGACCGGCTGGACGAACGCACCGGGTTTCATCGCTCGATTGTCGCGGCACCCGCCGCCGGCATGTACACCGCGGTCTCTCCGCTCGATCACATCGAGCGCCGCTTTGCCTATCGCCGGTTTTTGTCGACGCCGCTGTACCTCACCGCCGGGCTTGCAACGTCGGTTCTCTGGTCCGAGTTCGTGTGGGGAATGGCGGCGCACCTGATCTACGGCATTCCGGTAACGCTGATTCTGTTCCTGACGCTGTTTGCAGTGTTGCGGCGGACCGAACGGCTCTACGCCGAAATCGACCGCCGCTCCGCCGCGGAGGATGCACTGCGGCAATCGCAGAAGCTCGAAGCCATCGGCCACCTCACCGGCGGCGTGGCGCACGATTTCAACAATCTGCTCACCATCATCATCGGCAATCTCGACAACGCACAGCGCCAGGTCGAATCGTGGACCGAGGGCAGCCAGGTCAAGCTCGGGCGCCGGCTGGAGAATGCGATGCGCGGCGCGCAGCGCGCGGCGACGCTGACCAAACGCCTGCTGGCCTTCGCGCGGCAGACGCCGCTCAACCCGACAGCGCTCGACGTCAATCGCGTGCTCAACGGTCTGTCGGATTTCCTGCGCCGCGTTCTTGGCGAAGACATTTCGCTTGAGATCATCGGCGGCGCCGGCCTTTGGCCCGTCGAGGCCGATTCCGCCGAACTGGAGGCGGTGGTGCTCAATCTCGCGGTCAACGCCCGCGACGCCATGCCGGACGGCGGCAAGCTGACCATCGAGGCCGGCAACTCATATCTGGACGAAGCCTACTGCCGGCAGAACGCCGATGTCCGCCCCGGTCAGTATGTGCTGATCGCGGTGACCGACACCGGGTCGGGCATGAGCAGGGAAGTGATCGAGCGCGCGTTCGAGCCATTCTTCACGACCAAACAGTCCGGTCAGGGCACAGGGCTCGGCCTGAGCCAAGCCTATGGTTTCGTCAAGCAGTCCGGCGGGCATATCAAAATCTACAGCGAGACAGGAGAAGGCACCTCCATCAAGATCTACCTGCCGCGGTTCCATGGAAAGTCGCCTGCCGCTGCGCCGGAAGCCCCCGGCGCGCCGAAGCGCGGACGGTCCGGCGAATGCGTGCTGGTGGTCGAGGACGACGCCGATGTCCGCGGCTATGTTGTCGAAACACTTGGCGCGCTCGGTTATGACGTACTCGAAGCAGCCGACAGCGAGGACGCGCTGCGTATCCTGCGTGAATACAAGTCCGTGCGCCTGCTGCTGACGGACGTCGTCATGCCCGGCATGAACGGCCGCGCACTCGCGGAAGAGGCCCGCGCACAGGATCCGGCGCTGAAGGTTCTGTTCATGACCGGCTATTCGCGCAACGCCATCGTCCATCAGGGCCGGCTCGATCCTGGCGTCGACCTGCTGCAGAAGCCGCTCACCAGCGAAAGCCTCGCCGGCGCGGTTCGGCGCGTGCTGGACAGTTGATCGCCGAATGTCCTCATCCGCGATGGTCTGGCTGATCGCCGCGCTTGCCACGGCAGGCGTCGTTCTCAGGCCCTTCAATCTTGCAGAAGCGGTATGGGCCGTGGCGGGCGCCGCGCTTCTCCTCGTGACGGGGCTGATCTCCGTGCCCGAGGCGATCGCCGGCGTCGGCCGGGGCACCGACGTCTATCTGTTCCTGTTCGGGATGATGCTGCTTTCGGAAATAGCACGCGAGCATGGCCTGTTCGACTGGCTCGCCGCGATCGCGGCCACGCACGCCGGAGGTTCCGCGCGCCGGCTGTTTTTTCTCACCTACGCGGTCGGAACGATTGTCACGATCTTTCTTTCGAACGATGCCACCGCGGTCGTGCTGACGCCGGCAGTGGCCGCCGCCGCAAGGACCGCGAAGGCGCGCGAGCCCCTGCCCTACCTCCTGATTTGCGCGTTCATCGCCAACGCCGCGTCGTTCGTGCTGCCGATCTCGAACCCGGCCAATCTCGTGCTCTACGGCAACGCGATGCCGTCTCTGCTGCGGTGGCTGCCGGCCTATCTGCCGGCCTCGGTACTCTCGATCGTCGTCACTTTTCTGGCGCTGCGGTGGACCCAGCGGCAAAGCCTGACGCACCCGATAGCAACGGACGTTCCGCAGCCGCCGCTGGGCGCCGGCGGCAAGACCGCAGCAGCCGGGCTCATTGCGACTGCCGGCGTCCTGCTTGCCTGCTCGGCGTTCGATATCAGACTTGGGGCTCCGACCGCCATCGCCGGCGCAGTCATCACTGCGATCGTCCTGCTGCGCGCGAAATCGGCGCCATGGCCGGTCCTGAAAGGCATTTCGTGGGGCATCCTGCCGCTGGTGGCCGGACTGTTCGTACTGGTCGAAGCGCTCGGCAAGACCGGCGTGATCGACACCATCGCTGCGCTGCTGCACGAAGGTGCGCAACGCTCCGCGCTCCCGGCGGCCGCCACCGCCGGCGTCGCCATCGCCTTCGTCAGCAACCTCGTCAACAATCTGCCGGCGGGCCTGATCGCCGGCAGCGCCGTCCAGGCCGCACACGTGCCGGACGTCGTCACGCGCGCCCTGCTCATCGGCGTCGATCTCGGGCCGAACCTTTCGGTTACCGGATCGCTCGCCACCATTCTGTGGCTCGCCGCGCTGCGCCGCGAAGGCCATTCGGTCGGCTTTTTCACGTTTCTGAAACTGGGCGTCGTGGTCATGCCGCCAGCGCTGGTGCTCGCGATCGCCGCCGCGCTGCTTTCGCGCTGAAAATCGGACCCCGGCCGGGCGCTACGCAGCCGCCTCACCCTTTTTTGTCCGGCCCCTGCAACGGTGCTGCGCGCTTTTCCACGAAATCGCGCAGCCGGTCGATCGAACTCCGGCGGCCGCTGCATCGATGTGTTGATGTATTCCATGAACAACCCGTCGTCGTGCGACAGATCGTTGATCCGCGGCAGCACGTTGGTGATCTGCCAGTTGGTCAGCGGCGTGTTCTGGGCAATGCGCGCCGCAAGCTCTTTCGCTTTGACGAGCGCCTGACCCTGCTCGACGACGTAACGCGCGATGTTGAGCCGTTCCGCTTCATCAACCGACAGAATGCGGCCGGTGAGCATCATGTCGGCCATCACCGAATAACCGACGATCCGCTGGATCCGGACCGAGCCGCCCCCGCCGACGAAAATTCCGCGCTGGCCTTCCGGCAGGCCGAAAAAAGCCGAACGGTCGGCAACCCGGATGTGGGCCGCCGCCGCGAGCTCGAGTCCGCCGCCGACCACGGCGCCGTGCAGGGCCGCAACAAAGGGGATCGGCCCGCGCGCAATGATGTCGAACACGGTGTGCCACGCATGGTCGCTCTTCTTGCGCGGCTTCGGCGTCGCCGGGTCCATGGTCTTCAACAGTTCCGCGAGATCGAGGCCCGCGGAAAAATTCACGCCGTGACCGAAGATCACGCCCGCATCCGCCTCGTCGCCGGCGCGCACCACCGCGTCGCGCAGCTGCATGACGAGATCATTGTTGATCGCATTGCGTTTGTCCGGCCGGTTCAGGCCGATGATCGCAACCGCGCCTTCGCGTTCGTAGGTAATGAGGTTCGTCGTCATGAATCAATTCCCTTGCGGCCCGGCGTCGCCCGCCGTCACGATCAAAGCGTCGAGCGCCGTTGCGCCGTGGCCCGCAGCGTGGACCATCAGCGGATTGACGTCGACCTCGACGATCTCCGGATGCGTGCGCATCAGGCGGCCCAGTGCCGCGGCAACGGCCGCTACCGCCTTGACGTCAACAGGCAGCGAACCCCGGAAGCCCTGCAGGAGCTTCGCGGTCTTGAGCCTGCCGAGTTCCGCAACGATCTCGTCCTCGGTCAGATCGGGCGGCATCAGCCGCACGTCGCCGAGCGCCTCGACCCAGATGCCACCGAGGCCGACCATCACGACCGGGCCCCAGCGCGGATCGCGCCGTGCGCCAACCACAAGTTCCAGCCCGCGCGGCGACATCGCTTCAACCAGAACGCCGTCGAGTTTCAGGCCGGGCTGCGCGCGTTCGACGTTGGCATGCAGGGTCTTCCAGGCGCCGCGCACGGCGTCGTCATCGGCAAGGCCGAGCAGCACGCCCCCGGCTTCGGTCTTGTGCGCAAGCTGGCCCGCCTGCGCCTTCATCGCGACCGGGTACCCGATACGACCGGCTATCCGGACTGCCTCATCGGCGCTTCGTGCAAGTTCGCCTGGGGGCACCGGTACGCCGAGCGCGGCCAGCACCTTCTTGCCGAGCCATTCGGGTTGCGCGCCGCGGCCGAGTTCGGGAATTGCCACCGGCGTCAGCGGACGGTCAATGCGTTCCGCGAGTGCCGAATTGCGGTTGCCATAAGCGATCACCCTGCCCATGGCGCGCAGGGTGCGGTCCGACGAGCGCGACAGCACCATCCTGTTCTTCCGCACAATCGCGTTGAATTCGGGTGAGAGCGGTGCGCTGTCGCCGAGGATGGCAAGCGCCACCGGCTTCGCGCCCGCTTTGGTCGCGGCGACAATACCCTCCACATAGAGCGCGGCGTGGCGCGGGCTTGTGGGCGGAATCGAAATCGCCAGCCCCCCGATCGCAGGGTCGCGCAGGAGCGCTGCCACACAAATCTCGAGCAGTTCCGGCTGCCAGATCGTCTGGGTGCCGAGGTCGAGCGGATTCTTCGGCGGCAGAAACGCCGGCAGCAGCGGCGTGAGATAATCGACCGTCGCCTGCGACAGGGGCGGCACGCGCACGCCGATGTCTTCGCAGAAGTCGTGGGCGATGCCGCAGAACGCGCCCGAGAAGGTGAGAATGCCGAGATCGCCTTTCGACGGAGCCGGGAAGCGCGCGAGAATCTCGCTCACATCCATCAGTTCGTCGAGCGTATCGACCACGACCACGCCGGCATGTTCGGCCAGCGTCTGCATCACGGCGTGATCTCCCGCGAGCGCGCCGGTATGCGAACGCGCCGCTTCCTTCGCGTTCGCGCCGCGGCCGGGGTGCATCATCACGATAGGCTTGCCGCGCCGCAGCGCTTCGCCGGCGATGGCGATGAATTCCGCCGGGCGCCTGATGTCCTCCGCGTAAAGCGCGATTACCTGGGTCACCGGATCGTCGAGCAGATACTGGATGAAATCCGCGAGCCCGAGACCCGCTTCGTTGCCGGTCGAAATCCAGCACGACACCGGAACGCCGCGCGCGCTCAGTCCGCTCTCCAGATGGTTGCCGAGACCCCCGCTCTGCGCGACGATCGCAACCGCGCCGGTCGTGCCCGCCGGCAGACGCGGCGTCGGCTGCGGCGAAAAGAACACCGCGGCAAACCCGTCCACGAAATTCATCAGGCCGAGACAGTTCGGCCCCACCAGCGCAAGCCCTCCGGCCTTCGCGATCGCGGCAATGCGCTCCTGCTCGCCCAGCCCGTCGTTGCCGACTTCGGCGAAGCCGGAGGCGAAGATGATCGCGGCCTTGACCTTGCGCCGCACGCAGCCTTCCACCGCCTCGCGGACTGCGGCCGCCGGCAACGTCAGGATCGCGAGATCGACGTCCGGCGGCAGTTCGTCGATGCTCCCCAACACCTTGCGGCCGTCGATGTCGGCGCCGCTTCGGCCGACCAGATAAATCGGGCCGGCAAACTTGTTGTTGGTCAGCAGTTCAAGCACGATCCGGCCGGCCGAACCGGGCTTTGCCGACATGCCCACGATGGCCACGCTCGCCGGACGCATGATGCGGCTGATGACGCCGGTCGAATGATGGGGCTGTTTCTCAGAAACGTTTGAACTCATCGCTGGTCAAATCTCCGCTTCGTGGCCGCTTCGTTCCCTGCCCCATGCCCGTCGCAACAGGGGCGGAGGGAAGCTCAGCGTACCGGAAAATCAAAAAAAGTGTTGGGGAACGGCTCGTGCGACAGCGTGAAGTGCCACCACTCCTTGTCGTAGGGGCGAAAGCCCCGACGGCGCATCGCACCGGCAAGCAGCTCACGATTGGCTTTCGCCTCGGCGCTGACATTCGGGGCAGAGGGCCATGAGCGTGGACTGAAGAAATCGAACGGCGTGCCCATGTCGAGTTCGCGGCCGTCGGCGCGGGCCAGCGTCAAATCGACAGTCGAGCCGCGCGAATGTCCGGAGCGCGCGGAAATGTATCCGTCCCGGAACAGCGTCGTCTTGTCGACGTCCGGATAGAATTCGCGCTTGCCGGCGACGTCGCTCAGATCGCGCGCCCAGCGCACGAAATGCGCCACCGCCCGCGCCGGCCGGTAACAGTCGAACACTTTGAGCACGAGCCCGCGCGGAGCGAGGTCGCGTCCCACCGCGGCAAGCGCCGCCGCGGCCTGTCCGGTCATCAGACAGCGGGCGGCCAGATAGCCGTCGATCGGCCTCCCGACGAAATTGTGCGATCCGGCGTAGCGCATCTCGGCGATCAACCCCGGCACCATCGGCCCGGCATCGACAAACGCCGCCGGCTGCTCCTGTGCTGCCGCCGGCGCGGCCTGCAACAGGGCGGCAACGGCCGCCGCGCCCAACAGCGAACGCCGAACGGCGAACGCTCCCCCCGCCCCCCTCATTTCCTGCCCTCATCGGCTGATGCGCCATCCATACGCATTTTCCCGGACCCCAGGACCCCGTCATTAACCACCCGGTAACCATATACCCGGCACATTTTGCCGGGGGGAGGTAACACCGTATCGACCGCAGCTACGGGGGCAACCCTTGGACGCCAGCGCGGCTCCTCTCTTACGGACCGGCGGCCCCCCGGCCGCCGCGCAGAATTTCGAACCACGCGACCGCAATCGACGGCAACGATCATCCGGCATGACTGATGTAACAACGGTACAGAGCGGCGGGCCATCGCCGGCATTGTCGCGTCTGTCCGAAATCGGCGCCATGCTGCGGCGAAGCGACCTCGCGCTGGCGCTTGGCATGATGGCCATCCTTGGCGTGCTCATCCTGCCGCTGCCGTCCCTGCTGCTGGATTTTTCGCTCGCCATTTCCATCACGTTCTCGGTGCTGATCCTGATGACGGCGCTGTTCATCCAGACGCCGCTGGAATTTTCGGCATTCCCGACCGTGCTGCTGATTGCCACCATGCTGCGGCTGGCGCTGAACCTCGCCTCGACCCGGCTCATTCTCGCCCACGGCCACGAAGGCACCGCCGCCGCCGGCCATGTGATCGAGGCCTTCGGCCATTTCGTCATGGGCGGCAACTTCGTCATCGGCATCATCGTTTTCACCATCCTGGTGATCGTGAACTTCGTGGTCATCACCAAGGGCTCGGGGCGCATCGCCGAAGTGGCGGCGCGCTTTCACCTCGACGCCATGCCCGGCAAGCAGATGGCGATCGACGCCGATCTCTCCGCCGGCCTGATCGACGAGCAGGTGGCGCGGCGGCGGCGCAAGACGCTCGAGGACGAATCCGGATTTTTCGGCGCCATGGACGGCGCCTCGAAGTTCGTGCGCGGTGACGCCATCGCCGGCCTGCTGGTGGTCTTGATCAACGTCGTCGGCGGCATGGTCATCGGTATCCTCCAGCAGGGTCTGACTTTCGGCGATGCCGCTCACGCCTACACGCTGCTCACCGTGGGTGACGGTCTCGTCACCCAGGTTCCGGCGCTGATCGTCTCGATCGCGGCCGGCCTGCTGGTGTCGAAGGCCGGGGTATCCGGCGCCGCCGACAAGGCGCTGCTGTCGCAGTTCTCGGGTTATCCCAAGGCGCTCGGCATGTCCGCAGCCGTCATGCTGGTGATGGCGCTGCTTCCCGGCATTCCGATGCTGCCGTTCCTCGCGCTTGGCGGCGGAACCGCAGCGCTCGCCTATGTGATCGAACGCCGGGCCAAAAAGGCCGTCGTCGATGAAGCGAAAAAGGCCGACACCGCCCAGCCGGCGCCGGCCGAAGAGCCGATGTCCGCGACGCTCAGGATGGACGACCTCAAGATCGAGCTTGGCTACGCGCTGCTGCCGCTGGTCAGCGACACGACCGGCGGCGACCGCCTGACCGAGCAGATCAAGGCGCTGCGCCGTTCGCTGGCGATCGAGATGGGCTTCGTCATGCCTGCGGTGCGCATCCTCGACAACGTGCAGCTCGACGCCAACGCCTACACCATCAAAATCAAGGAGGTGGATTCCGGCTCGGGCAAAGTGTGGCACGGCCAGTACATGGTCATGGACCCGGCCGGCAAGCAGGTGACCATGCCCGGGCTTCACACCACCGAGCCAACGTTCGGCCTGCCGGCGACCTGGATCGAAGCCTCGCTCAAGGAGGAAGCCGCGGTCAAAGGCTACACCGTGGTCGATGCCGCGACCGTGCTCGCCACCCACCTTACCGAACTGATCAAAGCCAACATGTCGGAGCTTCTGTCCTACGGCGAGGTTCAGAAACTGATCAAGGAACTGCCGAAGGAGCAGGGCGAACTGATCAAGGACATCGTACCGGCGCAGATCAGCATCTCGGGCATCCAGCGGGTGCTGCAGATTCTGCTCGCCGAGCGGGTGTCGATCCGCGATCTTGCCAGCATTCTCGAAGGCATCGCCGACGGCCTCGCGGCCACGCGCAACCCGGCCATGCTGGCCGAGCACGTGCGCGCCCGCCTGGCGCGCCAGCTCTGCGCCCAGCACAGCAGCCCGAACGGCTATCTGCCGATCATCGCGCTCACCGCGAAGTGGGAGCAGGCTTTTGCCGAATCCATCATTGGCCAGGGCGATGACCGCAGCCTCGCCATGCAACCCTCGAAGCTCACCGAATTCATCAATCAGGTGCGGGAGAAATTCGAGCAGGCCGCGCGCGAAGGCGAAGCCCCGGTGCTGGTCACGTCACCGAACATCCGGCCGTTCGTGCGCGGCATCGTCGAGCGCTTCCGGGCGCAGACAAGCGTGCTCGCGCAGTCCGAAATCCACCCGCGCGCGCGTCTGAAGACGGTCGCGAGCATCTGACCGGCCGCAGCGCTAGGGCGCGACCGAGAGCCCGACGACGCGGTGCTTTTCGATCAGGCGGGCCACAAGGCCCGAACGTTTCGCCTCGGCGACAAAATCGCGCAGGAACACGGCGCCGGCTTCGTTTCGTTTGTCCGTGCCGATCGCCTGCTGCACCGACGTGAAATTGCCGGGAAGAATTCTTGCGCCCCCGAGGCTGCCGGCATCGCTCAAAAGCTGCGGGCGCAATGCCGCAAGAGCCTCGAGCCCTTCCGCGACGAATTGCCGGAGCGGACCGTCCGCGCTGTCGGAACGCACCAAAGTTGCGTGTTTGATGTTGCGGGTGAGCCAGAGATCGTACGCGCTGCCCGCACGCACTGCGATGCGCGAGCCCTCGCGGTCAACATCGGCAACGTTTTGGAACGGCGAGCCGGCAGGCACCAGATAGGTCGCCTCGATCTCGCAATACGCCGGCGTGAACGCGATTTTCTCGGCGCGCGCAGGCTCCGCGCCAATCAGCCCGATATCCCAGACTCCGGTTCCGGCAGCATCGGCCAGCTTCGCCGGGCGATCGAATTTCACATAGGCAACCGGAACGTCGAGCCGGCGCGCGATCTCGGCAGCCACATCGGGCGCCACACCCTCGGGGTCGCCCGACGCGCTCGTGCCGGTAACGAGAAGCGGATTGCCCATGTTGATCCCGGCGCGCAAAACGCCGGTTCCCGCGAGCTCGGAAATAGCCTGCCTCATTATGGAACTCCGCGCAGTTGTTGACGTGGCCTGTCAGGAACCTTCGGGAACATGCTGCCGGAATGGAGCCTGTAGGGATTGAGTCAGTCCGCCGCAGGAACGCTTCTGCCGGTCGACCGTTATCACGGGTGGATCAAGGTTCGGTGAGACCAAGTTTCACGGCCGCCTGCGCGTACCCAAATGTTCCTTTGGACGCAGCGAAGGCGTCAGATGTGAAACGTAACGGGTGTGCGCTGTATCACACTCTCCGGCCGGCCGCCGCGCTATTGAACAGGTAAGGAGCAACCGGGAGGTTGTCATGAACCACTCGCTTTACAACGCGGACCGCCGCACTCATTTGAAGATCGTCGTGATCGGGCTGCTGTGCGCCACGGTGGTGGCTGCGATCGGTATTTTTGCCCACGTCGGCGACGTGGATCTTGGAACCGCGCCGCTGTTCAAGGCCGGCCAGCCGACCGCCGTAACCGGTCACCTGCCGGTCGTCCGGTAATCCTTCGAGGCTTTTTTCAGGTTCTGACGAAATCAGGTTTTGGGCGTTGCCGGCGCAGACGACGGCAACGATTCCACGGCCTTGCCGGTGAACAACACCGGTCCGGTCGGTGCTCCCGTTTTAGAGCCGCCCGCGGGTTCAAGCGACACCGCGTAGGTCGCTCCCTGGAGCGTTTCGGTATCGAAGTTCGCCGGCAGCGCGCGTTGCGTAAAATCCTCGGTCCCCACCACGCCAAGCGAGCGCGGGGCGGGAAAGCGGGTCGAAATCAGCCACAACTCGTAGCTCTTGTTGCCTTCCGCCGACGCCGAAACCCGGCGCACGAACAGCTTTCGCTGCTGGGTATCGACCGTGACGAGAAACGCAGGCGCAGTCGGTCCCTGCTGGAGCACGGCCACCAGCCGGTCCTGCTGGGCGCGTCCGGATGCCGCCGCCGAAGGCTCGGCCTGCGTCATCAGTTGCCCGCCGGCCGGCAGACGCATTTTGAGCGGGACAAGATTTGGCGCCATCAGCCCCGCAGCGACGTACAGCGCCAGCAGCGCTGCGATCGCAGCGAAAGCCAAAGTGCCGCGCTGCCAGCGCCGGACGCGTTTGGCCAGGTAGACAACATCGGCGCTCCGCCCGGCGGCGTTTTGAACGCCCGCGGGCCTGGTGGTTACGGGTTCAACACCTGCGGGCTCGGGCGGCGGCAACTTCACCGCCGGCGCTGCGCCCGCTCCCGGCGCGAGCGCAGGCGAAGGCTCGATCGGCGGCGGCAACGGCAGCGTTGGCGATTCCGGGAGCCCGGGCAAGTGCGGCGGCGCCAGCGCGTCAAGATCGAACGGCGCCGCGCGGGGCAGCGGCGGCGGTGCCTCGTGCCCCTGCAGCCAGTCGAGACCTTCGGCCGGCGCGACCGGGCCCATCCCGGACTTTATCTTTTCCCAGGTCTCGGCCGGGGGCTCGACCGCTTCCACCATGACGTTGAGTTCGCCGAGCCGGCGCTCCCAATGGCGGACAGCCGCCTCAAATCCGGGGTCGAACGAGCGCAATGCCTCGGCCTGTTCGCGCTCCTCCGCTGAAAGCGTGCCGAGGACATATTCGGCGGCAAGCAAGTCCTGGTCTTCGTCATGCATGATCTGGTTCTGGTCCCCTGGCATCACATTTCCAGACACTCGCGAATCTCGATCAGGCTACGGCGCAACCACGTCTTGATTGTGTTGACCGGAATGTCGAGCTTCTTCGCCAGCTGCTCGCGGCTCCAGCCGCTGTAATAGGCCAGCAGTACGATGCGCTGCTTTTCCGGGTCCAGCCTCCCGAGGCAGGACAACAACCTCTTGAGCTCTTCGGTCATTTCGCGGCGCGCCAGTGGCGCCGGCGTTTCGGCCGCAACCTCCAGCGCTTCCGGCTCGTCCTCGAACGAAACCTCGCCCTTTTTGCGTACGATATCGATCGCCCGGTTTCGCGCGATCGCGACCATCCACGTTATCGGGCTTGCAACCGTGGGATCGAACCGGTCAGCCATGTTCCAGATCTTGAGATAGGTTTCCTGCATGACCTCGTCGGCGATTTCGGGCCTGCCCAAAATACGGACCAGCACCCCGTAAAGTTTCGCGCGCGTGGCGTTATAAAGCCGTTCAAATGCGGCGGCGTCGCGCTTGGCGACGGCTGCGAGCAGCCAGACCAGTTCCGCATGCGTCAACATCGCAGCCCCCGGCCCCCGACGTCCTTCAGGCCGAATCGATTATCGCCGGGGAAGCGGTCGCCCGTCGAGGGCGAAAGGGGAGGCAGGGAGCCGCACCCCGTCGTCCCGCACACTAATTTCGCTCGTGACGGCTGTGGCAGGCATCCGGACAGCGCCCGGTATCGGCACTACCGGTCGTCCGGACGCACGGGAAACCGCATGGCCGCCCGGTATTGAGGCCTAAGCAACACCCCGTACGCGCATCAGCGCGATGGCATCGAGCTCGCTTTGCTCGGCAGCGATTTCGTTCTCGCGCTCGCGCATCTGGTCGCGCTCGTCCAGCAATTCGACCTTCTTGAGTTCGTCGAAAGCTTCGCCAAGCGCCGATTTTGCGTCTTCGAGCTGGGTTCGCAGCTCGTCGGCCGAGCGCTTGAGGTTCTCGCGCCGGCCGATGGCGGCCTTGGCGTAGGTCGGATAGGCAAAATGACCGGGATCGTGGATGCCGGCGCGCTCCTGCTCGACGCGGATTTCGCGCTCGAGATCGCCTGCCATGCGCTCAAATTCGGCGATCATGGTCTCGATCTGCGCGACCTTGCGCCGCTTTTCGTCGACCTGAAATTTCTTCAGACGGATAAGGGTCTCACGGGACTTCATCGACTGCTACTCCCCCGAAGCCGCGCCACCTGGCGCCGGTCGGACCCCTCGCAAGGCCCCCGGGACGCGATTGTGCCCCGATAACGTTAGCGTTCGGTTTCCGACAGGGCCATTATTTCGGCCAACCGGCGGTAACCATCGGCCAGGCCGGTTGCTTCTTCCTTACCCTGGCTCAGAAAAGCCTCCAGCGGCCTGTGCAGGCGGATGGCCTCGTCCACATCGGCGCTGCTCCCGGGCCGGTAGGCCCCGAGGCGGATCAGCTCCTCCATGTCGGCATAGGTCGCCATCACCTGGCGGGCCCGGTTCAGAACCGGGACGTAAGCCGGGTCGGCCGAGCGCGGCATGGTGCGCGAGACCGACTTGAGAATGTTAATCGCCGGGTAGCGGCCGCGCTCGGCAATGGCGCGCTCCATCACGATGTGGCCGTCGAGAATGCCGCGGACCGCATCCGCGATCGGCTCATTATGATCGTCGCCGTCGACCAATACCGTGAAAATGCCGGTGATGGTGCCCTCGCCGGCCCCAGGACCGGCGCGCTCGAGCAGCCGCGGCAGTTCTGTGAACACCGTCGGCGTGTATCCCTTCGCGGTCGGCGGCTCGCCTGCGGACAGCCCGATCTCGCGCTGCGCCATGGCAAAGCGTGTGACCGAGTCCATAAGCACTAGAACGTCGTCGCCCTCGTCGCGGAAATACTCGGCAATCGCGAGCGTCATATGGGCCGCCTGCCGGCGCATCAGGGCCGGCTCGTCGGAGGTCGAAACCACCACCACCGAGCGCGCGAGACCGGCCTCGCCAAGGTCGTCCTGGAGAAACTCCTGCACCTCGCGGCCGCGCTCGCCGACCAGCCCGATCACAGAGACGTCGGCGGCGACGTTGCGCGCCAGCATCGACAGCAGCACGGATTTGCCGACGCCGGAACCCGAGAAGATGCCGAGCCGCTGACCCCGGCAGCAGGTCAGAAAAGTATTGAGCGCGCGCACGCCGAGATCGAGCGGAGCACCGACACGGCGGCGGGCGTGCGCGAGCGGGGGCGAATTGCGAAACGGATAAGGCGAGGGTCCGTACAGCAGAGGACCCTTGCCATCGATCGGTTCGCCGAGCGCGTTAACAACACGCCCGAGCCATCCGGCCGAAGGGCGCACCGCGCCGGCAACCGTCGTCACCAGCGCCCGGCAGCCTCGGCGCACGCCTTCGAGCTGCGCAAACGGCATCAGCAGCGCGTTGCCGCCTGAAAAGCCGACCACTTCGCAGGGGATGCTGCTGCCGGGCGTCTCGATCACGACGCGGGCGCCGACCGACATGGCGTAGAGCGGCCCGGCGACCTCGACCATAAGGCCGCGCACGCCGACGACGCGGCCGTAGGTCTGAGTGCCGTCAAGTTCGTCGATCTGCTCCGCCAGCGCCTTCATGGCGCCCTGTGCCCCGTGCCGCCAATCGTTACCTCTTTCTTGCGGGTCTTAACGCTGTGTTTACCCGGGGCGTTAATCATTGCGTCGTCCTTGGGAATACACCGGGACTTGCCCGGCCAGAACCGGAGGGGCGAGTCTCCAGAGTCGGTTAGCACCGAGTCTTAACTTGAAACTTGAGCGCCCACGTGGCTAAAAAACCACTCTTCCGCAACATCTTAAGGCGATTCGCTAGAAATTTCCTAGGGAGTGCTTGCGTTAGGGAATCAGGTTTTGTTAACCATCACGCGTTTACAGTCTCGAATCAGTTTGTCCCAAGGCGTTTTTCGGGGGCCGCCGCAGGGGCGTGCCGACCTTAAGCCGCGCGGCGAGGAAAGGGACTGGCATGCGCGTATTGCTGATCGAAGACGACAGTGCCACGGCGCAGTCGATCGAGTTGATGCTCAAATCCGAGAGCTTCAATGTCTACACGACCGATCTCGGCGAGGAAGGGATCGATCTCGGCAAGATCTATGATTACGACATCATTCTCCTCGATCTTAATCTTCCGGACATGTCGGGCTTCGAAGTGCTGCGCAGCCTGCGGGTATCGAAGGTCAAGACGCCAATCCTGATCCTCACCGGTCTCGCCGGGATCGAGGACAAGGTCAGAGGTCTCGGCTTTGGCGCCGACGACTACATGACCAAGCCGTTCCACAAGGACGAGCTGGTGGCGCGGATTCACGCCATCGTTCGGCGCTCCAAGGGACACGCCCAGTCGGTCATCCAGACCGGGGATCTGGTCGTCAACCTCGACACCAAGACCGTCGAGGTCAGCGCCGCGCGCGTGCATCTGACCGGCAAGGAATACCAGATGCTGGAGCTGCTTTCGCTGCGCAAGGGCACCACGCTCACCAAGGAGATGTTCCTCAATCATCTCTACGGCGGCATGGACGAGCCGGAGCTGAAGATCATCGACGTCTTCATCTGCAAGCTGCGCAAGAAGCTCGCCAATGCATCGAGCGGCAAGAATTACATCGAAACGGTGTGGGGCCGAGGCTACGTGCTGCGTGAACCAAGCGAGGACGAGGCGAAAATCTCCGCCTGAATCTTCGGTGCGTCTCTGGCGCGTTTCGGACTAAAAAAACCCCGGCCCTGTGGCCGGGGTTTTTGTTTGTATGCCCGCGAAAGCCTATCGCCCGCCGGTGACGGCAACAAGACGCGGCGGCAGCTTCGCGCCGGCGGACACCGCGGGCTTCGCCTGGCGCGGGTTCGGCGCGTAGAGGCCGCGCAGATCCGGTATGATCCTGAAGCCGTCCGTGAGCCCGACCACCGTTTCCGCCGCGCCGAGCGCCAGATAACCGTCGCGTGCGATCACCCCGCCAAGGCGGTTGAGCACGTCAATCTTGGTCTCCTGGCCGAAATAGATCAGCACGTTCCGGCAGAAAATCAGGTCGAACATGCCGAGATAGGAGAAGTCCGACAGCAGGTTGAGCTGCTGGAATTTGACCATCGCCCTGATCTCGGGCGCGATCTGCCACATGTCCCCGGTCTGGGTGAAGTATTTGATCAAAAGCTGGATCGGCAGCCCGCGCTGCGCTTCGAACTGGCTGTAGAGTCCGCGCCGCGCTTTCTCCAGCACATCGTTCGACAGATCCGTGGCGAGAATGTCGATGCGAAAATCATCGACTGCGCTGCCCATTTCCTTGAGCGCCATCGCGAGCGAAAACGGCTCCTGTCCGGTCGAGGCTGCCGCGCACCAGATCCGGATGTACCGCGTGTAGTGCCGCGCCGCCATCAGCGCCGGCAGAACCGTGTGGCGGAAATTCTCGAACGGCGTCCTGTCCCGAAAGAAGAAGGATTCGTTGGTCATCATCGCTTCGACCACCGCCGTCTCCAGCACGCCGGCACTCCCGCGTTTGAGCGTGCTGACAAGATCTCCGACGCCGGCGAAGCCGTTGCGGCGTGCGACCGGCAGCAACCGGCTCTCGACCAGATACTGCTTGTCGGCCGACAGCACGAGACCCGATCGATCCCTCAGGTATTTGCGTACGAAATCGAAATCGAGCGGCGTCACCGGCGATCCCCCACGAACAGACGACTGACTTTGACTGCGATCTGGTCGAGCGGCAGTACCGCCGAACAAAGGCCGGCCTGGGCGACCGAGCGCGGCATGCCCCAGACAACGCTGCTGGCTTCGTCCTGCGCGATCACGCTGCCGCCCGCCGCGGCGATGGAGGCGGCGCCCCAGGTGCCGTCCGACCCCATGCCCGTGAGAACGAGCGCGAGGCTGGCTGCACCCCAGACTTCCGCCGCAGACGCGAGCAGCGGATCGACCGCGGGTTTGCAGAAATTGATCGGCGGATCGTCGCCCAGCGCTATCGCCGGCCCCGAAGGGGTGCGCACGACGCGCATGTGCCGGCCTCCCGGGGCCACATAGACACGACCGGCGACAACGGGTTCGCCGTGCGCGGCTTCCTGCACCTGCCGGCCGCTGACGCGGGCCAGATGCTCGGCCATGACCGTGGTGAAGGTGGGCGGCATGTGCTGCGTGATCAGGACCGGTGCCCTTGAAAGCACGTCGTCCATATCTTTCATCAGGACGCTCAGCGCCTGCGGACCGCCGGTCGAAGACCCGATCAGCAGCACCTGCGGCAATGTCCGCCCGACAGGACGCAGCACGATGGGTGAGGTCTGGCCGTGGAACGATGACGCGGGATGGCGCTGACCCGGCGCCGGCGCGGTGATGACGGCTTCCAGCCGTGAGCGGCCCGACCGGATGCGGCCGTGACGGCCGAGGTTGCGGATTTTTTCGATCAGCTCGCGGCGAAACGCCGCCGAGGTCGCCGCATCGGGAGCAGATTGCGGTTTGGGAATGTAATCGGCGGCGCCGAACGACAGAGCCCGCAAACTGATTTCGGCGCTGCGACGCGTCAGCGTCGAGGCCATGATCACGACCAGGTCCGGCTTTTTCTTCAACAGCAGCGGCAGCGCCGAAATGCCGTCGAGTTCCGGCATGTCGACATCGAGGACGACGACGTCGGGATTGCTGTCCTCGATCTGGTCGAGCGCTTCGCGACCGGTGCGCGCGCTGCCGGACACCATCATGTCCGGCTCGGCGCCGATCCAGCGCGTCACCAGCCGGCGTGCCACAATCGCGTCGTCGACCACCATGACCCGGATCGGCCGCTCGACGGCGGCGGCCAGGCTCCCGGCTTTCAGCGCGATACTCATGACACGCGGACTCTCGTACTCTCGCTCGCGGGGCCGGCGCGTTCCCGCCGGATTGCGGACGGACGGCAGAAGCTCAGATCAGCCCGACTTCCTGGAATTTGGCTTCGACAATTTCCTTGTCGAACGGCTTCATGATGTATTCGTTGGCGCCGGCATGGAGCGCGCGGGCGATGTGGGCGACATCGTTTTCGGTGGTGCAGAACACCACCTTTGGCCTGTCGCCGCCGGGAAGCCGGCGGAGTGCCCGCAGGAATTCATAGCCGTCCATTTTCGGCATGTTCCAGTCGAGCAGGATCGCGTCCGGAATCTGCCGGCCGCAGGCCTCGATGGCCTGTTCGCCGTTTTCCGCTTCCGCGATCTCAAAATCGAGACCTTCGAGAATTCGTCGTGCGACCTTGCGGATGACGCTCGAGTCGTCGACGACCAGGCATGTTTTCATGGGAGTCCTCGCTTTGCCCTTCGCGGGCGAACCCGCTGCCAAATTCACGTTGCGTCCGGCCTGCCGGATGGAAGCCGGACGTTATTCATGCCGCCGCCGCGACACGCAGATCGAGCACCTGATCGACGTCGAGCACGACAAGGAGCTGGCCGTCGAGCCGATAGACGCCGGACGACAATGCAGCGAGCCTGCGGTCGAGATTGACGGGGTTGGATTCGCGCTCCGCGTCCGGGAGCTTGAGCACCTCGCCGACCGCATCGACCAGCAGCCCGAACGATTCGCCGCGCGCCTCGATGCCGATCGCCATCGGCGCGCTGCCGTCCTCGCGCGGTTTTACGTCGAGCCGGTTGCGCATTTCGATCGCGGTGACAATCCGTCCGCGCAGATTGAGCACGCCGGCGATCCCGGCGCCGGCCAGCGGCACGCGCGTCATGCGCACCGGTTTGAACACGTCCTGCACGCGCGCGATCGGCAGGCCGAACATCTGGCCTGCGATGCTGAACGTGACGAACTCGGTGAAATCGGTGTCGCTTTGCATGGCGCTGTCCGTTACGCCGCCTGATGCAGGTCGGCGCTCTGCTCCTTGATCGCGGCAATGAGCCCGGTGCGGTCGAACTTGGCGACGAAATCATGGAAGCCGACGTCGCGCCCGCGCTCGATCGCCTCGGCCGAGACCATTGCCGACAGTCCGATGATCGGCAGGCCCGCTGTGTGCGGATTTTCGCGCAGCGCCGCGGCAAGTTCGAAGCCGTTCATGTCCGGCATCTCGATGTCGGTGACGACGAGGTCGATTCGCTGGCCCGACCGCATTGCCGCGAGCGCCTGCGCCGCGGACGGCACCGCGACGACCTGATATCCCGCGGCCTTGATGAGCGGCGAAAGCATGTCGCGGAAGAACGCGAAGTCGTCGACCAGCAGGACGCGACGGGCCTGCGACACCGGCGCGGAATCCCGGCGGCGGAACCAGTCGGCGAATGCCTGCGGCAGGAAATGTCCGATATCGACAATCTCGGTGGCGGTGCCCTTGACCACCGCGTAGCCCAGCACGCCCGGGCGCTCGCTCGCGACCTCGATGTCGAGCCGCTGCTCGACGATGTCCACGATCTCGTCAACTACGAGGCCCATGGAGCGGCCGTGATCAGAGAATACCAGGATGGGCTGCACGCCCTCCGGCCTGACGGCGGTCTGGGTATCGATGCGCAACAGCGGCATCAGTTGATCGCGGTACTGGACCAGATAACGTCCGTCGGACACCTCGATGCGCCGGCAGTCGATCTCCTCGAGCCGGGACACCAGCGAGAGCAGCACGGCCTTCGGCTGCTGCGAGCCGGCGCGGAACACGAGCAGCGAAGTCAGATCCTCGCTTTCGGCATCGTCGCCCTCGTCCGGACGGGCCTCGCCTGCGCGGGCAACCGGCGTGACGCGGCCGAGCGCCTGCGCGACCCCGTTTGGATCGATGATCATGATCACTGTGCCGTCGCCGAGGATCGTCGTCCCCGAAAATGCCGCGATGTGGCGCAGCTTGGAGGACATCGGCTTGATCACGATTTCCTCGGTATGGAGTACGCCGTCGACGACGATGCCGAACACCTGGCTGCCGACCTGGGTGACGACGACGAAGCCGTGGTCGGCTCCTGCGCCGAGCTTGAGAATTTCCGTGAGATTGATCAGCGGCAGCAGCCTGTTGCGCAGGCGCAGCACCGGCGTGTCCTTGATCCATTCGATGCGATGTTCGCCGGTGGTGTCGGCGCGCACCAGTTCGAGCACCGAAAGCTGCGGAATGGCGAAGCGTTCGCCGGCGGCTTCGACGATCAGCGCGGAGACGATCGCCAGTGTCAGCGGTATCTTGATGACGAAGGTGGTGCCTGCGCCGGTCACCGACTTCAGATCGACCGTGCCGCCGATCTGCTCCATGTTGGCCCGCACCACATCCATGCCGACGCCGCGGCCGGAAATGCTGGTCACTTCCGAAGCGGTCGAGAAGCCGGCGGTGAAGATCAGATTGCAGATCTCGGCTTCCGATTTGGCCGCGATGTCGGCTTCGCTGACGAAGCCGTGCTCTATCGCCTTGGCGCGGATGCGCCCGACATCGAGGCCGCGGCCGTCGTCGGAGATTTCGATGATGATGTGACCGCCCTGGTGGCAGGCGTGGAGGCGGATCGTACCTTTGGCGGGCTTGCCCGCGGCGAGGCGCACGGCAGCGCTCTCGATGCCGTGATCGGCGCAGTTGCGGACCAGATGCGTCAGCGGGTCCTTGACCAGCTCGAGGACCTGACGGTCGAGTTCGGTCTCGGCGCCGGTCATTTCCAGCTCGATCTCCTTGCCGAGCTCCGCCGAGAGATCGCGCACGATGCGCGGCAGCTTTTGCCACGCGTTGCCGATCGGCTGCATGCGCGTCTTCATCACGCCTTCCTGAAGCTCGGCGGTGACATTCGACAGCCGCTGCAGCGGCACCTTGAAATCGGAATCCTCGTGACGGCGGACGATCTCCAGAAGCTGGTTGCGGGTCAGAACCAGTTCGGACACCGTGGTCATCAGATGATCGAGCGTCTCGACGTGAACGCGGATCGAATGGCTGGCGAGCCGTTCGCCGCGCTCGTCCTCGGATTTTTCGGCCACGGGCTTTCCGGCCTGCTGCCGCTCGCGCTCCGGCGCGGGGCGCGGATCGTCGTGCCGGCGCAGTTGCGGTTTCGCGTCGGCCTGGCGGGTGAACTGATTGAGCTCCTCGATCAGATCGCGGTCGTCGCCCTCGGGCTCGCGCTGGTGCGCTTCGATCACGTCGAGGATGAGCTTGATCCGGTCGATCGTGGACAGAACGAGCGTAACCGCGCCGGTCGTGACCGGCATGCCGTCGCGGAATTTGCCGATCAGATGTTCGGCGGCGTGCGCGAGCGTCTCGAGCCGCGGCAGCGCGAGAAAGCCGCAGGTGCCCTTGATGGTATGGACCAGCCGAAAAATGTTGCCGAGGATTTCGCCGTTGTTCGGTTCCTGCTCGAAGCGCACGAGTTCGGCGTCGACCCGTTCGAGACTCTCGTTGGTCTCGGTGAGAAACTCGCGCAGCAGGTCGTCCATTCAAACCGCCTCGTCCGGCACGCCCGCGAACGGCCGCGGACGCGTCTGGCGCCGGCACCACCGGACACGCGGGAACGCGTGCTTTGGCCGCCCGGCGCAGAGTGCCGGGTGATCTGACGGAGTTTGTTGCCTAAGCGTTTAATTTCAGTTGCGGCTCGCGACGGATCGGCAGTTTAAAGTCGCCGATTTCCGCGCTCGAACACGGTTACCGCGCGGTTAACACCACCGTTCCGGCGCTCGCCGCCCGCCGAAAGGGACGAGTCCGCAATCTCGCGCCAGGATCCCGGCATAGACCGGCTGGATGGCGTGGGCGTCGACGCCCTGTGCCGGCAGTCCGCCGAGCAGCTCCGCGGTCGCCGGGTTCAAGCGGGCATTGGCGCCGGTGGCGGTAACCTTGAAGCCGGACGTGAGTCGCCCGCGTTCCGCCGGTTCGACCGTCAGCGCACCGCCACGCGAAACCGTCGCGGCAGCGATCAGAAGCATATTGAGCATCAGCTTGGCCCGGTTCTTCGCCAGCAGTTCCCGCGGCAGGTTCCACGCAGCGTGATCTTGCCGTCTTCGAACAGCCCGCGCGCTGCTTTTTCCGCATCGCCGAGATCGATCTGGGCGCCCGCCGATCCGGCGGCGCCGAAAGCGAGCCGGCAAAATTGCAGCTTCGCCGAGGCCTGGTAGGCGCTCTTCTTGATCAGTTCGAGCGCGAAGTTCCGGGTTTCTTCGTCCTTGTCCTCCTCCAGCACTTCGAGGCCGTTGACGATCGCGCCCACCGGGCTGATGAGGTCATGACAGACACGCGAGCACAGGAAAGCCGCGAGATCGAGCGCGCCCAGTTCAACGGGTTTGGTGTCGGCTTTCGAATCAGGCCTGGAGTCAGGCCCTCGATTCGGGCGTGGCCGCGGAATTGTCGGCCGGAGTGGCAACGGACGCGGACATGACGGGCTCCCCCTGTACGGGACGGAATTCGTCCGTGTCACAGCCCGCGCGATTCGGCAATCATGCCGTCGCCGCCGCCTTGTGGTACACGGCAACCCCCTTCGTGATCGCAGCGCGCGGCCACGACAACGATCCGAGGTGCGCCCCGTGTCCACATTCGACCCCACCACGTACGCGAACTTCATGGACGGTTTGACGGGCATCACCATGTCGGCCGCTGACGCGGTCCTGCAAACGCGACAGGGCAGCACCCGCATCAAGGCCGACGGGTCGCCGGTGACGGCGGCTGACGAGGCCGCGGAAGCTGTCATCCGCGACGGCCTCACGCGGCTTGCCCCCGCGTTGCCGATTATTTCCGAGGAAGCCGAGCACGACCGGTCCGTTGTGCCGCACGGCGCCTATTTTCTGGTCGATCCGCTCGACGGCACAAAAGAATTCATCGCCGGACGCGACGAATACACCATCAACATCGCGATCGTCGCGGATGGCGTTCCGGTTCTCGGCATCATCGCGGCGCCGGCCCAGGGTTTGATCTGGCGCGGCGTTGCCGGAGCCGGCGCCGACCGGCTGAATTTCTCGGGACAGAAGGCCGGTACAGCACAACCAATCACGACCCGTGCGCGACCGACGGCCGAACTGGTCGTGGTCGTAAGCCGCTCGCATCTGGACACCCGCACGCAGGCGTTTCTCGCCACGCTGCCGCCGACGCGAACGCTCGGCTGCGGCTCGTCGGTAAAGTTCTGCCGGCTGGCGGAAGGTGCGGCCGACCTCTATCCGCGGCTCGCGCCAACGCACGATTGGGACATTGCCGCAGGCCACGCGATTTTGGTCGCGGCTGGCGGGAGCGTCGTCGGAGCAGACGGGAAAGCCGTCGTCTATGGCACGCCGGAGCTTCTCATTCCGGCGTTTGTCGCCTGGGGAGGCCCGGCGCCGGCGGAAGGCACGCTCAAGGCCGGTTATTGAGACCGCGTGCTCAGTTTGCCAGCGCCTGCATCACGTCGGGCCACTTGCGATCGGCGGCGGTCGTAAACCGTTCGGGATCGGCGGTAAATTTCTCGAGGCGGCCCTGGTCGTGGAACAGAAACAGCCGACCGCCCGCGATCGCCCATAATCCGGGATGACCGGCTACCGCGACACCGTGGGCAACGCCGAGCGGGTCGTAGCCGCCGAATTGCGGCATGTAGACGTCGGGCCGTGCCGCGAACGCTTCGCGGTTGCCGACGTTGCAGAACCGCCAGACCGCGCCGCCGTAGGAGAGTTCGATACCCGGATCGCCGGGCACGGACTTGCCCTCGGTATAGAAGGCGACCGGGTCATAGCCGGCGATTGCGAGACCGGTATACCGGTCCACCACGATCCGTTCGGTAGCGGCGGCCGGCGCGAACGGCGCGGCTGTCGCGAGCGCGAGCAGACAAGGGCGGCCACGGCGGCAGCCGCGCGCGGTCGGTTCCGTTGCTGCCGTTGTGCGGTCATAGTTTTGGCCGAGAGATTCACTGATTCGGATGCGATGTTCAGAGAAGAAGCGCAATTCCGAGAGTTAGCGCGCTCGCGTGAGCATGGGGTTAACCGGGGACATTCGATGAATTTCGGCTTGCGGAGCGCCGCGTTCGTCGCCCTTGCGGCGGCTGGAATCCTGCCGCTTGCGGCGCAGACCATGCCGCCGCCCCCGCCGCAGCAGCCGCCGCCGGTGATAACCGCGCCGGCAAGGCCCCCGGCAAGCAGCCAGTATCTCGCCAACGAACTGATCGATGCCGGCCACCATTTCTTCGGCGGCGTATCGCGCGGTCTCGCGACGATCGTCGAGAAAGCAGGCAGCCAATGGGGCCAGCCCAACGGGTACATCCTCGGCGAGGAAGCCGGCGGCGCGTTCGTCGGCGGGCTGCGCTACGGCGACGGCACGCTCTACACCAAGAACGCGGGCGACGTGCGCGTCTACTGGCAGGGCCCGTCGCTCGGCTTCGATGCCGGCGCCGACGGCGCCCGGACCATGATGCTGGTCTACAACCTGCCGCGCACCGAGGCGATTTTCGAGCGGTTCGGCGGCATCGACGGCTCTGCCTATTTTGTCGGCGGGCTTGGGCATGACGGCGCTCACGGCCTACGATATCGTCGTGGTGCCGATCCGCACTGGTGTCGGGTTTCGGCTCGGCGCCAATCTCGGCTATCTCAAGTTCACGCCGCGGCCGACCTGGAATCCGTTCTGATCGCCGGCCGTCCGTCCGGCGTGGCCTGCACCGATTGCGGTCTCGATATTTGCCGTGTATTCTGGTGCCGCAGCCGGTCTCGGTTTAGGTTAACCGCTCGTCAATGTGGTGCGGCTAGGTCGTTCGCGTGGCAAGATGGTCCGCGCGGCTCGAAATGACGGCGCTGGTGGTCAAAGAGTGGTGTCATGATCGAACCGATCATGTATTTCGGGATCGGGTTCCTGGTTGCGGCACTGCTCGGACTTCTGTTCGTCTCCGCTTGTGCATAATCGCGCCGTCCGGCTGACGATGCGGCGGCTCGAAGCGGCGACGCCCGCTCTCGATCGCCGAGATCCGCGCCGACAAGGACCAGCTCCGCGCCGAATTCGCAATGTCGACGCGCCGGCTCGAAATGAGCGTCGAGCAGATGAAGGCCAGGACCACCGGCCAGCTCGCCGAGCTTGGCAAGAAGACCGAGGCCATCAATCATCTGAAGAAGGAGCTCGGCGAAAAGACCGCGGCGATCTTCGCGCTGGAATCGCGCGACAGAGCCCTGCGCGACCAGTTGCGGGCGACGGAAGAAGAACTCAGCGCCAAAACCACCGCGCTGCACGAAGCGCAGCGGACGCTGGCCGACAAGCAGGCCGACCTCGCCAAACTCATGTCCGAACTGGGCGAACGTTCGATCCTGGCCGACGGCCAGCGCGTCGAACTCGCGGCGCTCCGCACCCAGATCGAAGCCATGAAGGTCAGCGTCGGCGACTACGATCGCGCGGTCCGTGCGTCCGAAGAGCGCCTGCTGCGCCAGCGCGGCGAGGCGGAAGCCGTCATCAAGCAGTCGGAGGAAACCCGCGGCAAGCTCGACGGACTTGCGACGCGAACCGGCGAACTCGAACGCGAACTGATGGAGCAGACCGCGGAAGCCGGAGTGCTGAGCCGCCGCGTCCACGAACTCGAGGCCCGGCTCGACGATCAGGGCAGGCAGATCGCCCAGCGCGACGTCGAGATCGAACGCCTGCGCCGCGAAGCCCAGGCCGCCGGCCAGACCGAAAAGGATTTGCGCGAGGAGGTCGAGCACGCCGGCGCGCGCGCGGGCGTCACGGTCGAGCGGCTGCGCACCGACATCAAGCAGCTCGAAGCGCAACTCGCCAACGCGATCGACGAGCGCACCAGGCTGCAGGCCGAGCTTTCGGGCCTGCGGCGCGATACGGAAACAAGCTGGGCGGCAGAGCGGGTCGAGAATGCGCTGCTTCGCGAGCGCATCAATGATGTCGCGGCCGAAGTGGCCCGCCTCACCGCCACGCTGGAGGGCCCGGGCTCGCCGATCGAGGCCATGCTGGCAGCCGAAATCCCCGTGCTGGCTCAGGTGAAGGAGGCCGGAAGCGACCGCGCCGCCGGCGTCAACGGCACCAGCGGCGCCGCCGCGACCGGCAGCATCGACCAGCCGCAGCAGGGCAAGGGCACGCTCGCCGACCGCATCCGCGCCCTGCAATCGACCGCCTCGCGCGTGGCGTCGAATTAAGGCTCGCTTGACACCCTGCCGACCCGTTCCTTAAATCCCGCCGCCGATCGGACCGGGCGCTTAGCTCAGCGGGAGAGCGTTCCCTTCACACGGGAGAGGTCGTAGGTTCAATCCCTACAGCGCCCACCATCAGCGCAAAATTTCTGGAAAAACAACCTGTCGGCTCGCGCGATCGCTTTGTGACTGCCGGTGACGCAGTCGGCAAATCCGGCTAATGCCGGGCGTGAGAGCCGATCGTGCCTGCCGCGTCGTCCTGGCGAAATTCGGCGTCATAACTCACGATTTCGCGCGTCAACTGGTCGATCAGCTGCTGGCGGATCGCGCCGTCCTGGCTGCACGTCAGCTCTGCCACGGTCTTTGCAATTGCCGTAACCACTTCATCGGTGTCGACCGTGTCCGGCTCACCGCCGGCCGCAGGATACTCGGCATAAAACTCGTCGATCAATTCGACCATCGCGCAGTGAAGGCACGGCCGTTCCTGAGAATCCTGTTCTTGCGACATGAATGCCATTCCTTTGCGGCACAGGCGTAAATCTCCGCACGGATGTGCCACGCCCCAACCGGGTTTTAAACCCTGATGTAACGGTGAATTCCGAAGTTTAAAGGGCCTGCGGGCCGCGAGCGCGGCCGCCCATTCGTTTTCAGCGGAGCGCCGCCGAAAGCTCCCGGGCACCGGCCTTGCGGGCTTCTTCGTCCATGCGCGCGTCGGTCGCAGCGATCAGCTTTCCGACCACGTTGTTGCGCTGTGCGACCGGGTTGTCGCGCCAGCCGCTTTTTTGAAAGAAATTGGAGGTCGGCACTTTGTCGCGCCAGGCCGCCGGCATGGTGATCATGTCGAAGCCGTTGCCGTCGCCGGTGAGGTTCATCATTTCCAGTTCGGCGGCGGTGAGCGTGCCGGTCAATCCCCTGCGGCGCCCGAACAGCACCGAGTCCATCAGCTTCTGCGTCTGCAGATAAGGCCCGATGTCGACGTCGAGATTGAGCGCGTGAACGCCCAGTCCCTTCGGCGTGCCGGCCAGCGCCTGATGCTGGTTCCAGTCGTCAGGCACGCTGCGTGCAAAGCTCATCATCCGGCGGAGGATGCCGATTTTGCTTTCCAGCGCGGCGCGCTCGGCGCCCGGCAGGGTCGCAGCTGTGGCCAGCAGACTGCCAACCACATGATTGCCACTCTCGGCAACGATCTCGACGGTATTGGTCGCGAGCAACTGGTTGTAGCCGAGCGCCGTGGTAATCGCCCGCGCGCGCCTGTTGTATTCGAGTCCGGCCTCGACATCGTATGTGCCGTTGCCGCCTGCCTCGAAGGCGTAAATTCGCACGATCTGGTCCCGGTTGAGCCCCGCCGCGAGCGCCACTCGGGCGTAAGCCCGCTTGTACTCGCTCTCGTCCTTCGGCAGGCGCGGCACGAATTTGAACTCGCGCCGCGCGCTGTCCAGAAAATCCGCGACCACCGGCACGTAGGGCGGCGGTTGCGGTGGCTCCTGTGGTTTCGAGGGGTCGCGCGGCCGTGGCGGACCGGTATAGACCGGTGGCTGGGTGAGCACGTAGTCGTCGAGCGAGAGCGGTTCGTGACCGGCGCGCTTGCCTGATCGCACGTGCCGTTTTTCCGAGATTGCGCTCCAGTAGGCATCGGCGCTGGCGCTGTAGCTCGCCCAGGCCTCCAGATATTCCGCCAGGGCGCGCCGGTATGCCGCCATCGCGGCATCGCTGGTCGCGGAGGCCGCGAACAGGTCCAGAAACTGATTTTGCGGGCGGGCGGACTGGGCGCGAACCGCCGACGGCAACGCCACGAGCGCGGCCGCCACCAGACAGCGCAGAATGCGACGGACCGGCACCGCAACCATCCTGTCTCCTTTTCCGGCGCGACTCTACTGTCCCCGGGGTGACGATTTGGGTTTGCCGGGAGGCGGTTTGGGTTTGCCTTGTGAAGACCTGGGTTTGCCGGCCGGCGGCCTGCTGCCGTTTTTCGGGCGATCCGGCCGCAGCGGCCGGTTCGGCCCCCCGGGGTTGCCGCGCGACTTTCGTGCCGCGCCCGTCATCTTCCGCCCGGCCTTGTTCGAAGCGCGCAGCCGCTGCAGCACCGCCCGGTCGCGCGCCGCTTCCTCGCGCGAAATTCTGAACGGCACTACCTCGATGCGGCCGCCCGGGACGGCGCGAAGCGTAAAGGCGCTCGCACCCTTTGTCAGCGCACCGAGCCGCCCGCCCTGCGAGTCGAACACTTCGATCTGCCCGACATGACCGTTGGCGTCCGGATAAAGTTTGACCGTCGGTTCTCCGCCGCCCGTCCCGCCGCCTGACGGCACCTCGACCACGCCGGTGGTGCCGCGGATGCCGAGCGTCGCAGTCGCCGTGGTGATTTTCATATCGCCGGTTTTGGCGACGAGACTCGCAACGAAGGCTGCGGTGCCGGCGGCGACATTGATCGACGCGGCGTTGCCGGTGGTGTCCTTCTGATAGACGAAGGCGTTGACGGCGATACGCGCATTCGCGGACAGGCTGAATGTCGTGCCGTCGTCGAACGTGACTCCGAGCGTGGAATCCGGGCCGGTCGCAAGAGTGTCGTTGACGAAAATCGGCTGGCCGATCGCGAGGCCGACCGGTTCCTTCGCACCGGCCCGGCTCGCGGTAGCGGCACCTTCGAGCGTGGCGACGAGACCGACCGGCTCGGCCGTAGCGGTCGCACCCGGCGCGGCCTGTGGCGAACCCGCTGGCGGTGGCTTCGGCGCCGGATTTGTTTGCTGGGGATTCTGCGCCCGTGCCGGCCGCATCCAGGGCGACAGCAACGTCGCCGCCCCCGCCATCAGTGCAAGGAAATTTCGCCGCTTCATACCGCCCCCGGTAGCAGTCACGTACAGCCGATGTGATTCGGCCGCCCCATCATACTTCCAGTTGAACGCGGAGAGGCCATGCCCCGTGCCGCCGACGGGGGCCGGAACTTTCCGTCAACCATATGCGGTGAAATCAGCGACCCTGGGCCGGCGCGACAGCCCGTTCCCGTTCACGAAGGAACAAAGGCGAACGGCCCGGCCCCGACCGAGCGGGACCAGGGCCGTTCTCATGTCGGCAGGCACCCCAACAAAACGACCCCGCCCCGACACTGCCCGCAATGATGCGCTGACGGGATTGACCGTTCGTTACCTCGGGCTGTTCCCGCTGCCCTAATTAAGCGCCGTCGAAACGCTCGAAAACGTCCCGTTGACGCTGGTGCCGAGCGTGAAAACGACCGCAATAATGGCCCCGGCGACGCCGGCGGCCAGCAGGCCATATTCGATCGCGCTGGCACCGCGCTCGTCGACGACGAACTTCCGGAAGAGATCGCGCATGCGTCTAACCCTCTGCTGATGAATTGCCCTTGGATCACTCACGCGGACGCGCCAGCCCGGCGCGCCGTCGGTAGAACTACGTACGGGTGTGCAGGAAACCGATAACCGGCACGCGCCAATTCGCCGACAAATCGGCATAAATCTCCGCGGCTTTCGAGATTTTCGGGGGCAGATCCCGCTACGGCGCCGGGCGGTCGCGGGACAGCTTCTTCTCCGCAAGCTCGCGGAGATATTCGTCCCAGTATTTTTCGCGATTGCGCCCCAGATCGAACAGATAGTCCCAGCTGAAGATGCCGGTCGAATGGGTGTCGTCGAACACCAGCCGCACCGCGTAATTGCCGACCGGAAGCACCTCGAGAATTTGCACATCGCGCTTGCCGGCGACGACGCGGCGCTCGGCCGGCGAATGCCCCTGCACCTCGGCGCTCGGGCTGCGGATGCGCAGATATTCAGCCGGCAGTTCGAAGCGCTCGCCGCCGTCGAACGCGACCGAAAGCGTGCGGCGGTCTTTGACGAGACGCAATTCGGTCGGCCAGGGGCTCATCATCGGCGTCCGTTACTGCACGCGACCGCGCGCGGAAAGACGTGTCACTCGGCCGCCTGCGATGCGCCGCCGTGGGCCTTCGACCAGCCCGCAGGATCCTTCATGAAGGCTTCGGCATCGCGCAGTCTCGCCTTGTCGAATTTGCCGCTCTTCTTGGCCGCTTCCAGCACGTTCCACCAGGTCGCCAGCGCGTGCAGCGAGACGCCGAGATCGGCGAGGATTTTTTTGCCTTCGGGAAAAATGTCGTAGAAAAAGAACACGAAGCAGTGCTCGACCACCGCGTCCGCGCCGCGCAGCGCGTTGCAGAAATTGACCTTGCTGCGGCCGTCGGTGGTCATGTCTTCGACCAGCAGCACGCGGTCGCCCGGATTGAGCTGGCCCTCGATCTGCGCGTTGCGTCCGAAGCCTTTCGGCTTCTTGCGCACGTATTGCATCGGCAGCATCAGGCGGTCGGCCATCCAGGCTGCAAACGGAATGCCGGCAGTCTCGCCGCCGGCGACCGAATCGAACTGCTCGAAGCCGATTTCCCGCTCCACGGTCGCGACGCCGAAATCCACCAGCGCCCTGCGCACGCGCGGAAACGAAATCAGCCGCCGGCAGTCGGTATAAACCGGGCTCGCCCAGCCGGACGTGAAGATGAACGGCTTGTCGGTCATAAAGCGCACCGCTTCGACCTCGAGCAGCATCTTCGCCGTCAGGTCGGCGATGGTTTCCTTGTCGGCGAAAGCAGTCATAAATCGCTCTCCGGATCGTTACAAACACGCCCGGCGCCGGCGACATGGCTTGCGGGCACAGCCGTGCGTGACGCCAGGGACCGACGCTTGAGCGTACTCAATCAGCCCACCACCCGCCACTCGATGGTCTCGCCGCCGCGGTAAAGCAGCGTCCGCTCGTCCGGCCCCGCCACCGCAATCTCGACCGGCGCCGTCCACGGCGATTTTTCCAGCACGATCGTGTCTTCGTTCGGCGGCAGGCGGTAATGCTTCGGTCCGTTGAGCGAGGCGAACGCTTCGAGCCGGTCGAGCGCGCCTTCCTCCTCGAACACCTTCGCGTAGGTTGCGATCGCTACCGGCGCGTTGAAAATGCCCGGAACGCCGCTGACCGCCACCTTGCGCGCGAACGGATGCGGCGCCGAGTCGGTGCCGAGGAAATAACATTCCGCGCCCGAGGTGGCGGCCTTGCGCAAAGCGGCGCGGTCGTTCGCGGTCTTGATCACCGGCATGGCATACATCATCGGCTTGAGGCCGGCGCCGAGCCAGTCGGTGCGGGTGAGATTGAGGTGGTACGGCGTGATGGTGGCGCCGACCTGAGGCGCGGCGCTTTTGACGAACTCGACGCCGTCTTTCGACGACAGATGTTCCAGCACCATGCGGAGCCCGGGAAATTCCTTCACCCATTTCGATGCGCGGCGTTCGATGAACACGGCTTCGCGGTCGAAAATGTCGATGTCGGGACCGACTTCCTCGCCGTGCATCAAAAACGGCATCCCGATCTTTTCCATGCGGGCGAGCACGCGGGTGATGTTGCGGTAGTCGGTAACACCGGCCGCCGAGTTGGTGGTGGCGTTGGCCGGGTAAAGCTTGACGCCGACGAACACCCCGTCGCGAAAGCCGCGCTCGACATCGTCGGGATCGGTCTCGTCCGTGAGATAGCAGGTCATCAGCGGCAAAAAGCGCGAGCCATGCGGGAGCGCTGCCTTGACACGCTCGCGATAGGCGGCGGCCTCCGCGCTGGTGCGGACCGGCGGCACGAGGTTCGGCATCAGGATGGCGCGGCCGAACTCCCGCGCGGTCCAGGGCAGCACCGCCTTGAGCATTTCGCCGTCGCGGACGTGCAGATGCCAGTCGTCGGGCCGGCGGATCGTGAGGCGGGTCGGGCTGGCGGCCGTGGTCGCGTTGCTGGTGGCGTTACTGGTCATGGGCGCGCCCAATAATCACCGAATTCACCCGCGGGCAATGCCGGCCGCGAGGCCGGTGAATAAACCCGCCGGTCAGTGCGCGTTTCGGCTCTCGGGTGCCGGAAAATGCGCATGAGCGGCGCGGCCCTGGCCGACGGCCCGAACGCGGGCTCCGGCCGGCCGAATTCTTCCGGGTACGCGCCGCAACGATTGCGCTATAAATTGATCCAATGCAGCGCCGCCCTCCCCGGCCTGCGACGCGAACCGCGAGTCATGCAGCACACCTACCTCGATTTTTTCAAAAAGACGTCGATCGTCGTTGCGGTAGCGGTTTTGCCGTTCCTCGTCTGGTATCTGTTCGGCGTCGTCCTGATGACGATCGGCGCGGTCATCTTCGCCATGCTGATACGGCTGGGGGCACAGCCCTTCAGGCGCTGGCTTTCGGTGCCGGAACCGGTCGCCCTCGTCATCTCCGGGCTCGGTATCGTCGCGATCATCGGCGGCACCGGCTACCTGTTCGGCTCCCGGATCGGAGGCGAGTTTCAGGACATCGCTCGCCGGGTCGGAGCGGCCAGCAGCGACATCCAGGGCTTTCTTCAGAATGCGCCGCTTGGCAAGTTCGCCCTCGACCACGCCGCGGGTTCGGACCTGTCTGTCACCGACATGCTCTCCGGATTCCTGAAAATCAGCAGTTCGCTGCTGGAAGCGGTTGTGATCATGGTGATCAGCGGCGCCTATCTGGCGGCGCAGCCCGCCCTTTATCGCAACGGGCTGATCTGGCTGTTTCCACCCGCATCGCACGCCCGCGCCGCCGGAATCATCGACAGCATCGGCGAGGCTCTGCGGCTGTGGCTGGTCGGCCAGTTGATTGAAATGGTGATCATCGGCGTGCTGGCGGCCGTTGCGGTGTGGCTGATCGGTGTGCCGTCATCTGTGGCGCTGGGGCTTATCGCCGGCATCGGCGAATTCATCCCCTATCTCGGACCGCTGCTGGCCGCGATCCCGGCCGTTCTGGTGGCGCTGAGCAAAAGCCCCGAAGCCGCGTTATGGACCGGCGTGGCCTATCTGATCATTCATCAGATCGAGGGCAATCTGATCGCCCCGCTGATTCAACGCCGCATGGTGGCGATCCCGCCCGCAGTCATGCTGCTCGGGATCGTCGCGATCACCTGGCTGTTCGGATCGGTCGCCATCGTGTTCGCGGCGCCGATCGTGGTGGTGATCTTTGCCGCCGTGAGCCTGCTCTACGTGCGCGATACGCTGGGCGAGAAGACCGCCCTGACCAGCAAGCTTCGTTAACCGCCGCGACAAAAACCCGTTTTTTGCGGAATGACCGGCGTCACCAGCGTGAAATCCGTAACCGGCAGGATTTATTATGATGGCAGAACCGGTTAGCCGGTGCTAAATTGAAGTTCCAAAGTCGGTCAGAACCGGCGCGCATTGGAGGGGAACTGATGACCGCGCAGCCCACATCCGCCGAGATCAAGGGCGGCACTCCCATTCCCGGCGAAAAGGCCATCAACCTGGCTCTCCAGGGCGGCGGCAGCCACGGCGCCTTCACCTGGGGGGTGATCGACCGGCTCCTTGAAGACGAACGTCTCACCTTCGACGGCATCACCGCCACCAGCGCGGGCGGCGTCAACGCGGTGCTGATCGCCGACGGACTGGCGCGCGGCGGGCGCAAGGGCGCCAAAGAGCTGATGCACACGTTCTGGAAAAAGATGTCGGATACGACATCGGCCAGCATCATCGCCCCGTCTTTGTTCGACCAGATGAACCCGAATTTCGGCCTCGAGCATTCGCCTGGCTACGTGATGGTGGACATCATCAGCCGCTTCATGTCGCCCTATCAGCTCAATCCGATGGACGTTAATCCGATGCGCGACCTGCTTAACGAGGTCGTCGACTTCGAGCTGGTACGGGCGCAGAAAGTCGTGAAGCTGTTTCTGAGCGCGACCAACGTGCGCACGGGCAAAGTAGCGGTATTTCCCAGCTCCGAGATCACCGCCGACCACGTGCTGGCCTCGGCCTGCCTGCCGTTCATGATGCGCTCGCCGGTGATCGACGGCGAGGCCTATTGGGACGGCGGCTTCATGGGCAATCCGGCGATCTTCCCGGTGATCTATGGCTGTCAGTCGCAGGACGTGCTGCTGGTTCACCTGACGCCGACCGAACGGGCGGAGCTGCCGACCAATTCGCGCGCGATCCTCAACCGCATGCAGGAAATCAGCTTCAACTCGTCGCTGATGCGCGAAATGCGGGCGGTTGCGTTCGTGACCCAGATGATCGACGAGGGCAAACTCGCCGGCGGCAAACGCATGTTCATTCATCTGATCGAAGCCGAGGACATCATCAAGGAACTGTCCGGCTCGAGCAAAATGAACGCCAACTGGAAATTCCTGATGCATCTGTTCGAGATCGGCCGCGACCGCGCGGACAAATGGCTTGCCGCCAACTACGAGCGCATCGGCAGCGAGACCACCGTCGATCTCAAAGCACGCTATTTGTGACCGGCGGGGCGGTCTCCTTCGCCGGGACCGATCCGCAACGCGCGACGCTCCTCCGCTCCGACGCTCCCCAGCCCCGGCTGGCCACCGCGGAAGCAAAGACGTAATCCGGACTGGATATAAAACAGTTGGTCGGAGTGGCAGGATTTGAACCTGCGACCCCCACGTCCCGAACGTGGTGCGCTACCAGACTGCGCTACACTCCGACGAAGCCGCGCCTTATACAATCCGCGGTGCGGGGCTGCAAGCGGGCGCTATTTCCGCTATTCAGGCACCGGAGGATGCCGATGACAGTCTCGCTGACTACGCGCCTCGCCAAAGCGGGCGGCCTCTCGGTTGCCGAAGCGGCCCGCGTGCTGGCGGCAGGCGGTCTGGTCGCGTTCCCGACCGAGACCGTCTACGGCCTGGGCGCGGATGCCACCAACGGGCGTGCCGTGGCGCGGCTTTACGAGGCGAAGGGCCGGCCGGCGTTCAATCCGCTGATTGCGCACGTGGTCGACTTCACGGCCGCGCGGGCGCTTGCGCGCTTCAATCCGAGGGCTGCGCGGCTCGCCAAAGCGTTCTGGCCCGGGCCGCTGACGCTGGTTCTGCCAAAAGCGGCCAGATGCCGCGTGTCCGATCTGGCGACCGCCGGCCTCGACACCATCGCGGTGCGGGTTCCCGACCACACCGTCGCGCGCGACGTGCTGGCTGCCTTCGGCAAGCCCGTTGTCGCACCGTCCGCAAACCGCTCGGGCCATGTATCGCCGACGCGGGCCGAGCATGTGCAGGCCGATCTCGCCGGGCGCATCGACTTCATCATCGACGGCGGCGCCACGCCGGTCGGCGTGGAATCCACCATCATTGCCTGTCTCGACGAGCCGGTGCTGCTGCGGCCCGGCGGTCTTACCCGCGCGGCGATCGAAGCCGTCCTGAAGCAGAAGCTCGCGTACGCTCCGTCCGGCGTGTTCGGCGAAGCCCCGCTCGCGCCGGGAATGCTGAGCGCACATTACGCGCCGCGCACCAAACTCCGTCTCAACGCGCTCCGCGTCGCGCCCGGCGAAGCGCTGCTCGCCTTCGCCGAGCCCGCCGAGGGAGCCGAAGGGGCGGAAAAAGTGCTCAATCTGTCGCCACGAGGCAATCTGATCGAGGCGGCCGCCAATCTGTTTTCGCATCTGCGCGCACTTGATGCGGCGGGCGCCAGCGCGATCGCGGTGATGCCTGTTCCGGGCGAAGGGCTCGGCGAGGCGATCAACGACCGGCTGGCGCGGGCCGCGGCCCGCTAGGCGCCAGACGTCGCGGGCGCGCGGGTCGCGTCCGGTGTAGAGTGAAGGTCTGTCCGGAAACCATCGCCATGCTCGACAAGCCAGTATCCGTCATCGATCAAGCGCTGCTCGCGCGCTTTGCCGCCATCGTCGGCGAGAAATTCGCCATCACCGATCCGCAGGCGCAACTGCCTTATCTGCTCGAGATGCGCGATCTGTATCGCGGGCGCTCACCGCTGGTGCTGCGCCCAGGATCCACCGCCGAAGTCGCGGAAATCCTCCGGCTCGCGAACGAAACATTGACGCCGGTGGTGCCGCAGGGCGGCAATACCGGCCTGGTCGGCGGCCAGACCCCGCACAACAACGAGATTGTTCTGTCCCTCAACCGGCTCGATCGCATCCGCGAGATCGATCCCGGCCTCGAACACGATCACCTGCGAAGCAGGAGTGACGCTGCAGCGGGCGCGCGAAGCCGCCGCCGGTGTCGACCGGCTTTATCCGCAGTTGCTGCCGTCGGAAGGTACCTGCACCATTGGCGGCAATCTCTCGACCAACGCCGGCGGCACCGCCGCGCTTGCCTACGGCGTCGCGCGATCGCACGCGCTCGGACTCGAAGTGGTGCTGGCCGACGGCCGCATTCTCAACAACCTCAACAAGCTGAAAAAAGACAATACCGGCTACGATCTGAAAAACCTGTTCATCGGCGCCGAAGGAACGCTGGGCGTCATCACCGCTGCGGTGCTGCGGCTGCTGCCGCGCCCCCGTTCCGTCGAAACCGCCATTGTCGGGCTGGCGTCGCCGCAGGCCGCCCTCGACCTGCTCGGCATCGCCACGCAACGCGCCGGCGGCAGCGTGACCAGCTTCGAACTGATGTCACGCGACGGCCTGGAACTGGTGCTCCACCACGCCGCCGGCTGCCGCGATCCGCTGCCGGCACCGCATCCCTGGTACGTGCTGATCGAACTGTCCGCGCAAAGCCGAACACGGATTGCGGGACGTGATGGAAGGTCTGCTGGCCGATGGCCTCGAAAAGGGACTGGTCGCCGACGCCACCATCGCCGAGAGCCTCGAACAGACGCGGGCGTTCTGGCGTTTGCGCGAGATGTTCGGAGAAGTGCAGCGCCAGGCCGGCGGCTCGATCAAGCATGACGTCTCGGTGCCGGTCGCAGCCGTGCCGGCGTTTATCGAGGAGGCAAACGCGGCGGTGAAGGCGTTCATGCCGGGCGCGCGCCCGCTGCCGTTCGGCCATCTTGGCGACGGCAATATCCACTACAATGTCATCCAGCCGGAAGGCGCAGACAAGGCGGCGTTTCTCGAACGCTGGGGCGACACAAACGAAGTCGTGTTCGCGGTGGTGAAAAAATACGCCGGCTCGATTTCCGCCGAGCACGGCATCGGAGTGATGAAGCGCGATCTGCTACCGTCAGTGAAAGATCCGGTGGCGATCGAACTAATGCGCAGTCTCAAGCGCATGCTCGATCCGAACGGTATCCTCAATCCCGGCAAGGTGCTCCGGGCCTGAAAAGCAAAAAGGCCTGAAACGCAAAAAGTCCTGAAACACAAGGCGGCCCCGGCCGGGTTGTCCGGCCAAAGCCGCATTGTCAGGGCGGTGCCTGCGATCGGGCGCCGTCAAATGCCCGCCGCGACTACCACCAGCAGCGACCCCAGCGGCAACCGTACCAATAGGGACGGCCCCAATAGGGACGACCCCAGTACGGGCGGCCATAAACGAAAGGACGGCCCCAGTAGGGACGACCGTAGAAGCGGGCACGGCCCCAGTACCCGCGACCGCGCCAGTATCCGCGGCCCCAGCAACAGCGAACGTCCTGAACGATGCTCACTTGCCGGACGGCCGGTTCCAGGCCGGTCACCGGCATCGCCGCCGAAGCCTCGCCCGCCACCATGACGGTGCCGAACAGAGCGAGAGCGAAAACGGCAATTCTCAGGCCAGGCATGGCAAATCCTCCTCTTCGTTTGCATCGATTCCGAATGTCATCGCACCCGGGCGGAAGCTGCCACGGCAGGGGTGTAAGGAAGCTGAAGACGCCGTTCTGTAGATATTAATCCTGGACTTCGTCATCACGGCGGCCATGCGGCATTCGACTTCACTGACGCCCGGCGAAGGCGTCAGCGGCTTCCCGTCGGTGCGCGTCTTCCAGACGGCCGTAACGCCGTTCATGTTCTTCATCTGCTGATACACCGCATCGTACCGGCCGGCGAGGCCGCGACCGTCCGGCACTGGACTCCGTAAAAGAACTCATCAACAATCTCTGACGCTGGCTGCCGCCCTGATCGTGAGCAAGCCGCTAAAATATTGCGCTGAACTCGATTAAAGCGGCTGGTGTCCAAACCCGGCGACAACACAGCCATGCGCCGCAATCGCTCGCGGTCTTAATTGCGACACGAGGTGGCGCTGAAATGATTTTGGTACGTGTACGCGGCACTATTCTTGCTTGACGTCGTTAGCGAGGGGTAGCGGGGGGTGTTACGAGAGCCCCGGTTGACACTGCCGGGGAGAAAGGAGTCACGATGTGTGACTTTAGCCTCCAAAGCGTGCGATCGCGACCCGCGGAAGTTGGCGACAAACTTGTAACGCGGGACTTCGGCACCGGCACACGCGGCTTTGCCGCCTCCGACGATCTCGGCATGGCGGTATGCGTGATGCCCGGCACCGAGCTGGCATTCGCCAGCGAAGTAGCATGCCTGCCGGCCGGCCTGCTCGGCTGGAAAACAAAGACCATCAATCATCAGACCGCCATCTTCCGCCAGGTCAACAAGGAGAAGATGGCCGCACATCACGACGCGCTCGAATTTCCTGACGGGCGCACCGTGCTGTTGACGCTGCTGTGCGAAGGTCAGGCGGCAACCGTGCTGCAACTGCCGGCGCAGCCGAAGACCGAAGCCGAGGCGCGCGAACAGGAACGCGTCGGTTTCCTCGGCTAAGCGTGCGACGCTGCCGGTAGCGAAGACGCAACGACGAAACCGGCCGCCCTCGTGGCGGCCGGCGCTTTGGTGTTTTGCCTGTTTTGCGGCTTCCGCTGACCGTCCGGCCCGACCCCTCATCAATTTTGCCTGCGACAGAACGGTCGGCGGGCCGCACGCAATTCGGTCCGGCGGCGGCGCGCGTTCTGCGTTATAGGTGGATCAGCCACCGGCGCGCCCGCATAAGATAGTTCCAGACCCTCCCCCTGCCCGATGCCCGATAACAGAATCCCCCCGGAGGCTGAAACCTCCACGGCCGCCGCGGCAAAGCCATCGTCGCGCTCGCTGTTCTGGTCGGTGTTTCCGTCGATCATGCTGCCGATGTTTCTGGCGGTCGCCGACCAGACCATCGTCGCCACCGCGTTGCCGTCGATCGCATCAAATTTCGGCGAGGTTGAGCGGCTCTCCTGGGTGGTCGTTTCGTATCTGATCGCGAACACCATCGCCGCTCCGATGTACGGCCGGCTCGGGGATTCGTTCGGCCGGCGCAACATGATGCTGACGGCGCTCGGCATCTTTATTGTGGGCTCGGTGCTGTGTGCGCTCGCGCCGAACATCGTGTCCCTCACCGCGGCGCGCGTCCTTCAGGGATTTGGCGGCGGCGGGTTGATGACGCTTTCGCAGGCGCTGGTCGGCGAAACCATTCCGCCGCGCGAACGCGGCCGTTATCAGGGCTACCTTGCCGGCGTCTCGGTAGCGTCGAGTACGTTCGGCCCGGTGGCAGGCGGCTATCTCACGCAGGCTTTCGGCTGGCGGTCGATTTTTCTCGTCAACGTTCCGCTCGGGTTTGTCGCGATCTTTCTCGTCATGCGGCTGGCGAAGCATCCGGCCGATCCGCGCCGGACCACGTTCGACGCTCCGGGCCTGGTGCTGTTCACGCTGTTCGTGAGCCCCATCATCCTCGCGCTCGAACAGGCGCAGCGGATGGACATGAGCACGCTTCCGATGGTCGCGGCGCTTATCGCATTCGGTATCGTGGCGCTGCTCGCACTGATCTGGCAGGAGCGGCACTCCACCTCGCCTCTTATTCCGCCGGTTTTGTTCAGGGAGTCTTCGGTCTGGCGCAGCGACGCGCTTGCGGCCTGCCACGGCGCCGTTCTGGTCTCGCTTATCACATTCCTGCCGATCTATCTGCGCGCGGTGCGCGGCACGTCGCCGGCCGAGACCGGCCTGCTGCTGCTGCCGCTGACATTCGGCATCGGCGTAGGCTCGCTTGTCACCGGGCAACTGGTGACGCGAACCGGCCGCACGGCCATCTTCCCCACGGTCGGGCTTGGCGTTGCGACCGTCGCATTGCTGTTCTTCGCAGTCTGGATACCTCACCTCAGTCTGCCAGCGCTGCCCTGGGTGTTTGGTGCGACGGCGCTGTTCATGGGTACGGTGATGGGTGTCGTGCAGGTCACGGTGCAGGCAGTAGCCGGACAACGCATGCTCGGCACCGGCGCGGCCATGGTCCAGTTTTCACGCTCGGTCGGCGCTGCTTTCGGCACCGCCGTTGTCGCCGCGGTTTTGTTTTCGGTCCTGGCGTCGAGCGATCCGGAAACGGCAAAGCTGTTTGGAGCCATGATCGATCGCGGACCGGACGCGATCGCGACGCTTTCGGCCGGCACGGCAGGCGGTGGTGCAGGGCGAGATCGGCCAGGCGTTCCGCGCGGTCTTCGTAACGATGTCGGTGTTTACGGCGATCGGAGCCTGGCTCGGCTGGTCGATGCCGTTGCGGCGGGTTTAGGCGCCGTCAGGATTCCGGCGCAACGAAATGCGTCACCTTCGGATCGCCGGAGACGTCGAAGCGGGCGACGGCATCCTGAACGGCGCGGTCGGCATTGGTGACCCGCTCATGCTGGCGCAAATGCTCCATCCAGGATTCGACCAGGAACGTTTCGACAATGCGGCCCTCCTCGGCCGCGTCTTCGAACATGCCCCAGGCGTAGGCGCCGTCGCGCCGCCGCTCATGTTCGAGCCGCGCAACAGCATCGAGAAATGCGTCGCGGTCCTGCGGGCGCGATGCGGTATTCGACGGTCACCAGCACCGGGCCGCGGTCGTCCTCGATGTCCTGCGCTGGTGATCGGCGCCGGCCAGTGCATCGACGGGGTCAGAGTCGAGCTCGGCGCCGGTCTGCAACTTCCAGCGCCAGGTCAACGGAATGGCCACGACCGCGCCGGCGGCGGCGATAAAGTGCGCCAGCCGGCAGACCCGATAAGACGGCGACCTCGCCCCACACCGCGCTGCCGAGCGTGAGGCAGCCGAAGAACACGGTCGTGTAGAGCGCAAGGCCGCGGCCGCGCACCCAGTCCGGCAGAGCGACCTGCGCCGAGACGCTGAGCGTCGCCAGCGCCGCGATCCACGACGCGCCGGCGATCGAGGCTCGCGACCAGCGCCGTCACCGGCTCGCGCGCGAGACCGTACAGCACCATGGCGCACGGCCTGGCCGAGCGCGCCGAGCGCCATCAGCCGGTCCGGCCCGAGTTTCGCTTTCAGCCGCGGCAGAAAAAAGGCGCCGCCCACGGCGCCGACGCCGATGACGCCGAGCAGCACGCCATAGAGGTCGGGCCCGCCCGCGATCTGCTCGCGCGCGACCAGCGGCAGCAGCGCCCAATAGGCGCTGGCGAACAGAAAAAATCCGGCGGCGCGGATCATGGTCGCGCGCAGATGCGGATTGTGCCGGGCATAGCGAAGCCCGGTCCAGATCGCCTGGCCGAAACGCTCCGCCGGCAGCAGCGTGCTCGGCCTGTTGGCTGCGCGCCACCACAGCAACGCGCCGACGATGCCGAGATTGGAAATGCGCGTTGATCCAGAACGGCGCCGACGATGCCGAACGCCGAGATCGACGACGCCGCCGAGCGCCGGACCGAGCGCGCGCGAAATGTTGACGCCGACGCTGTTGGCGGCGATCGCGGGCGGCAGATCCTCTTTCGGCACCAGCTGCGGCACGACAGCTTGCCAGGCCGGAACCGTGAGCGCGCCGGCGGCGCCGATCAGAAACGTGAACAGCGAGCAGATTGCCGGGCGTCGCCAGGCCCAGTCCGACCATCACGGCGTAGACCGCGACACCGCCGTCGTCAGCGATCTCGACGACGAGCAGATATTTGCGCTTGTCGAAAATGTCGGCCAGCGCGCCGGCCGGCAGCGCCAGCAGAAAGATCGGCAGACGTGCTCGCCGCCTGAACCAGTGCGACCGATCAGCGGGCTGGGGTCGAGGGTGGTCATCAGCCAGCCCGAGGCCGCGCTGTACATCCAGCCGCCGACATTGGAGACCAGCGTCGCCGTCCAGATCACCGCGAACGCGGGATGGCGGAAAGGCGCCGTGAACGACGCCGCTTTCACCGGACCCGCTGCTGCGGTGCTCATGCAGTTTACCCCGGCGGCCGGTGCGCCATCCATCGGCCCGCTTCGGCGGCCGGAAACAGTTCGGCGAGCGCGGCATTGATCTTTTCCGGCTCCTCGCTGGTGATGGTGTGACCCGAACGCGGAATGACGAGGAGCGCCGCCGTCGGCACGGTGCGTTTAAGAAACACGCTGCCGTCGAGACAGGTCTCGTCTTCGTCGCCGACGATGACGAGGAGCGGCACGGAGAAGTGTTTCAGATCGGCCTCGAGGTCCCACAGCGTCGGACGCCGCGCCTGCAGCATCGACATCGTCAAAGCGTGGCCCAGCGCGGAGTGCTCCGAAAGCATGCGGGCAAATTCGGCAAAGCCGCGCGGGTCCTTGTACTTGTGGCTCAGCCGCGTCGGCGTATCGGCATAGATCGCGGCAGCCTCCGGCATGGTCTTTTCGGTGAACAGCTTCGCATTCTCCAGCGCGAGCTTCCGCATCGCCTCGCGCACCGCCGGATCGGCCACCGAGCCCCAGCCGCAGCCGGCCGCCGTCACCGAGATGCAGCGTTGCGGGTGACGCAGGCCGACATGCAGCGCGGTGTATGCGCCCATGGAATGGCCGACCACATGCGCCCGCTCGATGCCGAGCGCGTCCATAACGGCAATAACATCGGCTCGTGCCACGTCCTGTCCGTAGCGCGCCGGATCGGTGGGCACGTCGGAAGGTGGATAGCCGCGCGCGGAATAGGTGACGCAGCGATGCGAGCGGGAGAAGTACCGCATCTGCGGTTCCCAGGTGCGGTAGTCGCCGGCAAATTCGTGGACGAAAATTACGGGCGTCCCCGTCCCCGCCTCCTCGCAATAAAGTCTGGTGCCGTCGTTGCTGGTAATCAGTGGCATGGTCGTCCCGCGAACTGGTTGCCGCCATTGCGCGCTGCCGGCGCCCGACCAGATAACGCCAGCCGCCGCCGGATGGCAAACGGTCCGGCCGGTTACGCCGCCTGCGCGCGGCTTTCCAGTTCGCACACCGTCGTCACTGGCTCGGGCAGAAGCCCCCCGCCGCCGTCGTAGCCGATAGCGCGCAAAGTTCCGGTCGCCGGATTCATGGCGACCGCGAGCCGGGTGTAAGGATTAAGCACCGGCTGCCGCACCCAATCAAATCCGGTGTCCGATGGCGAGCCACCCCATGCGGCCAGCGCGGCGCGGCGCGCCCGGCTGAAGCCGGCCGCCTCGGCAAACGAGCAGACCAGAAACCGGCGCATCCCGATCCGGCCTTCCCAGCCCGGGCGAGAGGGCACCCAGTCGTTCGCGACGGCTGTGTCTTCGGTGCGGGTGACAAAGCCGGTTTCCGTCCGCTCGATCACGCAACGCTCCGCAGCTTTGGCGCCGACGAGCGTATAGATCACCGGCCGCGCCACCGGCGTCCGTTCCAGCAGGATTCTCGCAGCTGCATAGTCGGCGCAGCCTTCAAACGCCTGGCGCAAAAGCTGATCCGGCGGCATGCGGCCCGCCGCCGCCGATGAGCGCGCGGCGCTCGCGGCGTAATCGAACGGGCGGAGCCACCGGTGCCGGGTCTGCCGCCGCAACGGCGCCTGGTTCAGGGCGGCCGCGAACCGCCGCGGCGCCATTGCCGTCAGCACGCCAACGTAGCCGGGCCAGGTGACACTGAAGAAATCGCCGCTGGCGCCACGCATGTGCGCAATCTCGGTGTGCCGTCCGAGGCCCTGGAACGGCCAGTCCAGCGTGCGCAGCAGCCACGGCGTCCCGCGCTCTTCGCAGGCGCGCGCGGTGCAGCCCCACTGGTACGAAGCATTGAGCAGCCATATGCCCGGAAGATCGAGCGCAGCCGCAATCTGATCGACTTCGTCGTAGTAGGGCGACCGCGACCGCGCGAGCGACCGCCGCGACAGCCAGTCGAGCGCCGGGATCATCGGGCGCGCCGCGGGCGGTAAAAACCGCAGGCAGGAGTCGCGCAGGGCCCGCGCCACGACGGCACTGTGGCGCGCGTGGTGCGGCGGGCCGCCGTTGCGGATGTCGACCACCGGAATCGACGGAAGGAGGTTCATCGCGTTATCGGCTCGCTGACCGGTTTGCCGTTCGACACTGCGCCAGGGGGCCGGACCGTGACCTGCCCCGACCGCATCAAATCCGGAGCGGTTCCAGAATATTCATGTGACGCGGCTGTTACCGCATTGTGTCGGAAATCGCTTATAATTGCCTTAGCTTGTGCTGCGGCCTTTCGAGCGGTACCGGCCGGCTGGTCAGTCCCTGTCCCAACGCCGGTTAACGGATTGAGGCCATGAAAATGCAGACTGCAAAACTCGGACGCAACGGACCGACGGTAAGCGTGATCGGCCTCGGCTGCATGGGCATGTCCCCCGGCACGTACGGCCCCAACGACGAAGCCGATGGCATCGCCACAATCCGGGCCGCGATCGCGGCCGGCATCAATCTGATCGACACCGGCGACTTCTACGGCATGGGTCACAACGAAATGCTGATCCGGCGGGCGCTGGAAGGCGTGCCGCGCTCCGACGTCGTCATCTCGGTGAAGTTCGGCGCGCTGCGCGATCCGTCCGGCATATTCGGCGGCAACGACGGCCGGCCACAGGCGGTGAAGAACTTTCTCGCATATACCCTGCGCCGCCTTGGCACCGATTACATCGACATCTACCGTCCGGCGCGTCTCGACCCGGCGGTGCCGATCGAAGATACAATCGGTGCCATCGCCGACATGATCAAGGCCGGATACGTCCGTCATGTTGGCCTGTCGGAAGTCGGTGCCGAAACCATCCGCCGCGCGCAGGCGGTGCATCCAATTGCCGATCTGCAAATCGAATATTCGCTGATGAGCCGCGGCATCGAAGCCAAAATCCTGCCGACAACGCGGGAGCTGGGTATTGGCATCACCGCTTACGGGGTGCTGTCACGCGGACTGTTGAGCGGGCGGGTGCCATCCCCGACCGCCAAAGGTGACCTCCGTATCGTGCGCATGCCGCGCTTCCAGCAGGGCAATCTGGAAAAAAATCTCGCGCTGGTTCAGGCGCTCAGGCAGATCGGCGAGGAAAAAGGGGCGAGCCCGGCACAGCTCGCGATCGCGTGGGTGCTCTCGCGCGGCGACGACATCGTGCCGGTGATGGGTGCGCGACGCCCAGACCAGTTGAAGGAAACACTCGGCACGCTCGACCTCAAACTCGATGCCGCCGACATCAGGCGCATCGACGCGGCAGTGACGCCGGACCGGATCGCCGGCGACCGCTACGACGCGCCGCAAATGGCCCACCTCGACAGCGAGGCGCATGCATAATCCCGCTTGATCGAAGCGGTTGCTGTCAATGTCGATGAACGGAGCCTTGCGGATTTCCGGCGCCGCGCCGACTGAATCGTGCGTAACGCAATCCGGCACTGACGCCGTCACACCGGTGCGTATGCCCCGGGACTGGCCTCGATCATTGGTGCGGCCGGCACCGGCCGGTTGACGGCCAGTCCCTGCCAGGCCGCGTTGACAATATCCTGCGTGCCGAGCCCGTATTTGGCGAACAGATATTCGCGGCTGCCGGCTTCGGCGAAAGTATCCGCTATCCCGACGCGCCGCAGCGTCGCGGCGATGCCGGCCTCCGCGAGCGTTTCTGCCACCGCCGAGCCGAGCCCGCCGATGACGGTGTGGTTTTCGGCGGTGATGACGAGGCGGCTGCGGCGGGCAGCCGCCGCGATGGTCGCGCCGTCGAGCGGCTTGATCACCGGGACATTGATCACGCTGCTGCTGACGCCATTCTCGCCGAGCGTGCGCGCCGCGGCCAGCGCGGCGGGAATCATCATGCCCGAGGCCACGATGCAAACGTCGGCATCGCCTCCGCCGGTCAGTGTTTGCGCCTTCGCCAGGTCGAGCCGGTGGGCGTCATCGAAAATAACCGGAATCTCGCCGCGCTTGAGGCGCAGATAGACCGGGCCGGGACGGTCGGCAATCGCCGCCACCACCTGTCTGGTCTCGATCGCATCGGCCGGCTCGACGACCGTGAAATTCGGCAGCGCACGCATCAGCGCGACGTCTTCGATCGCCTGATGGCTTGGCCCGCCGGGACTCGACAGGCCCGGCATAAAGCCCACGATCTTCACATCGAGATTCGGATACGCGACCGACATCGCGATCTGGTCGAAGCATCGCCGCGTGCAGAACACGCCGAATGTGTTGACGAACACGGTGTGGCCTGCGCGGGCGAGACCGCCCGCGATGCCTGATCATGTTCGCTTCCGCCATGCCGACATTGATGAAGCGGTCGCCGCAGCTCGTCACGAAACAGATCGGTCTCGGTCTGCCGCGTCAGGTCGGCGCCGAGGCAGATGATTTCGGGACGCTCGCGCGCCAGTTCGAGGAGCGCCGTGCCATAGGGCTTGAGCACGGTCGCGATAAGGCGGCTCACGCAAGGGCTGCCTCCAGTTCGCGCACGATGGCGGCGTGAAGTTCGTCATCGAGCTTGATGAAATGTCCGTCGACTGTCGGCGGTATCGCGCGCATGCGGCCGAGTATTTCCGTGCGCGCGATAACGACGAGCGGCTCCGGCCCCTGTCGCGCCGCGCGGCGAAGGCAGTCTTGAACGCCTCGACATCGTGGCCGTCAACTTCAGCGACACGCCAGCCGAAGGCGCGCCATTTTTCGGCGAGCGGCTCGAGCGTGGTGACCGACGTTACGGGTCCGTCGACCTGCGAATTATTGGCGTCGATGACCGCGACCAGCCGGTCCAGCCGACGATGGGCAGCAAACATGGCCGCCTCCCACACCTGGCCTTCTTCCATTTCGCCGTCGCTGAGAAATGCGAACACGTCGCGATCCTCGCCGGCGAGCTGCGCTGCGAGCGCAAAACCCGACCGCGCCGGAAAGTCCCTGCCCAAGCGAGCCGCAGACAAGATCGCCGAGCGGCGTCCGTTCGCTGCCTATGGCCTCCAGCGCCGCACCGTCGCTGCCGTAGGTGGCGAGATCCTGCGGGTCGATCAGCCCGGTTTCGGCGGCAGCAGCGTAAAGGCTGATGACATAATGGCCGGGCGACAGCACGAAACGGTCGTGCCCGTAGCGCATCGCGCCGCCGAACAGCACGGCGAAAATCTCGGCCGACGAGAGCGCCTGGCCGAGATAGCCAAAGCCCTGGATCGCGACCATCCGGGTCGCGCGAAGACGAATCAGCGCGGCGAGACGACGCAACCCGGCAGTGTCCAGGTCGGATTGGCCGCTCATCCAGACGATCCCCTGGAAATGTTGCCGGACCGGCAGCGCCACGTGCGACACCGCAGACCGCCAGCATAGCTAGCATGGCGGGAGGTCGCGCGTCGATGTCCGGAACGATAAAGCTGGCTAGCGCGCGATTGCGTTGCGCAGGACCAGAAGGCCGTGCCGGATCCGCGAGCGGCTTTTTGCAACGTTGAGCATCAGGCACATCGCCAGATAAGTGACAATGCCGGCCGGCAGCAGAACGACAAGCGCATCGCGGTCCGTCAGCGGCAGGACCCGTTCAAGACCCCTGACGGCGATCGCCATGACGATTGTCGCGATCACCACCCGGGTCAGCCGCGCATAAGGCACCGGCATGGGGAATGCCCACTGGGTCAGCAGCAGCGCGCCACCAAAGCCGAAAATCTCGGCCGCGAGCCGTCCCCACGCGGCGCCCACCGCGCCGAAATGATAGATCAGCAAAGAGCTGACAATGACGTTGACCGCCAGCGCCGATCCGGTGTTCAGCAGAAAGAAGGAATTGCGCTCGGACAGCAGAAAACTGACGTGCAGATATTGATAGGCCATCACCTGAAAGATCAGCGCAATCGACACGATCGGCATCACCGTAATGGCCATCGCCCGAAAATCGGGGCCGAGCACCACGTTGGCGACATGGGGCGACACCAGGGCGAAGCCGACACAGGCCGGCAACACGATGGCGAACAGAAACTCGCAGCATTCCTCGAGATATGACCGCGCCGCCTCCCGTCCGCGATTGGCGTTGATGCGTACCGCGAGCGGGAAAAAGGCGCCCGCCGCACTGACTGCGGGGATGGCAAGCACCTGACGCGCAAGGTCGGTGCCGGCAGCAAACTGGCCGGCAAAACCCGGGCCGATCACGTGAGCGATGATGAAGCGGTCGAGCACGCCCGACAGCGACAGCAGCGTCAGCGATATGGTGAGCGGAATTCCGGCCTTCGCGAGACCAAGCAGACGCGCGCCGTCGAAGTGGACGATGGTCCCGGACCATGTGTGCCGGGTGAAGGCGATCGTCGCGATCAGATAGGCCAGTGCCGTCGATGTCAGCAGCACCACGCCGGCCCGTCCGACCAGCGTGAACGAGACGCCAAACACTGAAATCAGAAACGCGCGCAGCACCAGCGCCTTCATCACCGTGAAGGCCTGCAGCCGCGCCCGCAGCAGCTCCTGGCCGATTTCGAAGAAGCCCATCGAAAGCGCGAGCCCGGTGGCAGCAAGGGCGGCGCCGGTGCCGAGCCCCGCGAACCAAGAGCCGAGCCACGCAACCGGCGCCAGAGCGCACGACAGCGCCAGCCCGGGAACGAGGATGCCGCGGATGTCGGTTCCGTCGCCGCGCGCCTGCCGGCTCATGACGGGCAGACGCAGCCAGCTTGTCATGAAGGTGCTGGCGATCGCCGCGAAGCCGGTTCCAAGCACGTAGGTTCCGAACTCGGCCGGGGCGAACAGGCGCGTGAAAATGATGACGTTGATCAGGCCGAAGGCGGCCGAAATCACATTGGCGGCGAAGTTGATCGCAGTTTGTCCGACGAGCATCGCTTTTGAGTTTTGCGGATCAAGGGCGCGGCCTGGCCACGGGCAAGAGAGATTTACGCGCTATGGCGCAACAAAAGAATGCAAAATGCCGATCACGGTTAAGCCGCCGCGCCCTTTTGACACGGCCCGCGACGCCCTCCTCCCCGATCCCCGCGCGCCGTAACGTTAACCGCGCAAAACAGCTGCGCAGCGCGGGCGCAACCGCGACGGCATGTCTGCGATCGTTTAATTGAACGCATGATCCGCGGCGGCTCTTTTCCTGCGATTTCCGGAAGTAACGCGAGGCGGCGCGTGGCGTGCCAGGTAACAGCGGAACAGCGACCTTGAAGTATCGCTCCGATATCGACGGGCTGCGCGCCGTTGCGATATTGCCGGTGGTCGCCTATCACACGGGTATCGCGCTTGTGCCGGGCGGCTTCGTCGGCGTCGACGTGTTTTTCGTGATATCCGGCTATTTGATCTGCCGCCTGATCGCCGGCGAAATCGGGGCAGGCAGTTTTTCCGTCGTGCAGTTTTACAAACGCCGGGCGCTGCGGCTTTTCCCCGCCCTCTTCGCGATGTTCATCGCCGTCAGCGCGCTTTCGTATCTCTATCTCCTGCCGGTCGAGCTGAAGGACTTTTCGAACAGCCTGATCGGCGCCGTGACTTATGTGTCCAATATGTTCTTCGCGGCCACGACCGGTTATTTCGACAGCGCCGCCGAAACGAGGCCGCTGCTGCACACCTGGTCGCTGAGCGTCGAAGAGCAGTTCTACTCGTCTGTCCGCTGGTCCTGATGGCGGGATGCCGCTTTTCAGAACCCGGCTCAATCTCGTTCTGGCGTTCGGCGCAGCGCTGTCGTTTACCGCGGCTGCGCTGGCCTCCTATCGCAATCCGAATTCCGCTTTCTTTCTCACGCCGTTTCGCGCCTGGGAGCTGCTGCTCGGCGCGCTGGCTGGCGTTCGGATTTTTTCCCCGGCCGGAGCGGCCCGGCGCAAAAGACGCGCTCGGAATAATCGGCCTCGCGCTCATTCTGTTCGCGGCCTTCGTATTCACGCGCGATACGCCGCTGCCGCTTGCCACCGCAACCGCCTGCGCCGGGGCGGCGCTGGTCATTCATTCGGGCGAGAAGGGGCCTTCGCTCGCCGGCCGTCTGCTGTCCTGCACGCCGGTGGTTTTCATCGGCCTGATCTCCTATTCGCTCTATCTCTGGCACTGGCCGATCATCGTGTTCCAGCGTTCCAACTCTTTCCTGTTCGGGAGAACGTCACCGCTCGCAAAGGCGGGTGGGATTGCCGTATCGCTCGCGGTCGCCTGGGCCTCCTGGCATTTCATCGAGCGTCCGTTCCGGTCGCGGACCAAAACCATTCCGGCGCGGTTTGCGCTGGGTGGTGCGGTTGCGGGCATGGCCGTCACCTGCGCGCTCGGCGTCGCCGCATTAAAACTCGATGGCGCGCCGTTTCGCTTTCCGCCGCAGGTGATCACGATCGGCGCCTGGCTCGGTTACAACCCGGCCACGGCATTTCGTACCGGCCATTGTTTCCTCGAGGGCAACCGGCAGACGTTCGACGCGGCGACCTGCCTCGCGAGAGATACGGTTCGGCCCAATTATCTTCTGGTCGGCGACAGCCACGCCGCACAGTTGTGGCTTGGCCTCTCGTCGGTTCTGCCCGAGATCAACCTGATGCAGGCCTCGGCCGCGGCCTGCCGCCCCGTGCTGATGGAGACCGGGCCGTTCGGCCTGCGTGGCTGCCCGCGGCTGATGCACTTTATTTTCGAAGACTATCTGCCGAAGCACAAAGTCGATCGCGTTCTGCTCGCGGCGGCGTGGCGGGAGAAGGATATTCCAGGCCTCATCGCCACGCTCGACTTTCTGAAGGAGCACGGCATTCCGGTCGTGGTATTCGGCCCGATTGTGGAATACGACAACGCCCTGCCGCGCCTGCTCGCCGACGCCATCCGTTACAACGACCCGGACCTTGCCGACAGGCGGCGCAGCGCGGAAATTCCCGCGCTTGACCGCCGGCTGCGGACCCTCGTGACGGCGAGCGGCGTGCCGTACATTTCGATGTACGATGTCATGTGCCGCAGCGGAACCTGCGCGAAATTTGTCGCCGGCAATGTCCCGTACCAGTACGACGTCGGCCATCTCACGGCCGAGGGCTCGATTGCGGTCGCGGGACGCCTCAGGAGCGAGCACGCGCTGCCCTAGCCCGCACGCACCGGACAGACTTGTCCGCGTCCGGCAGCGCGCCGGAGCGGCCTTACACTTTGGCCTGCGCCAGTTCCGGCGTGCGGTGCTTGTTGATCTTCATCCAGACGTGTTCGCCCGATGTGGTCCGGCCGTAGCGCGGCCGGCCGTTCCGCGCTTGAGCAGGTCGGCAGGCATTCGATCACAGCGTCGTAGTTGGGCTGATGAAAGAACGCCATCGACAGCCGCCGGCTGCCGGCCGCTTTGTCGCGCGGCGGATTGACGACACGATGCAGGGTCGAAACCCAGCGGTCGTTGGTCCACTCGGCCATCAGGTCGCCGAGATTGACGATAAAGGTGCCGGGCAGCGTCGGCACGTCGATCCAGGCGCCGTCCTTGTCCTGCACCTGAAGGCCGCCCGGCGCATTGTCGGGCTTGAGGATGGTCAGGCTGCCGTAGTCGGTGTGCGCGCCGGCGCGCAGCTGACCCGGCAGCGGCGGCTTCGTCTGCTCCGGATAGTGCAGCACGCTGAAGTTGGTGATGTGGCGGTCGACGCTTGTCGTCGAAATAATGTTTGTCCATGCCGAGGCCGACGCGCAAAGATGCGCATCAGCGTGGTCGCCGACCCGCTCCATCTCGCGGTAGTAGGCTTCCCAGACCGGACGAAAGCCGGCGGGCGCGTCCGGCCACAGGTTGGGCGCAAAAAATTTTCCCGGCGCCGGCGGCGCGATGATAGGCGTCGTCGGGCGGATCGACCGGCCCGATCGAAAACGACTCCTTGAAGTCGGGCGGCGATTCCTCGTCCAGCGAATAGGCCAGCGCCTCGCTGCCGAGCGAAATGTAGCCGCGATAACGATCGGGCGGCATGCGCAGCTTGATCTTTTCTTCAAGCGGCCGGTCGAAATACGCGAACGACACCTGTCGCATTCGTCGATCAGGCTGTCCGGCTACGCCATGCCCTGAAATGATCAGAAAGCCCAGCTCCGAGGCGCAGGCGCGATCGACTTCGCTGCGCCACCGCTTCTTGCCGCCGGCGGTTCCGTTCAGAAAGGGCGCAATATCGATGACGGGAATGAGAATTCTGCCTCCGGTGCGGCGTCCGACCGGGAACCAAGACGCTTTCCCTGGAGCTCATCATGATCAAGTTGATCGCGATGGGCTCCGATTTCAGTCGCATGTGTTCGGCCCCGGCCGCCACTATGCGGCGTTCAGGTTGTCGGGCCGGCGGGAGTGTCTTCCAGCAGAATCGCCAGACTCGGCGTGCCAGCAAATGATTTCGCGCTGGCCCAATTTGTAGACCCGAGTCCTGGGCATGCCGATGCTGCTCGACGTGGACATATTGGCCGGGCGCGACTTCGAAGACGTCGGTTTCCAGCGAGCCGAGAAATTCGCTGGCGATGTATTTGCCTTCGATCCGGTTGGCCATGTCCTCGTTTATCGCCGGTGTTCATCAAATCGGCGCGTACCGAGAACCACACTGTCCTTGCCGATCGGCACCTGCCGGAATCCCGGCGGGACCCGCACGTAAAGCAGTTCCGAGCGTCTCGACGAACACGATCGAGCCGCTGCGCGAACGGATCTTGCCCTGGAACAGATTGTTGTTGCCGATGAACTCGGCGACGAACTTGGTGCTCGGGTTTTCATGCACTTCGCGCGACGATCCGATCTGCTGGATCACCGCGTCGCTCATCACGATTACCTTGTCGGCCAGCGACATCGCTTCCTGCTGCGAGTGGGTGACCATGATGAAGGTGATGTTCAGTTCGCGCTGCACCTTTTTAAGCTCGATCATCATCGCCTGACGCAGATTGAAATCGAGCGATCCCAGCGGTTCGTCGAGCAGAAGCACGGTCGGGCGGCTGATCAGCGCACGCGCAAGCGCGACGCGCTGCTGCTGGCCGCCGGAAAGATCGCGCGGCCGCCGTTCCGAAAAATGGCTCAGGCCGACCATTTCCAGCATCTCCCACACCCGCCGGTCGCGCGCCGCTCTTTTCCATGCCTTTCATCTTCAGGCTGAATTCGACGTTCTGAAAAACCGTGCGATGCGGAAACAGAGCGAAGCTCTGGAACATCATGGACGTGTCGCGGCGCGCCGGCGGAAGGTCGGTGACGTCCTTGCCGGCGATCAGGATGGTGCCTTCGGTCACCTCCTCGAGGCCGCCGATCATGCGCAGCGTCGTGGTTTTGCCGCAGCCGGAAGGACCTAGCATGGCGACAAACTCGCCATGCTCGATTTCAGCGTTGAAGTCGATAACGGCGCGGGCGCCGCCTGGATAGGTCTTGGAAACGTTCTCCAGAATGACGTCGTACTGAGCCATTGCGCCCGTTTCAGCCGGCCGTCTTCGCGACCGCGTTGATCATGTTCCAGACCGAGTCGAACGGAACGGTGTCGAGCGCACCGCCCTGATTGAAGTCGGACAGCACCTTGATCGCCTGACGCAGATCTTCGTTTTCACCGGCATGGCCGCCCAAAAGCGCGATCGCTTCCGGGAAAGGAATTTCCCGCGCCTTTTTGGTCCGCAAGTGCTCCTGCACCAGCGCATTGAGATGCTCGTAGGTCTGCTTCAGCGATCCGCCGTTGTACTGACGGCCGATCAGGCCCTGGATGCCGTTGGCGCTCAGGCGCTGGCGGAGCCCCTCCGGCAGCGACTGCGCAATGCCTTCGAGAACCTCGCCGATCCCGAAGCCCTGCGTGAACATGCCCGCGGATCGTGTCCATGGTCCCGTCGCCGCCGCCATACATGCGGATCTGCGCTGCCTGAAAGCGCAGTGCCCATGGCCTTGGCCTGATCGATGTGGACGTCACGTTCAGCCTCGATCCGCAGCCGTGCCAGTTCGAGGAAGGTCGCGGCATCGTTGTACTTCTTGAGCGCCTCGGCCTTCGCCTCGAGTCCGGTTGCTTCGGCTTCGAGCTGCCGCTGCGCGTTGGCGATCCGCAGCGTCTCGACTTCCATTTCCGCCCGGCCGCGGGCTCCCGCCTCGCGCTCGATGCCTTCGGCGCCGATCTTCTGCGCTTCGGTCGTCGCGCGGGCGCGCGTCAGCGTCGCCTGCGCTTCGAGCTCGGCGGCGGCCTTGCGGGCCTCCGACTGGGTGACCGTGTGCATGCGCATCACTGCGGCCTTGCTCTCCTCGTCAATTCGGCGCGCTTCAGCGGCTTTGCCGGCCACGATAATTTCGACCTGGCGGGCGCGTTCGGCGTCGGCGACCACCCGCACCGATTCGACGATGTGCTCGGCCTTCTCGCGCTCTGCGGTGCTGGCGAGCCGCTTGGTTTCGGCGAGTTCGAGCTCGCGGTTTTTCGCGGCCAGCGCGATTTCTCGGTCGCGCTCGGCCTGCTCGCGGGCCAAGGAACCGCTCGATGTCGGTGCGTTCGCGTTCGCCTTCCTTGCTGATCAGGGCGATGTCGCGGCTGACTTCCTCGATCTGGGTAGAGAGTGCACTGCGCACTTCGGCCTGTTGCAGCTCGGCATTCTTTGCTACTAGTGCGATCTGCCGATTGCGGTCTTCTTGCTCGCGCGCTTGCTCGCGGCGGATTTCGGCAAGCTCCAATTCTTCGGTCTTGGCGACCAGTGCGATTTCGCGATCGCGGTCCTCCTTCGCGCGGGACAGCGCGCGGCGGATTTCGGCCGCTTCGCGCGCTTCGGCTTCCTCGATAATCGGCGATTTCCTTCTGGATCTGCGCGGCTTCCAGCGCCTGACTGCTTGCGGATTTCCTCCTGCTCGACTTCCCAGCGTCGCTCGAGCACGAAGCGCTGCTGCTCGCTCAATATCGCGCGCCCGCTCGTCGGAGATTTCTTTCTCCTGCTTGGCGGCGGCGAGGCTTCGTCGCGGTCGAGCTCCAAAATGCCGAGCCGGGTCTCGAGGCTCCTTCGACGAACCGAGATTGCCGTTTCTTCGCTGATCTGATGGCGCTGGTCGCGGGCGCTGGTCCTCGGCTGCGGACGACCGCGGTGGCGCGGGCGATGTCGGCCTCCTGGCGCTCGCGCTCCTTGCCGGCGAGGTCGATGTCCTTGTCGCGCTCGGCGCGCTCGCGCGCGAGATTGCGGTTGATTTCGGCAATCTCTGCTTCACGGGCCTTGTCGATCAGGGCGATCTCGCGGTCGCGGCGTTCCTGCTCGAGCGCCAGCTCTTTCTGCACCTGCGCTATTTCGCGCCGCTTCGCCTCCGCCGTGAAGGCGATATCGCGTTCGGTGCGCAGCTGCTCCAGGGACTTCTCGTTTTCGATCTCGCGCTGCTCGACCGCAAGTCGCTGGTCGAGCACGAACGTCTGCTTCTCGCGCAGCTGCTTGGCCTGCTCGTTAGCGATTTCCTTGTCCTGGCTGGCGCGCGCGATCGCTTCCTGGCGCTCGATTTCGAGCAGTTCGAGCTGGGTGGTGAGATCCTTGTTGCGGATCGCGACCGTGGTCTGCTTCTCGGTGGTGTGGACCTTGCGCCGCGCTTCCGACGTGATCTCGGTAATGACTTTGAGGCCCTCGGCGTCGAACACGTTGTCGGAGCGGAAATACTCCTTGGTCGACTGCTCGAGCGAGACAATGGTCACTTCTTCCAGCATCAGACCGTTGGCCGCAAAGCTCTCGCTGACATTCTCCTTGATCTCGCGCGCAAAGCCATCGCGATTTTCGTGCAGTTCTTTAAGCGTCTTGGTGGCGGCAAAGCTCCGCAGCGCGCCGACGACTTTGGCTTCGAGGAGGTTGCGGACTTTCTCGGCATCGAAGGTTTTTTCGCCTAGCGTGCGGCTCGCGGTCGAGCACCGCCTGCCTCGGTATGGCCGACATGGGCGTAAAGCTCGGCGTTGATGTCGACGCGGATGTTGTCGGCCGTCAGAACCGCCTGTTCGCGGGCGCTGCTGACCGCGAATTTGATGGTCTCCAGCGAGATCCAGGTGATCTCGTGGAATACCGGCAGCACGATCGCGCCGCGGCCAAGGCAGACTTTGGTGCCCAGGAAGCCGGTGCGGATGAAGCCCATATTGGATGGCGCGCGCTTATAGATCCAAATCGAGACGATGTAGAAAATCGCGATAAGGATGATCGCGGCAATGATGAGACTGATCAACAGCTTCAACCATCGTGCACTGCGCCCCATTGGTTCCTTGCCGAGTTCCTGCCCGGCTGTTGATCACTGTCCAGTTGACCGTTCACACCTCGCGACGGCCCGGCGCGAAGCGTTGTCGGCTTTGCGCTCGCCAAAGTCGAACAGTTTCGGAGTCTTTGCGGTTGCGCCGCATGCTGGTCGCGCAGATCATCAGTGGCCCGGCGGTCCAGCTCGAGACGGGGCCAGTGAGAACGACGCCATATTCTTCGCGGGCCTTGGCTTCGCTCATCAGTTTGCGCGCCACATCGTTGCGGGTGCGCATCGGATCGCGCTCCAGCGGATCGCCCCAGCCGCCGCCGCCGGCGGTGCGGAAAATGACCCGGTCGCCGGCCCGAACGCGGACGTTGTCGATTTTGCGACGGCAGCGGCTGGCGGGTGCCGTCCTTGCGAACCAGCCATTTCTCGGAGCAGCCGCCCGGGCGGCCGCCGAGAATACCCCAGGGCTGCGATGTGTGGCGATCATCGTGGATAGAGATGTCGCCTTCTTCCAGCAGTCAGATAGATTTTCTCCACGCCGTTGCCGCCGCGGTGTTTGCCGGCGCCGCCGCTATCCATGACGGTGGTGTAGCCGTCGATGAGCAGCGGGTAATAGGTTTCCAGATATTCGCTTGGAATATTCTGGAACAGCGGCCACCACGAATGACCGTCCATGCCGTCGCCAATCGGCCGGCCCGGAATGCCGCCGTAAAGAATTTCCATGAGCTGGAACGGCCGCCGGCCTTGTCGAACCCGAATAGAGAAAGTGCGGGCTTGATCCGTAGCCCGCCGCGGTCGCCATCTCCGGCGCGTTGTAGCTCAACGCACCGCCCAGCACGTCGAACTGCCGCGACAGCGCATGCGTGCGCGAGCCCAGCGCGGCCGGAAAGTTGGGATGCAGAATCGAACCCTGCGGAATGGTGACGTGAATAAGATCGTAGAATCCGTCGTTGAACAGGATCTGGGGGTCGAACACCATGATCATGTAGACCCCGATGAACATCTTGAACATGCCCTCGTGGAGATAGAAGTTGATCGGCCCGGGCGCCTGCGGCGAAGAGCCGGTCCAGTCAAAGAAGGCCTGATCGCCTCTCACGCCACACCGTGAGCTTCATCTTGAACGGGCCGTTGCCGCGGCCGTCGTCGTCGAGATAGTCCTCGAACGACTTCGGTTCCTCCGGAAGATTCTGCACGATCAGCTTGCGCATCGCGCGGTTGGTGCGATCGAGCAGCGCGTCGCACGCCTGCTTGTAGGTTTCGCGTCCGAACCGGTCGCAAATCTCGATCACGCGCTTCTCGCCGGCGCGGCAGCCGGCGATGATCGCCATGAGATCGCTGTAGTTCATCTCCGGCGTGCGCGTGTTGTTCATGATCAGGTCGAGCACCGGCTTGTTGAGCTCGCCCTGGCGGTAAAGCAGCAGCGGCGGAATGCGCAGTCCTTCGCCGAAAATCGAGGTGGCGTCGGTCGGCATGCTGCCCGGCACCCAGCCGCCGACATCCATCATGTGGCCGAACATCGAGGTAAACCCGACCAGTTCGCCCTGATGGAAGACCGGCACCAGCACCATCCAGTCGTTGATGTGGCTGATGGCGCCGCCGCACTTGTACGGATCGCTTTGCAGGATGACGTCGCCGGGCTCGAGTTCGAACTTCTGCTCGGCGAGCATTTCGTTCACGTAGGAGCCGAACTGACCGACGATCATCCGGCCCCTCGGATCGGTGATCATGGGAAATTCGTCATGCTGTTCGCGAATCACCGGCGACATCGCCGAGCGGAACAGCACCGCGTCCATCTCGTGACGGGCATTGCGGAGGGCGTTTTCAATCAGGTCGAGCGAAACCGGATCGAGCTTCCGGGATTCCCGCGGTTTCGATGCCCGGTCCGTAAAGACGTGCTGCTCCCGCGCACCCGCGTTGCGGGCGGCGGACGGACGGCTCGGTGCCGGACGGTCGGTCCGCGCCTTTACGCTCGACGTCATCGCCGAACATCTCGGCACAGCCCTGCAACGCCACCTCGGTGGCCCGGTGCAGCGCGCCGCCTTCATCGCCGTTGGCGCGGGCCGATCCAAACTGCATTTTCGAAATGCCGTTCACGGTCAGCCGCACGAGCACCGTCACCGAGCCGCGCTCGTTCTAGTGCTCGACGATTTCGGACGACCAGTCCGAACCGAAGCGGGCATTGAGCATGGCGTAAATGCCGGACGGAGCATCGTCGTCCGCCGAGGCGAGACTGGCGGAAGCCAGATCGGCTTCCACAGGCGGACGATGGGTCGACTCCGAGCAGGCCCAGCTCCTGGGTCTGCACTGAAAAAATGCTGTCGAACTGCTTCTTGTTGGCCTTGAGCAGGTCGTTAAAGCTGACAGAGCTGCTCAGGGGATTGAAGTTCGCCATCGACTAGGTTCTCCGGTCGCCTCAGGACACGCCGTCGGGTTTGATCAGGATACTCAGATATTCGTCCACCTCGCCAGTGTGGTTCGGATGAATGACGGTTGTCGCATCCATCTGGACCACGATGGCAGGCCCGCGCACGCGATTGCCGGCGCGCAATTTGCTGCGTTCGTAAACATTAACCGAAGCGAAGCTGCCGTCGAAATAGGCGCGATGCTGATCGACTACCGCCGCGGCGGGATCGGGCCCTTCCTTCTCGAACCTCGGCAGGTTCATCTTCTGCACCCCGCCGAGGCCGACGGCCCGCAGGTTGACGAGCTCGACCGGCTGATCGAGCTTGAACCCGTAAATGCGCTCGTGCGCCAGACTGAAGCGCCCGGCAAGATCGGCCAGTCCGCCGCTGCCAACCCGATCCGGATCGAGTTCAAGAGAAAACTCGTAGCCCTGGCGGAAATAGCGGACATCGGCCTCGTAGCTGACCCGCTGCCGGGCCTCGTCGACACCCTCTTCGCGCAGCCAGAGCCGTCGCGTCGCGCCCGAGTTTGGCGAGAATGTCGCCGATCTGGCCGGGATCGACCTCGTCGACGGTCCGCACGAACGTCTGGGCGAATTCGTTCTTCACGTCCGAGTACAGAAAACCCAAGCGCCGACAACACGCCAGGTGTCGGCGGCACGATCACCGGATAGCATCCGGCGAGCATCGGCCATGGCGTTGCCGTGCAAGGGTCCGGCGCCGCCGAACGGGACTAACGCGAAGTCTCGGGGATCGAGACCTTTCTGCACCGTCACGAGGCGCAGCGCGCCGAGCATGTTCTCGTTTACGATATCGAGAATGCCTTGCGCCGCTTGATGCAGGTCGAGGCTCATCGCACGGGCGATTTTCGCGACCGCTTCTTCGGCGGCCTTGACGTCAAGCATCATTTGGCCGCCGAGCAGCCGCGGCGGCAGGCGCCCGAGCACCACATTGGCGTCGGTAACGGTCGGGCGGTCGCCGCCCTTGCCGTAACAGGCGGGCCCGGGTACGGCGCCCGCGCTTTCAGGTCCAACGCGCAGCGCGCCCGTCATCGGCACATGCGCGATCGAACCGCCGCCGGCGCCGACGCTGTGCACGTCGACCGACGGTACCTTGATCGGGTAATAGCCGATCGCGGTTTGACGCGAGATGGTCGGTTTACCGTCCTGAATGAGCGAGACGTCGGTGGACGTACCGCCCATGTCGAAGCCAAGCGCCTGCGGATAGCCGGCGAGCGACGCCATGAAGGCCGCCCCGGACACGCCGCCGGCCGGACCCGACAGCATCGTGTGCACCGGCGACTGACTGGCGCGCTCGACGCTCATCAGCCCGCCGTCCGAGCGCACGATATTCACGTTCGGCTGAAACTGGACCTTGCGCAGCTTGTCCTCGAAGCCGCTCAGATAACGCCGCATGCTCGGGCGGACGTAAGCGTTCATGACCGTGACCAGCGTGCGCTCGTATTCGCGAAATTCCGGCAGGATTTCCGAAGACAGCGACACCGTCATGTCCGGCGCCATTTCCTCGACGATCGCCTTGAGACGCTGCTCGTGAAGCGGGTTGGCGTAGGAATTCATCAGCGAAACCGTGATCGCCTCGGCGCCGAGATCGATCAGTTCGCTCACCGCCTTGCGCGCGGAGCCTTCGTCCAGCGGCGTAAGAATGTCGCCGCGCGCGTTCATGCGCTCGCGGATGCCGCGCGTAAGCTCGAGATCGGCCAGCGGATCCGGCTTCTGCATGATAATCCAGCCGGCGAGCGGCCCCGGCGTCTGCGAACGCGCGAGATGCAGGACCTGCTCGAAATTCTCGGTGACCAGCAGGCCGACTTTTGCGCCCTTTTCTTCCAGAACGATGTTGGTCGACACCGTCGTGCCGTGCAGGAGCGCGGTGACTTCGGAGCTCGGCACGCCGGTCTCCGCGAACAGCTGCTGGATGCCGTCGAGAATCCCGATCGACTGATCGCTCGGCGTCGACGGCGTCTTGAACAGGCGCATGGCGCCCGAACGCTCGTCGAACAAAAGCAGGTCCGTAAATGTCCCGCCGACATCGATGCCGAGGCGGCTGCTCATGTCATCCCCTGCGTTGTCCGCTTCGGGGTATGCACCGAAGCCCAAACAATCCCACCTGGCGCTTCCACAGACCGCGCGCTTTTCCGGCGCGAAACTGGGGGCGCGTTGATCCAACGCCCATTTTAGGGGCAAAAACTCCCGGTGCACACTAATAGTCCAGGAGCGGCGCTCCGTTGTCAACTCGTTCCGTACGTTTCTGCGAGTTTCGAATGCGCGTGTCGTCAGGAAATTTTGACAACACCCGCGAATGCTTTACCATCATCTTATTATTCACACTGAGACGGCGAATATGGCCGACGACACAACCAAAAGACAGCAATTCTGGATCGGGGTGATTGCGGTCATCATCCTGCTGATCTTCCTCTACTTCTATCGCCCGTTCGAGACCTATCTGGTCGCGCACATCCCGTTCATCCATTTCAGCAATGTGGTGTTCTGGTTTGCGTCCCTGGTCGGCATCGTCGCCTACGGGTTCGCGCACTGGCAGTCGTTTCGCAGCGAGATTTTCCGCAGCGGGTCCGAACTCAACGTCGATACCCTCCTGTTCGATACGCTACAGGCGTCGATTCTCGTCGCCGTAATTTTCTGCGCCGGCGCCACGTTGCAGGCGATCGAGGTCCTCAGCGAATATTTCGTCAATCGCGGACCGATCGTCGACGCGGCCTTCGGCGAGAAGCTGCTGGCGATATTCCTGCTGGTGATATTCGCGCTGCTTTTCTCGCTGCTGCATTACGCCGTGCGGGCGCTCCGCACTGGCTGGCGTCCCCGCGCCGTACCGCCGCGCGCACGCTGACCTGTTCGGCTGCTTTGACTGCCAGGTCCGGCCGCCCGCTTCGCCGGTCAGACCGGGACAGTCTCCGGCGTCGTGACAAGATCGTTGAAAATCCTGAGCGAACGCTCGATTCGCTCGCGTTGCAGCCCGCGAACGATGAAGATCAGCCGCGAGCGGCGGTCCGCGTCCGGCCATTGCTCCAGATGACTCGGCGGATGGACGATGTGCTGTACGCCGTTGATCAGCACCGGCGTCGGCACGCCTGCCACGTTCAAAAGGCCCTTGAGCCTCAGTACGTCGGCGCCGTGACGGTGCAGGAGCATGCTGGCCCAGACGCCGAACGCGGTCCAGTCGAGCGGCCGGTCGAAGATCACCGCGAAAGACTCCACGCCGGCGGTATGGTCGTGGGCGGCCGGGTCGTCGACGGCTTCGGCGGTCCAGTGCCTCGCCTCGCGAGCTCGGCCCGCGGTGTCGTAAATATCGTCGGTCAGGAGATGATCGATATTGCCAGCGATGCCGGACGCTTCGACGATCGGCGCTGCCACGTTAAGCGCGCGCAGCCGGGCGCGTAACGCGCGCAGCGATGACTCGTCGGACAGGTCGGTCTTGGTCACGATCAGCCGGTCGGCCATCGAGGCCTGCTTCACCGCCTCGGCGAAGCGCCCGAGCTGACCCGCGCCGTTCACCGCGTCGATGGTGGTGATGATGCCGGACAGGCGGAAGTGATGGCGAAGCACGGCCTCGGACAAAAGCGTGTAGGCGATCGGGGCCGGATCGGCGAGGCCCGAGGTCTCGATCACGACCCGGCGGAAATCCGGAATTTCCCCGCGGGTCCGCTGCGACAGCAGACTGCGCAAAGCCTTCTGAAGATCGCCGCGAACCGCGCAGCACACACAGCCGTTTTCCAGAAGCAGCGTGCTCTCGGCCACACCCTGAAGCAGGTGATGATCGAGGCCTACTTCGCCGAACTCGTTGACCAGCACGGCGACGTCAGACAGATCCGGGGACCGCAGGAGACGTTGCAGCAGGGTCGTCTTGCCGCTGCCGAGAAAGCCGGTAATGACGTTGACCGGCGTCAGCTCGCCGTAATTTGCCATCGCGCGGACCTCAGGACTTGCGGCCGGCGAGTGCCGCGAGATAGCGCTCGTCGAGCGGATCGCACGGACGCCCGCTGATCCGGTCAGCCGCGGTCCAGATTTCGCTGATGGTATTGACGATCGCGGTGCGGCCGGTGCGGCCGGTCAGCATGTAGGCGTTGCCGGACCAGTCCTTCACGCCTATGCCGGCATCCTTGAGCACCTCATTAAGGATGCGCACCCGCGCCTGACGTTCCCGCAGCCTCGTCTGCGGTTCGGTGCGGGCGGCGAAGGCGGCCGGCGCGCTGGAGCTGTCGCTCCAGTGACCGGTGCCGCCCAGCACGCCGCACAAAGCGCACATGCGGGCGGCCGCCTAGCGCGCGCCCGCCGCCGCGACGGAAGCCTTCTCCCGCGGAAAGCGGCGGCGGAAATCGTCGGCAATCTCGTCGAACGTGCAGAACTGTACGCCCGCATGCTTCGAGAGATAATCGTAGATCCGCTCCAGCATCAGCAGAACCTGCGGCCGGCCGGAGACGTCCGGATGAATGGTCATGGCGAACACCGCGTAGTCGTACTCGCGATAGACCCAGTCGAACTGGTCGCACCAGAGTTCTTCGATATCGCGCGGCTTGATGAAGCCGTGGCTGTTCGGCGCGCTCTTGATGAACATCATCGGCGGCAGGTCGTCGAGATACCAGCTCCCGGGAATGTCGATCAGATCGGTCTCCTCGCCGCGCACCAGCGGCTTCATCCACTCGTTCGGATGCTTGGAATAGTCGATCAGGGTCCAGCTATCGCCCACCCGCACGTAGAACGGGTGGAAATCGTTGTTCATCAGGCTGTGATCGTATTTGATGCCCTTTTTCAGCAGCAGCTCATTGGTGACGCTCGAAAACTCCCACCACGGCGCGACGTAGCCGGTCGGCCGGCGGCCGCTGAGCCGCTCGATCACTTCGATGCACTTGTCCATGACCGCCTCTTCCTGCTCGGGCGTCATGGCGATCGGGATTCTCGTGCGAATAGCCGTGCATGCCGATCTCGTGACCGGCATCGACCACCAGTTTGCACTGCTCGGGAAACGTTTCGATCGAGTGGCCGGGAATGAACCACGTGGTCGGGATGCCGAGACGATCGAACAGATTGACCAGCCGCGGTACGCCGACTTCGCCGGCAAACAGGCCGCGGGAAATATCGCAGGGCGAGTTCTCGCCGCCATAGGAGCCGAGCCAGCCCGCGACCGCGTCGACGTCGACGCCGATGGCGCAGAGGATTTCCTTCTTGCCGCTGCCGGCAGCCTGCATCGCGCGCGCGCGCTGCGCGCGGTATCGCGCGCTGGCTGACGTCACCAGCGAACGCGGCTGGTAGCGCGCCTCCGGCCGCGGAACCGTAGCCCGCGCGGGTGCCGCCGATGGACGAGTGCGATTGTCGTCGGTCATGAATGCCCCATTGACGTAAAAGTCCTGAACGGTTGCGGCTCCCACGCCGGCAAGAACCATGGACCCGCAGCGAAACAGTCCCACGTTGCGCGCGCAGCGGCAAGAGGCGACGCCGCTGTCTGATTGCTCCGCGCGTCAACGTTATCCGAATGCGTTGACAACGAGCCCCGGGCAACGCCATCCTTGAACAGTTCTGGAGGACCACGATGAACGACTGGGAAAAGAGCACGCGGGCGGACTACGAAAGCAAGGGTTTTGCCGCACGCTCCGGCTACGGCCGTATGCCGGCTCTGGTGATTGTCGATTTCATCAAGGGGTTCACCGACCCCAAGTCGCCGCTGGGCGGCGACTTTGCCTGGGAGCTCAACGCGACCCGGCAGCTCCAGGAAGCGTTTCGGCGCGGCAAGCTGCCGATCGTGTACACCACCGTCGCCTATGCCGAGGACCTGCATGACGCCGGCGTATTCGTCAAAAAAGTGCCCTCGCTCGCGATCTTCAAGCTCGGTTCGCCGCTGACCGAGGTCGATCCAAGCGATCGAGCCCCGGCCGGGCGAAAAGATCATCGTGAAAAAATACGCCAGCTCGTTTTTTGGCACCAATCTGGACATGGAGCTGCGCCTTCTCGGCGTCGACACCGTCATCCTGGCCGGCTGCACCACGAGCGGTTGCATCCGGGCGTCGGCGATCAATTCCCTCCAATACGGCTTTCGCACCATCGTCGTGCGGGAGGCGGTCGGTGACCGCGCCGCCGGACCGCACGAGGCGAACCTTTTCGACATCGACGCGAAGTACGGCGACGTGGTGGATCTGGCGGACGCACTCGACTACCTGCGCTCATTCTCCGGGACCGTCGATTTTGCAGCGAGGGCCGAGAGCGATTTCGATCGCTGGTGGCCGCGCGCCCAACGGAGCTGAGCGCACACATGGCCGGCACCCAGCGCCCTGCAGGTTCGTCGGCGTTCGACGATCTGCTCGCAGAGAACAAAAAGCGCTTCGATGATCTTTATCGGGGTGGACCTTCGCGCGTCGGCTCGCCGTTCGGGGAAACGAAGACGCCCGCGTCCGGCGGCACGGCCAGTCGCGGCAACGACGCGTCCGCGGCCGCGCCGGAGCAGTCACCCGCAAGGCGCAGGCTGAACGAGCGTTTCGGCAGCGATTGGCGCTATGAAATCGCCGAACGGCAGCGCAGTGGCGACGAAGCCATCGTTCTGTGCAAAGTCACTCTCGGCAAGGACGGCGCGGTGCGCACACATTTCGGGCGGGCCGGCATTTCCCGGGGACCGGTGGCGGGCGCGACCAACGGCGTCCGTTTCAGGCTCGGTGCCGGAGCAGCCGAGCCTGACGAGCGCGATGCCTTTGATCGCGCCACCGAAGCCGCCTTGATGAATTGCGTGAATTTCCTCTAGACGCAAAAAGGCGCAACGCTTAATGCGCCGCCGCGGCGCCCCGCAGGGTATGCCGCGCGCCTTCGCTCTTCTCGGCGTATTCGCCGCACCAGTCATTGCCGAAGGTAATCGGCCAGGCTCCGACGCCATTGTCGCGGCGCGTCGGCGGAAAGCGCCGGCAGTATCCGACGGCCTGTTCCGAGTCCGGATCGACGCCTTCGGTCGGATGGAAATTCCACCATCGGCAGGCGGAGCAGACAAACCTGGCGGATGCGGCCATGCGGATGGTCCTCGGTCCAAGGGTGCATTCAACCACTATTCAGCCCCTGCACTCAACTGCACGCAAAAAGGCCTGTCTGGTAAACGATACAGCCGCCGGCTTTGCCTTTTGGGGTTGCACGGGCGGAACATTGCTGACAATCTTTGATCCGAGACCGGCAATTCAAGGGCGTTGTGCTCCCGGAACCGGCACGGTGGCGCGGGGGCAATCGGATAATCCATGGCGCGAGTAGGCGTCGACGTCGGCGGTACCAATACCGACCTTGTTCTCGAGGCTGACCACGGGGTCTTCGTGCACAAGGTCTCGAGTACGCCGCACGACCAGTCGGAAGGTGTGCTCAAGGGGCTGCGCGAACTGTGCGACCTCTCGAAAGTCCGTCCCGACGATGTATCGCTGATCGTCCACGGCACGACGGTCGCGACCAACATCACCATCGAGCATAACGGTGCCGAAGTCGGCATGCTGACGTCGCGCAACTTCCGCGACATTCTTCATATCGGCCGCCACAAGCGCCCGTACAATTTTTCGCTGCATTTCGAAGTTCCGTGGCAGCATCGGCCGCTGGTCAGACGCCGCAACCGCATTGCCATCACCGAGCGCATCCTGCCGCCCGACGGCAGGGTCGATACCCCTCTCGCCGAGAAGGAAATTCTCGAGGCCATCGCGCTGTTCAAGCGGCGCAACATCAAGTCCGTGGTCATCGGCTTCCTGTTTTCGTTTCTCAACGACGCCCACGAGAAGCGCGCCGCCGAGATCGTCCGCGCCGAAATGCCGGACGCCTATATCTGCACGTCGTCCGAAGTCGCCAACGTGCTTCGCGAATACGAACGGTTTTCCACCGCGGCGATGAATGCGTTCGTCGGACCGAAGACCTCGCTCTATCTGAACAATCTGCAAAACAAGCTCACCGAAAACGGATTTCGCGCCAATCTGCGCGTCATCCAGTCGAACGGCGGCATCGCCACGGTCGAGACCTGCTCGCAGAAAGCCGTCGGCATTCTGATGTCGGGTCCGGCCGGAGGGGTGATCGGCGGCCGCGCCGAGGGCCTGCTGTGCGGACGCTCGAACCTTATCACCGTCGACATCGGCGGCACCTCCGCCGACATCAGCACCATCCCCGACGGGCGCATCAAGATCATGAACGCCCGCGACTCCTACGTGAACGGGCATCCGATTCTGGTGCCGATGATCGATCTCATATCGATCGGCGCCGGCGGCGGTTCGATTGCCTACATCGATTCCGCGGGCGGCTTTCATGTCGGGCCGCGCTCGGCGGGCGCCGTGCCGGGTCCGGCCTGCTACGGCAGGGGCGGCGAGGAACCGACCGTCACCGATGCCCAGGTGGTCCTCGGCCGGCTGGACGCCGACAAAATGCTGGGCGGCGACCTGCCGCTTAATCCCGAGCTCGCGCATCGCGCCGTCGAAACCAAAGTTGCGAAACCGCTCGGGCTTTCGGTTACCGACGCAGCGCTCGGCATCATCAAGGTCATCAATTCCAACATGGCGCTCGCGATCCGGTCCAACTCGGTCGCGCGCGGCATCGATCCGAGGGAATTCGCGCTGGTGCCGTTCGGCGGCGCGGGTCCGCTGCACGGCGTTGCGCTGGCGGAGGCCATTTCCGCGAAGGAGATCATCGTCCCGGTCGCCCCCGGCATCACCGCCGCGATGGGGCTGTTGCAGACCGACATGCAGTACGAGCACGCGCGCACGCTGATCGTGTCGCTCAAGCGCGCCGATCAGGCCGCCCTTTCGCGCATCAACGGCGTGATCGACGATCTGGTCGCGGCGTGCCGCCGCGATCTGGAGAAAGACGGGGTGCCGTCGGACCGGCAGAAATTCCAGAAGCTCGCGGAATGCCGCTATCACGGCCAGGGCTTCGAGCTGCGCGCACAGCTGCCCGACGGCGCGGTCACCGCTGCCAATCTCGGCCAGCTCGTAGCGGCGTTTCACGAGCAGCACCGGCTCGATTACGGCTATCACTTCGAAGATGCCGAGGTCGAAGTCATCACCATCCGCGTGATCGGCCGCGAGGACGTCGTGCCGCTCAAGGTCGCGCGGATTGAAAAGGCCGCCGATCAGAACATCGCCGCAGCCCTTCTCTACAGCCGGCCGACCACGTTCGACGACGGCCAGACCCTGGAGACGCCGCGTTACGACCGCGGCCGGCTCAAGGCCGGTCACAGGATCGCCGGGCCCGCGATCCTGATCCAGCACAACTCGACGACGCTGCTGCCGCCGAAATACGTTGCCGAGGTCACCGAATACGGCAACCTGCACCTTCATCACGTCGGTTGAAGATCGGAACCATGGCGAGCACGGCAATCGACCCGATTACGCTCCAGGTGATCAACGGCGCCCTGCAGACCATCGCCGAAGAGATGGGGCATGTGCTCTACCGCATGTCGTTCTCGTCGATCATCCGCGAGTCGCAGGATCTCGGTGCCGGACTGTTCGACACCGAGTTCAACACGCTCTGCGAGTCGGAATCGACGCCGCTGCATATCGGCTCGCTGCCCGGCTATCTCGCCGGCATTCAGGACACGCTCCAGGACGGCGAATGGCACGAGGGCGACGTCGTCATCCACAATCATCCTTACCACGGCTCGAGCCACTCGCCCGACATCGGCGTGGTGGTGCCGGTGTTCTACGAGGGCACGCTGGTCGGATATTCGGCCAATACCGCGCACCATCTCGATATTGGCGCGGCAACCCCGGGACTGATTATCGACATCCCCGACGTGTTCGCCGAGGGGATGCTGTTTGCCGGCACCAAACTTTACGAGCGGGGCAAGCGCAACGAAGCGGTGTGGGAATTCATTCGGCGCAACAGCCGCGCCGCGCGCCAGTTGCAGGACGACCTCGATGCGCAGATCGCCTCCGCGCGGCTCGGCGCAAAGCGCTTCGTCGAATTGATGGACCGTTACGGGCGGCAGCTTGTCCTCGACGCGACGCAGCAGCTGATGGATTACACCGAGCGGGTGCTGCGACAGCGCATCGCCGCCATTCCGGACGGCGAATACCGCGCCGAAGGCTTTCTCGACGACGACGGCAGAAACCGCGACGTGCGGCTGCCGATCAAGGTCTGCGTGCGGGTCAAGGGCGACGGCATCGAAGTCGATCTCACGGGCTCGTCCAAACAGGTCGAGACCGCGTTCAATGTGCCGTTCGAGGGCTCGACCAAGGTGGCCTGTTTCTGCGCCATCCGCTCGCTGCTGCTGGACGCGGTCACGTCCGACGTGAAAGTCCCCTCGAACCAGGGCTCGTTCCGTCCGGTCACCGTGATTGCGCCCAAGGGTTCGATCTACAATCCGATTTATCCGGCCGCCGCCGAAGCGCGCTTCGCACAGATCAACCGCGTCATCGATCTGATCTACAAGGCGCTGGCGCCGGTGCTGCCGAACGACATCATCGCCGGCAGTTCGGCCAGCCTTTCGTTCTGTTCCTATGCCGGCATCCGGCCGTCCGGCGACTACTGGGTCTTTCTCGAGGTCAACGAAGGCTCCTACGGCGGCCGCCCGCGCTCCGACGGTCCCGACTGTATCGACAGCCTGATGGCCAACACGCGGAACAATCCGCTCGAAGATCTCGCGATGCATCTGCCGATGATCTGCGACCGCTACGAACTACGCGACGATGTCATGCCGGGCGCCGGCCGCTCGCGCGGCGGTATCGGCGTGGTCAAGGCGCAGCGCGTATTGACCGATGCGTTCATCACCCACGAGAACGAGCGGCACCACGACGTGCCGTGGGGCATTTTCGGCGGCGGACCCGGCCAGGTCGGCAAGGTTGACATCTACAACGTTGCGCGGCCGAACGACGTCAAGCACATGCCGGCCAAATTTTCGGGCCTGCGCGTTGCGGCCGGCGACGTGCACGTGTTCTACGCACCATGCGGCGGCGGCTTCGGCGATCCGCTGGAACGCCCGGCGGAGAAGGTCCTTGACGACGTGCTGGACGGATTTTGCACCGTCGAGCATGCCCGCCTTGCCTACGGTGTCGTTGTCGATCCGGTAGCCGAGACCGTTGACGAAACCGCGACCGGCGCACTGCGTTCGCGCATGCGCAACGCGCCGCGTCCTGCGGGAGCGCTGGCGCCGGCTGGCGGGCCGCAGCGCCCCGTCGCGGCAGCCGGCAACGGCGCAAAGCCGGCAGGCACCCGCCCGGCTGCGGCGCAGGCCGAGGCGCCGGCGCGGCCGGCGGTCGCGCCTGCTGCCCAGGGCGATGGCCGGTTGCGCACCGCGCTGCGCGGGTTGCGCGAAGCGTATGGTGATAGCTGGAGTTTCGAGGTCGTCCACCACACCACGTTCGGCAAAACCACCGAGGTCGTCGGCGAATTGCGGGCCAACGGCTCGAGCGCCCGCGAAAGCGGCGTCGTCACCGCGACGCCGGACCATTCACCGGGCGAACTGCTCGAGCGCGCCGCCAATGACAGCCTTTGCAAATGCGCCGAGGCGCTGATGCGGCACCGGTCTTAAGGCAGCGAACGCGCAGCCCTGCAGCGAAAGGATTTTGCGTCCTTGGAGGAAAGATCGACAATTTTCGTGGAGGCGATGCTCGTCGTCGCCGTCATAGGCGTGCTGGCCTTCCTGATCGGTCTGCTGGCGCGCGCGCCGCAGCGGCGCAAGGCGGCCACGGCCGGTCCCGGCGAACCGGTACAGTCGCCGCAATGGTACGAATTCGCCCTCGCGCTGCTCCTGCTCGCCGCAATCGCGGCATTCGCGATCTGGCTCATTTCCAACGGCAATCACTGGGTCTGGGGCGAAGCCATCGGCGACTGGCGCGCCGATACCCGCAACATCATCTTTGCCGCCGTCATGGTGGCGCTCGGCGTGATCGGGCTGATCGTCTCGCTGGCGTACGCCGCGGTACAGTCGTCGCAACGCCCGGTCGCGGCGCGGCCGCCGGCCGGCGCCGCGGCCGAAGCGGCAGCTCCTGCTGCGGCCGCGACGCCGGTTCCAGGGGCTTCGCCGCTGCGTATCTTCGGCATACTGCTGCCGGTCGTTGCGGTATTGCTGATGTTCTGGATTTATCTGCCGTTCGCACAACAGCACGAGCTTATGGTCCAGCTCATCTATCCGGCGAGCCTCGGCCTGACGCTGGTGCTGCTGCTCGACAGGGCGACGCGCACCTGGGGCATCAAGGGCGGCGCGGAGAGTCTCCGCGAATGGCTGTTGTGCGATCTTTTGCTGTTCCTGCTGGTGCTCGGCTTCCTCAACGTGCGCGGACTCGCGAAGCCGGAAACCTATAACTCCGGCTTCTGGGACATTCTCAACCTGCTGTTGTTCTTTGCCGCTTTCTGGCTGATCGACCGCAGCGCCTCGCGCGCCCGCTTTCTGGCCGCTTACGGCTATCTGATCGTCGCTCCACTGCTGCTTTTGATCTGGCAGACGATGGAAGGCGTCGCGGCGACGGCGTCGTGGTGGGCCTCGATGTGGCCGTTTCTCATCCTGGCCGCCGCGTTCTTCGTGCTGGAGGCCGTAACGCTGGTGGCGTCAAGCGGCGAACGGCAGACCATGCCGGCGATCAAGGATACGGTGTTTGTCGTGCTGTACGGCGTACTCCTGATCGTCGCGGCGAAATCGTTCTGAGGATCGCCGGACATGCGCCGCTTCTTCGAGCTGCCTCTTGCCGTTCACGGCCGAGCATGCTCCAGTCGCGCGCCGGACTTTATTCGCTTCAACAAGCGGGGGACCTGAGCAAATGGCGGGATGGCGGCTGTTTTGGGCGCTGGTAGGCTATGTGGCTTTCATCGTCATTCTGATTTTTCTCTACTTCTACAAACCGTTCGAAGACTTCTTCACGCTTGTCATCAACGGGCTCGGCTATGACAACGCGATGATCTGGGTCGTGCTGCTCGCAGGCATCATCGGCTTCTGCGCCTACCACTGGCGGGCCTACCGGCTGTACATCGTCCAGCAGCACAGCGTGGACGGAATGGTGCTGGCTTCGCTGCGCGGCTCGGCGTTTATTGCCGTGCTGTTCTGCGCGGGCGCGGCGGTCCAGTCGATGGAGATATTGTGCGTCTATCTGCTGCAGCCCGGCTACACGCTTGACGCCGAGTTCGGCTCCCGTCTCGGCGCGGTCGTCGCCCTCGTGGTGCTTACCGTGATCTTCTGCCTGATCGCGTGGCTGCTCAAAGTCGTGCGGCAGAACACCAGCTCTAGCGCGACCGCCGATACAGGATCGTATAAATTACAATAAACAGCCCGATCATCAGCAGCGAAAAGATCGTCGACGCGGTGCCAAGCGCAAATATCGTCGGCTGAACGCGCTGGGTCATAGACGCATTGATGTCGAGGGGCAGCGTGTTTTGCGCCCCCGACAGAAGCGTCGTGCGGGCGAATTCGTCATAGGAGAGCGTGAAGCCGAACAGGCCCGCCGCCACGATGCCCGGCGTGATCAGCGGCAGCGTGATCTCCTTGAACACCGTCCATTCATCCGCGCCCATGTCGCGCGCCGCCTCCTCCAGCCGCGCGTCGAAACGGTTGAATACCGCCATCATCACGAGGAAGCCGAACGGCAGCGTCCAGACCACGTGGACGCCGAGGCCCGAATACCACCACGCGGGCGGGATGCCGAGCTGGCGGAGCATCGAGGCGAGCCCGAGGCTGAGCAGCACTCCCGGCACCATCAGGCCCGCCATCACCGCATAGAACAGCACGCCGGAGCCGCGGAAACGCTTGCGAAACGCCATCGCCAGCATGGTCGAAAACAGCGCGGTAATCACCATGACGACGACCGCAAGAATGAGCGAACGCACCAGCGAGCTCTTCAGGTCACCGACCGCCGACGGTCCGGCCAGCTTCTCCCACCAGAACAGGCTCAAGCCGCGCATCGGGAACGTCACGCCGCCGCGCGGCCCCTGGAACGACAGGGTGAACATCGCGAACATCGGCCCGTAAACGAAGATCAGAAAAATCACGTAATAGACGCTGAAGCCCGCCTTCACGCGTGCCTTGCGGCGCCGTTCGGGCGTCGAACGTGCCCGTGCCATCGCTCAGAGCTCCTTGCGTATGTCGACGAGCCGCAGGATGAAGACGACGCCGATCATCATCGCCAGCATCAGCATGAACGCGTTCACGGCGGCGAAAGGATAATTGGCGATCGCGTAGTAGCTCAGAATGACGGTGCCGGTGGTCGATGTCTTGCCGCCATAGACGACTACGGCCGTGGCGAATTCGCCCATCAGCATGACGAAAATGAAAATCATGCCGATGGCAACGCCCGGCAGCGACAGCGGTGCGATGATTTCACGGAAGATCTGGAACGGCGTCGCGCCCATGTCGCGCGCGGCTTCGAGCAGCGAGCGGTCGATCTTCGCCAGCGAAAAGAAGATCGGGCCGACCGCCAGCACCACATAGAGTTGCACCAGCGCCATGGTGTAGCTGAATTCGGAATAGAGAAAGAAGCTGATGGGCTCGTCGATGGCGCCTATTCCGACCAGAAACTCGTTGATCAGCCCGTGGCGGCCGAGCATCGGCAGCCATGAAACGGCGCGGATGAGATAACTGGTCCAGAACGGCACCATCGCCAGCAGGAAAAGGGCGAGCTGCCATTTAAAGTCTTCGACCTGCATCGACAGATAGTAAGCGAGCGGATAGGCGAGGATCAGACAGATCGCCATCACCGTGAGGGTGAAGCGGAATGTCGTCCAGAGCGTGCGGATGAAAACCGACGGCGTCAGGAAGTCGCCGTGGTTCGGGTCGAAGAAGCCTTCGGTGATGAAGAAGGCCCGGTAATTCTCGAGCGTGAACGCCGGCACCATGCCGTGGCCGGTTGATTTCCAGAAGCTGAAGACGAAAATCGAGAGCAGCGGCAGAAAGAGAAAAACGATAAGCCAGATCGTCGCCGGCGCGATCAGTATCGGCACCGGAAAGCCGGGTTCCCGGCTGTATTTGCGATCGGCCTTGGCGCCTGCGTCCGCCGCGGGCGCGCTGCCGACGAGCCCGCGCAGGGCCGCTCCGACTGGTTTTGCGTAGTTATCAACCGCAGTCACGCATCATCCACTTAAAAGCGCCGCCGGCCTTTCGGGGCCGGCGGCTTGATCTCGCAACCATTCGCAATCGCCCGCCCGCACTAGGCGGTCAGGAACTCCGTCCACCGCTTAACGAGATAGTCGTTCTCGTCCATCAGCGAGTTCCACACGGCGATTTTTGAATACCGGTTCCAGTAAGAACCGCCCTCGCGGCTCGCGCCCTTCTTGATGATGACGGTGCCGAACGGATCGGACAGATCCTTGGCCGCGGGCTTGCCGTCGTACCAATAATCCCACTCGGCGGGCTCGAGGTACTTCTTGGCGTTTTCAGGGACGGAGTGATAGTAGCCCTGACGCGCGACGAACGCGCCCGGCCATCCGCCAAGCCACCAGTTGATGTATTCATAAGCCTGGTCGAGCTGCTTGCCTTTGACCTTGGCCGAGATCGCGAGACCCCCGTGCCAGCCGCGCATGCCTTCCTTCGGGAAGGCGTAAACGCACGGCACGCCTTCCGCCTGGATGGCGGCTACGGCCGGCGACCACATGCTTTCAAGCGCGACTTCGCCGTTGACCATCAGATTGACCGACTGGCCGAAGTTCTCCCAGAAAGCGCGGAAATGTCCGGCCTTCTTCAGCGGAATGAGATAATCGATAAGGAAATCGATCTCCGCCTTGGTCATGTTGCCTTTGTCGCCGAACTTCTTAAGGCCAAGAGCTTCGATCGCCAGCGCCGCGTCCATCACGCCGATCTGCGGCACGTTGAGCAGCGCAACTTTGCCCTTGAAATCCTTGTTGAGGAGTTCGCCCCAGCTTTCGATCGGACGGCCGGTAGCCTTCGGGTTGTAACCGATGGAGTCGGCGTTGTGGAACGCGGGCGCCATGCTGATGTACTGGGAAGGCCCATTGGTCTTGTTGCCGTTGGCGTCGACCCAGAGGAATTTGTAGGGCGCATCGCCCTGACCTACGCTCGAGTCCGGCGTCAGTTTTCCGGTCTTGGTGAGATTGGTGACCTTGTCCCAATCCTTGAGCTTCTTCGTGTCGATCGGCTGCCACACCTTGGCGGGCAGCATCACGTCCATGTCGTTGTAGTAGCCTTCGGCGATCTCATACTGGTCGTTCTGGTTCAGCATCTTGCTGAACATGTCCCCGTAGCCCATCGCCTGGCCGGCGACCGGGAAACCGAGGTCTTTCGTCGCCTTGTCCTGGATCTCGTTGATTTCGCTGACGCCAAGACCGATGCTCCGCAAGCCGTCCGCTGCCTCTGCAATGCGAAGGAAGCTTGCCCCCGTAGTGGCACCGGTCGCGATGCCGGCTGCCGATGCTTTCAGAAATGATCTGCGCGACCACTGTGGTTGCCGTACGCGCATGCCCGTCTCCTTGTGTTTGAACGACCTCTGAAGTGCTGCTGAGTATCTACATCGAAGCCCGGAGCGGCGGCCCACAAAAACCCTTGTTTGCCGCTTTAATCTGCGAATGATACAGCAGAACCGGGGTGTGTCAAACGACAAGGGGGCGCGAGGTGAGCGTACTGATCAAGAACGGCCGCATCGTTACGTCGGTCGACGATTACCATGCCGATGTGTTCATCAACGGGTCTCAGGTCGCCCTCATCGGCAAGGATCTGATGATCGAAGCCGACAAACAAATCGATGCCGCCGGCAAGCTGGTAATCCCGGGTGGCGTCGACCCCCACACGCATCTTGAATTGCCGTTCGGAGGTACGACAACTTCGGATACGTTCGAGACCGGGACGCGCGCGGCGGCCCACGGCGGCACCACCTGCATCATCGATTTCGCGGTGCAGTCGCGCGGAACGTCAACGCTCAAGGCGCTGGACGACTGGCATGCCAAGGCGCAGGGCCAGACGGCGATCGATTACGCCTTTCACATGATCGTAACCGACATGCCGCAGGAGCGCATCGGCGAGATGCGCAGCCTCGCCGACAACGGCATCACAAGCTACAAGCTGTTCATGGCCTATCCGGGGGCGCTGCTGTCGGACGACGGCACGATCTTTCGGGCAATGAGGAAGGCCGGCGAAGACGGCACGCTGGTCTGCATGCACGCCGAGAACGGCATCGTCATCGACGAACTGGTCAAGATCGCGCTGTCCGAACGCCACGTCGAGCCGAAATATCATGCGCTCACCCGGCCGACCCGGCTGGAGGCCGAAGGCGTCCACCGCGCGCTCGCCATCGCCGAGGTGGCGCGTGCCCCCGTCTATATCGTGCATCTGAGCAGCTACGATGCGCTCCAGGAGCTTCGCCTCGCCCAGGCGCGCGGCGTGATGGCGCACGCCGAAACCTGCCCGCAATATCTCCTGCTCGATGTGGATCGCTACGACGAGCCGGGCTTCGAGGGCGCCAAATACGTGCTGACGCCACCGCTGCGCGAGAAGTGGAATCACGACGAACTGTGGGGCGGTTTGCGCACGCACACGCTCGACGTGATTTCCACGGATCATTGTCCGTTCTGCCTCAAGGAGCAGAAGGAGCTGGGCCGCAACGACTTCAGCAAAATTCCGAACGGCGGCCCCGGCATCGAAAACCGGATGAGCCTGATCTATCATTACGGCGTCAATCGGGGGAACATCTCGCTCAACCGCTTCGTCGAACTGACCTCCACGGCGCCGGCCAAGATTTTCGGCCTGTTTCCGAGGAAAGGCACGATCGCGGTCGGCAGCGACGCCGATATCGTGATCTTCGATCCGGCCCGCGAGGAGACGATCAGCGTCTTCAATCCGCAGACCCATCACATGAATATCGACTACAGCGCCTATGAAGGCTTCAAGGTGAAGGGCTTCACCGAAACCGTGATCTCGCGCGGCAAGGTGGTTGTCGAGAAGGGCAACTATGTCGGCCGTGCCGGCGACGGCGCTTTCGTCAAGCGCGGCGCCTACGGCGGGCACTATGCCAACACCCACGCCAGCATGGTGCGCGACGTGCTGGCGCCACGGGCTTCGCTGGGCTCGCCCGGGCGGCGTGTCTCCTGACGGCGCTAAAGCGGCGGCCGCCTGCTGCGCTCGCCGCCGCCCGCTTCGTAAGCGGCGCCGATCCGGAACAATAAATCTTCCCGGAACGGCCGGCCGACAAGCTGCATGGCCTGCGGCAGCCCGTTGCGCGTAAAGCCGATCGGCACCGACAGGCCCGGCAGGCCGAGAAAATTGAACGGCCGCGTATTGGCGACGATCTGCCCGAGCATCGCCGCCATCGAGGCGCCGCCGCCGACATCGGTTTCCGCCGCGGTCGGTACCGGCCGCTTGAGCACCGGGACGTGCAGGACGTCGCATGCGGCAAACGTCCCGCGCATGAATTCATCGAGAAGCCGCGCCCTGCCCCGTATCGCGTCCGCGTAAACCGTCGCAGGCACGCCGAGACCCACCAGCATGCGCGCGCGCGTCTGGTCGGCATAATCGCGCGGGCGGTCGCGCAGCCACGGCAGATGGAGCGAGGCCGCTTCCGGCCACAGAATGGCGTTCGACAGATCGTTGATGGCGCCATGATCTCCGACCGTGACGTCGACGATTTTCGCGCCGCGGGCTTCCAGCACGGCGCGGCTTCGCGTCAGCAGATCGGCGACTTCGTCGTCGACGTCGTCGTAATAATATTGAGCCGGCACCCCGATCGTCACGCCCGCAAGCGAGCCGGGTTGTGCGGCGAGATCGACAACACGCTCGAAGTCGGGCACGGCCCGCGAACTCGACGTGCCGTCGCGGCTGTCGTGTCCGGCAATGACCGCGAGCAGCCGCGCACAGTCACCGACGCTGCGCGCCAGCACGCCGATCGTGTCGAGCGAGTGCGACAACGGCATGGTGCCGTAACGGCTGACGCGGCCGAGCGTCGGCTTGATGCCGACCACGCCGCAGGCCGCCGCCGGCAACCTGACCGACCCCCCGGTGTCGGAGCCCAAAGCCCCGAATGCCAGCCCGGCGGCCACCGCCGCGCCAGAGCCCGACGACGAACCGCCGGTGATGTAGTCCGGATTCCAGGGATTGCGGCATCGGCCGTAATGATCGTTGTGGCCGGTCGGCCCCATGGCGAATTCCGCCATGTTGAGGCGGCCGGCTTCGATGCCGCCGGCACCGTCGAGCCGCGTCAGCACAGTCGCGGTATGATCGGGGACGAAATCGGCGCGGATTTTGGATCCGCAGGTGCAGATCTCGCCCGCGCGGTAAAACATGTCCTTGTGCGCCAGCGGCACGCCGTGCAGCCGCCCGAGCCGATGACCGGCCTTGACCGCGCGGTCGGCTTCGCGGGCCTGCTCGCGCGCGGAGGAAGCGAGCACGCGGATGAAACAGTTCAGCACCGGCTGCAAACGGGCAATACGGTCGAGACATGCTTCGAGCAGCGCTTCGGCGTGCAACCGTCCCTGCGCAACGGCATCGGCTGCCTCGCGCAGCGTCAGTCCGGTTGGGTCATTCACGTGGCAGCCCCGGTCGGATCATCATCCTCGAGCAGGCGAAAGAAACGCTCGCCGGTATCGTCGAAAGTCATGGATTGCAGCAACGACTCCGCCGCCGCTTGAATACGCGCGAGCGAGCGGGTTACCGTATCCAGCTCCACGGCGGTGATCTCCACCCCGCCGGCTGACACAAGTCTTTCCAGCGTCGCCCGGTCGATCGGGTTGACGGCACCCATGAGATTGTTCTCCCCCGCCAAATAACTGTACACAATTTTCGTTGCGTAGCACACTCGACCGGCGGGCAGGAATGCCGCGCACGCCAATCAAACCGGAGTTGATAATGACCGAGCGACCGCGAGCCCACCTGCGTCAACGACTTGCCAAAAAGGAGCTCCTCGTCGCGCCCGGCGTGTATGATGGAATTTCGGCACGCATTGCGGATCAGATGGGCTTCGAAGCCCTCTACATGACCGGCTACGGCACCGTGGCTTCAAATCTCGGGCTGCCGGACGCAGGCATCGCAACCTATAATGACATGGTCGGCCGCGTCGGCGTTATTGCCGGCGGCACGAAAAGCCCGCTGATTGCCGACGGCGATACCGGTTACGGCGGTCTGCTCAACGTCCAGTACACGGTTCGCGGCTACGAGAAAGCCGGCGCCGTCGCCATTCAGCTCGAGGACCAGGAATTTCCGAAGAAGTGCGGTCACATGCTCGGCCGCCGCGTGGTGCCGATCGAAGATATGGTCGACAAGATCAAGGTCGCGGTGGCGAGCCGCGATTCGGACGACTTTCTGATCATTGCCCGCACCGACTCCCGCACCACGCACGGGCTCGATGAAGCGCTTCGCCGCATGGAGGCGTACGACAGGGCGGGCGCCGACATCCTGTTCATCGAGAGCCCGGAGAGTCTCGATGAAATGCGCAAAATCGGGCAGACCTTCGGCAAGCCGCTGCTCGCCAACATGGTCGAGGGCGGACGCACGCCGATCGCCGACCGCAAAACGCTGGAAGAACTCGGCTACTCGATCGCCATCTTCCCGGCATTCGGCTTTCTCGCAGCCGGCGAAGCGCTCCGGCAGGTCTACCGGCACCTTAAGGAGAACGGCTCGAGCGTCGGCGGCAACGTTCCGCTCTACAAGTTCAGCGAGTTCAGCGAGCTGATGGGCTTCGGCGAAGTCGCGAAGTTCGACGAAAAATACCGGCGCTGACGACGGCGCCGTCTCCCGCTAGGGTGCAACCAGGCGGAAGCGCTCCCATTCCGTGGGCGCTTTCCGCAGCACCGCAGGCCAGCCGCCCCCGGCTTCATTCTCGTGCGCGCCAATGCGGCGTCCCGCGAAGGCAAACTCGGCGCCGCTTGCGCCAAGCGGAAACGGCGAAAGCTCGTAAACCCCCGGCTCCCGGGGCCTGATCGTTACCGTGGTGTCGACATCCGCGCTGCGCGGCACGTGCTCGAATGTCTGCTGTCCGCGCTCGCCCGGATGGATGCGGTTGAAGTAAAGCGCAAGCGTGTCGAGAAACTGGAGCTGCTTGTAATTCTGGAACAGCCTGTTCTCGTTGAGCCGGCCGGAAAGCCTTTCGTCGGTCCCGGCCTCCGCCTTTAATCGCTTCTGCCGCGCCAGTTCGCCGTCGAGCATGCGCTCCGCCAGCGGCCGGTCCTTTTCAGGAAACTGCTTGATCAGGACATGGCTGGAAAGGCCGTAGCGGCCATTATAGAGGCCCCAGCTGTGCATGCTCGACAAAAGCCCGCAGAACGGATGCTGCCGCTCGTTGAAATCGGGCGACTGCCGACTGGTGACGGTGATGTATTCGGCCGGTGTCTCGATCAGGTTGTAGGGGAGCCCGGTCTTCGGGTCCGTGACCGGGTCGCGGTCGAATTCGGCCCAGCCGGCGTCATGATGCGCGACCACGTAAACCATCAGTTCCAGCGGGTCCAGCGGCTCGAACGCATCATTGCCGAATGCGCGGGCGAACTGCCCGCAAAGCGCGGTGTGCTCGTACATCATGATCGCCAGTCGCGGCGAACCCGCGGGTGCAGTCTGAATGATCATGGCCTCGTTCCGTCCCTGGTCCTTTTCACGGCAGAGCATTCACTATTTTCTCGCGCGGCGCTATGGTCTGTGACGCAAACGGGGCGGCCATTTCATGACAACGACCGGAACGGCGCGGCTGACATCGGACCCGGTCGCACCCGAACAGTTACGCGCCGATATCGCGCGGCTGTTCGACACGCTCGCGGGCGGCGGTTTCGCTGTCGTGCCGCTCGACGTAGCCTACGCGGTGGTCGCGACGACGCCCGCCGGCATCCGCAGCATTTTCGAAACCAAGAAGCGCTCCTACGACAAGCCTTCCGGCATGTTCGGCAACTGGCGCATGAGCCGTGAAATCCACGTGCTCGACGAAAATCGGCACGCCATGGTCCGCGAGATCGTGGAGCAGGAGCGCATCCCGTTTTCCGTCGTGGCCCCATTTCGCGCCGAGCATCCGCTGTTCGCCGCGGTCGATCCGTTCGTGATGAAAAACTCGTCGAAGGGCGGAACCCTCGACATGCTGCTCAACGCCGGACAGTTTCACGACGCCATCGCCGAAGGCGCGATGGAACGCGGCACGGCCGTATTCGGCTCGTCCGCCAATCTTTCGCTCAGCGGCAGCAAGTACCGCCTTGAGGCGGTCGAGCCTGTCATTCGCGACACCGCCGCGATTTCGTTCGATTACGGGCAGTCGAAGTACGCGGACCCGCGTGGGCTCTCCAGCACGATCATCGATTTCGGCGATTTCAGCGTGGTGCGTGTCGGCCATTGTTTCGCGCAGTTAAAGCGCGCGTTCGCGACACGCTTCGGCGTGACCCTGAAAGCCTGATTGCGGGGACCGATGAGCGACCCTTACAAGGACATCGGCTTCGATGCCGACCGGATCGGCTTCGGCCGCCGCGCGGGCATTGTGGTCGTCGATTTTCAGAAGGGCTTCACCGAAGCGCGCTTTCCGCTCGGCGGACGGCCGATGGTCGAGCGCGCCGTCAACAACACTGCGACGCTTTTGTCCGCAGCGCGCCAAGCCGGACTGCCGGTCGCTTCCTGCTACACGGCCTATTCGAGTGCGCGCGACGCTCCGTGGTGGAAGATTCCCGCCGTCGTCAACGACTTTCATCACGGCCAGCCCTGCACCGAACTCGACGCCCGCATCTACGACCGCGCCTACGACATGGTGGTGTGCAAGACCGCGGCCTCGATTTTTTTCAACACGCCGGTCGCCTCGTATTTCATCAAGGAAGGCGTCGATACCGTGATCGTAACGGGCTGCAACACGTCGGGTTGCGTGCGGGCCAGCATCACGGATGCGTTTTCCTACGGCTTCCGCGTCATCGTGCCGGAACCGTGCTGCGGCGACGTCGATGAGGGGCCGCATCGCGACAATCTGCGTGACGTGCAGCGCCGCTATGCCGATGTCGTCGGCCTCGAGGAAGTGCTCGCCTTCATAGAGACCTCCGGGCGCCGCAACGACTGAGCGCGCCCGCGTCCCGCTAACCGGGCCGCGCTGCGGCGCCGGCCCACGGCGGAAAGCCGCCAGGCTGCCGGGTCCGGCCGGACAGGTTTGATCTGTGTCAAAACCAGCCCCCCCTGCCCGTGCTTTGTGGAATGGGGTCGGGTCCGTCGCTACGGGGTGATTCATGGCACAGGCGCGCGAGCAGGCGAAATACATGACGTTCGGCGAGGGCGGCTCGGCAGTCATCTTTGCCGGGCTTGCAATCTGCGCGATCGTGATCGCGGCGGGGGCCTATACACCCGAATATGCGTTCCACGCCTACCTGTTCGCGGCGGGAAGCGTCGCTGCGGTATTCGCGATCCTCAACCGCTTTTTTGACCGCCCCGAAGCGGCTCCGGCGCTCGAGATCGACGGCAAGCCGAATTACAACATGGCGCCGGTCAAGATCGCGACCATTCTCGCAATCTTCTGGGGCATCGCAGGATTCGCGATCGGCCTGTGGATCGCGCTGGAGCTTGCCTTCCCGGTGCTGAATTTCGACATTTCCTACATTTCGTTCGGACGGCTTCGCCCGCTGCACACCTCCGCCGTGATCTTCGCATTCGGCGGCAACGTGCTGATCGCGACATCGTTCTATGTCGTCCAGCGCACCTGCCGCGCCCGGCTGGTCGGCGATATCGCGCCGCTGTTCGTCGTGCTCGGCTACAATTTCTTCATCCTGATCGCCGGCACCGGCTACCTGCTCGGCATTACCCAGTCGAAGGAATACGCCGAGCCGGAATGGTACGCCGATCTGTGGCTCACCGCCGTCTGGGTGGTTTATCTGCTCGTCTTCCTCGGCACCCTCATGCGGCGCAAGGAGCCGCATATCTACGTCGCCAACTGGTTCTATCTGGCGTTCATCCTGACCATCGCCGTGCTTCACCTCGGCAACAATGCCGCCGTGCCGGTGTCGGTGTATTCGCCGAAATCCTACATCGTCTGGTCCGGCGTGCAGGATGCGATGGTGCAGTGGTGGTACGGCCACAACGCGGTCGGCTTCTTCCTCACCGCAGGCTTCCTCGGGATCATGTACTACTTCATCCCGAAACGCGCCGAACGTCCGATCTACAGCTACCGGCTTTCGATCATCCACTTCTGGGCGCTGATCTTCCTCTACATCTGGGCAGGCCCGCATCACCTGCACTACACGGCGCTGCCGGACTGGACGCAGACGCTCGGCATGACATTTTCGATCATGCTGTGGATGCCGTCGTGGGGCGGCATGATCAACGGCATCATGACGCTGTCCGGCGCGTGGGACAAACTGCGCACCGATCCGGTGCTGCGCATGCTGGTGCTGTCGGTCGCATTCTACGGCATGGCCACGTTCGAGGGCCCCGTGATGTCGATCAAGTCCGTCAATTCGCTCTCGCACTACACCGACTGGACCATCGGCCACGTGCATTCCGGTGCGCTCGGCTGGGTCGGCTTCGTCTCGTTCGGCGCGATCTACTGTCTGGTGCCGTGGCTGTGGAACCGCCCGCTCTATTCGCTGCGGCTGGTGAGCTGGCATTTCTGGATCGCGACCATAGGCATCGTCGTCTACATCAGTTCGATGTGGGTCTCGGGAATTCTGCAGGGCCTGATGTGGCGCGCCTACAACAATCTCGGCTTCCTCGAATATTCCTTCATCGAGACCGTCGAGGCGATGCACCCCTTCTATGTGATCCGCGCGATCGGCGGCCTGCTGTTCCTGATCGGCGCGCTGATCATGGTCTTCAACGTCTGGCGGACGATCTACCCGCGTGAAGGCCTCGCACCGTCCATGACTTTGGCTCCGGCCGAGTAAGGGGATCCCGATGGCTACGCATACGTCGCTCTGGCAGAGGCACTGGCTCCTTGAGCGCAACTCGATCCTGCTGCTGATCGGCATATTGATCGTGATCGCGATCGGCGGTCTCGTCGAGATCGTGCCGCTGTTCTATCTGAGCAGCACGATCGAGACGGCTGCCGGGCATGCGGCCCTACACGCCGCTCGAACTTGCCGGCCGCAACATCTATGTCCGCGAGGGCTGCTACCTCTGCCATTCCCAGATGATCCGCGCGCTGCGCGACGAGGTAGAGCGCTACGGTCATTATTCGCTGGCCGCCGAAAGCAGGTACGACCACCCGTTCCAGTGGGGTTCGAAGCGCACCGGTCCCGATCTTGCCCGCGTCGGCGGCAAATACTCCGACGACTGGCACCGCGACCATCTGATGGATCCGCGCTCCGTCGTACCCGGCTCGGTGATGCCCGGCTATCCGTGGCTGTTCGCAACCGACCTCGATTTCACGCACATCGCCGAGGACCTCAAAGTGCAGGCGCTGCTTGGCGTGCCATATTCCGCCGACATGATCGCGAATGCGCTTGCCGACGTGCGCATTCAGGCGACCACGGATGCCGATACCACCGCCCTCGCCGGCCGCTATCCGAAGTCGCAGGCCCGCGACTTCGACGGCAATCCCGGCCGCATCACCGAAGCCGACGCGCTGATCGCCTATCTCCAGATGATGGGAACGATGGTCGATTTCAAACTCTACGACGATAAAGCCAACATCCGCTGAGGAGGGAAATCCGTGTCGTCCACCTACGAATTTTTCTCGCAGATCGCCCAGACCTGGGGGCTCGTCTATTTCGTCGCGCTGTTTGTGGTGGTGCTGATCTACGCGCTGTGGCCGTCGCGGCAGAAACAGTTCGATGAATCTGCCCGCGTCCCGCTGCGGGAGGACTGAAAAGATGTCAGGTGACAAAAAACGCCGATGCGACGCCGGGCACCACCGGTCACGAGTGGGATGGCATCCAGGAACTGAACACGCCGTTGCCGCGCTGGTGGCTTTGGCTGTTCTACCTGACCATCGTGTGGGCGATCGGCTACTGGATCGTCTACCCGGCCTGGCCGCTGGTGTCGTCCTACAGCAACGGCGTGCTCAACTGGCATGCGCGAAGCGCGGTTGCGACCGATCTCGCCGAGTTGCAGACCGGGCACGGTCCGATGATGACGCAGCTCGCCTCGGCCTCGCTGCAGCAGATCGAGTCGACGCCGGCGCTTCTCGACTTCGCCCGCGCACTGGGCCGCCGCGCCTTCGGCGACAATTGCGCGCCCTGTCACGGTGCCGGCGGCGGTGGCGCCAGGGGCTATCCCAATCTCGTCGACAACGACTGGCTGTGGGGCGGCAATCTCGAACAGATCGCGCAGACCATCCGGCATGGCGCGCGCGCCGGCGACAGCGACGGCCATCAGGGCTCGATGCCGGCGTTCGGCCGCGACGGCATTCTCAAGTCCGGCCAGATCTCCGCCGTCGCCGATTACGTCCGCTCGCTCTCCGGCCTCTCGACCGAACCGGGCGCCGACCTGAAGGCAGGCGCTAAGGTGTTTGCCGACAATTGCGCGGTCTGTCACGGTCCCGACGGCAAAGGCAATCGGGACCTCGGCGCACCCAACCTGACCGACAAGATCTGGCTGTACGCGCCCGACAAGAAGACCATCATGGAAGGCATCTGGAACGGACGTGGCAGCGTCATGCCGGCGTGGGGCGGAAAGCTCGACGACGTCACGATCAAGGCGCTCGCGGTCTACGTCCATACGTTCGGCGGCGGGGAGCAGTAGCGGATGTGCCCCGATCGCGAGACCGCATACGCAAGCCTCGCCATTGGGGAGCCGCGACCGGTGCAGACGTCGTCCTCCGTGCCGTTTGAGGACTCAAAAAGCCTGTCGCCGCCAGCGGACACGACCGCATTCCACGAGCCGGACGACGAGGGACCGCTCTACGCCGCGCGAAAGAAAATCTATCCGCAGCGCGTGACGGGTACCTACCGCCGCGTGAAATGGATCGTCCTGTTCGTCACCCTCGGCATCTACTACCTGCTGCCGTTCGTGCGGTGGGACCGCGGACCGAATACGCCCGGCCAGGCGGTCCTGCTGGACCTTCCGAACCGGCGCTTCTATTTTTTCTTCATCGAAATCTGGCCGCAGGAAATCTATTACCCCACCGGCCTGCTGATCCTCGCCGCGATCACGCTGTTCCTGATGAACGCCGTCGCCGGGCGGGTGTGGTGCGGCTATCTGTGTCCGCAGACGGTGTGGACCGATCTGTTCCAGGCCATCGAGCGCTGGATCGAAGGCGACCGCCGCGAGCACCTGCAGCGCGACGCGCAGCCCTGGACGGCCGGAGCGCGTGGCGCGGTCGGGATTGAAGCATTTCCTCTGGCTGATGATTGCCTGGTGGACCGGCGGCGCCTGGGTTCTTTATTTCGCCGACGCTCCGACCATCGTGCGCGAACTTGCCACGTTTCAGGCGCCGCTCGTTGCTTACGTCTTCATCGGGATTCTGACATTCACGACCTACACGCTCGCCGGCTGGATGCGCGAGCAGGTCTGCGTCTACATGTGCCCGTGGCCGCGCATTCAGGCGGCGCTGACCGACGAATACGCCCTCAACGTCACCTATCGGTACGACCGCGGCGAGCCGCGCGCCTCGCTGAAGAAAGCCGAACTGCTGCGCGAACACGGCGAGCCGGCCGGCGACTGCATCGATTGTCTGCAATGCGTGCATGTCTGCCCGACCGGCGTCGATATCCGCAACGGGCCCAATCTCGGCTGCATCCAGTGCGGCCTGTGCATCGATGCCTGCGATGCGGTGATGGCGAAGATCGGCCGCCCGGTCGCGCCTCATCGCCTACGACACCGACATCAACATCAAGCGGCGGCAGGAGGGCAAGGCGCCGGTTTACCGGATCGTGCGCCTGCGCACGGTGCTCTATGCGGCGATCATCGTCCTGGTCGGCGCGGTCATGACTTTACGCGCTGGCGACGCGGCAGCAACGACGACGTCAGCGTCATTCATGACCGCAATCCGATGTTCGTGCGCCTTTCCGACGGTTCGCTGCGCAACGCCTTTACCGTGCGCATCCTCAACAAGACCCACGAACCGAAAGCGTTCGCGCTCAAGGTCACGGGCCTTTCCGATGCCGACGTTGACGTGATCGGCACCGGATCGCGCTCGGCGGCGATCCGGTGATCGAGGTTGGCATCGATCAGTCACGCGAAGTCCGCGTCCTCGTCACGGCGCATCAGCCGATGGCGGCCGGAACCTCGATCCCGCTCACCTTCTCGATCACGCCCCTGGCCGGAGGGGCCACGGCGACAGCCCGCGATCACTTCTTCGGACCGTGACAGCACCATGTCCAGGCACCAGAGCGACGCCCATTCACCCAAGCCCTTTCATCCCGCGCTGTCGGGGAACGAAAAATCACCGGCCGCATGGTGCTGCTCGGGCTCATTGCGTTTTTCGGCGTCGTGTTCGGCATCAACGGCCTGTTGATCCAGAAGGCGGTGTCCACGTTCGGCGGGGTCGAGACGGACAGCGCCTATCAGGCCGGCCAGGCGTTCGAGCGCGAGCTTGCGCGGGCGAAGGCGCAGGAAGCCCGGCAGTGGCAGGTCGATGCGAAGGTGACGCCGGCAGGCGACGGCAACACCGTCCTCGACATCGTCGCGCGCAATGCCGGCGCTCCGATCCCCGCCGGGATGGACAGCGGCCGTCACTCTCGAGCGCCCCATCGACCGGCGTCTCGATCGCCCCGTCGCGGTCAGCGAGATTTCACCCGGCCATTTCCAGGGCAGCGCCGCGATCGCCGCCGGCCAATGGGATCTCGTCATCGAAATCTCGCAGGGCGGCGAACGGCAGTTTCGCTCCAAAAATCGAATCATGCTGCGGTGAGTGGACGAGCCGATGGCCGAGACCCTCGATCTGTCGATGTTCGTCGAAAGCGGCGCCGGGGGTGCCTCGCACATGACGCTCGCGGTCGAAGGCGTCGGCTGCGCCGGCTGCATCCGCAAGATCGAGAATCGGCTGACCAGGCTGCCCGGCGTCATCGACGCGCGGCTCAATTTCACCCAGCGCCGCCTGGCCGTCGATTGGCGCAGCGACGAGATCGACGCCGCGCGGATCGTCGCCGCGCGTCGAGAACATCGGCTATCACGCGCACCCGTTCGCGCCGGAACGCGCCGAAGCCGACGAAAGCGCCGAAAGCAAAAGGCTGCTGAAATGTCTCGCCGTCGCCGGTTTCGCGGCGATGAACGTGATGCTGCTGTCGGTCTCGGTGTGGTCCGGCAACGTCTCCGACATGACGCAGGAGACGCGCGACCTGTTTCACTGGCTCTCGGCGCTGGTCGCGCTGCCGGCCGCGGCCTATGCGGGCCAGCCGTTCTTTCAGAGCGCGCTGCGCGCGCGTTGCGCACGCGCCAGCTCAATATGGACGTGCCGATTTCGGTCGGCGTGACGCTGGCGCTCGGGCTCTCGCTGTTCGAGACCGCGACGCACGCGCAGCATGCCTATTTCGATTCCGCGATCATGCTGTTGTTCTTTCTGCTGTGCGGCCGCTATCTCGACCTGGCGATGCGGCGGCAAGACCCGCGCTGTTCGCCGGCAATCTCGCGAGCGTGAAAGCGGAGTTCGCGCACCGGCTCGATGCGAACGGCGAGCTCACCCGGGTTCCGGTCGCGGCGCTGTTTCCCGGCGACCGCATTCTGGTGCGGCCCGGAGAACGCATTCCGGCCGACGGCGTCGATCATCGGCGGCAAATCCGAAATCGACGAAAGTCTGGTAACGGGCGAGACCTTCTACGCGCACGGTCGCTGCCGGAGCGACGGTGTATGCCGGCAGCATCAACTTCTCCGGCGCGCTGACGCGTGCGGGTCACCGCCGCCGGCGCCGGCACGCTGATCGAGGAGGTCGAGCGCCTGCTCGACAAAGCGGTCGCGGCGAAGTCGCAGCACCGTGCGGCTCGCCGATCGCGCCGCGCAGCTTTATGCGCCGGTGGTGCACGCGGCCGCAGCGCTCACGGCCATCGGCTGGCTGATGGCCGGCGCTTCGCTCCACGACGCCATCGTCATCGCCATCGCCGTGCTCATCATTACCTGCCCCTGCGCGATCGCGCTCGCCATCCCCGCCGTGCAGGTGGTCGCCGCCGGACGACTGTTCCGTTCCGGCGTCATTCTCAACGACGGCGACGCGATCGAGCGGCTTGCCGACCGTGGACACCGTCGTATTCGACAAGACCGGAACGCTGACGCTGCCGGAGCCCTGCGTCGACGAAACCGCGGACATCGACCCCGCGATGCTCGAAAACGCCGCGCGGCTCGCGCTGTCGAGCCGCCATCCGCTCGCGGCAGCGCTGGCGCGCAAGGCGCGCGGGCGCGGGTCCCCTTTCCCGGCGCCGTCGAGGAGCCCGGGCTGGGCGTTCGCGCGCAGATCGACGGCGCGGAAGCACGCCTCGGCAGCGCGGATTTCTGCGGCCTGCCCGCCGTCGAAGCCGCCGTCGCCGTTAACGATCCCGCCGCGTCGTTCATCACCTTCACCCACGCCGGCAGGACCGCGACCATTGCCGTTCGCCAGACCCTGCGGCCCGACGCCGTGGCGGTGACCGAAGCGCTCAAGAAACGCGGGCTGCGTCTCATGGTGCTCTCCGGCGACCGGGAGGCCGCGGTCGCGCCGGTGGCGAACCGGCTCGGCATCGTCGACTGGCTCGCGGGCGTGACGCCTGCGCAAAAGATCGAAGTCATCGAACGGTTGAAATCGCAGGGCCGCCGCGTGCTGATGGTGGGCGACGGACTGAACGACGCGCCGGCGCTCGCCGCCGCCCACGTCTCGATGTCGCCGATCACCGCGGCGCACCTCGCCCAGGCGCACGCCGACGCCGTATTCCTCGGCGACCATTTAAGTCCGGTTCTGCACGCCGTGACCGTATCGCGACGCGCGCGCGCGTTGATGAAGCAGAATCTGGCGCTGGCCGCGATCTACAACGCGCTCGCCGTACCGCTTGCCGTCGCGGGCATGGTCACGCCGCTGATCGCCGCGGTCGCAATGTCAGGCTCCTCGCTGCTGGTGACGGTCAACGCCCTGCGTGCGAGACTTGGACCATGAACGTCCTGATCTACCTCGTGCCGCTTGCGTTGCTGCTCGGCCTGACCGGGCTGGTCGCTTTTTTGTGGTCGCTGAAGAGCGGGCAATACGACGATCTCGACGGCGCGGCGCTCCGCATCCTGCCGGACGACGACATCGCTGACGGCGGGGCGGAGAATCGACGGCCCGACCGCGCGGCGTGACCGGTCGGGGAAGACGCAGGGCCCCGCGCCCCGCGAAAACGATTTGATGCAAATCAAAGCGCAGGGCCGCACGGGCTTTAACTTTGCGGGCAGGCACCATGCCGGTCGGCGCAGGGAGTATCCAATGCAGCAGGACATACCCGGTACGATCATCTTCGACGGCGATCTCGCCCAAAAGGGCCTCGCGCTCAACCGCATGTGCTTCTCGTTCAACAGCGCGGAGAACCGCGCCGCCTTCCTCAAGGACGAGGACTCCTATTGCCGGAAATTCGGCCTCAATGCCGAGCAGCGGGCGGCGGTCAGGAACCGCAACGTCCTTCAGATGATCGCGGCTGGCGGCAACGTTTATTACCTCGCCAAGCTTGCCGGCATTTTCGGCCTCAACGTGCAGGACATCGGCGCGCAGCAGACCGGCATGTCGGTCGAGGCATTCAAATCCAGACTTCTGGCAGCGGGGGCATAGCATCATGGCACAGATCGTCGGCGGCATCGCCACCACCCACGTTCCCGCGATCGGCAAGGCAATTGCGGATCGGAAACAGAACGATCCTTACTGGAGGCCGTTTTTCCAGGGGTTCGATTACGTCCATTACTGGCTGGCGCGGACCAGACCGGACGTCGCGGTCGTGTTCTACAACGACCACGGGCTCAATTTTTTCCTCGACAAGCTGCCGACGTTCGCGGTCGGCGCCGCGAACGAATACCGCAGCGAGGACGAAGGCTGGGGGATTCCGGTTTCGCGCGCCGTACCGGGGGACGCGGCGCTGTCATGGCACCTGATCAACGCGCTCGCAGCCGACGAATTCGACGTCACGATGTGTCAGGACATGCTGATCGATCACGCCGTGACGATACCGATGCAGCTTATCTGGCCGGGTCCGGTGTGGCCGGTGAAGATCGTGCCGGTCGAGATCAATACAGTGCAGCATCCTCTGCCTTCGCTTGCGCGATGTCTCAAGCTCGGCCGCTCGATCGGGCGCGCGGTCGAATCTTACCCGCAGAATCTGCGCGTGGTCATGATTGCCACCGGAGGGCTGTCCCACCAGCTCGACGGCGAGCGCGCCGGCTTCATCAACAGGGAATTCGACACCCTTTGCCTCGACAGGATCGTGGGCGAGCCCGACACCCTCGCCCGCTATTCGATTCACGACCTGGTGGAGCAATCGGGTTCGCAGGGAGTCGAATTCCTCAACTGGATGGCCATGCGCGGTGCGTTGACCGGGCAGGTCAGCGAGTTGCACCGCAACTACCATATCCCGATTTCAAACACGGCGGCGGCAACGGTCGTGTACGACAATCAGATGCAGCTCGCGCACAAGGCCGCGTGAGACGGCTGCGCCGTCAATCTCCCGATCCTTGGGAAACAATCCCTCGCCAATGCTGTTGCATGCCGGGCCCGACTCTGACTGCATGGAACTGATGCCCGGGAATGCCGAAGGCTTTGAAAGCGGTGCCCTGGCGCCGCCCGGGGGGCTTGCGTTATGACCCTGACGATCGTGCTGTCGTGCGCGGCGGTGCTGCTCGCCGGCGCCGTCGTTGCGGTCGTCGTCGGCCGCGCGACGATCGCCTCCCCGCTGGTTTACGGCCTGTGCATCGCCACGGCCGCCGTTTCGCTTTTCGCTGCGTTGCACCACCTGCTCGGCGATGCACCGCCCGAGACCATAATCCTGCCGCTCGGCATTCCCTGGCTCGGCGCGCATTTCCGCATCGATACGGTTTCAGCCTTCTTCCTCGCCATCGTTGATCTCGGCGCCGTGGCGGCGAGCGTATTCGCCCTTGGCTATGGCAGGCACGAGACCGCCGCGCGGCGGATCCTGCCGTTCTACGCGGCCTTCCTCGCGGGAATGATGCTCGTTGTCCTCGCCGACGATGCTTTCGTTTTTCTGGTCTCGTGGGAGTTCATGTCGCTGACATCGTGGGCGCTGGTGATCTCGCACCACCGGGTCCGCGACAATATCCGCGCCGGCTACATTTATCTGGTGATGGCGGCTTTCGGTACGCTCTCCCTGCTGCTGGCGTTCGGTCTGCTGGCGGGGCCCGACGGCCATTATACCTTCGCGCAGATCCGCGCCGCACATCCGGCAGCGGGATACGCCGCTCTGGTGCTGTTCCTCACACTTCTCGGCGCCGGCTCCAAGGCCGGCCTGGTGCCTTTGCACGTGTGGCTGCCGCTCGCCCACCCGGCGGCCCCCAGTCATGTCTCGGCGCTGATGAGTGGCGTGATGACCAAGGTCGCGGTTTACGCCTTCGTGCGCATCGTATTCGAGCTGGCCGGCGAACCGGCCTGGTGGTGGAGCATGGTCGTGCTCGCGATCGGCGCCGTTACCGCCGTGATGGGCGTGCTCTACGCCCTGATGCAGAACGATCTCAAGCGGCTGCTCGCATACTCCACCGTCGAGAATATCGGGATTATCTTCGTCGGACTTGGCCTCGCGCTCGCCTTCAAGGCGCACGGCATGGGATTTGCCGCGGCGCTTGCGCTTACGGCCGCGCTGCTTCACGTCTTCAATCATTCGCTGTTCAAGAGCGTCCTGTTCTTTGGCGCAGGCGCCGTGCTCACCGCTACCGGCGAACGGGACATGGAACGTTTCGGCGGCCTCATCCACCGCATGCCGCAAACCTCGTTCGCGTTTCTCATTGGCTGTGTAGCGATTTCCGCACTGCCGCCGCTCAACGGCTTCGTTTCGGAGTGGATGACGTTTCAGGCCATCCTCCTGAGCCCCCAGTTGCCGTCATGGGGACTGAAACTGCTGGTGCCCGCGGCCGGCACGCTGCTCGCGCTCTCGGCCGCACTCGCCGCGGCCTGCTTCGTCAAGGCGTTCGGCGTGACGTTTCTCGGCCGCGCAAGAACGCCGGCGGCGGAACGGGCGAAGGAGACCGACCGGTTCTCGCTCGCCGCGATGTATTTCCTCGCCGCGCTTTGTCTGGTGGCGGGCGTGCTGCCCGGTCTGTTCATCGACGCGCTGGCGCCGCTTGGCGCCTATCTCGTCGGCGGCCAGATGCCGATGCAGACCGGCGTGCAATGGCTCTCGATCGTGCCGATTGCGGCGAGCCGCAGTTCCTATAACGGTCTGCTGGTATTCCTGTTCATGATCGCCTCCGGAACGCTTGCCGCCGTGGCGATCCACCGGCTTGCCTCCGACAGTCTTCGCCGCGCGCCAGCCTGGGATTGCGGCTACCCGGATGCGAGTCCCGTCACGCAATACACCGCGACCAGCTTTGCCCAGCCGATCCGTCGTGTGTTCGGCACCGTCGTTTTTCGTGCGCGGGAGTTGGTCGAGATGCCGGGGCCGGGTGACATACGCCCGGCACGGCTGACCGTCGATCTGCGCGACGTAATCCGGGATGTCCTCTACGCCCCCATCGCCACTGCGATCGGGTTCGTCGCCGGCCGTCTCGACCGTCTGCAATTCCTGACCATCCGTCAGTTCCTCAGCATCGTGTTCGCCGCCCTCGTCATTCTCCTGCTGATGCTCGCGATATGGCCCTGATCTCCGACCTCGCAATTCAGGGCCTGCAGATGGCATTGGTCCTGCTGGTGGCGCCGCTCCTGACCGGCTTCGTGCGCAGGGTCAAAGCGCGCCTGCTGCTGCGGCGGGGGCCTCCGCTGATCCAGCCCTACCTCGACCTCATTCGCCTCATGCGCAAGGAGGTCGTGCTCGCTGACAACGCGTCGTGGCTGTTCCGCGTCGTCCCCTACCTCGTCTTCGCATCGACCTGGGTAGCTGCATCGCTGGTGCCGACGTTTCGCACGGGGTTGCTGTTCTCGTGGACCGCCGACCTGATCGCCATCATCGCATTGCTGGGCAACGCCAGGTTCTTCCTCGCGCTGGCGGGCCTCGACGTCGGCACCAGCTTCGGCGGCATCGGGTCGAGCCGGGAGGTCATGATCGCCTCGCTCGCGGAACCCGCGATGATCATGATCGTGTTCACGGTCGCGCTGATAGCCGGCTCGACCCAGCTCTCCACCATGGCCGCGTTCATGAACTCTCCGGCGGTCGGCCTGCGGGTGTCTCTTGGACTGGGCCTGCTGGCATTGATACTCGTGGCGATCGCCGAGAATGGCCGCATCCCGGTCGACAATCCGGCCACGCACCTCGAACTCACGATGGTGCACGAGGCCATGGTGCTCGAATATTCGGGGCGCCACCTCGCTTTGATCGAACTGTCGTCGTCGCTCAAGCTCACCCTCTACGTTTCGCTGATCGCATGTCTGTTCGCGCCGTGGGGCCTCCACGCCGAAGGCGCGGGAATGCCGGCGATCGCGCTCGGCGTCATCGCCTGGCTTGCCAAACTCGCGGTCGGTGGCGCGCTGCTCGCGCTGTTTGAAACGTCCATCGCCAAGATGCGGGTATTCCGGGTGCCCGAGTTTCTCGGCGTGGCTCTGATGCTTGGGCTGCTCGCGACGCTGCTGCGCTTCGTATCGGGGAGCTTTTGATGACCGCGTTCGATTTCGACGTCGCGCATCTGCTCGCAGGCTCCCTGGTACTGGTCAGCTTCCTTGAGCTTTATCAGGACCGGCTCTATTCGCTGCTCAACATGTTCGCGCTGCACGCACTGGTGCTCGCGCTCTCGGTGGCCTGGCAGGCTTTCGTGCAGGACGCCCCGCACCTTTACGTGACCGCGGCGCTTGCGCTGATCTTCAAAGCCATCGTCATTCCCGTCGCGCTGCACCGGATTATCGTCCGGCTCGGCATTCACCGCGAGATTGACAAGGCCGTCGGCGTCGGCGCGACGATGCTCGGCGGGATCGGCCTCGTCGCCCTGTCGATGGTGGTGATGCTGCGGGTCGCGCACGAAGCCGATCCGCTGGCGCGGGAAGACCTCGCATTTGCGCTGTCGGTCGTGCTGCTTGGCCTGCTGATGATGGTGACGCGGCGCAATGCCGTCAGTCAGGTAGTCGGGTTCATGTCGCTCGAAAACGGTCTGGTGCTGGCGGCGACCGGCGCCAAGGGCATGCCGCTGGTCGTGGAGATCAGCGTCGCCTTCTCGATTCTCATCGCCTTCATCGTCATCGGCATTTTTCTGTTCCGGATCCGGGAGCGCTTCGACAGCGTCGACATCGGGGCGCTGGACCGCGTCCGCGGAGAACGCGAATGAGGACGGATGCGCTGGCCGCGGTGCTGCTTATTCCGGCTTTCGCCGCGGCGGTCCTTGCGCTGCTGCCGGGGTACCGGATCACCGCGCAGCTCAACGTGCTCGCGACGTTCGCGACCTTCCTTGCGGCGCTGTCGATGTTCTGGGAGCGGCCGCAGCCCGGTCCTTACCTGCTGGTTGACGATCTCAACAGCGTCTTCATCGTGCTCACCACGTTCGTCGGGTTCACCACCAGCGTGTTCAGCGCGAGCTATATCGGTCACGAACTCGACCACGGGCGACTGACGCCGGCGTCGCTGCGGTTCTACCATGCGATGTACCAGGTGCTGATGTTTGCGATGAATCTGGCGCTGGTCGCCAACAACATCGGCGTCATGTGGGTGGCGATCGAGCTCTCCACACTGACCACCGTACTCATGGTCGGCATCTACCGCACCAGCGAGGCGCTCGAAGCGGCGTGGAAATATTTCATCCTCGGCAGCGTCGGTATCGCCCTCGCCCTGTTCGGCACCATCCTCGTCTATATGGCCGCGACGCCGGTAGTCGGCACCGGCCTCGATGCAATGGTCTGGACCACGCTCGTCACGCGCGCGGGCGCGTTCGACCCGGCCCTGCTCAACGTCGCATTCGTGTTTTTGCTGCTCGGCTACGGCACCAAGGTTGGGCTCGCTCCATTGCACGCATGGCTGCCGGACGCCCACGCCGAAGGGCCAACGCCGATCTCTGCGGTGCTCTCGGGTTTGCTGCTCAACGTAGCGCTCTACGCGCTGCTGCGGTTCAAGATGCTGCTGGCCGTCAACCCTGCGGCGCTGGCGCCGGGGCCGCTGATGGTGACGCTCGGTCTCATCTCGCTCGTGTTCGCAGCGTTCATGCTCTACCGCCGGCGCGACATCAAACGGATGTTCGCGTACTCGTCGATTGAGCACATGGGCATCATCGTGTTTGCCTTCGGCATCGGCGGCCCGCTCGCCAATTTTGCCGGCCTGCTGCACATGACGATGCATTCGCTGACCAAGTCGGCAATCTTCTTCGCCGTCGGTCACATCGCGCAGGTCAAGGGCACGCAGCGCATCGCCGACATGGGCGGGCTCACCGAGACCAGTCCGGCGCTCGGCTGGGGGCTGGTCGCGGGCGTGGTCGCGATCGCAGGCATGCCGCCGCTCGGCATCTTCATGAGCGAATTCCTGGTGGTGAGTTCGACTTTCGCGCGCGCGCCGGTCCTGGCAATCGTTCTCGTGTTCGGCATCCTGGTCGGGTTCGGCGCGCTGTTCCTTCAGCTCGACACCATAGCCTTCGGCGAACCGCGCGGACCAACCACCAAAGCCAATGCCTCGTACCTGCCGATGTTCGCGCATCTGGGGCTGGTGCTCATTGCCGGTGTTTACATACCGCCGGCGCTCGTCGTCTGGTTTGAGAACGTCGCGAGGCTGCTCGGCTGAACCATGTCTGAACTCGACGACATTATTGCGCAGGGACAAACAGTCGAACGCCATCGACCGTGGCGGCGCGTGGTCGTCACGCGGGACGCCTGGCGAGCCGTCGGCTGCGAGCTTGCGGCGGGTAACGCCACGCTCCTCGGCCTCTGGGGCGACGGTAACGTCGTGCACATGGCCGTGGCGGTCGAGCCGGTCCGCGACATCACCGTCGTCAGCCTCGATTGCCCCGACCGCACGTTCCCTTCGGTCGGCGCGCTGCATGCGCCCGCGATCCGGCTCGAACGCGCCATCCGCAGCCTCTACGGACTTGAACCCGCAGGCTTGCCGGACGAACGGCCCTGGCTCGATCTCGGATTTTGGGGGGTGCGGCATCCGCTCGGCGCCCGCGAGCCGGCACCGCCGACGCGGCCGCCCTACACGTTCCTGCCGGTCGAGGGCGAGAACCTGCATCAGATTCCGGTGGGGCCGGTGCACGCAGGAATCATCGAGCCGGGCCACTTCCGCTTCACCGCAGGCGGCGAAACCGTGGTGCGGCTGGAGGAGCGCCTCGGCTACGTGCACAAGGGCATTGAATCTTTGATGTCCGGCTCGACCATCGAAACGGCTTCGCGGCTTGCGGGCCGCACATCCGGCGACAGCACGGTCGCGTATGCGATGGCGTTCGCACATGCGGTCGAGGCCGCACTCGACATCGACGTTCCGCCGCGCGCCCGCCATCTGCGCGCGCTGATGGCGGAGATCGAACGCCTTGCCAACCACTTCGGCGACATCGGCGCGATCTGCAACGACGCCTCGTTCTCGCTCATGCACGCCCATTGCAGCATCCTGCGCGAGCGCATGCTGCGTGCGGCCGATGCCTGCTTCGGCCATCGGCTGATGATGGACCGGATCGTACCGGGCGGGGTCGCGGCCGATCTCGCGGCGGATGGCACGGCCACAATACGCACGACGCTAAAGGAAGTGCGGCATCGCTTCCCGCGGCTCATCGGGCTTTACGACAACACCACGTCCCTCCAGGACCGCACGGTAGCGACCGGTATTGTGAGCGCCGGCCTTGTGCGTCAGTTCGGCGCCGGCGGCTATGTCGGGCGCGCCAGCGGCCGCAGCTTCGATTCGCGCAGGACGCCAGGCTATGCGCCCTACGATCAACTCCAGTTCGAAGTGCCGGTACTCTCCGCCGGTGACGTCGATGCCCGCATCTGGGTGCGCATCCGCGAGGTCGAGCAAAGTCTCGCCCTTATCGATCAGATTCTGAACCTTCTGCCGGACGGCCCGATCGCCGTTCCGGTTGTGCCCGCCTCCGGGCAGTCCGAAGGACTGGGAATCGCCGAAGCGTTTCGCGGCGATGTTCTCGTGTGGATCCGGCTCGACGGCGAACGCGTCGCCCGATGCCATCTGCGCGATGCGTCGTGGTTTCAGTGGCCGCTGCTGGAAGTCGCGATCGAGGGAAACATCGTTGCCGACTTTCCCCTGTGCAACAAATCGTTCAACTGTTCGTATTCGGGCCACGACCTTTAAACGAAAGCGACCGGACCATGCGCAAAACACTGGTCGAAAGCATCACGCGCCGCGCGCTCACGGAAACCGCGCCGAAGGCCGACGATGCGGCGCTCGCGGAGCTTGCCTCGCACCTCGACCGCGCCGCGCGCCGCCGCCTCGGCCGCAGCCTGTCGATCCGCGAGGTGGACGCGGGCTCATGCAACGGCTGCGAACTGGAAATTCACGCGCTTTCGAATGCGTTTTACGATCTGGAGCGGTTCGGCCTGCGCTTCGTCGCCTCCCCGCGCCATGCCGACGTGCTCATGGTGACCGGGCCGGTCACTAAAAACATGCGCGAGGCGCTCGAACGTACCTACAACGCGACGCCCGATCCAAAATGGGTCGTCGCGGTCGGCGACTGCGCGCTGGACGGCGGCATTTTCGCCGGGAGCTATGCCGTTACGGGCGGCGTCTCAAATGTGGTGCCGGTCGACCTGCATATCCGCGGCTGTCCGCCGTCGCCGCTCGATCTGCTCAAGGGCCTGCTCGCTTTGATCGATCAGGCCGGCCGGCCCGCGGATCGGCGAAGTCAGGGGCCCTCGACCGACCGCAGATAGGCCGTCAGCGCGCGGGCGTCCTCGTTGGTAAAGCGAAACGTCGGCATATCAGGATGACCGCTGAAAAGACCGTCACGCAGGCGGTTCGCGAACGTATCGAGGTCCACGCGGCGGTCGAGCCCCCGGAAGGCAGGGGCGCCTTCGTGGGGACTCGATCCGGTCCTGCCGATGGCGTGACACCGCGCGCACATGCGTTCGGCGAGCGCCCGGCCATGCCGCTCCAGTTCGCCCGGCCTGGCTTCTTCCGCAAAGCCGACAGACAGGCCTGACATCAGAAACATCGCGAGCAAACACAGTCGCACGATCATCCTGCACTCTTTCGAGATCGGGTTGTCGGCAGCAGGACGCAGTACCGCCCGATCAGGCCATCGCATGATCGAAACGCTGGCGCCATCCCTCGCCCGCAAACCAGCGTCGCATTGCGGACGCTTCGGCAAGACCGGCATCGTATACGGCAAGCGAGCGCCACGCGAGCGCGGACATGCATGACAGTATCGGCACGGACATCGCGTCGGCGTGAGCCAGGATCGGCCCCAGCGTCGGCATGCCGGTCCCCAGCATCACCACGGCATCCACGGCTTTCAAATCGATTGCAGCCAGCGCCTCACCGGCGCTCGTCGCGGAAAGATCGTAGATCGGGTGAAAACTGCTCGTTGCATCGAACGCGCCGGTAACGGCCACGACCGCAAAGCCGTGCTCCCGCCAGTAGGCGATGCTGGCCTCGGTCAGGCCCGCCGGATAGGGCGAGACGAGACCGATGCGCCGCGCGTCAAGGCGCTGCAACGCTTCGGCAACGGCACGGCCCGCGGTCAGGAAAGGAATGCCGCGCGCCGCCTCGATCGCCTCGACGGCTGCCCGCTCGCGCCCGACGCCCTGCAAATAGGATGCGCCGGTGCAGGCGAACGCTACCGCCCCGATCGGCGCATTCGCGAACTGGGCGACGGAATTTTCCAGCGACGCGAAATAATCGCCGAGTCTCGCTTCGATCGTCGGCTTGTCGCTCACCATCCGCGCATTCAGAAACGCATAACCCGGCGGCATCAGGATCGCGAATTCCGGCTCGACGGTCGTATTGGCCTGCGGCGTGAGCAGACCGATCAGCCCCTTGCGTGCGTATTCGACCATGAGAGCCCGCCGCTCTGCTTGACTGCAACTTTGTCCTATAGAATATACAAAGGGCGGTCGGCGACACAATGCTCGCGCGCGCAATCAAAGGCTTAGCGGCTTGGCGGCCATCCAGCTCGACCGCGTCGAAAAATGGTATGCGACCAGCGATGGTCCGGTCCATGCGCTTGCCGCGACCGATCTCGCCGTCGCCGGGCACGAATTCGTCGTGCTGCTCGGCCCTTCCGGCTGCGGCAAGACCACCCTTTTGCGCATGATCGGCGGCCTGATAGCGCCGAGCCACGGACGCCTTCAGGTGATGGAGCGCGACCTGTGGAAGAACGATGCGCGGCAGGCCGACGCGGTCTCCGACCTCGGCGTCGTCTTTCAGGACGCGAACCTGTTTCCCTGGCTCACGATCGAGGACAACGTCGCGCTGCCGCTCGAACTCAAGGGCGTGCCGAAGAAAGAACGCCGGGCCCGCGCGCGCGCACTGACGGCTTTGGTCGGCATTTCGGGCTTCGAGACACGCTGGCCCTACGAGCTTTCCGGCGGCATGCGGCAGCGCGCCGCGATCGCGCGTGCGCTGTCGCACGATCCCGGCATTCTCCTGATGGATGAGCCGTTCGGCGCGCTCGACGCGATGACCCGCGACACCATGAACATCGAGCTGCAAAATATCTGGCTGAAGACCCGCAAGACCATCGTGCTGGTCACGCATTCGATCAATGAAGCGGTGTTCCTCGCCGACCGCATCGTTCTGCTTTCGCCGCGACCGGGACGGATAGACACCATCGTCGATGTCGGCTTCGCGCGGCCGCGGTCGCTCGACGTGCAGGCGACGGAAGCGTTTCAGACCATCGCAAAAGATCTCCGTCACCGCCTCACGGAAACGGCATGAGCGGCATTACGGAAAAGACGTCCAACGCTCCGGTTTCGACGCCGCCGGGTGGCCGTCCTGGCGCGGCGCGCCGCGACCTCAAGGCGTACCTCGCCTGGATCACGACGCCTGCGCTCGCGCTGCTGCTGATCGTGGCGTGGTGGCTCTATGTAAAGCTGAGCGGCGTATCCGCATTCATCCTGCCGACGCCGGATTCGGTGTGGCACGCGTGGATCGGCCTGCTGGCCTCCAAACGCGCGTGGATGGATACGGCGATGACGGTCTATGCCACGCTGCTGGGTTTCCTCTGGGCACTGGTGATCGGCGTGGGGCTGGGCGTGGTGATCGCGCGGGTGCGGTGGCTCGAACAGACGCTCAATCCGTTCATCGTCGCAAGCCAGGTGCTGCCCAAAGTGGCGCTGGTGCCGCTGTTCGTGGTCTGGTTCGGATTCGGCGTGACGTCGAAGGTGCTGATCGCGGCTACTCTCGCCTTTTTCCCGATCCTCACCAACACCGTGCTCGGCGTGAAATCAATCGACCGTGGCCACGCCGACGTGATGCTGAGCCTGAACGCGACCCGCTGGCAGATCTTTCGCCGCCTCGAACTGCCGTCCGCGCTGCCCTACATCATTACCGGCATGGAAGTCGGCATCGTGCTGGCGCTGATCGGGGCGATCGTCGGCGAATATGTCGGCGGCGACACGGGCCTGGGTCATCTCCTGGTCGCGCGGATGAATGCGTTCGAGACCGACGGCCTGTTTGCCGTCATGATCCACATGACCATCCTGGGATTTATCTTCTACTTCGCGATTTCGCTGCTGCGGCGCACACTCATCCCCTGGCACCAATCCGCGCGCCCGCGGCCGCGCAGTTCCTGAGTCAGGATACCAGGGCGGCCTGGCGCAGCCCGGCAATCATGGAGGTACGCAGCAGGTGCGCCTCGTGGCGTTCCGGATCGGCCGCGATCGCCTGAAGGCCTGCAAGTATCTCGCGGCGTTTGGCCGGGTCCTTCTCGCGCATGCGGGCGCGGTTGGCGTCGGCCTGTGCGATGATCTGCTCCAGCGCGACCGGCCGGCGGCGGCGCTCGTAAAGCCCGAGTCGCTGCGGCAACGGCGCGCCGGCGCGCACGTCACGCAGCGCCGCCACCAGTTCGAAAGCATCATGCAGGCCGCCGTTAAGGCCCATGCCGCCGGAGGGGCTGTTGAGATGCGCGGCATCGCCGGCAAGCGCCGCCCGGCCGTGAAAATAGCGCGCCGCGATCCGCTTATGGACACGATAAGGCCGCTTCTCCTGCACCTCGTAGCCGGACGGCCAGGCGACGATCTCCTGCAGGCTCGCCTCGATCGCTTCCGCGGTCATCTGGTCGTCGACCGGCCGGTCTTCCTGCGGATAGATCGACACCCGCCAGCGGCCTGGCACGCGCAGCAGGGAAAAATTGCCGCCCGCCTTCCAGCAATAGGCGATGTTGGTCAGCCCTTCGAGGTGCTGCTCGAACGGAAACGTCGTCGTCACCAGCAGAGTCGTTTCCGGATAAGTCTCGCCTTCGAAGCCAACGCCGAGCGCGCGCCGTACCACCGAACGCGCACCGTCCGCTCCGATCACGAAACGGGCGCGCAGCTTCGCAGGCTCGCCCGCGCGTTCGAGATCGAGCGTGATGCCCTCGTCGTCCTGCACCATACCGGTGGCTTCGGTCCCGAACCGGATGTCGGCGCCGGACTCGGAACGCAGCGCCTCAAGCGCCAGCCGGGACAGCTTCCATTGCTCACACTGCACCCGATAGGGATGGCGCGTCGCGTTCGCGATGACGGCCAGATCGAACACCGCCCGGTCACCCTCGGGATGCAAACGGACCTGCCACTGCGGACTGACGAGGCCCTGCGCGATCAGCGCCTGGCCCAGCCCGATGTCATCGAGCAGGTCGAGCGTCGGCGGATGAAACGTCGAGGCGCGCAAATCGGTTTCGACGTCGGCCGTCTTTTCCAGGACGGCGGTGGAGAAGCCTGCGCGCGCCAGCAACAACGCGGTAACGAGACCGACCGGCCCGCCACCAACCACGGCAACCTCGACATCGTCCATTTGCGTCATATGTGGATTTATCTGCTATGACTGGAATTGTTCAGGGCGCGATCCGTGGCGCCGCTCAAAAAAACGGCAAACCGAATTCATTTCCTGTAACTCCATCAAGTGCTCAGACTCTCCAACATCAAGTGCTCAGACTCGCATCAAGTGCTCAACTCGCATCAAGTTCCGGGACTCGCATAAAGCGGAGATACCAATGACAACACGCCGCGACGTTTTCAAGATGGCGGGCGGCCTTGCCGCAGGCGCCGCGCTGGCCTGCCCCGCGTTGCGCACGGCCCTCGCAGCCGAGCCGCTGACCTTTATGACGCCGTTCGGATTCATCCCGGACTTTCTGGAGATGATGAACATGGTCTCCGGCGGATTCCTGGCCCGCGAGGGTTTTGCCCCGACACTGCGGGGTGGCCAGGGCACGGCGGTGGCGGTGCAGCAGCTTATGTCCGGCGGCGCCGCGTTCGTGCGCATGACCGCAATCGACGAATTCGCCGCGGTGGCGAAGGGCGCCTCGCTGGTGTGCGTCTCGACGCTGTACCAGGGGTCCAATTTTCACGTGATCTCGGCGAAGGACAAACCCGTCGCCTCGGTCGGGGATTTTAAGGGCAAGACCATCGGGATCGTTTCGGTGGGGGGCTCGACCGAGCAACTGCTGCAGATCATGCTCAATTCGGCCGGCATGACCCTCGCTGACGTGAAGACGCAGGTGGTCGGGAACAGCCCGGGCGCGATGCAGTATGTGCGCCAGGGGCGCGTCGACTGCTTCATCAACTCGGTCGGCGTCGTGGTGGCGCTCGACACCGCCGGCGAGCCGATCGTGAACTGGCCGACCGACCGCTATGCGCCAATGCCGAGCCAGATCTACGTCACGACGCGGGAGATGGTGGAAAAGAAGCCGGCCGCAGTGGTGTCCTTTCTGAAGGCGCTGAAAGCCTCCACCGAGGACATGATGCAGGGCGACCTTAAGGCCATCTACCAGCGCGCGGGCGCCGATTTCGACATTCCGGGGATGAAGAATGTGGACGAACTGGTGGCGCTGATGCGCTTCACCATGAGCAATCCGTGGATGTCCGAGGGACGCGAGAATTTTCTGCGCAACGTGCCGGCGCTGTGGAGCAAGGCGGACGCCGAAATTCGCGCCGCCGGCATTGCCGCCGTGCCGCAGGTCGAGGCGATCTACACCAACACCTTCATCGATCAGGCGCTCAAAGCCTGACCGGGACAAACCGCTAAAGCGGAGATTCGATCCCGCCTTCTTTCCTGATTGCGATCCCGGCTTCCTCCAGATCGAGCTCGCGCTCGATGCGCCGGCGGGATTTATCGGTGATTTTGCCGTCCTGAAGCAGGCGGTAGATGTACTCGCGCTCGGCCGTAATCAGTTCGGCTCTTGCATCGGTTCCGGCAGGCGATTTCATCGCCTTTGCCGAACCAGGTTCCGGCAAACGCGCCGCCCGATAGGCATGACGGGCGCGCAGCGTCGCGAGTACCTCCGGAGAAATTTGACCCTCGTCGGCCAGCCGCTGCAGCCGCTTGAATGCCACACTCAAAGCTTCGGACCGGGCCGTAACCTCCGCGTCATGCTCGCGCCGTCGCTCGGCCGCGGCGTGCCGTGTCAGCCCGAGGCCGCGCACGATCGCCGGCAACATCAATCCCTGTCCGATCAAGGTCACGACGATCACGCCGAAGGTGACGAACAGAATGAGATCCCGCTGCGGAAACGGCACGCCGGCGGCGGTCGTCAGCGGAATGGCCAGTGCGGCGGCGAGCGAGACGACACCGCGAATGCCGACGAATGAAAGAAAGAAAGTCCACTGCGGCGGTGGCAGCGGATCGCGTCGCGCCAGCGAAGGGCTGACCCAGCGCGGCAGATACGTGGACGGGTAGACCCAGATGATGCGCGCGACGACGAGAACCGCGACGACCAGCGGCACGGCGATCGCGAGATCGCGCAACAGGACCGTATCCGTCCGGTCCAGCAGCGTCCGCGTCTGCATGCCCGTCACGAGGAAGACGAAACCCTCGAGGAAATAGACGATCAGGTCCCAGAAGAAGATGCCCTGAAGCCGCGTCGCTGCCGGAATGAGAAGCGGGCCGTTCCAGCTCACGAACAGCCCGGCGGCCACCGTCGCCAGCACGCCCGATCCACCCAGATACTGCGGAAGCAGGAATGCCGCGTAAGGCGTCAGCAGCGACAGCGTGATCTCGACCCGCGGATCGCGCGCCCAGCGGCGCAGCCGCAGGCTGAACCAGCCGACCCCGATTCCATAGGCGATCTCGCCAATCACAATCAGCGCAAAAGTTCCGGCCGCTTCCCCTATCGAGAACAGGCCGGTGCCAACGGCCGCGACTGCGAAGCGATAAAGTATCAGCGCCGTGGCATCGTTGGCCAGGCCCTCACCCTCGAGCACCACAACGAGCCGGCGCGGAACGCCAAGCTGGCGGACAATGGCCAGCGGCGCAACCACGTCCGTGGGCGCCACGATAGCCCCGAGCACGAAGCCGACGGCGAACGGCATGCCGATCACGGCGTGCGTGACCGCCGCGACCGCCCAGCTCGTAAAGACAACGCAGCCGAATGCCAGCAGCGTGATGGGGCGAAGATTGAAACGGAACTCGCGCCAGCTCATCGCAACGCCGGCAGAATAGATCAGCGGCGGCAGGATACCGAGCAGCACCAGTTCGGGAGCAAGCTCGATCCGCGGCAGTCCGGGCACCAGCGCCAGGAAAATGCCCGCGCCGACGAGAAGAATGGAAGGCGCTGTGTCGAGCCGCCTTGCAACGACGGCCACGACCACCAGAACGGCCAGCAGCAGCAAGATGACATGGATCGTTCCCGTCATGCTGTCACCCCCGTCGATCGGAGCCGCCAATATTTCTGATGATTATCGGTGCACGATGACGCTGACCCGGCAGCATGCGCGCTGCACGCACAACCGCCCCCAGGAGTCTGGTCCGGGGACGAAGCGGTTGCAAGCGCCGTACTCAAGCGTTGTATCTCGGGTGGCAGGCTGACCGGCAAGTCGCTGCCCCCGGCAGCCAGATCGGCCGCCCCCACCCTGCACAGTGGCGGGGATCGCCTGCCGATCATCATTACCCGCCTGAGAGGCCGGAGGCTTCGATGATCCGGTCGTCCGCCGGGTCTGCAACGCAAGGGTCGCAGACCCGCCAGCTGGCGAAATGACGAATATGCTGCCGGTCGTGTCGCGACACGCACGTCAGACATTCCGGATTTGAAGTGGCGGGATTTATCCCGCCTTGACCCGCCTTATGGCGTCCGATGCAACATGGACGCCGCGGAGCGATAATCTGTTTTTCGCGCCGGGGTCAGCGCTGAACCTTCAGATTTTCTGCCGAGGTCTTGCCCTTGGCCGACACTTCCTCGTATTCGACGACCTGCCCCTCATTCAGACTTCCGAGGCCGGCGCGCTCGACCGCCGAGATGTGAACGAACACATCCTTGCCGCCGCCCTGCGGCTGAATAAACCCGTAACCTTTTTGCGAATTGAACCACTTCACGGTGCCCTTGGCCATTGCCTGTCTCCAACGCTGAAACGTGAGCTTAGCACCCTGGCGCGGAATTTTCCATGCCCTTCGGCCCTGCGCTCGGGGCGATATTACAGGGTCTTCTGTTCGTGGCCGCATTCCTTGCAGGAAAACGATCCCCGAACCTCTCCGGGAGCCAGCGAAACGCGATTTGTCGCCCCGCACTTTCCGCACTTGGCTTCTATGCGGGTCTGGCCCTTCTTGACGGTGACGGTTTTTCGCTCCAGCGCCTCTTTCACCAGGCGTTCGGTCTCGTCGCGCATCGCTTGCTTTGACATTTCACGCTTTCTCGCTGCTGCCCGCAGGGTCTGCATCCGGTCGCGGCCCCCCGGCGACGAACTGTCAGGCGCCGGTTACGCCATGTCCGCGGAGGCTCCGCTGCACTGTCATAGGCCAACGACGGCGGGCTGGACAACCACCCGTCGCCAAATTCATCGGTCCCCGCAGGAAGGCAACGGGGTGGCGGTATTTCGACCCGGCAGGCTGGCCCGGAGATTCCAGAAATGTAAAATACTGGCGGAGCGTCGCAGACATTCTCACGATGTTTTGAGCATGTGAATAATGCGCAAGTGAATCAATGACCGGTTCCCGACAACTCAAGGATTTGCTGGCGCGCCGCGCAGCCGTCACGGTGCCAGGTGCGGCCAACGCACTGTTCGCGCGCGTCATTGAAGACCTCGGCTTCGAGGCCGTGTACGTCACCGGCGCCGGTATTGCCAATATGCTGCTCGGCGTCCCCGACGTGGGCCTGACGACCATGACTGAAGTGAGCGAGACGGTGACGGCGATTGCGGATGCCGTATCCCTGCCCCTCATCGTCGATGCCGATACCGGCTACGGCAATGCGCTGAACGTCGTGCGCACTGTTCGTGCTCTGGAGCGCGCCGGCGCGGCCGGCATCCAGATCGAGGACCAGGTGTTTCCCAAAAAATGCGGCCACTTTGCCGACAAGCACGTCATCCCGTGCGCAGAAATGGTCCAGAAAATCCGGGCCGCCGTCGATGCGCGGCATGACCAGTCCCTGCAGATTATCGCCCGCACCGACGCACGCGCGATCGAAGGCCTGCAGGCGGCGCTCGACCGCGCGCAGGCTTATGCTGCCGCCGGTGCCGACGCTACCTTTGTTGAGGCGCCAGCGAGTTTCGAGGAACTCGCCAGCATACCCAGGGCTCTCGGCGTGCCACAGGTCGCCAACATCGTGTTCGGCGGCAGGACGCCTGACCCCGGCCGCGAGAAGCTCGCTGAATTCGGCTTCTCCGTCGTGCTCTATGCCAACGCCGCGCTGCAGGCCGCGCTCAAGGCTTCTTATGAAGTATTGGGCGCGCTCAGGACGGAAGGTTCACTGAAGTCGGTGGCGGATCGCCTCGCGTCTTTCGAAGAGCGGCAGCGCGCCGTTGCCAAGGACGTATGGGACGCACGCGAAAGCCGCTATCGGACGTGAAGGATGCGAAGATGACCAGGAACGGAGAGGAGCGGCCCTGGGATGGCATCATCCCGCCGGAGGAGCAGCGCGCCTACGCGGCCGCAGGCTTTGGCCGAGCGTCGGGGCTTGGCAAACGGCCGGCGCTTCTGATCATCGACGTCCAGTACCGCACGGTCGGCACGACGCCGAAACCATTTTGGGAAGCGATCAAGGAATTTCCAACCGCGTGCGGCGATGTCGGCTGGGCCGCGGTTCACAACATCGCGCGTCTTCTCGATTATTTTCGCGAGCGTGGCTGGCCGGTTCTTTACCCGCATGTGTCGCCCAAGGAGAGCTTCGATTACGGCCGGCTCTCCGACAAGGTTCCGGCGATCATGACGGTGGCCGCCAAAGGCTACGAGTTCGTGGCCGAGGTGGCGCCCGCCGCGAACGATATCCTGCTGCCAAAAAAACATCCGAGTGCGTTCTTCGGGACGCCGCTCGCGAGTTATCTGATCAATGTGGCTGCGGATACCATCGTGGTCACGGGGTGCACCACTAGCGGATGCGTGCGCGGCAGCGTGGTGGATGCCTTCGCCTATAATTTCCGTGTGCTGGTTCCGGAAGACGCGGTGTACGACCGCTCCGCCACTTCGCACGCGGTCAATCTCTTCGACATGGCATCGAAATACGCCGACGTGATGCCCACCGAAGATGCACTCGCCGTGCTGCGCGCGATCGTTTGAGGTATTGAGCGGCCGGTTGAACAATCACAAAGCCTGAACCGATGACATCTTTCGATCTCGCGATCAGGGGCGGCGACGCCATCCTTCCGGGGCACGGCCGCACCGCCTGCGATATCGCGATCCGCGACGGCCGGATTGCCGCCATTCTGGCCCCGGGCGAAACGGTTTCCGCCCAGGCGGAGCTGTCGGCGCGGGGCCTGGTCATCATGCCGGGCGCCGTCGATGTCCACCTGCATCTCGGCCACGGCAGGGACATTTCGCGGCCGCGCGAGCCGGCGGACGCCGACCGCGAGACGGCAGCCGCGGCGAAGGGCGGCATCACGACCTTCGTTCCTTATTTGATGGCGACCGAGCCCTTCGAGACCATCTTCGAGGACGTCGTCGCGGTCACCGAAAAGGGCGCGCGCATCGATTTCGGCTATCATTTCATCATTTCGACCGAAGCCCAGCTTGCCGGCGTTCCGGCTTATGTCCGCGACTGCGGCGCGCCCAGTTTCAAGATATTCATGAACAATCGGGGCGGCGAAGGCGCGCGCCTCGGCCTGCCTGATATCGACGACGGCTTTCTGTTTCGGCTCTGCGAATCCGCGGCCGCCAGCGGCGGCATGGTTTGTCCGCATCCGGAAAACATCGAAATCTCGTGGGTCCTGCGCGAGCGGCTCAAAGCGGGCGATCCGGACGGCCGCGGCGGCCTCAAAACCTGGAACGCGACGCGCCCGCCCTTCGTCGAGGCCGACGCAGTGCAGCGCGCCGCCCTGATCGCGCACACCACAGGAGCGCCGCTCTATGTCGTCCACACCTCGTCCGCCGAAGCGCTGGAGGCGGCGCTGCGCCATCGGCGCGCGGGCGCAGTGGTGCACATCGAAACCTGTCCGCACTATCTGACGCATGACGTTGGCTGGTCCGGCGGCGATACGGGCAAGATCAATCCGCCGCTCCGCGAAGCGTCCGATCGTGAGCGGTTGTGGCGCGGATTGCGCGACGGCGAAATAGATACGGTCGCCACCGATCACGTCCATCGCGATATTTCCGCCAAGGCAGGCGGCATCTGGACGGCATCGCCCGGCTGCCCCGGGCTCGAAACCCTGCTTCCGGTTCTGCTCAGCGAAGGGCACCACGCACGCGGGCTGCCGCTCGAGCGGATCGCCGCAGTCGCGGCGACCAATCCGGCAAGGATCATGGGCCTTGGCCACGCGAAAGGGAGCATCGCCCCCGGCCTCGACGCCGATCTGGCGCTGGTCGATCTCGATGCCGAATGGACATTGCAGCGCGCAGACATTGTGTCCGCCGCAGGCTATTCGATCTACGAGGGTCGCCCCTTCAGGGGTCGGGTGCGTCACGCCTTCGTGCGCGGACGCGCCGTGTTGCGTGATGACACGCTGGTCGCTGACGCGGTTGGCAAGGGCCGATACATTCGACGACGGCTGGAGCCGCTCGAGTCTCGAGCCGCCGGCGGCTCGGTAAGCGGTGAAGCCATCGATCCCGCCCAGAGCGTTTCCCGTTTCCGGACTTAACAGATTTAGGAAAATTGAAAGCTGCCGCCGATCGGCCGGCCGCTTCCGAGCAATTCTGCACCCGCCTGGCAGCGCCGGCGGGCTGCGTTCAAGGTCACATGAACAGGTTTGATCCTCCTGCAGGCGGGTAATTTGGTAAGCGGTGCAATATCGGAACCAATATTTTGCAGCGCACAAACGAGCACTGCATTGTGAAGCAGCGATTGCAGGGCGTGCTGTTAGGATGAACCCTTGACGGAACAGGCCCAAGCCTCGGCAACGCCAACCGGGAGCTGCGTTCAAGGAGACCGCCATGACGCACTCGCATATTCTGTTCGGTGCAGAAGCTGGTGATGCCCTTCCGGTGGTACGCCGCATAGCGCCAGCTGATCTCTTCGATGCTTTGGCGCGCGGCGTTGATGATTTCCTCGCGATGCCAAGCCACGCCGTCTTTCTCTGCGTGATCTATCCGCTCCTTGGCATTTTTCTGATTTCGACAACTATGGGAAATTCGATGCTGCCGCTCGCATTCCCGCTTGCGGCAGGTTTTGCCCTTCTCGGTCCGCTTGCAGCGATTGGGCTCTACGAGTTGAGCAGGCGGCGCGAGGCGGGTCTGGACAGTTCTCCCATCCACGCCTTCGACGTATTTCATTCACACTCGCTGGGCGCCGTCATCGCGCTCGGCCTCCTGCTCACGGTGATTTTTCTGGTATGGCTTGCGGTAGCGGAAGCAATTTACGTCGCCAATTTCGGTTATAGTGCACCGGAGTCGATCCGCCAGTTCATCGAACAGGTTTTCACGACGCGCGCCGGCTGGATTCTGATCGTCGAAGGCACCGGCGCAGGCTTTCTGTTTGCCGTCGTGGCGCTCACGATCGGGGCGGTTTCGTTTCCTCTGCTGCTCGACCGCGACGTCGGTGCTGCGGTGGCGCTGCTGACATCGATCCGGGTCGTCGTTGCAAATCCTGCGACTATGGCGCTATGGGGTTTTATCGTCGCAGTGTTGCTTGTCGCGGGTACCATCCCGTTCTTTTTGGGCCTGATAGTGGTCATGCCGGTACTCGGCCACGCAACGTGGCACCTCTATCGCAAAGCGGTGGAGCCGAGCCCCGTTCCTCATGCGGAGTATCAGTTCCGGGAACGCGCCCGGCGGTCTGCCGCCGACTTTCCGGCCGCGCTGTTTCCCACGCGTCGATAAAAGGCCTGAGCGGAAGCTGACCAACCGGCAAACCGGTCGGTTCGATCGATGCCCGCGCCGCGTCACACCCGCGGCGGCGACCGCCGCTCGATGACGGCCGCGCGCTCGGTGGGCAAGGACAGATTCCGTTCAGCGAAGCATACGCAGTCTTACCGAATAGCGGCGCGCAAAGTCTGCGCGCATGCAGGAGGACTCTGCGGCGGTTTCTGATTCGTGCCGGTAGCGTCGCCTCTGTCGTGCGTCATCGGTACCTTCGCACCATGCAGGCTGTGGGCAAACGCCACATGCATACGATAGCCCTGGTTTCACGAAAGGGCGGCACCGGCAAAAGCACGCTTGCCATCGGGCTCGCGGTCGCGGCCATGGAGGCCGGCCACAGGACCTGCCTGCTTGAAGCCGATCCGCTGGGGACCGTATCGAACTGGCACCGCCGGCGCGCTTCCGCCGGGCTCACGGTCGAAACCGTTCATGACGGCTACACGCTCTATCATCGCGTGCAGGAACTCGCTCATCGGGGCACGACTCTGACGGTCGTCGATACCGCCGGCGGCTGGAGCGACGCATCCAGAGCGGCCATGTCCGCCGCCGATCTATGCCTCATTCCCGCGCGCCCGAGTCCGGCCGATATCGAGGCCGCGGTGCCGACGCTCGCTGCCGTGCGCGAAAGCGGCACGCCGTTCGCCTTCGTGCTCAATCAGGTCCAGGCCCGCAGCGCCCGCCTGAACGGCGCGGCCGGCTCGCTCGGTGAACGCGCGGTCGCGCTGAAGATAGCAAATGTGCTGGCGCTGCCCGCAATCGTGCTGCGAAACGATCATCAGGACGCACTCGGCATGGGGCTCGGCGTTACGGAATACGCGCCCCGCGGAAAGTCGGCGGAGGAGATCCGCAGTTTGTGGCAGTGGGTCTGGGCGCGACTGAGCCGCGTCGCTCTGCCCGACGCGGAAGCGCCGGTCCACGCACGGACGAATTTGCCGCCCGGCTCCGGACAGAGCCTGCGCGTCGCGGTGCCGCTGGCGGACGCGCCTCCGGCTTGATCCGGGCCCCGGGAACGTCTCCAAAAAGTGGGCGGCGTCCAATCACCGCCGAGGGAATGGACATGGAGGCGCGCCGGTGCAGGCAAGAGAGACCAGCGGAGTTTTGTAGGCGCGCCGGCTGAAATCAGGCGTCAGTTCACTCGCGAGCCTCACACTTGCTTACGAGATCAGCGCCCCGTCAGATATTCAGTATGATTTCGGCAGGCCCAACGCCTTTTCTGCCACGAAATTGAGAATCATTTGCGGGCTGACAGGCGCGATCCGCGGGATGAACGATTCCCGTAGATAGCGCTCGACATGATATTCCGTGGCATAACCCATTCCGCCATGCGTGAGGATGGCGACCTCACAGGCTTCGCAGGCTGCTTCGGCGGCGAGATATTTAGCGCTGTTGGCCTCCAGTCCGCATTCCTGCCCGCTGTCGTAGAGCGCAGCCGCTTTCAGCATCATCAGGTTTGCCGCTTCGATCTGCATCCAGCACTTCGCCAGAGGATGCTGGATGCCCTGGTTCTGTCCGATCTTGCGGTCGAACACGGTGCGATCCCGGGCATAAGCGGCGGCGCGACGCAGCGCGGCTCGGCCGATGCCGATTGCCTCCGCCGCGATCAGAATGCGTTCCGGATTAAATCCGTGCAAAATCATGCGGAAGCCGTCGCCTTCGGCGCCGATCCGGTCACCCTCAGGCACCTTCAAACCATCGATAAACAGCATATTGGAGTTCGACCGCATGTCGACCCATCTTGTCGATGGTCCGCACTTCAATGCGCTCGCGGTCCAGATCGGTATAGAACAGGCTCATTCCGTCGGTCTTGCGTCTTACATCTTCGTAGGCCGTCGTGCGCGCCAGAATTAACGCCTTGTTTGCAACGCGCGCTGTCGAGATCCAGATCTTTTGTCCCGAGACGAGATAGTGGTCGCCGTGCCGCTCGGCTTTGGTCCGAATCCGCGCGGTGTCGAGACCGGCATTCGGCTCGGTCACGGCGAAACAGGCTTTGTGCTCACCACGAATGAGCGGCGGCAGCATGCGTTTCTTCTGCTCGTCGGTGCCGAACACCACCACCGGATTGAGGCCGAAGATGTTCATGTGAACGGACGAAGCACCGCTCATGCAGGCGCCCGATTCCGAGATCGCCTGCATCAGAACGGCGGCCTCGGATATTCCCAGTCCCGAACCGCCATACTCCTCGGGCATCGCGATACCGAGCAGACCCGCATCCGCAACCGCACGGTAGAATTCTTCCGGAAATTCAGCGCTTTGATCCTTCCGGGCCCAATACTCATCCGGAAAATCGGCACAAAGGCGCTCCGCCAGTGCGCGCACCTCAAGTTGCTGAGGGGTCAACATCAAATGCATCTGTCTTCCAGGCGATCACTGCATTTTTCGCACATTTGCCGGTCCCGCTCCAAATAAAAGCGTCACGTCGCTGATTTGACTCCGGTACCGATTGTAGTCCCACGGTCGCGACGACCGGCCTGGCGCCGAAACACACCGACCTCGCCTATGAGGGCCTATCCGGCCAGACGGAGCATCACGCCAGGGCGTTGAAAGCAATGCGCGAAAAGTGAAAGCCGGATTTCTGCGGCTGCTGAGCAGGGAGATACTTCCCTGGCGGCAACGGCTACCGCCGAACCGCCTCGCCGAGGAACTTCGCAAGCTCGCCGTTGAACAGCTCGGACTCCTCAAGGAAGGGAAAGTGGCCCGAATTCTCGAACCACGCCAGTCGGGAGTCGGGAGCCTCCGCAGCGAGGCGGGATGCCGCCGCGTTGCTGACGAACGCGTCGTGGCGCCCGTGCATGACGAGAAGCGGTACGGCCAGCCGGCTGATGAAGGGCACGGCGCTCGAGGCCAGAGCCCCCTTCCAGGAACCTGTCGCCGCCCACGACGGGCTTCGCAAGGCTATCTGAAAGAGCCACGTATTCGTCGGCTCGCCGAGATCGGCATGCGCGGACGCCTCCACGATCTGGCGCATGGTGCGCTCCCGCGCCACGCGCTGAAACTCGAGAAATGCCCCGACCACCTCAAGGGGCCGACCCTCAGGCCATCGATCGTCGGCGACAAGCTGTGGCGGCGTGCCGACAGTAACGACCTGCGCGACACGTTCGGGGTGGACCGCGGCCAGCTGGATTGCAATTGCCCCTCCCATGGAGGACCCGACCAGCGTGGCGTGACGAAGATCGAGCGCGCCGAGGAGCCGGTCGAGATCCTCGACGTGCTCCTCGTAGCCGTACCCGTCGACAGGCTTCGAGGAACTACCATGCCCGCGCAGGTCGACGGTGACGCAACGATACGACGGCGCCAACGCGGTGACCTGCCGGTCCCAAAGCTCATGATCCATCGTCCAGCCGTGCAGGAAGACGACGGGACGACCCTCGCCCGTGCTCTCGAAGAAGATGTTGATCGCGTCGCGCTGGATCGTCGGCATTAACCCCTCGCCGGTTTCACAAGTCTCGGTTTCAACTTTGGGCGAGGAACGGGTAGTCGATATAGCCCCGTTCTCCGCCGTTATAGAATGTCGTCAGGTCGGGTGGATTCAGCGCGGCGCCGCGGCGAAATCGTTCGACCAGATCCGGGTTCGCAATGAACAGTGCCCCGAATGCAACAAAATCCGCCCGGTCCTCGGCAATCGCCGCGGTCGCGCTTTCCCGCGTATAGCCCTCGGCAAGGATAAGGGAACCGTGGAACCTTCCCCGCAATGCCGGCGCGAGGCGCTGCTCCAGTGGTACGGCATCAGACTCGATGAGATGAAGGTACGCGATCCCGCGCGCATCAAGCTGTTCGGCGACATGGGCGAACAGCGCCGCGGGTTTCGAATCGCCGATATTGTCCTGAACGAAGTGCGGCGAGATGCGGACGCCGACCCGCCCGCGGCCGAAGATCCCGATCGCGTCGTCGACGATCTCCAGCAGGAAGCGGCTGCGGTTGACGATGGTCCCGCCATAGGCGTCCGTGCGGCGGTTGGTGCTGTCGCGGAGGAACTGGTCGATCAGAAATCCGTTCGCGGCGTGAATCTCTACGCCGTCAAAACCGGCGGCCTTCGAGAAGCTGACCGCGTGCCGGAACGTCTCGACCAGCAGAGGGATCTCGGCCAGCGCAAGCTCGCGCGGCACCGGCCACGGTCGCGCGCCGTCGGGCGTCGGTACTTCGCCGCTCGCAGCGATCGCCGACGGAGCGACCGGAAATGAATTCCCCGGCAGTCGCGATTGATGCGCCTTGCGGCCCAAATGAAACAGTTGTTGAAAGATGCGCCCGCCGTCCTGATGGACGGCATCGGTAACCTTCCGCCACGCAAGCATGTGGCCTTCCGTGTGCATCCCGGAGCCGCCCGGACGGCTGACGCTGTCGGCCGCGACATGCCCGGATTCTGAAATGATCAGGCCGGCGGTGGCACGCTGGCGATAATAGGTCACCACGTGTTCGGGCGGTTCGCGGCTTGGCTCGAGCGAACGCGCGCGAGCGAGCGGCGCCATCACCAGCCGGTTCGGCAGCTCGATGTCGCCAAGACGTCCAGGCTGAAAAAGCACCATGTCAGGATAACCAGCCGGCGGCACGGCGCCGCCGCGCGATGAGCTGGGTCAGCACGACCGCAACGACCAGCGAGGCGCCATAAAAGACGTCGTTGACCCAACCGGTGTAGCCGAGGAGCTGCAGCCCGCTCACGCCCGAGACGAGGAAATAGATGGCAATGAACACGCCCGGGACATTGAAACGGCCGGGCTTGATGACCGTGCTGCCGAGGAAGGCGCCGGCAAACGCCGGGAGCAGATAGCCGCTCGCCACCGATGGAACCGATGCACCGGTAATGCCGACGAGCAGGATGCCCGCAACCGCCGACAGGACCGCGGACCAGACCAGCGAGCCCGCGCGCAACCGTGCCACGCGGATCCCTGCGAGACGGGCCACTTCGAGGTTCTGGCCGGCGAACACGAAGCGGCGTCCGACCGGTGTGTGTTCGAGCACGTAATACAGGCCAAGGCCGATTGCGAAGGTGACGTAGATCGCCAGCGGCGCGCCTAGGATGAGCCACGACACGAGGCCGGTAAACTCCTCGTCCACGCCTCCACGCGGCGCCGTGCCGGTCCAGCCGCTGGCGATGCCGTAAATCAGCGTCCCCGTGCCAAGCGTCGCGATAATCGAGGGGACGCCCGCAGCGACGACGATCACCGCATTGATTGCGCCGTAGGCGAACGCGCCGCCAAGGACGATCACGACGCACAACCACCAGGGCCAACTGTACTCGCCGTTGAGCATGACGATTACGCTGCCTGTAACAGCGATGACATTCCCTACCGACAGATCGAACTCTCCGCCCAGCAGAGCCACCATTACCGCAAGCGTCACGACGATTTGCGTCGCCTGCGACCCGACGATGATCTCGAGAGTTGAGGCACGAAAGAACGCCGGCACTGCCACACTGAATACCACGAGCAGCGCGAGCCAGACGTAAACGAGACCATACTTCTCGATGTCAAACAGCTCACGGCGCCAGGCCGATTCGCCGTGCGGGCTCGCCGCCGGAACGGCGAAAGTATCTGCAACCTTGCTCATGCGCAGACAAGGCTCCTTTCGGCGTGCACTGGCGCAGGCGGCGTTTCCCGGAACGCGAGATTGTTGATCGCCTGTTCCGTCAACTCGCCGCCGACAAGCTCACCCGCCGCTGTACCACGTCGCAGCACGACAACCCGGTGGCACAGATTGGCAAGGTCCTCCGCCTCGGAACTGGCGATCAGTACCGCCACGCCGCTCGCGGCCGCTTTCTCGATTTCGCGGAAGATCTCCTGTTTGGACCCGACATCGACGCCCTGCGCCGGCTCATGAAGAAGCAGCACCCGCGGTTCCGTCTGCATCCATTTGCCGAACAGGGCCTTCTGCTGGTTGCCGCCCGAAAGCGTACCAAGCTGCGCGTCGGGATCGGCCGGACGCACGCCATAACGGTTGAGAAGCGTACGCGCGGCGCCTCGCTCGGCGCGGCGGTCCATACGTCCCCAGGAGAAAAAGCGGTCCAGGATCGGCAGGCTGATATTTTCGCGCACCGAAAGACGCTGTGCCCCGCTGGCCCGCTGCCGATCCGCCGGCAGCAAAGCGAGACCGAGCGCCCGCGTCAGAGGGAGGCGAACGAGCCGCGCCGGAAACGACCGGTCGCCGATCGTGAGTGTCCCTCCTGCCGAGGGCAACGCGCCGCTGATCAGATAGGGCAGTTCCTCAAAGCCTGCGCCGCTGAGGCCGGTGACGCCGACGATTTCACCGCGATGCAGCTGCAGCGACAGCGACTTCACCAGCGCGCCGTCAAGACGGTCGACCGAGAGCAATACATCATCGCGGGCCGGCGCCAGAGCAGGATAGAAGCGGCGGATGTCTTCGCCCAGGATATGGTTGATCAGCGCGTCCTCGCTCAACGAAGCAGCGGGGCCTTCATGGACCACTACGCCATCACGCAGCACGGTCACGGTGTCGGCCAGCGACAGCACTTCGTCGAGGCGGTGGCTGACATAGACCACAGCGCTGCCGGACGCGGCGAGCGTCCGGATCGCCGCGAACAGGCGATTCACGTCGGCCTCCGACAGGAAGGCGCTGGGTTCGTCCAGCACCATGACGCCGCCGTGCTCCTGCGCGTCAATGAAGCCGCGCGTGATGGCGACAAGCGCCCGATCGACGGCTTGCAGATCGCGGACAAGCCGGTGCGGCGGGTGGCTCACGCCAAAAGAGGCCAGTACCCGCTCGACGCGTGCGCTTTCTCTGCGCCATGCGATCGGTGTCAGACCGCGGCCTGAAAAACGTCCGACCAGCACGTTGTCGAGAATGCTGGCATCAGTATTAAGAGCCAGATCCTGGTGGACGAAGGACAGTCCGGAGGCGCGCAGTTCTTCGGGCGCCGACGGCAGATCGAACCGCTTTTCGCCGAGCTGCAGCGTCGCACCGGGGCGCGGGCGGTTGAAACCGGAAAGGATCTTGATGAGCGTGGACTTGCCGGAACCATTCTTGCCGACCAGCGCACGAACTTCTCCGGGCGCGAGGCTCAGTGAAACGTTGTCGAGCACGGTTACCCCGCCGAACGCCATGCTGGCGCCGCTCAGCCGCAACGCCGGCGCGACCGCGCCGGCGTTGCTCGACGAGAAGTCTGCCGGCTTCACTGAAGCTTCCACACCGGCTTGAACGATGCACCGTAATCGATGCCGTACCAGTTCCGGTCGTCTTCTTTGGCCAGATTGAGCCCCTGGACGTTGTTGTGATCGAAGATGCGATAGCCGATTTTATAGTCATGAATGATCGGCTGGCCGGTCAGCGCGCGCAGCACATCGTCGATCGCCGCATAGCCGAGCCAGACGTTAGGTCCGCCAAGGTCGATCTTGAAGGGCGTTCCGCCGCGCTGCAGGTTCGTCATCTGCGGGAGGATGGTGTTGAAACCCGCGGTCTTCACCTTGGCACCCGCCGGCCCGAGTTGCGCCAGTCCGGTCTGCGCGAACAGCGCCATGCTGTCGAACGGCGGTATGACGTAGGTGATAGCCGGATCGCGCAGGATCGCAGTGCTGACGACGTTGATGATGTCGGTCTGCTCGGAGGGCCCGAAGGTGGACGACGCCTCGACGTAGCTTGCCTCGGTTCCGAGCCGCTTCAGTTCATCCTTGAAACCGTCAATCTGCCAGTCGCCGCTCGGGATGCCCTTGAGAGAGATAATCAGCGCGCGGCCCTTGCCCTTTAAATCGGCGACGAACCAGTCGGCGAGCAGTTTGCCGGCTTCGGGATAGTTGTAGCTGACGTCGGCGACGAGCCCGTCAACCTTGGGGTCGGTGTCGGCACCGAACGGGTGGCTCACGAGGCTGAAGACCGGAATGCCGTGCTTCTTCGCGTCAGCGACCTGGGCGGAGAAAGCCACCGCCGGATAACCATCGCCCAGCACGATCGCGTCGGCCTTCGCCGCGATGGCAAGATTGAACGCCCGCACGTGCTCGGCGACTGAACTCCCAGGATCGAACAGATGGAATTTCAGACCGGCGACCTTCGCAGCGTCCGCTCCGGCCTCTGCCCACTGCTGGAGGATGTTCTGAGTCTGGTCTCCGATCCACCAAACGGTTTTGCCGCGCGCTGAACTGATGTCAAACGCCGGCGGCGCCCAGAACTTTGGCGAGTCGGCATGGGCAGCAACAACAGCGGCCGCTTCGGCCACCGGGTCGTCGCTTTTGGCGACGACGGCTGAATTTATCGCTGCCCCGCCCATCATCGCTGCGAGGAAGGCTGCGCCTGTCTTTGCCGTGCTCCAACGACGACTTGCTGCTTGAATTATTCTCATATCACCTGGCTGCGTTTTGTTGAAAATACGTTCACGTTCCCTACTCACTGCGAAATCTCCTCTCCGCTGCCGTCACCCCTGAAGGAAACTCTTGTGGCCTCGACTGGCTCATGACGTTCGCGCCGGCGTTATCGCGCGGCGCGGGATCCCGCGTTCTTTCCCGCTGACGACGCCGGGGTTCTCTCGGCGACGCCTGAACGGAGCGCCGACGTGGCTGCGACATCGACATCCGCCGAACCGGGATGAAGCGCTACTCCGTAGATCTCGCGCGCTGCCGTTGCCGAAACCAGGCCGTCGCGGACATCTGCGGCGACTGCCTCCGCCGCGCGATGGTGAGGATTGCCGAAGCCCCCGCCGCCGGCCGAGCGGATTTCCACGACGTCGCCGCGATTGAGCGTGACGATGCTGTTGACGGCAATGTCCGCGATGCCGCCGTCGGCACGCACCAGACGTCCCCAGTTCGGCGCTGCGCCGCCTCCGCCGCCGATGCCGAATGGAGCGGTCAGCGGCAGCGTGCCGGAGCCGTAGCAGACGACCGGCAGACCATCCTGCTCGACCCGCCAGCGGGTCGCGCTGCCAACGCCGCCGCGCCATTCGCCCGGACCGGCAGAGTCGATCTGATATTCCTGACTGACGAAGGCAGTCGGCGCGCCAAGCTCATGCAGTTCCAGGTCGGCCGCCCGCATTCCCCCCATGGTGACCGGCGTGCCCATGAAGTCCCAGCCGTCGAATCCCTCGGTCGCACCTGAACCGCCGCCGGTTGCTACGAAGGCCGCAAACTGGCGCCCGGTGTAACCATTGACGCCGGCTGCGCCGAACACCCAGCAATGCGACCAGCCTGCATTTGTCAGATGCGGCGCCGCCTCACCCAGCGCGAGCCATATCGCGTCGACGATGGCCTCGCAGGCGGAGAGCGTGCACAATGTCGTCGCCGCCGGCTCCACCGCGTGCGCGACTGTGCCGGGCGTGGTCAGCACCACGATAGGCGCGATCGAACCGCTGTTGCGCCTGATGTCGGGCGCGATGGCGCCAAAAACGCCGATCAGCGACGAAGCAACCGTGTTGGCAACGCTGGAATTTGCATAGCCCTGGACCTGCGGATCGGATTCACGAAAGTCCAGCGTGATTTGCGGGCCCGTCTTGATCAGCTTCAGCCGAAACGCGACCGGCTCCCGATGATAGGCGCCGCCGTCGTCAATGTGACGCACGGCAGTGCAGGTGCCATCCGGAATCTTCAGCAGCTCCGCTTCCATGTGGCGGCGGGAGGCGTCGATAAAATAGCGTACCGCCCGCTCCGTCGCTTCCACACCGAAGCTGTCGAGCAAAGAGACCAGCGCCTGTGCGCCCACCGAGGCCGCGCCGATCTGGCACTCGAAGTCACTCTCGACCAGCGCCCGAAGCGGGATATTGAGCAGGATCAGTTCCCAGACATCGCGCTGCAATTCACCGCGATGGAACACGCGGACAGGAGGAATGCGCAGCGCATCTTCCCATACGTCACGTGCGTAAGGATTGTAGCCGACAACGCCGCCGCCGCCGACGTCCGCGTTGTGTCCTTTGGTGATCGCCCAGAACCGCAATACGCCGCGATAAAACACCGGCTTGAGAATCGTTACGTCGGGCGCGTGATTGTTGCCGTGGTAGACGTCGTTGAGGATGAACACGTCGCCGTCGTGCACGTCGCCGGCAAAACGTTCGGCGACCGCCGCGTAAGCGTGCGGCAGCGAGCCGGCGAGCACCGGGATGTAGTCTTTGGTCGCAACCCAGGTGCCGTCCGCCGTAAAGATTCCGGTGACGAAATCCCGCACCTGAAAGATCAGCGAACGTGAGGTCAGCAGCATCGTCTCTGCCATCTGCGTGGCAATGGCGTGCAGACGATTTTCGATGACCGCAGCAAGCACGGGATCGGCCGCGCCGGGCGCCTGAAAAGATCGGTCGTCGAGTCATAGTCAGTGTCCGCCGGCAGGTTGCAGTTCGCGCTGTCCGGATCGAACGGCATCGGCGGCAGCGCGTGTCCCGGAGCCGGCGGCTGCAAACTTCAACAGGTAGTCACCGCCCTGCGAGAGGGTGAGCGAGAAATCTTCGGGTACGACAATCGTGCTGGTCGGCAGCTCCACGAGCGCCGGTCCGGCGAGTATCGTCGCCGAGGGCAAGGTCAGACCGGCATACACGGGCACGTCCCGCCACGAGCCGGCAAACCATGCGCGACGATGGCGCAGCGGAGCGGCCTTGCCCTCGATCGTGGCGAGGAGCAGTCGGCGAAGGATGCGGGGTGCGGCCTCTGGCCAGCACGCGCAGGTTAATAAATTCGACCGGATCACCCGGCTGCGCGTGACCGAAGCGCTCGCGATGCAGCGCATGAAACCGCTGCAGCAGTTTCACATACCCGCCGTCGTCGAGCACCTCACCGACCAGCGGAACGTTGATCTCGTGCACTTGTCCGACATAGCGGACATCGGCTGACCGGCTGAATGAAAGCGTGCGCGGATCGACACCCTCGCCTGAGAATTCGGCGGCGGCGGTTCGTTCGAGATCGAGCAGCGTTCCTTCAAGTTCTGCCGCAACGGGCACGCCCTGACGACCAAATACGGTGCGGACAAAAAAGCGGACATAATCGGACAGCAGCATTCCGCTCGCGCACAGCACGGAAGCGTTGCGCGGCACGACCACGAGCGGAATATCCAGATCGCGGGCAAGAGCTGCGGCATGCAGCGGGCCGGCGCCGCCCGCCGCAACCATCGCGAAGCTGCGCGGGTCGAGCCCCTTGCGGATCGTCGCCAGCCGGAGACTGTCGGTCATTTCGGCGTTCACCGCCTGATAAATGCCGGCGGCGGCCGCCTCGACTGTGATGCCAACGCGGTCGGCGATCGCCGCCACCGCGGTGTGCGCTTTCTGCCGGTCAAGCGTGACACCCGCGTTGAAACTGGCTGGATCGATGTAGCCAAGCACGAGGTTGGCATCGGTCACCGTGGCTTCACGCCCTCCGCGGCCGTACGCCGCCGGGCCAGGCGACGCGCCGGCGCTGTGAGGACCTACCCGCAGCATGCCGCCAGCCGTGACCCAGGCAATCGATCCGCCACCGGCGCCAATCGTGCTGATGTCGAGGATCGGAGTTGCAACGGCGTAGCCGCCGACCTTGCCTCCCTGGGTTACTTCCGTCGCGCCGTCGCGCGACAGGCTGACCTCAAAGCTGGTGCCTCCCATGTCGATGGTCATGACGTTCTTGAGGCCGATGTCGCGTGCGAGCCGCGACGCGGCCGCCGGCGCCCCTGCGGGACCCGAGAGCAGCGTGTTCACAGCCCGCCCGGACGCTGCCTTTAAGCTGACGACCCCGCCATTCGACTGCATGATGTAAAGCGGTTTGCGGTAATCGAGCGCTTCGAGACGCGCCGCCAGCCGTTCGAGATATTCCTGCAGGATGGGTCCAACCGCGGCATTCAGCACTGCCGTGCTCAGGCGTTCAAAAAAACGGACCGCCGGCACGACGCGGGACGAAACGCTGACGAAAACGTCCGGCAATTCGGACACCAAAATCGCGGCCGCCTGCTCTTCGTGAGCCGGATTCAGGAACGAGAACAGGAAGCCGACCGCAACCGACTTGACGCCGGCGCGGCGGAACTCGCCGGCCGCCCGCCGCACGTCGCCGGGTTCAAGCGCGATCGCGACCTGACCGTGACGGTCGATCCGTTCGCGCACAGGCACGATCAGATGCCGCGGCACCAGCGGCCGCGGCGGCCGGACTTTAGAATTGAACTGGCTCTCGCGCTCACCCTGCCGGGCCAGCAGCACATCGCGGAAGCCGCCGGTCGTCACGAGTCCCGTCAGGCTGGTCTGCTGCGTGAGCAGCGCGTTCGTCGTGATCGTCGTGCCGTGCTGAATGGCGTCTATTCTGCGCAGCAGGCCCCGCACGTCGAGACCAAAGTCACGCGCGATCAGCGCCAGGCCCTCAAGGAAGCCCTCGGAGGGATCATGTGGTGTTGAACCGGTCTTGTAGAGGCGTTCACGCCCGGCGCGATCCTGAAGCACCAGATCGGTGAAAGTGCCGCCGATATCCACGGAGAGTCGGAGATTCCCCGCCGCGTCGAACGCATCGCCCGAGCCTGTCACGCCGCGCCCCTTCGGATCGCGGGCTGACGCCCCGGTGCGGCAGGCAACGCAGCTGCAACGATGGCATCGCGGAATCGGATCGGTCTGCCTGATCCGAATGACGAAGAAGATATTGTTGCTGTCAGCGAACCCGGCAACCGCGGCACGACAACCTCCCGATACAAACGACGTTTCGTGTAACAATCTACTTTGTCCATGTCTATAGTAGATTATATTCGTTTTTTCTAGGGTCGCAAACGATTCGTGCGGACCTTTCGCGCGCCGCAGAAGTATTGTCGCCGGCCGAATGACCGATCGATCTTTGCGTGCTGAAATTTCGGTTTGCTATTGCTGCTTGCTGCCTGCCGGTTCGCACGGCGGAGTACGAACGACCTTGCCGGCTTCAGTGACTGCAGGCGTACAACGGGATAAATCCTGCCGGAATTTTTCGTGGCTGCGAAATCAGCGGCGCGGAACATGGCTGGCTTCATGCGGGCGTTGAACGGCCGTAAACATTCTATGGCGTGGTGGGTGCAGGCGGTGTCGTGGCAGGCACCTCGCTGCCCGACGGGGAAGCCTGCCTTGCGCGGGCAAAAACACCGTCCATGCGCCAGTGCTGGTTGCGATAGCGGGGATCGCTTGCCCATTCGTCCCAGCCGGAATCGCGGCGAAACTGGCCGAGCCAGCCCGCCGCCGTCACTTCCTCCGGCGACACTGCCTCCGGCCGTTCGCAGTCGGCACCGACGAAAAGTGCGTCGGCCGGGCAATAAAGCTCGCACATAAAGCAGGTCTCGCAGTCGTTCTGGCGTGCAATGACCGGCGTAACGCCGACGGCGCCGTCGAGTACATTCATCGGGCAAACTTCGACACAGACGCCGCAGCGGATGCAGCGCTCGGGGAGCACCAGTTCGATCATCGGGCCGCACTCTCCAGTTTCATTCGCTCCGGCTGTTCGAAGCGGGTCCAAATCCGGTCAAGGCCGCCGACCAGCAGGCGGCGCGCGAACTCGTCGCGACTACCCGGCGCATCTTCGCGCCAATGCATGCCGCGGCTCTCATTGCGTACTTCGGCCGCCGAGCAGCACCAGCGTGCGGTGGCAAGCAGAGCTGCCGCTTCACGTGCCTTGCCACTTTCGATGTCCTCGCGCTGGCAGGATGTCGTGATGTCCGCCCATGCGGCTTCAAGCACGGACAGTGACTGTGCAAGGCGCGGGCCGGATCGAAAGATGATCTTGTCGAACGGCAACATCTCGCCCTGCATCGTTGCAATCACTTCCCGGGCCGACGCAGCCGACCCCGCAACCTGCAGAGGGCGCAAACCCGCGCTGCCGATCGCCTCAACCGGGCGGTTTGCCCGGAGTCCCCGCGTGCGCGCCAGGGCGGCAGCACCCCTGCCCGCCCATTGCCCCGACGACAGCGCCCACGCCGAGTTCTGCGCCCCGCCTCCGCTGGTCGCTCCGGCAACGCGTTCGCGCGTTGCCGCATCGCCGGCCGCGAACAGTCCGGGCACTGTCGTGCCGCAGTCATCACTGATAACGCGCAACCCGCCGGTGCCACGCACCGTGCCTTCGCCGCGCAATGTAACCTCAAACGGTTCGTTGAAAGGGTCGATCCTCCTGCGAACGAAGGGCAACATGAAATTCGGCGAGATTTGGGGAAGCACATCGCGGATGTCGTGCGGCATTCGACCGAGATGGCAGAACACCGGTCCATCGAGCAGCGCACGCGCCAAAGCGTGCGTCAACTCCGGACCCTGCGGGATCGGCAGTTCCCGGCCCGCGGCGTCCAGATAGGTCGCGAACGCGTAAGACATCGATCGCGTCATCGGCGAGAAAATCGGGGAAACCGTGTGGTAGCTGGAAAACTCCATTCCGGAGAGTTGGGCACCGGCTTCCGCCGCCATGAGGTAACCGTCGCCGGTGTTGGTCTGGCTGCCGAGCAGCCTCGACATGAAAGCACACCCACCTGTCGCAACGACAACTCCCGCAGCACGTACGCTCCATTCACGCCGCATTTGTCGCTGCAGCCCGCGCGCGCCGGCGACCGAGCCATCTGAATGCAGAATCAGTTCAAGTGCCGGACTCTGGTCGAGGATGCGCACGCCCAGGTCCTGTACCAGGCGGCGCATCGAGCGCATGTATTCCGGCCCGCGCAGGCTTCGGTACTGAATCGAACCGTTGTCGTCGGTAGAGAAGTCATAGTAGCCCGCAAGCGTCGGCAACGTGCGCCAGGTCATGTCGAGGATGCGGGCCATCCAGTCCGAATCCGCGAGCCCGTACGCCGTTGACTGCCTTCGGCTGATCGCCTCGGCCCGCAATTCCGGATCCGGCGGCACCCACCAATGACCCGGCCCGGCGGTCGCCGTGACACCGCTGGTACCGCAGTAACCTTTGTCCGCAAGCAGAACAGAAGCGCCCTCACGGGCAGCAGCGACAGCGGCCCATGTGCCTGCCAGACCGCCGCCGATCACGAGTACATCAGCTTCCAGAGTGAGTTCGGATCCGTCCGACGTCCGCAGCGTCATATGACTCGACGACTTGCGCAGCGCGTGCTGCGGCTCAACTCAATACGTCGGCATAGACGCGCTCGGCGAACCGTGAAACGTCTGTGCCCGATTTGAAAACCTTCACAAGTTTGAGTTCTTCGGCATAGAGCGCGATCTGCTGCTTGAGGTCGGCGCCGAGGGGATGATGATTGTGGGTCTGGGTCTTCAACATCGCCGTCAGGTCTTCTACAGAACCTTTGCCGCCGTACGCAGAAAACAGGGCGGCCGAATCTGCCGGGTCATGTCCGACGTGATCCCCTGCTTCCAGCACTGCGCGGGTAAGCGCGGTGGCCACCGGCTTTTGATCGCGCACGAGGCCGCCGCGGATTGCAAGCACGCAGCAGGTCCGGTTCGCGTACTCGCCCGAAAGATTCGTTGCAACTTCGTTCAGCTTTCCTTCCTTGAGCCAAAGGAACGTCAAAGGATCGGCATCGGCGAGCGCATGCGCCTCTCCTTTCTCTACCGCCAGGGAGAGCAGATTCGCCGGATACTGGCGCCACTGAATGCTCTCCGGAGCGATGCCCTGCTTGAGCAAAAGAATCGAGAAGAAATTTTTGGTCGGGCTGGCCTGATCGCTGATCGCGACTGTCTTGCCCTTCAGAGATTCCAAGCTGTCGATGCCCGCGGCTTTCGACCCCAGAAGCCGCATGCAGCCGCCGTGAATTCCCGCAGTAATGCGAACGTCGAAACCCTGCTCAAGCGGCTTAAGCCAGCGCAGCGCCATGCCGATGCCGGCGTCTGCTTTTCCGGTCGCGATCGCTTCGAGCAGTTGCTCGGTCGAGCCGCCGAAATTAACAAATTCAACGTCAAGATTGTGCCGGGCAAAAAAGCCGCGCTCCTTGGCAACCGGAGCTGCGGACGTACAGATTGCGGTCGCGTTCCAGGCCAATTTGATCGCCCGCGGCGGCCCTTCAAGCTCGGTTGTGGCAGCGGTCGAGCAGATGGGGATCCTGCCGATCGCATCCTTGAGAGAGCCGATGCCGCTCCCGGTAAATGCGTTCGCAATCTGCAAATATCCGAGCGGAAGACCGAAGCCGAGCGCACCCGCGCCTGCCAGGAACGTTCGCCGCGACGCACGGTCATTGTGACGGCCGTCTTCGGTACCCGGTGTATTTGTTGTATCGTTACGAGGCAACACGCGACTCTCCTGTGGTTTGGCCCGACCGTTCGTACCGTACCTATTCGGCTGCGCTGGCCGATTGCCGGATTCGTTCGGTCACAAGCCGGCGGGTCAGCGGAATAAGCTCGCGCCCGTAATCGTGCGCATCTTCGAGCGGATCGAACCCGCGAATAAGGAATGTCGTGACGCCAAGCTCGTAATAGTCGAGCAGCGCATCGGCGACCTGTTCTGGTGTGCCGACAAGCGCCGTACTGTTGCCGCGCGCGCCGGTTTCCACAGCCACCGCGGTCCACAGCCGCTTGTCGAGGCGACGTCCTTTCGCCGCCGCCGCCAGGAGCCGCTGTGATCCGGCATTTTCCGGCGCCGCCGCGGCACCAAGTCCGGCCCGGGCGCGCACTTCGCGCACACGCTGCAGGATGGTCTCGGCGCGATCCCAGGCCCCGGCCTCCGTTTCGGCGAGGATCGGCCGGAAAGATACGCTGAAGCGCGGATAGCGCCCGAATGGACCTGCCGCCGCGCGGACCCGGGCTATCGTCTCGCGGACCTGCGCCAAAGATTCGCCCCACAGCGCATAAATGTCTGCATATTTTCCGGCAACGGCGATGGCGGCATCGGACGACCCGCCGAAGAAAACCGGAATGTGGGGCTGCTGCAGCGGCTTTACGTCGGAAAACCCGCCGGTAAAGCGATAAAAGCGGCCATCGTGATCGAACGGTACGGAGCTTGTCCAGATTTTGCGGACCACCTCCAGATACTCTTCCGTACGCGCATAGCGCTCGTCGTGAGACAGGTAGTCTCCATCCTGCCGCTGCTCGGCGTCGTTGCCGCCGCTGATGACATGGATCGCCACGCGACCGCCGGTGAGCTGATCGAGAGTGGCGAATTGGCGTGCAGCGAGCGTCGGAGCCGTAAAGCCGGGGCGATGTGCGATCATGATGCCGAGCTTCGGCGCGGCGGCCGCGGCGTGCGCGCTGATCAGCAGGCTTTCAGGGCCGGTCGAATGAAAGGCGACAAGCACGCGATCGAAGCCGGCCTCTTCGTGCGTCCGGGCACTCATCTCGATATACGCCCGGTCGACAACGGGGCCTTCCGACGAAAGCGCCTCGGAACCACTGCGCGTCGGTACGTATCCGATGAACTCCAGGGACATGACGATTGCCGCCAATTCAGATACTGCTTAATCAAAATACCGCGCCTGTCATGCGGTAAAGTCAATAGATTTTATGGATTAAATATTCTTCTCAGCGGGCAGGTAATTCTGCGGATCGCCCGAAGGCAGAAATACCCGTCGCCTTCAGCACCGAATCGCCCTGCGGCGAGTGGACACGGGCACAAAGGATATCACGCAGGTGGCGCTCGAGCGGATGAGCGCGCGTGAGCGCGGGATTTCCTATCAGAGCGACCGCCTTTTGCACAGCGTCGATTGCGCTTTCTGAAACGATGTGTTTGACGAGACCCGGTTCTTCCGGCGTCAAAGTCGCAGGCGCGTGATCGACCTTCTCTGCTGTCGCGACCAGCAAAGTTTCGGCCGCGTAACGCAGCGCATCGATTTCGCCCAGCGCAATCTGCATCCGCTCGAGCGTCGCGAGCGGCCGCCCAAGGTTGGTCGGCACCCGCGATTTCAAAAATGTGATAAGCCAGTCACGCGCCGCGTCGGCAATTCCCAGATAGATCGCGCAGACCGTGAGCGAGAACCACGCATTATAGGTCGGCGGCAAGCGCTGCCATGCATCCGGCGGCCGGAGGTCGACCGCGTATTGCAGCGGTATCTGCGCATTTTCGAATATCACATCGTGGCTGTCGCTCGCCCGCATCCCGAGGTGGTCCCAGGACGCTTCGAGCCGCGTGCCCGGGGTGCCAGCGCGCACCAGGAAGTAGCCGATCTGCGGCTCCGCGTCGTCCGTGCTGGCAAATACGTTGTACCAGTTGAGAACCGAGGCGCCCGTCGAATAAATCTTGCGCCCGCTGAGCCGCCAGCCCTCATCGCTTCGCCGCGCCACGGTTGCTGGAATGCCACCGCGCATCACGGTCCCGAGTTCCGGCTCCACCCGAAGGGCGTTGATCAGGCCGCGCCCGCCGAGAGCGTCACCAATGATCTCCTGATACACCTGCTCCGGCCAACGTCGGCCCAGCGCAACATGCGCGTGCTGGATCCAGGTCATCGCCAGAATGAGTGTCGCAGCGGGATCTGCGGATCCGAGATGGCGGGCAACGGAAACAGTCCGGGCAAGACTTGCTCCCTGACCACCGAGTGCTCGCGGCACAGTCAGAGCCTGAAGACCCAGACTCGCAGCCTCGGCCAGGCTCTCCGCGGGAGGCCGCGCAGTCCGGTCAAAATTCTCGGCCCGCGATGAAAAGCTGACAAAGAGCTCGGCCATCGCGTCCTTTGCATCAATCCTCGTCGCTGCAACGGTCATTGAACCTCTGGGGGACTCGCGTCTGGAACGCACTGTGCTTCGCCCGGGTGACGGAAACACCCTCGTCGCGCAGATGTCGTCCCGAATAGTGATGTTTGTCAATCATTTTTATAGACCATTGTCCAGGCCATGTTTTGCGGGCATGCTCCGATTACCGCCGGTGCATCACCAGCTCTCATCCAGTCCGAGATACTTGAACACTTCGTGTCGAAGGTCGGCGAGACGCGGATCGCCTCGGTGACGCGGATAAGGCCGGTCATTGACGATCTCCGCCTTGATCCGCGCCGGGCGCTCGCTCAGGACGAGCACGCGTGTAGCCAGGAACAACGCCTCCTCGATGTCGTGGGTTACCAGCAGCGCGGTAAAGCCTTCGCGCTGCCAGAGCTGGACAAGTTCCGTCTGCATGGCAATACGCGTCAATGAATCGAGCTTGCCCAGCGGCTCGTCCAGAATGAGAAGATGCGGCTCATTCACCAGCGCGCGGGCAAGAGCGGCACGCTGCGCCATTCCTCCGGAGAGCTGATGCGGATACGCGTCTGCAAACTGGCCAAGCTTGACCAGTTCCAGTGCCTCATGGATGCGTTGCCGCTGGGTGCGCAGCAAACCCTGCGCCTGCAACCCGAGAGCGACATTACCGCGGACGGTTCGCCAGGGGAAAAGCGTGGGGTCCTGAAAGACGACGACACGGGATGGATCGGGACCGGAAATCGGTTCTCCGTCGACCAGCATGCGACCGGAGCTTGCCGGATCAAGACCGGCGACCAGCCGCAGCAGAGTAGACTTCCCGCACCCGCTCGGTCCCAACAGAGCGACGAACTCGCCCGGCGCCACGCGAAGATTTATTCCCTCCAGGACCGGCAGCGGCTGGCCGTGAAGCTCGAAAGAGTGGCTCACGTCGAGAATGTCCAGCGCCGCGCCGGTCCTCGGCGCCCCGGCCGAATCCGGCTCCCGGCGGACGGCGGGTGCTACCATCGGAGCAATCCCTTTTGCCATGACAGCAGATGGTCCCGGAGGCGAAACAGCAGTGTGATCAATCCGGAACAGACCAGCGCCATGATCAAAAGCGCGGTGTACATATTGGCGTAGGCGGCCCAGCCCTGAGCCCATTGCAGGTACCATCCGAGACCCGCTTTGACTCCGAGCATCTCGGCTACCACAAGCACGGCAAAGGAATTGCCGAGCCCCATGAACAGACCGACGAAAACATGAGGCATCGCCGCCGGGATCGCGACGCGCATGACCAGAAACAGCCGGCTCGCGCCTAAGGTGCGCGCAACATCGTAATAGGCGCTGCTGACGCCGGCGACACCCGACCACGTCAGAACAGCGACCGGGAAACCGGTCGCGAGCGCGATCAGAAAGGTGCTCGCGGTCAAACTGGAGGGGAAAATAAAGAAGGCAAGCGGGAGCCAGGCCGTCGCCGGCAACGGACCGATGAAGCGGAGAACCGGATGAATCCAGTAACCAATCGGCCGCGACCATCCGACCGCGACGCCGACCACAAAACCAGTGGCTGCGCCGACAAGATAGCCTCCTGCCAGCAGCTTTAACGACGCCACCACGCTTTCCAGCAGCCGTGGCCAGTCATCAATCACCACCCCCAAGATGGCCTGAGGCGGTGGAAAAAACGGCATCGGCAGCAGCCCCAGCTTGGCGGTCACCAGCTCCCAGCCGGCAACCAGCGTCGCAAGCACCAGCAGCCACGGGGCGCCACCCTGAAGCCGTCTCAAAACATCGAACCGCAGTGCGGCGATCGTCGCACCGGCCAGAACAGCTCCGATCGCAACAAACAACGCAGCAAGTTCGCGGGTATATTCCCAGTCGCTGTCGGGCTTGTCCGGCCATAACGCGGTCAAAATCGCCACAGCAAGCCATCCGGCCGCCGCCGCCCCGCCCCCGATCCAGGTTCGGCCGCCTGCATTCTCACGCGATCCGAAGACCGCGATATTCCCGTTCGCCGCATCACCAATGCTGGAACTGCTCACGACGCTGGAAGACTCCTTCGGCAAACCGGACGTGAATGCAGAAAACGAAAGAGAAATTGACAGCCGGAACCGGCAGACCCTAATCGAAACGTGACGGAGGTTCCAAAACAGCAGTCAGCCCGTGAAACGTTTCGCGGTGCTTTCAGCATTGTTCACTCAGCGCAAGCTTCCTCACCAAATCCCCGACCAAATCGACCGAACATCAAGAACTATTGGTTCCGGGCGCGATATGTCAAATATCCGAAATCAAAAAAATAAATTCTTGCAAAGAAGCCGCTTCCGACGCCGCACTTGTTCCAGTCAAGCGGCCCATCGACAGGAAATGATTTCCTCCGGTGATCGCGAAACTTCGCAACGCATTCGCGCGACCCTGGTAATCCATCGCCCGCGGGCGTTGTCGGCTCATTAAAGCCGTCGCCGATCCTGCAGAACGTCCGTAAAGCATCGCCGGCTGCGAACGATGCGGTATCCGCAAACTCAATATGGCAGCCTCACGGGCTTCCTCGCCGCCGATCTCCCTGCGGCTCCCGCACGGCATGCGAGTGACATGGCCCGTCGACATGCCGGCCGAATGGTGTCCCCGTTTCGGCCGATCGCCAAAAAATATTCAACGGCAATGTCGAAAACACGGTGCCCCGCTCGACTGGGAGCGGTGGCGGCGGCCGTGAAGTATGCCTGCCCCTGCGCTCGCAGCGCCGATCAACATCTGGAGGTTCGCAATGATACCGGTTTTCCCGTTTTACACCGCGATCTATGCGGCAGTTCTTGGACTGCTCGGTGCGCTTCTCACAGTCAATGTGATCGTCAATCGGGTCCGCGCGAAGGTCAACGTCGGCGAGGGCGGCGTTGCCGCGCTCGCGCAGGCGATCCGGGCTCATGGAAACTTCGCCGAGCAGGTCCCGATCGCACTTCTGCTCGTCGGATTAGTGGAAGCGTTCGGTTACCGCGCGCCGCTGATCCAGGGATTGGGCGGGGCTCTGCTGGTGGCGCGCCTCCTGAGCGCCTGGGGTCTCAATTCATCGCTCGAGCAGACATTCGGGCGACAGGCTGGGGCTACCCTGACGGTCCTGGTTGTTGCCGTATCCGCGGCGCTCATCCTCTACGCAGCAACAGGCGCACACTGATGCCTGTTCCAACGATGGCATCGCTGTCGGGCCCGCCTGCTGACAAATTCTGAAATGCGGCGTCCGCGGGTGCTATCAACGCCTGGCTGGAAGTTCGATCCACCTGTCGCGCGGCGCATTGCTTCTGAACGTTTCGGGAGTGGACCCGCGGCGCTGCTTGAAGAAACGGGTGAAATGAGAAGCGTGAGAGTATCCCAGAAGATAGGAAATCTCTTTCACCGGGCGTTGCGTGTAGAGAAGAAGCCGCGTCGCCTGCTCCAATATTGCGGCGTGGATCAAATCGCGTGCCGAACATCCGCAGACGCTCTGGCAGGCCAAATTCAACGCGTACGACGTCGTCGACAGCCGTTCCGCAAACAACTCGACCGTGTTGGAAGACGGCCGCGGCTCGCTGCCGAATCCGATCGCGCCGATCGTACGCTGGATGAGGTCGCGATACTGTCGCAAGAGATCGATTGCGTTGACGGTCCGCATGTCCCCATGGCTCGGCACGTCCAGTTCCGCCCCCAGTTCCAGCAACAATCCGCCGAACAGGAAACGCACGATGTCGCATCGATGCGGATGGTGCGACGCAAACTTGCCGAGCATGAGATCGATGAAACCGCGCGCTCCCGCAGTCGTCGCTTCGGAGTTGAATTTTATGGCGCGCTGGGTGCCGAGGCGCAGCATTGTCGTGACAGCAGCCTGCTCCGCAGAAGAAAGGCCGGAAACGAAGTCAGACGAAACGCTGATAACCACACCGGCCGCATCGGCCTGGTAGAAAAACTGGTGAACCACGTTCGCCGGGGTATACACACAGCCTGGCGCTTCGATTTCATTCCCCTGTCCGTCGTGCTCAAAGCGGCATCTGCCGCCGGTCATGATGACAAGCTGGTCGAAGTCCGGGTGTCGATGCAATCCATTCCGCCGTTCTTCGTGATTGCTGCGCGCCGTCAGGGGTTCGATGTGGAAGAACCCAAAGATCAAACCCGGCCTGTCTTCGCCAAAGATGAACGAAGGCGCGCTCAGAATGCCGTCTTTTGCCTTGGCGCCGTCGAACAGCGGCGTCGGCAGCTTGCCGAATACGAGGCTCTCGACTTTGCGCCTTTCCGGCTCGACGACCGGTCCCGGGACTGATTTTTCCGGCCGGCCGGATATCCGGCGAATTGCTCTTGTCATCACGAATGTTCCCGAGCGTGCTGTCCAGCCATCGTGGTGTGATAATAACCCTTCGGCCGTCCCGCAGGAACCGGCATCGTTGCGTGCGCGGCCGGCAGGCCGTGGCAAAAGCGCCAAATCTGGCCGCTGATGGCGGACCGCACGCGGACCGGATCGACCGTGTCCGATGTGCCGGAGGCAACGGAATCGGCCAAACGAGCGCCGCCCGGTTTGCCGACGATGTTACCGGCATCCGGCAATCACACCCGCGGCGGCCCGCGCCGAAGGATTGTGCGCACTCTTCCGGGTCAGCACGCCGCGCAATAGACCGGATTTCCGGGAGCCGCAGAGACGGGCTTGAGCACGCCTCCGGCGGCCTCGCGGATACGCAAAGCGGAATGTTCGGCCCGCCCGACAATTCCGGGCACATCACAGTGCAAAAGCTGGCCGTGACGCTTCAGAATGCGGCCGTCCACAATGACGGTATCGACATTGGCAGGTGTAGCCGACATGACGACCGTGGTCTCGATCTGCGCCAGCGGCGCAATGTTGAGGTCGGTGGTCCTGATCAATATCAGGTCGGCCCGCTTGCCGGGTGTCAACGATCCGCACACGTCGCCCAGTCCAAGTGCGCGGGCGCCGTTGATCGTGGCCATTTCGATCGCTTCGTGAAAACCGACCGCCGGCATGGATTCGGTGTCCGTGCCCTTCCAGGGAATTCCCATGTTCCACGCAAGCCGCATGTTTTCGAACATGTTGGGCGGAGCGATGGAGGTAGCGTCGGACGAAAGCGTCACCGACACGCCAGCGGCGCGCGCCTTGAGCAGCGCGGAACGCGGATCGCCGTCTTCACCAAGACGCAGTTCCGAGTGAGTCGAAAAGCTCAGCGGTGTCTTGCTCCGCGCCATCGCGGCGCGGTCGCTGTCCGTTGCGCAGACATAGTGGCAAAAGAGAAAATTGGGACCGAGGTACCCGCGTTTCTCGTAATCGGCGGCGTCGTCGGAATTAGGCAGCGACTGGCTGGCATGAATGCAGACCGCGATTTTGCGCTTCAGCATCGCCTGCATTTCAGTATGAAAAACGCGGGCATCGCTCTGGATCATGCCCCGCAGATTGACGCCGAGGTGGACCAGGCCGTCCAGCCTGGATCCGTCATCGAACCATTCCCGCTGTACCCGGTCGAGGTCTTCGAAAGTGTTGACGACATCCACCGGCATCCGGTCGATGTGTCCCATCGAATAGCGCGCCCGCAAGAGTGAATGTCGATGCGCTTCCAGCTCGGCGTCAACGTGCGCGGGCGACCGGTTGTTGTGCGACCAATTGTTGACGGTGGTAACGCCGCCGTAGGCCAGCTCGGCCAGGCCCAGGGACACGCTGTTGTAGAAATCCTCGACGCCGTAAAGGCCGGCGGTCGCCCATTTCGCCGGAAAATACTCGAACCCGCCATCCGACAGAAAGTTTCGTCCGAGCGAACTCCACATATGATAGTGGCTGTCGACCATGCCCGGCATCACGATCATACGCGATGCGTCGATGATCTCGGCGTCACTGGCGGAGAGCGCAGGCCCGATCGACACGATGACGCCGTCACGAACCAGGATATCCGCCTTCGGAAGCGTCCCGAGTGAACGATCAACGGTAATCACGGCGCCGTCTTTGATCAGATAGCTGCCGCGCTGCATTCGGTTTGCTTCAATTGCCATGATTCAATCCTGCCATGAGACTCTTCCAGCGATCCCTTCGCCTGAAGCAGAGACAGCCCGGTGCGGGCTGCCATTGGAGAGCCGAAGAGCGGGACTGACCGATCTCCGCCCGTACGGAGCGTCGCCGGAATTGCGTTGCCGAAACTTACTTCGAAGGCAGGAGGCTGTCGGTCATCGCCTGACCGATATCGACCTTGGTGGAGATCACGCCATGCTCACGCATAAACTCCTCCTGCCTGGCCCAGACAGCCGGATCCTGCCAGCCGAGCCCATGCGCCTGGGTTTCCGGACTCTGCGAAATGCGGGCTATCTCGGCATAATTGGCTGTCGCTTCCTTTTCATTGATCTCCGGAACGCGCTTCCTCATCGCATCGATCGCAGCGGCCTGATTGTTGATCGCCCAATCGAGGCCCTTAACCCATGCCCGCAGGAAACGTCGCGCCAGCTCGGGGTTCTTGTTTACCGTATCCTCCGAAGCGACGACGCCAAGCGTGTAGTAGCGGGGCAGTCCATTCTGGTAGAACGCGAAATACTTGTAGGTCGATTTGTCGTCCGCGGGCTTGTCGAGCTGAACGTTGTACATTGCGGGCTCGGACCACGTGATCGCGTCCCCCAATCCGTCGATCCGCTTGCTCAGCAGCAGCGGCATCGGAGCAAAACCCACTATAACGATCTTCACTTTGCTCAAATCGACGCCGGCGCTGGTCAGACAATATTCCAGCATCGTCCGGTTATAGGGAATACCCGTAATCCCGATCGTTTTTCCTTCCAGCTGCTTGAGCGACGTGACGCCGGCGGCCGCCGGCACCATGATCCCCGCCATGCCAAACTGGTGATTGGTGGCAATCGACACCACCGGCAGACCCTTGCTGCGTGCCGTAATCACTTCCGTGGAATGCGCGGTTGCAAATTGAACGCCGCCGCTCGCCAGCAACTTCAACCCGTCGGCCGGCGTGCTCGGCGAAACGAACTCCAGTTCGAGGCCTTCAGCTTCGAAGAATTTGTGATCGACTGCCGCGAACACCCCCGCATCCCAAATCAGAGGTTGCGTGAGCAGCGCCATTTTAATCTTGTCCGCCGCATGGCCGATGCCGGCAGTCGAGAAAAGCGCGGCAATCCACACCGCACAAGCCGCGGTCATTGTGCATAATTTTTCTGCAGACATGATCCCGTCAACTCCTCGTCTGTTGCAGCAACGGAGTAGTCTCAGGCGGGTATTTGGCGTGGCTCAAAAGCTCAGCGTCAATCGGGTTGACTAGCCATTATTCACGATTCGACTACCCATTGCCCGAATCTGTTCTCGTCTCCGGCTTTGCTCTGCCTGTATGGTTGACGCCTGGTCCCTGAACGCGCAATCTGAAACTGCGCATCGTTACGATCAGCTGAGGCTGCATTTTCCATTAGAATGTTGAACGCCCGACTGCTCATCTCTGACCTGCGCTATTCGTATGTTTCGGACGGCGGCAAAGCTGTTGAGGCTCTCGCAAAGGTCGACATCGCGCTGCAGCCCCGGGATTTCGTTTCCCTGATCGGGCCGAGTGGCTGCGGAAAGTCGACGCTGTTCAACATCATCGCAGGGCTCCTGGTACCGGATCAGGGCGAGGTCAAGCTCGATGGCGTCGATATTGTGGGGCGACCGGGAAGCGTCGCCTACATGATGCAGCGCGATTTGTTGCTGCCATGGCGCACCGTGCTGGAGAACGTCACGCTTGGACCCGAAATCGCCGGCAGGTCGATGGCCCAGGCGCGGGTCGAGGCGCGCACCCTGCTGCGCCGCTTTGGCCTGGAGGGGTTCGAAAATGCGTATCCCGCAGCACTCTCGGGCGGCATGCGCCAGCGCGCGGCACTGCTTCGCACGATTCTGTGCGAGCGGCCGGTCATCCTGCTCGACGAGCCGTTTGGCGCGCTCGACGCGCTGACCCGCGCGGCGATGCACGCGTGGCTGCTTGGCATCCAGCGTGAATTTCAGCGCACCATGATCCTGATTACCCACGATCCCGACGAGGCAGTGTATCTTTCGCATCGTGTCTACGTGGCGACCCATCGTCCGATGCGGATCGCAGGCGTCATCGATATAGATTTGCCTCCGGAACGGGAGCGCGATGTTACTCTCACAAGCTCATTTGCGGCGCAAAAGCGGGCGTTGCTTTCGCTGCTGCAAGAGAGCCCCGCCGCTTAGCAAAGACGGATATGGCACCGGGCACGGAACGTCGAACTGACGCATGGTCGCGCACCAGGGTGGTTGCAGCGCCGCTTGTGCTTGCGGCGGCGATCCTGGTCGCATGGGAGGTGTCCGTCCGGTTGCTGGAAATACCGGGCTATGTGCTGCCGCCGCCGAGCCGCATCGCGACGGAAATTGCAGTCGACCGCAAAATTATTTTTTCGCAGCTCGGAGTGACGCTGTTCGAGATTTTTTGTGGCTATGCCCTGTCATGCGTCGTCGGCTTCTGCCTCAGCATTCTGATCGTTTATTCGGCCGCTTTCAGACGTGGCGTGCTTCCGCTGGTGGTGGCATCGCAGACCATCCCCGTGATCGCGATAGCGCCGCTGCTGGTGATTTGGTTCGGTTACAATTCAATTCCGCGCATCATCATCACGGCGCTGGTGGCGTTCTTTCCGCTGACGATCAGCTTCGTAACCGGCCTTCAGGCGATTGAGCCGGCATTCATCGACTTTTTTCGGTCACTCAAGGCAAACGAAATCCAGATTTTCGCCAAGTTGCGGTTTCCGGCAGCGCTGCCAAATATATTTGGCGGACTGAAGGTCGCAACGACGCTGGCTGTTATAGGCGCGACCATCGGCGAATGGGTCGGTGCCAGCGCGGGACTGGGCTATCTGATGGCGCAGGACACCGCGCAGCTTAACACCACGCGCGTTTTTGCAGCCCTCGTCGTTCTCGGCGTGTTCGGGATGGCATTCTTCGGCGCCGTCAGCCTGATCGAGCGATTCAGCATGCCGTGGGTCTATGGCCGGTGGCGGCTGGCTCGTTCGACGCGATCCGGATGAGCTCGTCACCGTCGCCGATCAAGCGTTGGCCTGGGAGCTTTCGCCGGCGGAATTCGCTGAACTGAACGCGCGCTGGTACCTGGCCCCGGTCCGCTCCACAGCCCATTATTTATGCCTGCCGTTTGCCGCCGACGCCGAAGTTGTCGATGCGCCCGGCTATGGGGGATTTCCGCATGGACGCGGCGCCAGGCCTGACGTAAACGGAACGAGGTTTGAGCGGATGAAAGGACAACAGTCTTAGATGAGCGGTTTCAAGCAACCGGACCTGCCGGCACGGCGAGAGGCGGCCGCCAGGGCCAAGAAGGCAGCATTGGAAAAGTTTCGCGCCGCCGCGACGGACCCGGCGCTGGCGGATCGGCTGACGGAGCGAGCGGTGCGGGCCGCCGACCGCGAGACGAGCAGGAATGTTCGCGCTGCGAAAATGGCTGAAGAAAGATCTCGTGAGGCCGAACGAAAGCAGCAGGCCGAACGTGAAGCAGCGTTGCAGGCCGAACGCGCCGCCGCTGAAAACGCGGAGCGGGAACGGGCGCTCGAGGCCGAACGGAAAGCGGCGAGAGATGCGCGCTATGCCGCCCGAAAATCGAAACGCCGCTAGCGAGGCACGACGGGTCTCGTCCACCGAACATCGATCCGGCTGTTCATTAACTCCGAACTCGAGCCCGTCTTCGCGATCCCGAATCTCCGTTTGCGTGAAACGGGCTCTGGCCGGCCAGGACAAATACTTAAGGAGGGCGGGCCTGCTTTGATTCCGGTTCGCAGGAGCAAGGCACCCGGCCGAGCCCCCGCCAAATCGCACCGATGCGGACCTCTCGGGAATAAGTAATTCTTCAGCGTAAGCCCGGCACCGTAACGCGCGGCATGGAACTTCTGTTACCGTGCCCGTCCCGCAGAATTTGCGAACGGGATCGGCACGGTGCCCTCAATGCTCGACTTGATGGCCATCCTGGTGCTCGGAGCGCTGGCCTTGCCGGTCATCGCGATCATTGCGCTGGTCCAGACCCTCAAGCTCGGCGGCCTGGTTCGGCGCCTCGAAGCGAGAGTCGCGATGCTGGAACGCCGCCCGGCGGCAGCGGGCGATTCGCCGGCAGCGAATTTGCCCGATCAGGTTCAGCCACCTGCGCCCGCAACGGAGCCGTTCGCTCCGCCTCCGCCGATTGTTTCGCCAGTTCTGCCGCCACCACTACCGCCGCCATTTGCTGGCGAGGCCACAGTCCCGCCGCTGCCCCCGCCGGAGGCGACTGCCTCACCCTCGCCGCCGCCGTCGATCGGCTTTGAGGAACGGTTCGGCACCCGCTGGGTGGTCTGGATCGGCGGCCTCGCCCTCGCGCTGGGCGGCATATTTCTTGTGCGCTACACGATTCAGCAGGGCCTCATCGGCCCTGGCGTCCGCGTCATTCTGGGTGGGCTGCTTGCGCTGGCTCTGGTCGCCGTCGGCGAATGGGCGCGCCGTGGCGAGAGGCTGTCCGGACTTCCCGGCCTGTCGACGGCGAATATCCCCAGCATCCTGACGGCCGCCGGCACCACGGTCGCCTATGCCACGGTCTATGCCGCCTATGCGCTCTACGAATTCCTGCCTCCGGCCGCGGCTTTCATTCTGCTCGGCGTGGTGGCGCTGCTGACTTTGGCGGCCGCCCTGCTCCACGGACCCGCGCTCGCGGGACTGGGCGTTCTGGGCGCCTTCGCGGCGCCGCTGTTGATAGGGTCGGAAGAGCCGGATTATTGGTCTCTTTACGTCTACGTCGCCGCAGTCACCGGCGCCGCCTTTGCGCTTGCGCGTGCGCGGCTGTGGCGCTGGCTTGCGATCGCCGCGATCGTGCTCGGCGCGTTGTGGACAGTGCCGGGAGCCGATCTCTACCCGGTGGAGTCGCTGGCAGCGCACGTATTCAACGTCCTTGCCGGCTTCGCGCTTGCCGCGACCTTCCTCGTCTGCGGGTTGCTCTATGGTCCCCCGGCCGCACCCGGTGAGATCGACCGGCTCTCGACGCTCGCCCTGTCCGTCTATCTTCTGGCTGGAGCATTTCTTGTGCTGGTGAGCCAGCACGATGCCGCAGCACTCGCCGCCTTCGTCGCCCTCACCGCCGCGACCGTCGCCATCGCATGGCGCACGGAAGCAGCGACCGGCGCGCGTGCCTGTTGCAGCGATCCTCGCCATGGCGGTCATGGCCGACTGGGCGGTGCAACTAAACTTCAGCACGCTGGTGGCGCCGTCCGGTCCGACCGCGCCCGCCATTCCTGAACCCGAGCGCTATCTCTATGGCTCTCATCTGATCCTGGCCGCGGGGTGGGCGGCGGTGTTCGGCATAACCGGATTCCTGGCGCAAGGCCGCTCGGCAGGCGCGCGGGTGCCGATGCTGTGGGGCGCGACGGCTGTATTCGCGCCGCTTGCGATGCTGATCGCGCTCTACTACCGCGTCGCGGCCCTGGATCAATCGCTGCCGTTCGCCGCAATGGCCCTGCTTCTCGCCGCGATCTTCGCGCTCGCGACTGAAACGCTGGTCCACCGCGAGCCGCGGCCCGGGCTCATGGCATCGAGCGCGATGTTCGCGACCGGCGCGCTCGCGGCGCTCGCGCTCGCCATGACCTTCGCGCTGGAGAGGGGTGCGCTCACCATAGGCCTCGCGCTGATCGTGCCGGGCGCAGCCTGGGTTGCCGGGAAGCGGCCGCTGCCGTGGCTGCGCTGGCTTGCCGCCATCCTGGTTGCCGTGGTTCTGGCGCGCATCGCGTTTGAGCCGCGCATCGTCGGCGACGACCTCGGCACGACGCCGATATTCAACTGGCTGCTCTACGGGTACGGCGTACCCGCGCTTTCGTTCTGGATCGCCGGCCACCTGTTGCGGCGGCGCGCCGACGACCTGCCGGCGCGCCTGGTCGACGCCGGCGCGATTCTGTTCACGGTATTGCTCGTGATGCTCGAAATCCGCCACTACGTCAGCGGCGGCGACATCTACCGGCGGGCGAGCGGCATCGAGGAAGCCGCGCTCGACGTCAACGCGGGGCTCGCACTCACCATCGGCCTTGAGCGAATTCGCGGGCGAACCGGCAGCATCGTCCACAATGTCGGAGCGTTGCTGATCGCAGGACTGACACTCGCTGCCATCGTATTCGATCTCGTCATCGTCGCCGGCCCGCGCTTTGGCCACACCCCGGTTCGAGGCGTATTCTTCAATACGATCCTGCTCGGCTATGGCCTGCCCGCGGTGCTCGCCATCACGCTCGCCCTGATCGCGCGCACAACACGCCCGTTGCCCTACCGCATCGTCGCGGCGATCACCGCTGTAGCGCTCGCGCTGTTCTATCTGACGCTCGAGCTGCGCAGGCTCTTCCACGGCGTGATCCTGGCCGGACCGATCACCGACGCCGAGCAGTATGCCTGTTCGACGGTCTGGCTCGTCTTTGGCGTTGTTCTTCTGGCGGTCGGCTTCGTGCTCCGCTCGCATCCGGCGCGGCTGCTGGCGCTCGGCGTCATCATACTGACCGTCGCCAAGGTTTTCATTATAGATACCGCGAGCATCGGCGGTCTTTACCGCGCACTGTCGGTGATCGGACTCGGCGTCGTGTTGCTCGGTATCGGCTGGATCTATCAGCGGGTGCTCTATCCACGCACGCGTCCGACGCCGACGGCAACTCCCGCTGATTAGGCGCAACAGCCGCAGGCCCCGGTTCGGCTTCGGGTAATCAGCTGAACATCCGTTTGTGATCTTCGACAAACTGCCTGGCGGCGATCGGCGACCGGCCGACGATATCCCGAACTGGTTGAGTGCTTTCAGAGCCGAGGCCGCCAGTCGCTGCGATCTGTCCGGCGGTGCGCTGGTGGCTGATCAGCCAATCCGGCAAGCCGCGCTCCCTCATCACTGCGCTCGGCCTGCTCGAATGTTACGGGAACATAGGTGATCTTGCGGCCCAGAACTTCCGAGAACACATCGGCAAACTCGCCGAAATTACTCCGCGCTCCGGTAAATTCGTAAACCTTGCCGACATGGGGTCCGGATCGACGTAGTATCCGTGCCCCTACGGCGCCGGTGTCGCGCACATCGATGAAGGCAAACGGCAGATCGGCCGGCGAAAGGCAAGACGATTTTGCTGTCGTTCTTGATCGAAGCGGCCTGTCCGAACGTATTTTGCATGAAAAAGCCGGGCCGCAATATAACCCATTTGATGCCGCTGTCGCGCAACCGTTCCTCGATTGCGTAATGGCCGCGGCCGATGACCGAAGGTGAATCCGGCAGGATGAAGAAGCGGCTTCCGGAAACCCGCACCAAATACTGTACGCCGGCTTCGAGAGCCGCATCGAGCACGTTATTCTGCTGTTCGACCATGTCCGGGGTTGTGGCCCGTCACCACGAAGACGCTCGTCACGCCTTTAAGTGCCTTGGCGAGCGCCGGCCGATCGGTCAGTTCGGCAATGACGATCTCTGGCGTCGTCGCCCAAAACCTCTCGCGCCTTGTCGGCGTTGCGAACAACGCAAATCGGCGCGTGCCCGAGTTGCTTGAGCTCTTTGACAACGGCGCGGCCCGTGTTGCCGGTCGCACCAACAACGGCAATCATGGCGTCCTCCCTCGTTCGTTCGCGTTCGTCTTATTACAAGCACCGCGGGACTAGTCGATCGTCCAATCGATGGGATCAAACAACGCGCGCATCCAGGGCACAGGGCTCGGCCTGAAGATGGGCGTTACATGGCCGCCGACAATCCGCGGACGGTTGTCCTCCATAAAGGCGCTCCATTCGGGGAGCTCTGCAAGCTGACGGTGATGCGCCTCAGCCTCGGGCCAGCTCCTGTGCCAGTGATAAGCGAAAACGCGATGAAGGCTGCCGACGGTAACAAAGAAGACGCCGATCAGACGGTAGCAAAACGCGTCCATCGTTGCGCATCGAGCTTGCGAAAACCTTCCCAACAGGCGAAGCAGTCCGCCCGGAAGAAAATCAAGAACACGTTCGGAGACTGCGAGCGTCGCCGTATCGCCGACGTCCGTAAAGGCCGGCTGGCCGGGTAACCAGTCGCGCTTGTCGTTCCATAGCGGATTGAGCTCGGCGACAGGCGCCCGATCGAGATAGATTTTCCTGCCGGAGCAGGAGGCTCCGCGCTGCGACAAAGTATTCTGTGCGCTCCGGGGTGAACATCGCCGCCAGCCGCCGTTTGGCGTCGTCATAGCTCGTCCCAGCGGTAGAGGTGCACGATGCGCTCGCCATCGCCGGCGGCCATACTGTGAAAAAGCCCAGATTGCGTTCGAGGAGCGGACGGATGGAGGCCGGTTTGTTCCATTGGCGTTGCAGGGCCCAATAGGTCCGCTTCGGAGCCGGGCCTGAGCGTATACGCCCTTCTTTCGAACAGCATCGAGTTCCTCCCCCGCCGCAAACTGTTTTATCGGCGGAGACACCGTCGCGGACCGCGCGACCCGCGCAGCGTCTCGCTGCGCCCGATGAAATCGCAAACCTTATCCTGCCAGCCGCGTTTGCGCCGTGAAGCTAGTCGGCGCGGCGCCAAACCTCGTAGCCGATCTCCCTGCGAGATCAGCCCGTCACGAATATGAAAGTTATGAATGAGGCGCATCTGCACCTTGGTTCCGATCGGATACGGACAATTCTCGAATGCGTCTCCGGTGATCTTGAAACTTGCGTAGGAATCGTCGAACACCCTGTCCGGGGTCCGAAACGCTCTACCGGCGTAAATTCAAAATCGACAACGCCGTTGAACACCCGCAGATACATCTTCTTGATCAAGTCGCGGCCCTGGTACGAGACCTTGCGCGCCGGCGCTTCCCAAACCGCGTCGTCGGTGTAAAGACGGATACATTCGTCAATGCGGTCGGGATTTTCCTCCTGCAGATGCATTCCGACCACATCGAGCGCATGTCGAACCTTCTCTTCGTAGGTCCGCGCCTCGTGGCGCGCGCAATCAGGCTATCGACTGTCATTTTCGATTTTTCCGACGAGGGTCGTCATTGGCGTCCTCCACCTGTTAGCGTCTTTTGTTGAGCGGGCTGGCGCCTCTTCCGCTGGCCGTTGCGGTCCAGGAGACGGGGGCGAGTCAGGCTCCGCTCGAGGCCTGTTCCGGCCCCGCCCATATCCGGGCCGTCGTCTGCTGACGCCACGACCGCGGATACCATCCCGAAAGCCTGCCAACAATATATGGCCGGACGCCCACGTTCACTCTTGCACGATCAATATCGATCTTTTGCAAAATCGAAGGTCCCGCATCGTTCGCGCGTGCCACCTATGCGGAACTAGCGTTCCCGGCGGATGGCGCCGGGCGTGCGTCCTGTCATGCGGCGCACCATGCGGGTCATATGCTGCTGATTGCTGAACCCGCACTGGAAAGCGATATCCGCCAATGACAGCTCGGTTGAAGTGAGCAAAGCGTTGGCGCGCCTGACCCGGGCGTTCAGGACATATTGGTAAGGCGCAAGCTTGGTGCTGCGCTTGAACTCGCTGTTGAGCCGTGCGGTGCTGATACCGGCGGCCTTGGCGATGCCGGCCAGCGTTAGATTGTCGCCGAGGCATTCTTCGATATATTCGATCGCCCGGTTGCATTGTTGAGGCGTCATCTGCCGTGCGTTATTGCCGCCCGACGGCCGGCCGGACATATAGTTTCGCACCAGATAGCCGGCTGCGGCGCGCGACAGCGTTTCGGCATAGATACTGTCTGCCGGTCCGGGCGCCTGCAGCATCTTTCGTATTTCGTGCGCGATCGTCTGAAACATTTCGTCCATCACGCCAACCCACGGGAGAAGTGTGAATCCGCCTGCGGTTCAAACATGTCACCATGAATTTTGCGAACAAATTCATCGCGGATGTAAAAGTGCATGGTGTCGTACAGCCGGTCCTTTGACGACGTACGGATGCTGAAGTCCGCCCCACCTGGGGTGATCGTTG
>CAVYCI010000002.1:0-287907 GCA_963766925.1 uncultured Alphaproteobacteria bacterium
GGACTTCCACGACCTGCTGGTGCGTGAGCGCGTCACAGTCTTGACTCAAACGCCCTCGGCCGCAGCGGTATTGGATACTGACGGCCTGGACGCGGCGAACCTGGTCATCGGCGCCGAGGCCTGCCCGCCGGAGCTGGTGGATCGCTGGGCATCCCGCGGAGGCGGGGATCATCATCCGGTGATGGTGAACGTCTACGGGCCGACCGAGACGACCATGTGGCTGTGCAAGAGCGCACCGTTGACAGCGGGATCGGGGGCGCCGCCGATCGGGTCTCCGACGGCGGGCGCGGCGTTCTTCGTGCTGGACGAGTGGTTGCGTCCGGTGCCGGCCGGCGTGGTCGGGGAGTTGTACCTGGCCGGCCGTGGCGTCGGGATCGGCTACTGGCGCCGACCCGGACTGAGTGCATCACGATTCATGGCGTGCCCGTTCGGAGAGCCCGGCACGCGCATGTATCGCACCGGAGACCTCGTGGCCTGGCGCCCCGATGGCCAGCTCGACTACTTCGGCCGGGCCGACGAGCAGGTGAAGGTCCGCGGCTATCGCATCGAATTGGGCGACGTCCGTTCAGCTTTGGCCGCCCTGCCCGGAGTCGAACAGGCCGCGGTGATCGCTCGCGAGGACCGGCCGGGCGACAAACGGCTGGTGGGGTACATCACCGGCGCGGCCGACCCGGCCCAGGCCCGGGCCGCGCTGGCCAAGGCGCTGCCGGGCTACATGGTCCCGGCTGCGGTGATCGCTCTGCCGGCGCTGCCGGTGACGGTCAATGGCAAGCTCGACACCCGGGCCCTGCCGGCCCCGGACTACCAGGACGCCGCTCGATACCGGGCGCCGTCCGGCGCGGTTGAGGAGACGCTGACCGCGATCTACGCGCAGTTGCTCGGCGTCGAGCGGGTGGGCGTCGACGATTCGTTCTTCGATCTGGGCGGCGATTCGCTGTCGACGATGCGCCTGATCGCAGCGATCAATGCTGCCCTCGATGTGGAACTGCCGGTGCGCACGGTGTTCGAAGCACCGACGGTGGCGCAGTTGGCCCCGCGGATCGACGAGGGTGCTCAGCGGTCGGCGCCGCTGGTGGCAGTGGAGCGCCCCGCGGAGATCCCGCTGTCCTACGCGCAGAACCGGCTGTGGTTCGTCGACCAATTGCAGGGCCCGTCACCGGTTTACAACATGCCGGTGGCACTGCAATTGCACGGACTACTGGATGTCGCGGCGCTGGGCGCGGCGCTGGGCGACCTGGTGGCCCGGCACGAGAGCCTGCGCACCCGGTTCGACGCGTCGAACGGCGTGGCCCAGCAGGTGGTGATCCCGGCGGCGCAAGCCGATTTCGGCTGGGAGTTGGTCGACGTCACCGGCTGGTCGGCCGACCGGGTGACCGAGGCGGTGGCTGCGGTGACGCAGTACGCCTTCGACCTGGGCAGCGAAACCCCGATGCGGGCCAAGCTCTTCCGAATCTCCGATGATGAGCACATCCTGGTCGCGGTCGTGCACCACATTGCGGCCGACGGCTGGTCGATCGCCCCGCTGGTCGGCGACCTGAGCGTGGCATACGCCGGCCGCTCCGGTGGTCAGGCCCCCGACTGGTCACCGCTGCCGGTGCAGTACGTGGACTACACGCTGTGGCAGCGCGCGCAGCTGGGCGAACTGGACGACTGCGATAGCCGGGTCAGTGCGCAGCTGGCCTACTGGCGGAATGCGTTGGCAGGCATGCCCGAACGCGTCGAGCTGCCGACCGATCGGCCTTACCCGCCGGTGGCCGATCAGCGCGGCGCGACGGTCGGCGGTGGACTGGTCGCCTGAGTTGCAGCAGCGGATCGCGCGGCTCGCCCGGGAGCACAATGCGACCAGTTTCATGGTGGTGCAGGCCGCACTGGCGGTTCTGCTGTCCGGCTCAGCGCGAGTACCGATGTGGCCGTTGGCTTCCTGATTGCCGGGCGGCGCGACCCAGCCCTTGACCAGCTGGTCGGCTTCTTCGTCAACACCCTGGTGCTGCGGGTGGATCTGGCCGGGGACCCGAGTGTCGCCGAACTGCTGTCGCAGGTACGCACCAACAGCCTGGCGGCCTACGAGCATCAGGATGTGCCGTTCGAAGTCTTGGTGGAGCGGCTGAACCCGACCCGCAGCCTGACCCACCATCCGCTGGTTCAGGTGGTGCTGGGTTGGCAGAACCTACCCTGGCAGAACACCGGTTTGGTGTTGGGTGACCTGGACGTCACGCCGCTGTCGGTCGACACCACGACGGCGCGCATGGATCTGTCGGTTTCGTTGGCCGAACGCTGGGGTACCGACGGCGAGCCGGCCGGTATCGGTGGCAACGTCGAGTTCCGGACTGACGTGTTCGATGCGGTCAGCATTGAAACGATGGTCGGGCGACTGGAACAAGTGCTGATCGCGCTCACCGCCGATCCGAACCACGCGCTGTCGTCGATCGACGTGCTGGACGCCGCCGAGCACGCCCGGCTCGATGAGGTCGGGAACCGGGCGGTGCTGGCTTGCCCGGCGGCGGTACCGATATCGGTTCCGGAACTGTTCGCCACCAAGGTCGCGGTGGCACCGAACGCGGTTGCGGTCAGCGGCAGCGGCCGGTCGATGACCTACCGTGAGCTGGACGAGGCATCGAACCGCTTGGCGCACCTGCTGATTGCGCGGGGCGCCCGCCCTGGAGAACGCGTGGCGTTGATGTCGGGCCGATCGGCCGACGCGATCGTCGCGATTCTGGCGGTGCTCAAGACCGGCGCCGCCTACGTGCCCGTCGATCCGTCGGTGCCGGCCGCACGTATCGAGTTCGTCCTGGCCGACGCCGCTCCGGTCGCGGCGATCAGCACCGCGGAATTCGCCGTCTTGTTGACCGGCTTCGGTGGGCCGGTCATCGAACTGGACTCGAGTCTCGAAATCGAGCCGGCCACAACACTTCCGGTGGTGAGCCCGGATGACATCGCCTATCTGATCTACACCTCCGGCACCACCGGTGTGCCCAAGGGTGTTGCGGTGACCCACCACAACGTCACCCAGTTGTTGGGATCGCTGGATGCGGGTCTGCCGGCAGCCGGGGTGTGGAGCCACGCCCACTCGCTGGCGTTCGACGTGTCCGTGTGGGAGATCTTCGGGCCACTGCTGTCCGGCGGTCGGGTCGCGATCGTGCCCGATGCCCGCTCGGCAACGGACCTCCATGCGGTGCTGACGGCCGAAGGCGTCACGGTGCTGACCCAAACCCCGACGGCTGCAGCGACATTGGACACCAGAGGCCTGGAGTCGACGGCGCTGGTGGTGGTCGGGGAGGCCTGCCCACCCGAGGTGGTGGACCGCTGGGCGTCCCGCGGGACGATGATCAACGCCTACGGGCCGACCGAGACCACGATGTGTGTGGCGATCAGCGCACCGCTGATCGCGGGTGCGGCCGGCGTGGTGCCGATCGGTTCGCCGGTGGCCGAGGCGGCGCTGTTCGTTCTCGACGAGCGGCTGCGGCCGGTGCCGGTGGGCGTGGTCGGTGAGCTCTATGTGGGCGGTGCCGGGGTGGCGTCCGGATATGTGGGCCGGCCCGGACTGAGTGCGTCACGGTTCGTGGCGTGCCCGTTCGGTGGTGTCGGACAACGGATGTACCGCACCGGCGACCTGGTGTGCTGGGGAGCTGACGGCCAGCTGCGCTACCGGGGCCGCGCCGACGAACAGGTCAAGATCCGCGGTTACCGCATCGAGCTCGGCGAGATACAAACGGCGCTGGCCGCCATCGAGGGCGTCGGGCAGGCCGTGGTCGTGGCCCGGGAGGATCGTCCCGGTGACAAGCGCCTGGTCGGCTATGTCGTCGGGGCAATCGACCCGGCGGTGACGCGGGCCGCATTGAGCACTGACCTTCCGGCGTACCTGGTGCCCGCCGCAATCGTCGTGGTTGACGCGATTCCCTTGACTGCCAACGGAAAACTGGATGTCCGGGCGCTGCCCGCGCCCGAGTACTCCGCTGGTTCCCACCGGGCTCCGGTCGGCGTGGTCGAAGAGATCCTGGCCGGCATCTACGCCGACGTGTTGGGGCTCGAACGGGCCGGCGCCGACGATTCGTTCTTCGATCTCGGCGGCGACAGCATTTCGGCCATGCGCCTGATCGCCGCCATCAACGCCGCCCTGGACACCGACCTGGCGGTCCGCGCCATCTTCGAAGCGCCCACGGTCGCGCAACTGGCCCCGCGGATCGGCGTCGGCGCGGGCCGGCTGGCACCGCTGGTGGCGGCTGCGCGCCCGGCAGTGATTCCGCTGTCGTTCGCGCAGAACCGGTTGTGGTTCCTGGAACAGTTGCAGGGACCGTCGGCGGTCTACAACTTGTCGACCGCGTTGCGGTTGGATGGCGCACTCGACGCCGATGCGCTCCGCGCGGCACTGGCCGATGTGGTGGCCCGGCACGAGAGCCTGCGCACCCTGTTCGTCGCACCGGACGGAGTGCCGCAGCAGTTGGTGGTGCCCGCCGACCGGGCCGAATTCGGCTGGGAGAGAGTCGATGTCACCGATTGGCCCGCCGCCCGGCAACAGGCCGCCATTGATGCGGCGGCTCGTCATGCCTTCGATCTGACCACCGAAATCCCGCTGCGGGCAACACTTTTCCGGCTCGCTGAGGAAGAACACGTACTGGTTGCCGCGGTGCATCACATCGCCGCCGACGGCTGGTCGATCACACCGTTGGCCCGGGATCTCGGCGGTGGCGTATGCCGCGCGTTGCGCGGGGCAGGCCCCGTCGTGGACCGCAGCTGCCGGTGCAGTACGTGGATTACACGCTCTGGCAGCGCGCACAATTCGGTGACCTGCACGACGGCGACAGTCCCATTGCCGCGCAGGTGACGTACTGGCAGGACGCCCTGGCCGGGCTGCCCGAGCGGGTGTCGCTGCCCACCGACCGGCCCTACCCCCTGGTGGCCGATCAGCGCGGCGCCACCGTCGCGGTGCAGTGGCCTGCAGAACTGCAGCAGCAGATCGATCGGGTGGCCAGGGAGCACCACGCCACCAACTTCATGGTCGTGCAAACTGCACTGCTCACCTTGCTGTCTATGATCAGCGCCAGTTCCGATGTGGCGGTGGGTTTCCCGATCGCCGGTCGGCGCGAAGCCGCCCTGGACGAATTGGTCGGATTCTTTGTCAACACCCTGGTGCTGCGCGTCGAGGTAGAGGGCGACCCCACCTTCAGCGAGCTGCTGGCCCAGGTTCAGCAGCGCAGTCTGGCCGCCTATGAGCACCAGGACGTGCCGTTCGAGGTGCTCGTTGAGCGCCTCAACCCGACCCGTAGCCTGACCCACCACCCGCTGGTGCAGGTCATGCTGGCTTGGCAGAATCTGCCCGGGCAGGGCGCGAGTCCCGCAGTGGCCCTGGGGGATTTGCAGGTCACGCCCATGCCGGTGGATACCCAGACCGCCCGCATGGACCTGACGCTGTCCCTGGGTGAGCTCTGGAATGCCGACGGCGCCCCGGCCGGTATCGGCGGAACCGTGGAATACCGCACTGACGTGTATGACGCGGCCACCATCGAAGCACTGGTCGAGCGGTTGCTGCGCGTGCTGTTGGCGCTCACTGCAGATCCCACCCGGCCGCTGTCAGCGGTGGAGCTGCTTGATGAGTCCGAGCGCACGCACCTTGACGAGCTCGGTAACCGGGCGGTGCTGAGCGAGAACCCGGTTACTGCACAGTCGATTGCGGAGTTGTTCGGCACTCAGGTCGATCGGACGCCGGATGCGGTGGCGCTGGTCTGCGGGGAGCAGTCGCTCACCTACCGTGAGCTTGATGACGCGGCCAGCCGATTGGCTCGGCAGTTGGCCGGTTATGGCGCTGGACCGGGACATACCGTCGCCCTGCTGCTTTCGCGGTCGGCCGAGGCCATCACCGCGATCTTGGCGGTGCTCAAGACGGGTGCGGCCTACCTGCCGATCGACCCGGCGCTGCCCAGTGCACGGGTCGGGTTCGTCCTGGGCGACGCCACCCCGGTCGCGGTGATCACCACCGCCGCTCTGATGGATCGGCTCGACGGCTACCCGGGTGCCGTCATCGACGTCCTTGACCCGATTGTCGAAAATGGATACACCGCAACACTTCCCGCACCGCGACCGGATGACGTCGCATACCTGATCTACACCTCGGGCACCACCGGTGTGCCCAAGGGTGTCGCGGTCACCCATCAGAACGTGACCCAGTTGTTGATGGCGGACTCCGGCCTGCCGCACCACGGCGTTTGGTCGCAGTGGCATTCGCTGGCGTTCGACGTGTCGGTATGGGAGATCTTCGGGGCGCTGCTGCATGGCGGACGTCTGGTGGTGGTGCCCGAATCAGCCGCCCGTGCACCGGAAGACCTGCACGCCTTGCTGGTTCGCGAACAGGTGACCGTGCTGAGTCAGACCCCGTCGGCAGCGGGCGCGCTGTCGACCGCGGGCCTGGACGGCGTCACTCTGGTGGTGGCCGGCGAGGCCTGCCCGACCGAACTGGTCGAGCGGTGGTCGTCTGCGCACACCATGATCAACGCCTACGGACCCACCGAGGCCACCGTCTACGCGGCGATCAGCCGGCCGCTGACCCCGGGTGGCGCGGTGCCCATCGGGTCGCCGGAGCCTGGAGCCGCGCTGTTCGTGCTCGACGGGTCGTTGCGTCCCGTGCCGGCCGGAGTGGTCGGTGAGCTGTACATCGCCGGTGCCGGGGTGGCGGTCGGGTATGTACGGCGATCTGCTTTGACAGCAACACGTTTCGTGCCGTGCCCATTCGGTGAGCCGGGTGCCCGGATGTACCGGACCGGTGACCTGGTGCGCTGGCGGGCCGATGGGCAGCTGGACTACCTGGGTCGAGTCGACGAGCAGGTCAAGATCCGTGGCTACCGTATCGAGCTCGGTGAGATCCGGACCGCACTGGCCGGTGTCGACGGAGTGGAGCAGGCCGCGGTCATCGCCCGCGAGGATCGTCCGGGCGACAGGCGCCTGGTCGGTTACCTCACCGGGACCGCGGATCCCGCCGCGGCACGTGCCGCACTGGCAGAACGGCTGCCCGGGTACATGATTCCGGCTGCGGTGATCGTGGTGCCGGAGCTGCCGCTGACCGCCAACGGCAAGCTCGACACCCGGGCGCTGCCGGCCCCGGACTACCAGGACATCGATCGGTATCGCGCCCCGTCGAACGCGGTCGAGGAAGTGCTGGCCGCCGTCTACGCCCAGGTGCTCGGCCTGGACCGGGTCGGCATCGATGATTCGTTCTTCGACCTTGGCGGCGACAGCATTTCATCGATGCAGGTGGTGACGCGGGCACGGGCCGCCGGGCTGATGTTCCGCACCCGTGACCTGTTCGTCGAGCAGACCGTGGCGCGGCTGGCTCGGGTGGCCGAAGTCGGCGACGGCGATCCCGAGGCGCTCGACGAGGGCATCGGACCGGTACTGGCCACCCCGATCATCCGCTGGCTCGGCGAGATCGATGGGCCGGTGGACCAGTTCAACCAGACCCTGGTGGTTCAGACCTCCGCGGGCGTCGGCCACGACGACGCGGTGCTGGTGTTGCAGGCGCTGCTGGACCGGCACGCCACCCTGCGGATGCGTCTTGACGGGAGCGGTCTGTCGGTGCCCGAGCCGGGCACGGTCGACGCCCGGAACTGCTTGCGCACGGTGGATACGTTGTCCGAGGACGCAGTGGTCCAGGCCCGCTCGCTGCTGAACCCTGCGGCTGGGGTCATGCTGAGCGCGCTCTGGGTGGCCTCGACCGGAGAGCTCGTGGTGCTGGCGCACCACCTGGCCGTCGACGCAGTGTCCTGGCGAATCCTGCTGGAAGACATGAACATCGCCTGGGCGCAACATCGCACCGGACAACCGATCACCCTGCCGGTGGGCGGGACGTCGTTCCAGCGCTGGGCGACCCTGCTCGACGAGTACGCCCGACACCCCGATGTCATCGAACACGTCGGCGCGTGGCGGCAGATCGCTGCCACCCCGGTCGCGCTGCCCGCCGTACAGCCGGACACGGACACCTTCGCCACTGCGGGGCAGCTCTCGGTGGAGTTGGATGCCGAGACCACCGGCATGCTGCTCGGGGCGGTGCCGGCGGCATTCCACACCGGGGTGCAGGACATCCTGCTGATCGCATTCGCCCTTGCGGCAAACGAATTCCTCGAGCACGGCAGCTCGTCGATCGGTATCGACGTGGAGGGGCACGGGCGTCACGAAGAACTCGGTGGTCGGGGCGAGCGCAGCGACGGGAAAGGTGCTCGGGGCGGTCGGGGCGACGGTACTGGCGTCGACCTGACCCGCACCGTCGGTTGGTTCACCACCAAGTCCCCGGTGGCGCTTGCCGTCGGCGGGCTGCGCTGGACGCAGGTGACTTCCGGTGACGTTCAGCTCGGCGCGGTGATCAAGGACGCCAAGGAGCAGTTGCGCGGGCACCCGGACCCATTGACCTACGGGCTGCTGCGGTACCTCAACGACGAGACCGGACTGGATGCCGCCGAACCTTCGATAGGCTTCAACTACCTTGGGCGCCAAGGTAATCCGGTCGAACTGTCCGACGAACTGTGGCGGGTCGGATCGCTGCCAGGTGCGGCTGAATCGGCCCCGATGGCCATCCCGATGCCACTGATGCACACGGTGGAGCTCAATACCGCCGCCGTGGAGGGCGCGGCGGGACCGCGACTGCACGCCAACTGGACCTGGGCGCCCTCGGCGCTCGACCACGCGGCGGTCACCCGGTTCAGCCGGCTGTGGTTCGAAGCGCTCGCCGGTATCTGCGCTCACGTGCGTGCCGGAGGCGGCGGACTGACCCCCTCGGACGTCGCCCCGGCCCGGGTCAACCAGCAGCAGATCGACGAATTGCAAAAGCAATTCAGTATTGCCGACGTACTACCGCTGACGTCGGTGCAACAGGGCCTGCTGTTCCACGCTCGGACCATGACCGGCGGTGACGATCTGTACGCCGGGCAGCTGGACATCAGCATCACCGGCCGACTCGACCACGCGCGGCTGCGCGGTGCGGTGCAGTCGATGGTGGCCCGGCATCCGAATCTGGTAGCTCGGTTCGACCAACGCTTCGGCGAGCCGGTACAGGTCATCCCCGCCGATCCCGAACTCGCCTGGAAATTCATCGATCTCGGTGCTGGCGATGTCGAGGCGATCACCGCCGCCGAGCGGGTCGCGGTCTGCGACCTGGCAGGCCAACCTCCGTTCCGGGCCGCCCTGATCCGTGTCGCAGCGGACCAGTACCGTTTCGTCTTGACCAACCATCACATCGTGCTGGACGGCTGGTCCATGCCGATCCTGCTGGGCGAGATCTTCGCCGGCTACTACGGTCACCAACTCCCGGCGCCGGAGCCTTACCGGAACTTCGTCAGTTGGCTGGCCGGCCGCGACCATGACGCCGCACGCGCCGTCTGGGGTGAGCTGCTGGCCGGCTTCGACACGCCCACGTTGCTCGGCCGCGCCGGTCAGCAGGGGCAGCGTGGTGTCGAAATGTTCGGACTGCCAAACACCCTCGCGCAGGCGGTCGGCGAACTGGCCCGGACTCACCGCACCACCGTGAACACCGTGCTGCAGGCGGCGTATGCACAACTACTGTGCCGTTTGACCGGTCGGCACGATGTCGCGTTCGGCACCACAGTCTCCGGCCGGCCCGCTGAAGTCGCGGGGATCGATTCGATGGTCGGCCTGTTCATCAACACGCTGCCGGTGCGCGCGAACATCACGGCGACCACCACCACGGCCGAGCTGCTGGACCAGCTGCAGGGCGCGCACAACGACACACTCGACCATCAGCACCTGGCACTGGGCGAGATTCATCGCATCGTCGGACAGGATCAACTGTTCGACACGCTGTTCGCCTACGAGAACTATCCGGTCGACGCCGACGCGCTGTCGGGTGAACACGAACTCGCGATCACCGACATCACCACCCACGAATCCACCCACTACCCGTTGGCGGTGCAGGCGCAGCCCGGTGAGGAACTGACGCTTCGGGTGGAGTACGACACCGACGTGTTCGATGCCACCGGTATCAAGACGTTGGTCGACCGATTCGAGCGGCTGTTGGTGGCCATGACCACCGATCCGGCACGGCGGTTGTCGGCCATCGAGGTACTGGACCCCGAAGAGCTTGCGCTGCTGGATCGTTGGGCTGGCCGGGCGGCCTTGACCCGGCCGGGCGGCGCGGCCACGGTGCCGGGCCGGTTCGCCGCGCAGGTGGCTCGGACCCCCGACGCCGTGGCGGTGGTCTGCGGCGACCGGTCACAGACCTACCGCGAACTCGACGAGGCGTCGAACCGGTTGGCGAATCTGCTGGCCGCCCGGGGCGTCGGTCCGGGACGGTCGGTGGCGCTGATCTTCCCGCGCTCGACGGAAGCGATCACGGCGATCGTGGCGGTGCTCAAGACGGGTGCGGCCTACCTGCCCATCGACCCGGCGCTGCCGACGGCGCGCATCGAGTTCATGCTCGGCGACAGCGCGCCGCTGGCCGTGCTCACCACGGGCGAGTTGGTCGGGTTGCTCGACGGGATGGACGTGAGCGTCATCGACGCGACCGATCCGGTGGTCGAATCACAGAGCGCCGCAGCACTTCCGGTGCCGAGTCCGGACGATCTGGCGCACATCATCTACACCTCCGGCACGACTGGCGTGCCCAAGGGTGTGGCCGTCAATCATCGCAACGTCTGCCAGTTGTTCGATGAGCTGGAAATCGGCGATGCGTTGACTCCCGGGCAGGTGTGGACCCAGTTCCACTCGTATTCGTTCGACTTCTCGGTGTGGGAGATCTGGGGCGCGCTGCTGCACGGCGGGCGCCTGGTGGTGGTACCCGATGCGGTGGCCCGCTCGACGCCGGACTTCCATGCGCTGCTGGTCCGCGAGCAGGTCACGGTGCTGGCCCAAACCCCCTCCGCGGCAGCGGTGTTGCCGACCGAAGGCCTGGACTCGACCACGCTGCTGATCGGCGCCGAACCGTGCCCGCCGGAAATGGTGGATCGATGGGCGCCCGGCAGGGTGATGGTCAACGTCTACGGACCGACCGAGACCACCATGTGGGTAACCAAGAGCGTCCCGTTGGCGGCCGGTTCGGGTACGCCGCCCATCGGGTCGCCGGTGGCCGGGGCCGCCTTGTTCGTATTGGACGACTGGCTGCGGCCGGTCCCCGCCGGTGTGGCCGGTGAGTTGTACGTGGCCGGCGCCGGAGTATCGGCCGGGTATGTCCATCGATCCGCTTTGACGGCAACACGTTTCGTGCCGTGCCCGTTCGGTGAGCCGGGTGCCCGGATGTACCGGACCGGTGACCTCGTGCGCTGGCGGGCCGATGGGCAGCTGGACTACCTTGGCCGGGCCGACGAGCAGGTCAAGATCCGCGGGCACCGCATCGAATTGGCGACGTCCAATCAGCTTTGGCGGGGCTCGACGGCATCGAGCAGGCCGCGGTGATCGTCCGCGAGGATCACCCGGGGACAAGCGCCTGGTCGGTTATTTCGTCGGAACTGCCGACACTGCCGTGGCGCGGGCTGCGCTCGCCCAGCGGCTCCCGGCCTACATGGTGCCCGCCGCGGTGATGAGTGTGTCGGCGTTGCCGATGACGGTCAACGGCAAGCTGGATGCCCGCGCCCTGCCCAAACCGGATTACACCGGCGGCGGATACCGTGCGCCGGGCAGCTACACCGAGGAGATCCTGGCCGGCGTCTATGCGCAGGTGCTCGGTGTCGATGCGGGTCGGTGTCGACGACTCGTTCTTCGACCTGGGCGGCGATTCGTTGTCCACCATGCGGCTGGTCGCGGCGATCAACGCCGCGCTGGATGTGGAACTTCCGGTGCGTGCGGTCTTCGAGGCGCCCACGGTGGCTCAGCTGGCCCCGCGGGTGGGCGAGGCCGAGGGCCGATTGCAGCCGCTGGTGCCGGTCGAGCGCCCCGCGGTGATCCCGTTGTCATTCGCGCAGAGCCGCCTGTGGTTCGTGGACCAATTGCAGGGCCCGTCACCGGTTTACAACATGGCGTCGGCACTGCGGCTGACCGGCGAGTTGAACGCTCAGGCCCTGGGTACGCGCTGGGCGATGTGGTGGCTCGGCACGAGAGCCTGCGCACGCTGTTCGCCGCTCCGGAGGGCACGCCCCAGCAGGTGGTGATCCCGGCCGGCCATGCAGATTTCGGTTGGGAGGTCGTCGACGCCGCAGGTTGGTCGCCGGGCCGATTGCACGAGACTCTCGAGGTCGCTGCCCGCGATACCTTCGATCTGTCGACCGATATTCCGTTGCGGGCGCACCTGTTCCGGGTCGCCGACGGACGACCACGTGTTGGTGGCTGTGGTCCACCACATCGCCGCCGACGGCTGGTCGCTGCGTCCGCTGGTCGCTGATCTGGGCGTGGCGTACGCCAGTCGGTGCGCCGGCCAGGCGCCGGACTGGGCTCCGTTGCCGGTGCAGTACGTCGACTACACACTGTGGCAGCGTGCGCAATTCGGCGGTCTCGATGACACCGAGAGCCGAGTTGCCGCACAGTTGGCCTATTGGGAAAAGGCACTGGCGGGGCTGCCCGAGCGCATCCAGCTGCCCACCGACAGGCCCTACCCGATGCTCGCCGACCTGGGCGGCGCCACAGTGGCGGTGGACTGGCCGGCTGAACTGCACGAGCGGGTGGCCCGGGTGGCCCGGGAGCACAACGCGACGAGCTTCATGGTCGTACAGGCGGCGCTGGCCGCGCTGCTGTCCAGGATCAGCGCCAGTTCCGATGTGGCGGTTGGCTTCCCGATTGCCGGCCGACGCGACCCGGCGCTCGATGATCTGGTCGGCTTCTTCGTCAACACCTTGGTGCTGCGCGCCGATCTGACCGGTGACCCGAGCTTCACCGAACTGCTGACCCAGGTGCGGGCCCGTAGCCTGGAGGCCTTCGAGCACCAGGACGTGCCCTTCGAGGTGCTGGTCGATCGGCTCAACCCGACCCGAAGCCTGACCCACCACCCGCTGGTCCAGGTGATGCTGGCCTGGCAGAACTTCACCGGGCTCACCGATCCGGCCGGTGGCTCCGGGCTGAAAGGCGTTGACGTCACGTCCGTTCCGCTGGGCACCCAGTCCGCCCGAATGGATCTCACCTTCTCCCTGTCCGAACGCTGGACTGCCACCGGATCCCCAGCCGGGATCAGCGGTGAGGTGGAGTTCCGGACCGACGTCTTCGATGCGGAAACCGTTGCGACGCTGACCACCCGGTTGCACCGGCTGTTGTCGGCGATGACCGCCGACCCAGCGCAGCCGTTGTCGTCGGTGGATCTGCTCGATGAGCCCGAGCGTGCCCGACTCGACCAACTGGGTCATCGGGCGATATTGACCCGGCCTGTCGCGCGGCGGTATCGGTGCCGGAGATGTTCGCTGCCCAGGTAGCTCGCACACCTGAAGCGGTCGCCATCACCTGCGCCGGCCGGTCGCTGACCTATCGCGAACTCGACGAGGCCGCGAACCGATTGGCGCACTTGCTGATCGGTCACGGTGCCGGCCCCGGGCAGACGGTGGCCCTGCTGTTCCACCGCTGCGCCGAGGCGATCGCCGCGATCCTTGCAGTGCTCAAGACCGGTGCGGCGTACCTGCCGATCGACCCGGCAATGCCCGCGGCGCGCATCGAGTTCATGCTCGGCGACGCCGTGCCGATCGCCGTCGTCACCACCGATGACCTGGCCGGGCGGCTCGCGGAGGTCGACGTGACGGTGATCGATGTCAACGATCCCGTCGTCGAAAACCAAACTGCCACAACCCCTCCGGGACCACGCCTGGATGACATCGCGTACCTGATCTATACCTCCGGCACCACCGGTGTACCCAAGGGCGTTGCCATCACGCATCGCAACGTCATCGGGTTGTTGGGCTCGATCGGCGTCGAGGTCGAGCCCGCCGGAGTCTGGAGCCAGTGGCATTCGCTCGCATTCGATGTGTCCGTCTGGGAGATCTTCGGAGCGCTGCTGCACGGCGGCCGGTTGGTGATCGTGCCCGAGTCGATGGCGCGCGCACCTGAGGATCTTCACGCCCTGCTGGTCGCCGAACACGTCAACGTCCTGACTCAGACCCCTTCTGCGGCAATGATGCTGTCGCCATTGGGACTGGAGTCGACGGCGCTGGTGGTGGCGGGTGAAGCGTGCCCTGACGGGACTGGTCGACCGATGAGCGGCTCCCGGGCCATGATCAACGCCTACGGACCCACCGAAGCCACCATCTACGCCGCGGTCAGCGCACCGCTGGCGGCGGGCACGGGTGTGGTGCCCATCGGTGCGCCGGTCGGGCGAGTCGGCGTTGTTCGTCCTCGACGAGTGGTTGCGGCCAGTGCCTGCCGGCGTGGTCGGCGAGCTGTATGTGGCTGGCGAGCGGGGTGGCCGCGGGCTATGTCCGCCGTGGCGGGTTGACCGCGTCGCGGTTCGTGGCCTGCCCGTTCGGGACGCCGGGCGCCCGGATGTACCGCACCGGAGACCTGGTGCGCTGGGGTGCCGATGGGCAGCTGCAGTATCTAGGCCGGGCCGATGAGCAGGTCAAGATTCGCGGTTACCGCATCGAACTCGGTGATGTGCAAGCAGCTTTGGCCGGGCTCGACGGCATCGAGCAGGCCGTGGTGGTCGCCCGCGAGGACCGCCCCGGCGACAAGCGCCTGGTCGGCTACTTCACCGGCACCGCCGACCCGGTCGAGGCGCGTATCGCTGTCGCCAAGTACCTTCCGGCGTACATGGTTCCGGCGGCGGTCGTGTCGATGACGGCGTTGCCACTGACCTCCAACGGCAAGCTCGACAGGCGGGCCCTGCCCGCACCGACGTACGGCAACGTCGACGAGTACCGGGCGCCGGGCAATGCGGTCGAGCAGACCTGGCCGACATCTACGCCGAGGTGCTCGGGCTCCCACGAGTCGGCGTCGACGACTCGTTCTTCGAACTGGGCGGCGACAGCATCATGTCGATGCAGGTGGTGGCACGGGCCCGGGCTGCCGGGCTGACGTGTCGGCCGCGGGACATCTTCGTCGAGCAGACCGTGGCCCGGTTGGCGTTGGTGGCCAAGGCGCCGACGGCGACGCTGTCGCCGACGAGGGCATCGGGAGCGGTGCAGCCGACCCCGATCATCCGCTGGCTGGCCGAGGTGGAACGGACCGGTGGAGCCGAGTTCAACCAGACGGTCGTGGTGCAGGCGCCCGCCGGGGTCGACGAGGCCGACGTCGCGGTGGTGCTGCAGGCCCTGCTGGACCGGCATGCGATGCTGCGGCTTCGCGTCGAGGAGGGTTGGTCACTGCAGGTGCCGGAGGCCGGCGCGGCCCGTCCGCACCTGCAGACGGTCGACGAATTGTCCGAGGACGCCGTCGGTGGCGGCGCGGTCGCGGTTGAACCCGGCGGCCGGTGTGATGCTCAGTGCCCTCTGGGTGGCCGGCCGTGGCTCAGCTGGTGCTGATCGTGCATCATCTCGCCATCGACGGGGTGTCTTGGCGAATCCTGTTGGAGGACTTGAACATCGCCTGGGCGCAGCACCGAGCCGGCCAGCCGGTCGCGCTGCCTGCGGGCGGGACTTCATTCGCCCGATGGGCCGCGCTGCTCGGTCGAGCACGCCGGCAGCCCGGGGGTTCGGCTCAGGCGGACACCTGGCGGCGGGTCGCGGCGACCCCCGCCGCCCTGCCTGCCGTGCGGCCAGAGCTGGACACCTTCGCGACGGCCGGGCAGCTGTCGGTGCACTGGACGATGTCGACACCGTCCGGACGCTGCTGCGCGAGGCGCCCGCGGCATTCCACGCCGGCATACAGGACATCTTGTTGATCGGGTTCGCCTTGGCGGCGGGCGAATTCCTTGGTGGCCCGGTGGTGGCCGGGGACGTCGATCGTCACGGCGTCACGAGGGGACGGGCGAGCGAAGAGACAGCGGAACTGGGTGCCCGACATCGACCTGTCGCGCACTGTCGGCTGGTTCACCACCAAGTACCCGGTGGCGTTGACGGTCGGCGGTCGTCCTGGGCGCAGGTGATCGCCGGCGACGACGCGTTGGGCGCCGTCATCAAGGACGCCAAGGAGCAGCTGCGCGAGTTGCCCGACGGCCTGACCTACGGCCTGCTCCGCTACCTCAACGACGACGTCGATCTGTCGGGTGTCGACCCGCCGATCGGGTTCAACTATCTGGGCCGGCTCGGCGGCGGACCAGAAGTGTCCGACGAGCTGTGGCGGATCTGCCGCGAAGGCTCGCGGTGACCGGCGCCAGCACCGCCGTGCCGATGCCGCTGATGCACACCGCTGGATCTCAACGCCGGCACCGTGGACACCGATGCCGGCCCGCAGTTGCACGCCAACTGGACGTGGGCGCCCTCGGCACTCGACCACACGCAGGTGACCGGTTGAGCCAGTTGTGGTTCGAGGCGTTGACCGGTATCTCCGCCCATGTCCGAGCCGGTGGCGGCGGACTGACCCCTCCGACATCGCGCCGGCCCGGCTCAGCCAGCAGCAGATCGACGAACTGCAGCGGCACCACCGGATCGAGGACATCCTTCCGGTCACCCCGCTGCAACAGGGCTGCTGTTCCACGCCCGCACCGCACCCTCCGCAGACAGCTATGCGGTGCAGTTCGACCTGACCATCGCGGGCAGGTTGAATCCCGATCGGCTGCACGATGCGGTACGCACCGTGGCAGCTCGGCATCCGCACCTGGCGGCGCGATTCAGTGACGAACTCGGCGAGGTACAGATCATCCCGGCCGAGCCTGAAATCGTTTGGCAGATCATCGACCTCGAAGAGGGTGAGGTAGCGGGACTGGCTGCCACCGAGCGGGCCGCGGTGTGCGACCTGGCCGGGCGACCGCCATTCCGAGTCGCGCTGGTCCGAGTCGCGGACGATCGGTACCGGTTGGTGCTGACCAATCATCACATCGTGCTGGACGGCTGGTCGATGCCGATCCTGCTGGGGGAGATCTTCGCGGGCTACTACGGGCATCGCCTGCCCGCTGCGGTGCCCTACCGCAGATACGTCAGCTGGCTGGCCGAGCGTGATCTCGAGGCCGCCCGGGTGGCCTGGGGTGAGGTGCTGGCCGGTTTTGTCACGCCCACTCAGGTCGGCTCGGCGCACCGGTTCGGTTCGGGTGCTCGTGACGTCAAATCCTTTGCGATATCAGCCGAAACAACGCGGGCCGCAAGTGAATTGGCGCGCGCGCAGCACACCACCGTCAACGTGGTGCTGCAGGCCGCGTACGTGCAGATGCTGGTGCAGCTGACCGGTCAACACGACGTCGCATTCGGCACCCCCGTGTCGGGCCGGCCCGCCGATGTCGCAGGCGCGGATTCGATGGTGGGCTTGATGATCAACACCGTGCCGGTGCGCGCGACCATCACGGCGACCACCACTGCCGCTGATCTGCTGAACGAGCTGCAGGCCGCCCACAACCGGACGCTGGATCATCAGCACCTGGCGCTGGGCGAGATTCACCGGGTCTGCGGCCACGACCAGCTGTTCGACACGCTCTTCGCCTACGAGAACTATCCGGTCAACACCGGTGCGTTGTCCGGGGATCAGGACTTGGCCATCATCGAGTTCACCAGCCACGAGCAGAACCACTATCCGCTGACGGTGCAAGCCACACCGGGACCCGAACTGGGCCTGCGTGTCGAGTACGAAACCGACGTCTTCGACGGGTCCGAGATCGACGTGCTGATCGATCGGTTCGAGCGGGTGCTGGTGGCGATGGCCGAAGACCCGACCCGCCGGCTTTCCTCGGTGGATCTACTGCACGTCGATGAGCACGTTCGGTTGGCCGAGATCGGCAACCGGGCGGCATCGACGAAGCCGCCCTGTTCCGGTGTCGATTCCGGCCGCGTTCGGCGCGCAGGTCGCCCGCACGCCGGGGACGGTCGCACTGACCTGCGGGGACCGCAGTCGTGACGTACCGCGAACTCGACGAGGCGTCGAACAGGCTGGCGCATTGGCTGGCCGCCCACGGTGCCGGTCCGGGACAGACTGTGGCGCTGCTGCTTTCGCGGTCCGCCGAAGCGATAGCGGCGATCCTGGCGGTACTCAAGACCGGGGCGGCCTATCTGCCGATCGACCCGGCACTGCCCGCGGACCGGCTGGCATTCATGCTCGACGATGCCGCGCCGATCGCTGTGGTCACGACCGATGAGCAGGCCGAGCGTTTCGACGGCGTGCCGGTGATCGACATCGCGGACCCCGGATCGAAACCCAGCCCGCCACCACGTTTTCGGAGCGAGCCGGGTGGGCGCCGGCCCCCGACGACGTCGCGTACGTCATCTACACATCCGGCACCACCGGCGTGCCCAAGGGTGTGGTCGTCGCCCACCACAACGTCACCGGCCAGTTCGGCGAACCGGCTGCAACCTACCGGTCCGACGCAGTGTGGACGCAGTGCCACTCCTACGCGTTCGACTTCTCGGTGTGGGAGATCTGGGTGCACTGCTGCACGGCGGCCGTCTGGTGATCGTGCCCGAGTCGGTGGCCGCTTCACCGGCGGATTTCCATCGTCTACTGGTTGCGCAGCGGGTCGACGTCGCTCACCCAGACCCCATCCGCGGTCGGCATGCTTTCGCCAGATGGACTGGACTCGGTGACGCTGGTGGTCGGCGGTGAAGCCTGCTCGACCGATGTGGTCGATCGCTGGGCCCGCCGCGGCGGCGGGGAGCACGACCAAACCGGACACACGATGATCAACGGCTACGGCCCAACGGAAACCACTGTGTATGCCACCACCAGTGCGCCGCTCACCGCGGGCGCAGCGGGCCCGGTACCGATCGGCTCCCCGGTGCCCGGCGCGGCGTTGTTCGTGCTGGATGCCTGGCTGCGTCCGGTACCGGCCGGCGTGGTCGGCGAGCTGTATGTCGCCGGCGTCGCGGTGGCTGCCGGGTACCTGCGCCGGGGTGGGCTCACCGCTCGCGGTTCGTGGCCTGCCCGTTCGGCGGCGCCGGGAACTCGGATGTACCGCACCGGGGACCTGGTGCGCTGGCGCGCCGACGGGCAGTTGGACTACCGGGCCGCGCCGACGAACAGGTCAAGGTCCGCGGCTACCGGATCGAATTGGGCGATGTGCAAACGGCTTTGGCGGCACTGCCGGGCGTCGATCAGGCGGTGACGCCAATTGCCAGATCAGCCTGGCGAAGTCGCGCCGGTATTTGTCATAGCCCTCGCGGCCGCGTTCGGTGGCAAAATAGTACTGGTACCACCACTGCAGTTCGGCCGTGGGCGGCAGGGGCGCCTTGCCGGCGGCCTGGCTTCCAATAAGATAACCGCTCACAGAAACCAGCGCCCTGCAACGCTCCGGCCAAAGTGCTGCGACAATGTCGGCAGTTCGCGCTCCCCAGTCGTAGCCACCGAAGATCGCCTTCTCCAGCTTGAGCGCGTCCATCAATGCGATGACATCGACGGCCAGGGCCGACTGCTGGCCGTTCCTGAGAGTGTCATTGGAGAGGAACCGGGTAGTGCCGTAGCCGCGCAAATAGGGAACGATTACCCGGTAACCCATCGACCCCAGCAGCGGTGCGACGTCGACGTAGCTGTGAATGTCGTAGGGCCAGCCGTGTAACAGAATAACCGGAGATCCATTTGCCGGGCCGGTTTCGGCATAGCCGACGTTGAGAACGCCGGCGTCGATTTGTTTGAGCGGTCCGAACGACTTGTTCGCGGCGCGCCTCGCCACCGGCGTCGTCGGCTTGCGTGGCTGGGCACCGGCCGGGCCGACCCTGCCGAGCTGGGCGAGGGCGAAGGTTGCCGCTCCCGCGGCGAAGAGACGGCGGCGAAAATGGTCGATCTCTCCGGAAGCCTCTGTCTTTTTCATGGCGAAGTCCTGCTTGCTTGTTTGCATGGTGACGACCGTTCACGCCGCCCGTGTGCGGTACGAAAAAGTTGACGACGCCCGCTGCCGGAGGCGGCAATTTGCGGTTGGCAAGAATGCACAGAAGGCACACGGGCGCGATCAGGCGGCGCGCACCCTGGCACGCGCTGCCGAAGTTGTTCAGGCCAATTCGCGGAGTGATCTGAAGCCGGCGCGAACCTCTTCCGAGAAGAGTTTCGGCTGTTCCCAGGCTGCAAAGTGCCCGCCCCTGTCGACCTTGTTGTAGTAGACGAGTTTGGGATACGCGCGCTCCGCCCAGCTCTTCGGGGCCTGATAGAGTTCATCCGGGAAGACGCTCACGGCGGCCGGGATCCGGACGCCCTTGACACCGAAAAAACTGACCTTCTTTGCCGATGCTTCCCAGTAAAGGCGCGCGCCGGACATGAACGTGTTGGTCAACCAGGTGAGCGTGACGTTGTCGAGGATATCGTCCCGGGTCAGTCCTTCGGACTGGCCGTCGAAGACCCGCGAAATGAGCGCCAAACTCCGCGCGTCATGGTCAAGGAAATAACCGGCCACGCCGACGGGAGAATCCGCAATCCCGTAAAGCGCCTGAGGGCGCAACCCCATCTGATAGCCGTAGCCGATACCCTTTGCATATTCCAGGGCCAGCTGCTCGTACGCCAGCTCTTCATCCACCGACAGACCGGGAGGCGTCGGAGCGCCCGTAAGTGCAGCCGCGTCGATGTCGGCGGAAAATACACCGGGCATGTTGGAGTGAATGCCGAGCAGTTCCGGATGCCCCTGCGCACCCATCATGTCCGTGACGATCGCGCCCCAATCGCCGCCTTGTGCGACGAACTTCGTATATCCAACGCGTTTCATCAGCACGACCCACGCGCGTGCGATGCGCGCCGGATCCCAGCCGGTCGCGTTCGGCTTGCCCGAGAAGCCGTAACCGGGCATCGACGGAATCACCAGATCGAACGCATCCGTAGCGCTGCCGCCATGGGCGGTGGGGTCCGTGAGCGGGCCGATGATCTTCATCTGCTCGATGACCGAACCCGGCCAGCCATGGGTTACGATAAGCGGAAGCGCCTTCTGGTGCTTCGAACGAACATGGATGAAGTGGATGTCCAGCCCGTCGATCTCGGTCACGAAATTCGGCAGGGCATTCAACTTTGTCTCGACCTTGCGCCAGTCGTACTCTGTCGCCCAGTAGCGCGCGAGCTTCTGCAGCGTCGCCAGCTGGGGACCCTGCGACTGATCCGGGACCGTCTCCCGGTCGGGCCACTTTGTAGCGTTGATGCGCCGGCGCAGATCGACAATCTGCTCTTCTGGCACCTTGATGTGAAAGGGCCGGATCGCATTGCTTTCCGTCGCCGCGTGCGCTTTTGCGGCGAGCACTCCCGATACGCCCGCAGCAGCCGAGCTCGCGAGGAAGGTGCGCCGGTCCGGCGAATATGATGTTGCTGACATGGCTCTCTCCACTCTGTGCGAAGTTGATTCCGTCTGACAGGTGGACAGATGCGGGAAGCACGAATGCAAAACTATTGGACGATGGTGTTGCCGATACCTTGGTATTGACGCTCAAGAAACAGAAACGGCTTTCAAACCCTCTCTGAACGGCGCGGACTCCGAATGGAGAGAGTGTGTTGTCGCCGGATGCGAGGCCTGGGAGTGGTATTCGAAAACGTAACGCTGCGCCGATCAGGTGTTCCGGCTCCCAAATTTGTCGAACGGCACAATCGCTCCGGCGCAACCAGAATCAATTTGCTGCAGGAGGCATTTGTATGGCCCCTCGACTGGAAGCGCCCGTTGCGCTCTCGGTTTGCCAGGGAATGGAAAATGAAAATGTTGCTCCCGGACCATCATTAGGCTCCGCCCATAGGCGTCCATGATGACTTTCGATGATGGAGCGGCTGACGGACAGTCCGATTCCCATGCCGTCGTTCTTGGTTGTGTAAAACGCATCGAAGACTCGGTCCACGGCTTGAGGGTCGAAACCGACCCCCGCATCCTGCACGGTCAGGCGCACACGATCGCCTTCGTCTCGGACGCGGTTCTTGATGATCAATGTCCTCGGACGATCGTCGATTGCGCTCATCGCGTCCGAAGCGTTCCGGAGCAGGTTCAGGATGACCTGCTGAAGCTGGACGCGATCGCCCGTGACCTGCGGGAGGTCGTCGCCAAGTTCCGCCCGCAAAATCACCTGGCTTCTCTGAAGCTCGCTTCGCAGACAGCGCAATCACCTCGCGTGTAGCCTCATTCAGGTCCACCGCTTCGGTCGTGGTGTCCTTCTTGCTAAAGAGCGCGCGCAATCGCGTGATCACGTCGGACGCGCGGTTGCCATCGCGAATCGTGCGCCGCGCGGTTTCGCGCGCGCCGTCAACGTTCGGAGGATCGGCGGCCAGCATCCGCAGACAGGTGCTGGCGTTGGTGATGATGCCCGACAGCGGCTGGTTGACCTCGTGCGCGATCGACGCCGTCAATGCCCCGAGGCTCGTGACCCTGGCCACGCGTGCGAGCTCCGATCGGGCCTTGGCTAGCGCTTCTTCCGACAGTCGGCGCTGCGTCACATCCTGAACCGCCGCGATATACTCCAGTTGACCATCCTGATCTCGGATCCCTTCGCAGACCATGCTCACGTACTTCACCGAGTGGTCGGGCATCAGCAGCCGGTGCTCGTACTCAAAGTCGATGCCGTTGCCGCCGCGCGCCCGATCCATCATCTCTCGCAGAACACGGGAAGTCTTCCGGATGGACCCGAGAACGGAATAGCTCGTTCGTCACGGGCGCAGCCTGGTCAAATTCAAAAATGCGGAATAGCCTCCTCTGACCAGGCTATTTCCTCGGTCGCCACACGCCAGGAAAAGCTGCAGGTTGAACTGAGACGCTGGGCCTGGGCGAGAAGGGCCTCGCTTCGCCTCAGCATTGCGTCACGCTGCGTACGCTCGATCGCGATGCTCGCAATGTGCGTTATCTGCTCGATGAGGCTTTGATCGAGTGAAGCGGGCGTTCTGGGCTCGTTAGGTAGATCGCGAACGCACCCAAGACCTTGCCGGCAGCAGACGAGATCGGTGTTGCCCAGCACGCCTGCAGCCCATGCGTCAAGGCCATCGGGTACCACGCGTGCGATGCCCATCGTGTCTCCGACCTGAGGTCAGACGCAAGGACTTGTCGTTTAGATGGACCGCCATCGAGCTTGGGTCTGAACCGACGTTTATGGGGCGGCCAACAATGGAGGTGATGAAGCTGGCCGGAAGGCTCGGCGCGGCTCCGTGCTCGAGACGCGTGCCGCTCGCATCGACCAGCGCGACGCTGCAGTAACATCCGGTTGTCGTGTTTTCGACAAGCTGACAGAGCGCTTCGAGTATTTCCGACATGGAATGGCTGCCGGCCACCATTTCCAGCACCCGCTTTTCACCGGCGAGGAGCGCTTCAGCCCGCTTCTGTTCGTCGATATCAGTCGCCAAAGAGTACCACAGGACGATGCGCCCTTCCGCATCCCGCAAGGGAAAGCCGCGCGTGTGGAACCAGCGGTAAACCCCATCCGCGCGACGACGGCGCCCTCGCTGATATATGGCTGGCCCGTTTCGAGTGACTTTTTCCAGGCGGCGAGCAACGCGTGGGCGATCATCCGGATGATAGCTGTGGACTTGCCCTCGCGCCTGCAGATCCTCGAGTGTCGTGCGGAAAAACTCCAGGCAGTGGCGGTTGGCGCGTATGAGGTCGCCCTCCGGATTCATGAGGATGATGAGGGCAGGAAGGCCATCGAAGATCAATTTGAAATGACGCTCGCGCGCATCCAGGGCTTCCTCGGCCTGCCTCACCTCCTCGATGTCGATGTTTAGTCCGCACCATTTCGTGACCTGTCCGGATGCGTCGGCTAACGGACGTGTTCGGAACAGGAACCAGCGATACTCGCCGTCGGAGCGCCGCAGGCGCGCTTCCATTTCACCCGAAGCGTTGGAAGCCAGAATGGATCGCCAGCGGTTGAGCAACTCAGGCAGGTCATCGGGATGGATCGCAGACTGCCACCCCTCGCCGCGAGCCTCGGCAACGGTAAGGCCAGTGTATTCGCACCAGCGTTGATTGAGGAAGTCGACCTGCCCGTCAGGGAGCGCAGTCCAGACCAGTCCGGGAAGCAAATCGACGACGTGGCTGAGATCGTTTTCCATGCCGATCCTTTCGTACGCTCCCGTGACAGAAGGATGAACCATTTTACAGGCAAATAATGCGGGTTGTAAGGTCTAGCCGTGCTTGTCAGTCACGCTATATGTTGGTCCTTGTCAGGCTTATTGCGCAGAACGAGAGCAGGATGACAATTCCGTTCTCCGTTAATATTCGTAATCGATAATTTACGGGCCAGGTCCAGCTCCACGAAGGCAAAATTATTGTTCAGCGCGTTGACGACATCAACCGCTTATTTTACGCGATATCGTCCAGACACCCTCGTTACGTGAACTGACAACAGCGCCGCCGAAGACGCACCGGGGCCAGGTGATGCGCTTGTCTTTGTCGCTGCGCGAAGAAGCGCGACGCGTCTTTCCACGGCGACCCGACGCGAGTGAACGCTCGACCTTCGAGGAGTTGTCGCGGCGCCTACGGCAGGCGGTCCGATGCAATCGATCCAAAGGTATTGCCGATACCATCGTGCAATAGCGTCGCGCATGGAGTTCCCGCATTTTCGGCGCGACTTTAGGTATCCGTCAATCGACGTAGGAGACGCGCCATGCCTGACCCTTCGCAGTTCAACATCGACCGCACCTATCCGGGCCGGTGGACGATCACCTTCAGCAACCCGCCGATCAACATGTTTGTTCCCACAACGATCGTCGAATTGGGAGCGCTGATGACCGACCTCGAGGCGGACCCGTCCGTGAAGGTCGTGGTGTTCCAGTCGGCGAATCCCGATTTTTTCATCGCCCATCTCGACGTATCCAAGGCAGCTGAACGGCCAGAGGTGCTGGGCCTTTGGCGCGACTTTGTGCTGCGCCTCTCGTCCACGCCAGTCGTGAGCATCGCCAAGATTCGCGGCCGCACGCGCGGCATCGGTAACGAGTTCGTGCTGGCCTGCGACATGCGCTTCGCCAGCCGGCAAAGCGCCCTGTTCGGCAACCCCGAGGTCGGCGTCGGACTGGTCCCGGGCGGCGGAGCGCTGGAATGGCTTCCGCGCCTGGTCGGCCGCTCGCGCGCACTTGAGATCGTCCTCAGCGCCGACGATTTCGATGCTGATATCGCCGAGCGCTATGGCTGGGTGAACCGCACGCTGGACGATGACGACCTCGACTCGTTTGTCGATGCGCTCGTCCGGCGTCTGGCCTCGTTCGACCGTGAAGCGCTGGCCGCGGCGAAGGCCCAGATCAATCGGTTCGGGACGCCGACAGCTGCCGAGCTTCAGTCGAGCAACGACATGATCTTCCCAATGCTGGCCTGGCCCGGTGCGCAGGCGCGCCGCGCCAAGATCCGCAACATCGGTTACGGCGTTCCGAGCGACTTCGAATTGAACTTCGGCCGGTACCTCCCTGCGCTCGGGCAGGCAGACGACGATAACGCGCATACGCAGCGCCGCCTGAAAGTTGCGATGCGTGAGTGAGCGGCAATGTCATGCAACATGAATGAAAGGAGAGGATCATGCTAATGAGAGCTTCTGCGATCTTCGTCGCCGCGATGCTCGTGGCACTGCCGGCTTCGGCGGCCAGCGTTCTCAACGAGCCGCCGGCCGCGCCCTATAAGAAGCTAAGTACGCTCTGTCAAGTTTCCTGACTTCGCTCCCGGTCTCGGCACGCTCTATGTCGACCCAAAAACACTGCCGGAAGGCCCGTTCCTCGCCTATGACCACAAACGGGCACTTGGTCAGCACCATCTACATGGTGCCGTTGAAAGACATGGATGCGCAAAAGAACTTTCGCTGACCTGGCATCGCCCGGCGGCAACGTCGATCACGTCAGCCTCAACTACAACGCCGGCCATCCAGGCGTCGAAGAACCCCACTACCATATCATTTTATGGCATGTGCCGAAATCCGAGGAAGTGACCATCGCAAAGTAGGCCGATGTTGCTGTGACGGCGGATCATAGCAGTGGACGAAAGCGGGCATAAAGGAAAGGAAGGATAATCATGCGTGATGCTGAGACGATTTCGCGCCGGGCGTTGCTCGGAGGCGCGGCGTTGGCCGTCGGCGCCGCGGCGACCATCAGGGCCTCGAGGAGGGCGGCTGCGCAGCAGAAGGTGAGCCACGCGGATGCCCAGTACCAAGATCAACCGAAAGGACAGCAGCGCTGCGAAATCTGCTTGAATTTCCAGCCTCCGAACGCGTGCGGGTTCGTCGAGAGCCCGATCAGTCCGAAAGGCTGGTGTCAGTATTTTGCGGCGAAGGAAAACGCGCACTGACAATCGGCAGAGAAACCGGGAACGAATAGTTCGTCGTTCGCAGAGTGCGTCAACGTCGAGAGGAATCGAATGAGTGAGAAACGAACACCCTTGAGAATCCTGATCTCGTCAGGGGGGTCGCCGATTCAGACCTGGACCGGGCCCTAAGGCTTCTTGCTTACGATGCGAAAGATGAACGCAATTTCCTTCGCCGGGAAACCGGGCCTGTCCGGTTGACGCACAATTTCGCGTCACCTGCTGCGAAACCCGTGCTCCCCGCGCGCTGCGGAGTGGCTGCCTGCCATTCTTGAGCATTTTCGACCGCGGCTTCCATTCAGGCACGCGGGACTACGAGCTTCCGCAATCGTGCTGACCCATCCCAAAGTATCGACGACACCATCGTCCAATAGATTCACGTTCACACCTGGCGCATCTATCCTTAGTCGGCAGATCGAAGGGAGGTGAAACGTCATGTCTACGACCCAGCCAACCCGGCGAGGCGTGCTGGCCATCTCAGCAGCCGCGGCTGCCGCCAGTCTCTTGCCAGAACACCTTGCCGCGGCACCCGACGCAACAAAGGGAGCCACATCGATGACCGACGCAATCCGGCCATACCACGTTAATGTTCCGGACGAGGCACTCGTCGATCTCCGCCGCCGTATCCGCGCGACCCGCTGGCCAGAGCGAGAAACGGTCACGGATGAATCGCAAGGCGTGCAACTCGCGACGATGCAGGAACTCGCGCGCTATTGGGCGACCGATTACGATTGGCGCAAATGTGAGGCCAAGTTGAATGCGCCTGCCGCAGTTCGTCACCGAGATCGATGGGCTCGACATTCATTTCATCCATGTTCGTTCGAAACATGAAAACGCATTGCCGCTCATCGTCACGCACGGATGGCCGGGCTCGGTTATCGAGCAGCTGAAGATCATCGATCCACTGACCAATCCCACAGCACATGGTGCGAGCGCGTCGGACGCCTTCCATGTTGTAATTCCCTCGTTGCCGGGCTTCGGGTTCTCAGCCAGACCGACAACGACCGGTTGGGGTCCGGATCGTACGGCAGGTGCCTGGCTCGTGCTGATGAAGAGCCTTGGTTACACGCGATTTGTGGCGCAAGGCGGCGATTTGGGCGCGGGCGTTTGCACCGTAATGGCCAAACAGGCGCCGCCGGAATTGCTCGGCATTCACACTAACTTCCCCGGCACCATTCCGCTCGACATTGCGAAGGTGCTTCAGTGCGGCGGTACGCCGCCAGCGGGCCTCTCGGACGAGGAACGACTTGCGTACGAGCAACTGAACGTCTTGTTTGCGAAGCGGCGTGCCTACGCACAGATGATGGGCACACGCCCGCAAACGTTGTACGGGTTGTCGGATTCGCCGGTTGGGCTGGCAGCGTGGATGTTTGACCACGGCGATGGTTATGGCCAGCCCGCGGCGGCGGTCACCTCCGCCGCGTTCGGTCGCTCGATCAATGGACACCCTGCGGGCGACCTCACGCGCGACGACGTTCTCGACGATTTCACGCTCTACTGGTTGACGAATACGGCGGTTTCTGCGGCGCGCTTCTATTGGGAAAGTCACATCAACCTTTACAACAGCGCCGACGTCTCCATTCCGGCTGCCATCAGCGTCTTTCGCGGCGAGAACTATCAAGCTCCGCGGAGCTGGGCAGAGCGCGCGTATCACAAGCTCGTCTATTACAACAAAGTTGACAAGGGCGGGCACTATGCGGCCTGGGAGCAGCCGCGCCTCTTTTCAGAAGAGGTTCGCGCCGGCTTCAGATCGCTGCGCGGCTAATGGCCGGCCATGCGACGCAGCAATGCGGATACGGGAACGGCGAAGGATTGTCATACTGACGACGCAGGCGGAAACGATCAGAGCATGAAACGCACGTATTTGCCCGATATTACAGACATCGCCGCCGAGGGAGTCGTCCGTTCCGGCCGGCTGTTCCTTCTCGAAATGAGCGGCGATCGCATCCACTCAATGAATCCGGACGGATCCGATCGCAAGACCATCGTTACCGGTTGTCATCTCCCGGACGGCATCGTCGTCGATGCGGAGGCCGGCCACATCTACTGGACCAACATGGGTGTGCCCGATCTCGACGACGGCTCGATCGAGCGCGCCGATCTCGACGGCGCTAATCGAAGGATGATCGTTCCGCAGGGCATCACCCACACGCCGAAGCAGATCCACCTCGATAAGGACAGTGGCAAGCTTTATTGGTGCGACCGCGAGGGCATGCGCGTGATGCGCGCGAATCTCGACGGCTCGGAGGTTGAAATACTGGTCGAGACCGGTCGCGGCGACAACGATCAGCGCGATCAGACGCGCTGGTGCGTCGGCATCACCACCGATCCGAAGTTCAAGAAGGTCTACTGGACGCAAAAAGGGCCCGAGCAGCGGCGGCCAGGGTCGTATTCTCCGCGCCAACATCGAAATTCCCGAGGGCGCGAGCCCCGCGAACCGCCCCGACATCGAAGTGATGTTCGATCAGCTCCCGGAACCGATCGACCTCGAGCTCGATCTGGCGAACCGCGTTCTCTACTGGACCGACCGCGGCGATCCCCCGCGCGGTAACACCGTCAACCGCGCGGCAATCGATAAAAAATCCGTGCCGGAGATTTTGATTACGCACCTGATGGAGGGAATCGGCATCGCGCTCGACGTGCCCGGCAACCGGATGTTCATCACTGACCTCGCCGGTTCGGTCTATGCGGCCGATCTCAACGGAAAGAACGAGCGCAACTTGCTCGCCCTGCAGGGCAATCTCACCGGTATAGCTTACGCGAAAATATGATAGACTGTCGCAGGAAACGAAATGATCGACACAGAAACTATTTGCGTCCCTCCCGTCTCCGGCGGGCCCTCCCGCGACGAACGGGGCACAGCGCCGCCGGTCCAACAGATCAGGCCTTAAGCTATGGAATTTTATGGCCAGCTGATCGACCTTACAGGGCGCCTTCTCGATGCGGTCGGCGTCTTCGCGATGGTATCTGGCGCCGTTATCGCGAGTGTCCGTTTTGTGGCGCACCCCGGGATCGGCGGTACCGATGGTTATCTAACCTACCGCCAAAATCTCGGTCGCGCGATCCTGCTGGGTCTCGAATTCCTGATCGCGGGCGATATCATACGTACGGTGGGCGTGGCTCCGACGCTGGAAAACGTTTTCATCCTGGCGCTTATTGTCGTTATCAGGACATTCCTCAGCATGGCCTTGCAGTTGGAGGTTGACGGCCGCTGGCCGTGGCAACGTGCTGCCGGGGCCGCCCCCTGATGATTCAGCGGCGCCGCTTCAGCAGGCGTGCACCGTTCTTCCCCGGTGCGCCTTGCCTGGCGCTGGGGCAGGGTTCTTTTTTCGGTCGCCCTTCAATCAGCGACGCCAGACCATTGCCGCGCCGGAGATGTCCGTTCGCCGCAGCTAACGTTCGAGGCGAAGCTGCGCGGCAATGTTCACGAGATCGGCAAGCGAGTTTGCGTTCATCTTTCGCATAACCTGCCCCCGGTGTGCCTTTACGGTGATCTCGCTGATGCCAAGCTCGAAACCGACCTGTTTGTTCAGCAGGCCGCGAACGACCAGCGCCATGACCTCGCGCTCCCGGCGGCTGAGTGATGCGTAACACTGCCGGAGCCCGCGCAGCCCGGCTTCCTGATCGAGCACGGCTTTGCTCCGCTCGAGAGCCTGCTGAATGGCGCTCAACAGCACATCGTCGCCAAACGGCTTCGTCAAAAACTCCACAGCGCCGGCCTTCATGGCCTGGACCGTTATTGGAATATCGCCATGCCCGGTGATGAAGATGATCGGCATGTCGGACCGATCGGCTGCGACACGCTTTTGCAAATCCAGGCCATTGAGGCCCGGAAGGGTTACGTCAAGGATCAGACAGCTTGGCACAAGGGTACGCTGGCGGGCCAGGAACTCCTGTGCCGAACTCGAACGTCTCCGGCACCCAGCCGGCATTACTGATCAGCAATTCGAGCAATTCACGGACGGAGATATCGTCGTCTACAACGAAAACGATAGGTGTCGCATGCGCCATGGGGTGCGGCCCCGTGCCAGCGTCAAATGCTCCCCGTGCCGGCTTCATTCTACGTGCCCGGGTCGCTGCGGGGCAAGAGTGCCGGGCATCGTTCATCTCGTTTTGAAGGCGGCGTCGAGCGCCTTGAGCAGCGCCGCGTCGCTGAACGGCTTGGAGAGGCACTCCACTGCACCTTGTTCCAGCAGGCGCGAACGGATGGTCTCGTCGCCCCGCGCGGTGATGAAAACGATCGCAATTTCCTGCCCTCGAATGCCTAATTCCCTTTGGAGATCCGGCCCGGACATGCCTGGCATGGAAATATCGAGCAGCAGACACCTGGTTTGATCAACGTGATCTGACGCCAGGAATTCTTCCGCCGACGAGAAGACCGCAACCGGGTAGCCGAACGTTCTCAGCAGGTCTGGCAGCAACTCGCGCACGGACTCGTCATCATCGACGACCGACACGAGTGAACGTTTGACCATCAAAAAATCCTCGCGACGCCGTCCCGGCAGGCGTCCTGGCGCGTCAAGTCCCGCGGACACCAGTCACCCGCAGCGGCGGTCGAAGGATGGAAAATGAGAGGAATTCTCCACCTGGAAAATGCATCCAGGATGCAGTTGAACCCGGCTGCCTCTTTCGATGCCTTCGCGGCGCTGACGTGGCGCATTGTTGCGCCGTTCCGGGGCGGACGTCGATGATACCTTGGTGTCGGTTTGAGGAGGCTGGGAACAGCTTCCGGGCCGAATGTGCACTTTCGGAAGCGTCAGCGGATACGACGTGTCGTACCAGGCCCGCGCTTCAATCGTTTCGAAAGTGAGTATCCGACACCATCGTCCAATAGCCTCACATCCGGACTTTCCCCATTCTGCTACGCGCGGCGGGTAATCGAATTTAAATTTGTCCGGATCATGGAGGCGTTCGTGTTTCACAACACAGCGATCAGCGAGCACGATGTTTCGTTCGTACGGTTCGATTGTCTGACGCCGGGCGAGGCGGATCAATTTCTGCTGTTGCGCGAAATGCATCATCGCTTCGCGAATTCATGTGCGATACTTACCGGCATGCTGCGCCGGGAAATTGGCGCCGCGGTGCTGTTAAAGCCCGGCGGTTCGGTCGACAGATTTGAGGCCAGGGTCGCGGCCTTCGCCGCCCTGCACCGGCTTCTCACAATTGGTGCCGAGACGGGATGGATTTCTGCAAATTCTCACATCGAGAAACTTTGTGCGGCGTTGGCAGACGCAATTTTAAATCCGCTGGGAGTGCGCTGTGAGGTGTCCGCGGATGCGGCGTTTCTGCCGGCCGGGTGCTGCGAGCTTTTAGGTCTTGTTATCGCAGAGCTTGTCACAAATTCGGCGAAGCACGGAGTGCGGGGCCGCGATGGCGGGTTGGTGCGCATAGAGTTTCTCAGCACGACGGAGGGCTGGACCTGCATCGTGTCTGACAACGGTGCCGGGAACGCTGCGCCATCGACCGGCGTCGGATCGCGGATTCTTGCAAGGCTGGTGCGTGCACTGGGTGCCGAACTTGTCAGCAAGTCGGGACCGAACGGCACATCGACCGCGGTCGTTTGTCCATTACATCCCGAATTCCATTCGGCGACGCAACTTCAGGCGCGTGCAGGCTGAACACCACGGAGGATTCGCCGCGGGAATGCTCCGAGCGGTCCCGGGGCGTGGCGGACGTGACCGGAAGGCGCGGCTGGAATAAATTATGCGTGCCCGCGATCGCGTGCTCGGGGCCAGGCGCAGTCCGGGATCCCGGCCTTTGGCGTTCGCGTGCAGGGTGAATTTGTCGGTCTCTGACGAGGAGGAACGAATTTGCTTGAGGCCTGGATTTGTAACGCGGTCAGCTTCTGCATCCGGCGTTATCGCCTGGTCATAGCGGCAGGTGGTGTTCTCGGTCTTGTTTGCAGCGTGTACGCCGCCGGCCATTTTGCGATTGACACCAATACTGACGATCTGCTGTCCGCCAGTCTGCCCTGGCGCCAGCAGGAGATCGCATTTCGCCGCGCTTTTCCGCAGACCGTCGACCTCATTCTGGTCGATGTCGGCGCGGCCACGCCGGAGGCGGCCGAGGCTGCCGCGAGGGAACTGCGGCAAGGCCTCGCCAACAAGCCGGAACTCTTTCGCTCGGTGAGGGATACGCTCGATTCTCCGTTTTTCCGCCGCAACGGGCTGTTGTTTCTCGCTCCGGATCAGGTCGAAAAAATTACCGGCCAGTTGGTCAAGGTACAGCCTTTGATCGGTCAATTGGCTGCTGATCCAAGTTTGCGCGGCCTCGCACGGGTTTTGACGGAGATCCTCGGCTTCGAAAAATCCAGAAACGTGCCGCTCGACGAGATGGTCCGGCCTCTGAGCCTCATCGCCGCCACGCTTGAGGATGTGGCGAAAGGGCAGGCGGCCGGGTTTTCCTGGAAGGTTCTGCTCGCAGCCCGACACGCGCGCAGCAGGCCTGCATCGTTACATTGAGATTTGGCCAGTTCTGGATGAAAAGGCGATCGAGCCGGGCGGTCGCGCCACGGCGGCCGTTCGCGAGATCGCAGGTCGGCTCAGTCTCGAGAAAAAGTTTGGCGCCAGCGTCACACTCACCGGGCCGGTCGTCATATCCGACAACGAATTCTCCGGCGTGCACGAAGGCATCGTGCTCAACAGTGTCGTCACCGGTGTGATTATCCTCGCGATCCTGTGGCTGGCGCTTCGTTCGGTCCGTCTTGTTGTACCGGTTGTTGTCAATCTCGCGGTCGGCCTCGTAGTCACGGCAGGCGGCGGGATATTGATGGTCGGCGCGTTGAACCCGATTTCGCTGGCATTCGCGGTTCTGTTTGTCGGTCTCGGCGCGGATTTCGCGATCCAGTACACCATTCGCTACCGGGAAGAGCGCCACGAAACCGAAAATCTCGATCAGGCGTTGCTCGGCTCGGCCAGGTGGGTCGGAATTCCTCTCACACTGGCCGCGGGTGCGGCTGCGGCCGGATTTCTGTCGTTTACGCCTACGGCCTACAGCGGGCTCGCCCAACTCGGGCTTATCGCCGGGTTCGGAATGGTGGTGGCTTATGTCTTGAGCCTGACGCTGCTGCCCGCGTTGATTCGTGCATTCGGTCCGCCTCCGGAACCAAAGCCGCTTGGACTGCCGGCTCTGGCGGGCGTCGATGCCTTCCTTAAACGTCACCGGATCGGCGTGATCGTTGCCACGGCCGCTGTTGTTATCGCGGGCTCGCCGTCGCTCGCGAAACTGCAGTTCAATTTCAATCCGCTGGCGCTCGAGAACCAGTCGTCGGCTGCTCTGACATCGTTGTTCCGCCTGGGTAAGGAAGTGCCGCTGAGCACGGCAAGGATTCTGGTGCGAGCCGAGGACGCCGGGGCCATCGGCACGAAGCTCTCCGGCCTGCCCGAAGTCGCCAGGACCTGGACGCTTGAGAGTTTCATTCCGGCGAACCAGGACCAAAATCTCCCGACCATCGATGATGCACGAGAAAAGCTTGCGCCCGCCTTGCACAAAATGGCGCGGCCCGCTTCCGGCGACGCGGATAATGTTGCGGCACTCCGGCAGGCGGCGAAGACTCTTGAAGACATCTCCGACAGGCAGGCCGGTGACGGCGCGGATGCCGCCCGGCGGTTGGCCGCGGCGCTCGACAATCTTGCACAGGCTGATGCTTCGCATCGCGAGGCTGCCGCCGCCGCGTTCATTCGTCCACTGCAAATCGATCTCGGCGACATCGGTGACAGTCTGAATGCCGAACACGTAACACGCGAGTCGCTTCCTGCCGACCTGGTGCAGGACTGGGTCACGCCCGACGGCAAAATGAGAATTGAAGTCTGGCCGAGGGGTGACGCCAACGACAACGCGGTGGTGCGGCGGTTCGCCCGGGCGGTGCAGGCGGTTGAACCTGGTGCGACCGGGGAAGCGATCGGCAGCACGGAATGGGGTGGAACAATCGTCAAGGCTTTCGCGGAGGCGGCGGCGCTGGCGCTGTTTTCCATTGCCGTATTGCTGTGGATCGTGCTGCGACGACTGACCGATGTGCTGGTCACGCTGATCCCGCTCCTTGTCGCTGGCGTCGTCACGCTCGAAATCTGCGCGCTCGCGAATTTCGAGCTTAACTACGCGAACATCATCGCTTTGCCGGTACTGCTCGGCGTCGGCGTAGCGTTCAAGATCTATTACGTCACGGCGTGGCGGCGCGGCGAAAGCAATTTTCTCGAGTCGGTGCTCACGCGGGCGGTGTTCTACAGCACGCTCCTGACGGCGACCGCCTTCGGCAGTCTTTGGCTGTCAAATCAGCCGGGCATATCAAGCATGGGCAAGCTGCTGGCGCTCTCTCTTGCCTGCACGCTCACGTCTGCGGCGCTGTTCCAGCCCGCGCTCATGGGGGAACCCAGGCATGAAGCGGGAGATGCCCGGAAGTAGCGGCGTGTTCGCTGTCCGGGAGTCGTCAGCCTGGAAGGTTCGCCTCTAATGCAGCGGCGTGCCGGGATGAACGCCGTTTTGTAGAGCTGTTTGCGGGTTAAACTTGACGAACCAACAATTTAGTGTGCGTAAAATAACGCAATGTGCGGACGCTATGTCATCACCTCCCCGGCGGCGGCAGTCCGGGCGCTGTTCGCGTACACGGAGCAGCCGGATTTTCCGCCGCGCCATAACGTGGCGCCGACGGAGCCTGTTCCGGTAGTGCGGCTTGTTGACGGCAGCCGATCGTTTGCGCTGATGCGGTGGGGCTTCATTCCGGCCTGGGTGAAGGACCCGAGGACGTTCTCGCTGCTGATCAACGCCCGTGGCAAGTCGGTCATGGAGAAGCCGGCATTTCGCAACGCCATGCGACGGCGGCGGTGCCTTATTCCGGCGGACGGCTTTTACGAGTGGCGGGCAGGGCGGCCGAAGCGGCGGTATTTCGTCCGGCCCAAATCCGCCGGCCCGATCGCTTTCGCCGGACTGTGGGAGACATGGACCGGTCCGAACGGCGAGGAACTCGACACCACCGCCATTATCACCACGCGTGCGAACCGCACGGTTGCACCCGTTCACGACCGCATGCCGGTCATCGTTGCGCCCGAGGCGTTCAATCTGTGGCTTGACTGCACGAGCGTCGACGCCACCACCGCATCGGCGCTGATCGTGCCGGCGCCTGAGGCGCTGCTCGAGTGCTGCGAAGACCCGCCCGCGGTCAACGGCACGCCCGACCTGTTTGGACCGGACATCACCGGGCAGGCGTCGGTGAAGGCTTCGTCGGTCGGTTCGTAACCGCCGGAATTGACGCGCCACATGGCTGCGCGACAAACGCTCAGGACGGAGATGGCGAGGCTGGCATCGCGGCCTTGAGTTTCTCGCAGAACTCCTTGAGTTCGGCTGCGTTGATGTCACTCACCGCCCAAAACGCGAGGCCCCCTTCGGTCCAGTGCCGGACGTTGAAGCCGTGCCGCGTTTCCGACGTTTCCGCCGGATGGTCGGCGCCCGGGTTGGCAGCAATGAACAAATTGATCACGTGTTCCCGGCGGCGATAGACGATCGCCGCTGCGGCTTCGCCATTGACGTCGTCGAGACGGCCGCCGATCAGGGTGAAGCCCTGCGCCGTCAGGTCGATCACCGGCGGCGCCACATCGAGCTTGCCGTTGAACCACGGTTTGACGGTGTGCTGATCGCTGGTTTCCACGTCCGTCAGGTGTTTGCCCTGCAGCGAGCGCAGATGGGCCGAAACGACTTCGCCGGTAATGCGCTGCGCCTGATCGTCGCGCACGACAGCGACCAGAAGAGTTGCCGCGATCGCGGACGACAGCACGGCGCCTGCGGCGAAACCGCCGAAAAACGAGCGCCGGCTGGGGCGAAAGGCGATTACCCGGGACTCGGAGGGAACCTCGGCCGCGGGGCCGGGCGCCGGCAAAGCCGCCTCGATCCTTCGGCGCAAAGCGTCCGGCGCTTTTTCCCGCAGGTTCGCATCCGTCATCGCCTGACGCATCTGGCGAAACGCGGCGAGCTTCGCGGTGCAGTTCGCGCAGGCGGCGAGATGCGCCTCGACCTCGCGGCTGTGGCCGGCGTCAAGTTCGCCGTCGAGCAGCGCGTGGATCAGCACTTCGGATTCGGAGCAGTTCATGGCGTCGATCCCTGTTCGACGTTCCAGGCTTCGCGGAGCATCGAGCGCGCGCGGGCAAGCCGCGACATGACCGTCCCGACCGGTACGCCGGCAACGTCGGCGATCTCGCGATACGACAGTTCGTTGATGTCCCGGAGCACGATGATTTCCCTGAACACGGGCGGCAGGGCAGCAACCAGCCTGCGGATGGCCTGTTCGTCCTGATGACGCAGCAGTTCCGCCTCGGGCGAAGGCTGCGGTTCCTGCCAGAGCGGGCCTTCCGCCGTCTCTTCGAGGCCTTCCGCTTCAGGCAGCGTTCCCCTTGCCGCGCGCCGGGCGAACTGCGTGCTGCAGATATTGCGCAGGATGGCGAGCAGCCACGGCTTCATCGCCGGTCCGCGGTAGCTGTCGAAGTGATGCAGCGCCCGCAGATAACATTCCTGCACCGCGTCGTCGGCATCCGCGGCATTGCGCAGCAGATAACGGGCCAGCGTGTGCACGTCGTCGAGATGCGGCAGTGCCGCATCGCGAAAACGCCGGACCTTTTCCACGTCGTCAGGAGCGGACATCGTTCCAGGCCCGGTCGTCCGCGATGCCACCAGACTCGCCTGCCGGGTCCGGTCGAGCATCACTGGCCGGCGTTATCACCGACGTCCGACGTTACCACGACGGTGCCGGTCATGTGCGGATGAAGCGAGCAGAAATAATCGTAAGTCCCCGGCGTGGTGAACGTGAACTCATACGAGTCATCGGTGTCCAGCGTTTTCGATCTGAAAACCTTGCCGACCGAGGCGATGGCATGGGGGATGTCGTCCTTGTTGGTCCATTTGATCGTCGTGCCGGCCCTGACCGTCATTCGCTGCGGGGTGAAGGTAAAATTGTCGATGCCGATACTGCCTGCCGCGGTCTGGGCAAACACGGGCAGCGCGACCGCCGCCATCAGGGGGGCGGCTGCCGCGCCAAGCATTGCGGCCACCACCATGCTGCGCATTTGTTTCCGCATCATCGTGACTTTCAGCCCTGGAGCGGCGTGTCGACGATCGCAAGGCGCTCGCTGCCCTGCCTGAACGTGATGCTGGCGGTGCCCAGCAGCGTGCGAAGCCTGTCGTCGGCGACTTTCATGGGTCCCGGCGAAGGCGCAGTCCCGGGAGCCGGCTGCGGAAACGCGGTCGAACGCGCGGTGTGGAACGTGACATTCCCCTCCACCTTCTGCATCACCTGGTGGATGTGTCCGTTGAGCACCGTCACCGAACCGAAGCCCTTGAGAAGTTCAAGGGCGCGGCCGCCGTCGTCGGTGCCCCAGCCCCATTCGGGGTACACGCTCCAGAGCGGGATGTGGGCAAACACCACGATCGGCGTCGAGGAAGGGCGGCCTTTGACATCGGCGGCCAGCCATTCGAGCTGTTCGCTGCCGAGATTGCCCAGACCGCCGGCCTTGAGGTCGACGACGTTGACGAGGCCGATAAAGTGCACGCCGCCGGAGTCGAAGCTGTACCAGCCCGCGCCTTTGGTGCCGCGCCCGTATCGTTCGGCGTAGAGCCTGCGTTCCTCGTCGAGAAAGTCGTGCTCGCCGGGTACGTAATGCACGTCGAGCCGGGTCTGGGAGATGATGCGGTCGGCGTCGTCGAATTCGGAGGCTTTCGACAGATGGCTGATATCGCCGGTGTGGATCATGAAGGCCGGCTTGACCGGAAGCGTGATGATCCGGCTGACGGTTTCCTCCAGCGTGCCGCGCGCGTTTGGATTGGCCGGCTTGTCGAAGCCCACGTGACTGTCGCTGATTTGAAGGAAGCTCAGACCTTTCGCTTCCTCCGCCAAGGCCCCGTCGATCAGGCCGGTCGATCGCGGCACGCCGCCGGCGATGGTCCACAGCACCCCGGTGCCCACCCAGGTCATGCATTCCAGCACTTTGCGCCGGTTTAACCCGTCCGCCGTATCTGTTCCGCTCATGTGTCGGCTCCTTGCGGTCTGATGGCTTTCAGGGACGAGACTGAAGCTGCGGCGGGTTTATTCCCGGCCGCACGAATTTTTTTTCGGACCTGGCCGTAACCGGCGCAGCGGCTCAACCGCCGTTGGAACCGTGATAATCCGGCGACGACTCGGGAAACGTGAGGTAGTTTTGATCTGTTGCGTTCATCCTCGACCGGTTCGCGGGCTCGATGGTGCTGTGAATCGCCCTGTGTTCGGTCCGGTTTGCGGAGACGGCGTGGTGAGTCTGGCCAGCCGGTATCAGGGGCAGCGAACATGCCGTGGCGGCAAGTGCGACAGCAATGCTGGAGCTGAACGTCGACATCTGGTTTTCTCCTGTTCATGTGGCGCGGACGCCACTTGAGCCGCCTGTTAGTGCGGCTTGCCGGAGATGAGACCGGCCGACGGGATGATTTATTCCGGTCGCCCGATTTTTTTGTCGCGAAATTTCAGCGGGCGAGGGTCGCCGGGCTGGCGTGAACGGGCGGGCGGAGCACCGGTTTTTGCGGCGTCGCTCCGGCGTGGTGGCCGGCGGCGGCGCGCGAACGCGATGCGCAGAAGTCTTCGACGGCAGCGGCGACGGCCGAGGCGGCAAGCGCCCGACGTTCCGGCTTTGCGAGTTCCAGTTCTTCCTTCCGGTTCACGATCGAGCCGGCTTCGAGCAGCACCGCAGGCATTCGGGTAAAGCGCAGCACGATCAACTGGTCGTAGCGGTACACGCCCGCGACCGGATCGACGAGCTGCCGGCGGTGCCTGCCCATCAGCGCCAGCGTGTAATGGGGGGTGTAAGCGAGGCCCCGCGCCTGCAGGGCCGTGCCCAGAAGCTGCCCGAACTCGAGACTGCCGTCGCGATCGCCGTTGTCCTGCGAGATAAAGATCGAATACCCGGTGAAGCGATCACTGAATTTTCGCTCTTCTCCCTGATATTCCCATTTCTCGATCAAATTTTCCGGAACCGAATCGTGATGGACGGCGATGAACAGATCGGCGTGCATCTCGTTGGCGCGGGTGGCCCGTTCGAGCAGACCGCGCACGTGTGCTGTCGTGGTAATCAGACGGACGGTTTTGTCAAAGCCGGCGTCGAGCAGCGCCTGTCTGATCGCATCGGCGAACTTCAGATTGAAGTCGAACTCGGTGACGCCGCGGGCACTTTCCGCGCCAGGCGCTTCGGCGGTGTGGCCTGTGTCCAGGACAACGCGGAAGGCGGAGCGCACGCAGCCGTTGGCGTCGGCGGCATGAGGATCCCGATCTTCGCTTCGCGCCGGATGGCGTGCTGCACCTGCGGCGAACACGGCAAGCATCGCGACCAGCACTGCCGCGCGGCGAAACCTGTTTGAGGGGGGCGCCGGGCTGCACCCGCGCACCTCACGCTGTCGCATTCGCCATCGCCGCATTGCCGGCCCTGTTCCGACTTTGCCGATGGGCGCATAATGCGTTCGCGGCACCCCCGGGGCAAGGGAGCGTCAAGGCCGCATCTTGTGCGGGCGGCGGCCGTGTCGTACCAAACAGCGATGAGCGGAGTATGGTGAGTGACCTACTTTTCATTGCGTAATATTGCGGCTGTTTGCGGTGCGATCTTCGTGCTCGCCCTCGCTTATCTGATCCTGGCCGAGGGACATGCTGCCGGCGCAGTATTCGGAGCCTTCAGCGAGCAGTCGTTTCCCGCGAAGCTTGCGTGGCTGATTGTGGTCGTGGTGCCGCTGGTGCTCATTCCCGCCGCGGTCTGGCTGGGGGAGACGCTTGTCCGGCAGCGTCAGGCGGCGCTGGCGCTGGAACTGCGCCTTGACGGCGTCCGGCAAAACGTCAAGGGACTGGTAAAGTCCCAGGTCGAAGCCGAAATGGCGGTGCATCAACTGGTGCGGACCGATCCGGAAGACGCCGTGAACGCCCTTCAACAGCGGCTCGCGGAAGCAGGCGCGCTGTTGCAGACGCAGCAGAGCCGCAACGAGATCGGCGATCTCGATTCCCGCGTCGAGGCGGTGCGCTCCCGCCAGCAGGTGTTGCAGCAACGTCTTGGTCCGATCGTGGAGAAGCGGCGTTCGATCGAACAGCTTTTTGTCGATCTGGATACCCGACAGCACGATATCGAGCGGGCGCTGGCCGAAGTTGCCGGCGGTGGCGACGCGGTCGCTCTCGACATCGGCCTCAAGAAGATGACTGACTTCGTCAGACAGAGCCACGACCGCTGCGACGAGATCGAGCGTGCATCGCAGGTGATAGCGGGCCTGCAGCAGGATTTTACCGGCCTGCAAACGCGACTGACGCCTCTGGCGGATTCCGCTGAGGGCGTGATGCGCCGGGTCAAGGATTTGAGCGCGGCCCGCGACCAGCTGGCCGACGAGATCGCTTCGCTCGAACAGACCGCGCAGGGGCCGCTTGCCGCCCGAGTGCAAAAGTTCGCGGACGACAGGAAACTGCTCGAAGACCGCCTTTCGCAGCTGACGACGCAGTTTGCCAGGCTCGCGACCCTGCGCAAGGAGATCGAGGGCCTGTTTGCGAACTTCGACCGTGCGCTCGAACTCGCTCGGCGAAACCACCGAAGCGGAGGGCGAGGTCGACATCGACGCCCGCGTCCAGGAACTGGCCGCGTATATTGAATTGACCCAGGCCCATATCGACGAGATCGAGAGGCGTTCGGCGGCGTTCGCACAGATCCGAAACAGGCTCGGCGAATTGCAGGCGCGGCTCAATCCGCTGGAAGCGGCCGACGGCGGTGTCGTTAGCGTCATCGGCGAACTTCGCCAGATCCGCGACCGGCTGTTCACCCGGATCAAACAGATCGAAGAGGATGAAGACGGCGGTCTTGGCGAGCGCGTGAAAAAATTCGGCGAGACCAAACGCGAGCTTGAAGACCGGGTGGCAAACCTGACGGAGGAGTTTTCCAGGCTGGCGACGATCCGCAGGGAAATCGCAGGCCTGTTCGAAAAATTGAGCGGCGCGGTCAACGCGTCGGCAAATTGAGATGACGCCGCTGCGCGAACCGGTCGTGGCGACCGTCCCCATCGTCGATCTGCGGCCGACGCAAATTACTGTCGGCTTTCGCGAAGTTCTGGCCAAGCGCAAACAGTGGCGCGATACCGGCAAAGGCGGAAAATTTCTCGGCAAGCACGTGATCCCGGTGGTGCTCGGCCCGAAGCAGCGCCACTACATCATCGATCATCATCATCTGGCCCGGGCGCTGCACGACGAGGGCGTCCGGGATCTCGCCGTGACGGTGATCACCAACCTCAGCGCGCTCGACAGCGATGCGTTCTGGACGGTCATGGACAATCGCAACTGGATGCATCCGTTCGACGCGGCCGGCAGGCGCTGTCACTATCGCGATATCCCCAAAACGGTCTCCAAACTCGCCGACGATCCGTTCCGTTCGCTGGCCGGCGAATTGCGCCGCGCCGGCGGGTTCGCCAAGGACACCACTCCGTTCAGCGAATTCCTGTGGGCGGATTTCCTGCGCCGGCAGCATCAAGCCGAAGATCGTCGAGCGCGATTTCGACCGCGCCGTCGTGGAGGCGCTGCGCCTGGCGAAGAGCCCGGAGGCGGGATACCTGCCGGGCTGGTGCGGTCCTCTGCCCGAGGGCTGATCGCGGCCGGGTCCTCTGCAACCGCCGTCGGGAACGCACCGCCAGCGGTGCTTTTCAAAACGAGCGCTGGCGGGCAAGCTGCACGGTGACGTTACCAACGATTTGCAGCTCTGCTGGAGCGATCTCTCCTGGCAACGCCCGCGCGACAAACCGGACCAGCGTCGGCGCGGTCATTAGCCGAGGCGCTGGCATTCCATCAGGCCGGCCGGCTCGTGGAAGCCGAAGCCCTCTACCGGCAGATTCTCGTCACGGAGCCGGACCAGTTCGACTGTCTGCATCTGCTCGGCGTGATTTTCCATCAACGCGGGCAGCACGAAGCGGCCGTGCAGCAGATAGAACGCGCGCTCAGAATAAATCCCGGCGACGTGCGTGCCCTGAACAATCGCGGCATTGCGCTTTACGGCGCCGGTCGGGCCGCCGAGGCGCTCGCCAGCTACGATCGTGCGCTCGCGGTGCAGCCAGACTATGCCGAGGCGCTCTCCAATCGCGGTGTCGCGCTTCATGCGCTGCGGCGTTACCAGGAAGCGCTGGAGAGCTACGAGCGTGCGCTCGCGGTACGGCCGATTTATCCGGAGGCGCTGTCGAACCGCGGCAATGCGCTCAAGGCGCTCGGCCGGCTCGAAGACGCGCTGGCGAGCCACGACCGCGCGCTTGCGATCCTGCCGGCCTATGCCGAGGCATGGTCAAATCGCGGCGACGTGCTCAGGGAACTGAAACGCTTCACGGAGGCCCTTGAAAGCTATGACCGCGCGCTTGCGCTGCATCCGGACATGGCCGAGACGCTCTCCAACCGAAGCGCCGCGCTGTACGAACTGGGGCGGCTCGAGGAAGCTCTCGCGAATTCCGACAGCGCGCTGGCGTTGCGGCCCGATTTTGCCGAGGCGTTGGCCAACCGCGCGAATGCCCTCCAGGCGCTGAAACGTTTCGACGAGGCGCTGGCGGGTTGCGACCGCGCGCTGAAACTACGGCCCGACTTTGCCGAGGGCCACTATAACCGCGCGAACGCCCTGCATAGTCTGCAGCGATTCCAGGACGCGCTTGCGGCTTACGATCGCGCCATCGCGCTGCGGCCCGATTATGCGGAGGCGTACGCCAACCGGGGCGTTACCTTCCAGCAGCTGAGGCGGTTTGAAGAAGCGCTGGCAAGCTACGGGCGCGCATCCGCCTGCCGGGATTTTCCCGATGCGCGCTACAACGAAGCGCTGTGCCGGCTGCTGACCGGCGATTTCGTTCGCGGCTGGGCGCAGCATGAGGGCAGATGGGAGACCGAACAGCTAAAACCCGGCAGACGCGATTTTCCGCAGCCGTTGTGGGACGGCTCCGGGGATATCGCCGGCAGGACCATTCTGCTGCACGCCGAGCAGGGGTTTGGCGATACGATCCAGTTTTGCCGCTACGTTCCGGCTGTCGCGGCGCGCGGGGCTCGCGTCATTCTGGAGGTGCAGGCGCCGTTACGGCGGCTGATGGGTGCGCTGGCGGATTCCGTGCAGATCGTATCGAGAGGCGAAACGCTGCCGCCGTTCGATCTGCATTGCCCGTTACTCAGTCTGCCGCACGCTTTTGGCACCACGCTCGCGACCATTCCGGCAACAGTGCCGTATCTCGGCGCATCCGCGGAGGCGGTTGCAAAATGGAACGGCCGGCTCGGCGCGCAGCGTCGCGCGCGCATCGGTCTCGCGTGGTCAGGCCGCCCGACGCACAAAAACGATCATAACCGGTCGATTGCCCTCAACCCGTTCCTGTCCGCGATTGCGGACGTCGACGCGGAATTTGTCAGCCTCCAGCGGGAGGTGCGAACAGGCGACGCCACCGTGCTGCGGGCCCGGCGCGATCTCATCCATTTCGGCGAAGAGCTGAAGGATTTCTCCGATACCGCGGCGCTGATCGCCAATCTCGATCTTGTTGTTTCTGTCGATACCAGCGTAGCCCATCTCGCAGGCGCGCTGGCGAAACCGGTCTGGGTGCTGCTGCCGTTCATTCCGGACTGGCGCTGGCTGCTCGACCGGGTGGACAGCCCCTGGTATCCGGCCGCGCGCCTGTTCCGGCAGGATGAAACCCGCCGCTGGGAAAACGTTCTGGCGGACGTTCGGACCGCGCTGCAGCGGCGCGTTCGCGGTCTCTAGCCGCGGGCGGCCGGTCCGCATCGCTACCACTTCTCTTCGCGCCCGGGACTCTCGAATGTAACCTTCTGCGCGGACGTATCGCCGCTGCGCTTTCCGCGCGAAACCAGATTCCCGGCGGTGGCCGGGTGCCGGCATCCGCAGAACTACCAGGGGGACATTACGGGTGGCCGGCGGGTGTTTTTATCAAGACGCACAAGCAAAACGAAACAAATAAGCTCTAATGATTATGCCCGCACATCGCAATGCAGGAGCAAATAGAATAAAATGTTCGATGCAATGCTGCGCGCGAGCCTGCGGGCTTGTATCCTGGCACCGCTGATGTTGCCGCCGGCGCTGGCCTCAGCGGAGCCGGTTACTCTGAAGTTTGCCTTCTTTACATCAGATCGGTCGCAAATCTATCAGGCGGAACTCAAGCCGTTTGTCGACGCGGTCAACGCCGACGGGCAGGGCATCGTGCACATTGACGTCTATTTCAGCAACTCCATCAGCAATGTGGAGAGCGCGCAGCCGCAGATCGTATCGGACGGCGCCGCCGATATGGCGATGGTTGTGCTGGGCAGCGTCGGGGACCGCTTTCACGATACCCTGTCGATGGCGTTGCCAGGAATGTTCCGCACTTCCAGAGAGGGCAGCCGGGTATTTGAACAACTGGCGCGGGGCGGATTGCTGGAGGGTTATGAAGACTATTTTGTCGTCGGCGCCTGGGTTTCCGATCCTGAAAACATTCACAGCCGTAAGCCCGTCGCGTCGCTCGCCGATCTCAAAGGTCTCACCGTAAGGGTCAATAATTCGATCGAAGCCAAAACCCTGGAAAGGTTCGGAGCCATTCCGGTTCTGCTTCCCGTCAACAGGACGAACGATGCCATGGGCAAGGGGATCGTTGACGCTGTGGCTATCCCGCCGTTCATGCTGTTCGAGTTCGGTCTCAACCGTGTGACCACGTACCATTACATGATCGGCCTTGGCGGCGCTCCCACCGTCCTGCTGATGAACCGCAAAAAATTCGAGAGCCTCCCTCCCGCCGCCCAGGCGATCATCCGCAAATACAGCGGCACGTGGCTGATCGACCGTTCCACCAGTCAACTGGAGGCGCTGGATCGAAGCATCGTCGAAAACCTGAAGAGCGACAGCAGACGGAGCGTGGTTTTCCCGAGCCCGGAAGACAGCAGGACGATTTACGACGTTTACCGGAGCATTGTCGCGGAATACGCCGCGGCGTCCGATCATAATCGCAAGCTCGTCGATCGCATCGAAGCGGAAATCATAAAGCTCCGCGCGGGCGAATAGGAAAACGGCGCGATGCGCTATCTTTCGGAAATTTCGCTCAAACGGATGACGTGGCTGTTCGTGGTGGTTGCCCTGCTGCTGGTTGGCGGAACATGGGCGACAATAAGTATTACGACGGACCATCTGCTCGATCAGGACGCCGAGGACAATGCGCGCGACTGGGCAAACCTGCTCGCAGCCAACATCACCGACCTCGAACAGATTGCCGCGGGCGAGCAGCCGTCGAAGCAGAGCATCGCCTCTTTTGAGACTTTGCGCACCATCGGACATGTCTTCAGGTACGTCATATACAACCGCGAGGGATACTCCCAGCTCAAGGCGGAGCGCGGGGGCGTGTCCTTTGTTGATTTCTCGTCGCTTGACCCCAACGCGGCGGAGGCGATCAGGACCGGGGCGCCGGTTATCAAAACGACAAAAAGAAACTCCGATAACCTGTCCGGCTATTTTGCGGAGGCCTACGTTCCGGTTTACCACGGCAGCGAGCCGATAGCGGTCGTGGCCGCGTCCGTCGACGAGACAGTGCAACGGCAGAATTTCTCCCGCAGCATCCTGTGGGCGTTCGCGATCCTGAGCGGCATGATCATCCTCGCCTTCGGCATCCCGGCGGCCGCCTGGTATCGGCGGACCAAAGAGAAGCAGAGGGCCGACCGGCGCCTGCAGTTTCTCGCCCACCACGACGCGCTGACGGGTCTCGCCAACCGGCTGCGCCTCAACGAAAGGCTCGCCGCGGCACTCGCCCTGCTGCCGCCAGAAGGCGCGTTCATTGCCGTGCACTATATCGACATCGATTTCTTCAAACAGGTGAACGACACCCTCGGCCACGACGGCGGCGATTTTCTGCTCAGTACCATCGGCAAGCGGCTGCAGACAATGACCCGGCTCGAGGACATGGTGGCCCGCCTCGGCGGCGACGAGTTTGCCGTGGTCCAGGCCGGTATCGCGAACCGGCAGCAGGCACTCGATTTCGCTCACCGGATTGCAGCGCTGTTCAAGGAGCCCACCAGGTTCGGCGAGCAGGAAATACGGGTCTCCTGCACGATCGGCGTCGCGCTTGCTCCGGTCGACGGATCGACCCCGGAGCGTCTGCTCAAAAGCGCCGATCTCGCGCTCTATGACGGCAAGGCTGCCGGCCGCGACTGCATACGCTTCTTCGCGCCGGAAATGGATGTGGCCATGCAGCAGCGGATCGCGCTCGAGCGGATTCTTCGCGACGCGGTCGACAATGAACGCTTCGAAGTTCACTATCAGCCGTTGTTCGAAATGAACGGCAACCGGCTGATCGGTTTCGAGGCGCTGGCGCGGCTGCGAGCTTCGGACGGTACGCTGATTCCCCCGTCGACCTTCATTCCGCTTGCCGAAGAACTGCATCTCATCGACAGGGTCGGAGAGTGGGTGTTGCACGAGGCCTGCCGTACCGCGATGACGTGGCCGTCACATCTGACGGTCGCGGTAAATCTGTCACCGGCGCAATTCGAGATCGGCAGCATCGAGCACGCGGTCACCGAAGCGCTGCGCCAAAGCGGCCTCGCGCCGCACCGGCTCGAGCTGGAAATCACCGAGACGCTGCTGCTGCGCAACAGCGAAGCCATCATGACGACGCTTCGGAAGCTCAAGGACCTGGGCGTCTCGATCGCGCTGGACGACTTCGGCACCGGCTATTCCAGCCTCAGCTATCTGTGGAAGTTCCCGTTCGACAAGATCAAGATCGATCGCAGCTTCATGGAGGGCTTCGAGAAATCCGAAGGCCATGTCGAGGCGGTTGTGAAAACCATCATCGCGCTCGGCCGCGAGATGAACATGCGGGTGACGGTCGAAGGCGTTGAGACAATGGCGCAGTTCGATTTCCTTTTCAGCGCCCATGCCGATCAGGTGCAGGGCTTCTATTTTGGCCGGCCGGCTCCAGCCGCCGAAGTCGCGATCAACATTCTCGGCGACCTACCAAAGCGCCATGCAGCCGACGAAGGCGGCGCATCGCCCGTCCTCAAGGCGTCGGCCTAGTCCGGCGTTCGCGGCGTCGGCGAGGCTTCCGAAAGCCGGATGGCGGGCCTGCGGTACCGCGTCGCGCCCCGACAGCGTACCGGGCCGGTCGTCATGTCATTCTTCCTCACGTACTGCGCGTGCGCTTCGCCTGTTTCAGATCCGGAATGTTCTCTCGTTCAGGCGCGGCCGAAAATGCTCATCAGCGGATATCGGTGCGGCGAATTGCCAGACGAGGAGGAATTGATTTTTGTCAAATCTGCACGGGCGGGACGATCCTAGAATGATCAAACAATGCAGAGGGTGGACCTATGGACGACGCTGTCAGAAAAAAAATCCTGACGCTGCTGGACCAAAACCGAATCATGACGGTCGCAACCTTGCGGCCGGACGGCTGGCCGCAGGCGACTACCGTCGGGTATGTCAATGAGGGACTTACTCTCTATTTCTTCTGCGGCCTGGACAGCCAGAAGGCTTCCAATCTTGCGCGGGACGACAGGGTTTCACTGACGATTAATCCGGACCCACCTCAAATCATGGACATTACCGGCCTGTCGATGGCAGCGCGTGCACGGGTCGTCCAGGATCGGGCCGAAGCAGGTAAGGTGCTGGGCATGCTGCCGTCAAAGTATCCGGAACAGGCATCCTTGCCTGTTCAAATGCCGAAGCCGGAGGACGTGATGATTTTTCGGCTGACGCCGACGGTCATATCAGTGCTCGACTATTCGAAGGGTTTCGGACACACCGAACTCGTCATCGTTTGAGAGTGCCCGGACAGCGATAGCCGGTTTGCGGTCGGATGCGCGTCAGCGGGAAGACACTTTCCGCGCGTGCCGTCGAAACCGAAATCGGGCTCAAAATTCAAAATTCATGAGAAATTGAGGCGGGGCCAGGTTGTCCCGGTCAGCGCGGCCGGGCGTTTCCCGACTGAATTTTGCAGGTACCGGTTCCGGCCAACAGCGAAGAACCCTGTCGGTCGAATCTCGCCACGGTTGAACATCAGTTTTGATGGAACCCTCGTGTGTCCCGCATCTGTGACCCCGGGACATCGAGACGGATGTTCTCCCCCCGCGCCGACATCTGGACGAATATTCCCCTTTCTGGTCGCCCTATAACAGAAAAATTCTGCTATTTGCGGCCCAAAAATACGTCCTATATAGAAGATCATTCTCCCGACGTTGGGAGAGAGGTGCAAGGGAGTTTCGCGATGACTTCGCCGCTCGAACAGAAAATCAAAATCACCGGGCCCGTCGTGGTCACCGCCAACCGCGTGGGTGACGGCGCCGTCGTATATCTCCGCGCGGACCGCAACTGGACCACCGAACTGTCCGCCGCAGCGGTCACGACGGATGCGGCTTCGGCCCGGGAAATGGTGAACGCCGCGATCGCCGACGACCTGCGCGCGGTTGGCTCCTACATTGCGCCAATCAAGCTGACGCGCGACGGCGCAAGGCAGCCGGGAAATCTGCGTGAACATATCCGGCTGAACGGTCCGACCATCGATTTGCCGGCCATCGCGACCGCCAGCAGCGTCGTCCGCGAAAAAGATCACGCGCGCCTTTAACTGCACGCGCATTTGGAATAATCAGAGCGCCATGTATGTCTATGACGACTATGATCGAACGCTCGTCACCGAGCGTGTCGCCGAATTCCGCGATCAGGTTGCGCGAAGGCTTTCGGGCGAACTGACCGAGGACGAATTCAAGCCGCTGCGGCTGATGAACGGCGTGTATCTTCAGCTTCACGCCTACATGCTGCGCACCGCGATTCCCTACGGGACGCTGTCGTCCGAGCAGATGCGGATGCTCGCGCACGTGGCGCGCCGTTACGATCGCGGCTACGGCCATTTCACGACGCGTCAGAACATCCAGTACAACTGGATCAAGCTCGAAGAGTTGCCGGACGCGATGGCAGCTTTTGCCAGCGTCGGCATGCATGGCATGCAGACCAGTGGCAACTGCGTCCGCAACATCACCACCGACCAGTGGGCGGGTGTCGCGCCGGACGAACTCGAAGATCCGCGCATCTGGGCCGAGCTTGTTCGTCAGCACGTCACCCTGCATCCCGAGTTTTCGTTCCTGCCGCGCAAGTTCAAAATCGCCGTCGGCGCAACCGGGCACGACCGCGCCGCGCTCCGCATTCACGATATGGCGCTGCGTCTGCATCGTAACGAGGCCGGCGAAACCGGCTTCGAGGTGATGGTCGGCGGCGGCCTCGGCCGCACCCCGTTCCTCGCCAAGACCATCAAGCCGTTTCTCGCGAGGCGCGACGTGCTCAGCTACGTCGAGGCGATTTTGCGCACCTACAACGAATTCGGCCGCCGCGACAACATCTACAAGGCGCGGATCAAGATTCTGGTGCACGAACTCGGAGCCGAAGCCTTCGCCAAAGAAGTCGAGGCTGAGTGGCAGGCGATCAAGGACGGCACGCTGGCGCTCGATGACGCCGCGATTGCCGAAATTGCCGAGCGCTTCCGCTATCCCGCCTATCTGAAGCTCGCCGACAGCCCCCCCGAACTCGCCGCGGCACGCCGCGTTGACCGCGGGTTCGATGCCTGGGTCGGCAATTGCGTCGCCAGCCACAAAATGCCGGGCTACGCCATCGTCACGATCTCGCTCAAGCCGGAAGGCGGCACGCCCGGTGACGCCACCGCCGCGCAGATGGATGCCCTCGCCGATATCGCCGACCGTTATTCGTTCGGCGAAATCCGGGTCGGACACGAGCAGAATTTGGCGCTGCCGCATGTCGCCCAGCACGATCTGCCTGCCGTCTGGCGCGCGCTCGACGCCATCGGGCTCGCGACAACCAACGTGAATCTGATAACCGACATCATAGCCTGTCCGGGCCTCGACTATTGCAGCCTCGCCAATGCGCGCTCGATTCCGGTGGCGCAGGAGATCGCGAACCGGTTTCGCAACGTCGATCTCGCGCGCGACCTTGGCCGCCTGCACATCAACATCTCCGGCTGCATCAATGCCTGCGGCCACCATCATGTCGGCCACATCGGCATTCTCGGCGTCGAGAAGAACGGCGAGGAATTTTATCAGATAACGGTCGGCGGCAAGGCCGACGAGAATGCGACGCTGGGCACGCTGATCGGTCCGGCGGTGCCGTATGCGCAGGTCGCCGACGTGGTGGAGGACATCGCCGCCGCCTACGTGGAGTTGCGCGAGCGGCCCGACGAACTGTTCATCGATACCGTTAAGCGGACCGGCATCGAGCCGTTCAGGGAGCGCGTCTATGCCGCTCGTTAAAGACGGCCAGATCGTCGAAGACCGCTTCGTGCGCGTGGCGGACGATGCTCCGCTCCCGGAGGGGACGCCGGTGCTTGTGACCGCGGAGCGGCTGCTGGCGAATGCGTCCGAACTGGCAGCGCGCGGAGCGCCGGTCGGCGTATTGTGGCCGAACAACCGCAAAGTCGCGGAACTCGAGCCCCTGCTCAAGAATCTCGCGCTGGTCGCGCTGGTGTTCCCGAAATTTCGCGACGGTCGCGCCTACAGCCAGGCCCGGCTGCTGCGCGAGCGCTACGGTTATGCCGGCGAACTGCGCGCCACCGGCGATGTGCTGCGCGACCAGTTCCAGTTTCTGGTCCGCGCCGGTTTCGATTCCTTCGAGGTGAAAAAGCCGACCGATGCGCGGGTGTTCGCACAGTCGGCCGCGCGCTTTTCGGTGTTCTATCAGCCCGCCGCCGACGGCCGGATTTCGGCGCTTCGCCGGCGTGCGCAGGGCGGGACCGGCACGAAGGCGCGCGAATCGGCCTGAGCCGCCGGCCGGCGGTTTTTCTTCATCGCAACCTGCTATGCTTTCTGTCTGTCCGACATCGAGGGCATGATGGGTCTTGTTGTTGCGGTAATCGCGCCGGGCGCCATGGGCGCGGCGGTGGGAAAACGACTGACCGGTCGTGGCGTCAAAGTTTTGACCTCCATCACCGGGCGCAGTCCTTCGAGCGCGGCACGCGCTGCCGACGCCGGCATGATCGAGGCCGACGACGGAGAGATCGCGGCTGCCGACTTCCTGCTGTCGATCCTGCCACCGGGCGAAGCGCTGCCGCTGGCGCGGCGTCTGGCGCCGGCACTCGCGGCGAGCAATTTCAAGGCGGTCTATGCCGACTGCAACGCCATCAATCCCGCGACGGTGACGCGCGTGGCCGCGGCCATCGCGCCGACCGGCTGTCCGTTCGTCGACTGCGGCATCATCGGCGCGCCGCCGGGCGCGGACGATGCCGGTCCGCGCTTCTATGCTTCCGGAGAAGCCGCGGCCCGCTTCGCGGTGCTGCGCGAATACGGTCTCGACGTCCGCGTGCTGCAAGGCGAAGCGGGCGCCGCGTCGGCGCTCAAGATGTCCTATGCCGGGATCACCAAGGGCACCCAGGCGCTGGGCGCCGCGATGCTGCTTGCTGCGATGCGCGCGGGTTCCGCTCCGGCCCTGCTGGACGAGCTTGCGGCAAGCCAGCAGCACATGCTCGCGATGTTCAGGCATCAGTTGCCGCAGATGCCGGCGAAAGCCTATCGCTGGATTGCGGAGATGCAGGAGATCGCGGGCTTTGTCGGCGACGATCCGGCGGCGCGCGAGCTTTACGACGGCGCCGCGCATTTTTACCGGCGCATCGCCGAGGATTTTTCCGGTGACCGCAAAGAGGTTGCCGCGCTGACCGCGTTTCTGGATAAAGGCGAAAGCGGCTGAACGCTGGTGCGTTTACGCCGTCGGGGCAGGCTGCATGCACCGGCCGACCAGATCGGCGATGCTGGCGATCGAGCGAAAATTCGCCGGAGTCATTTCGCGCTCGGCGATCTTGATCGCGAATTCCATTTCGACGGCGAGCATGAGATTGACCTGATCGAGCGACGACAGGCCCGCGCTTCTCAGCTCTTCATCGTGTTTCAGGGTCCGCACGATGCCGCGTTTCTCCAAAATGCGGCTTACGAGGCGGGTTATGCGGTCCGTAAGTTCAACGCTGGCGCGATCAGGCACGGTTAATACTCCCCCAATTTCGACGCATTGCCGTCACCGCGCGCACGCATGCGCGAGATGTGCCATTCTTTACTCGTGAACAGTTTGCGATTGGTAACCTTTATGGGAAAGAACATCGACAAATAGCCGGCAATTGATGCGCAAATTCAAAATTTCGCTCTACCTCTGACAAGGTCCGATGCCACGATCCGGCGTCGGGTTTGTTCGCGTGGCGCCGCAGTCGAAGTGACTGCAGAGATACGCAAGAGTGAGTGTGCTGGAGTGAGTGTGTCAATGACGGCGCGTACCGCTATATTGCAGGGCATTCCCGTTTCGCGCGGTCCGGCGCGCGGGCTGTTGATCGCAGGCAAGGCGGTCTCGGCCGGTGGAGACGATCTGGCGAGCCGCGTCGCGCGGGTCGCAGCGGTTGCCGCGGCGCATGCCGGCGCGGTTGATGCCGAAGCGCGGCTGCCCGCGGAAGCGATCGCCGCCGCACGCGCCGAACGTCTTCTCGGCATTGCGGTGCCGCGCGAATTCGGCGGCGAGGACGCCGGCATCTCCGGGGTTGCCGACATCTGCTACGCACTCGGCCAGGCATGCTCGTCCACCGCGATCATCTACGCGATGCACCAGACGAAAGTGGCGTGCATTGCCCGGCACGGCCGCGGCAGCGCCTGGCATCAGTTGATGATGCGGCGTCTTTGCGGCGAGCAGATGCTGCTCGCGTCTTCGACGACCGAAGGCGATCGCGGCGGTGACATCCGCAACAGCGCCGCCGCCGTCGAGACGCGCGGCAAACGTATTGCACTCGAACGAAACGCTACGGTGATCTCGTACGGCGAAGCAGCCGACGGCATCGTCACCACCGCGCGGCGCTCCGCCGACGCGGCGGGCGCGGACCAGGTTCTGCTGGTCTTCCTGAAAAACGACTACACGCTCGAACCGCAGAGCGGCTGGGATACGCTCGGCATGCGCGGTACCTGCAGCTCGGGCTTCAGGCTCGTCGCCTCCGCCGCGGGCGAACAGATCCTTCCCGTGAGCTACAGCGAGATTCATTCCCGCACCATGATGCCGGTGGCGCACCTGCTCTGGAGCAGCGCCTGGGCCGGCATCGCCGCCGCATCGGTCGATCGCGCCCGGCTTTTCGTACGCACGGCGATGCAGACGCGCCGACGGCACGCTTCCGCCCGGCGCAGCCCACCTCACCCGCGCCAACGCGTCATTGCAGAAGCTGCGCGCGCTTGTCGCAGGCGCCCTGCAGCGCTTCGAGGCTGCGGCGGAACACCCGACCGCGCCGGATTCGCTCGATTTTCAGACAGCCTTCAACCTGCTCAAGGTGAACGCATCCGAACTCGCCGTCGCGACGGCGATGAGCGCCATGCAGACGTGCGGGCTGTCCGGCTATCGCAACGACAGCGAGTTCAGCATGGGACGCCATCTGCGCGACATTTTGTCATCGCCGGTCATGATCAGCAACGACCGGATCCTCGCAAACCTTGCTTCGGCGTCGCTCCTTAACTCCTGCGCCGGCTTCGCTCCGCGACTGAACTTCAAAAAGAGTATCCAAGAAGGAGGCGTCAATGAACGTGGCATTCAAAAATCCGGCTTCACCGGTTCGCTCGCTCGATGCGATCGCCGAGGCGCTGCTGCTGCCGACCGGCATCGATGGTGTGCACGTCCGCACCGCCGCCTTTGAAAACGTCGTTGCCGCGCTTGCCGCGCTTATTTCGCGGCACCGCGAGCCGGGGACGGAGGTCCTGCACTTTCCGCCGGTAATGAGCCGGCGGCAGCTCGAGAAGTCCGGCTATCTGAAAAGTTTCCCGAATTTTCTCGGTTGTGTTTGCTGCCTTGGCGGCACCGAGGCCGAAATCGGCGGCGCGGTCGAGCGGCTCGATGCCGGCGAGGACTGGACCAATGCGCTGTCGGCGGCCGATCTGGTTCTCAGTCCAGCCGCCTGCTATCCGGTCTATCCGCTGGTTGCGAGCCGCGGCGAAGTTCCGGCCGAAGGCCTGCTGTTCGACGTTGCCGGCGACTGCTTCCGGCGTGAGCCCTCCAAGGATCTCGACCGGCTGCAGTCGTTCCGCATGCGCGAATATGTTTGCCTCGGCACGCCCGCGCAGGTGGATGCTTTCCGGCAGCGGTGGATCAAGTGGGCGCCCGAGTTCGCCGGGCGGCTCGGCCTGCCGTTCCGGATCGAGCAGGCCAGCGATCCGTTCTTCGGGCGCGGCGGCAAGCTGATGGCGATGAGCCAGCGCGAGCAGGCGCTGAAATTCGAACTGCTGATTCCGGTGCGGTCGGCGGAGGATCCGACGGCGTGCATGAGCTTCAACTGTCATCGCGACCATTTCGGCACGGCGTGGAATTTGCGCGATGCCGCCGGCGAAGCGGTTCATACCGGTTGCGTCGCGTTCGGCATGGACCGGCTGGCGCTCGCCATGTTCGCCACGCATGGTGTCGAGCTGTCGCAGTGGCCGTCGTCGGTGCGAAGCGCGCTGGCGATCTGACGTCAAACGCAAACCGGCCCGGTCTCCCCGTTTGCGGAGGCCGCGGTCGCCTGCGTGCGGCTACACGCCCAGCATCGCCTGCTCGGTGTAGGCGAGATCGCCGAGGCGCGGACGCTGCGGACCCTTAAAATATTTCGGCATTTTGTCAGGGCGGAAAATACCGGCAAGTCCGGGTATGGCGGCGTTTGCGTCGATGAGCACGAACGGCCGCCCGCGTCTTGCCAGCGCGCGCCCGAGCGGCCCGGCGAAACGCACGAAGTCCGCGAGGTCATTGCAATAGATCAGTTGCAGGCAGGGCACGATGCCCTTCACCAGGCGCGGCCGGAACACAAACGGAAAGGCGCGTTCGGAGGTCGCGCACCACAGGCTCAGGCAGCCATGCGCGGCATGCTGGAGCAGGATCTCGCGTTCCAGCGGATCGAACGCGACGTCCGGATCGCGGTCCGCCGCGAACACTTCGGCCTTCGGGCCGCCGAACAGTCCCCTCAGCGCGGGGACAGCGACGAAGATGCCGTCGCTGTAGCGCGAAAAGCCCTGTGCTTCGATGATCGGCCGGGTATGCGGCGCCGGGGAGATATTCAGAAAAGTGACATTCTTGTGCCGCAGCGCCCGCGAGACGAGGAGCGGAGCGTAGGCGCGGAATGCTGGCTCGACGTACCAGCTCGAGAAATTGCACCGCGTCGTCAACGCTCCGTCGTTGCGTACCGTCGAACAGATCAGCAGCAGCGCACCTACGGCGGCACCGTCGTTCGCAAGCAGATAACCATATTTCGGCAGGCCCGGCGGCGGCTCGTGCCGGGTGAGTTCTGCAAACGCATTCAACCAGAACTGACGGTCGTGAACCGGAAATCCGCGCGCAAGGAGAGTTGCGACGTCGCCGATGTCGGCTTCTTCGATCTGGCGGCAACGCAGTCCGGTCACGCGGACACCATCGGCATTGACCACATGCTGTTCGTGAACTTGATCGTAAGTGTTGAGGGACTATACCTGCGCCGAAATGAACAAACAGTAGGCTGCGGCATGTCGGTGAAGTTAACCATAATCGAGCAGATGGAACGTATCGCGCGCGAGCAGGGCAAAATTCTTGCTCCGCTCAGGGAAGATCTCGTGCTCGCGGATTGCGGTCTCGACTCGCTTGGTTTCGCGGTACTGGTCGCGCGGCTGGAAGAGACTCTCGGCATCGATCCCTTTACCGCCGCCGAGGATGCAGTCTTTCCGGTCACGCTCGGCCAGTTCGTGAAAGTCTATGAGCATGGTGCGCACTGAGGTGCGATCGCTGCACGGGTTTGTAACGAACGCGCCGGCGCCACGATATCTGTGGGCGCCGGACGCGGAGGCGCGCTACACCGACCTCGCCCGCGGCACGATTTTCGGCGGCCGTCTCGGCGACCTCGCGGGCCGCTCGGTGCTGCTGGCGACAGGAAGCCAGATCACGACCGCGCTTGCGCTGGTCGAGCTGGACGGCTGTGCGCACCGCCTGCTGATTTTGCCGCCGGACGCCGACCCGTCGCATCTCGACGCCGTCGTTTCGGCGGCCGGGATCGACGCCGTCGTGCTCGATAACGCATCGCTGCCGCAATGCTCGGCGCTCGATCTGCCGGTTCGCGTCACCTGTGCACCGTCGATCGCGGCGGCGGGCGCGCATGCCCGCAGCGATCAGTGTACCGAGTGGGTGCTGATGACTTCCGGCACCACCGGCGTGCCGAAGCTCGTCACGCACGACCTTTCCCGGCTGACGTCGGCGCTGCACACGCCGAGCCCCGCCGACGGCGCCACCGCATGGGGAACGTTCTATGACATCCGCCGCTATGGCGGGCTGCAAATCTTTCTGCGGGCCGTGCTCGGCGGCGCGTCTCTTGTGCTGTCCGGCGCGGGAGAGCCGATCGCCGATCATCTGGCGCGGCTCGGCGCAGCACGGGGTCACGCATCTTTCGGGCACACCGTCCCACTGGCGCCGCGCGCTGATGAATCCGGCGATCCGGAAAATTCCGCTGCGTTACGTCCGGCTCTCGGGCGAGATCTCCGATCAGGCGGTGCTGGACCGGCTGCGCGCGGTATTTCCGCAGGCCACGATCGGGCATGCCTACGCTTCGACCGAAGCCGGCGTCGCCTTCGACGTCAATGACGGCCTCGCAGGGTTTCCGGCTTCCTTTGTCGGACATGCCCGCGACGGCGTCGAGCTGAAAGTCTTTCCGGACGGATCGCTGCGAATTCGTTCGCCTGGCGCTGCCGCAGGTTACGTCGGTTCCGCGGCCCGCGCTGGCCGATGCGGACGGCTTCGTCGATACCGGCGACATCGTCGAGCAGCGCGGCGAGCGCTGGCATTTCGCCGGCCGCAAGGGCGGCATCATCAACATCGGCGGACTGAAGGTGCATCCTGAAGAGGTCGAGGCGGTGATCAACCGGCATCCGCAGGTGCGCATGTCGCTGGTGCGCCGAAAGCGCAACCCGATCACCGGCTCGATTGTCGTTGCCGATGTGGTGTTGACGCCGGCAGGCGAGGACGAACCGGCGGCCGAAGTCCGCGACGACATTCTTGAGTTCTGCCGTCAGGCGTTGCCGGCGCACAAGGTGCCGGCCTCGCTCAGCTTCGTTTCGTCACTCGGCGTCGGCGCGACCGGCAAGCTCGTGCGACGCTAGGAACCGGTCATGGGCAAAGCCGCGCGCAGCGTGCTGGTGACGGGCGGCAGCCGCGGCCTTGGTCTCGCCATCTGCCAAACACTTGCCGCCGCGGGCTACGACGTGGTCGCCGTGGCGCGCAACAAACACAAAAATCTGGCGGTGGCGATCGAACAGGCCGGCAGCGCCGGCCAGGGCTCGCTCCATTTCGTGCCGTTCGACCTCGGCAGGATCGACGAGATCCCGGAACTGGCGCGGCAGGTGCGCAGGGACTTCGGACCGATGTTCGGCCTCGTCAACAACGCGGCGCTGGAGCACCACGGCGCGCTGGCGACGATGCACAATACGAAGCTCGAAGAACAGGTGCGCATCAACACGCTGTCGCCGATCGTGCTGACCAAATATGTGATGCGCGGAATGATGTCGGCCGGCACCGGCCGCATCGTCAACGTTGCTTCGATCATCGGCGCCACCGGCTACAGCGGGCTTGCGGCTTATGCGGCAACCAAAGCGTCGATGGTGGGCTTTACCCGGTCGCTGGCGCGCGAAGTCGGGCGGCTCGGGATCAACGTCAACGCGGTCTCGCCCGGCTTTCTTGCGACCGACATGACGCAGGCGATGGAGGGCGATCTCCTCGAGAAGGTCGCGCGGCGCACCGCGCTTCGCCGCCTGCCGGAAGTTGGCGATGTCGCCGATGCGGTCGAGTTTCTGCTGAGCGACAAGGCGCGCCACATCACCGGTACCGTGCTGACGGTGGACGCCGGCACCACGGCATAGCCCGGCGGGCGAAACCGGTCGTGACTGGCGAAACCGGATCGGTGAAACTGTGCGGAACCGGGTGACTTGGCGATCCGGGCGCTGTAGCACTCTGCCGTTTGCCACGCATCGTCCGCGCGGATCGGGAGGATGAATACCCTGGCCCTGATTGTCCTGATCGCGCTCGCCGGCCTGATGGGAGCCGCCGGCGTCGTCCTCGCAGCCGCCGGTGCCCACGCCGCGCCGAACAGCGGGCTGGAGGGGGCCGCCTGGATGCTGCTGTTCCACGCGGCGGCGTTGCCCGGCGGGGCTGCGGCGACACAGGCAGGCCTGTTGTGGCGGCCGCTGATGCTCGCGGTACTGATCGCCTGGGTCGCAGGCGCCGCCCTGTTTTCGGGCGACATCGCCATGCGGGCTTTCGCGGGGCACCGCCTGTTTGTCATGGCCGCCCCGACCGGCGGCGTCATTCTTATTGCCGGCTGGCTTGGGCTGGTCGTTGCAGCCATCGCCGGACTGTTTTCGCGCGGCGCCTGATCCGGCCGCGCTCCATTCCTTTCGCGTCATTCCTTTCGCGTCCTGCCATGCCCGGCCGCCCCAAATCTGGGCGCGGAAATTGCATGCCTCGTCTCCCAGGTTGAGATCTTTGACGGCCTTTGGGGAGATCCGATGACTGACGCTGTTCATCCGGTGGCTGTCCATCCGGCAGCCGTCCACCCGGTCGACGAGGTGCTGCCGCTCCCGAAACTTGCGACGCTCGGTCTCCAGCACGTCCTGGTCATGTACGCCAACGCCGTCGCGGTGCCGCTGATCATCGGCGGCGCGCTGCATCTGCCGAAGGATCAGATCGCGATGCTGATCAACGCGGACCTGTTCGCCTGCGGCATCGCGACCCTGATCCAGACCGTCGGCTTCGGCCCGTTCGGCATCCGCCTGCCGATCATCATGGGCGTCACCGCGGTGTCGATCTCGCCGATGCTGGCGATGGCGGCGATGCCGGGCGTCGGACTGACCGGGATTTACGGCGCGGTTCTGGTCGGCGGGATTTTCGGCCTCTGCGTCGCGCCGTTCGTGAAATACGTGCTGCGCTTTTTTCCCGCCGTCGTCACCGGCACGATCATCACCATGATCGGCGTGGTGCTGATGCGGGTCGGCGTCAACTGGGCCGGCGGCGGCGCCGGCAAAGCCGACTTCGGCGCCGCCGGCTATCTGCTGGTGGCCGGACTGGTGCTCGCCATCATTCTGCTCGTGATCAAATTCGCGCGCGGCTTCTCTGCAAAATGTCGCGGTGCTGATGGGTATTGCGGCTGGCTACGTCGTCACCATCGCGCTTGGCTGGACCGATTTCACCGGCATTGCCGAACGAGCCGATCGTGCGCGTGGTGCTGCCGCTGCAGTTCGGCATGCCGCAGTTCTATCTGATCCCGTGCCTGACCATGTGCCTGGTCGTGACCATCGTGTTCATCGAGGCAACCGGCATGTTCCTCGCGCTCGGCGCGATGACCGGCCGCAAGGTCGATGCCGAGGACATCAAGCGCGGCCTGCGCGCGGATTCGCTGGGCACCGTGATCGGCGCGATCTTCAACACGTTTCCCTATGTGTCGTATTCGCAGAACATCGGCCTCGTCGGCGTGACCGGCGTGTACAGCCGCTGGGTCTGCGTCGCCGGCGGCATCATCATGCTGGGGCTCGGCCTCATTCCGAAGCTCGCGTTCATCGTCGCTTCGGTGCCGCAATGCGTGCTGGGCGGCGCGGGCTTCATCATGTTCGGCATGGTGGCGGCGACCGGCATCAAAATCCTGTCGACCGTGGACTATGCGAAGCAGCGCAACAGCGTGCTGGTGGTCGCGATCTCGATCGGCTTCGGCCTGATTCCGATCGTCGCGCCGAAATTCTTCCACGTCTTTCCGGACGCGCTGAAGCCGATCTTCGGCGACGGCATCATCCTGACGTCGATTTCGGCGGTGCTGCTCAACGCGTTCTTCAACCGCACCAGCCAGGAACAGGCCGAGGCCGAGACGTTTATCGCCGCGCAGGCGGCCGAGCACATCTGACCGCGGGCAGGAGCCCGGTGCGTTCCGCGGCCCGAAGTCGGCCTTACAGCCGGACGCTGCCGGCCTGAATGCGGGCGAAGAGGGCGGGGTCGAGGCGAACGAAGGCGTCCTTCGCGGGGTCGTTGAACCACACCGGATCGCCCGCCGCCGGGTCGAACCCCTCGCGTTTGAGATCCGCGCTGATCTGCTTGAACGTCGATGTCGTTGCGAGGCGATCGGTGATGCGCAGAAACAGCGGGCGCGCGTACGGCGGCAGCGACCGCGTAAGGTGCCGGTGAAAATTTTCAAGATTCAGATCAGGGGCGACGATGGCGGCCATGCCGGCAGCGCCCTCGGTGCCGGGTATGTGCACGCCGTACACGCTCGCCTCCCTGATCCCGGGAAACGACGCGATGACGGCTTCCACCTCCGAGGTCGCGACGTTCTCGCCTTTCCAGCGAAACGTGTCGCCGATCCGGTCGGAGAAGTAAAAGAAACCGGCCGCATCGCGCCGCATCAGATCGCCGGTGCGGTACCACGCGTCGCCGGGCGCAAATACGTTCCGCAGAATCTTCTTCTCGGAAGCCTGCGGGTCCGTGTAGCCCTCGAACCCGCCCGACGGCGACGATGCGCTGGCGATCAGGCCGATCGCTTCGCCGGGTTCGTGGACCGCGCATCGCATGCAGAACCCTTCCGGATCGCGCGCCGGTTCGGCGGTCACGGCATCGAATTTCACGACAGCGAGCGGAAAGCGGTGCGCGAGGAATGGCGGAACCCGTCCGATGGCGCCGACCCTGCCTTCTACGTTGTAGAGCGAAAAATTGCCTTCGGTTGAGGCGTAGAATTCCAGAATGCGCGGTATCGCAAATTTCTGGCGGAATTTTTCCCAGACGTCGGCGCGCAGGCCGTTGCCGCAGCACATGCGCAGCCGGTGTTCGCGCTGACGCGGATGGTCCGGTGCATTGACCAGATAACGCGCCAGTTCGCCGATATACTGGAACAGCGTGCAGCCGCCGTCGGCCACGTCGTCCCAGAAATGCTGCGCCGAGAATTTGTCGCGGATCAGCACCGAGCCGCCGCGCACCAGCAGCGCGCCGGTCGCGACCACGCCGCCGACGCTGTGATAGAGCGGCAGGCAGTCGTACATCCGGTCCTGCGGCCCGGTATTCATCAGACCGGCAAACCAGAAGCTCCACTGGAGCAGGCGCCGGTGGCTCACGCGCGCGGCCTTCGGCAGCCCGGTCGTGCCGGAGGTGTAGATCAGCAGCGCGACGTCGTCGATCGTCACCGGCGGCTTTCCGGCCGCGGGCGCGGAGTCCGGAAGCTCCCCGACCGCGCAGTCGATGCGATCATATGCGCCGTCCGGCGCGGCGCCGTGCGACCACACTTTGGGCCGGCTCGCGAGTTTCGCCTCGACCTCGCGAAACGCACGGCAAAGCTCGCCGTCGACGATCACGTGCTTCGGCGTCGCGACGTCGAGGCAATGCGCGAGCGAAGCTCCGCGCAGCCCGGTGTTGATGAGGGCAACGACGACGCCGACGCTGGTCAGGCCGAGCCAGATCGCGAGATATTCGGGGCGGTTCGGCATCAGCAGCGCAACCGTGTCGCCTTTGGCGATGCCGGCATCGAGCGCCCAGCGCGCGTAGCGGTCGATGCGTTCGGCCAGCGCGCCGTAGCTGAAAATTTCGCCGCGCGATAACAGTGCCGGTGCGTCGGGATTCGTGCGTGCGAGTTCGCCGATCACGCCGGACAGCAGACGCTGCGGATGCGCCGCGATTGGCGCCGTCGCTTCCAGCGCGCGCACCCAGTCCCGCAGCGCCGTATCGGCCCCGGGCGCATGTGCGGTTCGCTCTCTTTCGATCACACCCATTGGCCAATCATCGTCCGGCAACATCAATCTGTCGCGTCGAAACTGGCTAAAATTTTAAGTTTCCGCTTTTGAAATCCGCCGCTCCGCGCGAAATCGCGCGGTGTGTGGTGAACAATTAAGGTTATTGCCTCGAATACGCGGCAACGAAGTTGTTCGGCTCATTTGCCACAGATAATAAACTCACCGGGGATACTCTGGCGGAGGGTTGGAAGACGCGGCGAAGCGGGACGACATGAAAAGCGATACGGTAGCGGTTCACGGCGGTTACGAAACCGAGCCGACCACGAGAGCCGTCGCAGTTCCGATCTACCAGACCGTCGCGTACGAGTTCGAAAGCGCCGATCACGGCGCCGCGCTGTTCAATCTCGAAGCCGAAGGCCACCGTTACAGCCGCATCAGCAATCCGACCACAGCGGTGCTGGAGCGCCGCGTCGCGGCGCTCGAAGGCGGCCTTGAAGCGCTTTGCGTAAGTTCGGGACAGGCGGCGCTGAACTATGCGGTGCTCAATCTCGCTTCCATCGGCAGCAACATCGTTTCGATCCCGCAGCTTTACGGCACTACCCACACGCTGTTCGCGCACATCCTCCCGGGCCAGGGCATCAAGGTACGGTTCGCCGAATCCGACAGCCCCGACGCGATCGAAAAGCTGATCGACGACGATACGCGCGCCGTGTTCTGCGAAAGCATCGGCAATCCGGCGGGGAATATTTGCGACATCGAGGCGCTCTCAGCGGTCGCCGCCCGGCATGGCGTTCCCCTGATCGTCGACAACACGGTCGCGACGCCGATCCTGCTGCGTCCGATCGATTACGGCGCCGATATTGTCGTCCACTCGCTCACCAAATTCATGGGCGGCCACGGCACCACGCTCGGCGGCGCGATCGTCGATTCCGGCCGCTTTCCCTGGCGCAGGCATGCCCGGCGCTTTCCGGCGTTCAACGAGCCGGACGCGTCGTATCACGGCCTCGTCTACACCGACCATTTCGGTCCGGCCGCCTATATCGCGCGCTGCCGCAGCGTGTGTCAGCGCACCACCGGCGCGGTGCTGTCGCCGCTGGCGGCATTTCTGCTGTTGCAGGGGATCGAGACGGTGGCGCTGCGCGTCGAACGTCACGTCGAGAATGCGCGCCGCGTCGCTGAATTCCTGCGGGCCGATCCGCGCGTTGCCTGGGTCAATTATGCCGGCTTTGCCGACAGCCCGTATCACCCGCTGGCGCGCAAATATCTCGGTGGCCGGGCTTCGTCGCTGCTGACGTTCGGCATCGCCGGCGGACTGGAAAAGGGCAAGGCGTTCTACGACGCGCTCAAACTTTTCAAACGGCTGGTTAACATGGGCGATGCCAAATCGCTTGCGTGCCATCCCGCCTCGACCACGCATCGCCAGATGTCTGCCGAAGAACAGCAGAAGGCGGGCGTGCGTCCGGAGATGATCCGGCTGTCTGTCGGCATAGAGCACATAGACGACATTCTGGCCGACCTCGATCAGGCCCTCGCCGCGGCGCATGAGCTTCGGCCTGCGCCGCTGATCGCGGCTGAGTAGGGTACGGACGGGCGCTGATGCCGCTTTTGATCGACACCGATCGTTCAGGTTCGGACGCAGAGCTGCGCGGCGGCAACTGCCTGACCATCGGGTTCGTCAACAACATGCCGGAGGCGGCGTGGGACGCGACCGAGCGGCAGTTTCTCGGCCTGCTCCGCGCCGCCGCACCACGCACGATCGTTCGCTGCCGGCTGTTTTCGCTGTCCGGCGGGCCGCACGGCGAGGCACCGGCCGAGAACAGCCGCCGCTATCGCGATCTCTCCGAACTGTGGGACATGCGCCTCGACGGCCTGATCGTGACCGGGACCGAGCCGCGCGCCGCGCATCTTCCAGATGAACCGTACTGGCCGGCGCTCTCGCGGCTCGTCGACTGGGCGCGGGACAATACCGTCTCGACGGTCTGGTCGTGTCTTGCGGCGCATGCCGCCGTGCTGCATGCCGACGGCATTGAACGACGGCCGCTCGACGACAAGCTGTCCGGTGTGTTCGACTGCGACGTCAGCGCCGACAGTCCGCTTCTGAAAAATACGCCGGCGCGGCTTCGCGTACCGCATTCCCGCTACAACGACCTGCCCGAGGCGGCGCTGGTTGCGGCCGGCTACCGCATTCTCGGCGGCTCCCCGCTTGTGGGCGTCGATGCGTTCGCGCGGATGGAACGCGACCGCTCGCTGTTCGTGTTCTTCCAGGGTCATCCGGAATACGACACGGACACGCTGGCGCGCGAGTATCGCCGCGACGTCGGCCGCTTTCTGCGCGGCGAGCGGGATAACTTCCCGGCGACACCGCGAGGCTACTTCAACGATCGGGCAACCGCGGCGGCGGAAGATTTTCGCGTGCGCGCTTTGCGCGGGCGGCATGCCGGCCTGATCGGCGAATTTCCGATGAGCGCGCTCGAGACCGGGCTTGAAAACTCCTGGCGGCATTCTGCCACGGGAATTTACGAAAACTGGCTTGCATATCTGAAAGACCGCAAGGCGGAACGGCGGACGGCGACGCTGGCGACGATGCCGGTGCGCCGCTCGCGCCGCAATGTTCCGCGGAACGGACAACTACAGCCTGCGGCCGGCGCACCCGGCCGCAGGGCTGCCGGTGAATAACGCCGCCGGCGAATAACAAGGGGGGCTGCCATGACGCGACCTGTCTATTCGATACCTGCCGATCTCGAACTCGTCTCCAATCCGATTCCGCAAAGCTGGATCCTCGAGGGCAAGCCGCAGGCGAAGTCGGCCCGCATCGCGCAGAGCGCCGATCGGACATCGCTGGTGGTTGCCTGGTCCTGCACGCCCGGCCGGTTCAACTGGCACTACACGGTCGACGAGACGCTCTACATCCTCGCGGGCGAGGTCGCGATTACGGACGAGGAGGGCCATACCCGCCGGGTGACCGCGGGCGATGTGGTGTTTTTCCCGGCTGGATGCTGTGCCGAATGGCGGGTTTTGGAGGAAGTGCGGAAGATCGCGGTGTGCCGGCAGAGCATGCCTCTCCCGCTGGGCCTCGCGCTGCGCGCCTGGAACAAGGCAGTCAGGCGCCTGACCGGCGCGTCCGCGGGCGTCGATCTCGGGGCCGAAAGCGCCGCAGGCGCCGAACAACCGGGCCCGGCCGCACTGCAGGCGATGGGCGGGATCATTGACAACATGGCGGCCCATCCGTAGAGAACCGCAAAACGCGGGATACCCTCCATGAAAGTGCGTAATTCGCTGAAATCGCTTCGCGGCCGGCACCGCGACAACCGCATCGTGCGGCGCAAAGGCCGCGTCTACGTCATCAATAAGACCCACCGGCGCTACAAGGCCCGTCAGGGCTGAACGCGCCGCGCTGTCTGCCGACGCAGCCTGCCTCATTGTTCACGTCCCTTTGACCGCATTTCGGGCTTGTCCGGCCCGGAATGGGGCTTAGACTCGTGCCTATGGAATGGCGATTCCTCCCGGTTCTCGCGCTAGGTGCGGCTTTGTTTGCGCCGGCGTCGACCGCGTGGCCCTCATCGCCCCCGTCCGCATCGCCCTTGTCACCCCCGCCCTTCGCGCTACAGCCTGCCGCCGACGATGTGCAAAGCCCGCCCGAAGGGTCGCAGACCCCTGATTGGGTCACTCCTCCGGACGATGTCCAGCAGGCCGGAAGGGGCGAGCGGAGCTTCAGTATCGACACGCTGTTCGATGCGCTCAAGATTGCGCCGGATGCCGAGAGCGCCAAGGCGATAGAGGACCGCATCTGGGCGGTCTGGATGGTGTCCGGCAGCGACACCTGCAACCTGCTCATGGCGCGGGTAAAGGCGGCGGCCGACGACAAGGACCTCGATCTCGCGATCCAGCTGCTCGACGCCGTGATCGCGCTCAAGCCCGACTATACGGAAGGCTGGAACCGCCGCGCGACCCTCTACTACATGAAGAAGGACTTTGGGCACGCGCTGGCCGACATTCACGAGGTGCTGTTGCTCGAACCGCGGCATTTCGGAGCATTGTCCGGCCTCGGCCTGATCCTGCAGGAGATCGGCGACGAGAAGCACGCGCTCGCAGCGTATCGCCGGGCGCTGGCGATCGATCCTCACCTCGAGCATATCGGCGAAGTCGTCAACTCGTTGCGCGAGAAGGTCGAAGGGCGGGACATCTGATCCTGGCGCGTTACCCTGACGCCGCACTGACCGTCCGCCGCTGTTTTCGGCGGTCGCGGACGGTATAGTCCGCGCTCTTCCCTTCAGCATGGATCAACGGAATGACAGATATTGCCGCCGATAAAGTTGCCGTCCGCGAACTCATCGAGAACTGGGCGGTGTGGCGCGATGCGCGCCTCTGGGATCGGTTCCGGACCGTTTGGCATGCCGAAGGCCGCATGATGGCGACCTGGTTCCAGGGCGGCTTCGAGGAATTCATCAAGGTCAACGACGAGGGCTGGGCGCGCGGCGTCCGCATCCTGCATTTTCTCGGCGGCAGCACGATCGACGTCGCCGGCCATCGGGCGATTTCCCAGACCAAGATGACGATCTCCCAGCGCGGACCGCTCGACGGCGTGATCTGTGACGTGCTGTGTACCGGGCGCTTCTTTGATTTCTTCGAGAAGCGCGACGGCCGCTGGGGTCTCGTCCTGCGCCAGCCGATCTACGAAAAGGATCGCGCCGATCCGGTGGATCCCGCCGCGAAGCTGGTTCTGGACCAGACGCTGCTCAACGCCTTTCCGGAGGGCTACCGCCATCTCGCGTATCTGCAGGCCAAAGTCGGCTACAAAGTGAAGACCGACATGCCGGGTATCGACGGGCCCGAGCTTGAAAAGCTCTATGCCCGCGGCGCGCGCTGGCTCAAGGGCGAAGCTTTATTGAAACGGCGGCCACGCCATCCGCCACCGTTTTCGCGCAATCGGGGTCGACAAATCACGTCATGACCGCGCTCGTGATCATCGTTGCTGTCCTTGCCGCCGGCGCGGTGATCACGTTTCTCGTACGTGGCTGATCACGCGGCGGCACCGGCCAGGCGGCCGTTTCATCGATGTCGGCGGTTACCGCAGCACGTCGTGGAAATGCGCCCGGTCCCGAAGCCTCCGGCACGGCAGTTACCGGTCGTGCTCCTCCATGGCGCCGGAGCGAATCTTCTTGACATGGATGTGGCGCTGGGCGAACGTCTCGCGCTGCGCCATCGCGTCATTCTGATCGATCGGCCGGGTTTCGGCTTCAGCGCGCGCGGGAACGCAAGAGCGCTTCGCCGGCTTTCCAGGCTGGTGTGGTGAACGAGATCTTCGACCGGCTCGGTGTCTCGCGCGCCATTGTGGTCGGCCATTCCTGGGGCGGTTCGCTCGCATTGACGTTTGCGCTGGATTATCCGCAGCGCGTCGCCGGTCTTGTTCTTGTTGCGTCGCCGACGCATCCGACTATGGGCGCATGACCTGGCATAACGCCTCCTTGCATCGCCGATCGGGTGGCTGTTTGCCCGCACGCTGGCCTGCCTTTCGGCGCGTTGCTCATCGGCTCGGGCTTTCGTACCGCTTTCTTGCCGCAGATGATCCCGCCCGGCTAATCAAACGCACGGCCGCGATGCTGGTGCTGCGGCCAGAGACGCTCATGGCCAATTGGTCGGACGTCGGCGGGCTTGATGCGTTTCTCGAGGACAATTCGGGCCGTTACGGCGAACTTCGCCGTCCCGACCATCGCGTTCAACGGCGATCGCGATCCAGTGGTGCCGCCTGAAAGGAATGCCGCGAGACTTGCCGAGGCCGCGCCCAGTGGTAAAGGTCGAAATGCTCGCAGGCTTCGGTCACATGCTGCATCACGCCGCCGCGGATCGCGTTGCGTCCGCGGTCGAAGAGATGTAGCGGTGCTGGCGGCGAGGCCGACGACGGACGGTGCGACAGCGTAGGGTCGCCTGCAGGCGTCCGCGGTCAGATTTCGTCGATCGTCTGCGAGCCTACGAAAGCGACCCGGATCATGTTGGTGGCGCCCGGCGTTCCGAGCGGCACGCCGGCCACAATGATGACGCGCTGGCCGGGCTTGAAAAACCTTCGCTGAAGGCGATCCGGCAGGCGCGGTCGACCATGTCGTCCTGGTCGAGCGCGTCCTGCGCGACCACACAATGAATGCCCCAGACCAGCGACAGCTTGCGGCCGGTGTTGACCTTGGGCGAGATCGCGATGATGGGCGGCTGCGGCCGCTCGCGCGAAACGCGCAGTCCGGTGGCGCCGGACTCGGTCCAGCACACGATGGCGGAGAGATCGAGAGTTTCGGCGACCTGCCGCGCGGCGGCTGCAATGGCGTCGGCGCCGGTCGCTTCGGGCTCGGTGTGCAGCACGTGCAGCGCCTGCAAATACAGCGACCCGTTCTCGACCTCTTCGGCGATGCGATTCATGGTCGTGACCGCTTCGACCGGGTATTGGCCCGATGCCGATTCCGCGGACAGCATGATCGCGTCGGCGCCGTCGAAAATCGCGGTCGCGACGTCGGAGACCTCGGCCCGCGTCGGCACGGGACTGTTGATCATTGATTCCAGCATCTGGGTAGCGACGATGACCGGCTTGCCGGCGCGGCGGCAGGCGCGCGTCATTTCCTTCTGCACGCCGGGCACTTTCTCCAGCGGCATTTCGACGCCGAGATCGCCGCGCGCCACCATCAGCGCGTCGGCGAGATCCAGAATGTCATCGAGCCTGCGTCACCGCCTGCGGCTTCTCGATCTTGGCCATCACCGACGCGCGTCCGCGGGTGATCTTTTTGGCCTCGGCGACGTCTTCCGGCCGCTGTATGAACGACAGCGCCACCCAGTCGATGCCAGCATCGAGCGCGGCTTCGAGATCGGCCAAATCCTTCGCCGTCAGAGCCGCGACCGGCACGACGGTATCGGGCAGGCTCACGCCCTTGCGGTTCGAGACTTTGCCTCCGACCACGACCCGCGCGACGATGCGTTGCGGCTGCGCATCCGTCACGGTCAGCCGCAGCTTGCCGTCGTCGATCAGCAGCGTATCGCCGAGCTTGATGGCTGCGAAAATTTCCGGGTGGGGCAGGCAAACCCGCTTGGCGTCGCCGGGCGCCGGGTCGCTGTCGAGCGTGAAATACTGCCCGCTGTCGATTTCCGCGAAGTCGTTGTTGAAACTGCCGAGCCGCAGTTTGGGCCCCTGCAGATCGACCAGAATGCCGATCGGGCGATTATGGTCGGCTTCCACCGCGCGAATGGTTTCGACCAGCTCACGCATTTTGTCGTGGCTGGTGTGACTCATGTTGATGCGGAACACATCGGCGCCAGCCTCGAACAGCCGGGTAATCATGGCGCGGCTGGAAGAAGCCGGCCCAAGCGTTGCGACGACCTTGGTGCGCCGCTGACGCCTCATCGGTTCTGGCTTCCCGGTGGCGCCGCGGACGGCGCCGCGCCGGGCGCGGCCCGGCCGCCGGTTGCGCCTGGGGCAGGGCGGGCGCCGCCAGGCTGCGGCGTCAGCAGGTTGCCCGAGGGCAACGGATGCGACGGCGCCTGCTCGCTCAATTCGGTGAGCTGCACCGTCCAGGCGCGCTGCTCGCCGGTATCGACTTCGAAAAATCCGGTGCGGTCATAACCCCGCGCGAGGCAGTCGCCGATGCCGCGGATGGTGAATTCCTTGTCGCGCGTACACATGTAGGCCGGCCCCATCCACTCGCCGCCACGGTCGTAGTCGATAGCGTAGACGTAATAAAAACGTGCAACGAGATTGCCCTTGAGCACGGTCTCGCAGGTGCGCGACGGCAAATTCCACCAGCCTTCCGTGGTCCACCCATCGGCCTCCTTGTAGCCCACGGCGACGCCGACCCGGCTTGGCGTGTTGTTGCACAGCCGGAAATCCGCCGCGGCCGGCGCGGCCGAACCGGCGAGCGCGAGCAGTCCTGACGCGAAAGCCAATGCGACGCTCACACCCGCGAATGCACGAACCTTTTCAGAGGTCCCTGCCGGCGCACGGTCGAGCGTCAAACTGACTGACGTGGGATAAGTCGCGTCCCTCATTCCGGTTCAGAATCCGGGCAAGAATCAAGGGCTGTCAACCATGATGGCACGGAAGTCAGTGACGTTGGTGAACGTCGGTCCAGGCCGGAACAAATCGCCTACAGCTTTGAAAAATCCGGTGGAATTGTTGTCGGCGAGAAACGCGGCAGGATCGAGGCCGAGCGCGCGCGCCCGCGCATTCGTGGTCGAATCGACATAGGCGCCGGCCGGATCGTCGGCGCGGCCGCCGCCGCCGTCGGTGCCGTCGGTATCGGCGGCCAGCGCCGCGATGCCGGCCGCATCGTCGAGATGGATCGCGAGCGCGAGCGCGTATTCCTGGTTGGGTCCGCCGCGGCCCTTGCCCCGCAACGTCACCGTCAGTTCGCCGCCGGAGAGGATGGCGGCCCGCCGGCCCTGGGCGCGCAGCTCCAGCGCGAGCCGCGCATGCTCCGCGGCGACGTCCCGCGCCTCGCCCTGCACGCGGTCGCCGAGCATAACGCTTTCGTAGCCCGCAGCGCCCGCGCGTGCGGCGGCGGCGCGCAGCGCGTCGGCAGGGCGCGCGATGATGCTGTATTCCGTTCCGGCAAACACCCTGTCGCCAGGTTTCGGAGTCTCGTTGCCGGGATCGGCGAGGACGCGCGTGACCGCTTCGGGCAAATCGAGGCGGTAGCGTGCGACCACCGCGCGGGCGTCGGCAAGCGTTGTCGGATCAGGCACCGTCGGACCCGAGCCGATCACCGCGGGATCGTCGCCCGGTACGTCGGAAATCGCCAATGTCACCACCCGTGCCGGATACGCGCGCCGGGCGAGCCGGCCGCCCTTGATTCGGGACAGGTGCTTGCGCACGGCGTTCATTTCGTCGATGGCCGCGCCGCTCTGGAGCAGCGCGCGGGTGACGGCCTGCTTTTCTTCGAGCGTCAGACCTTCGGCCGGTGCGATCCAGTTCGCCGACGCCCCGCCCGACAGCAGCACCAGCACGAGATCGTCGGCGTCCACCGCGTCGGCGAGCGCCAGCACCCGTCGCGTCGCCGAGAGGCCTGCCTTGTCGGGCACCGGGTGGCCTGCCCCGATCACCGGGATGCGTTCGGTCGGGCGTGTGTAGCCGTGGCGCGTCACGGCGAGCCCCGCGATCCGCTCCCGCGGCAGCGCCGCGTAGTGCCGGTCGGCAATCTCCGTCATCGAACCGGCAGCCTTGCCGGCGGCGAGAATCACCAGCCGCCCGCGCCGCGGCGGTTCCGGCAGGCGGGGCGGCAGACATCCCGCGGGATGCGCCGCGGCGACGGCGCTCCGGAACAGCGACTCGAGCAGTTCGCGCGTGGCCGCGGGCCTCGCATCCGCCATCGTATTCCTCCCGCTCCCGCCGAGTATGGAAAGACGCCCGCCGCGTCTCTATGTTCCGTTGTGGCGCACATGATCCTACCGGAAACCGCGCCCGTTTTCGGGATCATGTTTCGTCATCCGTGGAGGAGATCATGGCCGTGGACGAAAAAAGCCGCGTGGAACTCGAAGCCGCCGTTTATCGCCGGCTGGTCGAGCATCTGCGCAGCCGTACCGACGTGCAGAACATCGATCTGATGAATCTCGCCGGCTTCTGCCGCAACTGTCTCTCCAACTGGATGAAGGACGCGGCCGACGAAAAAGGTGTGGCGATGTCGAAGGAGCAGAGCCGCGAGATCGTGTACGGAATGCCTTACGACGAATGGCGCGCGAAATATCAAAAGGACGCTTCCGCTGCTCAAAAAGCGGCGTTCGAAAAAGCAAGCCAAAAGCACTGACGCCGCACGCCGCGCGCGAAACATTTGCGGAGTCCTGTGCAGTGCTGTGGATGATCGCGAACGCGCCTTGACCTGGACACGCGGGCTTTCAAAAGCTTCCGGCTGACGCTTTCGCCAGGAGCATGCCATGTCCACTGCCGCTGTCACCGACGAGAATACCGCTCACCGCTTCGCCAAGGATCACCTCAAGGCGTTCGTCGAGCGCGTCGAGCGTCTGGAGGAAGAGAAGAAAGCGATCGCCGACGACGTCCGCGACGTTTATGCCGAAGCCAAGGCCAGCGGTTACGACGTGAAGGCGCTGCGCACCGTCGTGCGGCTGCGCAAGCTGGACGCCAACGAGCGCAAGGAGCAGGAGGCCATTCTCGAGACCTACCTGCATGCGCTCGGCATGCTTTAGCGCAAAACTCGCCGCAGGCAGCGGCAGGCAATCCGGCAGCGGCCCGGATTGCTTCGCCGTCCGAAGCCGCCGATGCGAAAGACTTTCAGCGAAGAGGACTAGCGGAGATCCGCGGTGCGGAGCGGATAAGTTACCGTCGACACGAAAACGATCGCGCTGCCGCTGAAGTGATCCTGCGCGAGGCCGGCATTCGGGTCGGCAGAGAACGTCATCATCACCGAATTCGCGGGCTTCGCCATCAGCGCCGCCAGAACCTGAAAATCGGGCACACCAAGCGCGGTGATGGAAAGGAAACGATAGACGTTGGGCGACTCCATGACGGCGCGCAGCCACGGATCATCGATGCTCGAGCCTTCGGTGTAAGCCGGCTTCGTCCTGTTGGCGACGGTCAGGATCGCGGAAACCGGCCGGCCTTCGACGCGCTTTACCGCGATGGTCATCTCGTTGTTGCCGGTCACAACCGCAATCGGAGAGGTCACGGTGGCGCGCTGGGACTGCGGCGAAGCCAGCCCGGCGGTCGCCACCTCGTCAGCCCCGGTTTCATGCGACGGCTGCTCGGCGTAGGCGAGCGCCAGCGTCGAAGGAACGCGATCGGTGGAGCTGACGGCGAACGGGGTGATGGAGGCCGTTTCGGCGGTGTCGGCCGCCGCGGTCGGCGCGCGCGGCAGGGCGGCGAGCGGATTGGCGGCTGCCGCGGGGCGCGCGGCGGTCGCGCCGTCCGGGAGGCCCTGCCAGAAACCGCGGGCAAGAATGATCTGGTTCGGGCTCTCGGCAGCCAGCGGTTTGGCCTCGGCGCGGCTGATCACGTGCGCCTTCGAGGCGATGCTGGCGAGTTTCGCGTTCTGGGCGGCGAGCTTTTCTTCGGCGCGCATCGCGGCCTGCGCGAGCTTCGCCTTTTCCGCCGCGAGCTTCTCTCCGGCGCGTGTTGCGGCCTGGGCGAGCTTCGTTTTCTCAGCCGCGAATTTGTCCTGCGCGCGATCGACCGCGGCGACCACTGCGGCCTTCGCCCGCGTACGCAACGGCTCCGCTGCCGGCGCCGGCTCGTTCGATGCCGCGGCCACAGGAGCAGCGCCGGCGTCGTCTTCCTCGTCATCGCGCGCCCCGCTCAGGAACCGGGCGAACGGGCTTACGAGTTTCTGGGCAATGTTCGCGTCGGCAAAATCCACGCCGGCGTTACGCGCGGCTGCGATCGATGTTGCCGACGGACTGTCGCCGCGCTTTCTGAGATCGTCGAGCGCCAGCGCGTAGCCGGCAAGCGGGCGACCATCGGACGGGACATGCACGGTGCGGCCGTCAGGGAAAACGCGCGAAAGCTGTTCGCGTGTCATGCGCGGCCAGTGCCGCACGCTGCCGGTATCCAGATGCACGAACGGAGAACCGGAAGTCGGATAGAAGCCGACACCGCCGCGTTGCAGCCGCAGCCCGATGGCGCGAAGCTGGTCGAGCGGCACGCCGGGAATATAGAAGTCCATGGCGTGGCCGAGCATGTGCTGGCTGAATTTGGCGACGCCCTCGCTGCGACGGCGCAGCATGGCGTTGGTCTCGGGCGAACGATAGCCGCACACCACCCAAACCGGCTCGCGCGATCCGGTTTCGCGCTGCGCTTCCCAGATCAGGTCGATCAGGTGCGGATCCATGCGGGTCTGCTGCTGACGCCGCCAGTCGCGGAGGAACCAGTTCAGCTTCTCCAGCGCTGCCTCGTCGTAACGGCCGTCGCGCTTGAAGGTGATGGTGATGTTTTCGTCGGTGTGGGTGTGGTGCAGCGAAATGGTGCGGGTATCGCCCTCGGCGATCGCAGTCTGCAGTCCGCGCGAGCCGAACAGCAGGAAAAGTACGGCAACACCGCACGCATAAAGGGCGGGTGTCGCGGCAATACGAATATTGTTTAGGCGCGCCCCACCAACGAGCACCGGCGTCCCCGCGTTGAACCCTGACCAAACGCGCCCGCCGCGGTGTGCTGCGGCGAACAATCCCCGATACTAACTTTGGGAAGGGTTAACGCGAACTTAGCTGACCCCACCCCGACCCGGACAGGCATTAACGTCCCAGTGTGGCAAAAAGTGGCCCGCCTTTGCCAGCCCGGGCTGTGGATGCTTCTGCCGCGTCCCAAAGCCGGAATTTAGTTAATGAGGCTTTTTTATTTCAGGCCAATGGGTTAACCAAAGGCCGCGGAGGCAGTACGCCTGCCGGTTGTGTGGGTCCGGCCTGCGCGTTCGGCCGGATTTTGCATAAGGCCTTCGTCCGGCATCGATTCCGCCGCGCCATATTTTGCCGTACGATACCCTGCAAGGGCTGCTTCGCAGCCCGTCGAGGACTGATGCAATGAGACTTGAAACGGAGATTGCGGCCCGGCCTGCGCCCGGCGCCGGCGAGCCGATCTGGTTCGCCTCTTATGCGGCAGAGGTCCCCCGAACCATCGATCCGGATTCGTATCCCTCGCTGCCGGCGCTGCTGATCGATGCCTGCGCCCGGCACGGCGCCCATCCGGCATTCGAGTGTCTCGGCGTGCGCATGAGCTATACGGCATGGGACCGCAACAGCCGCGCTTTCGCGGCCTTCCTGCGCGGACAGGCGAAATGCGCGCCGGGTGATCGCGTGGCGATCATGCTGCCGAACCTGCTGGCCTATCCGGTGGCTTTTCTGGGCGCGCTGCGCGCCGGGCTGACGGTGGTCAACGTCAATCCGCTCTACACGCCGCGCGAACTGCAGCAGCAGCTTGCCGACTGCGGCGCCACGGTCATCGTAATCATGGAAAATTTCGCCCACAAGCTCGAGTTCGGCGCTCCCCGGGACGGCTGTGAAGCACGTTGTGGTCGCCCGGCTGGGCGATTTCATGCCCGCGCTCAAGCGCATGGTGTTCAATTTCGTCAATACGTATGTGAAGCGCTCGGTGCCGGCGTGGCGCTTCGAGAGCTTTACGATGCTCCACGCCGCCTGCGCCCGCACCCCGGATGCGAGCTATGCCGACGCGCAGCCGGCGGCTTCCGCTCCCGCCCTGCTGCAATACACCGGCGGCACCACCGGTGTGCCGAAAGGCGCGATCCTCACGCACCGCAACCTCGTCGCCAACACCCTGCAGTGCCGCGCGGTCATCCATCCGTATCTGGGCGAAGAGCAGGGGAGCGTGCTCACCCCGCTGCCGCTCTATCATATCTTCTCGCTGACGGCGAACCTGCTGGCGTTCGCGCTGATGGGCGGGCGGAGCGTGCTGGTGCCCGATCCGCGCGACATCAAGGGATTGATCCGCACCATGCGCAGCGCGCAGGTTTCGACCATGACCGGCGTCAACACGCTGTTCAACGCGCTGATCAACAATCCCGAGTTCGCGGCGCTGGATTTCAGCAAACTTTCCTTCGCGGTGGGCGGGGGCGCTGCCGTGCAAAGCGCCGTTGCGACGCGGTGGCGCGAGATAACCGGCACCAACCTGGTGGAGGGCTACGGCCTGACCGAAGCCTCGCCGGTGGTGTGCATCAATCCGGTACGCAATCCGCGCATCGGCACGGTCGGTCTGCCGGTACCTTCGACCGAAGTCGCCATCCGCGATGATGACGGCAAGGACCTGCCGGTCGGTGAAGCCGGCGAAATCTGCGTGCGCGGTCCGCAGGTGATGCAGGGCTACTGGCGTCGCCCCGACGAGACCCGGATGGTGCTGGCCGCCGACGGCTGGCTGCACACCGGCGACATCGGAGCGTTCGACGCGGAGGGCTATCTGAAAATCCTCGACCGCAAGAAGGACATGGTCAACGTCTCCGGCTTCAAGGTCTTCCCCAATGAAGTGGAAGACGTGGTTGCGACCCATCCCGGCGTGCTCGAAGCCGCCGTGATCGGCGTTGCCGATCCGCACACCGGGCAGGGCGTCAAGCTGTTCGTCGTCAAACGCGATCCCGCCCTGACTGCGGAGGAACTGACGACATTCGCCCGCGAGCGGCTCGCCGGTTACAAAGTGCCGAAGACCATCGTGTTCGTCGACAGCCTGCCCAAGAGCAATGTCGGCAAGATCATCCGCAAAGACCTGAAATGATCTGAAGCGCGCGCCCCGCCGGTCGCGCAATAGCGCGTCCCGTTTTAATGCGCCATCAGTACCGGCAGCTTCGCGTGCGCGAGAACATGCCGTGTGGTGCCGCCGAAAATCATCTGGCGCAGGCGGCTCTGGGTATAGGCGCCCTTGACGATCAGGTCGGCGCCGAACTCCTCGGCCTTTTTCAGAAGGATTTCGCCGGCGCTGACCTTGCCGGCCGTGACCGTGACCGGTTCGGCGGCGATCCCGTTGGCCTTGAGCATGCGCGCAAGCTCCACGCCGCTCGGCCCGGCTACGGTCGCGCCCTCTACCGTCAGGATGGTGACGCGCTCCGCGAGCCGCAACAGCGGCATCGCGAATGCGGTGGCGCGGGCCTGTTCGGTCGAACGGTTCCAGGCAATCAGAATATTGGTGCCGATCGAGCGCGGCGACACGGGCGGCGCGATCAGCACCGGGCGGCCGCTCTCGAACAGGGCGGATTCAAGCGTGACCATCGACGGGCTCTGCCATTCCTCGCCTGGCCGCGCCAGCACGATGAGGTCGAAGATGCGGCCATAGCTGCCGACAAAATCGCTGCCGCTCGGCGCGGTCGCGAGCCAGTTCGACCACGATGCGGCGGATGCGGCCGGGGCGGCGATCTCGAGCGCGGGTACGCTGTTGCGTTGCATGAACGAACGGAAAAGCTGCTCGGCCTGCCGCACCATTTCGGCGTCGTTTTCCTTGACGGCAACCATGGTCAGGCCGGCGTCGGGGTCCATCGCCAGCATGTCGGCGACGGCCGGCCGCAGCGGAAAGCCCTCGATACCGCCACCGAACTTCTTCGCGAGCAGCAACGCGGTATCCAGCGCCGAAAGCATCGGGGCGTTCTGATCGGCGTTGTACTCGACGGGAACGAGGATGGTCTTCATCACTGTCCGGCGCGTTGCGCTAGGGCGGCATCATAACCCTGCGCGGCGGGGGCCGATAGTGCGCACGGCATCGTGGCGCGCGGCAATCCCCGGACCGGGCCGCCTGGAAAGAAACTTCGCCCGTTTCGGTGCGGTCCGTCGCACGCGACGATGGCGGAAAGTCCGCCGTTCTGTATGGTGCGCGATGCCGCGCGCGATACGTGCCGCAGCTTCGGATCAGACGGCCTCATCGTCCCAACTCATCTTCCGGCCATCTTGACGACCATGCCGATGGCAGGCTAGCCGCGAGGCTGGAGATTTTCATGGCGGTTTATACCGACGTCGCGGCGGAAGAACTTGCGCCTTTTCTCGCCGGTTACGACATCGGCGAGCTGCTTTCCTACAAAGGCATTGCCGAAGGCGTCGAGAACTCGAATTTTCTGGTCCACACCAGCAGCGGCTATTTCATTCTCACGCTGTATGAGCGGCGCGTGGCCGAACGCGATCTGCCGTTTTTTCTTGGGCTGATGGAGCATCTGGCGGACCGCGGCATCACCTGTCCGCAGCCGGTGAAGAATCGCTCGGGCGAAACGCTGGGCCGGCTCGCCGGACGGCCGGCGGCGATGGTCACCTTTCTCGAAGGCATGTGGATTCGCCGCCCTGGCGCGGGCCATGCCGCCGCCGTGGGAGAAGCGCTGGCGCGTCTGCACCTTGCCGGCGCGGATTTTTCCATCCGGCGCGAAAACGCGCTCTCGGTTGCCGGGTGGCGCCAGCTTTACGAAGCGTGCGGCGATCGCGCCAATACCGTGCAGCGCGATCTGAAAGCCGTGCTGGCCGCCGAACTCGATCTGCTCGGGCGCGAATGGCCGGCAGGTCTGCCGCAGGGCGTGATCCACGCCGACCTGTTTCCCGACAACGTGTTTTTCCTCGGCGACAGTCTGTCCGGACTGATCGACTTCTACTTCGCCTGTACCGACACGCTGGCCTACGACGTCGCGGTTTGTCTCAACGCGTGGTGTTTCGAGCCCGACCATTCGTTCAACGTGACGAAGGGGCGTGCGCTGCTTTCGGCCTACGCAAAAACGCGGCCGCTGTCTGCGCCCGAATGGGAGAAGCTGCCGCTGCTCGCGCGCGGCGCCGCGCTGCGTTTTCTGCTCACCCGCCTCGTCGACTGGCTCGACGTCCCGGCGGGCGCGCTGGTGCGGCCCAAGGACCCGATAGAATATCTGCGCAAACTCCGGTTCCACCAGAAAGTCACCAGCGCGAGCGACTACGGAGCGACGGTGCCGTGAACGAACGGCTTCCGCACGTGGTCATTCACACCGACGGCGCCTGCTCCGGCAATCCCGGCCCCGGCGGCTGGGGCGCGATCCTGTCGTTCGGCGATCGCGAGAAGGAGTTGAAGGGCGGCGAGACACTGACCACCAACAACCGCATGGAGCTGATGGCGGCGATTTCGGCGCTGGAGGCGCTCAAGCGGCCATGCCGGGTCGATCTGCATACCGACAGCCAGTATCTGCGCAATGGCGTGCTGACCTGGCTCGCCGGCTGGAAGCGCAACGGCTGGCTCACCGCGGACAAAAAGCCGGTGAAGAACGTCGATCTCTGGAAGCGCCTCGAACTGGCGCTGGCCCCGCATCAGGTGCACTGGCACTGGGTCCGCGGCCACTCCGGGCACCCGGAAAACGAACGCGCCGACGAGCTGGCGCGGGAGGCGATTGCGGAAATTCGCCAGACAGGCGCTGCGGGCCGCAGTTAGTCAGGGGTCGGAAACGTCGGGCGGCCGATCAGCCCGGCCGCGCGGCGCGATTCTTCAGACGTTCACTGTTAATTTTGGTTTCAATTCATTAATCGGCAAATTTCTGCTAACCCTGCGGCCGCCCGGTTTTGTTGGCGGCGGCGTTGCATCGCCTGTTGAGGGTATCCGATGATCGAGTCGGCCATGTTGTGCGGCATTGGAGTGCTGGCGGGCTGTCTTTTGATGCTCACGTTCCTGCCGCTCGTTCACGGGCGGGCGGTGCGGCTGACGAGGCAGCACGTTGTCGAAGCAACCCCGCTCGCGGTGAACGAACTTCAGGCCGACAAGGATCGCCTGCGCGCGGAATTCGCCATGTCTGTGCGACGCCTCGAGGTCAACGCCGACAGGCTGCGGGCGAGGGCTGCGGGCCGTCACAGCGAAATCGGCAAACGCGAGGTGCAGATCGCCCGGCTTCACGAAAAGCTCGAGAGCCTCGAGGCAGAACTCGAGCGGAAATCCGCTTTGATCCTCACGCTGCGGACCCGGGACGCGGTCCGCAAGAGCAGTGTCAGAAGGATCGCGAGAGTCCTTCTCTACGTTTTCGTCCGCATGAGCCGGAAGGACCGGCGCGAACTTGCCGGCACAGTGCCGACGCGCCGTTTTGTGCCCGCGCCGCAGGCGTCAAACGACCGGCAGGCCGCCGATCTCAGGGGCGCCGCCGCCGGTCGCAAAGTTCTTTGGTTGTAGGCTGCTTCCTAAATCTGCTTGAGCAGACTTTCGGCGCTCGATGCTTCCGCTTTGCCGGGCGATTCCTCGATGTTGAGCGTCTTCACCACACCGTCGTCGACCAGCATGGCATAGCGCTTCGAGCGGACGCCCAGTCCGCCGCCGGAGCCGTCGAACGTCATGTCCAGCGCCTTGGCGAATTCGCCGTTGCCGTCGGCCAGAAATTCGAGCTTGCCGCCGGCGCCGGTCGATTTCTTCCAGGCATCGAACGTGAACACGTCGTTGACCGCCGTGACGGCGACGGTGTCGATGCCTTTGGCCTTGAACGCGTCCGCGTTCTTGAGAAAGCCCGGCAGGTGGTTGTTGCTGCACGTCGGCGTGAATGCGCCGGGGACCGCAAACAGTACGACCTTCTTGCCTTTGAAGACTTCGTCGGTCGATTTCCAGGCCGGGCCGTCGGGTCCCATTACCCGGAATTTTGCTTCGGGCAGCCGGTCGCCAACCTTGATCGTCATGGTCGAATCCTTTCGCATCCAGATCGGGGGTGTATTGATGCTGCGTAAGTTAACGCGCCGGGCGAATTAGTCGAGGTGGGCTTTGACTTCGATTGCATCGGTGGGCGAGACCGTCGTGAATTTCAGCATTGCGCCGTCCGCGCTCGCGCCATGCGGCAATCCGTCGAGCGCAAAAGTGAATTGCCGCGCTCCGGGCGCGCCACCGGTCGGCGCGTTTTTCGGTTCGGGCAGCGGCAGCGCCCAGTCGCGCGTCGGGCCTTCGACGAACAGATCGACCGGCGCGCCAGGAGGCGCCGCGACTTCGACGACGATGCGATCTTGGCCGCCGATGTTTTCGCGCCGGATGGAGCTGACAGAAAGTCCGCCGGTTTTGGTCCCCAGCGGGACGGCCCGCGGTACGCGGGCTTCCGCAGCATCGAGCGCGGCGTCGGTGGGCCCGGTCTTGCCCGACAGCGTCAGCCCGAGATCGGCTTCCGCCGGAATGCACAGCTTGCCGCACACGGCATAGCCGACCTTGACGCGCAGCCGCACCGGTCTGTTTGTATCCTCCGGGACGACATGCAGCGGCAGCACGACGTCGCCGCGATACCCGATCGACTGTCCGCCGGCGCCATCGCCGAAGCGCTCCGGTGCCGGCCACAGCGTGGTCACGGATTTCACGTTCCCGGAACCGCTGAAATCGAGTGTCGGAGGCACGCCGGAATCGCCCGGATAGCGCCAGTAGGTTTTCCATCCTGGATCGAGCCGGATTTCAAGGCCGGCACGCAGCCATTTCGAATCTGGGCCGCCTCCCGCCGCACCGCCAATGAGCCGCGCGGCGGCGTGAAGTTCCCCTTCCCAGGCGGACGCATCGGCGGAGCCATCCTGCGCCCGCGTTCCGGGCGCTGCGCAGACGGCGGCGAGAGCGGCGATCGCAAAGGCGAGATGGCGGCTGACCGCGTCGGGATTCATGGCTGCTCTCTACGGCGAAGGCGGCCACACATGCCACTGACATGATCGTGACCGTGCCCATGAAATGGCCGCAAACGGGGAAGGCAGGACGCGTGCCGGGGCAGGGACGTGTGAACCTTCGCCGCCGCCATTCGTTTGCAAAAGCGGACTGATGGGCTAACCTTTCGACCATGAAACTGCCGCGCGGCGCATCTGCAAAGACCAAAGGCCGGGCTCGAGGCTATCTCGACGGCCAGATGCTGATCGCCATGCCCGCCATGATGGACGACCGCTTTGCGCGCTCGCTGATTTACGTGTGCGCGCATTCCTCCGAAGGCGCGATGGGCATCGTGGTCAATCATCCGGCGCCCAATATCAATTTTTCCGATCTGCTGGTGAAGCTCGACGTGATCCCGGCGGCCGACACGATCCGGCTGCCGTCCCGCGCCGAGGTCGTGAAAGTGATGCGCGGCGGTCCGGTGGAGACCGAGCGCGGCTTTGTGCTGCACACGTCCGACTTTTTCATCGAGAATTCGACGCTGCCGATCGACGACGGAATATGTCTCACCGCGACGCTCGATATTCTCAAGGCGATCGCGCGCGGCGACGGCCCCCTGAGCGCGATCCTGGCGCTGGGTTACGCCGGCTGGGCGCCCGGCCAGCTCGAAAACGAAATTCAGGGTAACGGCTGGCTGCATTGCGCGCCGGACGCCGATCTCATCTTCGGCACCGATATTGGCGGCAAATACGACAGGGCGCTGAAGAAGATCGGCATCGAACTCGGCATGCTGTCGAGCGAAGCAGGTCACGCGTAGCGCATTCGCTGCGTTTTCGGCGCTTACCGCGCCATCGCCACCTTGCCGTGCGGCACCAGCATCTCGCGGGCCTTCTCCGGCGTCATCGGTTCGCCGAACACGAAGCCCTGTGCGTATTCGCAGCCGAGCTGGAAGAGCTCCACCGCGTCTGAATCGGTTTCGGCACCCTCCGCGACAACGTCCATGCCAAGGTCATGCGCGAGCGCGATGATCGAGCGCAGGATCACGGGCCGCGTACCCTTCGACGTAGTGCGCACGAACGACTGGTCGATCTTGATGGTGTCGAACGGGAAGCGCTGCAGATAGGCGAGCGACGAATAGCCGGTGCCGAAATCGTCGAGCGCGAGGCCCGCGCCCAGCTCGCGAATCCGGTGGAGCATCTGCGCGGCGTGCTCCGGATTCTCCATCACCACCAATTCCGTGAGCTCGAGTTTGAGCGAACCGCGGGCGAGCGGCGTGCGCGCCATGACGGTGCGCAGATCCTGGATCAGATCGTGCCGCAGCAATTGCCGTGACGAAACATTGACGCTGGCGAACAGCGGTTCGCGCGGCCGCAGCGTGCGCTGCCAGGTGCTGAGCTGGCGCGCGGTGCGTTCCAGAACGAACAGGCCGAGCTCGACAATCAGCCCGCTTTCTTCGGCGATGGTGATGAATTCGTTCGGTGACATCCGGCCGAGCCGCGGGTGGTTCCAGCGCGCCAGCGCCTCGAAGCCGGCGACCGCGCGGTCTTCGAGCCGGACGATCGGCTGATAGAGGATGGTGATTTCCTCGCGCTCGATGGCGCGGCGCAGATCGGATTCAATCGACAGCCGGTCGGATTTGCGCGCGCGCATGGCGGGCTTGAACACGTCGATGCGGTCGCCGCCGAGCCGCTTGGCGTGATACATCGCAAGTTCCGCGTCCTTGAGCCGCTCTTCGCCGCGCTGCACCTCCGCATCGCCGAGCGCAAGCCCGATCGAGCCGGTGAGAAAAATCTCGCGGTCGTTGAACGTGATCGGCGCGCGCAGCGTCCGGCGCAGCGTTTCGGCGAACGCGATGATCCGCGCGGAGTCCCGTTCCGACAGCAGGATCAGGCCGAATTGATCGCCGGAAAGACGCGCCAGCGTGTCCTGCGGCTTGATCAGCCGTCCGAGCCGCCGCGCCAGCGTCAGCAGGATCGAAGTCCGCCAGCGCCATGCCGACCGAGTCGTTGACCTGCTTGAAGCGGTCGATATCGATCACCATGACGGTCGGACGGATCGCGCTGTCGGCCTTGGCGAAGCCGAGCACCGCTTCCAGCCGGTCGAGGAACAGTTCGCGATTCGGCAGTCCGGTCAGGTTGTCGTGCACGGCGTCGTGCAGCAGGCGTTCCTCGGCGGTCTTGAAATCGGTTACATCGGTAAGCGTGCCGACGAGTCGGATGACCTCGCCGTCGGAGCCGACCACCGGCCGTGCGCGCAGCGCGAACCACAGATAATGGCCGTCGGCGGTGCGCATGCGGAAATCCTGGGAGACCCGGCCGCGCCGCTGTTCGACCACGCTGTCGAGCGTGGCGCGAAAGCGGTCGCGGTCGAGCGGATGCAGGACTTCGAGCCAGTTCGCTGCGGGGCCATCGAGCGATCCGGGCTTCATGCCGAGCATGGTCTCGGTTTCCGGGCTGGTGAAAACCCGATCGGCGGCGACGTCCCAGTCCCAGATCATGTCGCCGGCGCCGGTCAGCGCCAGCGCACGGCGCTCGACGTCGGAAACGATGCCCTGCGCGTTGCCGCCGGCGAAAGCGTGCTGCATCACCGTGAAGCCGATCAGCATGACGATCAGCACCAGGCCGCCGAGCAGCGCCGGACCGACGATGTCGTTGGTCAGGAAGCCCAGCACCGTCAGTGCCGCGCCGAACACCCAGACCACCAGCAGAAGCCAGGTCGGTATCAGCATCACCGCGCGGTCGTAGCCGTGGGTCGAGAGGTAGAGCACCAGCCCGAAGCCGAGCACCGCGATGAAGAACAGCGACATGCGCGCGATGCCGGACGCGACCGCCGGCGAGAACAAAGCCACGGCGACCAGCGCGCCGAGAAACGCAAGCCAGCCGACGGTGATATGCGCATAGCGGACGTGCCAGCGATTGAGATTGAGGTAGGCGAACAGGAACACCAGCAGCGTCGCCACGAGGATCGCTTCGCCCGACGCGCGCCAGATGCGCTCCGCGCCGGACGACATGTCGAACACTTTGCCCCAGAAGCCGAAGTCGATGCCGATATAGATCAGCACCGCCCAGCCGAGCGCCGCCGCGGCGGGAAACATCACGCTTCCTTTGACGACGAACAGGATCGTCAGGAACAGCGCCAGCAGGCCGGCGATGCCGATGACGATGCCCTGGTAGAGCGTCAGCGAATTGACCTTGTCCTTGAAGGCGTCCGGCTCCCACAGATAAAGCTGCGGCAGCTTCGGGGTGCGCAGTTCGGCGACGAAGGTGATCACCGTGCCGGGGTCGAGCGTGACGCGAAACACGTCGGCGCTGGGGTTGTCCAGCCGCTCCGGCGCATCGCCGGACGACGGCGTTATGTTGACGATGCGCGAGGTGCCGAGATCGGGCCAGATCAGCCCCGAGCCGACCATGCGGTAATGCGGCGCGACGATCAGGCGGTCGATCTGCTCGTCGCCGTCATTGGCGAGCGCGAACACCGCCCAGTTGCTGCCGGCTTCGCGGGCGCGCACCTCGATGCGGCGGACGATGCCGTCGGCGCCCGGTGCGGTCGAAACGCCAATGCGGTCGCCGTCGGTATGCTGGAACTCTACCGCGTCGGTCAGGTCGATGGCCGCCGCGTCGAGGCGAACATTGACCGCCTCGACGGCGGCGGCGCGCGGACACGCCCAGCAGCGCCCCGAACGCGAGGGCCGCGAACGCCGTGGCGGCGCGCAAAAATGACAAAAAGAACCTCCGAACTCGGCCGCGGGCGCAACGCGCGTCCCGACGGTCAAGGAATTCCCCGTGCCCAACATGGCCGGCTTTACGCCAAATTCGCGGCCCGGTTTGGTCCGGGCACCGGTCCAAAACAGGTCGAAAGCCGATGATTAGCCGATGACTAGCCCTTGCCGCCACTACGGGGCAAGAATTTTCCCGTTTGTTTTCAAGGGGTCATGTCATCGGGCGGCTTGCCGCAGCGGGTAGTTTCTAGGGTTCATCCTGGCGTGTGACAACCGTGATCGTCGCGGTTAGTTTATCGGCCGAGGGAAACGTCATGCCCGCTATCGACCCGGACGACCTGCCGAAGAAGAAAGTCACCCACGAGATCGGCCAGGACCTGTCGCTGCTGTCCGTCGGGGAACTCACCGGCCGGGTCGGTCTGCTCAAGGACGAAATCGCGCGGCTCGAGGCCGAAATCACGCGAAAGCGCGCGTCGAAACCGGCGGCCGATGCGTTTTTTCAAGAAGTAGGCCGGGACGGCGCTGCATTTGGCCGGCGGGTGAAGCCCGGGCGTCGGCATCGCGATCCTGAACGGACGCGGACGCCTTTCTGCAATTCCTTAACTTTCGTTAAGCTTTCTCGTTCATTACAGATAATGTCCATCTTCTGGACATCGAGTGGCTCCTGTCCACTCTGTTTGACGCCTCCCTGTTATCACCTTGAGCCGCCGGCAACGGCGGCTCTTTTTTTACTCTCCGCCGCGCGCCGTCTTGTCCCAATCTCGCACGCGCGCGGCAACTATGCTGGCAGATTCGCCGCCGTTCCGCTGGACTGCGAACGTGCATTGCGAGCGATGCTGCGGCCGGTGTGAGGCGTACCCATGTCCGAGAAGCGTGCGAGTGAAGCCGGCGCGGCGTCTCTTTCAGCGAGCGGCTGGCGAGTTCCCAGGTTTTCGCGACCCTGTTTCGCGACGGCATGGCGCTGGTCGAGGAGACCGCGAGCTATCTCGACGGCTCGGGCCGGCACGGAATCCAAAGAAGCTCGAGCGCAGCGCCGCGCTGGTTTACGCGACCGAAAGCATGCGGCTGACCACGCGGCTGATGCAGCTTGCCTCCTGGCTGCTGCTGCACCGCGCGGTCAAGGAGGGCGAAATGACGCTCGCCCAGGCCAACAAGGAAAAGAGCAAGGTCAGGCTCGCGGCCTGCGAGCCCGGCGACGCCAAATCGATCGCGCTGTTGCCGGAGAAGCTGCAGGAACTGATCGCGCGCTCGACCAAGCTGCAGGCCGAAGTGCGCCGGCTCGACGCCACCATGCATGCGCCGCCGTGACCGTCAAGGTCGCGGTCGGCAATCCGGTCGAGCGGCAATGGGGCTGCTGAAGGCCGCCTTCGAGCAGCACGATCGGCGCTTTAAGGGACGGCCACGGCCTCGCAGCCGACGCGCGGCGCACTTTGCGCTGCCGCTTACTGCGGCGCAGCCGCTACTTCTTGAGGAAGCCTGAGAACTTCTTCTGGAACCGCGACAAGCCGGCCGCCGCGGTCGAGCAGATGCTGCTGGCCGCCGGTCCAGGCCGGATGCGACTTCGGGTCGATATCGAGATGCAGCGTATCGCCCGGCTTGCCCCAGGTCGTGCGGGTGGTGAATTCGGTGCCGTCGGTCATGACGACCTTGACGAGGTGGTAATCGGGATGCGTATCGGGCTTCATGGCTGTACTCTTCCGGCGCTGGCAAGCGCTGGGCTGTCGGCGAAATTTGGCGGCTCTATAGCGCGGCAAGAGCCAGGCAGACAAGCTGCGGCGAGTCCGCGAGCTTGTCCCGCACATTGCCAGCGCGGCGCTCGCGAGCGGCATTGTCGGCCGCGCCGAGCACGGATAGCCGGAAGTCGCCTGCAAGGCATGAATTTCCGGCCCGCCGCATGAACGGTGCGAAACGAGGCTGCGGCGGCCGCCGCGGTCGCAAAGCAGCGCCGAACCGGCGGCGACTGTGCCCGGAGCGAGAGGCGCCGCAAGCCGCGCGCTGCCGCACGCCGGGCCAAGTCTGCGGCCGCTGGCCTCGCTGCTTCCCTATGTCAGCCGCTATCGCGGGCGGGCGCGTTGCGGCCCTCGGCGCCTTGATCCTGGCGGCGCTGACCACTCTGGTCGTGCCGATCGCGGTGCGGCGCATGATCGATTTCGGTTTCACCGACGCGAGGCCTCGCGCTGATCGACAGCTATTTTCTGGTCATGATCGGCGTCGGCGCCGTGCTCGCGCTTTGCGAGCGCGCTCCGCTACTACCTCGTCACCACGCTCGGCGAGCGCATCGTCGCCGATTTGCGCGGCGACGTGTTCGCGCATCTCACCTCGCTGTCGGCGGCTTTCTTCGACGAAGGCCAGGACCGGCGAAATGATCTCGCGGCTCACCGCCGACACGACGCAGATCAAAGCCGGCTGTCGGCAGCTCGGTCTCGGTGGCGCTGCGCAATTTCGTGCTGTTCGTCGGCGCCAGCGTCATGATGGTGGTGACGAGCCCGCGGCTGTCGGCCTTCGTGCTCGCGGCCATTCCGATCATCGTGCTGCCGCTTTACGCCTTCGGCCGCGCGGTGCGCCGCCGCTCGCGCTCCGCGCAGGACACGCTCGCCGATGCCTCGGCTTATGCCGCCGAACTGATCGGCGCGGTCCGCGTGCTGCAGGCCTTCACCAACGAGCGGCTCGGCATCGCGCGTTTTCGCGACGCGGTCGAGCGCGCTTTCACTGCGGCGCGCAATTCGATCCGCGCGCGTGCCGCTCTCACCGGCATCGCGATTTTCCTGGTCTCCGCGAGCGTCGTCGTCGTGCTCTGGATCGGCGCGCAGGACGTGCTGGCCGGCAAGATCACGCCGGGCCGGCTCGGCCAGTTCATTCTCTATGCGGTGTTCGCGGCGCAGCGCTCGGTGTCGCTGTCGGAAACCGGCGGCGAAGTGGCGCAGGCGTCCGGCGCGGCCGAGCGGCTGTTCGAGATTCTTGCGATCAAGCCGGCGATTCTTCCGCTCGCCGCAGCCCGTCGCTGCCGGTGCCCGCCGCGCGGCGAGGTCGGCTTTCGACGACGTGCGCTTCTCCTATCCGACGCGGCCAGGGCCTCGCCGCGCTCAACGGCGTCTCGTTTCGCGTCGCGCGACGGCGAGAAGGTCGCGATCGTCGGGCCGTCCGGCGCCGGCAAGAGCACGATCTTCCATCTGCTGCTGCGCTTCTACGATCCGGACGCCGGGCCGCATCACGTTCGACGGCGTGCGGCTTGCCGATCTCGATCCGGCGGAGCTGCGCGGCCGCATCGCGCTGGTGCCGCAGGACAGCGTGATGTTTGCCGCGCTCGGTGCGCGACAATATCCGCTTCGGCCGGCCCGATGCGTCCGACGCCGACGTCGCGCGCGCGGCCGAGCACGCGCATGCGGCGCGGCTTCATCGCCGCGCTTGCCGCAAGGGTTCGACACGCCGGTCGGCGAGCGCGGCATCACGCTGTCGGGCGGCCAGCGCCAGCGCATCGCCATCGCGCGCGCCGATTCTGCGCGACGCGCCGCTTCTTGCTGCTCGACGAGGCGACCTCGTCGCTCGACGCCGAAAGCGAGACGCTGGTCGCCGCCGCGCTCGCGGAACTGATGCAGCAGCGCACCACGATCGTCATCGCGCACCGGCTCGCGACCGTGCTGTCCTGCGACCGCATCCTCGTGCTCGACGAGGGCCGCATCGTCGAGGAGGGCACGCATCAGACGCTTGGCCGCCGCCGGCGGCCTCTACGCGCGACTGGCGAAGCTGCAGTTCCAGGGCGCGTAGCCGTTGACGCGCGACCAGGCCGGCTTGATGCGGTCGGGATCGAAGCGCGCAGACGCGATTACGGCCGGAACGCTTGGCTTCGTAAAGCGCGATATCGGCCTCTTTGAGCATTTGCTCGAGGCCGGCCACGTCTGCGCGCGCGACGCTTGATGCCAATGCTGACCGTGATGGGATATGCTGCCCGCCAGCGTCGATGTTCGTGCGCGGCGACCAGCTTCCGGAATCGTTCGCCTGCCGCGAGCGCGCTGTCGGGATGCGCTTCGGGAAGCAGCAGCGACGAACTCTTCGCCACCGAAGCGTCCGCTGATATCCGACGAGCGTTTGTGCTTCTGCAAAACTTCCGCCACAGCCTTGATGACGAGATCGCCGGCCGCGTGACCGAAGGTGTCGTTGACGGACTTGAACCGGTCGACATCGATCATCAGTACGCCGAGCGGCCGCCCGTAGCGCTTGAACCGCGCCCATTCGATCTCGGCAAGGACGAGAAAATGGCGGCGATTGTTCAGGCCGGTCATGCCATCGATGACTGGCGAGCCGCTCCAGCGCGTCGGCGTCGATGCGCCAGTTCGCTCACGTTGCCGTAGGTCAGGAGGCGTCCGCCGTTGGTCAGCATCTTGCACCGGAACTGTATGACCGCGCCGTTGGCGAGCCGGATATGCAGCGGCTGTTCCTCACCGGTCTGAATCAGTTTCATCTGCCTCGCCAGATATTTCGAGAGCAGATAGTGCGACACGGTGGATGCCGTCATGCCGCGGCCCTGATACATGAGCTTGACGAACGGCATCCGGCTCTCGGCGACCGAATCCGATATCCGCCAGAACACGCGGAACGCACGATTGACGAACACCACGCGGTCGTCTTCGTCGAGCAGCACGATGCCCACGTTCAGTTCGTTGATGATCGCGCGAAGCGCAGCGCATTCCGCGTCCCCGGCAGCCAGTTCGATTGCTGACGGGATCCGCGAAGAAGCGCTGTCGGGTCTGCAGATGGTTCTCAAACGGGCGCTCATCGGTCCATGGGGCTTTGCGAAGGGGTTCTGCAACGGAGGCATTGCGAATGCCGATCGTCCCTGCAGTTGCAAATGCCGGGGCGGGTCGCTGGTTCGATGGAACCTGCCGGACTTTCCGTGCACGATCACCAAATCATGTCGCCGATCGGAAGGTTTGTAGCAGATGTTCCGCTTCCGATATTTTTGCTCCGCAGCCGCGCGCAGCGCCGCGTCTCAGGGTCGCCAGCTCATGCGATGGACCGGACTGCCCGAAACCGGGTTGACGCCGTTGCCGCTGATGGAAAATCCGTGTTTGGCGTAAAAGCCGAGCGCGCGGGCGTTATCGACGTTCACGTCGAGATCGAGGCCCGATGGCGAGATGCGCTTTGCTTCTGCGACAAGGCGCGCGCCGACGCCCGAAGCCCAAAGTTCCGGCGCAACCACGATCTGGTCGAGGTAGCCGCTGTCCGGTTCCACGGTGACGAAGCCGATCATTTCGCCACCGGTTTCAGCGATCACGATCGCGGCAGCGGGAACGAGTTCCCGCCGCCATCGTTCGCGCCACCAGTCAAGCCGGCCGGCGAAATTCAGATCCGGATATGCTGCCTGCCAGCTCCGCAGCCACAGCGCGATGGCCCCGTCCTCGTCGCGCGCGTTGTAGCGGCGCAGTAAAACCTCGGGACTGTGTGTGCCTGCTGTCGCCATGCGCTTGCCGGGTTGCGCCGCATCAGCGCTCAGTAAGCTTGAGCTCGATGCGGCGGTTGCGGCCGTACGCCTCGTCAGTGGTGCCGGGATCGATCGGCTGGAATTCGCCGAAGCCGGCGGCTACCAGACGCTGCGGCGGGACTCCCCGGCTGATCAGATACTGCACCACCGAGATCGAGCGCGCAGCCGACAGTTCCCAGTTCGATTTGAACGGCGAGATTGCCGGAGAGCTGCCGCGTATCGGTATGGCCATCGACGCGCAGGACCCAATTGATTTCCGACGGTATCTGCTTTTCCAGATCGAGCAGCGCCGCCGCGAGCTTGTCGAGTTCCGCGCGGCCTTCCGGCCGCAGCACAGCGGCACCGCTGTCGAAGAACACCTCCGACTGGAACACGAAGCGGTCGCCGACCACGCGGATGTCCGGACGGTTGCCGAGAATTTCGCGGAGCTTGCCGAAAAAGTCCGAACGATAGCGCGACAGTTCCTGCACACGTTGCGCCAGCGCGACGTTGAGGCGCTGGCCGAGATCGGCGATATGGATCTGCGCCTCCTTCTGCTTGTTCTCGGAGGTGCCCAGCGCCTGTTCAAGCGCGGCGATCTGTCGGCGGAGTGCGCTGATCTGCTGATTGAGGATCGTCGATCTGCGCCACGGCGCGTGCGGTCGCTTCCTTCTCGATATCGAGCTGCGAACTGAGCTTGCCGACCTCGGCCTTGCCGGTGTCGGCGCTTTGCGCCGCGCTCTGCGCGCCTTCCGCGACACCGCGGAGCCGGTCGCGCTCGCCTTCGGCCGCGGACAGCGACGCCCGAAGCTGGAGCACCTGTTCCTCGAGACTGCTCTTGCCGGTCTGCTCCAGCGACAGAAGCTCGGACAGCCGCGTGATCTGCGCATTGAGCCGGGCCAGCGCGGTGTCCTTGCCGGCGACTTCCTGCGACAGAAAGAACTGCGCCACCATGAACACGGTGAGCAGAAAGATGATCGACAGGATCAGCGTCGAGAGCGCGTCGACGAAGCCCGGCCAGTAATTGAGACCGCTGTCGCGGCGGCTGCGGGAAAGCGCCATGCGTGCTGCGCCTGTGTTGCCCTATCTGTCTGCCGGTTCGCGCGACAGAATTTCCAGAAACCGGCGGATGTCGCCGTGAAGTTTGGCCTGTGCGTCGGCCCAGTCGCGGATCATCTGCTGCTCGGTGCGCATGTGCTGCACCAGACCCTGGATCGCTTCGGCCAGATTGGCCATCGCCGCGGTGGTCGCCTTGCCCGAACCCGCTTCGCTGACCGAGACCCGGAGCCGGTCGATCGCATCGAGCACGGTCACCGGGAGCGCGCCACTGACGGCCACGCCGGCCGCTGCAGTCTCCTGCACCGTAGTCGCCAGCCAGTCTTCCAGATTGGTGTAGAAACGGTTCTGCGCCTGGCTGGTTTGCAGATCGAGAAAGCCGAGAATGAGCGATCCTGCCAGTCCGAACAGCGACGACGAAAACGAAATTCCCATGCCGCCGAGCGGCGCCGCCAGTCCTTCCTTGAGCGCGTCGAACACCGCGTCGGCATCGCCGCCGACTTTCAGCCCGTTGATGATGCCGCCGACCGAGCCCACCGTCTCGATCAGGCCCCAGAACGTGCCGAGCAGTCCGAGGAACACCAGCAGGCCGGTGAGGTAGCGTGAAATGTCGCGCGCCTCGTCGAGCCGGTTGGCGAGCGAATCCAGAAACGCGCGCATGGTCTGCGCGGAAATCGCGACACGGTCGGCGCGTTCGCTGCCGAGAATGGCGGCCATCGGCGCAAGCAGGGTCGGCTCGCGCGCGCGCCTGCGATCCGGGTCGGCGCTGCGATAATTGTTGACCCACGAGACTTCCGGAAACAGCCGGATGACGCGGAGGAACGACAGGACAATCCCGATGACCAGTACGGCGCCGATCAGGCCGTTAAGCCAGGGATTGGCCATGAAGGCATTGAAGATCTGGCGCTGAAGCACGAAGCCGATCAGCGCGCAAAGGATCAGGAACACCAGCATCCGCACCAGAAAGATGCGCGGTGAGGTGAGCCTGGCCTGATCGAAAATGCTCGCCATCGTGCCTTACCTCAATGCCCGGTATTCCTGACAATATGGCACAGCCGGCATCGAAGAAAAATCCATGATCCCCTTTCGGGGCGCCAAATCCGGATTGCTTCGCGCCACGTCCGCCGGCGTGCCGGCACGCAAAACTGGCCCGTCATGCAGGGAACGAAGCGACGAAGCAATCCAGCGCCGGCTGGAACTTGCTGCAGGATTTGCGGCGGCGTGATGGCGCGGCTTTGATCCGGGCCGGTCGCGAGGCAGGAAAGTCAGGCTTCCCGGGCGGTTTCCTTGCCGGCTGTTTTGAGCAGCTTCAGCAGTTCGCGGTGCATGGTGTCGTTGCCGGCGGCAATGTGGCCGGTCGTGACCGGCGTTTCGCCGCCGTCGAGATCGGTGACGAAGCCGCCGGCCTCGCGCACCAGCAGCACGCCGGCCGCCATGTCCCACGGTGAAAGGTCGCGCTCCCAGTACGCATCGAGGCGGCCGGCCGCGACCCAGGCGAGGTCGAGCGTGGCTGCGCCGAAGCGGCGCAGCCCCGCGTACGCCTGCTGGGCCGCGGCAATCTCGCGGCGCGCGAGCACGAGGTCGCCGCGCCCGAAATGCGGAAGTCCGCAGGCGACCACTGCGTCGGAAAGTCGCTGCCGGGCGGCGACCCGAATGCGGCGGTCGTTAAGAAAGGCGCCTTTGCCGCGCTCGGCGACAAACAGTTCGTCGTTCGCCGGGTTGAAGGTCAGCGCGGCGACGACCACGCCGCTTCGCTCCAGCGCGATCGACACTGCGAAGTGCGGGATGCCGTGCAGAAAATTGGTGGTTCCGTCGAGCGGATCGACGATCCAGCGGTGGGTCGGGTCGGTGCCGGGGCGGGCACCGCCTTCCTCGCCGAGGAATCCGTAGTCGGGCCGCGCCTTGGCGAGCTCCTCGCGCACGATCTCCTCGGCGCGCCGGTCGGCGGCCGTGACAAAGTTGCGCGGTCCCTTCAGCGAGACCTGGAGGTTCTCGACCTCGCCGAGATCGCGTTTGAGGCTGCGGCCGGCGCGATAGGCGGCCTTGGTCATGACGTTGAGAATTGCGGAATGCTGCATGGCGCCTGCGGTACGGTGCAAGTTACGTCCGCGTCAAGCCTCGCGCCTGCTCACCCGCCCCCGCGCAGCGGGGGAGGGGGACCATGCGAAGCATGGTGGAGGGGGCGTGCGGCATCGAGGCTGACGTCGCTGCGGTCGCCCCTTCCACCACCCTTCGGGCGGTCCCCTTCCCCGCTGCGCAGGGCAGGATGAAAGGGACCACGCGGAGTGATCTGCCAAAGACGCTGCGTCCCTACGATGGCGGGCGCTTGATCGCGTCGAGCCAGGGTTGGGCGGCTTTCTCACCGGCGGTGCGGGTGGCGGAGTCGAGGCGATTGACGAAGTCGTCGAGTGGAATGTTCGTCTCGCCGTGCGCTTTCGAGATCAGGTGCCATTTGGTCGCTTCGACCGGATTTTTCGGTGCGCCGCGGCCCTCGGAGAGGATGCGCGCCAGGCGGTCCTGCGCGATCGGACTGCCCTGTTTCGCGGCTTTGCGGAACAGCGCGGCTGCGGCCTCCTCGTTTTTGGGAACGCCCTCGCCGTTGAAAAGTGCGATCGCGTATTCCACTTCGGCGTCGATGTTGTCGGCAAGCGCGGCCGCAGCCCACAGCCGCGCGGATTCCTTCGGGTCCTTCGGCACACCGCGGCCCTGCTTGTAGAACGTGCCCAGCGCGTACTGCGCTTCCGAATTGCCCGCCTGCGCCGCGGCCTGCAACAGTTCGGCGGCGCGGCGGAAATCCTGCGGAAACAGCTGTCCCTCGATGTACAGCAGTGCCAGGTCGTACGCCGCGACCGCGTGGCCGAGCTTCGCTGCGGCGGCGAGCCATTTGGCGCTGGCGTCGCGGTCCCGAGCGCCGGCGCGGCCGCGCAGCCGGAACATCGCCAGCGCAAACATTGCCTCGCGGTCGCCGCGCGCGGCGGCGAGCTGATACCACTCTGCGGCTTTGGCGTCGTTCTGCGGAACGCCCAGACCATCGGCGTAGAGTTCGCCGAGCAGGGTCATCGCCTTGACGTCGCTTTTTTCCGTTACGCGCCGGGTCGCAAGGTCGAACGCGGTGAGATAGTAGCCGCGTTGAAAGGCGCCGTACGCCATGTCCGGTTCGGCGGCTTTCGCAATTCCGGGCCCGCGCGCCAGCAACAGCGCAGCGACGGCGCACGCGAGCGCAATCCGGACGGTCGCGATGATGCGCCTCGCTCTCATGGCAGTGTCAGTCCCTCGCCGGGCCTGCCGCGGCAAGGGTTGCGGCGGCAGCGGCTACGCTGGCAGCCGGCGAGGCTTCGCCGTTCCAGATCCAGTCGCCGAGCGCGATGAAATCCGTGCCGGTCCGCGACAGCGGGCCAACCGCATCGGGATTCGCGGCGTAGCCGACGCATGGCGCCTCGAATAATTCCGCCCACCAGGTCAGCCGATCCTCCACCGCCTCGAACGGCGGAACATTACCGCGCCGGTCAGGCTCGCCGAACATGACGTAATCGGCCCCAGCTTCGCCGGCGAGCATGGCATCATGACGGCTGCGCAAACCGCCGACGCCGGCGATGCGGTCGGGCTTGAGCGTGCCCAGCGCGGCCTCGAGGGCCTCGATACCGCCAAGATGCGCGCCGTCGGCGCCCGCCCGCGCAACAATGTCGGGCCTGCTGTCCACGATGAGCGCAATGTCGCGCCGCTGCACGACGGCGGCAATCGCTTTGACACGGCTGATCAACGAGCGCTCGTCGCTGTCCTCGAGCCGCAGCAGCACGGCGGCGACGTCGCCCGCATCCAGCGCCGGCTCGAGCAGCCGCACGAACAACGACGGATCGCCGAGCGGGGGCGTGACCAGATAAAGCCGCTGGCGCGGCCGGGATGGAGTCATGACGTTTGCGCCTTCCGCCCGTTTCACGGCGGAGGATGACACATCATGCGGCATTCCGCTCCAGGTCCGCGCGCCACTGGCCGCGCGCGGCGAGGCCGTTCATCCGGGCGCGGTGGTCGAAGGCGTGCTGTGCGGCGGCGATGTTCTCCGTTTTGCCGGCCCAGGCTTTCTGCGGCGCGGCCTGCAGCGCGCGGCCGTACGAGAAGGTGACGTGCCAGGGCAGGGGGCCGAGCCGGTTAATGGCGTCGAGATGCGCGGTCGCCTCCTGGTCGGACTGGCCGCCGGACAGGAACGCGATACCCGGCACGGCGGCGGGGACGCAGGCCTTGAGGACGCGCACCGTCTTTTCCGCGACCTCCTCGACCGACGCCCGCTTCGGCGACTTCTTGCCCGGCACGATCATGTTGGGCTTGAGCACCATGCCTTCGAGCGGCACGCGCAGATGGAACAGCTGCTCGAACACGGTCTGGAGCAGCCATTCCGACACCTGCGCGCAGCGCTCGATGTCATGGTCGCCGTCCATCAGAACCTCGGGCTCGACGATCGGAACGATATCTTCGTCCTGGCACAGCCCCGCGTAGCGCGCGAGGGCGTGCGCGTTCGCCAGCAGTGCGCCGTAGGTCGGGATGCCCGGGCCGATGTCGATCACCGCGCGCCACTTGGCGAATTTGGCGCCGAGGCCGCGATATTCCGCGAGCCGTTCGCGCAGGCCGTCGAGGCCCTCGGTGACGACTTCGCCCGGCGCAAAGGGAAGCGGCTTGATGCCTTTGTCGACCTTGATGCCCGGCAGCGCGCCGGCCCGCTCGATCACCTTCACCAGCGGCGTGCCGTCTTTGGCGTTCTGGCGGATGGTCTCGTCGTAAAGAATGACACCCGAGATGTGCTTCGACATCGCTTCGGTGGTGCGGAACATCATTTCGCGGTAGTCGCGCCGCGTGTCGGCGGTGGACTCCACGCCGATGGCGTCGAAGCGCTTTTTGATCGTGCTGGTCAACTCGTCCGCGGCCAGGATGCCACGGCCGGGGGCCACCATCGCCTCCGCGACCTTGTTCAGTTCGGCGAGATTCATCGCACTCTCCTCGATCTTCGGACTCGCTGCGGGGGGCGCGCGATTATGCCTGTTCACGCCCCGCCGCGGGAGTCCCGGTTTATGGTGAGCACCGCCACGCCCGGCAGCGTTTTGCCTTCCAGCGATTCAAGAAACGCGCCGCCGGCGGTCGATACATGGGTCAGCCGGGACGTCACCGAAGCCCTGTTCAGTGCCGCCACCGTATCGCCGCCGCCCGCGAAGCTGACAAGCTTTCCGGCGGTGGTGAGTTCCGCCACCGCCTCGGCCACCTCGATGGTGCCGTTGTCGAACGGCTCCAGCTCGAAAGCGCCGAACGGGCCGTTCCAGACCAGCGTTCTGGCGCGGGCGATCGCCGAGATCACGTGCTCGACGCTGCGCGGGCCGATGTCCAGGATCATCTCCGAGGGGCCGACCGCATCAGCCGCGACGACGCGGGATGGCGCGAACGCGGCGAACTTCTCCGCAACGACCACGTCCACAGGCAGCACGAGCTCGCGGCCGAGCGATTTCGCCTTCGCCATGATCTCGCGCGCGGTGGGGATGAGGTCGTTTTCGCAGAGCGATTTCCCGACCGGCAGTCCCTGTGCGGCGAGGAAGGTGTTTGCCATGCCACCGCCGATAATCAGCGTGTCGACTTTCGAGAGCAGATGACCGAGCAGGTCGAGTTTGGTCGAAACCTTGGCGCCGCCGACGATCGCGGCGACCGGGCGTTGCGGCGTGTCGAACGCCTTCGCGAGCGATTCAAGCTCGGCCGCCATGGCGCGGCCGGGATAGGCGGGAAGGCCAGAGACCGTGACGATCCCGACATTGGCGGCGTGGGCGCGGTGCGCGACCGAAAATGCCTCGTTGACGAAGACGTCGCCGAGTGAGGCGAGCTTCTTCGCGAACGCCGGGTCGTTCTTTTCCTCTTCCGGATGGAACCGGGTGTTTTCGAGACAGAGAATGTCGCCGTCGCTCATGGCGGCGATGGCTGTTTCTGCCTTCGGGCCGACGCAGTCTTCGGCAAAAGCAACCGGCTTTTGAAGAAGGCGCGCGAGTTCGGCGGCAGCCGGGCGCAGCGAGTCTTTGGTGTTCGGCCCCTTTGGCCGGCCGAAATGCGACAGCAGGATCACCTTGCCGCCCTTGCCGGCAAGCTCAAGCACGGTCGGCACGATTTCCTGGATGCGGGTGGCGTCGGTAACCTTGCCGTCCTGCATCGGCACGTTGAGATCGACGCGCACGAGCACGCGCTTGCCCTTCACGTCGGCGTCGTCGAGGCTGCGAAACGACATGGCCGGAAAGCTCAGCCCAGCCGGCCTGCCGCCACCGCGGTATCCAGCATGCGGTTGGAGAAGCCCCACTCGTTGTCGTACCAGGACATCACCCGCACCAGCGTGCCGTCCATTACTCTGGTCTGGTCCATGTGAAAGATCGACGAGCGCGGGTCGTGATTGAAGTCGGTGGAGACGTTGGGGGCGTCGGTATAGCCGAGGATGCCCTTGAGCTGCTGCTCGGCGGCGCGCTTCACCGCGGCGTTGATCTCCTCCTTCGAGGTCGCGCGTTTGGCGACGAACTTGAAGTCGATCACCGACACGTTCGGCGTCGGCACCCGGATGGCGACGCCGTCGAGCCTGCCGGCGAGCTCCGGCAGCACCAGGCCGACGGCCCTGGCGGCGCCGGTCGAGGTCGGGATCATGTTCAGCGCTGCGGCGCGCGCGCGATACAGATCCTTGTGCACCTGATCGAGCGTGGGCTGGTCGTTGGTGTAGGAGTGAATCGTTGTCATGAAGCCTTTGTCGATACCGACGGCGTCGTTGAGTACCTTGACCACCGGCGCGAGGCAGTTGGTCGTGCACGACGCGTTCGAGATTACGGTATGCGTCTTTGCGAGTTTGTCGTGATTGACGCCGTAGACCACGGTGAGATCGACGCCATCGGCAGGCGCCGAGATCAGCACGCGCTTCGCGCCTGCGGTCAGATGTGCGCCGGCTTTTTCCTTCGACGTGAAAATCCCGGTGCATTCCAGCGCGACGTCGATCGCGAGTTCTTTCCACGGCAGCTGCGCCGGGTCGCGCAGCGCGGTGACTTTGATCGGCCCGTTGCCGCAATCGATGCTGTCGCCTTTAACGGTGACCTCGCCGGGAAAACGGCCATGCACGGAATCGAAGCGCAGCAGATGGGCGTTGGTTTCCACCGGCGCGAGATCGTTGATGGCGACGATTTCGATATCCTTGCGGTGCGCCTCGATCGCCGCCCGCAGAATATTGCGGCCGATGCGACCGAACCCGTTGATGGCGACGCGAACTGGCATTTACTGTCTCCCTACGATTTGTTGAGGCGCGCCATTGCTGCCTCGGCCACTTTCTCGGGGGTAATTCCGAAGTGCTGGTAAAGCTCCTTGTACGGCGCACTGGCGCCAAATCCGGTCATGCCGACGAACGCGCCGTTCGAGCCGATGATCGCGTCCCAGCCCTGACGGATGCCGGCCTCGACCGCGACGTTGACGCGCGCGTTGCCGATGACCGCGGAACGCTCGTCTTCGGGCGCGGCGAGCAGAAGCTCGAAACACGGCACCGATACGACGCGGGCCGGGATGTTGCTCTCGCGCCAGCAGCTTTTGCGCGGCGACCGCGATGGCAACCTCCGAGCCGGTGGCGAACAGCGAGACGGCGGCGGCGCCGTCCTGCCGCCGACCAGCTCATAGGCGCCGGCGGCGCAGCGATTGTGCGCGTCGGAGCTCAGCCGCTGCTGCGGCAGGTTCTGCCGCGTCAGCGCAAGCACGCTCGGTCCGTCTTTGCTCCGCAGCGCAAGCTCCCAGCACTCGACGGTCTCGACCGTGTCGCACGGCCGGAACACTTTCAGGTTCGGGATGGCGCGCAGCGCCGCGAGATGCTCGACCGGCTGATGCGTCGGGCCGTCTTCGCCGAGCCCGATGAAGTCATGCGTCATCACGTGGATGACGCGCTGGCCCATCAGCGCCGCGAGCCGGATCGCCGGGCGGCAATAATCGGAGAACACCAGGAACGTGCCGGAATAGGGGATGATGCCGCCGTGCAGCGCCATGCCGTTCATGGCGGCCGCCATGCCGTGCTCGCGCACGCCGTAATGGATGAAGCGGCCGGAGATAATCGGCCGCGCTCATCGCCTTCATCGCTTTGGTGCGGGTGTTGTTGGAGCCGGTGAGATCGGCCGAGCCGCCGATCATTTCCGGCACCGCCGCCGTCAGCGCCTCGAGCGCAAACTCTGAAGCGGAACGGGTGGCGATCTCCTTCGGCGCTTCGGCGAGCTTCTGCTTCACCGCGGCGCACGGCTGCCGCGAGTTTCTGTTCCGGAAGATCGCCGCGCGTGCGGCGTTCGAATTCGGCGCGCCTTGCGGGATCGAGCGCGGCGAGCCGCTTCTGCCAGGCGAGCCGCGCCGGTCGCCCGCGCCCGCCCGCGCCGCGCCATTGCGCGAGCACGGCGGCCGGAATCTCGAATGGCGGCGCGGTCCAGCCGAGGTTGCCTCGCGTCGCCGCGATCTCTTCCGCGCCGAGCGCCGAGCCGTGCGCCTTTTCGGTGCCGGCTTTGGTCGGCGCGCCGAAGCCGATGGTGGTACGGCAGGCGATCATGCGTCGGCCGGTCGGATTTCTTTGCCGCCTCGAGCGCGGCCGCGATGGCCGCCGGGTCGTGTCCGTCGATCGCGGGTCGCGGCCCAGCCGGCGGACTCGAACCGTTTCACCTGATCGACGCTAGTCGGACAGCGATACCGGGCCGTCGATCGAGATGCCGTTGTCGTCGAACAGCACGATGAGTTTTTTGAGCTTCAGGTGGCCGGCAAGCGCGATCGCTTCCTGGCTGATGCCTTCCATCAGGTCGCCGTCGGAAGCGAGCACGTAAGTAGTGTGATCGACGATCTCGCCGCCGAATTCGGCCGCCAGGTGCCGCTCGGCGATCGCCATGCCGACCGCGTTGGCGAGACCCTGGCCGAGCGGCCCGGTGGTGGTTTCGACGCCCGGCGTGTGGCCGTGTTCGGGATGGCCGGGCGTGAGCGAGCCGGCCTGGCGGAAATTCTTGAGCTCGGCGATCGTCATCGACTCGAAGCCGACCAGATGCAGCAGCGCGTAGAGCAGCATCGAGCCGTGACCGGCCGACAGCACGAAACGGTCGCGGTCCGGCCACGCCGGATCGGCCGGATCGAATTTGAGGAAGCGGGTGAACAGGACGGTCGCGATGTCGGCCGCGCCCATCGGCAGGCCGGGATGACCGGACTTCGCCCGCTCGACCGCGTCCATCGCCAGAGCCCGGATCGCATTCGCCATGCGATCGTGTTCCGCGCGCGCGGCCTGGTCTGCGCCGGCGGCGGGAATGCGGGCAGATGGGGCGAGAGCGGAACTCGCCGCTTGAAGACCGTCCGGCATCGTCATTGAACGGGCCAGTTGAGGGCCAACTTGGGCGCCAGAATGTGGCGTGCGGTGAATGGCCGTGGCGGTGCAATAGCATGGGAGACGTTGGAGTCAAATGTGAGCAGAGTGGGCCAGGGCCGTCATGCACAGGCTCGGGCAGGCCGGTGTTTGGGCGTTGACGCTCTTGCTCGATGCGACGTAAGGTTCTGTTTGTAAACAGTTGTCCACGCACGATTTTCACCGGCGTCGCGGTGGGGTGATGGCGGCCCAGTGGCCGCGAAGGGCGCGAGGATGGCCGTATGAGCGAAACCGATTTGATCGAGACTGCGAGCAACCGGCTGGCGCTTGCGCTGGACGCTCTCGAAGCTGCGGCGGAGCGGCGCGGGGAAAGCGCCCGCAACGAGGAAGCTCTCGTGACGCAAATCCAGGCGTTCGGTACCGACCGCGCCCGCCTCGCCAGCGAGCTTGACCAGGCGACCGCGCGCGGTCTCGGACTGGAGCAGGCCAACCGCGAGGTCGCGCAGCGGATCGATCAGGCGATCGAGGCGATCCGCGAGGTGCTCGGGACCGCGGACTGAGAGTTGACCGCCGGCGGCGAGTGGCCGGGCGAGAGGGATTAATGGCGCAGGTCAGCGTGACCATTAACGGACGCCAGTTCCGCATGGGCTGCGAGGACGGCGAGGAGGCTCGCCTGGTCGATCTTGCCCGCGACCTCGACGCGCGCATCGAGAAGCTGCGCACCAAGTTCGGCGAAATCGGCGACTCGCGGCTTACGGTGATGGCAGCGCTGACGCTCGCCGACGAGCTGTCCGAAATGAACGCGCGGATGAGGAAGCTGGAGGCCGACTTTGCAACCGCGCAGGACGCTACCAAGGCCGCCGCCGATCACAACAAGATCGCGCAGGCTGCTGCCGCCGCCGCATTGGCGCGCGCCGCCGAACGCATCGAGAGTGTGACCAGAAAGCTCAATCATACCGCGGGCGGCAACAGCGTCGCGCTGGGGTGATGGCGCCGCCCCGATATTGCCACTACATTGCAGGGGCGGGGCTGCCTGGTGCGTAGAAGACAAATCCCCGGGGCCTTACGATCCTGACGGGAGCTGTCCCTGCCGGGCCCCTGGGTTCGGACACATGGCGCCCACCTACTTATGTAGGTTCCCGGGATCAGCGCTTTCACGGCCGGCGCGGCTCCGCACTTACTTTTCGTTTTGCATCCGGACGTTCAGTCTCACGAGGCAAAAGCCGAACTTCGCCGCGAGGCCGCCGCGCGGCGCGACGCGCTGCCGGCGGAGGCGCGCAAGGCGGCCGCGGAGGCGATCGCGGCGCGGGCTTTTCCGCTGCCGGTCGACGCCGGGCACTGGTCGTGTCGGGGTTCATGCCGCTCGAGCACTGAAATCAATCCGCTGCCGCTGATGCGCAGGCTTGCCGAGGCCAGGGCGCGCGGCTTGGCGTTGCCGGTGGTGACGGGCCGCGGCGTGCCGCTGGTGATGCGGGCATGGACCTTCGGCGAGCCGCTGTCGTCCGGCGTCTGGGGCATCCGCGAGCCGGGCGCCGAAGCGCCCGAAGTCGAACCCGACGTGCTGCTGGTGCCGCTGCTCGCTTTCGACCGCGCCGGCCATCGTCTCGGTTATGGCGGCGGCTACTACGACCGCACCCTCGCGCTGCTGCGGGAGCGCCGGCCGGTTGCCGCGGTCGGGATGGGCTTTGCCGCCCAGGAGGTTGCCGCCGTGCCCGCCACGCCCCGCGACGCCCTGCTCGATCTTGTGCTAACCGAGCGCGATGAAATCGATTTGCGAGGCGGCTGAGCATGCGCATTCTGTTTGTCGGCGATGTCGTTGGCCGCAGCGGCCGGACCATCATCACCGACCGCCTGCCGGGCCTCATCCGCAACTGGAAGCTCGACTTCGTCGTGGTCAACGGCGAGAACTCGGCCGGTGGTTTCGGCATCACCGAGACGATCTATAATGAATTCGTCGAAGCCGGCGCCGATGCGGTGACGCTCGGCAATCATGCCTGGGACCAGAAAGAGGCGCTGGTCTTCATCGAGCGCGCGCCGCGCCTGATCCGTCCGCTCAACTATCCGCGCGGCACGCCGGGCCGCGGCACGGCTCTGTGCGAGTCGCGGGGCGGCGCCCGGGTGCTGGTCATCAACGCGATGGGCCGGGTGTTCATGGATCCGCTGGACGATCCGTTCGCGGCGATCGATCAGGAACTCGCCGCCTGTCCGATGCCGAAGGGCGCCGACGCCGTCATCCTCGACATGCACGCGGAGACGACCAGCGAAAAGCAGTCGATGGGCTATTTCTGCGACGGCCGCGCGAGCATCGTGGTCGGCACCCACACCCACGCACCGACCGCCGACGCCCGCATCCTTCCCGGCGGCACCGCTTTCATGAGCGACGTCGGCATGACCGGCGACTACGAGTCGGTCATCGGCATGAACCGGGACGAGCCGCTGCAACGGTTCACCCGGCGCATCCCGTCCTCGCGTTTCGAGGTCGCGACCGGCCCGGCGACGCTGTGCGGCATGGCGGTCGAGACCGATGCGCAAAGCGGGCTTGCGACCCGCGTCGGCCCGGTGAGAATCGGGGGATGCCTGGAACAGGCGGTACCGGCTTTCTGGGCGTAGGGTCCGCCCGCGCATATCTTTATTTCCCTGATGACCGGCAGTATGAGGTCGTCATTGCGGGCGACGCGCTTCTCCGCCCTGCAATGACGAGAGCAAACGAAAGACCAGAAGAAAATGGCCGGTCATTCCCAGTTCAAAAACATCATGCACCGCAAGGGGCGGCAGGACGCGGTAAAGTCCAGGCTGTTCGGCAAGCTGGCGCGCGAAATCACCGTCTCCGCGAAGCTCGGCACGCCCGATCCGGCGATGAACCCGCGGCTCCGCGCCGCCGTCATCGCCGCGCGTGCAGAGAACATGCCGAAGGACAATATCGAGCGTGCGATCAAAAAGGCCTCCGGCGGGGACGCGGAAAACTATGAGGAGATCCGCTACGAGGGCTACGGGCCAGGCGGCGTCGCCGTGATCGTCGAAGTGCTCACCGACAACCGCAACAGGACCGCGGGCGAAGTGCGCGCGACCTTCACCAAAAGCGGCGGCAACCTCGCCGAGACCGGCGCGGTGTCTTTCATGTTCGACCATATCGGGGTTATCGAATACGACGCGGCCGTCGCAGGCGCCGAGGCGATGTTCGAAGCGGCGCTCGAAGCCGGCGCCGACGACGTCGTGTCGGGTGAGAACGGTCACGAAATCTATGCGGCGCCGGACCGGTTCGGTTCGGTCACCAAGGCGCTGGAAGCGAAGTTCGGCGACCCCCGCAGGGCGTCGCTGGTATGGCGGCCGCAGAACACCGTCGCCGTCGACGACGAGCAGGGCGAAAAGCTGCTGAAGCTGATCGAAACCCTCAACGAGCATGACGACGTGCAGAACGTCTATGCCAACTTCGAGATTTCCGACGCGCTGGTGAGCCGGATGAGTGCCTAGGCGGCAACGCCTGCCGCCTTACATGCTATGAACCAGGCGGCATGACGCGGCCGATTCGCATTCTAGGCATCGATCCGGGGCTCCGCCGCACCGGCTGGGGCATGGTGGAGGTTACGGGCAATCGGCTGGTCTATCTCGGCTGCGGCTCGGTCACGACCCGCGCCGATGAAACGCTGGCGGTTCGGCTTCTTGCCATTTACGAGGGGCTGATGCGGATCCTCGACGAGTTCCGCCCCGACGAGGCGGCGGTCGAGGCCACCTTCGTCAACAAGGACGCCAACGCGACGCTCAAGCTCGGCCAGGCCCGCGGCATCGCCATGGTGGTGCCGGCGAAGGCGGGCGTGCCGGTCGCCGAATACGCTCCCAACCTGGTGAAGAAAAGCATCGTCGGCGTCGGCCACGGCGACAAGGCGCAGATCAGAATGATGATCGGCGTGCTGCTGCCGAAGGCCGAGCCCACATCCGACGACGCTGCCGATGCCCTCGCCATCGCGGTGACGCACGCGCATCACCGTGCGAGCGTGGTGCTGCACGCGACGATCAAGGTTGCCGCGCGATGAGGGGCGACGCGATATTTTCACTTCGTCGCGAAGCCCCGGGGGCGAACCACCCGCGGCATGGCGGAGCAGCCATCGGCTTGCAGGTCCGCAACCGGCTCCATACCTGCCGCTTCCGGCCCGCCGCGCGCGCCATCTTTGCCGCGCGGCGCGGCGGAAAGAGACGCCAGCCATGATCGGGAAGCTCAAGGGCGTGATCAACTCCTACAGCGACGATGCCGTGATCCTCGACGTCAACGGCGTCGGTTATCTGGTGCATTGCTCGGCGCGGACGTTGCAGGAACTGCCGCGTGTCGGCGAGCCGGCGACGCTGGCGATCGAGACCCATGTTCGTGAGGACCAGATCCGTCTGTTCGGGTTTCTCAGCGACGTCGAGCGCGAATGGTTCCGGCTGCTGCAAACCGTGCAGGGCGTCGGCACCAAGGTCGCGCTCGCGGTTCTCGGCACGCTCAAGCCTGCCGACCTCGCATCCGCCATCGCAATGCGCGACAAGGCGATGGTGGCGCGCACGCCCGGCGTCGGGCCGAAGGTCGCGGAGCGCATCGTCACCGAACTCAAGGACAAGGCGCCGGCCTACGCCGACGTCGATCCGGCTCTGGTGCGGCTGTCCGGCGCGCTCGACGAAAAGCGCGCGCCGCAGCCGATCAGCGACGCGGTCTCGGCGCTGGTCAATCTTGGTTATCCGCAGCCGCAGGCGGCAGCCGCGGTGGCCGCCGCGGCGCGCGGCGCGGGAGAGGGCGCCGAGGTGCGCACCCTGATCCGGCTTGGACTGAAGGAACTGGCGAAGTGAAACGGCCGGCCAAATTAAGCGGCGCGGACGAGGAATTGATCGCGGCGGCGCGCGCGGCGATCAAACAGCGCTATCGTGACGACTGGCAGGAAGTCGGCGCGGCGCTCCGCACCCGCAAGGGAAAGATCTATACCGGCGTCAATCTCGACGCCTATCTCGGCCGCATGGCGGTCTGCGCCGAAGCGGTGGCGCTCGGGCGTGCCGTGGTCGATGTCGGCGATGCCGGCATCGAGACCATCGTCGCGGTGCGGCATCCGCCGCCGGGCCAGAAGGATCAGACGATCGCGGTGGTGTCGCCCTGCGGTGCATGCCGCGAGCTGATTTTCGACTATGATCGGAAGGCGCGGGTGATCGTGCCGAACGGCAGGACGGCCGCAGCGGTGCCGATCGCGGAATTGCTGCCGAACAAATACAGCCGGGGGTCGGAGGGGTGAATCCCGTGGCCGAACGCAAGCTGGTAACGCCGGAACGCCGCGAGGAAGATGTCGCGGAGGCGACGCTGCGGCCGCAGCATCTTGCCGACTTCGTCGGTCAGGAACAGGCGCGGAAGAATTTGAAGGTGTTCATCGACGCGGCGCGGGCCCGGCGCGAGGCGCTGGACCATGTGCTGTTCGTAGGCCCGCCCGGGCTTGGCAAGACGACGCTGGCGCAGATCGTCGCGCGCGAGCTTGGCGTGAATTTCCGCGCCACCTCGGGCCCGATCATCGCCAAAGCCGGCGACCTCGCCGCGCTTCTCACCAATCTCGAAGAGCGCGACGTGCTCTTCATCGACGAGATGCACCGGCTCAACCCGGCGGTCGAGGAGATCCTTTATCCGGCGATGGAGGATTTTCAGCTCGACCTGATGATCGGCGCCGGGCCGGCGGCGCGTTCGGTGAAAATCGACATCGCGAAATTCACCCTGGTCGGCGCCACCACCCGCGCGGGGCTGCTTACCAACCCGCTGCGCGACCGGTTCGGCATTCCGATCCGGCTCAATTTCTATTCCGAGGCGGAGCTTGAGCAGATCGTCAATCGCGGCGCGCGTGTGCTCGGCATCAGCATCACCGCCGACGGCGCGAACGAGATTGCGCGGCGCGCGCGCGGCACTCCGCGGATCGCCGGCAGACTGCTGCGCCGGGTGCGCGACTTCGCTGCGGTCGGCAATGCGCCGACGATCGACCGGAAAGTCGCCGACACGGCGCTCGCCGCGCTTGAAGTCGATCCCGCCGGCCTCGACGCCATGGACCGCCGGTATCTCACCACCATCGCGATGAATTACGGCGGCGGCCCGGTCGGCGTCGAGACACTGGCCGCGGCGCTGTCGGAGCCGCGCGATGCGATCGAAGACGTGATCGAGCCTTATCTGATCCAGTGCGGGTTTCTGCAGCGCACGCCGCGCGGCCGGCTGATCACGGGTCATGCTTTCCGCCATCTCGGCCTTGCCGAACCGGCCCGCGATCCGGCGCAGTTCGGACTGTTCAGCGAAGGCGGCGATACGTAAGCCCGCCCGCGGCGACGCACCCCGGTTATCTCAGGTCGGATCGCGCCAGCGGCTTTGCAAATACGATGATGCCGACCGTCGTGCCGGTGGAGTCAGAGCCGAAGATCGAGACCTTGACCACCAGCCGGTTCGGCGCGTAGCCGCCGTACCAGGCTTCCGACGCTTCGAAGCCGCTGATCCGGGCCAGATCAAACGAGTCCGGGTCGATCGAACCACGCCAGTTTCGGATCGGCTCCCTGCAACGCAGTTTTCAGCGCGACTGCGATCTGTCTCGCGGTATCCACCGCAAGCCAGCCGCCGCCTTCCATGCCGGATGTTTCGCAGCGGTACTCGTGATGGGCGCCTTCGCGCGCATAGATGAAACAGAAATTCATCAGCCCGGGAATCGGCTGGCTGCCCTCCCAGCCCTGATCGCCCTTTGGCGCGGCGCTTGGCCTGCCTTTGAGCTTCGCGAAATTGCCCGACCGCTCCTGCAGGATTTTTTGCAGCGACATGCAGACGTCGTCGCTGCATTCGGCGAACGCCGGAGCGGCGAACAGCCCGGTGAACATCAAGGCGAGAATTCCAAATCTCATCGGAGCCCCTGAAAATGGCGGCAGGAGAATCGGCAGGTGCAAAAGGCAGACGTGATACGTCGGCTATGATACACGGGCGCGGTCAACGGCGCAGCCTGTCGGGGAGAGAGATGACGCAGACACCTTCCGGCATGCAATCACTGTCCGGTACGCAAACAATGACCGGTGGCTGTCACTGCGGCCGCGTGCGTTTCCGCGTCACTGCGGACCTGTCTGGCGTTACCGACTGCAACTGCTCCATCTGCACCATGAAGGGTTTTCTGCATCTGATCGTTCCGCCCGAACAGTTCGAACTGCTCAGCGGCGCCGATGCGCTCACGACCTACCGCTTCAATACCGGCACGGCGCAGCACACTTTCTGTACCACCTGCGGCATCCACGCCTTCTACGTCCCGCGCTCCGATCCGGGCAAAATCGACGTCAATGTCCGCTGTCTGGACGGCGTCGATCTGGCAGCAATCAGGGTAAAGCCGTTCGACGGCAGGAACTGGGAGAGGGCGATGACGCAGCACGTCCCGTGGAGGTCGCCGCAATGAGCGGGCCTGCGCTCGACGGCGAAATCCGCAACGGCCGGCATTATCTTTTCGTACGGGTCTATTACGAGGACACCGACTTTACCGGCATCGTCTATCACGCCAATTACCTGCGCTACATGGAGCGCGGCCGGACCAACTATCTCCGCCTGCTCGGCGCCGGCCACCGGTCGCTGTTTGAGGCCACCGAACAGGAAGCCCCAGGCTTTGCTTTCGTCGTGCGCTCGATGACGCTCGACTATCGAAGGCCCGCCCGGATGGACGACGTGCTCGAAGTCATCACCGAGCCCGAGGAGGTGAAGGGCGCATCGATCACGCTGCATCAGATGGTGATGCGTGGCGACGAGCTTCTGGTCGAGGCGCACGTGCGGGTGGCTTTCGTCAGCGGCGGGCGGGCGCGGCCAATCCCGAAGCCGCTGCGCATCGCCATGAAGGCCGATCAGGACGCCGTGCAGCTTTAAGCGTGCCGCCGTCCGCGCCGTGGCAAATGTCGACCGGGCCGGCCGATTCATGTAAAGCTCATTAACATGAGGTGGTCGAAGGAAGACAGGGAAGGCCCGCGCGGCTATCACCACGGCAATCTGAAGGAGGCGCTCCTTCGGGCCGCGCTCGAACTGATCGCGCAGAAGGGGCCGGCCGGTTTCACCTTTGCAGAGGCGGCGCGGTGGGCCGGCGTCAGCCCTGCGGCGCCGTACCGGCACTTTCGCGACCGCGACGAGCTTCTGGCGAGCGTCGCGCTGCGCGGCTTCAACCAGTTCGAAGCGGCGCTGGCGCGCGCCTGGGACGACGGCCGCCCCGACGTGTTCACCGCGCTCGACCGCCTCGGCCGGGCCTATCTCGCGTTCGCAAACGGCGAGCCGGCCTATTATTCCGCCATGTTCGAGGCCGGCATTCCGCTCGCCACCAATGCGGAGCTTCGCGAGGCCGGCGATCGGGCGTTCGCGGTGCTGCGTCTCGCGGCCGAGAAGCTGTGCGCTCAATCGGCCGCCGAACCCCGGCCTCCGGCATTGATGGTGGCGCTGCACATCTGGTCGATGGCGCATGGCGTTGCGTCTCTGTTCGGCCGCGGCGATGCCGCCCGGCGCAATTTGCCGATGGCGCCCGAGGAGCTTTTGGAAGCCGAAGTGCTTGTCTATCTGCGTGGCCTCGGCGTGCCAGACGGCAAAGCCGCGCCACGGACGTAACCGCCTTCAGGCTGCCCGATCACGAAGCCGCGAGGCTCTTGACAGCCAAAGGGGGCGATGTAAATGTTATTTACATTCACACTCAGGAGGGTCCTTCATGGTCCTCGTTGACAAGCTTGATGACTTCGGAAAACCGGCCTGGATCGCGCTTTCGGTCCTCGGCTTCATGGCGTGGTGGCCGATCGGCCTTGCTGTCCTCGCCTTTTCTATTGGGAGCGGAAGAATGGGATGCTGGCACAACCAGAATAGCGACCGCTGGGGGCAGCCTTCGGGCCGCTGGCAGTCGAAGATGGAGCGGATGCAGGAGAAGATGGACCGCATGCGCTCCAAAATGGACGGCTCCCGCTACGGCTGGGGTTCGTCGCCGTCGAGCGGCAATCGCGCCTTCGACGACTACCGTACCGAAACTCTGAAACGGCTCGAAGAAGAGCAGCGCGAGTTCAAGGAGTATCTGGAGCGGCTGCGCTTTGCGAAGGACCGCGCCGAGTTCGACCAGTTCATGGACGAGCGCCGGAACCGCCCGCCGGAGGCAAGCCCGCCGCCGCCACCTCCGCCGCTCTGACGTAATGCTCCGTTCGCGCACTTGCAAGCGCCGAGGCCGCTCACCTTCCCCGAGGTGGGCGGCCTTCGCATTTGGGCGTCTGTCCGGCGCGACGGCGAAATTAACGGCGCATTAAGGATAAGTGCGCTTCGTTAGGTCCGGTCGACGGATGGTGCGCCCTGGTTTGGACACGTTTCGCGATGATCTCGGGCCGGCCGGTGACGGGTCCGGCTTGGGTCCTCGCGACAATTTTGGTTTGCCTGGCACGCGATCGGGGCTGCGTTTCGTATCCCCCGGTGGCGGTGCCTGTGCGCCGCTCCGGTTGCGGAATTCAGTCTGTTCGGTCCAGGCGGCGATCCGGCCGGGCCGCCGAAAGGACGTCGGATGACATCATCCAATCTCGCGCTGCTGGAGCTGTTTCGGCACGCGCACTGGATCGTCCAGGCGGTGATGGCCGGGCTGCTGCTCTGCTCGGTCTGGGTCTGGGCCATCGCCATCGACAAAACCCTGCTGTTTGCACGGGTTCGCCGGGCCGACGACCAGTTCGAACAGGCATTCTGGTCCGGCCAGTCGCTCGAAGAACTTTATGCCTCGCTCGCCGCCAGGCCTGGCCATTCGACCGCCGTCGTGTTCGTCGCCGCGATGCGGGAGTGGAAGAAGAGCTTCGGCGGTCAGGTCCGGTCGTTTGCCGGCCTGCAAATGCGCATCGAAAAGGTGATGGACGTGGCCATCGCGCGCGAGGTCGAGCACATGGAGCGGTGGCTGCTGGTGCTCGCCACGGTCGGCTCGGCCGGCCCCTTCATCGGCCTGTTCGGCACGGTTTCGGGCATCATGAGCAGCTTCCAGTCGATCGCCGCCGCCCAGAACACCTCGCTCGCGGTGGTTGCGCCCGGCATCGCCGAGGCGCTGTTCGCGACCGCAATCGGCCTCGTTGCCGCCATCCCGGCGACGATTTTCTATAATAAATTCTCGAGTGACGTGAACCGGCAGACGCAACGGCTCGAAGGCTTTGCCGACGAATTTTCGGCCATTCTGTCGCGGCAGATCGACGAGAGCGCCTGAGGGAAAGGGAAATGGGGGCAGGGGCGGCACTGGCAACATCGTCCGGCGGCAGACGCGGCCGCAAGCGTCGCGCCATCGTCAGCGAAATCAACGTGACTCCGTTCGTGGACGTCATGCTGGTGCTGCTGATCGTCTTTATGATTTCCGCGCCGCTGCTCTCGGTCGGCGTGCAGGTGCATCTGCCCCAAAGCAAGGCGAAGACTGTCAATCAGAGCAACGATCTGCTCACCGTCTCGGTTGACGAGACCGGCCAGATTTATCTGCAGGACGCAAAGGTCACGTCCGACGAGCTGGTCAGCAAGCTCAAGGCCATCAGCGCGGCGCGCACCGGGCCGGCCACGCCGATCTATTTCAAGGGCGATCTCGACATGAAATACGCCAGGGGCGGCGATCTGAAATATGGTACGGTCATGCGTGTGCTGGGACTGTTGAACGGCGCCGGCTTCAGCGAGGTCGTGCTCGTGACCGACTTCGACGCCGGGAGCAACTAAAGACCGCGGCATGCGCAAAAGCTTCATCATATCGGCGGTCGCCCACGTCGTGGTGCTGATCCTGTGCCTGATCACGCTGGTGTTCTCGCCGTCCGCGAGCGCGCCGCCGCCGCCGCTTGCGGTCAGCACGATTTCGAATTCCGAGTTCACGAAGATGACGCAGGGCGTCGAGCATGCGCCGCCCCCGAAGGCCGAGCCGCCGAAGCCGCTTGCGGACAAGATCGACGCGGCAAAGCCGGTCAAGGAATTCGTGCCGAAGGTGAGCGACAAGCCGGAGATCAAGACCGAGGCAGCGGCGCGGCCGGCCGCCTCCGAGGCAAAACCGGCAGCGAAGCCGCCGGAAAAAACCGAGAAGCCGAAGGAAGCGAAGGCGAAGCCGGATCAGCTCGCGGACGAGCTGAAAAAGGAAGAAGTCAAAAAGCCGCCGAAGCCGGAGAAGAAACAGCCGGAGTTCAAGCCCGACCAGATCGCGGAAGAGCTCAAGAAAGAAGAATTGAAAAAAGCGAGGCAGTCCGCGAAGTTCGACGCCGACCAGGTCGCGGCGCTGCTCGACAAGCGCGATCCGCGACGCCAGGTCGCAAGCGCGGAAGCGCTCAACAGCCAGGCGTCGCTCGGCGCGCCGACCGGGCAGGCGGCGCAGCTGTCGCAGTCCGAACTTGACGCATTGCGCCGGCGGCTCAGCGAGTGCTGGAATCCGCCGCCCGGCATCGACGTCAATTCGAACGTCTATGTCGTGCTGCGCGTGCAGTTCAAGCCCGACGGGTCGATCGCGGGCGATCCGGTCGTGTCTGAAGACGCGGCATCGGCATTGGGACCGGCGCTGGCGGAGAGCGGCAGGCGCGCGCTGCTCGGCTGCCAGCCGTTCACGATGCTGCGGCCGGAACACTACGATCTGTGGAAAGACATTTCAGTGAAGTTCAACCCGCACGAACTGCTCGGCGGCTAACCGGACACATTTTCAGGCCATGACGGATTTCGCGTTTGTTTCGATTTTCAGGTTCGCGCATTGCCGTTACCCGCCGCGATGCGCTGCTCGGCGGCGCGGGTGCCGGCCTGCTGATGATGTCGGCGCGTCCGGCGCTTTCGGAGGTCCGGCTCGACGTCACCCAGGGCAACGCCCAGCCGATGCCGATCGCGATTCCGGATTTCCTCGGCGGCACGCCGGGGGACAACGAGATCGCGCAGGGCGTTTCCCAGATCATCTCCGGCAACCTCAAGCGCAGCGGTCTGTTTGCTCCGATCGATCCGGCGGCTTTCCTCGAGAAAATCGCCAACGTCGATGCGGTGCCGCGCTTTCCCGACTGGCGCGCGATCAGCGCCCAGGCCCTTGCGACCGGACGGATCACGCGACAGGCCGACGGCCGGCTGAAAGCCGAATTCCGGCTGTGGGACGTGCTCGCCGGCCAGCAGCTCGCCGGCCAGCAGTATTTCACTACTCCCGACAACTGGCGCCGGATCGCCCACATCATTTCCGACGCGATCTACGAGCGTCTCACCGGCGAGAAAGGCTATTTCGACAGCCGCGTCGTGTTCGTCGACGAGACCGGCGCCAAGGAACGCCGCGTCAAGCGCCTCGCCATCATGGATCAGGACGGCGCCAACGTGCGCTATCTGACACGCGGCGAAGATCTGGTGCTGACACCGCGCTTCTCGCCCTCGACGCAGGAGATCACCTACATGGCCTATGGCCAGGGCGATCCGCGCGTCTATCTCCTCAATATCGAGACCGGGCAGCGCGAGATCGTCGGCAACTTTCCCGGCATGAGTTTCGCTCCGCGGTTTTCGCCCGACGGCCAGCGCGTCATCATGAGTCTTCAGGAGGGCTCCAACACCAACATCTTCGTCATGGATCTGCGGTCCAAGGCGATGACCCGGCTGACCGACACGCCCGCGATCGATACCGCGCCCTCCTATTCGCCGGACGGTACCCGGATATGTTTTGAATCCGACCGTGGCGGCCGCCAGCAGATCTACGTCATGCCGGCGAGCGGCGGCCAGGCCCAGCGTATTTCGTTCGGCGGCGAGGGCAGCTATTCGACCCCGGTGTGGTCGCCGCGCGGCGACTACATCGCGTTTACCCGTCAGGCCGAGGGCAAATTCGCCATCGGCGTGATGAAGCCGGACGGCACCGGCGAGCGCGTCCTCACCGAGGGCTTCCATAACGAGGGGCCGACGTTTGCGCCGAACGGCCGGGTGATCATGTTCTTCCGCGATCCGGCGGGCAACGCCGGCCCGTCGCTGTTTACCATCGACATCGCCGGCCGTAACGAATTGAAGGTTCCCACGCCGAGCTTCGCGTCCGACCCCGCCTGGTCGCCGCTTCTGTCGTAATCGGGTCGCGGCCGGAGCGATTTATCCGCGCTGGCACGCACTATCCCCCACACGGTTGCCGCATTCACGGGGCATTAACCATTCCAGAGGCTTTAGGGGTGGTCTGCGGACTGGGGGCTTTTTTGCAAGCCTGCATCAAGGTTGACGGAACGTTCGTTTAACGAAGGCGCTGCTAGACCGCTCACAGGGACCAACCATTTCCGCAACAGCCGGAATGATGGAGGCACCGTTATGAGTGTGCAGAGTATCGTCCGCGGCGCCAAATTCGCTGCCATCCTGATCGGCGCGTTCGCGATCGCGGGCTGCGCCAAGCAGGCACAGCCCGACACGGCCGCGCTCGCGGGCGCGGCAGCGCCGGGCAGCCAGCAGGACTTCGTCGTCAACGTCGGCGACCGCGTGTTCTTCGAAACCGATTCGACCGAGCTGACCCCGCAGGCGCGGGCGACGCTCGACAAGCAGGCACAGTGGCTTGGCCAGTACGGCCACTATGCATTCACCATCGAAGGCCACGCCGACGAGCGCGGGACCCGCGAATACAACATCGCGCTTGGCGCCCGTCGCGCGCAGACCGTGCGCGAATACCTCGCCTCGCGGGGCATCGCGCCGCAGCGCATGCACACCATCTCCTACGGCAAGGAGCGCCCGGTGGCCGTGTGCGATGACATCTCCTGCTGGTCGCAGAACCGCCGTGCGGTCACGGTGCTCAATCAGGGTTCGTAGCGTCCGGTTCGCCTCGCGGGATTTTTGAATTGATCGGCGCCGTCATGGCGCCGATCGCGTTTTGTGTTTCAGCCTGTTGTGTTTCAGCTTGCCAAAGCGCCGTTCAAATCGGATCGTAGCGTTCGCGTCGCGTCGTCGCATTTTTTTCATCGGCAATTTGTGAAAATCCGGCGAGGTTTTTCATGACTTTCGTGGCAGTCGCCCGCGCTGCACCTGTTCTCGCGGCAGCCGTCGTGATGGCCGCGTGCGGCCAGGACAACCGCTATGCCGCGCCACCGCCGCCAAAGGTTGCCGTGGTCGTTCCGGTCGAGCAGCAGGTCACAAGCTATTTCGAATCCACCGGCAACACGGCCGCGGTGAACACGGTCGATCTCGTCGCGCGCGTGCAGGGATTCGTGCAGGCGATCAGCTACACCGACGGCGATTACGTGAAAAAGGGCACTTCGTTGTTCACGATCGAGCCCGAGCCGTACCGGCTCAAGGTCGAGGCTGCAAAGGCGCAGGTGTCAAGCGCCACAGCCAACCTGAAGCAGGCCGAAGCCGAGTTCCAGCGGCAGGCCGATCTGATCACCCGTCAGGTTTCCACCCAGGCCAACTATGACAAAGCGCTGGCGCAGCGCGACTCGGACCAGGCCGACCTGCAATCGGCCAAATCGAACGAGCAGCAGGCCGAGATCAACCTTGCCTATACCAACGTGGTGGCGCCGTTCGACGGCGTCGTGTCCGCGCGCCAGGTTTCGATGGGGCAGCTCGTCGGTGCGAACACAACCACGACGCTCTCCACCATCGTCCAGCTCGATCCGATCTATGTGAATTTCACCGCCAGCGAGCGTGACGTGCTTCAGGTCCGTGCGAACCTCGCCAGCGCCGGGCGCACGATCGCCGATCTGCTGGGCATCCCGGTAGAGATCGGCCTGCAAACCGAAAGCTACTATCCGCATCTTGGCAAACTCGACTACGTCGCGCCGACGGTAGATCCCTCGACCGGCACCATCGCCGTCCGCGCCACGTTGCAGAATGCCGACCGCGCTTTGCTGCCCGGCTATTTCGTGCGCGTGCGCATTCCCTCGAAGCCGCAGCCGGCGCTGCTGGTGCCGGATATCGCACTCGGCGCCGATCAGGGCGGCCGCTATGTGCTGGTGGTCAACAAGGACAGCGTCGTCGAACAGCGCCGGGTCGAAACGCGGCAGCTCGTCGGTGAACTGCGCGTCATCGAAAAAGGCCTGAACAAAGACGATCGCGTCGTCGTCGGCGGCATCATGCGCGCGATCCCCGGACAGAAGGTCGATGCCGAACTGCGTGAACCGGCAGCCCGATAGAACGGGCAGGCTTCAACACGGTCCTGACAATGGTCTCGAAATTTTTCATCGAGCATCCGGTACTTGCGAACGTCATCGCCATTCTGATGGTTTTGCTTGGCGCCGTCGCGCTCTACGGCCTGCCGGTCTCGCAATATCCCGACGTCGTGCCGCCGACCGTGCAGGTGACGACCCGCTATCCCGGCGCCAGCGCGCGTACGCTCATGGACACGGTGGCGCTGCCGATCGAGCAGCAGGTCAATGGCGTCGAGAACATGCTCTACATGCTCTCGACGAGCGCAAGCGACGGCTCGTATTCGCTGACGGTTACTTTCCGGATCGGCACCAATCTCGATAACGCGCAGATTCTCGTGCAGAACCGGGTGGCAACCGCGCTGTCGTCGCTGCCGAAGGCGGTGCAGTCGCAGGGCGTCGCGGTAAAGAAGCGTTCGACCGCTCCGCTGCTGTTCGTCATTCTCACGTCGCCCGACAAACGCTATGACGGCCTCTACCTCGCCAACTACGCCACCATCAATCTGGTGGACGAGCTGGCGCGGCTGCCTGGCGTCGGCGAAGTTATGCAGTTTGGCGCCAGCCAGTACTCGATGCGGATCTGGCTCGATCCCGACAGGCTGAAGGCGCGAAGCCTCAATGCGCAGGACGTGATCCAGGCGTTGCAGTCGCAAAGCCAGGACGTCGCCGCGGGCCAGGTCGGAACGCCGCCGGCGCCGCCGGGAGTCGATTTTCAGTACACGATCGACGTTCATGGCCGCTTCACCGACGCAGCCGAGTTCGAGAACGTAATCGTTAAGACCGGCAATGCCGGCGAGGTCACCCGGATACGCGATATCGGACGCGTCGAGCTGGGTGCGCAGAGTTACAGCCAGGCCTTTACGCTCGACGGCAAGGTCGGCGCGGGCATCGGAATATTTCAGACGCCGGGCGCGAACGCGCTCGACGTCGAGCGCGCCGTTCAGGCGAAAATGAAAACGCTGTCGCAGAAGTTTCCGCAGGGCGTCGTCTATTCGACCCCGTACGATACGACGGTGTTCGTCGAGGCCTCGATCGAAGAGGTATACAAGACGCTGCTGGAAGCCGCGGTGCTGGTGCTCATCGTCATCCTCGTCTTCCTTCAGGACTGGCGGGCCATGCTGGTGCCGGCGACCACCGTTCCGGTGACCATCATCGGTGCGTTCGCCGCCATGTGGGCGCTCGGTTTCGGCGTGAATTTCTCGACGCTGTTCGCGATCGTGCTCGCGATCGGCATCGTCATCGACGATGCGATCATCGTGGTGGAGGGCGCGGCCCACAATATCGAGCAGGGCATGAGCGGCCACGATGCCGCCATCCGCGCGATGAACACGCTGCTGGCGCCCATCATCGGCATCACGCTGGTGCTGATGTCGGTGTTTCTGCCGGCGGCTTTCCTGCCGGGACTCACCGGGCGGATCTACGCGCAGTTCGCGCTGGTGATTGCCGCGACCGCGCTGCTGTCCGCAATCAACGCCGTGACGCTCAAGCCGACCCAGGCGGCGCTGTGGCTGCGCCCGCCGGTGCCGCCGGAGCAGCGCAATGCCTTCTACCGCGGCTTCAACGCGGTTTATGCGCGGCTTGAGCAGGGCTACGGCGGATTGATGCGCCGCATGGTCTCGCGCTCGGGCCTGATGACGGTCATCGCGCTGACTGTCGTTGCGCTGGCCGGCTGGGGCCTCGCGCGCATACCGACCGGCTTTCTGCCGATCGAGGATCAGGGCTACCTCCTCGTCGCCGTGCAGCTTCCGGATGGAGCCTCGCTGGGGCGCACCCGGCAGGTACTCGACGAGATCTCCACGATCGCGGGCGCAGATCCGGCAGTGAGTCACGTTGTTTCCATCGGCGGCGTTTCGCCGCTCGACGACAGCGCGCCGCTCGCCAATGCCGGCGTCGCTTATCTGGTGCTCAAGCCCTGGAACGCGCGCGAAGACCTGCGCACGGTTTTCGGCCGCGTGGCGGGGAAGCTCGCCGCGGTCGATGCGCGTGTCATTACGCTGCCGCCGCCGCCGATCCAGGGCATCGGGAATGTCGGCGGATTTACCATGCAGGTCGAGTTGCGCGACGGCAGCGCGGATTTTTCAAAGCTGCAAAGCTTCACCGCCGCCGTCGTCGCCAACGCCCAGTCGCAGAGCGCGCTGCAGCGGGTGTCGACCACGTTCCGCGCGGTGGCGCCGCAACTGCGCGTCGATGTCGATCGCGTAAAGGCGCAGACGCTGCACGTTCCCGTGGACCAGGTGTTTGGAACGCTCGCTACCTATTTCGGCTCGACCTACATCGAGCAGTTCAACAAATTCGGCCGCGTGTTCCAGGTTTATGCGCAGGCCGACGCGCCGTTCCGGCTGCGGCCGCGGGATATCGACAATCTTCAGGTGCGCAATCAGAAGGGCGAAATGATTCCGCTCGGGACGCTGGTCAATATCACGCCCGCCGCCGGGCCGCCGCTGATCAGCCTTTACAATTTGTATCCATCCGCGAGCGTGCTCGGGCTTCCGGCGACCGGCTTCAGCTCCGGAGACGCGCTGCAACTGATGGATGAGAATACGGCAAAGACACTGCCGCCTGGCGCCGCCGCCGAGTGGACCGCGATGTCCTATCAGGAGAAGGCAGTCGGCAACCAGATGTATCTCGTGTTCGCGATGGCGCTTCTGCTCGTCTATCTGGTGCTCGCCGGCCAGTACGAAAGCTGGTACATGCCGCTTTCGGTGGTGCTTTCGGTGCCGCTTGCGCTGGTTGGTCCGGTGCTGGTTCTGACGCTGCTGCAGATCGACAACAATCTTTACACGCAGATCGGCATCATCCTCCTGATGGCGCTGTCCGCCAAAAACGCCATCCTCATCGTGGAAGTGGCCCGCGTCGGCCGCGTTGAGGAGGGCCACGGCATCATTGAAGCGGCGATCAGCGCGGCGCGCGCGCGGTTCCGGCCGATTGTCATGACCTCATTCGCCTTCATTCTCGGCGTGGCACCGCTGGTGATCGCGACCGGAGCCGGCGCCAGCGCGAGGAAGTCGATCGGCATCACCGTTTTCAGCGGCATGATCGCTTCGACATGCCTCACGGTTCTGTTCGTACCGTCGTTGTTCGTCATCGTGCAGCGCTTCGAGGAATGGCGCGCGGCCCGCAAACATCCGAGGATTGCGCCGGCGGGCTGACCCGGCGATAAGCCTTGACGAAATCCGGATCCGGGACGGTCACGATGAGCGGTGTTTCGAGGCGGGGATGTCACAATTTGGACGCAGGACAGGCTATGTTGGTGCATTGCCCTTTACCGAAATTGTCGCCGGCGATGATCCGCTCCGCCTCCGCCTTCCTGCTCGTGGCCCTGCTGCCGTGCACGTTCTGCGCCGGCGCAGTCCGTGCCCAGGATTCTCCGACTGAAATGGTGACGCGCATTGATCGCCTCGAGACGACGATCCGCAATCTCACCGGCAACATCGAGCAGTTGCAGTACCGCAATCAGCAGCTCGAGCAGCAGGTCCAGCGCCTCCAGGAAGAGGTGCAAACGCGCGAAGAGCCCAAAAGCGGCGCGCGGCCGTCGTCCGTGCCGCAGCGTCCGGCCGTCCAGTATCCGGCGCAGGGGTCCGCGCCGGTTGCCTCCGCGCCGCAGCCGCTGCCGCGTCCGCAATATCCGCCTGCGAGCGGCGGCGCTGCGGCCGTCGCGGCTGCGCCGCTTCCGTCGTCCGCCGCGCTTGAGCCGGCGTCGCCGGGCGGGCGGCGCGGCGACGCATTCGATCCTTCGATGAACCCGACCGCGCCGGGCGCTCCGCGCCCGCTCGGGACCAGTACCGCCGCGACCGAACCGCCGCCGCTGCCGGATGCACAGCGCCCGGCTGGCGCGCCGCTCGATCTTTCGACGCCGGGGCAGAGGGGCGGCGCGGGTGATCTGCCCCCTCCGCCGGCGGTCAATCCGTCTTCCACCGGCGCAACCGCGACGCTCCCGCCGACCAACACCGCGAAGGACGCTTACGACCTCGCCTACGGCTATGTGATGCACAAGGATTACGCGCTCGCCGCTGACACCTTCCGGCTGTTCCTGCGGCAGTTTCCGAGTGACCGCCTTGCGCCGGAAGCGCTCTACTGGCTCGGCGAGAGTTCGTTCCAGCAGCAGCAGTATCGCGACGCGGCGGAATCTTTCCTTGCGGTGTCGACCAAATACGACACCACGTCGCGCGCGCCGGAGGCGCTGCTGCGGCTCGGCCAGTCGCTCGCCGCAATGGGCGAGAAAGAAGCGGCCTGCGCCTCGCTCGGCGAGGTGATGCGCAAATATCCGCATGCCGGCGCGAACGTGAAGCAGGCGGTGGAGCGGGAACAGAAGCGTGGCCACTGCTGACGAAGCGGTCGGCGCCGCGGAAGCGGACGCGCTGTTTCGCGGTCTGGAAAACCTGCGCGGACTTGTTCTCGCCGTTTCGGGTGGCCCGGATTCGACCGCGCTCCTCGTTCTCGCATCGCGCTGGGCGAAGCGGCTCAAGCGCGCGCCGAAGCTCACGGCTGTAACAGTCGATCACGGGCTGCGGCCGGAGGCGGCGCGCGAAGCGGCTGGGGTGAAGCGGCTGTCGCGCATGCTCGGCGTCCCGCATCGCACCGTTCACTGGCGCGGGCGCAAACCAAAAACCGGCTTGCAGGAGGCGGCGCGCGAAGCGCGCTACCGGCTGTTGTCGGAGGCCGCGTTGCGCGCCGGAAGCTGGCATATTCTGACCGCGCACACGCTCGACGATCAGGCGGAGACGGTGCTGTTTCGTCTGGCGCGCGGCAGCGGACTGACAGGGCTCGCGGGGATGGCCAGTGCGCTGCCGCTTCCTGTCGGCAACGAAAGCGCGATCTTTCTGGTCCGCCCGCTGCTCCGCGTACCAAAGCAGCGGCTCGTCGCGACACTCGAGGCCGCCGGGATCGGCTACAGCGAGGACCCCGGCAATCAGGATCCGCGCTTTACCCGACCGCGCCTGCGCGCGTTGCTGCCGCACCTCGCGCGTGAAGGGCTCGATGCCCGAAGCCTGGCGCGGCTCGCGGCGCGGGTGCGGCGTGCCGAAGGCACCATCGAATTCGCGGTTGCGGCGGCCCGGGCGGCCCTTGCGCCTGGCCCGTGGCGCGACCAGATCGTGTTCGCGACGGCGCAATTCGGCGATTTGCCCGCCGAAGTGGCACTGCGGCTGCTTGGCCGCGCGATTGGGCATGCAGGCAACGAAGGCCCGGTGGAACTGGGAAAGCTGGAAGCGCTTTACGAGGCGATGCGGACTGCGCGCTTGCCGTTGCGGCGGACTCTGGCGGGAGCACTGATCACGCTTTCGACCGGCCATGTTACCGTCGAGCGGGCCCCGGATCGGCGTAAACCCTTAACCCGGGCCGGCAACACGCGCTTTACGAAATAGTCGTATAGTTCGAGGACTGTGATTTTGGTTCCCTTGGCACGGGGCCAGGCGACCCCTACATTGCTATGGTTACGCAGACGTGAAACCCGGCTCGCGGGCACGAATTAAGCCGCCGGACGCCTTTAGTTCCGGCAAGGACATGCGATGAACGCCAATCTCCGCAACTTCGCTCTCTGGGTCATCATCGTCCTGTTGCTGCTCGCTTTGTTCACGCTGTTTCAGAACCCGGGCCAGCACACCACTTCGCAGGACATTTCGTTCTCGCAACTGCTCACCGAGGTCGATCAGGGCCGCGTCCGCGACGTTCTGATCCAGGGTCCGGAAATCCACGGCACCTTCACCGACGGCCGCAGCTTCCAGACCTATTCGCCGAGCGATCCGTCACTGGTGCAGCGCCTTTACAACAAGGGCGTCGCGATCACCGCGCGGCCGCTGACCGAGAACGTGCCGTGGTTCGTGTCGCTGCTGATTTCGTGGCTGCCGTTCGTCGCGCTGATCGGCGTGTGGATTTTCCTGTCGCGCCAGATGCAGGGCGCCGGCGGCAAGGCCCTCGGCTTCGGCAAGTCGCGCGCCAAACTTCTGACCGAGGCGCACGGCCGCGTCACGTTCGAGGATGTGGCCGGCGTCGACGAGGCCAAGCTCGATCTTCAGGAGATCGTCGAATTCCTGCGCGATCCCGGCAAATTCCAGCGCCTCGGCGGACGCATTCCGCGCGGCGTGCTGCTGGTCGGCCCGCCCGGCACCGGCAAGACGCTGATCGCGCGCGCGGTCGCGGGCGAAGCCAACGTGCCGTTCTTCACCATCTCCGGTTCGGACTTCGTTGAAATGTTCGTCGGCGTCGGCGCGAGCCGCGTCCGCGACATGTTCGAGCAGGCCAAGAAGAACGCGCCCTGCATTATCTTCATCGACGAAATCGACGCGGTCGGCCGTCATCGCGGCGCCGGCCTCGGCGGCGGCAATGACGAGCGCGAGCAGACGCTCAACCAGTTGCTGGTCGAGATGGACGGCTTCGAGGCGAACGAAGGCATCATTCTGATTGCCGCGACCAACCGTCCCGACGTGCTCGATCCTGCGCTGCTGCGTCCGGGCCGCTTCGACCGTCAGGTCGTGGTGCCGAACCCGGACGTGGTCGGCCGCGAGTCGATTCTGAAGGTGCACGTGCGCAAGGTGCCGCTGGCGCCCGACGTGAACCTCAAGACCATCGCGCGCGGCACGCCCGGTTTCTCCGGCGCCGATCTGATGAATCTCGTCAACGAAGCAGCCCTGATGGCCGCGCGTCGCAACAAGCGCATGGTCACCCAGGTCGAGTTCGAGGACGCCAAGGACAAGGTGATGATGGGCGCCGAGCGGAAGTCGCTGGTGATGACGGAAGAGGAGAAACTCCTCACCGCCTATCACGAGGGCGGCCATGCCATCGTCGCGCTCAACGTCAAGGCGACCGATCCGGTGCACAAGGCCACCATCATTCCGCGCGGCCGTGCGCTCGGCATGGTCATGCAGCTGCCGGAGCGCGACAAGCTCTCGATGAGTCTCGAGCAGATGACCGCACGGCTCGCGATCATGATGGGCGGTCGCGTCGCCGAAGAACTGGTGTTCGGCCACGAGAAGGTGACGTCGGGTGCCGCCTCCGATATCGAGCAGGCGACCAAGCTCGCGCGCCTGATGGTGACGCGGTGGGGCCTGTCCAATTCGCTCGGCACTGTCGCCTACGGCGAGAACCAGGAAGAAGTGTTCCTCGGCTATTCGGTGGCGCGTACGCAGAACATTTCCGAAGCGACCGTGCAGAAGATCGATGCCGAAATCCGGCGTCTGGTCGAGGACGGCTACAAGGAAGCGCAGCAGATCCTGACCGACAAGCGCGCCGATCTCGAGACACTCGCCAAAGGCCTGCTCGAATACGAGACACTGAGCGGCGACGAGATCAAGGATCTGATCATGGGCAAGCGGCCAAATCGCGAGTCGATCGTCGAGCCGACCACGCCGCGTAACTCGACTGTTCCGACCGCGGGCGCCGGCCGCAACCGGCCGCGTCCCGAGGGCCCGATGGAGCCGCAGCCGCAGGCGTAAGCGCGGCTGCTGTTCTTCTCTCCGGTTGACCGCTTCCGTTGGCAGAATTTTTGTTCGGTAGTTCCGGTTCCAGCTGGAACCGGTTGGCGCGCGCGTTCGCGCCGGAACATACGACCCCGTTTGCCGTTCCTGTACGTCAGTAACGAAGGACGGAGTTCCGACATGAAAACTGTGACGAAGAGTCTTCTCGGCGCCGCGGCGGGCGCGGGCATCCTGGCTCTCTCGGCAATCGGCGCCTCTGCATCGGTGGTGTGCGCCGGCCCTGTCTGCTGGCACACCGCGACCGTGTACGAGTATCCGCCCGAGGCAGGCGTTGTGGTTCATCCCGACGACTGGCGCTGGGGCTCAACCGAAAAATATTCCTGGCGCGAGCACGAAGGCCGCGGCTACTGGCGCGGCGACCGCTGGATGGAGTGGTAAGAAGGGCCAGGCGTCCATCGCGCCGGCCGGACTGAAAGGAGCGGCCCCGGGGTTCATTTGAAACCGGGGCCGCTTCGTTTTTAGGATCGCAGTTCCGTTTTCGCGTGCAGCGGCGGACCGTCGGTCGGTCGGCTCGCCACCAGCAGACCGCTGGTGGCCTGCGTCGTGCCGTGCCCGAAGGTCCTGATCCGGCCGGGCAGGCGTCCGGGGTGAGCCCTGCGTCCCGGCGACAGAGGCCAACCGCGTCGAACGCGATTTCTTCCAGCGCGCCTGGCGCGCTCTTGTGATGCTGATATCGCCGCTTTCGCCCGGAAGGACGGGATCGGTGAACGTGCCGCCGATACCGATACCCGGGTACACGGCGCGCAAATCGGCGTATCGTTTCCTGGGGACCCAGGTCGCGGCGGTGGCTGTCTGGTCCAAATGCCGCCACAGCGATACCATATGGGTCAGACGTGTGAGGGCGATTCGTGCGGATTAGCTATATTGCAGGCGTGATCGCCTTGATGGCGGGTCCAGCGGTGGCGCAGGTCAACCAGCCGACGCTGTTCGACCCCCATCCAACCGTGCCCAACGCCCAGCTTGCCCCGGCGCAAAATGCGCCTGCGGCGGCCCGGCCGGCACCCCCCGCTTCCGCGGTGGCGGCGAACACGCAGGCCCCGGCCGCTGCCGCACCCGCTGCCTCCGCCAAACAGAAGCCGCAGACGGCCGCGAAGCCGGCGCGTGAAGGCGCGAGGGCGCCCTCGACGCCGGAATCGCGCTCGGCTGCCGCGCTGGCGCTGTCATCCGATCCGGTGTTCGACGAGGGCACCTACCAGCGCATCAAGGAAACACTGCTCGGCTATGCGACGATGCAGGTGCGCGGCGGCTGGCCGGCCATTCCGGCGGAGGCCAAACTCGCGCCGGGAGCGACCGGTCCCGACGTGGCGCTGCTGCGCCGGCGGCTGGTGATTTCCGAGGATCTGCCGCCGGAGCAGGAGAGCGGCGACGCCTACGACAATGCCGTGAGCGACGGCGTGAAGCGGTTTCAGCTGCGTCACGGCCTTGAAGGCACGGGCAAGGTGGATGCGCGTACGCTGCGCGCGCTCAACGTCCCGATCGCGGCCCGCATCAAACAGCTCGAAGCGTCGATCGAGCGGCTGACCGGCATGGATTTCATCTTTGCCGAGCGCTACGTGGTGGTGAACATCCCGGCGGCGTTCGTCGAGGCGGTCAGCCACGACAAGGTCGCGCGGCGTTACCGCGTCATCGTCGGAAAGGTCGACAAGCCGTCACCGACGCTCACCGCCTACATCACGGCGGTCAATCTCAATCCGACCTGGACCGTGCCGCTTTCGATCACCAAGAACGAGATCTTTGCCCATATGCGGCGCGATCCGACCTATCTGAGCCGCATGCACATGCGGGTGCTCGGCGGGCGCGACGAGGAGATCGATCCGGCTTCGGTCGACTGGTCGTCGAACCGTTCGCCGAACTTCGTCGTCAGGCAGGATTCGGGCGGCTACAACGCGCTGGGCAATCTGAAAATCGACATGCCCAATCCGTATTCGGTGTACATGCACGACACCACGACGCGGAATTTGTTCGCTGACGATTACCGCTTCAACTCGCACGGCTGCACGCGCGTCGACAACGTGCGCGATCTCGCTGCCTGGATCCTCGAAGACGTGCCGCCCTGGAATCGCGCCGCGATCGACGCCGGCATTGCCGAAGGCCGGCTCAAGGTGGTCAACCTGCCGCACAAGATGCCGGTCGCCTGGGTCTATCTCACCGGCTGGGTGACGCGCGACGGGACGGTGCAGTTCCGCGACGATGTTTATAAGCATGACGAGGCGCTCGACCGCGAGAAGCTGGACGAGGCGGTTCGTGCCGGCGGCTTCGTCGCGCCGCTCAGCCGCGAGACGCAGCAGGCGCCGGCTGTGCCCCGGGACGTCAAGCAGGTCTCAAATCTCGACAGCCGCTGACCGTCCGGGCCGCGTTCCTCAAGGCGGGACGCACGGGCGGGCGGCGCCCGAGGCGGAGATCGCTCGGGGATCTTTCATAAGGAACGCAGGCGGAGTTCGGGCGTTTACCCCGTTCAACTCTGCGAGGTTCTCATGGCCCAACAGGCAACGAAGAAGCGCGGCGCCGATCCCCATGTCCCGGCCAAGCCGAAGCACGAGGTGCCGAAAGACCCGATGGAGCGAAAACTCGAACAGGGTCTCGAAGAGAGCATGGCCGGTTCGGACCCGGTCAGCATCACCCAGCCGCCGCCGACGAAACATGACAGGCGCGCGGACGAGGGCGGCAAAGAGTAATACGGGTTCGCGCGCACGACCAGCTTTGCAACTGTGACTCCGCGCCACCATCTATCGTGGACAGGGCGGCGCAGGATCCGCTTGCCCGCCACAAGGACTTCCGATGCGCGGGGCTCTTTCGCTTTTCCTTGCTTTGATCCTGACGGGTCTGGTTGCGGCGCCTGTGCGGGCGGCCGACGAACCGGACCTGATCTTCAGGCGTTCGACGGTGTTCAAGCTGCTGACGCCGAACGACAAGCTCGCGACTTACGGCATTGACGATCCGGAGATCGAGGGTGTCGCCTGCCATTTCACCGTTCCGGAGCGCGGCGGCGTGAAGGGCTGGCTCGGCGTTGCCGAGGAGGTGTCGGACATCTCGCTCGCCTGCCGGCAGATCGGTCCGATCCGGTTCAAGGCAAAGTTCGCGCAGGGCGAAGACATGTTCCGCAAGCGCCGTTCGCTGTTCTTCAAGAAAATGCAGATCGTGCGCGGCTGCGACGCCAAACGGAACGTGCTGGTCTACATGGTCTATTCCGACCGCATCATCGAAGGTTCGCCGAAGAACTCGACCTCGTCGGTGCCGATCATGCCGTGGGGACAGAACGACCAGATTCAGAACTGCGCCGATTTCGTCGAGAAGTAGCGGCTGAAATCCTCCAGCGAAGGGCGCACGCCGTTACCGCATTGCGCCCGGCCCCGGAATCGCGCCGGGCGGGCATTTGCCGAGGATAATCATACCGAGCACTTCGTCCCTGGTGAGATCGGCGACACGCCCGGTGCCGACGACGCGGCCGTTCTTCATCACGCAAACCCGGTCCGCGAGGTCAAACACGTCGTGGATGTCGTGGCTGATGAGGAAGATGCCGATGCCGTCCGCCTTGAGTTGACGCACGAGGCCCGCGACCTGCGCCGTCTCCTGCGGGCCGAGGGCTGCGGTCGGTTCGTCCATCACCAGAATCCGCGCGTTGAACAGTATGGCGCGCGCGATCGCGACCGACTGACGCTGCCCGCCCGACAGCGCCCGGACCGGATCCTTGAAGCGCTGGAAGTGCGGATTGAGGCGGCCCATGACTCTGCGAGCTTCGGCCTCCATCGCGATGTCGTCGAGCGTGCCCCAGCGCGTGCGCAGTTCGCGGCCCAGAAACAGATTGGCGGCAGTGTCGATGTTGTCGGCAAGCGCCAGCGTCTGATAGATGGTTTCGATCCCGTATTTTCTCGCATCGCGCGGACTGGCGATGGCGGCTTCCTCACCGCGAATGGCGATGGTGCCGGTTTCGCGCGCATACGCGCCCGACAGGATTTTGATCAGCGTCGATTTGCCCGCGCCGTTGTGGCCGACCAGCGCAACGACCTCGCCCTCGTGAAGATCGATCGATGCGCGATCGACGGCGTGAATGCCGCCAAACGAGATTGAAATATCGCGCATCGCGACCAGCGGGATTTTTTCTGCGCCTGTGTCGCGGTCCATCATCGCAGCCGCCGCCGATACGCCGTATCGATACCGACCGCTACCACCAGCACGGCACCGACGACGATGCTTTGCAGCGGCGTGTCGACGCCGAGCAGCACCATGCCTGATTGAAGCGACTGCATCAGCAGGGCGCCAAGCATCGCGCCGGGTACCGTACCCACGCCGCCCGCCAGCGAGGTGCCGCCGATCACGGCTGCCGCGATAACCAGAAGTTCGGCGAGGGTGCCTTCGGCGTTGGTCGCCGCATTGAGGCGCGCGATCGACACCGCGCCGCTGATGGCGGCAAGCAAACCCATCAGCATGAACACTTTCACGATCACCCAGCGGGTGTTGACGCCGGCAAGCTCTGCCGCCTCGGGATTGCCGCCGATCGCATACACATAGCGGCCGAAGCGCGTGCGCGTGGCGAGGAACGTCACCGCGATGCCGACGCCGATCGCGATCAAAACCGGAATCGCGATACCGTGCGCGATGAACAGCCCGCCTGCGGGAACGTCGAGGTGTCTGGCTTCTGCGTAACGGCGCACGCTTCCGGCCGGCCACGGATAGGCGTTGACGACCGCGACCGCGGCAACAATCGCCGCGCACGCCACGCCGGCGAGAAAGATTTCGGCGGCCATCGGACGAAGCGGGAAGCGGAACCGTTTGCGCCGCGCACGGCCGTGCGCGAGCAGCAGCACGACGCCGGCGCAGGCCACGGCGCCAACGACGAGGCTCCACGCGGCCCCGATCGAGCCGTCCGGGCCGCCGCCCATCAACCGGAAAGTGGAATCGAGGGGCGCGACGGTCTGGCCGGCGGTCACCCACCACGCCGCGCCGCGCCAGACCAGGAGGCCGCCGAGCGTAACGATGAAGCTGGGAATGCCCAGATACGCGATCACGAAGCCCTGGAACGCGCCGAGGATGGCGCCGAGACCGAGTCCGATGGCGAGGGCGATGATCCATGTCCCCGGCCAGTCGAACCCGGCGAGCTTCGGCATCAGAACAGTCTGCGTGACGCCCATCACCATGCCGAGAAAGCCGAGCATCGAGCCGACCGAGAGATCGATATTGCGGGTGACGATGACCAGCACCATGCCGGTCGCCATGATCGCGACCGGCGACGCCTGCACCGACAGATTCCATAAATTGCGCGGTGTGAGAAACAGGCCGCCCGACAGCACATGGAACACGATCCAGATCACCAGCAATGCGGCGATCATGCCGAGCATGCGGGTGTCGACTTCAGCGGCTTTGAGAAGAAGCGCCAGCGACCGCCGCGGCCCTCCGGGTGCCGGCCCTTTTGTCATCGTCGGATCCAGGCACGGTTCCCGACACCGGATTTCCGCTTTCGCGGGAATGAGCGGAGCATGGGCCGCGTCGCGGTCAACCGCAGACTTTGACCGTGCCAGGCTTCACGCCCTGACAGACTTCGTCCTTTTTGATCCAGCCGGCGTCGATGATGACGTCGAGATTGTCTTTGGTGATCGGGATCGGCTTGAGGAACAGCGAGTTCATCTCGACCTTTTTCGGTCCGCCGCTGAATTTCGCAGCGCCGGGAACATCGCCATCTTCTCGCCATCGGCGAGAAGGGCTGCGATTTCGGCGGCCTTTTTGCCAAGCTCGCGGGCGTCCTTCCATACCGAGAGGGTCTGCGTGCCGAGCGCCACGCGGTTGAGTGCGGCGTGGTCGCCGTCCTGACCGGATACAGCCACCGTGCCCGCCAGCCCCTGGGCCGCGAGGGCCGCGATGGCGCCGCCCGCGGTGCCGTCGTTCGAAGCCACCACCGCGTCGATCCGGTTGCTGTTTTTGGTGAGCATCTGTTCCATGTTCTTCTGCGCGTTGGCCGGCAGCCAGCCGTCGGTGTACGCCTCGCCGGCATTTTTGATCTGGCCGGACTTGAGCGCGTCGTTGAGCACCTCGATCTGGCCGGAGAACAGGAAGTCGGCATTGGGGTCGGCGGACGAGCCCTTGATGAACACGTAATTTCCCTGCGGCTTGACTGCGAACACGCCGCGGGCCTGCATCCGTCCGACTTCGCGGTTGTCGAACGTGATGTAGAACGCGTTCGGATTCTCGATCAGGCGATCGTAGCCGACCACCGGAATGCCTTCGTCGATTGCCTTTTGCACCGCAGGCGCGATGGCGGAGGAATCCTGCGCGAGCACGATCAGCGCGTTCGCCCCCTGCGCGATCAGGCTCTCGATGTCGGTCAACTGCTTCTGCGCGGAGGATTGCGCGTCGGCGGAAATGTACCGGTCGCCCGCAGCCGCGATCGCCGCCTTCATCGCGGCCTCGTCGGTCTTCCAGCGTTCCTCCTGAAAGTTCGACCAGGAGACGCCGATCGTCTTGCCCTTTGCGTCGGCGAACGCGACGAGCGACAGCGACAAGAAGACCCCCGCCAGCACGCCGGCTGTAAACTTCCCCATAACGACCCCCTCCCGGCGCCGGGATCGGCTCATGGCGCGATCCGGTGTGTTCAGCAGTGTTTTTCAGTGCTGATGTTACTGCCTTTCGTTCGTCGTTGTACAGGAAGGCGGCCTTCAGGCCGCGGCGTGGCGAAGGAGGCCTGCATGAGCGGCGGCAGCGTCACATCGCGGTGCGCCGCCCAAACGGCGTCAGGTCCCCGGCCGCTCCCACGCGAGCGCCACCACAACGCCCATGATGGCCTGGACGGCGATGATGGCGGCGACGCATCCACTCCAGCCGGTCGCGTTCCACACAAAACCGATCAGGAATGCACCGGCGCTGCCGCCGATATAGAACATCGAGGCGTAGAGGCCTGCGGCGGACGAGCGCCCCTCTTTCGCGGTGGTGACGACGTAGCCGGTCGAAACCGCCTGGCAGATCATGCCGCAGGTGGCGCAGACCGTCAGCCCTGCAATGACCACGGCGACCGGCGGTGCGAGCAACAAAAGAGAGCCGCACATCCAGGTGCCAATGACGCCGAGAACGAAGCGGCGGCGGCCGAACACGGCGATGGCGCGGCCGACCCAGGGCACCGCCACGCTCCCGCTCAGGTAGGTCGCGAACAACGCGCCCAGCAGCGTCGGGGTGAAGTAGTAGGGCGCGCCTGCGAGATGAAAGCTGACATAGGTGAAGGTGGCGATGAAGTTGAACAGCACGCCGAACCCGACCGCGTAAATCGCGAGCAGGCGCGGATTGACGATGTGCGCGAGCATCTGGCGCACCGACACCAGAAATCCGCCGGAGCGTACGAAGCGCCGCTCCTTCGGCAGCGCGAGCGTAACGATGCAGGCTCCGATCAGGGTCAGCACGGCGACGCCGGCGAACGAGGCGTGCCAGCCGAACAGATCGGCGATGACGCCGGTCACGAACCGGCCCGTAAAGCCGCCAATGCTCGATCCGGAAATAAACAGGCCGGCGATGCGCGGCACGTCGGCCGGCGGCCATTCCTCGCCGACATAGGCGACTGCGACGGTGAAGATCGGCGGCAACAGCAGGCCCTGCGCGAATTGCAGGATCACGAGCTGCTGCACCGTCGACGTCAGCATCATGAGCAGCGTAGGAATGACGACGGCGAACGCGGCTGAGGTAATCAGGCGTTTGCGGCCGAGCACATCGGCCAGCGCGCCGGTGAACGGCGCCGTCAGCGCGATCGCAAGCGTGCTTGCCGTCATCAGCGCGCTGATGTCCCCGGCGCCGACGCCGAATTCACGCGACAGTTCCGGCAGCAGGGCCTGGGGCCAGTAGAGATTGACGAAAGCGGTGAAGCCCGCTGCGGCAATGGCGAGCGCACGAATATCGAACATTCCGCATTATGGCCGAGGCCATGCGCGAAAGCACGTCCGCACTATTGGCGTGCTGGCAGCCCGTCGCTGCGTCGCGAACGTCTATGGTGCACACGCTCGCAGTTTCGAGGACGAGGGAAAATGATCCGCCGTGCGCAATACGTCATACGACGAAAGACTACGTTCGCACGTGCATGATTGTCATGCGCGCGTCGCATCGAAAATTAACGTGACGCGAGCCGGTCGGTGCGCCACTGAATTGGCGGGGGCAACGTCTGGTTGTTCGCGCAAAGCGCGACGTTGAAATGAAAAAAATCTGCGATGAGCATCGATGAAGCGGTCAATCAGTCTGAAAATTTAAGCCTGCTTATATTACCCGCTTCCGCCTCGCGGTGGCAGCGGGAAGGGTGAGAATTTGGAGTCCGCTGGCATTACCTGTCGGGTGAGACGGTGCCACCGTTCTCACCGCGCGACAGGCTTCGCGACTGCGCCTCTCCTCGTCCCCGGCGCTGCAAGGGTTCGGCGCGTTCCCGCGAAACTCGTTTCGCAGGCGCGATGCAGGTCGCATCGTCTGTTCCATGTCCCGGGTTCGATGTCCAAAAAACCGGGCCGAACAAACAGAGCTGTCGCATGAATCGTAAGGAACGTCGGGCCGCCATCGCGCGCAACAAGGCGGGTGCCAGATTCGCAACGCTCGATATTGCGGAACTGGCGGACGAAGCCACGCTCGCCTTCCGGCAGGGACGCCTCGCCGAAGCTGAAGTCACCTGTCACCAGGTGCTGGCGGTTTCGCCTGCCAGCACCGCCATTCTCAACATTCTGGGCCTGATCCATCAGGCGTCAGGCCGTCACCGGCTCGCAGTCAAGTCGTTCGCCGCTGCAATCGCCGCGGACGTTCCGGATGCCTCATGCCACTACAACATCGCGGTCTCGTATCAGGCGCTGGAAGAGCGCGACGCGGCTGCGGCGCATTTCAAGAAAGCCATCGCGCTCGGCCTGAACGGCAGGAATGTCGAGCAGTTCCTGATGAACAATCCCGTTGTCATCGAAGGCGTTAAACGGATAACGGACAATGCATTCATCCGCCACGGATGACGGGAGGCTGGGCGATCGCGACATCGCGGAGATTGCAAACGACGTTTTTCTGCAAAGCGCGCTGGAAACCACAATCATCCGCGGTGCGACGCTTGAGTTTTATCTGACCGGTCTGCGCGCCGCGCTGCTTCGCTTCGCTTACGCCAGCCTTGACGATCCCGGTAAAGTCGAAAGCGCGGTCATAGGTCTGTTCTGCGCGATGGCGCAGCAGTGTTTTCTCAACGAATACGTCTACGCCGAAACGGATGAAGAAAGCCGGCTGGCAGCACGACTGCGTGAATCGCTGATGCAAAAGCTGTCCGCGGGGGCAGCGATCGATCCGCTGCTGCTCGCCGCCGTCGGCGCCTACTTTCCGCTGCACACGCTTCCTGGGGCGGAAACGCTGCTCGCGGCCGACTGGCCGGCATCCGCCGCCGATCTGCTTCGGCAGCAGGTGCGCGAGCCGCTCGAGGAGGCCGAAGACCGTCAGGCAATCCCCGCGCTGACTTCGGTGGATGACGAGGTCTCGGTTCGGGTCATGCAGCAATACGAAGAGAACCCGTATCCGCGCTGGAACGTCGATCCGCGCGCGGCCGCGGGCAATTCGCGGCGCGAGCCGGGCGCCGTCGGGCAGGAGGGGAGAGGTTCCCGAGAGGAGAGCCCCGCTCGGGATATTCTGATCGCCGGGTGCGGTACCGGAGAGCACCCGTTCGACATCGCGCGGAGGTTTCCCGATGCCAGGGTGCTTGCGATTGATCTCAGCCGGACCAGCCTTGCATACGCGCGCAGAAAGACCCGCGAGCATGGCCTGCAAAACCTCGAATACGCGCAGGCCGACATTCTGAAACTCGAATCGTTCGGCCGCAACTTCGATCGCATCGAAGCGGTGGGCGTGCTTCACCATCTGTCGGACCCGGCGGCGGGATGGCGCGTGCTGCTGTCGCTGCTCGCGCCCGGGGGCATCATGCGGGTCGGTCTCTACAGCGAAGCGGCGCGGCGCTCCATTGTCGAAGCCCGCGCGCTGATCGCCGAACGCGGCTGGCGCGCGACCCCGGACAATATCCGGGCCTTCCGCCAGACACTCCTGCGTTCCCGCCACGAGCTGCGCTGGGAGACCATCATCAGCACCGTCGATTTCTACAGCATGAGCGGCTGTCGCGACATGCTGTTCAACGTCATGGAGCACCGGTTCACCATCCCCGAAATCGCGGCGTTCCTGAAAGAGCAGGGACTTTCGTTCCTCGGCTTCGAACTCGATGCGGCAACCCTGGAAACGTTCGCGCAGCTTTATCCTGGCGCGGACGCGCTGCTCGATCTGGATCGCTGGAACGCATTCGAGGCAGCGCATCCCCAGACGTTCCGGAACATGTACCAGTTCGCGGTCCGCAGGAGCGGAGCGGCGTCGCGCTGAAAGCGGGGCGACCGCGCGTTCACGCCGTCAGCCGAAGCAGGCGGCAAGACCCGCACGGACGGTCTCGAAGAATACGTCGGTGCCGTATTCGGCCCAAAGCCACAGCGTACCGGCGAGCGCGGCACCGGCGGCTGCGCCGGCCACGATCAGCGGCCGCGTGTATGGACGGGTGGTGTCGGTGCCTGCCATCACGCCGGTATCGCTACGGCGCGCGCAACCGGCCGTTCCACGATCGGCATGTTGATCAGCGCGGAAAGAATGCCGAACAGGATCGCCAGCCACCAGACCATGTCGTACGAACCCGTGCGGGCGAACACGAACCCGCCCAGCCATACGCCGAGGAAGCCTCCGACCTGATGGCTGAAAAACGCAAAACCGGCGAGCGTCGTCAGCCATTGCGTGCCGAACATGAGGGCAACGAGCCCGTTGGTGAGCGGCACGGTCGAAAGCCACATCAGGCCCATGCTCGCGCCGAACGCGATGCACGTGAACGGCGTAACCGGAAAGGAAATGAACGCCAGAATGATCGCCGCCCGCATGAAATAGATGAATGACAGCAGGTAGCGCTTCGGCAGGCGGCTGCCGAGCCAGCCGGCGGTTATCGAGCCTATGATGTTGAACAGGCCGATGCTGGCGATAGTCCAGCCGCCGATCTGGGTGGAGAGTCCACGATCGACCAGGTAAGCCGGCAGATGCACGGTGATGAAGGCGAGCTGGAAGCCGCAGGTGAAGAAGCCGAGCACCAGCAGCAGGTACGAGCGGTGCGCGAACGCTTCGCGCAGTGCCGGCCGCAGCGACTGCGACGCCACTCCTTTGACGGCCGCGGCCGGCGGCGTCATCAGCGCCAGCGAGAGTGGCAGCATCAACAGCGTAGTGATGCCGAACACCACCAGCGTCTGCTGCCAGCCGACCGCGTCCATGAGCCCGACTGCGACCGGCGAGAACAGGAATTGCCCGAACGAACCGGCTGCGGTGGCGAGCCCGAAGGCCAGCGAACGCCATTCAGGAGGCAGCAGCTTGCCGAACGCGGACAGCACAACGATGAACGAGGTGCTGGCGAGACCAAATCCGATCAGGACGCCGGCGGAAAGGTCGAGGAGCGGCGCGGTATTCGCATTCGCCATCAGCACCAGGCCGAGCGCATACATCAGCGCGCCGGCGCAGATGACGCGCACGGTTCCGAACCGGTCGGCGACCATGCCTGCAAGCGGCTGGGCTATGCCCCAGAGCAAATTCTGCAACGCCAGCGCAAACGCGAAGACATCGCGGCCCCAATGATTGGCCGACCCCATCGGGGTCAAAAAGAAGCCCAGCGCCGAACGCGGCCCGAACGAGATCATCGAAATGAGGCAGCCGAAGCCGATGATGAGGAGCGGCGCGCGCCAGTTGCCGGCTGAGACGGCGAAACGCGCGATCGCGCGGGTTTGCGTACTGGTCATTGTCAGTCCCGTTCGCCACACTGGCGGGGCGGCCGATAACAATATATTCTTCGGCCGGCGACCGCAGATGAAAATTACTAAGGCCTGCGTTAGTTTTAATCGTTTCGTTCCGGTTTGAGGCCTGCCGGCGGTTCGTCACACTAAGGGCCGGACACCAGCGAATATGCGTCCAGGCAAGTTCGACTGCGCCGAAGCCGCCAATTCCCCATCGTGGCTCGTGATCCATGAGCCGGTCCGGACTGTTCGAGCATGATCGCCCCGTCGGCCACCGGCACAGCGTCACCGGAAATCGAGTTCTGGTTCGAATTTGGCAGCAACTACAGCTATCTCAGTGTTATGCGGATCGAGGATCTGGCGCGACGACACGGCGTACGCGTGGTGTGGAAGCCGTTTTTGTTTGGTCCGGTCCTGCACGCCCTCGGATTTGAAAGCTCGCCCTTTCTGATCCAGAAGGAGAAAGGTGCGTATGTCTGGCAGGACATGATCCGCCAGTGCAGCAAGTTGGGCTGCGCTGGACCAGGCCGACCGATTTCCCGAGGCGCTGCGTGCTGCCGGTTCGTGTAGCGCTGCTGGGCGCCGGCAGGTCGTGGATCGGCGCGTTCTGCCGCGCGGTGATGGAACTCAATTTCGTGCATGATCGGGACATCGACAGCCGCGAAGCGCTTGTCCCGGTTCTGACCGGCATCGGCCTTCCGGCGGGGGACATTCTCGATCAGGCCGAAAGCGGGCCGGTCAAGGGGCGCCTGCGGGCGCAAACCGACGAGGCGCGGCAGCGCGGCATATTCGGCGTCCCGACTTTCTTTGTCGGCCCGGAGATGTTCTGGGGCAACGACCGGCTTGACGACGCGATGCTGGTCGCGGGCGGCGGAAAAATCTGAAAGCCGCGGATGCCTCCGGCTAGGGCGCGATCGCCAGCACCAGCTTGCCGGCAGCCTTACGGGATTCGATATGCCGATGCATGCCGGCTGCGTCCGCCATCGGGAAAACGCCGGCCATCGGTACTTTCAGCCAGCCGTCGAGAACGCCCTGGGGGATATTTATCAGACTGTCTTTCCAGGCCTGCGAGTCCGCATCGACGTGGCCGATATGCAGGCGCGTGAACGTTTGTGAACGAGGGAGGATGCGCTCGCGGATATTCTTGAACGGCTGTCCCTCTGCTTCGCCGATGCTGATGATGTGCCCGAGTTTTCGCACCACATTGAACGTGCGGTCGAGCGTGGTGGCGCCGAGCGAGTCGATGGCGAGATCGACGCCGCGTCCGCCGGTGAAGTCCAGAACAGCCGTTTCGAAATCCTCGTTGGACGTGACGACGACGCGCGCGGCGCCGTATTCCAGCGCCCGATGCTCCTTCCCGGGCGTGCCGACAGTGCCGATGACCCGCACGCCCGCCTTGACCGCAAGCTGCGTGGTGAACAGCCCGACGCCGCCACCGATCGCGTTGATCAGCACCGTCTCGCCGGGCTCGATGCCGTAGATCGTGTGCAGCATGTGCCAGCCCGTCAGCGGCTGCACGGTCAGGGCCGCGCCGACGTCCAGCGGAATGGCGTCGGGCAGGGGCATCAGCATGTTGGCCGCAACGACTGCCTTCTCGGCGTAGGCGCCGCCGCGCTCGACAAAGGCCGCGACGCGGTCGCCTACCTTCACCCCGGTTGCGCCCGGCCCGAGCCTGGACACCCTGCCCGATATCTCCAGGCCCAGCACCAGCGGATAGGTGCGCGCATGAGGATAGATCCCGGTCCGGATTTGCGTATCGGCCCAGTTGCAGCCGGCGTACGCGACGTCGACCAAAACCTCGCCCGGACCAGGGCTGGGCTCCGGCACTTCGGCGATGACGAGCTGTTCCGGCGCACCGGGCGCATGAATAACGACGGCTTTCACTGTTGCGCTCCGATACTTTTGCTTTTTAAGAGTTGGCCACCGATGATTGACAGTCGATGATGCGGCGCCCCGCCGGGGGAGCGATCCTATCAAGTCCGGGCGATCAGCGGCAACAAGCGGGCGGGAGCGTCATGAAGAGTATCGGGGTCGATGTCGGAGGCACCTTCACCGATATCGTCTATTGCGATCTGGATACGGGTCAGGTCGCGATCCACAAAGTTTCCACCACGCCCGACGATCCGTCCCGCGGAATCATTGAGGGCATCGTCGCGATCTGCCGCGACAACAACGTTGCCGCCGGCGATATCGACTACGTCCTGCATGGCACCACCACGGCAACCAATGCGGTGCTCGAGCACAAAGGCGCGCGCGCCGGCATGCTCACGAATGAAGGTTTCCGCGACATCATCCACATCGCGAGGCACCAGCGGGCCGAGCATTATTCGATCATGCAGGATCTGCCGTGGCAGAGCCGCCCGCTGGTCAGGCGGCGTCACCGCAAGGTCGTGAGGGGCAGGCTGGTTCCGCCGCACGGCGGGGAGATCGAGCCGCTGGACGAGGCCGGTGTTGTCGCAGCGGCCCGGGCGCTGGGCGCGGAAGGGGTCGAGGCGGTCGCGGTCTGCTTTCTGTTCTCGTATCTCAACCCCGCGCACGAGGACCGCGCCAGGGCAATCCTGGAACGCGAACTGCCCGGCGTGTTTGTCGTCACCTCGGCGTCGGTTTCGCCGCAGTTCCGCGAATTCGAGCGCTTCACCACGGCCTGTCTGTGCGCCTTCATCGGGCCGAAGATGCGCGGCTATGTCGGCAGGCTGGACGCGGCGCTGCGCGAGGCGGGGCTTCGCTCCGAGCTGCGCATCATGGCGTCGAACGGCGGCGTCGCTACCCCTGCGATGGTCGGCGAAAAGCCGGCGATGACGCTGCTGTCGGGTCTCGCCGCCGGCGTTCTCGGCGGCGCCTGGGTCGGCGAATTGAGCGGCCGGCGCAAGCTCATCACGTTCGACATCGGCGGCACCAGCGCCGACATTGGCATCGTGGTCGAAGGCAGATTTGCCGAAACCGACGCGCGCAGCACCTCGATCGCCGGATACCCTCTGCTGCTGCCGATGATCGACATCCACACCATCGGCGCTGGCGGCGGCTCGATCGCCTGGCTCGATCATGGCGGCGCGTTTCGCGTCGGCCCGCGCAGCGCCGGCGCCGTGCCGGGTCCTGCCGCCTATGGCCGCGGCGGCAGCGAACCGACAGTCACCGACGCCAACCTGGTGCTGGGGCGACTGGACTCTGGCGACTTTCTCGGCGGCGCCATGAAACTCGACGAGGCCGCGGCGCATCGCGTGATCGAAGATCTTGCGGACGCTCTCGGCATGACGAAACTCGAAGCTGCCGAAGGCGTGCTCACCGTCATCAACAGCAACATGGCGAACGCGATCCGGTCGCGCACGGTGCAAAAGGGCATCGATCCGCGCGAATTCGCGCTGGTCGCGTTCGGCGGCGCCGGGCCGCTGCATGGCGCCGACGTCGCCGCGATGCTCGGCTTTCCGGAAGTGATCGTGCCGCCATATCCGGGCATCACCTCGGCGATGGGACTGCTGACCACCGATCTGAAGTACGACACCATCCGCACCGAATTCCAGGTCAGCGGCAGCGTCGATCTCGACCGCCTCAACGCCGATATCGCCGCCATGGAAGCGCAGCTCAGACAGCAGTTCGCGGCCGACCATCTGCCGACAGACAGCATGACGTTCGTTCGCGACGGCGATCTGCGCTATGTCGGCCAGGGCTACGAGCTGAAAATTCCCTTTCCGTCCGGATCGATCGGAACGGAACAGCTTGCGGACGTCTGGGCGCGTTTCACGACGCGCACAGACGGGAATACGGCCACGCCTTCGCCGACAGCCCGATCGAGATCGTCAACATTCGGGTGGTCGGCATCGGACACCTGCCGAAGATCGCGGGCCTCACCGCGCCGCGGGCACGACGCTTGCGAACGCACGCGTCAGGAGCGGCAAATGCGTGTTCCGCGTCGATGGCGAACTGCGCCCCTTCGATACAGCGTTCTACCGGCGCCATCTGTTGCCGGTGGGCGAAGTCTTCCACGGCCCCGCCATCGTGCTGCAAAAGGATTCCACCACCGTCATTCCGCCGGGCTGCACCGCCATCAATGACGCCGCCGGCAATCTCATTCTGCAAGTCCGGAGCCAGCGCGATGAATGATCCCCGAACCAACCGCCGGACCCAGCCCCGGACCCGGGTCGATCCGATCACCGGCGCCGTGATCCAGGGCGCGCTCGAGAACATCGCGATCGAGATGGGCCATAAGCTGATGCGCATGAGCTATTCGAGCATCATCCGCGAATCCGAGGATTTCGGCGCCGCGCTGACCGACGCGGAAGGCCGGCAGCTGTGCGAGTGCAAGATGAGCACGCCGCTGCAATCCGGCCCGATCCCCGGCTATATCCGCGGCATCCGCAAGCGCTTCGAAGCCGCGCGGCGAGGCGATTCGCCCCGGCGACGTGATCATGCACAACGATCCCTATGGCGGCGCCTCCCACGGGCCCGACGTGGCATTCTGCGTGCCGGTGTTCGACGGCGACGATCTGATCGGCTTTTCGGTGACCACCGCGCATCATCTCGATATCGGCGCGCACACGCCGGGAAGCTGCGGCATCGTCGACGCGGTCGACACCTATGCCGAAGGCCTGCAGTTCAAGGCGATCAAGGTGGTCGACCAGGGCCGGACGCAACGACGCGGTCTGGCACATCGTGCGCGACAACATCCGCGTCCCCGATCTCGTGGTCGGCGACATGGAGGCGCAGATAGCCGCCGCGCAGATCGGCGCGCAGCGCTATCTCGATCTGGTGCGGCGCTACGGCCGCGACACCGTCGAAGGCGCCTGCGAAGACCTGATGGATTATTCCGAGCGCCTGATGCGCAAGGCCATCGGCGACATTCCCGACGGCGTTTACGCCGCCGAGACCTTCATCGACGGCTACCTCGACGATCCGGCGCGGCGCGATCTCAAGTTCGCCGTCACCATCACGGTCCGCGGCGACGAACTCACCGTCGATCTGACCGGCACTTCGCCGCAGGTCTCCGACCGGCCGATCAACATGCCGTTCGAGGGCACGGTCGATTGCGCGATCTGGCTGACGCTGCGCTCGATCCTGCTCGACAGCGCCGTGTACGGCAACATTCCGCAGAACAGCGGCCTGACGCGGCCGATCACGATCGTGGCGCCGAAGGGTACGCTCGCCAATCCGATTTTTCCGGCGCCGGTGATCGCGCGGTTCTGCCCGGGCAACCAGCTTGCGGACACCGTGATGAAGGCGCTGGCGCCTGCGGTCCCGCACCAGGTCAGCGCCGGCATCGGCAATCTGCGTGTGATCGCCTTCAGCGGCCCGTAAGGGATCAGCCCTGGGTGCACATGGAAATTTTCGAAGGCAGTTATGGCGGCCGCTACGGCCTCGACGGCATGGATGCCGTCGACACGCTCTACGCCAACACGCGCAACAATCCGATCGAGGACATCGAGTCGCATCTGCCGCTGCGCGTCGAGCGCTACGAACTGCGCGAGGACATGGTGGCGGCCGGCCAGTGGCGCGGCGGCATCGGCTCGGTGCGGGAGTTTCGCTATCTTTCCGACGGCGGGTTTTCGGTCGAGGGCGACGGGCAGAAACATCGCCCGTGGGGATTTGACGGCGGCGCAGATGGCTCTCCGGGCGCGCTGACACTGGAAGCGCGCGACGGGACGCGGACGGAATTGCCGTCGAAGGTGCCGTATCAGCGCGTGCAAAGCGGCGACCGGCTGGTCACCTATGGTCCGAGCGGCGGCGGCTACGGCGATCCGTTCCGTCGCGATCCGGCCCTTGTTCTGGACAACGTCCTCGACGGCCTGTTCTCCGTCGATGTGGCGCGCGAGCATTATGGAGTCGTGATCGCCGATGGTGCGGTGGACGTGGCGGCGACCAAGAAGATCCGCGCCCCGCGTTCGCCTGCGGGCCTCTCCTGAACCTGCGTCGGGAAAGAACAGCGAAGAATTCACGCCGCGGTTTGCCGCCCCGTGCCCTGACTTTGCCCGGCGGGAACAATGTGCTTTCGTTTCAGCAGCAGTCTCGTCGCGTCGGCATCCGCAGGGCGTCCGTAGTAAAAACCCTGAGCGTGTTTACAGCCGGCTGAAACCAGAAACAGCGCCTGACCTGCGGTCTCGACCCCCTCGGCGATGCTGTCCATGCCGAGCTCCTCGGCGAGGCGGATGGCGAGTTCGAACCACGGTCGCACGACGCGAATCTTTGGTGACGTCAAAGACCAGTTCCTGCGCGATCTTCAGCCGGTCGACCGGATATTTGGTCAAATAATTGAGCGAAGAGTATCCGGTGCCAAAGTCGTCGATGGCAATTCTCACGCCGAGCGCGCGGAGGAGGCCGATGATGTCGCCGTAGCCCTGGGTCGCTTCGAGCAGCACTGTCTCGGTCAACTCGATCTCGATCCTGCCCGGATCGATCGCCCATCGTTCAAGGCTGTCGCGCATGTCGCGTTCGAGTTCGGGCCGCCTGCATTGCACCGCGGACAGGTTGACCGCGAGCGACCGCGGCGCGATCCCCTCGTCCTCCCAGATACGGAGCTGCCGGCAGGCCTCCTCGAATACCCATTTTCCGAGCGCGACGATGCTGCCGGTCTTCTCGGCGATCGGCACGAATACCGATGGCGCAATCGGCCCCTGCCTCGGATGATGCCAGCGCGCGAGCGCCTCGAATCCGACGATCTCTCCCGAGGTGATATCGACCTGCGGCTGGTAAAAAAGCTGAAATTCGCCCCGGTCAAGCGCGACGCGCAGATCTTCGCCGATGGACACGCGGTTCTGAATGAGCAGATCGAGTTCCTCGGTGTGGAACCGGAAGCAGTTGCGGCCGTCTTCCTTGGCCCGGTAGAGCGCGAGATCGGCCTGCATCATGGCGGCTTCCGGCGTGGTCAGGCCGGGTGCGCATTGTGCAATGCCTGTACTGGCGGTGATGTGAATTTCATTGCCGTCGATTTGGTAAGGCTCGCCGAGTTTGGCAATGATCTTGGCCGCGAGGGTCCCGCTGCTGATCGGACCCTTGGCGTCGGTCTGCAGGACCGCGAACTCGTCTCCGCCGAAACGCGCAACGAGATCACGCGCGCGCACCGCGCCCTTGAGACGTTCGGCGGCCTGCTGCAACAGCAGATCTCCCGTCGCGTGGCCAAGGGTATCGTTTACATCCTTGAAATGGTCGAGGTCGACATAGAGCAGCGCAAACGGCGGTCCGCCGCGACCCGTTTCCGCAAACGCGCCACCGAGACGCTCCATGAACGCCCGCCGGTTCGCGAGATGGGTGAGCGCGTCGGTCTGCGCCAGTTCCGACACCCTGCGATTGACATAGAGCAGCTTCTGCGAATGCCGCGCCGACGACGACATGAATGCAACAATGAGTCCGGTAACGGCAAGTCCGACAGCCAGCATCAGCCAGCCCATCAGATCGCTCGTCATCCCTGTCGTGGCAGTGAGAACGAGGGCGAGCGTCCACGGCAGATCGGCGACTTTCAGTTCCTTGACCCAGTGCAGGCCCGTCGGCGTGGCTATAAGCGGTTTCGCTTCCGCAGGCTTGTTGGCGGCCGAGGCGGCATAGACGTTGAGCGGGACCATGCCCCCGCCGCTTTCAGGGGCAAAGACGTAGATGTCCACCGGCGCATTGATCGCGGCAAGGGTGTCTTCGACCAGCGTGTGAACCTGGAACACTCCCTGGACAAAGCCTTCGATGTTGCGACGGCGTTCCTCGACCGTCTGATGCGGCAAGCCCTTTTTATAGACCGGAGACAGCACGAAAAATCCCCGCCGGTCGCCGTTCCCGGAGTGCAACTCGATAACCGGCGAGGCGGCCAGCGTGTCGCCGTCACGTGCGCGTCTCAATGTATCTTCGCGCACGCTGGCATCTTTAAGGTCGAGTTCGAGCACCCTGGCGGTTGTCTGTTGTTCGGTCGTGTAATAAACGGGAAAATATTCGTCCTTGTCGCCTGCGATGCTGACGGACCCGTCGGCGGCTATTTCCTTGATCCGGTATTCGGTGACGCCTTCGGCAGCGGCGGCGGCTTCGAGCGCCGCGCGCTGTTCACGCGTCACCCGCGGAATCCAGGAGACGCTCAGGATCGCGGTTTGACCGCGCAGAATGTCCCGCGCAAACACCGTGAATTCATGGCGGCTGACGCCGGTTTCGGACGCGTTGAACAGTGCATGCAGGGCCAGGATTTTGCTGAAATAATCATTTATCCCGGCTTGCAGCGTGAAGGCGACGTTGCTGGCCCTCGCCTCGAATTCCAGCTCCGCGGCGCGCGTCGCCCAGTGGTAAATCAAAAACGCGCTGCCGAACGACAGGACAACGCCGAAGATCGCCGTGACGACGATCTGATAAAGATGACGCCACGCCGGGAAGCGACTCCGTAAAAGGCGCCGGAGCGGCGACGCAATCGTGTGCAGGCCGGACAACGGACGCAGCCTTTCATAACCAGTGTGTGTCCCGTCTACATTGAAACATCGTCCACATCGTGTACTCCGGTAAAAGTGCCTGATGTTTCAACGGTCTTTTTGAACGGGGTAACCGGACCGTCACCAAACCCGGCTGCTTTTGATTTGATTGCGGCCCGCCAGCCGGTCTCGTGCGTGGCGCCACCGGCTCGATCCGGCGCGTTGCGGCGGTTCAATTCCGGGGCGTGCCGGCCACCCACTTATGCTATGGCGGCCGCTGGATGCAGGGGGCTTCGGCGGAACCCAAATCAGATTAACGGCGGGGTTTTGAAGGCGTTACGGCCTCAGCCGAACGGCCTGATGCTGTCGGCGACGGAATCGGCAATGTGCTCTTTCGAGATGATGCCAACGATTTCGGAGGGCCGTCCGCGGCTTTTGGCCTTGACCACCACCGCCATGGCGGCGTTGTGGCGGCCCATGCGCTGCACCACGTCGAACATGATGTCGCCTTCGCGCGCGATGGTGAAATTGCGCTGCGCGATGTCGCCGAACCGCACGCCGCTGTAAGCGGCCTCGATGCCGCGGCGGAGACCGATATTGACGCGTACCACGCCGGCGATGTGGTTGCCGCGCGTCACCACCACATGCTTGAAACCGGCTTCGCCCGCGTGCCGGCGCAGGAACTCGTCGAAATCCGCGTCCGCCGGCAGGATCGTCACATCGGCCTGCATCACTTCGCGGGCCCGGCGCACCAGAAACATGTTGGCGTGCAGCGCCTTCGGCACGAAGTGGCCACGGCCGACCAGCTTGACGGTGTAGATGTTTTCGATGGACAGCAGTCGCCGCACGCCGATGGCGACCGCCACCGCGATGATGCTCGGCATCACGAGGTCGTAGTCGCGCGTCATCTCGAAGATCATGGTGACGGCGGTCATGGCGGCGCCGGTGCCGCCGCCGACCATCGCGGCCATGCCGATGATTGCGCATGTGGTGATGCCGAAGCTCTCGAGCGGAGCTACCGCATTCACCAGCACGCCGAACGCGCCGCCGATGGTGGCGCCCATGAACAGTGAGGGCGAGAAAATTCCGCCCGATGCGCCCGAGCCGAGACTAACCGAAGTCGCAAACACCTTGGCCGCGAACAGGAGCAGCAACAGCAGCGGCAGCGCAAGCTCGCCGGAAAGGATCGCCTGAATCGTGGAGTATCCGACGCCCTCGACATAGTAGTGGCCGGTGGTGCGGAACATCATATGGATCAGCACGCCGATCATCAGCATGCCGATCAGATTGCGCAGGTACGGATTGGCGATCCGCTCGAACGCCGTCTCGGCGAAGCTGAGTCCGCGGATGAAAGCAGTCGCAGCAAGCCCGATCAGAGCGCCGAGCAGCGCATAGAGCAGCAGGGCCGCAAGCGAAGCCGGTGCCTGCGATCTCAGAAGCGCGTCGGGAATCGCGAACGCCGGGTAGATGCCGAAAAACATCCGGCCCACGAACGTCGCGGTGCCGGTGGCGAGCGCGACCGGCAGGAAGGTGCGGGCGCTCAATTCCGGCATCATCAGTTCGATCGCGAACATCACGCCGCCGATCGGCGTGTTGAATGTGGCGGCAATGCCGGCACCCGCTCCCGCGGCGACCAGCGTAATGCGCTGCCACGGCGCCATCCGGATGATCTGTCCGATCGTGGAGCCGATCGCCGAGCCGATCTGGATGATCGGACCTTCACGCCCGACCGCGGCGCCGGTTCCGATTGAAATCGCCGATGCGAGCGATTTGACCACCGCGACCACCGGCCGGATCGTGCCCTCCTTATAATAGATCGCGTCCATCACCTCGGGCACGCCATGGCCGCGCGCTTCAGGGGCGAATTTGACGATCAGGAAGGTGACGATCTGGCCGCCGATGACCGGAGCGAGGATAACGAACGCGCCCCACGGGCCTGCCGGCGTGAAGACGCTCGCCTCATAATCGGTCGCGAACAGGCCGAGAAAGGCTATGTTGTGAATGAGCCCGATCAGCGCCCGGAACAGCACGGCGCCGAAGCCGGTAATCACACCGACGACGATCGCCAGCAGCGACAATCGCAACAGCCCCAGCCGTAATGGCCGCCGAAGTTTCATTGGCAGTCAGCGCCACGAAGGGCGCCCGGATCTGTCAGAGCTGGCGGATAGAGCCGAAATCCCACGTCGAGCCGCCGGCGTTTTCACCGACGCGGATCGTGGTGTCGCTGACGAAGTTGTGCGGCGGTACCGGCAGATTGTAGGGCGCGGGGACGCCGCTGTAGACCCGTCCGGCCGGATCGTACTTCGAACCGTGGCACGGACAGAAATAGCCGCCGAGCCACCCCGACACCGGCGTCGATGCGCTCGGCTGCGGATAGAACATCGGGATGCAGCCGAGGTGGGTGCAGATGCCGACCAGGATGCCGTATTCCGGCTTGATCGACCGGTGCCAGTTGGCCGCGTAAGGCGGCTGCTGCATCTGCTGCGAATTCGGATCGGAGAGCAGCGAGACGAGCTTGGGGTCTTCCAGCGTCTTGATCTGCTCCGGGGTACGGTGGAACACGAAGATCGGGCGCTCGCGCCAGCGGATAACGACCTGCTGGCCGGGTTCGATCTTGCTCACGTCGAGGTCGACCGGACCGCCGGCGGCAAGCGTGGATGCGTCCGGGTTCATCTGCGCGATCAGCGGCACCAGCACGGCCGCGGCGCCGACCGCAGCGACCGTTCCGGTCGCGATGTAAAGGAAATCGCGGCGCGACGGCTCTTCCGGGTGTTCGATGCCTGTCGCGGTCGATGCAGTGCTCGCCATATTCGCGCCTTTCTGAGCCCGGTTTCCCGCGCTTATATTGGCCCCGCCCCATGTCAGTCAATCAAGCAGAAGCGAGTGCGGCTTTGGCCCGCGCCAGCGTCTCCTCGGGGGTGCCGGACGCGTCGATTGTCGTCCAGTCGAGCGGCCCCAGATTGTAGCTCTCCTGCGCGCGCGCCACCGCTTCGCCGGCGTCGGATGCGTCGTGGGCACGGCTGCCGACGCGGGCGAGCCGCGTTGCGATGTCCGCGGTGAGGAACAGGCCGTGCAGCGGAAATCCCGCGGATTTCGCCACGTTTGCCAGCGTTTCGCGCTCGTCCGGCCGCGCGGACACTGCATCGACGATGACCGAATGCCCGGCAATGAGGATGCGGCGCGCCCTGTCTGCGACGGCCGCATAGACGCGCAGGGTGGCACCTTCGCTGTAAGCGTCTGCCGGCAGCGTTTCGGTTTCGCCGACACCGAACAAGGCTTTGCGCTCGACGTCCGAGCGCACGATGATTGCACCGGGCATCGGCCCGAGCGCCGGTGCGAGCAGACGGGAAAGCCTCGTCTTGCCGGTGCCCGACAGGCCGCCGACCGCGACGAATCGCGGCGTGGCCGGCGCGATCGCCCGCTGCGCCAGTTCGAAGTAGCCGCGGGCCGAACGTCTGGTTTCGTCGCGTTCGGCTGCGTTGGCGCGTTCCAGCCGGGCGGCTGTCACTTTGGCGCGAATCGCCGCACGAATCGACAGGAAGAACGGCAGGGCAGCGAGCGCAGCGGGATCTTCAGTGCGGCGGGTCTCGGCGAGATAGCGGTTGAGCACGATGTTGGCGGCGAGCGTCATGCCGCGCTCCGTGAGGTCCATCAGCAGAAAGGCGAGGTCGTAAAAAAGATCGCCGGTGGCGATGATGTCGCTGAACTCGATGGCGTCGAACAGCACCGGCCTGCCGCCGATCAGCACGATATTGCCGAGATGAAGGTCGCCGTGGATGCGGCGTACGAACCCCTGCCGTCCGCGCTCGCGCAAAAACGGCCGGATGCGCTGATATGCGGCGCGGCTCTGCTGCGCGAGCGTGTCGATTCCCGCCGCCGGAAAGATATCGGGGTATTGCCGGAACGCCTCGACATGCTCGTCGATATAGGTGCCGAGCGCTTCGATCCACGGCTCCGCGTCGACCGGCCTGGTTCTGGCGTGGGCGGCGGCGATGGCGCGGCCCAGCCCGTCGGCCAGTGCTTCGTCCACGCCGCCGGGGAGGCGGTCGAGGGTTTTGGTCTCGTCGAAACGCTCCATCTCGAGCGCCCACTCGACCGGCTGGCCGGCGCCGCCGATCGCGAGCGCGCCGCCGGCCTCACGGGTGATCGGCACCACGCCGCGGTAGATTTCGGGCGCGTAGGGCTGATTGACCGCAATCTCGGCCTCGCAGGCGGCCCTGCGCTTTTCAAGCGTCGAATAGTCGAGGAAGGGGAATCGGACGGCGCGCTTGACCTTGAACACCCGGTCGGGGGTCAGAAACACCGACGCCGCATGAGTATCGATACGCGTTACCGCGTGCCCGCCATGAGTTGCGGGATCGGCGAGAAAGTCGAACACCTCCTGCTGGCGGCCGTTTTCGCCGTTCATCCGCTGTATCCCTTGCCCGCATTTCCACTATTGACGTTGCTGCGATCGCACCGAAAGACTGGCCCATAACGCGTAACGCGGCGAGACGGATTCGTGCCGCCCACAGGCTCGAATTGCTTCGCCACGGGAGAAAGAGGGCAGGGGCGCGCGGCGCCTGGCACGCTTCCTCCTCGCGCCGGGAACGCAATCGTGGAGAGGGTCATGCGCGGTAAGGACAACAGCCGGACGGGCGCCGAGGTTCTGGTCGATCAACTGCGCATTCATGGCGTGCAGCACGTGTTCTGTGTACCGGGCGAGAGCTACCTCGCGGCGCTCGATGCATTTCATGACACCAACATCGCGGTGACGGTGTGCCGCCAGGAAGGCGGCGCGGCGATGATGGCGGAAGCGGTCGGCAAGGCCACCGGCCGTCCCGGCGTCTGCTTCGTTACCCGCGGACCCGGTGCGACCAATGCGTCGCCGGGCATCCATATCGCGCGGCAGGATTCGACGCCGATGGTGATGTTCGTCGGCCAGGTGGCGCGCGACATGATCGAGCGCGAGGCGTTCCAGGAACTCGACTATCGCGCGGTGTTCGGCTCGATGTGCAAATGGGCGACCGAGATCGAGGATCCGGCGCGGGTGCCGGAAATCGTATCGCGCGCTTTCTACACCGCCGCCAACGGACGGCCCGGGCCGGTGGTGGTGAGTCTGCCGGAGGACATGCTCAGCGAGCGCGTCGCGGTCGATGACGCGCCGCCGTTCCTGCCGGTTGAGACTTCGCCGGGCCCGGCCGAAATGGCGAAACTCGCAGCACTGATCGGCGCCGCGAAGACGCCCATGTTCATGATTGGCGGCAGCCGCTGGTCGCAGGCGGCGTGCGACAGCCTCGCTGCGTTCGCGAAAAAATATTCGCTGCCGGTCGGCACCACATTTCGCCGGCTGCATCTCTTTGACGCGCTGCATCCCTGCTACGCGGGCGACCTCGGCATCGGTCCCAATCCGAAACTGGTCGAGCGCATCAAGGCGTCGGATCTGGTCGTGCTGATCGGCGGCCGGCTCGGCGAGTTGCCGTCGCAAAGCTACACGCTGTTCGACATTCCGCGGCCGCAGACGAACTTCGTGCACGTACATCCCGGCGCGGAGGAGCTTGGGCGCGTCTACAGCCCGAGCCTTGCCATTCACGCGACCCCGACCGCGTTCGCGTCAGCCCTGGAGCATCTCGAACTGCCGCAAGGCTCGCACGGCCAGGCCGAGGCGGCACACGCCGACTATCTCGCCTGGACGGAGCAGCCAACCGAGCAGCCGGGCGGCGTCAATCTCGGCGCGATCATGGTGTGGCTGCGCGACAACCTTCCCGCCGACGCGATCATCTGCAACGGCGCCGGCAATTACGCGGCCTGGATTTACCGCTTCTTCCGTTTCCGCAGGTTCGCGCAGCACATCGCGCCGACCTCGGGCTCGATGGGCTACGGCGTGCCCGCCGCGGTCGCGATGAAGCGGCTTTATCCGGAGCGTCCGGTGGTCTGCATCGCCGGCGACGGCGACTTTCTGATGAACGGCCAGGAGTTCGCCACCGCCGTGCAGTATGGCCTGCCGTTGATCGTCGTGATCGCCGACAACGGCGTCTACGGCACCATCCGCATGCACCAGGAGCGCGAATATCCGGGCCGGATCATCGCAACCGACCTGCACAATCCCGATTTCGCCGCCTATGCCCGGGCCTTTCGGCGGTTTCGGCGTCTCGGTCGAGCGCACGGCGGATTTCCCGGCGGCTTTCAGGGAGGCGCAGGCCTCGGCGAAAACCGGCGATTGTCCGGCTTGCCATCGACCCTGAGGCGATAACCCCGGTGACAACACTGTCGAAAATCCGCGCCAAATCGCTTGGCCGACGCAGGCGGAAGTAGCCTCCGTCTTTTACCTCAAGACGGCCGCCGTGCCGCGCCCAATACCCTTCGGCACTGATATGAATCCGAATTCAGTTTTTGTTATGCTGGGGCAACTGATTCCCGGTCCGATCGCCATGCCCTATCGCCGCACCGAAAACGTCGCCCGCCGCCTCGCCGCGCGGCACGATGCGATTATCGAGGCGGCGCGGGGGATCGCGAGCGAGGGCGGCATGGCCGCGGTGCAGATGGCGGCCGTCGCGGGCGGGCCGGCATCGCGCCGGCACCGTCTATCGATATTTTCCGGGCAAGACCGATCTGGTGGCGGCGCTGCTGCGAGGAAATGGCCGGACGCGAAATCGCTGCGCTGCGCCGCGCTGCGAGCGCTGCGCCCGGTCCGCTGTCGGCGCTTTCGGCAGCGATCACGACTTTTGCGGTGCGCGCGCTGCGCGACCGCAGGCTTGCCTTTGCGGCGATCGCCGAGCCGGTTGACGCCGAACTCGATGCCGTGCGCATCGAATATCGCAAGGCGCTTGCAGCCGAATTCGCGGCGCGCATCGGCGCCGCCGTGGCCGGCAACGGCGCTTGCCGGCGCAGGATGCCAAGTCCTGACGGCTGCGGCGCTTACGGGCCTGCTGATCGAAGGGCTGATCGGCCCGCTGGCGCCTGATGCAGCCGGCCGCGAGCGCGAGATCGTGCAGTCGCTCGACGCTCGCTGGCGTTGCGCGCGCTCGGCGTAGCCGATGCGCGCGCGCGCGGTCTTGTGGTTCAGACGGCGATGCCGGCCGCGGCCGAGCGTGCGCCTTAGCTGCCGGAGCCGGAGATCACTTCGCCGAACAGCTGCCAGGTGTTGCCGTCGAACTTCATCAGCTGCATCTGCTTGATCGGCGCGAAATCGGTCGGCGCCGGTCGTGACGGTGATGCCCGGAATCAGCATCGGCAGCTTCAGATCGTGGATGCCGGCTGCCTGCTTCATGACGTTCTCGCGGGTCAGATTGTCGCCGCTCGCCTTGAGGACGGCCGACCATGGTCTGGGCCGCCGAGTAGCCGTACACGTTGTTGATGTCGGTCAGGCTGCCCGACGAATTGTATTTCTTCATCCACTCCAGCCAGTCCTTGTATTCGGCGGTGTTCTGCCACTGCGGATCGGTCGGGTCCTTCAGATAACCGGCGGAGATGATGCCGACGCCTTTTTCAGGTCCGGCGGGCTTCATCACCGAGCCGACCGACACCGAGACGTTGGTCATGAAGTGCGTCGGCTTTCCAGCCGATGTCGTAGACCTTGCGGATCGCCTGGGCGGCGAATTTGGGCGTAGCGGCGGTCACCAGCACGTCGGCGCCGCTGCCCTGCAGTGCGACGACCTGCGAATCGACGGTCGGGTCGGTGGTCTCGTAACTTTTGGTGGCGACGATCATCTTGTCGGCCTTGTCGCCAAGGCCTTCGCGCAGGCCGGTCAGATAGTCCTTGCCGAAATCGTCATTCTGATAGAGCACCGCGATTTTCGCGTTCGGCAGGTTCTTGAGAATGTAACTTGCCGTAAATGCGCGCCTCGATGCGGTAGCTCGGCTGCCAGCCCATGGTCCACGGATAGTTTTTTGGGTCGTTCCACTTGTCGGCGCCGGTGGCGACGAACAGCTGCGGCACCTTGTTGTCGTTCAGATAGCGCCTGGATCGCGGTGTTGGGCGGCGTGCCGAGCGTATTGAACATCAACAGCACCTGGTCTTCCTCGACCAGCCTGCGTACCAGTTCGACCGTCTTCGGCGGGCTGTAGCCGTCGTCGCGGGTGATGAAGTTGATCTTGCGGCCGTTGATGCCGCCCTGCTCGTTGAGCATGGCGAAGAACGCGGCTTCGGCCTTGCCGATGGCGCCGTAGGCCGAGGCCGGGCCGCTGTAGGCATCGGTGTTGCCGATCTTGATCTCGCTGTCGGTGGCGCCGGGGCTGTACTGGCCGGCTGCAAGAGCAAGCCCGCCTGCGAGTGCAAGCGTGACTGCGCCCAGGCTCGCCACGATAATCCGTCTGCCGATCATGATGTGTCTCCTTCGCGTTCCTCGGTTGTTTCTGTTGATTGCTGCCTGCCGCCCGATGCCGGGATCAGGTCGCCGAACAGTTTTCAGGTCATGCCGTCGAACCTCTTCCGCCGCGACTGCCCGGCATCATAGACCCTGCGGCCCGGCCGCGCCGCGAATTTCGTGATGTCCCGTGTCACCATCACGCCGGCTCCGCCTGCGGCTCATGCTATCCGCCTGTTCCGGAAATGACCTCGCCAAACAGTTTCCATGTCGTGCCGTCGAACTTCTGCAAGCTGCATCTGTTTGACCGGCTGAAAATCATCCGGGCCGGTCGATACGCCGATGCCGGGCAGCAGCATCTGCAATTTCATGTCGTGGATCCGGGTCGCCTGCTTCATGACGTTCTCGCGGGTCAGGTTGTCGCCGCTCGCCTTGAGGATGGCCACCAGCGCCTGGCCGCGGCAGTAGCCGTCGACGTTGAACTGATCGCCGAGATTTCCGGACGGATTGTATTTCCGCATCCATGCCAGCCAGTCTTTGTATTCCTGGGTGTCCTGCCATTGCGGGTCGGTGCCGTCCTTAAACGGCGTGCGCCGAGATGATGCCGATGCTTTTCTCAAGACCGGCAGGCTTCATGACCGCCGCCGATCGAACTCGACGGGAGATCCGACGAAGTGTACCGGCTTCCAGCCGATGTCGTAGACTTTGCGGATCGCCTGCGCCGCGAATTTCGGAACTGCCGCCGTCAGCAGAATGTCGGCGCCGCTTCCCTGAAGCGACAACGATCTGGGAATCGACCGTCGGGTCGGTGGTCTCGTAGCTTTTCGACGGCGACGATCATGCTGTCGGCCTTGTCGCCAAGCCCCTGGCGCAGCCCCACCATATAGTCCTTGCCGAAGTCGTCGTTCTGATAGAGCACCGCGATCCTGCGCGTTCGGCAGGCTTTTGCCGATGTAGCGCCGTAGATGCGCGCCTCGATGCGGTAGCTGGGCGATAAACGCCATCGTCCAGGGAAAGTGCTTGCGGATCGTCCCATTCGTCGGCGCCGGTGGCGACGAAGAGCTGCGGCACCTTGCTGTCGTTCAGATAAGCGCTGGACGGCCGACGTTCGTCGCCGTGCCGAGCGTGCTGAAAACATCAGCAGCACCTGATCCTCCTCGACGAGATGACGCACATTTCGACGGTCTTCGGCGGGCTGTAGCCGTCGTCGCGGGTGATGAAATTGATCTTGCGTCCGTTGACGCCGCCTTGATCGTTGATCATGGCGAAGTAGGCGGCTTCGGCTCTTGCCGAGATGCCGTAGCCCGGAGGCCGGGCCGCTGTACGGCATGGTGTTTCCGATTTTGATCTCGGTGTCGGTCACGCCGGGGCCGTATTCCGCCGCGGCCACCCCCAGCGCCCCCGCGAACAGCAGCGCGCAGGCTGCTGCTCCGGTCACGATTGCCGGTTTTGCTTTCATTGTTTTCTCCTCCCGCCGTTCCGTGTCCGGTTGGTACGGCTTTAACGTCCGCCCGTCATCACATCGCCGAACACTTTCCACGTGGTGCCGTCGAATTTCATCAACTGCATTTGTTTGATCGGCGCGTAGTCGTCGGCGCTGGTGGTGATCGTAATGCCCGGCAGCAGCATCGGCAGCTTCAGTCCGTGGAGGCCTGCCGCCTGCTTCATCACGTTCTCGCGCGTGAGATTGTCGCCGCTTGCTTCGAGCACGGCGACCAGTGTCTGCGCCACGGCGTAGCCGTACACCGTGAAAGCATCGGCGACGTTGCCCGACGGATTGTATTGCTTCATCCAGGCAAGCCACTCCCGGTATTCCGGCGTGTTCTGCCATTGCGGATCGGTCGGGTCTTTGGTGTAGGCACCCGAAATGACCCCGGCGGCCTTCTCCAGTCCCGCGGGCTTCATCACCGATCCGACCGAGGTCGAGACCGAATTGATGAAGTGCGAGGCCGCCAGCCGATGTCGTAGACTTTGCGGATCGACGAGCGTGGTGAATTTGGGAATCGCGGCGGTCAGCAGAACGTCGGCGCCGCTCGCTTGCAGCGCCACGACCTGGGAATCGACGGTCGGATCGGTAGTCTCATAGGATTGCGTGGCGACGATCATGCTGTCGGCTTTGTCGCCAAGCCCGGCGCGCAGACCGCTCGACGTAATGTCTTGCCGAAATCGTCGTTCTGATAGAGCACCGCGATCTTTGGCGTCCGGCAGGGTTTTGAGGATGTAACGTGCGTAGATGCGCGCTTCGGTGCCGTAACTGGGCTGCCAGCCCATGGTCCACGGATAGTGCTTCGGATCGTTCCACTGGTCGGCGCCGGAGCCGACGAACAGTTGCGGCATTTTGTTCTCGTTGAGGTAGCCGCGGACCGCCAGATTGGGCGGCGTGCCGAGCGATTGAAACAGCAACAGCACCTGGTCTTCCTCGACCAGCTTGCGAACCTGCTCGACCGTCTTCGGCGGGCTGTAGCCGTCGTCGCGGCTGATGAAGTTGATCTTGCGGCCGTTGATGCCGCCCTGTTCGTTGATCATGGCGAAGTAGGCGGCTAGCGACTTGCCGATGGCGCCATAGCCCGAGGCCGGGCCGCTGTACGGCATGGTGTTGCCGATCTTGATTTCGGTGTCGGTCACGCCCGGGCCGTATTGGCCCGGCGGCGAGCGGGCAGCGCCGCCGGCAACGGACAGGCCGGCAGCCGACAAGGCGACGATATGCCGCCGCGCGTCTGGTGCTCATACCATCCTCCCTTTTTGCGTTCGGCGCTGCCGCCGAAGTGCCGCTTAACGTGCCGCGACGTATTTTCTGACGCGCGCGAGTCAACGGCCCGAGCGAGCCCGACGACGCCGTTCGGCATCGCGTACATGAAGACCAGCATCGCCAGTCCGTAGATCGCCCACGGCGCCGCATCGGAAATATCGTTGGCGAGATTGGGCACGAACTGGATGAAAAATCCGCCGACGATCGCGCCGCCGATGGTGGCGATGCCGCCGACCGCCGAGCCGACCAGGAACGAGATCGACAGGAACAAGGCTGTAACCCTCGGGCGAGACGTAGCCGATCACGATGGCGGCCAGCGCGCCGGCGACGCCGGTGAACAAGCGTCGAGGTGCCGAACGCAAGCGTCTTGTAGCGCGCGGTGTCGATGCCCATGGCCGCGGCCGCGATCGGATGATCGCGGATGGCGATCAGAGCCCGGCCGGTGCGGCCATGCAGCAAATTGGCGGCGATGCGGATGCGCGACGAGCAGCACGACCAGCGCGACCAGATAAAGCCAGCGGTCCCGGTCGATGCCGAGTCCGGCCGGCGGCATCGGCTTGACAAGATTGATGCCCTGCTGGCCGCCGGTCCAGGTGTCGAAATATTTCAGCAGTTGCGGCGTGGCGAGCGCCATCGCCAGCGTCACCAGCGCCAGATAAGGCCCCTCGAAGCGCAGCGCCGGCAGCCCGAACAGGACGCCGAGGACGAAACAGATCAACGCCGCCGGCGGCAACGTCGCCCAATACGGAACGCCGTAGCGGTGCATCAGGATGGCGGCGGTGTAGGCGCCGACCGCGAAGAAGGCGCCATGCCCGAGCGAGATCTGGCCATTGTAGCCGGTCAGGATGTTGAGGCCGAGCACGGCGATGGCGTAGATCATCGCCATGGTCAGTTCGAACACGTGATATTTGCTGAGCACGAACGGCAGCGCGGCGGCGAGCACGATCAGCATCGCGACGAGCCCGATCCAGCCGCCACGCCGCTGCGCGTTGAGGCCGGCGTGCGCGGTCTCGGCGCGTCAGGACTGCGGGCGATGGCGGTGACGCTTTTCCATGGTCACACCCGCCGCACGATGGCGGTGCCGAACAGGCCGTTCGGCCGGAACACCAGCACCAGGATGATCAAGGCCAGCGCCACCGTCAGTTTGAGCTGGCTGGCGATCAGATAGGTGCCGACCAGATTTTCCGTGACGCCGACGATCAGCCCGCCGATCACGGCGCCGACCGGACTGGTGATGCCGCCGAGCAACGCGCCGGCGAAAGCGTAGAGCAGCACGCCGCCCATCATGTTGGGATCGAGAAACAGCACCGGCGCCACCATGATGCCGGCGGTGGCGCCGATCGCGGCGGCCAAGCCCCAGCCGATCGCCAGCATGCGGCCGACGCGGAATGCCGCAGAGCCGCGCCGACGCCGGATTTTGCGCGGCGGCGCGCATCGCCAAGTCCGGTCGGCGTGAAGCGGAAGAACAGCGAACAGCAGCACCAGCATCACCAGCGTCACGCCGATCACGCCGAGGTCGCGCGTCGTCATCAGCGCGCCGAACACCGGCCGGTCGGGGAACGGGCTGGGGAAATCCTGTACCGTGTAGCTGTAGATCCAGCCCGGCGACGCGAATTGAAGATCAGCAGCAGCCCGATGGTGACGATCACCGCGGCGAGCACCGGCGCGTTCTCGACCGGCCGGATGACGACGCGCTCGATCATCATGCCGCCGACGAACGAGGCGACCAGCGTGATCACGAAAGGCCAGCCAGAACGGCAATCCGGCATTCACCAGCGTCCAGGCGATGTAGGTCGAGAACATCGCCATTTCGCCCTGGGCGAAATTCACCAGCTCGGTCGCGCGATAGATCATCACCAGCGCGAGCGCGAGGCTGGCATAGATCGCGCCGGCGGCCAGGCCCGAGAAGATCTGCTGCAGGAACTGGTGCATCGCGCGCTCCGTCAATAGCCGAGATAGGAGCGGCGGATCTGCGGATCGTCGGCGAGCGCCTTCGCGCTGCCCGAGGCGACGACGTAGCCGGTCTCGAGCAGGTAGGCGTGGTCGGCAAGTTCGAGCGCGAGATTGGCGTTCTGCTCGACCAGCAGCACGCTGACGCTCTCCTCGCGTCTGATCCGTGCGACGATCGCGAAGATGTCTCTCGACCATGCGCGGCGCCAGCCCGAACGACGGCTCGTCGAGCACCAGCAGGCGCGGCGCCATCATCAGCGCGCGGGCGATGGCGAGCATCTGCTGTTCGCCGCCGGACAGCGCGCCGGCCTGCTGCGCGCGCCGCTGGGCCAGAAGCGGGAAATAGCCGTACATGCGCTCGCATGCTCGCGGCCATGCCGGCGGCTTGGTGTAGGCGCCGAGCCGCAGATTTTCCTCGACCGTCAGGCCGATGAACGTGCCGCGTCCTCCGGCACATGGCGCGATGCCCAGCGCCGACGATATCCTCGGTCGTGCGCCGGTCGATCGCCTCGCCGGCGAAGCGGATTTCGCCCTCGCGTGCGCACCATGCCGCAGATCGCGCGCAGCGTGGTGGTCTTGCCGGCGCCGTTGGCGCCGAGCAGCACGGTCATCCCGCCTTCCTCGACCGCGATGTCGATGCCGTGCAACGACTTCGGACTGGCCGTAAAAGGCCTTCACGCCGCTCGCAGTTCGAGGATCGGCGCCATCAGTGCCGCGGTCCCCAGATAGGCTCGGTCGACGTCGGGATCGCCGCGCACCTGCTCCGGCGTGCCGTCGGCGATCACACGGCCGAAATTGAGCGCCACGACCTGGTCGGACAGGCCCATCACGAGACCCATGTGATGCTCGACCAGCAGCACGGTGATGCCGAGCCGGTCGCGGATCGCGCGGATCAGCGCGCCGAGCGTCGGCGACTTCCTCGTGATTGAGGCCGCCCGCCGGCTCGTCGAGCAGCAAGCAGGATGCGGCCGCGCGGCGAGCGCCCGCGCCAGTTCGACGCGCTTGCGCGCGCCGAACGGCAGGTTGGCCGCCGGCTGCGCCGCATGCGCTTCCAGCCCGACGAACGCCAGCATCGCGCGCGCGGTTTCGTCGAATTCGCGTTCCTCGCTGCGGCTCGCCGGCAGCGTCAGCGCATCGGTCGAGAGGACCGTTGCGCCCGCGCGCATGCGCGCCGACCTTGACATTGTCGAGCACGGACATCGACGCGAACAGGGCGGGGCCTGGAAGGTGCGGCCGATGCCCATGGCGGCGATGGCGGACGGCGCGCAGCGGCGCAGCGACTGCCCGTCGAGACGGATGTCGCCGCGATCGCTGGCGGTAGAGCCGGCTCAGGCAGTTGAACAGCGTGGTCTTGCCGGCGCCGTTCGGTCCGATCAGTCCCGCGATCCGGCCCTCGGCGACGGCGAAAGTGACGCCTTCGAGCGCGACAATGCCGCCGAAGCGCATGGTCAGGTCCGCGATCTCCAGAAGCGGTGGAGCGGAACCGTCCAGCCGGCCGATCGGCGAAGGTGGCGGGGTTTCGGTCATACAGATCGAACCGCCATCGGGGATATCTCCTCCCTGGCCCTGCTTTCCTCGATTTATTCCGCGTCAGGCGCGGCGCGCAGTGGTTGACCGGTTCGAAACGCGCGAACCGGGGCCACAGTCTGCGAAAAGGTGACACGGCGCGTGTTCGCGCGTCAATAACGGCAACAGGATGCCGCAACCGGCCGGGCGTATTTCTTGCCCACGGCCGGTTTCGGCGTTGCGGTGTCTTTCGTCGGAAACGCTTCTACGGTTCAGTGCGACATCAGCACCGGGGCGGTCATGGTCCGAAAGATGCTGCGGGTGACGCCGCCCAGCACGAATTCGCGCAGCCGCGAATGGCCGTAGCCGCCCATGACGATGAAATCGCAGCCTACATCGGCGGTATGCGAGAGGATCACGTCGGCAACGTCGATGTCGCCCGCGACAGTGCGCCTGACCTCGACCTTGAGGTCGTGACGGGCGAGATGTTCCGCGATGTCGGCCCCTTCGATCTCGTCCTGCTTGCCGCGCTCGTTGGACACGATCAGGACTTCCACGCGGCCGGCGCGCCGCAACAGCGGCATGGCGTCGGCGATGGCGCGGGTCGCCGCCCGGCTGCCGTCCCAGCAAAGCACGACATAGTCGAGCTTGAGCGGCGCTTTCTGAATATAGGGAACGAGAATGACCGGCCGTCCGGATTCGAACAGCGCTGCTTCGGCGATCACTTCTTCCACCGGGCCGGAATCGGGCTCGGCCTGCCCGACGATCGAGAGGTCGAACCGCCGCGCGAGCCGCCCGAACTGATCGCCGACACCGGCAACGCTTGCGCTGAGCGTCAACGGCTCCGCACTGACGCCGGCGCGCTGGCTTGCGGCCATGAAGCGGTCGATCGCGGTTTTGGTCGCTTTTTCGTTGTCGATCTCCTGCATCTGGATCACTTCGGCGGGCACGTAGCCGGCGCCGGATATCGGAACCACAGGATCGTAGCGGAATGCCAACCCCGCGAGGTGGGCGTCGCACGCGGCGGCGACCGAGATTGCATAGTCCCCTGCCGGACCCGCTTTCTCGCCCACGGCGAGATTGACGAGGATATCCTTGATCATGTCAGCGTCTCCACCGGGTCGGCATCAGCCGGCCGACCGCTGTTTTGATAATTAGCGCCCCGCGCCCTGCTGAGATTTGCGCAGGATCAATCGATCGCGCGGCGTTCCGCTACTTTTTGATATTGCCGTCGGCATCGAACTGTTTCAGGTAGGCCCACAGGTCATTGGCCTCCTTTTCGTTCTTGATTCCTGCGAAGATCATTTTCGTGCCGGGGATCTTTGCCCTGGGATCCTTGATGTATTCCTTGAAAGTGTCCTCGCCCCACACGATGCCCGAATTCTTGTTGGCATCGCTGTAGCTGAAGTTCGGCGCCTGTCCGGAATGCCGCCCGTCGATGCCGTTGAGCTCGGGACCGACCTTGTTGGTCGCGCCCGCGCCGATTGCATGGCAGGGGCTGCATTTCTTGAATACGTTGGCGCCCTTCTCGACGTCCTGGGCCAGTCCGGGCCCTGCCAGCACCGTTATTGAAACGGCGGCGGCCATCCACGTCTTAAGCAGCATCTCCAGGTCCCTTCGCTTGACAGGTTTCGCGGGCGTTCGCGGCGTTCTATCGCGCATCGGGAGCCCGGACAACTCCGGGGCCGCGTTCATTCCCGGTAAGTTCGGGCCCGAAGATCGGGCTGGCTGCATTAGATTTGCTTTCAGCCGGCTTGCGTACGGAAAACACCTTGCCGGGGCAATGACGTTTCCGTGACACGGCAGACGGCTGTTGCTGCAGGGCTTACCACTCGCTCCGCGCCGACCAGGGCAGCGCATTCAGGGCTTTGAGTGTTTGCGCGTTGGGGCAATAATCCTGCCACGCCGGGTCGGCAGCATCGTGCGCGAGGTCGCGCGTACAGCGCCGCTGGCTGTTGCACATCGAACAGACCCTCTGAAGATCCTGAAGGGTTGCCGGTTCCATCCGGGCGACTTCCTTCGGGTCGAGCTGGAGCGCGTCCATTCGCTTGAGCAAGAGGTCGGCTGCATGCGGACCTTTCTCCGAAAGCATCCGAAGCTCGGAGACGGACATGCCGGTGTCCCTTGCGACACGCTGAATTTCATCTTCGGCGCAGCACTTCAGCTCTGATTCTGAACCGCTTGCCCAATCCCGGCACCATTGCAAAGCGGCCTGGACCGGCGACCGGCGTTTTTGCTCACCAGCTGACATTTGATCCTCCTTTTGCTGCGTATCGGAGGTTACGCCGATTGGCGGCAGGCAATTTGATGCAGGTCAATATGCTTCCAGGCACCGATGCATGCCAGCAATGCCGTGCGGCCTGGCGTTCGATCCCGGGAGGAAGGCGAGGCCGCTCAAGTCGGCGCTATTTGACAAAGCTGAGCCAGGACGCCAGCGCCTCTATCTGGTCCCGGGACAGCTTGCCGGCAATGCGGGGCATCGGGGCGAGGGCGGTAGCGTGGTAGCCTTCGCCCCATTGCTCGAGCGTCCGTTTCAAGTACGTGTAAGCCAGACCGCCAAGCCGCGGGATTTCGCCTGTGCCCTCGGCATTGGGGCCATGGCAGGCAACGCAGGCGGCAATATTCAGATCCGGGTTTCCGGTTTGATAGATGCTTTTGCCGGCAGCAGCGAGCTCCCTGTCGCCGTCATTGGCAGCCTCCGGGGGCAAGGATGCGAAATACGACGCCAGCGCGTGCACGGTCTGCGGATCCAGATTTGCTGCCGCGCCCCACATGTACTGTCTGGAAAACGGATTGTTGCGCGCGTGCGTCCGGAAGCTGATGAGCTGATTTTCAAGGTACCGCGATCGCTGTCCGGCGAGCCGAGGCGCCGGCGTATAGCCTTGTGCGGATGGGCCATGACACCAGGTGCAATTGCGGATCGCGCGGTTGTCTGCCTGGGCCGATAACGGCGATACCGTGAAGAAGACCACCGCCCAGGCCGTTGCCCAAGCCGTTGCCCAAGCCGCCATTTTCAGCCAAGTGTGTTTCATGACCTAAAATTCCACACTTTCCGCTCGCGCTCGCCAGACAGAGAAGTCATTTCAGAGAACTGAGGTAGGCTGCGACCGCTTCGACTTCTGACCTGGTCAGGCTGTGCGCCACCGGCGCCATGATGAACGACGTGTCCGGGGTCGCCGGAAGTTGACCCCGCTCCTTACCCCAGTTCGTAAGTGCCTTGATGAGATAGGGATAAAGCTGGCCCGCCAGGCGGGGGATTTGGTCCTTCCCGGTCGCCTCCGGACCGTGGCAGGCGGCACAGGCGGCGACGTTGGCGTCGGGAATGCCGCCCTCGAAAATCTTACGTCCTTCCGCCATGCGTCCCGCTGGCGCACCTCCAAGCGGCGCTGGATTGAGCGAGTGGAAGTGCGTGGCGAGAGCCGTTATCATTGCCGGGCTCATCACATGTGCCACGTTCGCCATGATGGCGTTCGGCCGCCTTCGCTCAACAAAGGCCCGTAACTGATTCTCGATGTACCCGGCCTGCTGTCCCGCAAGTCGCGGTATGGGATAAAATCCCCGATAGCCTTGGCCGGATGGCCCGTGGCAGTCCTGGCAATACTCGAGCTTGGCCGCAAAACCGCCCTGGGAAGGAGCGGCCCTCCCGGTGTTGTCGGCGCGGCCGGCTGCCGGGAAAGCGACAGCGAGGGCTGCCGCCAGCATCGCCGGACGAATGCCGACGGTCCTGGCAAGCCGGACTGCGCGGCGCAGCCTGTCCAGTGTACCGGCTTCGCCGGCGCGAGAGCTCCGAGGTGATCTGACGGGCTTGCTGATCTTTGCCACGGCGCTACTCCAGATAACCGAGATAGGCCGCAACGGCTTCGATTTGTGGTTTGGTCAGGCCGTGCGCAATCGGCTCCATAATTGCGGAAGCGTCCGGATTTGCCGGATTTTGACCGCGCTCTTTGCTCCAGTTCGTCAGCTTGTTGAAAATGTAATCGTTGAGCTGCCCTGCCAGTCGGGGAAACTGCCCGTCGCCCTTAGCCTCGGGGCCGTGACAGGACGCGCAGGCCGGAACATCGCTGTTTGGAACGCCCTCTTCGTATATTTTTTTGCCGGCGTTTATCAGGTCCTTCGGCGCCCCGCCGAGCGGTTTGGGATTGAAGGCCTGAAAGCTTGCGGCGAGCGACGCCAGCATTCCCGGGCTCAGGACATGCGCCACGCTGAACATGATGGGGTTTACCCGTCGGCGCTCGATAAACGCCTGCAATTGATTCTCGAAGTATTCCGGCTGCTGCCCGGCGAGCCGGGGGATCGGATAATAGCCGCGAAAACCTTGCCCCGATGCGCCGTGGCAGACTTGGCAATATGCGAGCTTCGCCTGCAGTTCCTGCTTTGATACGGCGGCCGGTTTGGTGTCATCCGCGCGCGCCGCTGCGACCAGAACCGTTGCCAGAATGGCCGATGACAATAGCAGTCGCGAGCCGATGATCCATGCGCCGCGGCATCCGCGCCCGCTTTCCGGTCGCGTGGTCTGAAACTGCCAACGAATGAGGTCCATCGGATCCTCACCAGCCCAACGGGACGACCGGAGCGGCCCCTGCGAAGACGTGAAAGTTCAGCCCGAGCTTAACGATCTGAATGGTCTGGTTGATGTTCTCGGGTCCGACATTCCCGGTGACATTGTCGATGAATGTCACGCTGCGCGTGCCGAAGCCGTAATAGTCGTATTCGAGCTTGAGCGACCAGTCATGCCACAGCATCCATTCGACGCCGACGCCGGCGGTCCAGCCGAAGCGTGTTTCCGAGCCCTCGTAATCGTAGGTCGCGAGCGTATCCAGCGCGCCGTAGCGATTGGCTGTCCAGGCGGCGCCGCCCTTGCCATAAAACAGCCAGCGATCCCATGAATATCCGACGCGTCCGGTGACGCTGGTCAGGAGATCGGTGGTTTCCCTGAAAGTGGTCGTGTCGCCGGGGATCCCCGGCGTTGCGAACGCCGTGCTGCCTCCGATATTTCCACCCGCTGCGCCGCCCTCGATGCCGACCACCCAGTTGGGCGCAAACTGGTAGTCGCATCCAATCTGTCCGCCGAGCGTGTAACCGCTGATGTTGACTCCGGCCGACGTAAACCCGGTCAGAGGAGCGAGGATGCCGGCGCTGTCCGTGAGACCAGTCTGTCCAAAGCCGCCGCCGGCCTGCGCGCCCGCGTAGCAGCTGCTCCAGGTGAAGGGCAAAGGCGCCGGCGGCGCCTTGAGCGGTATTTCCGGCGCGATATCGGCGCCAAATGCCGAGGCGGTGAGCAGCGAGAGCGCGGCGCCTGCCAACAATATTTGTTTCATCGCGAGCCCTCGCTGTCCGCCATGCCGCTACATCGCCACCCACAGGTAGAGAAAGAGCGTGTTGTTGGCGGTGGCGCCGATCGTGGTTCCGTTGAATTCTGTGTAATAGGTGTATTGCAGCCCGACGCGGGCGTTGAACCACGGCCATCCCGGCGACTGGCTGCTGATAAACGGTATGTATGCAATCTCGCCGATCCAGCCGTTGGTGTTGGGACTGCCGCCGTACAGCAGGGCGTCGGGGCTGCCCCAGCTGTTGAAATACTGGCCGGTCAATACGACGCGGTTGTTGTTGCCGTAGGCGAGCGAGGCATACGCGCGCGCCTCGTTCAGGGTGTTGTTCAGGTTGGCGGAAATGCCGTTGGCGAAGCTTGCATTCAGGTTTTGATCTTCGTGAATCGCGCTGCCCCGCAGCGTGATCCAGAAATTGCTGCCCTGGTATTGATACTGCGCATCAACGCCGATGTCGGTGTAGTTGTCGGTTTGCGGGAACGTGGTGGTCGTCGAAGTTCCGGGCATCGTCCACGGGCGGACGGGCGCGTACATCCCGAAAGTCCCGATCTCGAGCCAATGATTGCCCCAGTGCGGTTCGTAGGCCGCGCGCCAGTACGGCGCAGCGTCGAACATGCCCGGGGCGTCAAACGGATCGGTGCCGAGATCGTTTTGAATGCCGGGATTGAGCGTGGTGTAAACCGAGGCCTCGAGGTAGAGTGCATTGTTGATGAACGCGTAGGCGCCCGCGCTGACGACGTGGCCGGCAAATCCGCCGTCGATGATGGGGGTAGGACCGAAGCCTGCACCGAGGGTCGACGCCGCATAGGGGAACGCCCACGCCGGTGTCGTATTCCAGGGGTCCTGGACCGTCGGATTGTTGTTCGCCGTGATGCCGTATGTGACGTTGACGCCGCCGAGCCGTGCCGAGTTGGCATAGCGGACATCGGTGTTGTCCCAGGTCCATGTATGTCCGAAGGGATCGGTGCCGAAACCGCCCGGCGATATGGCGTTGAACGTCACCTGCTGGAATGCGCCGATATGATCGGTGATGGCGCCCCCCCAGAAGAAACTCACGGGGGACACCACGACATTGTTGTTGCCGTTGTACGGGCTTGTCGGTGGCGGCAGCGGCGCCTGCGTGTTGGTGAAGCCGACGATTGCCATCATCGACACCGGCGGCACCCAGTCTTTCTTTTGGTTGCCGGCATCGTCAGCGAAAGGACTGGTGCGGTACGCACCGCCGCCCGCGGTGTAACCTTCGATCTTGAAAATTCGCCCGTACGGAGTGAGCCCCGCAAAATCGGTATGGCATGTGCCGCAGGGTTGTCCGGTCTGCCGCGCGTAGCTCGGCAGAGCGTTTGCGGGGAACGCGCTCAAGGTTGTGAAAAAAGCTGCGAACAGAATCACAGCGAGCGCGGACTCGCGTCCGCAACGCCGCCTGCAGAAAGCAAAAAGCCGCAAAACCTCTGTCATAGAGGCCTTTTCGACTTGCTCTGAGCCGCTCCATGCCAACCGGCGCGGAGAGGCCTCATACGCGGGGGCTACGCAACCCTAGGGAACTATTGGGCACGGCGCCAATCCCGATAACTGGAGTTCCCTCACATTTCAGCGGCCTGGTGTTTTCAAGCAACAGTTGTGGCGAGCGCCGGACAAAGCGGTGCCGGCCGTTTTGGGTTATGGTCGGTGTGTCATAGTCGCAAATCCGGAGACCCTTCGATGCCCGTGGCAATGCCCGAACCCGACGGTGCGGTGCTGGCGCGGCGCGCCGAAATTGTCGCGGCGCTGCGGCGCATCGTGCCGGGGGAGGGCGTAATCGCGTCCGATCTCGCCATGCGGCCGTACGAGAGCGACGGACTGACCGCCTACCGTCAGCTTCCGATGGTCGTGGTGCTGCCGGAAACCACCGCGCAGGTCGCCGAAGTGCTCGGCTATTGCCACCGCGAAGGCGTCAAGGTGGTGCCGCGCGGGGCCGGGACCTCGCTGTCGGGCGGCGCGCTGCCGCTCGGCGACGGCGTTCTGCTCGGCATGGCGAAGTTCAATCGCATCCGCGCGGTCGATTTCGACAATCGGGTTGCCGTGGTTGAGCCCGGTGTCACCAATCTCGCGGTCACGCAGGCGGTCGAAGCGGCGGGCTTTTATTACGCGCCGGACCCGTCGTCGCAGATCGCCTGCACCATAGGCGGCAACGTCGCGGAAAATTCCGGCGGGGTGCATTGCCTCAAATACGGCGTTACCGCCAACAACGTGCTCGGCTGCGAGCTGGTGCTGATAACCGGCGAGGTGCTGCGGCTTGGCGGCAGCCATCTCGATGCGGCGGGCTACGATCTGCTCGGCATCGTCACCGGCTCCGAGGGGCTGCTTGGCGTCGTTACCGAAGTCACGGTGCGTATTTTGAGAAAGCCGGAATCTGCCCGCGCCGCGCTGATCGGCTTCGCCGCGTCCGAAGACGGCGGCGAATGCGTCGCGCGCATCATCGGAGCCGGCATTATCCCGGGCGGCATGGAAATGATGGACCGGCCGGCGATCCACGCCGCCGAGGAATTCGTCCATGCCGGTTATCCGCTCGACGTCGAGGCGCTGCTGATCGTGGAACTCGACGGTCCGCGCGCCGAAGTCGATCATCTGCTCGAACGCGTCGAGAAGATCGCGGCGCAATGCCGCGCGGTGACGGTGCGCGTGTCCGGGTCCGAGGACGAACGGCTGCTGTTCTGGGCCGGCCGGAAGGCCGCTTTTCCGGCGGTCGGGCGCATCTCGCCGGACTATTACTGCATGGACGGTACCATTCCGCGCGCAAGCCTGCCGCTGGTGCTGCGGCGCATGCAGGAACTTTCGGCGCGGTACGGGCTGCGCGTCGCCAACGTGTTCCACGCTGGCGACGGCAATCTGCATCCGCTGATCCTCTACGATGCGAACCGGCCGGGCGAACTGGAGCGGGCTGAAGAATTCGGCGCCGATATCCTGCGGCTGTGCGTCGAGGTCGGTGGCGTGCTGACCGGCGAGCACGGCGTCGGCGTCGAGAAACGCGATCTGATGCCGGTGATGTTCAACGAAATCGATCTGGATCACCAGCAGCGGATCAAATGCGCGTTTGATGACAAAAGCCTGCTCAATCCCGGTAAAGTCTTTCCGACGCTGCACCGCTGCGCCGAACTTGGCCACCTGCACGTCCATGCCGGCCGCCTGCCGTTTCCCGACATTCCGCGGTTCTGAGCTGTTTCGCGGGCGGCGGCCGGAGCGTGGCAGCAGGCCAGGAGAGGTGGTACGCAAATGTTCGATGAGTGATGTTCTTAAACCGCGCGACGCGCCGGACGTCGAGCAGGCGATCCGCTGGGCGATCGCCGGAAGCAAGGCGCTGGAAATCGTCGGTCGCGGCAGCAAGCGCACGATCGGCCGCGCCGCGCAGTGGGATGCGACGCTTGATCTGTCCGGCGCTGTCCGGCGTGACGCTTTACGAGCCGGAGGAACTGGTGCTGTCGGCGCAGGCCGGCACGCCGCTCGCCGAGATCGTGGCGCTGACGGCGGCAAGCGGACAGGAACTGGCGTTCGAGCCGATGGACTACGGGCCGCTTCTGGGCGTGGCTGCGGGAAGCGGCACCGTCGGCGGCGCACTGGCCGCCAACCTGTCGGGGCCACGGCGCATCAAGGCGGGTGCGGCGCGCGACCATTTCCTCGGCGTGCACGCCGTATCCGGGCGCGGCGAGACGTTCAAATCCGGGCGGCCGCGTGGTCAAGAATGTCACCGGCTACGATCTCTGCAAGCTTCTCGCCGGCTCCTGGGGCACGCTCGCGGCCATGACCGACGTCACCGTCAAGACGCTGCCGCGCGCCGAAACCGAGGAGACGGTGCTGCTTTTCGGCCTCGACGACGCGGCCGCCGGCAGGGCGATGCTGGACGCGATGGGTTCCTCCGCCGATGTCTCGGGCGCGGCGCATCTGCCGGCCGCGGTCGCCGGCCGCATGGGAGCCGTCGGATCAGGCGGCGCGGTCACCGCTTTCCGGCTCGAAGGCGTCGCGCCTTCGGTCGTGCACCGCAGGCGGCTTCTTGAAGCGCTGCCCGGTCCGTTCGGCGGGCTGGATACACTTGATGCCGGCGCTTCGCGCGCGCTGTGGCAGGCGATCCGCGATGTGACGCCTTTCGCGGCGGATGGCCCGTCCGGCGCGCGGCATGTCTGGCGCATTTCGACGGCCCCGACGCAGGGTCCGCGCGTCGGTTCGACGCTGGCAGCGCAGGGCGGGGCGGAAATTCTCTACGATTGGGGTGGCGGCCTGATCTGGGCGGCGCTGCCGCCGTCGGACGATGCCGGCGCCGCGCTGGTGCGCGCGACAGTCGCGGCCGCCGGTGGTCACTCGACGCTCATCCGTGCGCCGGCCGCGGTGCGCGCCGCGGTCGCGGTGTTCACGCCCGAGCCGGCTGCGGTTACGGCATTGACGAAGCGGCTTCGGGACGGCTTCGATCCGCGCGGCGTCCTCAACGCCGGGCGCATGTGGGCGGGCGTGTAACCAATGCAAACCTCATTCACTCTCGCTCAACTGGCCGATCCGGATACGGCCGAATCGGAAAAGATTCTCCGCGCCTGCGTCCATTGCGGCTTCTGCACCGCGACCTGCCCGACCTACGTGCTCGACGGCAACGAGCTCGATTCGCCGCGCGGCCGCATCTACCTGATCAAGGACATGCTGGAGAACGACCGGCCGGCGGATGCGGAAGTCACCCTGCATATCGACCGCTGCCTGTCGTGCCTCGCCTGCATGACGACCTGCCCGTCGGGCGTCCACTACATGCACCTCGTCGATCACGCCCGCGCGCATATCGAGCGGACCTGGCGGCGTCCGGCCGGCGACCGCCTGCTGCGTACGATCCTCGTCAAGCGTTCTGCCATATCCCGGGCGCTTCCGGCTGGCGCTGGCGGCGGCGCTGCTCGGCAAGCCGTTCGCCCCGCTCGCCGAGGCGCTTGGATTGAAACGGCTCGCCGCCATGCTGCGGCTTGCGCCCTGGCGCGGCCCGCATGCGCCGCGTGCGCCCGGGGTGTTCGCCGGCGAAGGTCCGGTCCGCAGAGGCCGCGTGGCGCTGCTGGCCGGCTGCGTCAACGACGTCCTGTCGCCGGACATCAACGCCGCCGCCATCCGCGTTCTGACCCGCCTCGGCATCGAAGTCGTGGTGGCGCAGGGTGCCGGCTGCTGCGGCTCGCTGGTGCATCACATGGGGCGGGAAGACGAAGCGCTGGCGCAGGCCCGCGCCAATATCGATGCCTGGACGGCGATCGAAGGCCTCGACGCCATCGTCATCACCACGTCGGGCTGCGGCACGACCGTGAAGGATTACGGCTTCATGCTGCGCACCGATCCGGCCTACGCGGCACCTGCCCGCAGGGTGGCGGGCCTCGCGAAGGACATCGCCGAATATCTGGTCACGGTCCCGCTTCCCGGCGGAGCGAATCGCTTCGCCGCTGGTCGTGGCCTATCACTCGGCGTGCTCGCTTCAGCACGGCCAGCGCGTGACGCGGCAGCCGAAGGAACTGCTGAGCAAGCTTGGCTTCGTGGTGAAAGATATTCCCGACGGCCATTTGTGCTGCGGTTCAGCAGGAACCTACAATATTTTGCAGCCGGATATCGCAAGGAGGTTGCGCGCGCGCAAAGTCGGGACTATCGAGGGATTGCGACCTGATGTGATCGCTGCCGGCAATATCGGCTGCATGACTCAGATCGCTGCGGGCACGAACATCCCGGCTGTCCATACGGTCGAGCTGATCGACTGGGCCACCGGGGGGCCGTGTCCGCCTGCGCTGCGGGAGCGTCAGCCGCGTTCGGCGATGCGCCGGTCCGCAGCGGCGGGCTGAACGGGGGTCGGTGGCTAGTGTGGCGTGAACCTGGTCTCCACCCGGGGGCCGATGGGATACTGCTATTCGCAGCTTAGATCGGGAGGCGATCATGGCGAAGAAATCCAAAGCGAAGAAGAAATCCGCGAAGAAGGCCGCTCCGGCGCGCAAGAAGAAGAAAACCGTAAAGTCGGCGGCGCGGAAGCCGGCAAAGAAGGCCGTCAAGAAGACCGCCAAAAAGTCAGTCAAGAAAGCGGTCAAGAAGGTTGCCAAAAAGGCGGCTCCGAAGCCGAAGGCGGCCGCGAAGAAGCCGGCTCCGGTGAAGAAGCTTGCCCCGCCGGTACCCGCAGCAGAGCCGGCTCCGGCGCCGGCATGGCCTGCCCCGACGACGAGCGCGGGCTTCGGCAGCGACAGCAGCACCTGACCGGGCTGCGGCTGATCTGGAAAACGGACGCGGCCGCGCGGCCATAACGCGCGGGCCGCGTTGCGTCGACGCCCGGTGATATGTCCGGAAACGGACGCCCGGCGACGTTGCATCGAAGCCGCCAGCTCCTGGCATTGCGCGACCACCGTTGGCGGCACGATAACCGGCGAACCGCGCCGGGCGCTTCGGCATTGGCCGGCGCGAACAGGCGGCAGTTTGGAGGTGTGTGATGGCGTCGACGTATAAAATTCTGATCATGGGCGCGTCCTACGGTTCGCTGCTCGCGTCCAAGCTTCTGTTCGGCGGCCACACGGTCCGGCTGGTATGCCTGCCGGCCGAAGCCGACCTCATCAACAGCGAGGGCTTTCGCGTCCGGCTGCCGGTGCGCGGGCGCACCGCGCCCGTCGAACTCGATTCGCGAAGGCTTCCTGGCAAGGTCAGCGCCGGCCCGACCACCGGCGTCGATCCAAAGGACTACGATCTGGTCGGCCTCGCCATGCAGGAGCCGCAATACCGCGCGCCCGGCGTGCGTGAACTGCTGGACGCCGTCGCGCGCTCGGGGGTGCCGTGCATGTCGATCATGAACATGCCGCCGCTCGCCTATCTCAAGCGCATTCCCGGTCTCGATACCGGGCCGCTCAAGGCCGCGTACACCGACGCCAGCGTCTGGGACAACTTCGATCCGGCCTGCATCACGCTGTGCAGTCCCGATCCGCAGGCGATCCGTCCGCCGGAGGAAAAGGTCAACGTCCTCCAGGTGACGCTGCCGACCAATTTCAAGGTCGCGCGCTTCCCGTCCGACGAAAGCACCGCCGTGCTGCGGCGCCTGCAGGACGAGATCGAGGCGATCCGTTTCGATACGCCCGAGGGCAAAACCGAGCTTCCGGTGAAGCTCAGGGTCTACGATTCGATTTTCGTGCCGCTCGCCAAATGGGCGATGCTGCTTGCCGGCAATTATCGCTGCGTGACCAAGGACGGCATGCGCACCGCGCAGGAGGCCGTGCACAGCGATATCGAGACGTCGCGTTCGGTCTACAATTTTGTGGTCGATCTTTGCGTGCAAGCTCGGTGCGAGCGCGGACGACATGGTGCCGTTCGAGAAATATGCCGCCGCGGCGCAGTCGCTGACGCGTCCGGCTTCTGCGGCGCGCGCGTTGCAGAACGGCGCGCCGAACATCGAGCGGGCCGACAAACTCGTGCAGCTCATTGCCGCGCAGAAGGGCCTGCATCATCCCGCGATCGATGCGCAGGTGGCGCTGGTCGATGCGCGGCTTGAAGCCAACCGCAAGAAGGCGGCGGCGTAACGAAGCGCCGGCGGCCGTACGCCGGTCGCCTGCGCACCCGCTACTTTACCTGGACGTCTTCCCAGAAGCCGAAGCGCCCGCCGACCTGCGCCATTTCCGGTCGCGGCTTTTCGTAGGACCAGGCGGCGCGTTTGTGCCGCCTGCCGTCGATGACGACGTCGTAGAACTGCACGCCGTGCGGGCAGGCGAGGTCGTTTCGGTCTTTTCGGTCTTTCTCCAGCCAGTCCATCCGAACCGCGGCAGCGGGGGAAATACTGGTAGCCGTGACAGTCGACGATGTCGGTCGCTGTCGGCGACGACGTGGCCATCAACACTTGCCTTCATGGCGGTCTCCTGGTGACGGTCTTCTGACAGCGGCCTCCAATAACGGTTTTCTGCCGCTTCGGTGAGCGCGCTCCGTGCGCCTCTTTTTACTTAGGGGCGGCGGGGTTCAAATTAAAGGCCGGGGGGCGACTTCGGGACATGCGTGCCGTCATTCGGCAGCCGACACCAGCGGCACCTCCCGCGCGCGCGAGGCGCCCACGTCGTGCACCAGTTCGACGCGGCGGCGGTGGAAGGCGTTGAGCGTGGAGCGGTGGCCGATCGAGATGATGGCCGCGCCTTTCAGGCGGTCCTGCAGCAAACGATAGAGCGACGCCTCGGCGGCCTCGTCGAGCGCCGCAGTCGCCTCGTCGAGAAACAGATAATCGGGTGCATGCAGCAGCGCGCGTGCGACCGCGAGACGCTGCTGTTCGCCCTGCGACAGCATGCGGTTCCAGTGTCGCCTGCTCGTGGAGGCGCGCGACCAGTTCCGGAAGGCCCACGGCGACCAGAGCCTCCGCGACGCGGGCGTCATCGAATGTGCCGGCCGGCGCCGGATAATTGACGGCGACCGAAAGCGTCGCCAGCGGGAAATACGGCCGCTGCGGCAGCAGCATGATCCGGGCGCCGCCCGGCACCGTGACGCGACCGGATCCGAACGGCCAGATGCCGGCGATGGCGCGGAACAGGCTCGATTTGCCGGATCCCGACGGCCCGGTGACGAGCACGCGCTCGCCTGCCGGAAAAGCGAGGTGATCGGCGGCGACGATGGGCTCGCCGTCGGGCAGGCGGACGTCGAGGCGGTCGACCGAGAACGTGGCATCGGCGCGCGGACTGACCTCGATCACCGGCGGCGTCAACCGCGATGGCGCGGCCGTTTGCCATTGCCTCCTGGAAACCGGTCAGACGCGTGATGACCGCGCTCCACTCGGCGATCTGACGGTAGGCGGTGATGAAGTAGGAGAGGGCGCCCTGCACGCTGTTGAAGGCGGACGCCGTCTGCATCAGGCCGCCGAGCTGCATGGCGCCGGAGAAATACGCCGGGCTCACCACCATGTAAGGAAAGATCACGGAAGCCTGCGAATAGCTCTGGGTGAAAAAGGTGAGCTGCTTCTGGCCGCTGCATCAGCGCCAGCCAGTTGGCGACCACGAAACTGAAACGGTGAAGGTGCTCCTCCCGCTCCGCGGTTTCGCCGCGCAGCGCCGCGATCTGCTCGGCGTTCTCGCGCGAGCGCACCAGGTTGAAGCGGAAGTCCGCCTCGAACCGCTGTTGCTGGAAATTGAGCGGAATGAGCCGCCACCCGATCAGGTGGGTCAGCACCGTGCCGATTACCGCATAGAGCAGAGCCGCCCACACCAGATAACCGGGAATGTTGTAGGCCGCGCCGAACAGCGTCAGCGGCGCCTGTGCCGACAGCGTCCACAGAATGACGACGAACGAGAACAGCGTCACCACCGCGTTGAGCAGGCCGATACTGATCGTCAGCGTGTACTGCACGAACATTTGCAGATCGTCGGCGATGCGCTGGTCCGGGTTGTCGGCGGCGTCGCCGAGGAGCTGCATGCGATAGTGATTGCCGCCCTCGAGCCATTCCCGCAGATAGGTCTGCGTCATCCAGCGCCGCCAGCGGATCTGAAGCCACTGATTGAGGTAGAGCTGATAGACCGCGAGCACGGTATAAATTGCCGCCAGCACGCAGAAAAACACGACGGCGCTGACAAAAGCGTCCCAGTTGCGATCCTGCAGGGTGTTGTAAAAACGATTGTACCATTGATTGAGGATGACCTGGAGCGCGACGATCGACAGCTCGATCGCGACCACCGCGCCGAGCAGAATGAGGCCGGTCCGGCCTTCCTCCGAACGGAAGTAGGGAATCGACAGCCGCCAGATGGCAGCGAGCATTGAGGTGAAGCTCTTCACGAAGGGGCTCCTGTATGCGGGTCGTCGGTGCAAAAGGCTCGTGCTGCAAAAACCTGCTCACCCCCACCATGCAAATTAGGCATTCGTGGGGGACGTTGCGACGACGAAAGTATTAAATGTCGGTATTGTTACGCTGGCGGTTTTAACCTTAGCATGGCTTGGGGGATTGCCGGTCGGTTCGGTTCCGGCCGGCGGACCTTTCGGCGGAGGCCGGTGAGGGCAACTTTGGATCATTCACTCCGGCAAAACAGCGTTCAGGCCTGTCGCGGTGCGTCGGCGAAACCGCGCGGGCAATCCCGAATGCTGAAACGCGGCATGCGCTGAAAAGAACCAAAACAGCCGCCTGCAGAGACCGGCGGAACGTCTGGGGAGAGATCGTCCATGTGGAATCAAGTTTACGATCCGTTCGGCAGTCCCGTCGTGTCGACGATTGCGGCTGCACTGCCGGTGGTGTCGCTCCTCGTGCTGATCGCATCCGGCAGGGTGAAAGCGCATCTTGCGGCGCTGATTGCGCTGGTCATCGCAATTCTGGTGGCGGTCTTCCTGTTCACCATGCCGGCGGGTCTTGCGCTCCGAGCGGCGGTGCTTGGCGCCGTGACCGGGTTCTTCCCGATCGGCTGGATCGTGCTCAACGTCATCTTTCTCTACCGGCTGACTGTTGCGACGGGCGCGTTCGACATCCTGTCGCGGGCGATCGGCGGCGTGACGCGCGACCGGCGATTGCAGCTTCTGCTGATCGCATTTTCGTTCGGCGCGTTTTTCGAGGGCGCATCCGGCTTCGGTACGCCGGTCGCGGTAACGGGCGCGATCCTGATCGGTCTTGGCTTTTCGCCGCTCGCGGCGTCCGGGCTGTCGCTGATCGCCAATACCGCGCCGGTCGCATTCGGCGCGCTCGGCACGCCGATCGTGGGTCTTGCCAGCGTCACCGGCCTCGATCCCTATCTGCTCGGCGCCATGGTCGGGCGGCAACTGCCGTTCTTCTCGCTGATCGTGCCGTTCTGGCTGATCTGGGCGTTCGCCGGCTTGCGCGGGATGATCGAGATATGGCCCGCGATCCTGGTCTGCGGCGTTTCTTTTGCCGGTCCCGCAATTCCTGATCTCGAATTTCGTCAATCCCTGGATCGTCGATATCGGCGCTTCGCTGATTTCGATGGCCTGCCTGATCGGCTTCCTCAGGATCTGGCAGCCGGCCGAGCTGTGGCTGTCGCCGGCGCTGCGCAGGCGGGACAACTCCGCTTCGACCATGCCGCCGGCCGCAGCGCTCAGCACGGCGAAGCTGACGAACGTTGAGGTGTGGCGGTCGCTGCTGCCCTGGATCATCGTGTGCGCGGTCCTGCTGATCTGGGGCACGGGATGGTTCAAGAACCTGGTCAACCCGATTTTCACCTGGAACTACGCCGTCGAAGGCCTGCACAAAATGGTGCAGAAGGTGCCGCCCGTGGTGGCGCAGCCGTCGCCGGAGGGCGCGGTGTTCGCCTTCACCTACGTATCGTTCACCGGGTCCGGCATGCTGATCGCGGCGGTCATTTCCGGGCTGCTCATGGGCTTCTCGCCGGTAAAGCTCGCCGCTGAATACGGCCGCACGATCAAAATCTGCGCGTATTCGCTGATCACGATCTCGGCGATGCTGGCGATCGGTACGCTGACGCGCTTCTCGGGCCTCGACGCAACGCTCGGGCTTGCCTTCGCGGGTGCCGGCGTCCTCTACCCGTTCTTCGGCACGCTGCTGGGCTGGCTCGGCGTCGCGCTGACCGGCTCCGACACGGCGTCCAACGTGCTGTTCGGCGGCCTGCAGAAGATCACGTCCGAGCAGCTGGGCCTGTCGCCGATCCTGATGGGCGCCGCGAACTCCTCGGGCGGCGTGATGGGCAAGATGATCGACGCGCAGTCGATCGTCGTCGCCTCGACCGCGACCAACTGGTTCGGACACGAAGGCACGATCCTGCGTTTCGTCTTCTTCCACTCGATCGCGCTTGCCTGCCTGGTCGGCGTGCTGGTGATGCTGCAGGCCTACGTCCTCACCGGAATGGTGGTGCATTGACGCCGGCGCGCGGGCAAATCATACCCTGCGCCTGACTGGCAACTGCACCCCACGGAGATGATGATGGTTCGCCTGCGCCGGCGTGTGGCCGGCTGTGTCCTTGGTGCGATCGTGTCGGCGTGGACCTGGTCCGCGTACGCGAGCGACGGCGGTTTTCCGTTCGACCGGGAGTTGATGCTCGACACCGCGCCGATGCGCGGCTCAAAGCGCATCCCGATTCTGGAGATCGCCGCGAACGGCGCGGCCTCGATTCAGCTCTGGTGCAACGACGCGCGTGGTCAGGCCAGCATCAGCGCCGATACGATCACCATCGTCGCCGCCGCGGTGCAGGCGGGGCAATGTGCGGCGGAGCGGCAAAGCCGCGACGACGACCTTCTGGCCACCCTGGGGCAGGTCACCGGCTGGCGCCGGCGCGGTGATGTCATCGAGCTGTTCGGCGCGGGCACGCTGCGCTTTCGCCTGATGAGCAACTAGGCCGGGCCGCAGCGCGGAACGCTCAAACTTTGGTGGCGCGCGCCATCAGGAACGGCAGATGCACGGCGTTGTCTTCGAACACGTCGGCGGCGAGCGAGTCGAACTCCGCGCGAATCCGCGCCAGCCTGTCCGGATCGCCGGCAAGCGACTCGATCAGTTTCTTGAGCTGGCCGATTGTGGTCTCCTGCGCGTTGCGAAAGTGCGCGACGCTCAGTGCCGGTCCGACCAGAGTTGCGCGGGCGAACTTCAGATCGGTGACCGCGTCACCGAGCCGTTCGCGAATGACGTTGGGGTCGCCCCATAACGGCGGTGGCGCCGCCTGTTCGCTGCCGGCTGGCGGTGGCGGCGAATGGCGCGCGATGAATGCGAACATGCGGCCGGTGAAATGCTCCGGCGGCCAGGTCGAAAACGCAATCCGCCCGCCGGGTTTGAGCACCCGCAGCATGTCCCGCACCGCCAATGCGGGCCGCGGCGCGAAGATGTGACCGAACTGGCTGAGCACGACATCGAACGCGCTGTCGGGGTAGGGCATGGCCTCGGCGTCGCCTTCGGCGAAGTCGATATCCACGCCGGCAACGTTCGCGTTCCTGCGCGCCCGGTCGAGCAGCACGGGGGTAAGGTCGAGCCCCGATACCTTCGCGCCCCGCAGCGCCGCGGTCACGGCAACCACGCCGGTACCGCAGGCCACGTCGAGCACCCGCTGTCCCTCGCGGATCTCCGCGAATTTTACCAGTTTCGCCGCCGGCGGCGTGGTGGTGATTTCCACCGGGACGAACGACGCCCACGCTTCGCGCTGCGCCGCCTTGAATCTGGCGAACGGGTCGGTGGCTTCGGCGCTCATGTTTCCTCCCGGGTCCGCGCGACGCCCGCGGTTCGGGGCGAGGATAAGCAAAAGGGGCGCGGTTTGCACCGCGCCCCTTTGCGTTGACGACAAAGCGGCTGGATCAGAAGCCCATTCCGCCCATCCCGCCCATTCCGCCGCCGGGCGGCATCGCCGGCATGGCGGGCGCGTCCTTCGGGGTTTCGGCGATCATGGCTTCGGTCGTGATCAGAAGGCCGGACACGGAAGCCGCGTCCTGCAACGCCGCCCGCACGACCTTGGCGGGATCGACGATGCCCTTCTCGACCATGTCGACATATTCCTCGGACTGCGCGTCGAAGCCGAACGTCTCCGACTTGTTCTCGAGGATCTTGTTGACGACGATCGAGCCCTCCACGCCGGAATTCTCGGCGATCTGGCGCAGCGGCGCCTCGAGCGCCTTGAGCACGATGTTGATGCCGGCCTGAACGTCGGCATTGTCGTTGACGAGTTTGCCGACCGACTTCTTGGCGCGCAGCAGGGCAACGCCGCCGCCCGGGACGATGCCTTCCTGAACCGCGGCGCGGGTGGCGTTGAGCGCATCCTCGACGCGGTCCTTCTTCTCCTTGACCTCGATTTCGGTCGCGCCGCCGACGCGGATCACCGCGACGCCGCCGGCGAGCTTGGCGAGGCGCTCCTGGAGCTTCTCGCGGTCGTAGTCCGAGGTGGTCTCCTCGATCTGCGACTTGATCTGCGCAACGCGGCCCTCGATTTCCTTCTTCTTGCCGGCGCCGTCGACGATGGTGGTCTTTTCCTTCTCGATCACCACCTTCTTGGCGCGGCCGAGCATCGCGGTGGTCACGCTCTCGAGCTTCATGCCGAGATCTTCGGAGATGAGCTGGCCGCCGGTCAGGATGGCGATGTCCTCGAGCATGGCCTTGCGGCGATCGCCGAAGCCGGGCGCCTTCACCGCCGCGACCTTCAGGCCGCCGCGGAGCTTGTTGACGACCAGCGTCGCCAGCGCTTCACCCTCGACGTCTTCCGCGATGATCAGAAGCGGCTTGCCGGACTGCACGACGGCTTCGAGCACCGGCAGCAGCGCCTGGAGGCCCGGAAGTTTTTTCTCGTGCAGGAGCACGTAGACGTCCTCCAGCTCCGCCAGCATCTTCTCGGCATTGGTGATGAAGTACGGCGAAAGATAGCCGCGGTCGAACTGCATGCCTTCGACGATCTCGACCTCGGTATCGAGCGCCTTGGCTTCCTCGACGGTGATCACGCCCTCGTTGCCGACTTTCTGCATCGCGGAGGCGATCATCTTGCCGATCGTGGCGTCGCCGTTCGACGAGATGGTGCCGACCTGGGCAACCTCGGCGGACGAGCCGACCTTCTTTGCGCGCTTCTTGATGTCGGCGATCACGGCCTGCACGGCGAAATCGATGCCGCGCTTGAGGTCCATCGGGTTCATGCCCGCGGCCACGGACTTGACGCCTTCCTTGAAGATCGCGGCGGCAAGCACGGTCGCGGTGGTGGTGCCGTCGCCCGCTTCGTCGTTGGTCTTCTGGGCGACTTCGCGCACCATCTGCGCGCCCATGTTTTCGAACTTGTCTTCGAGCTCGATCTCCTTGGCGACGGTGACGCCGTCCTTGGTGATCCGGGGAGCGCCGAAGCTCTTGTCGATGACGACGTTGCGGCCCTTCGGACCGAGCGTCACCTTCACGGCGTTCGCGAGCGTTTCAACGCCGCGCAGCATGCGGTCGCGGGCATCGACCGGAAAATCGTACTTCTTTCGCAGCCATTTTCGTTCTCTCTTTTGCTGGTTTGCCAGCCGTTGGATCTCGACCGTCGCGCGGGTGCCGCGGCAGGTTCAGACGGCGGATCTGTCTCAGGCGATCACGCCCATGATGTCGGACTCTTTCATGATCAGCAGCTCGTCGCCTTCGAGCTTGACCTCGGTGCCCGACCATTTGCCGAACAGCACGCGGTCGCCGGCCTTGAGGTCCATCGTGATGAGCTTGCCGTTCTCGTCGCGTCCGCCCGGGCCGACGGCTACGACTTCACCTTCCTGCGGTTTCTCCTTGGCGGAGTCGGGGATGATGATCCCGCCCTTGGACTTTTCCTCGGCCTCGATGCGCTTGACAACGACCCGGTCGTGCAACGGACGGAATTTGAGTTTTGCCATGACTTCCCCTTAGCGCCGCTCACCGAGCAGCTTCCTTTGAATAAAAACCCTTTTGATTGCAGAGGCTTGGCAGTCCAGTTTAATGAGTGCCACAATGCGCCGCGGACATAAGGTCTATGCGGCAAAGTGTCAAGCCGCGGACTGTGCCTGAGGCGCCGGCCGGCGAAGGTTTTCAACCGAAGGATGCGCCGTTTTCCCGCTGCGCCTGGCGCGGCTCTGGCACTTGTCGCGAAAACCGTCACGATGCAGACGGAATTTCGGGGCAATGGACGGTCGGCGCCGGAACGGCGCGAACTGCGCCGGCGGTCGGATGCGGGGTGTCTTTTGGGGAGAGACTTGATGATCGCGTCGTTGCGCGATGTACGGGTGGTCGTGGGCGTTGCAGCAGCCGCGATCCTGTTGTCGGCCTGCGCCAGCAACCCGTTCGGGCCGTCCCAGTCCGCCGAACCGGCTCCGCAGGCGGCGATGCCCCCGCCGGTTCCGGAAATTCCGGCCTCGATCCGGGCCGACGAGATCGTCGGCCGCTGGAGCTACGCCTCGTATCACAACGAGGCGGACCGGCGCCGCACCGAAGCCGCCGCCCGCGCGCAATGCGGCCAGCCGGTGCTGATCAATCGCGGGCCGAACGGCGGCGTCATGATGTATCTCGCCGACAGCGCGCAACTGCGCGAACTCAACCTCAAGGGCAGCCAGAGCGGCAAGAATTACATCGGTCCGCCCGGACCGGCCGGCGGCGTGCAGGATCGGGAAATCGTCTCGTTCGACGGCCGTGTCCTGCTGCTGCGCTGGATCGATCCGGAACTCGCCAATCGCTACGGCACCGGCATCTATGTGCGCTGTGGCGCCGAAGGCACCGCGCGCCGGGCGGTCCGTTAGGATCGCCGTCCGGCTTGGGGCGCGTGACCAGCCGCCCCGCTATCCCCGACCTGTTTCCGGCTGATCTCCTGCTGCGAGGTTTGTTTGATGCATCTTTCCCCGCCGTGCGGGGAAAGATCGCGAGCAGCGAGCGGGTGAGGGGACGTTGCCGCGAGTCCGGGCCTGGCGGCCAGGCCCCCTCATCCCGACCTTCTCCCCGACATGCGGGGAGAAGGAGCAGCGGGCCTGCGGGCAAAGCCATCTTCGTCATGGTGGCGATCTTGATTGGGGCTCTTCGCAGGGTATGGGCCGGAATTTCAATTTCAATCAGGCGGTCGTAATTTGACCGGTCGCAGTTATCATTGCGGCACAGACCAACCCGGCGAGCGACCGGCGATGCGATTTACCTGGACTGGCCTGTTGCTGGCACCTTTGCCGGTGCCGCTGATATCTGCTGCGCTGGTGGTCTTCCTTCAGGATCACTGGTCGACGCCTGGGTTTCTGATCCTGCTAATTCCGGGCTGCATCGTCTCGTACGGCACGACGCTGTTCGTGTTTCTTCCCTGCCTCTATCTTCTCTCCTTGTGGTCGCCACTGACAGGCTGGCGGGTCTGCCTCGTTGGACTGCTGCTGGGCGCGGCGATGTTCGTACCGGTGACGCTGATGGAATGGAAGAGCAGCGGACCGGATTCCGGCCCGCCGGCCGAGAGTTTCTTCAGGTTTTTCCTGCGCTGGGCGGACGATCCGCTTACGATGATATTTCCCGTGGCCGGGCTGATAACGGCGGGGCTGTATTGGTGGCTGGGCACGTGGCGGCTCCGTCGGTCGACAGCAGCCCGGGGATAGCACCACGAAATGCAAGGGTCATTCAGCGACACGCGGACCGACGATCCATAGCGTGTCGGGTCCCTCCAGCCGTACCAGCGCGAAGTGCAGTCTAGCATGCGAACATTAAATCGATGTCGCTCTGCGTGACGTGGCCGGAGTCGCCGTCGAGCCGCGGGCCGTGCGCCGGCGGGGCGGGGTCGCGGTGGAGGTCGTCCAGCGTTTCCGCAATCTGCTGTTCCACGCGATCGAGCGTCGCCATCACCTTTGCCACCCGCTGGCTGGTGAGGTCCTGATAATTGCAGGCCTCGAAAATCGCGATCACGCGGTCGCGAATATCCTGCGCCAGACCGTGCGCGCCGTCGTCCTTGAGCGTGGCCGAGAGCGTGTTCGCCGCCTGGTCGATTTCCTCGGCGGCGGCGAGAATCTTCTGGAGTCGCCTGTTCGCTGGCTTCGGTTACCGCCTCAAGCTCCTGAGCGATCCGCGCGGAAGAAAGTGCCGCGCGCGCGCCATCGGAGCCGGACGGCTCCCGCGCCGTGCCGGAGATGGCAGCCCGGACGTGGCGGAGTCTCGCGGCAAGCCGCTCGACGTCGTCCGGATGGGCGGCGGCGCGGGACGGGGCCGGCGGCGCGAGGAGGGCGCGAAGCGCGCCGAGCTCTTCCATGATCCCGGCAAGCGGCGGAGCGCCGGTGTCGTCGCTCCGTACGTCGCGGCGCGCCGCAGTCATTTCCTCGATGCGAAAAATCTTGCGCGGCTCGCCCATGCTTCACCGACCGGGTTCGCGACGACACTAGGACTGCCGGCTTAATGCCGCGTTCACGGCGGCACGAACGATTGGGCAATCGCCCCGCCTGAAACCCCGCGTTAACCATGACGCTGCGGCTTTTACAAAAAATAAACCGTAACTTGATGAACAAACTCCAAAGAAAGGCTGGCGTGCGCGACGCGGGAAAAAATTAACCAGACAGACGAGATTTGCATCTGTAGTTGCGGTGCGGGGGTCGAGGGTGTTTTCGGCGCGCCGCTTTCGAAAAGTTACAGAGTGCAATAATGCGGCGTCATCCTGGTTCCTGGTCTGTCGTGTCTGCTCTCGCGGTGTGTGCGGTCCCGTTGCTGATCGCCGGAAATGCCGCTGCGGAAAATCTGACGCTGGTCGATCCGGGCTGGCAGGTGGGGCCCCCGGCGGGTCCGGTCTATCCCGGCGGCGTTGTTGCGACCGGCAACGGCCAGTACGTGTATGTCCCGCGCGCGGGCGCGCAGGGCGTTCCGCGCGGTTACCAGCAGGCGCCGGTCTATTATCAGAACGCGCAGAGGCCGGTCGCGCCGCCTCCGGGGTATCAGGCCGCGCCGGGTTATCCAGCTCCGGCCTATTCCGCGCCAGGTTATCCTGCGCCGGCACCACGTCCGCGCGCGGCCGAAGCGCCACCGACCTATTATCAGGTGGTCCCCGCGCCGCAGCGTCCCGGCCAGGCGCCTGGCTATCAGGTCGTTCCTGCGCCGCAGCCGCGCGGCGCGCCGCCCGCGCCGGTCTATTATCAGACCGCGCCGGCGGCACAGTCCCGCAACGCGGTTTCACCTCCGCCCGATTATCAGATGGCTGCACCGCCCCAGGCCCGCGGCCTGTTTCAGTCGATGTCGGCGCCGCAGCAGAATGGCCGCGCCGGCCGGTCCGCGTCCTACCAGGAAGCTCCGCCGCCGCAGGCCGGACCGCAGCCGGGATTGCAGATGGTGCGGATCGAAACACCGCAGGGTTACGCGCCCGCGACCGCCGGCGATCTGGCGCATCCGGTAAACGATCCGAAATTCCAGCGCCAGGTGGTGGACTATCCGACCAGCGAACCGCCCGGTACGATCGTGATCGATACCCCGAATTATTTCCTCTACCTCGTGCAGGAGGGCGGCAAGGCGCTGCGTTACGGCATCGGCGTCGGCCGCCCCGGCTTTACCTGGGCGGGGGACAAGGAAATTTCGGCGAAGCGCGAATGGCCGGACTGGTATCCGCCGGACGAGATGATCAAACGCCGGCCCGATTTGCCGAAATACATGCCGGGCGGGCCCAACAATCCGCTCGGCGCGCGCGCGCTCTATCTCGGCTCGACGCTTTACCGCATTCACGGCTCCAACGAGCCCTGGACCATCGGCACGCAGGTCTCGTCGGGCTGCATCCGCCTGCGTAACGAGGATGTCATCGACCTTTACGATCGCGTGAAAGTCGGCGGCAAGGTTCGGGTTATCTGATGTTTGTCCGTCCGCTGCCTTCACGTGGCGCGGACGGCCGGTGATCACTCGGCGGCGGTTCGCGCGCCGGTCTCCCCAGGACGCTTTTCTTCAGGCCGCTTTTCTTCAGGACGCTTTTCTTCGTCGCGCAGTTTCAGCGCGTGCTCGGCAACGAAATAAACCGGCCGGCCTTTGATCTCGTAGAGGATCTTGCCGATATATTCGCCGACCACGCCCAGCATGATGAGCTGCACGCCGCCCAGTACCATGACGCCGACGAACAGTGACGGATAACCCGGAACCCGGACGTCGTACACCATGGTTTCGTACACGATCTGCGCGCCATAGACGAAAGCGGTGAACGCGATCACGAGGCCAAGCAGTGTCGCGACCCGCAGCGGCGCCAGCGTGAACGCAGTCAGTCCGTCAATCGACAGACCGATCAGCGAACGCATGTTCCAGGTGGTGCGGCCGTCGGTGCGCTCCGCGGGCTGATAATCCACCCGGATCTGGCGAAAGCCGATCCAGCTTGAAAGCCCCTTGAAGAAGCGGTTGCGCTCCGGAAGCTGGCGCAGCGCGTCGCGCGCGCGCGGCGACAGCAGACGGAAGTCGCTGGCGTCTTCCGGGATTTTGGTCCGCGCGCCCCAGTTCAGCAGCCGGTAGAACGCGCGTACCAGGATGCGACGCGCGATTGTTTCATTGGCGCGGTGGGACTTGGCGGCAAACGCTACGTCGTAGCCACCGTCGAGCCAGTGCCCGACCAGGGTTTCGATCAGCTCGGGCGGATGCTGGCCGTCGCCGTCCATGAACAGCACCGCGCCGAGGCGCGCGTGATCGAGGCCGGCAAGCAGCGCGGCCTCCTTGCCGAAATTGCGCGACAGCGAGACCACCTGAACGTCGAGCGCGCCGGCCGGCAGCGCGCGCGCGATGGCGAGCGAGTCGTCGCGGCTGCCGTCGTCGACATAGACGACTTCGCAGGCGAGCGAATATCTGACGCGAAGCGCTCCCGCGACTTCGCCGAGCCGCGTGTGCATGCGCGAAAGCGAGGCTGCTTCGTTATGCAGCGGAATCACGATGGACAGGCCGCCCGCGGCCGCCGGGATGGTACTGGTCACTGAGGCTTTCCTTGCGTGGCCGAGCTATACCGCAATCGGGTTTGCGTGTCGCGTGCGGATGACGCTCCAAGGGCTGGCGGATCGACGCGGACGTGATATGCGAAGGGGTAAATGACCCGCATGCCGTCTTACGAACGCACCCGCGCAAGAACTCGCCGCCCGCTGGCACAACCGCGGCGTCAGCCTCAAGGCACTGAGCTTCGGGCTGATCGGCGTCGTCAATACGGCGATCGATTACGGTGTGTTTTTGCTCGCGCGTTCGGCAATCGACGGGTCGCTCGCGCTGCTCGCGGCATTCAACTCCCTGTCGGTGTTCTGCGGATGCGGGGCGCCGGCCACGCTGGTGCTGATCGTGGCCAACACGATTGCCTGGCTGGTCGCGGTCACCGGCTCCTACGTCATGAATTCCTCGATCACGTTCGCCGCGGAATCGGGGCGCAAGCTTCGCTGGCGCGCGTATTTCACATTCGTGCTGTCCGGTGTCGCGGGCTGGCTCGCAAATACCGCGATGCTTCTGGTCGCGGTCGAGGCGCTGCGTTTCCAGGTCTGGGTCGCCAAGGCGGTCGCCATCCTCACCAGTTTCGTGGTGAATTTCTCGCTGTCGCACTTCGTGGTGTTCAGGGTGCGCCCGCAGCCGCCGGGAGAGGCCTGAGCTAGACGCCGCGTTTGCGCGCTTTCCGCGCCGCGGCGAAGTCGCGCATCGCAGCCGCTGGCTCGCCGGTCTGCCAGGCTTCGGCGAATGTCTTGATGCCGGCCTGCACCGCGGCGGCGAGCGGCAGGTCCTCCCACTGGCGTATCAGCCGCTTTTGCAGCCGCACCGCGTGCGGTTTCGAGGTCAGCAGCCTGCCGATCCAGCTCTCCACCGTTTGATCGAGCGCGGTGTCCGGCACGACATGTTCCACGAGTCCCCACGCGTGCGCCTGCGCCGCCGTGAACGTCTCGCCCAGCAGCATGATCTCGCGCGCCCGTCCCCAGCCGACCAGCGTCGGCAGCAGGGCGGCCTCGATCACCGACGGAATCCCGAGCTTGACTTCCTGCATGCCGAATGACGACGCGTCCGAGGCGATGCGAACGTCGCACGCCGCGGCCACTTCCAGGCCGCCGCCGAAACAATAACCCCGGATCTGCGCGATCACCGGCACCGGAAAATTCCGGATCGCGTCGCAGCACAGATGCAGCCGGGTGATGAACGTCTTTGCCTGTTCGACGCCGGCGATACCCGCCATCTCGTCGATGTCGGCGCCGGCGATGAACGCCTTCGTCCCGGCGCCGGTGAGGACGACGGCGCGGATGCCGCCGTCGGCGGCAAGCTCCGCCATCGCCGCGGTGAACGCCTCCATCACCGTGCTGTTGAGCGCGTTGAGATGCCGGGCATTGTCGATGGTGACGTGGACGACGACGCCCTGTTCGCGCGGATCGCGACGGAGTTTTACCGGACCGGTCAAGGCGCGCGGCCCTTCAGGGATGCGGGGCCGGGACGCCGTTTCGGCCCGGGGCCTCGCGATGAGGATCCCGCACCGTTCCGTTCGCGCAACACTTCGGCCGAGCTGCGAACCACTTCGGAAATCTGCAGGAGCTGTCTCGCCAGCGGACTGGTTCTGCGCCAGATCATGCCGATGGTCCGCGAGGGCTGGGGATCCCCGAAGCGGGCGACCGACACCGGCGCCGAGTGTGTCTCGACCGCCACGGCCATTTCCGGGATCAGGGTTACACCCATGCCGGCGCTGACCATCTGGACCAGGGTGGAGAGAGAACTCGCGTCCAGTACCTCCCGCGGCGGCGAGCGCATGGTGCAGAACGACAGCGCCTGCTCGCGAAAGCAGTGCCCCTCTTCCAGCAGAAGCAGCCGCATTTCACGCAGCGTTTCGCGGCTGGGGACCGGCGTTCCCTCGTCCTCGCCGGGCCGGACCAGCAGGAAATTTTCCGCGAACAGGGCGACCTCGCCCAGCGCAGGCTCTGACACCGGCAGCGCAACGATCGCGGTATCGAGCCGGCCCTCCAGCAGTTCTTCGATCAGCTTCGAGGTCAGCGCCTCGCGGACGTGAACGTCGACTTCGGGATGCATTCGCGTGAGATCACCGATGACGCTCGGCAGCAGATAGGGCGCTATCGTCGGGATCATGCCGATGCGCAGCCTGCCCACAAGCCTGTCGCTCGACGCGCGTGCGAGGTCACCCAGTTCATCGACCAGGCGCAGGATGTCGCCCGCGCGACGGGCGGCATCGTCGCCGAACCTGGTAAGCGCGACCTGCCGCGCGCTTCTCTCGAACAGCGCGCCGCCGAGTGCTTCCTCCAGTTCCCTGATCTGCATCGACAGGGCCGGCTGCGAGATCGAACAGGCTTCCGCCGCGCGCCCGAAATGGCGGTGGCGGGCCAGCGCGTTGAAATAGCGAAGCTGGCGTAACGTGACGTTGAGCATCAAAAAATCTTATCGGGATCATCAATAAAGTCAACTTTACCTGATAGTGCGCGTCGCGTATACTCCGCCAACCCCCCGCGCCGTGCAGAACTGCACGCACGATCGGGCGCAGTTATGCGCGCCAGCGAACCAGCATAGTGAGGCACCATGGATGACAAGACCGCATGCCCGTTTTCGGGCGGGAAACCCCTGGCGAGGACGAATCGCGACTGGTGGCCGGAGCAGCTCGATGTTCAGGTTCTCCACCATAACTCTTCGCTGTCCGATCCGATGGGCGGAGCGTTCGATTACGCCCGCGAGTTCAAGACGCTCGACCTGAACGCCGTCATCAAGGATCTGCAGGCGCTGATGACGGATTCGCAGCCGTGGTGGCCGGCCGACTTCGGCCACTATGGCGGCCTGTTCATCCGTATGGCCTGGCACAGCGCGGGCACCTACCGCATCACCGACGGTCGCGGCGGCGCCGGCGCCGGCCAGCAGCGTTTCGCGCCGCTCAACTCCTGGCCCGACAACGCGAACCTCGACAAGGCGCGAAGGCTTCTGTGGCCCATCAAGCAGAAGTACGGCCGGAAGATTTCCTGGGCCGACCTGATGATCCTCACCGGCAACGTCGCGCTCGAGTCGATGGGCTTCAAGACATTCGGTTTCGCCGGTGGCCGCGCCGACGTGTGGGAGCCTGAGGAGCTCTTCTGGGGTCCCGAGGGCACCTGGCTCGGCGACGAACGCTACAGCGGCGAACGCCAGCTCGCGGAACCGCTCGGCGCCGTGCAGATGGGCCTGATTTACGTCAATCCGGAAGGGCCGAACGGCAATCCGGACCCGATCGGGGCCGCGAAGGACATCCGCGAGACGTTCTTCCGCATGGCGATGAACGACGAGGAGACGGTCGCGCTGATTGCCGGCGGTCACACCTTCGGCAAGACCCACGGCGCGGGCGATCCGTCGCTGATCGGGCCGGAGCCTGAAGGCGCCGCCATCGAGGATCAGGGCCTCGGCTGGAAGAGCCGGCATGGCACCGGCATCGGCGCCGACGCCATCACCGGCGGTCCGGAAGTCACCTGGACGCAGACGCCGACGAAGTGGAGCAACCTCTTTTTCAAGAACCTGTTCGAAAACGAATGGGAGCTGACGAAGAGCCCGGCCGGCGCGAAACAGTGGAAGGCGAAGGGGGCGGAAGCCACCATCCCGGACGCCTTCGACAAGTCGAAGAAGCATGTGCCGACGATGCTGACGACGGACCTCGCGCTGCGGTTCGATCCGGTTTACGAGAAGATCTCGCGGCGCTTCTACGAGCATCCGGATCAGTTCGCGGACGCGTTCGCCCGTGCGTGGTTCAAGCTCACGCACCGCGACATGGGTCCGGTCGCCCGCTATCTCGGCCCGCTCGTGCCGAAAGAGACGCTGATCTGGCAGGACCCGATTCCGGTGGTCGATCATCCGCTGGTCGACGCTCAGGATGTCGCCGCACTGAAGGCGCAGATCCTCGCGTCCGGCCTGACGGTGTCGCAGCTCGTCTCGACCGCCTGGGCGTCGGCATCGACGTTCCGCCGCTCCGACAAGCGCGGCGGCGCCAACGGCGCGCGCATCCGCCTCGCGCCGCAGAAGGACTGGGAGGTGAACCAGCCGGCCCAGCTCAAGACGGTTCTGCAAAAGCTCGAAGCGATCCAGAAAGAGTTCGGCAAGAAGGTTTCGCTCGCCGACCTCATCGTGCTCGGCGGCAGCGCGGCGGTCGAAAAGGCCGCGAAGGATGCGGGCGTTGACGTGAAGGTTGCCTTCACGCCAGGCCGCATGGACGCCTCGCAGGAACAGACCGACGTCGAGTCCTTCGCGCCGCTCGAACCGCGTGCCGACGGCTTCCGCAACTATATCGGCGGCAGGCGGCAGTTCATGGCGCCCGAGGAGGCTCTGGTCGATCGGGCTCAACTGCTGGGGCTGACCGGCCCCGAGCTGACGGTGCTGGTCGGCGGGCTGCGCGTGCTCGGCGCCAATGCCGGGCAGTCCGGCCACGGCGTCTTCACCAAAAAGCCCGGGACGCTCACCAACGACTTCTTCCTCAACCTGCTCGACATGGGCACGCAATGGCAGCCCGCGGGCTCCGATGGCGTGTACGAAGGCCGCGACCGCAAGACCAAAGATCTCAAGTGGACCGCCACGCGCGTCGACCTGATCTTCGGCTCGCACTCGCAGTTGCGCGCCTTCGCCGAAGTCTATGGCTGTGCGGATTCGAAAGAGAAGTTTGTGAAAGACTTCGCCGCGGCCTGGACCAAGGTGATGAACCTCGACCGTTTCGAGCTCGCAAAGGCCGCGTAAGACCGCGTAAATTCCGCGAAGCCCGCCGAAACTCAGGACGCGGGCAGCAGCAACGGCAAAAAATCGGGGCGGCGTTTCAGGATCATCTGAAACGCCGCCCTTTTCGTTCAGGCCTGTTTGTTCCGGTCGAGCTCGGCCGTGAGCCGCGCAAACAGCGGATTGTCGCTCGCGTAAACGTATTCGAGCGTTGCGACCGAGACGGCTTCGGCGCCGTGGTCGCGCAGGAAGCTCGCGAGCCCGTGCACGTGCTTGGGCGGGCAGTGCAATGTCAGCATCCCCGAGGAGGTCGGGCCGCCGAACGGCGCGGCGACGCCGAACTGCTCGCGCGCGGTGTTGAGCAGCGTGTCGTTGAGTCCGGCAAACCGCGTGCGAACTTCGCGATAGGCATGCGCGCGTTTCTGCGCGGCGATGCGGTCGAGCAGGCGTCGCGCGGTTTCGCGGCGCTCGTTGTCCCAGGCGGCGGCGCGGGCGGCCACGAGATTGGCCTGCGAGCGCAGGATGATTCCGTCCTCGACCACCTTGAGCCCGTTGGCGGCAAGCGTCGAACCGGTCGTGGTGATGTCGACGATCAATTCTGCGGTGCCGGCAGCCGGCGCGCCTTCGGTCGCGCCCGAGCTTTCCACGATGCGGTAATCGACCACGCCGTGGTCGGCAAAGAACGCGCGCGTCAGGTTGGCGTATTTGGTCGCGAGCCGCATCTTGCGCTCGTGCCTGAGCCGGAACGCGGTCGCTACGTCGTCGAGATCGGCCATGTTGCGGACGTCGATCCACGCCTGCGGCACCGCGACCACGACATTGGCGAAGCCGAAACCGAGCTGGTCGATGAACACGACCTGCGCGTCGGCGTCGACAATCATTTCGCGCACCAGGTCTTCGCCGGTAACGCCGAGATGCACCGCGCCCTGACCGAGCTGCGTGGTGATTTCGCCCGCCGAAAGGTAAGCGATTTCGACGCCGTCGAAGCCCGCGATGGCGGCGCGGTAATCGCGCGCGCCGCGCGGTTTCACCAGTTCGAGGCCCGACCGCGCGAAAAAGCCTTCGGTGTTCTGCTGGAGCCGGCCCTTCGACGGCACGGCGACGATCAGCGGCGCGCTCATGCGGCGCCTCCGCAGGCGGCAAGCTCTTCGATTGATGCGGCAAAGCCGACCGCCGGGATCGGCTCGCCGGCGCCGAGCCGCGACAAAAGTCCGTCGTAGCGGCCGCCGGCGATCAGCGGTCCCTTCGCCCGCGCGTCGTGAATCTCGAACACGAAGCCCGTGTAATAGTCGAAACCGCGGCCGAACGCGGTCGAGAACTGCATGCGCGCGCACATCGACGCCGCGCGCGGCGAGAAAGCCGGTGCGCGTCTCGAACAGATCGATGGCCGGGCCGAGCGGGAGCTTCGCATCGGCGGTCAGCGTGCGCAGTTCGGCGGCGGCTTCGTCGGGACCGCCGCGTATGGCGAGGAAGCGTTCGATCAGCGCCCGCGTTTCGCGCGGCAGCCGGGTGCCGGCGCCGAGCGCCGACTGTTCCAGAAACCGCTCGGCGATTTCGCCGACCGACCGGCCGCCGACCGCCGCGATGCCGGCGATCGAAAGCAGATCGGTGACCAGATTATGCGCGGCCTTCGGATCCGAACCCGCGAGCGCCGCCAGCACGCCCTGATATTCGGGCGGCCGGTTCGCGCCTGCGAGCGAAAGCCGATCGAGGTCGTGCGCCAGCGACCATTTCCTGTTGAAGTCTTTCACCAGCCGCCGTTTCCATGCCGGCGCCAGATCGAGCGCGGCGACAAAGGCGGTGAACAGGCCTATGTCGCCGATGCGGACCTCGGGTGACGTCAGTTCGTAGAGCGTTGAAGCTTCAAGCCCGAGCGCGAGCATTTCCGCGTCCGCCGCGGCCTTGTCCTGGCGGCCGAAGGACTCGATGCCGGCCTGGACGAATTCCGCCGTGAGGCCTTCGCGGTGACGAAACACCGTCCCGTGGTAGCAGAAGCCGGCCGCCCTGCCGGCGGCGGGCGACTGCAGGTAGGCGCGCGATACGGGAATCGTGAGATCGGGCCGCAGGCACAATTCGCGGCCGTGCGGATCGGTAGTCAGGAACATGCGGCGGCGAATGTCTTCGCCGGACAGGTCGAGGAACGGCTCGGCCGGTTGCAGCACCGGCGGCTCGACCGGCGTGTAGCCGGCGCGCACATACGACGCGACCAGACGCTGCGCGCGCACATCCGGATTGATCGTTGCCATGCTAGACATGACGGTCCTGGTTAACGATTTCCCGCATGGCGGGGCCCCTGTGGGGCCCTTTAGCACGGCAACAGTTGCAATTCGACGAAGATTGGCGCGCGCCGTTAATCGTCAATGCTGACGGCCGCCAGCGAGGCCTACGGGCTTTTTCACCCCTGGCGGAGCCCGTGCCGCGAAAGCACCGCGCGCACGGTTTCGACCAGTTGCGCTTCCGGAACCGAAAGCTGGGCCTCGGCCTGCTTTTGCAGATACTCGTCGCGGCCTTTTTCCAGCTTCGAAAGCTCGGCGCCGATGACGAGGTCCTTGATCGTGACTTCGCCTCTCGCCTTTTCGTCCGAGCCCTGGATGACGGCGCAGGGCGCGTTTCGCTTGTCGGCGTATTTCATCTGCGCGCCGAATTTGCCGGAGCCGAGATAAAGCTCGGCGCGAATACCGGCATCGCGCAGCGCCGCGACCATCTGCTGATAATCCGCAAGCCGCTCCTGATCGAACACCGTGACGACGACCGGGCCTGGCTCGGGCTCGCTTTGGAGTTTGCCCAGATGGGCGAGCGCAGCGGCGAGCCGCGACACGCCGATGGAAAATCCCGTCGCAGGCACGGGCTCGCCGCGGAAGCGGGAGACGAGGCCGTCGTAACGCCCGCCGCCGCCGACCGAGCCGAAGCGCGTCGCACCGTCTTTGCCGGCTGTGGGGAATGTCAGCTCAACTTCGAACACCGGGCCGGTGTAGTATTCGAGGCCGCGGACGACCGCGGGATCGATTACAACCCGCCCGTCCGCGTAACCGGACGCGGCGATCAGCGACTGGATGTTTTCGAGTTCCGCGCGGCCCTGTTGCCCTACGTGACTTTCTTTCAGGCGCAGGTCGATTTGCGCGATCTTTTCACTCGCATTGGCGGCCTGTTCGAACACACTCAGAATTGTTTGCACCGAAGCTGCATCAAGGCCCGCACCTTTGGTGAAATCTCCGGATTCGTCCTTGCGTCCGACTGTGAGCAGTTGTCTGACGCCATCGTCGCCCAATCGATCAAACTTATCCATCGCCCGCAAAACGGTAAGGCGGCGATTCTCGTTCGTGTCGCCATTCAGCCCGATCACTTCCAGAAGGCCGTCAAGGACTTTTCGATTGCTCACTCTGACGACGTAACTACCGCGCGGAATCCCCAGCTCCTCCATCGTGTCCGCCGCCATCATGCACATCTCGGCGTCGGCGGCGGGCGAGGCGGAGCCGACCGTATCGGCGTCGAACTGCATGAACTGACGGAAGCGGCCGGGTCCCGGCTTCTCGTTGCGGAACACCCAGCCGAAGCGGTAGGAGCGATACGGCTTCGGCAGCGCGTCGAAATTTTCCGCTACGTAGCGCGCGAGCGGCGCCGTCAGGTCGTAGCGCAGCGACAGCCACTGGTCGTCGTCGTCCTGGAACGAGAATACGCCCTCGTTCGGGCGGTCCTGATCGGGCAGAAATTTGCCGAGCGCGTCGGTGTATTCGAACGCCGGCGTCTCGACCGGCTCGAAGCCGTAGCGTTCGTACACGCCGCGGATTTTCTCCAGCATGTGCCGCGTCGCCGCGATTTCGGCCGGCCCGCGGTCGGCAAGCCCGCGCGGCAGCCGCGCCTTGAGTTTATTGGTCCTGTCGGCCATGCGCCGTCCCTGAAATGTTCCGCGGGTCGGCGCGGTGGTAGCAGCGGTGTTGCGGAGCGGCAAGCTGGCCCACGCCGGCCCCGAGCGGGCTGGCGGATCACGGATCCCTGCGCGCGGTTTCGCTTTCAGGAGCTTCGGACCCGCTCACCCGGCAGCAGAGGACGGTGATGGTGACGCCGCCGGCGGTGTCGTACGTCGCCGTGGCCGCGAAACGATAGTGGGTCTCCGGAACGGTTTTGGTGGGGCCCGCTCTCGGTGCGGGCGTGATCGCCGCCTGTGCCGGCCACGGAGCGGCCAGCGCACCAGCGGTGGTTGCGCCCTGCCACGGTCGGCCGATGGCAAATACGAAAGCCAGCAACACCAGCGCGGCGGCGGCAACAAAAAAGCGATTGCCGAGGCGTGGCAGCCGGTGATGGCAAGCGCGCCAGCGGCTCGCCAGCCGGCCAGTTCCGCGATCGTTCCGGACAGTTGCCGGCAATGCCGCCGCGTTCTTCTGCAAAACGCCGGGGGGCGTTTCGTTGGCGACCCGAATGTCAGGCGCCGGATCATGTGTCTGGCTGTTCGTCGTCTCAGCCTGGTCGTCCGTATGCGGCGGCTGCCGATCCGGCTGCTCAACCCCGCCGCCCCGGAACGAGGGCACGTAAGCCCCGCGCGGCATTTCAATCACGACCGGATCGTTGCGGCCGGCATTGGCATAGTACCGGCCAAGCGCCTGGCGAAGCCGACCGGCCTGGACGCGGATGATCGGGTCGATCTGAGGATCGAACTCGGGCCCGCGGCCGAGCGCCTCGATCGCGATCGTGTAGGCCTTGATCCGTTCGGCTTTGCCTTCGAGGGTCATTTCGACCACGAAAGTGAGAAAGCGCTTCAGCCGGGGGGAATTGCGAAACTCGGGGCTGCCGACGATTCGGTCGAGTTGGGCACGGATGGCGGAGGGTGTTGCCTGACTGTCGCATTCTGCCCGGAGGACATCGGCCGACGGGGGGCATCGCATGATGCAACCTTTGAGTGTGTATGCAAGTATAATCATTACTAAAAGTAGTAATTCAAGGTGCTAAAAAAGCAAGCGCCGCCCAGGCGCCAGCATCCGTTTTTCCTGTCGAAATTTCGTCCGGGCGGGCCGTCGCGCCGCCGATCGGGTCAGTGCCGTCTGCGCGCGTCGGACGCCGCGAACGGGACAAGAGATATCCGAAGCGCACGGCGCGCCTCTGCGAGTTCGTCCTGCAAGGCGTCCAGCCGTTCCTGAAGCATCGTTATTTGCCGGGTTGTCACCCCGACCGGATCGTTCGCAGGCGCCGGCCGGCCGGAGACGGGCGGAAGCTTACCGGAATCCGGTTGACGCTTGCGGAAGACCGGCACGTAAGTGCCACAGGGCAATTCGATGCGCAGCGGATCTCCGCTGCCCGCTCCGGCATAATATCGCCCGAGTGCGTTGCGCAGCCGGCCGGCCTGGACACGCACGATAGGGTCATGCTGCGGATCGAAATCCATGCCTCGACCCAGCGCATCCACCGCGACGGTATAGGCCTTTATCTGCTCGCTGTGGCCCGCGAGCGCGGTCTCGACCACGAAGGTGAGAAACTGGCTGAGCCGCGGGGAGTCACGAAACACCGCACTCCCGATGACACGCGCGAGTTCTTCCCGAACAGCAATACCCTGCAACACCATCCTGTCCGCGGACTTCAATCTCGCCCCTGCATCCATACTCATGACCGTAACTGGTTCTGCCAGATCGACTCAATTCACGATCCGATCGACCTGGGCACATTACACATATACGACACATGCCTCGCCGCTGCTGTCCAATGTGGTACCTGAACGTAATTTTATCGATCGCCAAGTCGTATCACATTCGCGGCTGGCGCGATCTTCGCAGGTTTATCGGTCGCTCAGCACCTGTTGCAGCGAATTGTGGACCCACACGCGCCCGTGCCCGTCGTATTCGATGTAGCCGTGCTTTTTGAATTTGTTCATGAACAAACTGACGCGCGGGCGAGTTGTTCCGATCATGCTGGCCAGCATGCCCTGACTGAAGGGCGCAGCAATCAACAGGGGCTCGCTGCCGTCGGAATGGTTGGCGAGCAGCAATAAAGCGCGGGCAAGACGCTTTTCGGCCGGGTTGGTCATGTGGTCGACCAGCGTTTCCTGATCGCGCACGTTCCGTTGCACCAGATAAGTTGTGAACATCACGGCAAAGTCCGGTTGCTCCCGCAGCAGCCGGATGAGCGCCCGCCTTGAGATGCGGATCAGAGAGCAGTGAGTGAGCGCGGTCGCGGTGGCGAAGCGTTTGCCGACCAGACATAGCGTGCCGAAGAATTCACCCTCGCGCCGGAAGCCAACGACCGCCTCCTTGCCGCCTCGCGATACGGTGGCGATTTTCACCCACCCCTCCCGGACGTAAAATATTGCGTCCCCGGCGCTGCCCTCGGTGTAGAGGATTTGTCCGGGCGCGGATCGCTCGCGGGATTGGCCATCGCCATCGCCGGTCAGCAAGATTCGCCGGATCGAAATGGTTCTTGATTCGCCTGTCCTTCCCCACGCTTGACCCTCCGGCCAAGACGGGATGTTCCGCCCGGTTCATAATCGCGAATTATCCTGGTCCCGGCGCGCCGGACACGAGAAAAGAGCGATCATTGCCTTGCGCCTCGCACGCCAAATTGTGCCAGAATGTGTTAGGCATGTGCGGTCAAAATTGAACTTTCTGTGAATGTAACCTGGAATTGAACGCTGGGTGTCGGGTGCACCGCTCTGCCGGCCCGGGACCGAGGGAGACGCGTCAATGACCGAGACAAACGCTACGCTGGTGCGGCAAACCAACGATCTCGACGCGTTCTGGATACCGTTCACGCCCAATCGCGCGTTCAAACGCGCGCCGCGGCTGCTCGCCCGCGCCCGGGGCATGCACTACTATACCGTAGACGGACGCGCCGTCGTCGACGGCCTCTCGGGTCTGTGGTGCTGCAATGCCGGCCACGGCCGCGATCCGATCGTCGCGGCCATCGCGCAGCAGGCGGCCGAGCTTGATTATGCGGCGGCGTTCCACTTCGCCCATCCCAAATCGTTCGAACTCGCCAGCCGCATCGCCGCGCTCGCGCCTGCCGATCTCAACCGTGTGTTCTTCTGCAATTCGGGTTCGGAGGCGGTGGACACCGCGCTCAAGATCGCGCTCGCCTTTCACAACGTGCGCGGCGAAGGCTCGCGAACCCGCCTGATCGGCCGCGAGCGCGGCTATCATGGTGTCGGCTTCGGCGGCATTTCGGTCGGCGGCATCGTCAACAATCGCAAGTTCTTCGGCACGCTGCTCGCCGGCACGGATCATCTGCCGGCGACGTACAGCCGGGAGCATCAGGCCTTTACCGCGGGCGAGCCCGAATGGGGGGCGCATCTTGCCGACGATCTGGAACGGCTGGTCGGACTCCATGGCGCCTCGACCATCGCAGCCGTAGTGGTCGAGCCAATGGCGGGATCGACCGGCGTGCTGCCGCCGCCCAAAGGCTATCTCGAGCGGCTGCGCGCGATCTGCGACCGCCACGGAATTCTGCTGATCTTCGACGAAGTGATCACCGGCTTCGGCCGTCTCGGTCATGCGTTCGCCGCGGAGCGTTACGGCGTGACGCCCGATCTCCTGTGCTTCGCGAAAGGCGTCAACAACGGCGCCGTGCCGATGGGCGGCGTGATCGCGCGGGAAGGCCTCTACGACACCTTCATGCGCGGCCCGGAACACACCATCGAGCTGTTTCACGGCTACACTTATTCGGCGCACCCGCTCGCCTGCGCGGCGGGGCTCGCCGCCCTCGACCTTTACCGCGACGAAAATCTGTTTGAACGGGCGCTGCGGCTTGAACCGCGCTTTGCCGAGGCGGCGATGAGGCTCAAGGATCTTCCGGGCGTGCTGGACATTCGCACCGTCGGTATCGCCGCCGGCATCGATCTCGCCCCGCAGCCTGGCGCGGCCGGCGAGCGCGGCTACGAGGCGATGGAACGCGCTTTCCACGACGAGGACCTGGTGATCCGCATCACCGGTGACACGCTTGCCATTGCGCCACCCTTGGTCGCGACCGAGGCGGAGATCGGCCAGATATTCGAGAAAGTCGGCCGGGTCATCCGTGCGGTGATGTGATCGCATTTCGGGCGGCCGCGGACTTGCGGCAGGGTAGCGTCTGTGGACACTGGTCCGGCCGCGGCACGATTCGATTCCGGGCTGGCGAGACTTGAGTTACGCTTCTGGAAGCCTTGAGTTGCGCCCTTGGCGCCGTCGTACCGAAGGCGATAGCGGGGTCGGCATGGTGCGCATCAGCGCCATTTTTGTCGCGGCATGCATGGTGCTCATCGCCGGCTCGGTCGGCGCGGTGCTGTTTTTGCGTTTTGGCTTCGGTCTGGTCGATTCGGCCCTGATCGCGCTCGGGATTCTCACCGTGCTGGCGATTTACAACGCCGTCGCGGGCCGCAGGCGCGACCGTGCCGAAGTCAGCGACCAGGTGTCGAGCATCGCCCGGGGCTCGGGCGATCTCTCCCGCCAGGTCGCGGAATTCAGCCGCCGCCTCGGCGCGATCGAGGGCCGGATGGAGACCGTGGCGGACAAAGCGGTTGCGGTCGCGCAGCCGCTGGCTAACGAGATCGAGGAACTCTCGCGGCTGGTCAGGCAGCTTGCCGAGTTCGGTCGCCCAGCATGAACTGACGCTCGGCCGGCTGCGCATCCAGGACCAGCCTTCGCAGCGGCCGTCAGCCACCGATGCGCCGCCGGCGGCGAACCCCATGGCGAGGTCAGCCGAAGCCGCCGGCGTGGGCGCCGTCGCCGCCTTCGCCGGGCTCGATCGCAACGCCGTCATCGCGCTGGTCCGCAGCGCGATCGAGGACCAGAGGATCGACCTTTATCTCCAGCCGATCGTCACGCTGCCGCAGCGCAAGGTGCGCTATTACGAGGCGGTATCGCGGCTTAATCCCGGTAACGGCGAAGTCGTCGCCGCGGCGGACTTCCTCCCGTTTGCCGAAGCCGGTTCGCTGTTGCCGAAGCTCGACAGTCTGAGCGTGCTGCGCTGCGTCCAGGTGGTGCGCCGGCTGTTGCTCAAGAACCGCGACATCGGGCTGTTCTGCAACGTCGCAGCCGCCACCCTGAGCGATCCGGGCTTTCCGCAATTGCTCGAATTCCTCGAAGCCAATCGCGCGATCGCGCCCTCTCTGGTGTTCGAATTTACCCAGACCGCGGTGCGCGGCATGGGGCCGATGGAGCACGAAGCGCTGGCCGCTATCGCCGAGCGCGGGTTCCGCTATTCCATGGACAACCTGACCGACCTTCGCATCGAGCCCCGCGAACTGACGGCGCGCGGCTTCCGCTTCATCAAGGCGCCGGCGTCGCTGCTGCTCAACAAGGCCGGCGGCGCCACGAGCAACATCCATCCGGCCGATTTCTCCGACCTGCTCGGCCGCTTCGGCATCGATCTGATCGCCGAGCGTATCGAGAGCGAGGCGCTCGTCGTCGATCTGCTCGATTACGACGTCCGCTTCGGCCAGGGCTTTCTGTTTTCCGCGCCGCGGCCGGTGCGCGCGGAAGCGCTGCAGGGCGCGCCCGACGGCGGCCGGGGCGATGCCATGACGGAAGCCGCTCCCGCGGCGCCGGCCGAGAAACGCACCGGCCTCGCGGCCCTCGTGCGCGCCCGAATCTGATACGGTCCGATCCGCACCTTGCCCGAACTCATCGAAAATTTTGCTCCGCTCGCGCGCGCCTACGACGTTCTGTTCTGCGACGTCTGGGGCGTCGTGCATAACGGCGTCGCCGCGTTCGCCCCGGCCTGCGATGCGTTGCAGCGCTTTCGCGCGGGCGGCGGCACGGTGATGTTCATCACCAATGCGCCACGGCCTGGCGCTTCGGTGCGCGACATCATCGACCGGTTCGGCGTGCCGCGCGACTGCTACGACAGCATCGTCAGTTCCGGCGAGGTCACGCGCGGGATCGTCGCGGGCAGGCCGGGTCAGACCGTGTTTCACCTTGGCCCGAAGCGCGATCTGCCGATTTTCACGGGGCTCGATATTGCGTTCGCCGGCGTCGAGAGCGCCGATTATGTGGTCTGCTCGGGCCTGTTCGACGACACCGGAGAGACGCCGGAAGATTATCGGCCGCTGCTTTCACAGATGCGCGCCCGTTCGCTGTTCATGGTCTGCGCCAATCCCGATGTCGTGGTCGAGCGGGGGCACGAACTGGTTTATTGCGCGGGCGCGATCGCGGACCTGTATGCCGCGATGGGCGGCGAAGTGCTGTATTGCGGCAAGCCGCATGCACCGATTTACCGGGAGTGCCTGGAGCGGGCTGCGGCGTTGCGGGGCGGCGTGTCGCCGCCGCTGACGCGCGTGCTGGCGATCGGCGATTCGGTGCGCACCGATCTCACCGGGGCGGCGGCTTTCGGTCTCGATGCGCTGTTCGTGATTTCGGGACTGCATGCCGAACAGCTCGGCGGGCGCGACGCGCCGGATCTTACGAGCCTTCAGGCGATCTTCGACGCAGCCGGCGTCGTGCCGAAGGCGGTGACGCGAAAGCTCGCGTGGTGATGTCTGCGACGGGCTCAGGCGCCGGGCGGCGCGGTGCAGCGGCTTACAGGCTCGACGGCTTGAACACCGCTTCGATCTTGGCCTTCAGGGTCTGGGCGTTGAACGGCTTGACGATGTAGTTATTCACGCCTGCCTTGCGCGCGGCGATCACGTTCTCGGTTTTGGACTCGGCCGTCACCATGATGAACGGTGTCTGTTCCAGCTTCGGATCGTTCCGCACCTGGCGCAGCAGATCGAAGCCGGTCATCGGCTCCATGTTCCAGTCCGAGATCACAAGGCCGTAGCGTTTGGCGCGCATCTTTTCGAGCGCGGCCGCGCCGTCGCAGGCGTCATCCACGTCGGAGAATCCAAGCTGCTGCAGCAGATTGCGGATGATGCGGACCATGGTGCTGTAGTCGTCGACCACGAGCACGGGCATTGACGGATCGAGAGCCATGGCTCTGCTCCTTGGCGCGGGCTTTGCGCGGAGTCGAGCCCGGTCGGCCTCCTCGTCACGAGGCGATCGACCCGACGTCCTCTCCCCCAACGCCGGCCGGTGTAACATCGGGGGTTGAATATCGGGTTAATCCCGTATGCCGGCGCTTGCAGGCTCTGCCTGCGCCCGACCCCGCCCGACGGCGGGGCGATCGCCCCTCGGCGGGCGCTGCTTCGCCTTGACTTGGCCGGACGGTAACGGCACCTACGGCGCGAAAAGCTTTCTTACCCATTGAAGGTCGATGGCGCCAAACCGCTTCATTGTCGTGCGCGATCAGGCGCCCGATGGCGCCCTGCGTGGCGCAGTCGCTGCTCTCGGCAATTTCGACGGCGTGCATCGCGGCCACCGCGCGGTGATTGGCGTCGCGCTTGAGCGCGCACGGGCGCTGGGCAAGCCGGCTGCAGTGATCAGCTTCGCACCGCATCCCCGCGCATTTTTCAATCCCGGCGCGCCGATGTTCCAGTTGACCGACGAGGCCGGCAAATTGCGGCTGCTCGCCTCGACCGGTCTCGACGGAGCCATCCTGCTGACCTTCGACGCGGCGCTCGCGGGGCTCACCGCCGACGAATTCGTTGCCCGCATCCTGGTCGGGCGGTTCGCGATCAGCGGCGCGGTGATCGGTTTCAACTTCCATTTCGGCAAGGGCCGGGGGGGCTCCCCGGATTTTCTCGCCGCCGAGGGTCGCAAATACGGTTTCAGCGTCGACGTGGTGCCGCCGTTTATGTTCGACGGCCACCCCGTCTCGTCCGGTCCGATCCGCGAAGCGCTCGCGTCCGGCCGCGTCCGCGATGCGGCGGCTTTGCTGGGCTTTCCCTGGTTCGTCTCGGGCGAAGTCGTCCACGGCGACAAGCGCGGCCGCCAGCTCGGATTTCCGACCGCCAATCTGCGGCTCGACACCGGCTGCGGGCTGCGGCACGGCGTCTATGCGGTGCGGGTCGCGGTCGGCGGCCGGCGCTACGACGGGGTCGCGAATTTCGGCCGGCGGCCGATGTTCGACACCGGCGCGGTGCTGCTCGAAGTGTTTCTGTTCGACTTCGCAGGCGATCTTTACGGGAAGACGATCGACGTCGCCTTCATCGAATGGCTGCGCGGCGAAGAGGTGTTCGCCTCGGTCGACGATCTTGTCGTCCAGATGAAGGAAGATTCGGCCAAAGCGCGCGTCGCGCTCGAACGCGCGGGCGACGCATTTCCGCCGATTTGATTACGTGGGCTGATCGCCGCTATCGTCGGGACTGTTGCGGGCGCGCAGCCATTGCACCGCGATAAGTCCGAGCAGCGCCACCGGAACGATGCGCTGCCAGCCGAAGGTGCGGCCGGCCTGCATCGCGGCACCCAGAAGTTTCGGATCGAGCAGCCATGACGACGAACTCTGCGCGCGGGCGGCGCGTTCGAGGATGGCGCGCTCGCGGGCGCGGCGGCGCAGCATCCCGCTCACCATCAGCCCGATCAGCCCGATCAGAATAAAGACGCCGGCCATCGCCAGGCCGGCGAAGACCGGGCCGATTTGCAGCGACGCCCAGACATAAGCGGCCACGCACAGGAACACGAAAGCGGTCAGGCCGGCGAACACCGCGACCGCCATCCATACGAAAACGCCGGCGGTCATGCCGGTGCGCGCCCTTATCGCCAGCGCGAAGTCGCGCATCCAGCTCTTGAACATTTGCCGCCTCAACGCCGCCAGGTCACGCCGAACAGGAACGCGAGGCCGGCCACCATCGCGAGCGTGGTGTAGGGCCGGGTCCTGATCGACTCATCGAGCGCTTCGACGAAATGATCGGACACTTCGCGAACCGCACCGGCGGCCTCGCGGCCCTTTGCCCCCGCGCCGGCAACGGCGTCGTCGAGGCTCGATTTGGCGCGATGCAGCGCGGCGGCGCCCGACTGCCCGACGAAGGCCGCGACCTGATCGGCCAGTTTCGCAAACTCCGCGCGCAGCGCCTGGAGGTCTTTCTCCAGTTCGCCGGACGGTGCGGAAGCGGGTCCGCCGGTGTCGTTGCCGGCTGTCGATGCGGTGCTCATAACGCTCTCCCTGGCTGGACCGGCATTAATGATGCCGTGGCATGCTAGGCCATATAAGAGAACGAAAATAGCGTTCAATCATGCCCGGCCGCGGCGGGCGCCCCCTGTCGCCGGCTTTGTGCCCTTTGCGCCGTGGCGGGGGCTTGTTAGAAGGCGCGCATGAACGAGAAACCCGACTCCACGCGCGATTACAGCGAGACGCTGTTCCTGCCGAGGACAGACTTCCCGATGCGCGCCGGCCTGCCGCAGAAAGAGCCGGAGCTGCTGGCCCGCTGGCGAAGCCTCGACCTTTACGGACGGCTTCGCGCCGCCGCCAAAGGCCGGCCGCGCTTTATCCTTCATGACGGCCCGCCCTATGCCAACGGCAACATCCATATCGGCACCGCGCTCAACAAGATTCTCAAGGACGTGGTGACAAAAAGCCAGCAGATGCTCGGCTTCGATGCCAATTACGTGCCGGGGTGGGACTGTCACGGCCTGCCGATCGAATGGAAGATCGAGGAAGAGAACTATCGCGCCAAAGGCAAGTCGAAGCCGGACCTTTCGAACCCGGCGGCCCTGGTTGAATTCCGCCAGGAGTGCAGGGCGTTCGCCGCGCACTGGATCACGGTGCAGCGGGCCGAATTCGAACGGCTCGGCGTGGTCGGCGACTGGGACCACTATTACAGCACCATGAGTTACGCCGCCGAGGCACAGATCGCGCGCGAGCTCATGAAATTCGCCGCGAACGGCACGCTCTATCGCGGCTCGAAGCCGGTGATGTGGTCGGTGGTGGAAAAGACCGCGCTCGCCGAAGCCGAGGTCGAGTATGAGGATTATACCTCGGACACGGTATGGGTGAAGTTTCCGGTCCGCTCGTCGCCGCGGTCGCAAGCCGCGAAACCGGGAAAGAATATCGAGGACGCGAGCGTCGTCATCTGGACGACGACGCCGTGGACGATTCCGGGCAATCGCGCGATCAGCTATTCGCCGCGCATCGAATACGGTCTCTACGAAATCACCGACGCGCCTTCCGACAACTGGGCGAAATCCGGCGACCTCTTCATTTTGGCGGACCGGCTGTCGCTCGATGTGCTGCGCCAGGCGCGGGTGACGGCGTTCAAAAAGATCAGAAGCATCGACCCCGCAGAGCTGGGGGCGATCGTCTGCCGGCATCCGCTGTACAAATTTGACGACGGTTACGGGTTCGACGTTCCGCTGCTGGCCGGCGATCACGTGACCGAGGACACCGGCACCGGTTTCGTGCATACCGCGCCCGGCCACGGCCGCGAGGATTTCGACGTCTGGACCGCGAATGCGCGTGCGCTTGCCGAGCGCGGCATCGCCACGACCATTCCCTATACCGTCGATGAGGACGGCCGCTTCACCGCGCAGGCGCCAGGTTTTACCGGCAAGCGCGTGCTCACCGAAAAGGGCGACAAAGGCGACGCCAACGAGGCGGTCATCAAGGCGCTGGCCGACGCCGGGATGCTGATCGCGCGCGGCCGGCTCAAGCATCAGTATCCGCATTCGTGGCGATCGAAGAAGCCGGTAATCTTCCGCAACACGCCGCAATGGTTCATCGCGATGGATCAGCCGATCGCGCTGCTGAGCGGATCGGCCGTGCACGGAAAGACGCTGCGGGAACTTGCGAACGAGGCGATCGCGGCAACGCGGTGGGTGCCGGCGCAGGGCGAAAACCGCATCGCCGGCATGATCGGCTCGCGCCCGGACTGGGTGATCTCGCGGCAGCGCGCCTGGGGCGTGCCGATCGCGGTGTTCGTCAGGGAAAAGCCCGACGGCACGGTCGACATCCTCAACGATCCGGAGGTCAACGTCCGCATCGTCGAAGCCTTCGAACAGGAGGGCGCCGATGCCTGGTACAGGCCGGGCGCGCGCGAGCGGTTCCTCGGCGGGCTTGCCACGGACGGCTGGCAGAAGGTCGACGACATTCTCGACGTCTGGTTCGATTCAGGCTCGACGCACGCGTTCGTCCTCGAAGACGAAACCAGTTTTCCCGCGCTCGCCCATATCCGGCGCAAGCGCGACGGCGGCGACGAGACCGTGATGTATCTGGAAGGCTCGGACCAGCATCGCGGCTGGTTTCAGTCCTCGCTGCTGGAGTTCCTGCGGCACCCGCGGGCGCGCGCCGTTCGACATCGTGCTCACGCACGGCTTCGTGCTCGACGAGAACGGGCGCAAGATGTCGAAGTCGCTCGGCAACGTCGTCGCACCGCAGGACGTGATCAAACAGTCGGGTGCCGACATTCTGCGCATGTGGGTGTGCGCCGCCGATTATGCCGACGATCTGCGGATCGGCGCGGAGATTCTCAAGACCACGGTCGAGACCTACCGCAAGCTGCGCAACACGCTGCGCTGGATGCTGGGCAATCTCGCGCATCTGCACGGCATGGAACGTGTCGCGCCCGCCGACATGCCGGACCTCGAGCGGCTGATGCTGCACCGGCTGGCGGAACTCGATCTGCTGGTGCGCGCGGCTTACGCCGAATTCGACTACAAGCGCATCTTCGCCGCGCTCAACGTGTTCCTGACCGTCGATCTTTCGGCCTTCTATTTCGACATCCGCAAGGACGCGCTTTATTGCGATCCTTATTCCTCGCTCAAGCGGCGCGCGTGTCTGACGGTGCTCGACCATCTGTTCCGCGCCACGGTGACGTGGCTCGCGCCGATCCTTTGCTTCACCGCCGAAGAGGCCTGGACGGCGCGCGATCCTGAAGCCGCCTCGGTACATCTCGAGCCGTTTCCGGACATTCCGGCCGACTGGCGCAACTTCGAACTCGCCGAACGCTGGCGCCAGATCCGCAATCTGCGCCGCGTCGTCACCGGCGCGCTCGAACTCGAGCGGGCGGCCAAGCGCATCGGATCTTCGCTTGAGGCGGCGCCGGTCATTTATGTTGCCGATCCGGAACTGTTCGGCATCGCGACCGAAATCGATCTTGCCGAGCTGTGCATCACCTCGGACGCCATGCTGGTGGAAGGCGAGGGGCCCGCGTCGGCGTTCCGGCTCGATGACGTGCCGAATGTCTCCGTTGAGCCGCGCCGCGCCGAAGGCCGCAAGTGCGCCCGGTCGTGGAAGATTTCACCCGCGGTCGGTTCCGATCCACACTATCCGGACGTGACGCCGCGCGACGCGCAGGCGCTGCGCGAGTGGGACGCCATGCGCAGGGCGGCGGAGTAAGGGGCATGACCGCAGCTCTGCCCGGCAGCGCCGGCCGTTCCCTGGTGTGGGGACCGTTGAGCGCGGCAGGCGTCGCCGTGGCGCTGCTCACGGTCATTGCCGATCAGGCGTCCAAGCTGTGGCTGCTCGATGTGTTCGACCTGGCCGGGCGGGCAAGGGTGGCGCTCACTCCGTTCCTCGATCTGGTTTTGGTCTGGAACGCCGGCATCAGCTACGGCCTGTTCCAGCAGCAGACCGAGGCAGGGGTGTGGGCGCTGCTGGCTTTCAAGGTCGTGGCGGTGGCGCTGCTCTGGGTCTGGCTCGCCCGCGCGGGATCCCGGCTGGCCGCGGTGGCGCTGGGGCTGATTATTGGCGGGGCGCTGGGCAACGCCGTCGACCGCCTGCACTGGCCGGGGGTGATGGATTTCGTGCTGTTCCATGTCGAGGCGGCGACATGGAGCTTCCGCTGGTATGTCTTCAACCTCGCCGATGCGGCCATCGTGGCAGGTGTTGCGAGTTTACTGTACGACTCGCTTGTAGTGCGGAACGCCGCAAAAGCGCCCTGATCCCGGATAAAAAAGGCTTCTGTAGCTTGGGGATGCTCCGGCGCATCGCTACCTCGGGTGAGGGCATGCTGGTTAATCGATATCGCGGCGACATCGCCCGGCACGCCGTTTTCGCGCGCAGCGGTCTGCTGCGCGCCGCGTTCGGCGTCGCCTGCATGACCGTGGCCGCGGGCTTCGCGATGTCTGCCGCCCAGGCCCAGACCTACGGCGGCGACAGCGGCAGCGCCTGGTCGAGCCTTATGCACGCGTTCGGCATGAACCGGCAGCCCGACCCCGACGCCAACATCCGGTACGACGAGCGCTCACCGCTCGTGGTGCCGCCGAGCCGGGAACTGCCGCAGCCCGTGGCGGCTGTGCCGGTGGCGCCCGACTGGCCGAAGGACCCCGGAGTTAAACCACACAAGCGCGCCAAGGCAGCGCCGACGGTCGATCCTGCGGCCCAAGTCGACCGCGTGCCCAATCCGCCTACCCCGAAGAAGAGCTGGTACAATCCGGTAAGCTGGTTTGACCGCGAAGAATACGCGACCTTTACCGGCGAGCCCGGGCGCGACCGTCTCACCGACCCACCGGCCGGTTACCGCACGCCGTCGCCGGCGCAGCCGTATGGCTATTCGGACAAAACCGGCACGAAAAAGCAGCCGTCCGCAGCGGACATGATGCTGACCCCGGCCACGCCGCCGGCCCAGTAAGGTCTGCGTCGCCAATTCTGGCGGCCATCGTTTTTTTGCCGGGCGCGGAGTTGGTGCGCCTCGCCTTCGCCGCACGCAGCCGGATGGTGCTGCGTGTCATGTTGTCTGGGGCAAAACCGGAGACTCTGTTCGTGGGGAAAACTCTGTCGGCCGCCGTTCTTCTGCTCGCCGCCGCCGCGGCGACCGTGCCAGCCAAAGCCGAACCCGGCGTCGCTCACTTCACACTCCAGAACGGTCTCGAAGTCGTCGTGGTAGAAGATCACCGCGCACCGGTCGTGACCCACATGATCTGGTACAAGGTCGGGGCTGCCGACGAAACGCCCGGCCATTCAGGGCTCGCGCACTTTCTCGAACATCTGATGTTCAAGGGCACCGCGCAGCATCCCGACAACAGTTTCTCGCTGGCGGTCGCCGCGATCGGCGGGCAGGAGAACGCGTTCACGTCGAGCGACTATACCGGCTTCTTCCAGCGGGTGCCGCGCGAGCATCTCAAGGACATGATGGCGTTCGAGGCCGACCGCATCGCCGGTCTGACACTCACCGATGCGGTGGTGCGCCCCGAGCTTAATGTCGTGCTCGAAGAGCAGAATATGCGGGTCGCCAACAACCCGAACAGCCGGCTTGCGGAGCAGATCGACGCAGCCCTTTATCTCAATCACCCGTACGGGCGTCCGGTGATCGGATGGCGTCCGGAGATCGAGGCCCTGACCCGCGACGACGCGCTTGCCTTCTACCGGCGCTTTTACACTCCGAATAACGCGATCGTCGTCGTTGCGGGCGACGTGACCGCCGCCGAGGTCAGGGAAGACGCAGAGGCGACTTACGGCAGGATCGCGCCGCGCGCCGAAATCGCGCCGCGCCGGCGGCCGATGGAGCCTGTCCAGGAAGGGCCGCGGACCGTTACGCTCGCCGATGCGCGGGTCGAGCAGCCGAGCGTGACGCGGGCTTATCTCGTCCCGGCGCGCACCACCGCGAAGCCCGGCGAGAGCCAGGCGCTGGAAGTGCTGGCGCACATTCTCGGCGCCGGCGCGAACAGCCGTCTCTACCGCAAACTGGTCGTCGAACAGAACGTCGCGCTCAATGCCGGGGCCTATTATTCCGGCACGGCGCTCGACTACGGCAAGCTCGGCGTCTATGCCGTTCCGAAGCCCGGCAGGACGCTGCACGATGCGGAGGTGGCGCTCGATGCGGTGCTGGCCGATGTGAGCGAGCACGGCGTCACCGAAGAAGAACTCGATCTCGCGAGGAACCGCCTGATCGCCGATACCGTCTATGCCCAGGACAATCAGGGCACGCTGGCGCGCTGGTATGGCGCCGCGCTTGCGACCGGGGAGACCGTCGCGATGGTGCGCGAGTGGCCTTCCGGGATTCGCGCCGTGACCGCCGACGCGGTGCGCGCGGCGGCAAAAACCTGGCTCAACAGCCGCTCCTCGGTGACCGGCTACCTCGTCAACAACGCGCCGGCGCCGGAGAAGCACTCGTGAAACCAATGCAGATTTTGTCCCGCCGGTTTGTACGCGCCGTATCTGGCGCGGGCGTTGCGCTCTTGCTGTTCGGCACGCCGGTTTTTGCCACCACGATCGAGCGGGTGGTGAGCCCGGGCGGTATCGAAGCCTGGCTGGTGCATGAGCCGGCGGTGCCGCTGATCGCGGTGGATGTCGCCTTTGCCGGCGGCACGACCCAGGATCCGCCCGGAAAGGCCGGCACCGCGAACCTTGTCGCTTCTTTGCTCGACGAAGGCGCAGGCGATCTCGACTCCACCGCGTTTCACGCCCGTCTCGAGCGCAAGGCGATCGAGCTTGGCTTCCAGGCGGATCGCGACACCCTGCGCGGCACGCTGCGCACGCTGACCGAGAACCGGGACGAGGCGTTCGATGCGCTGCGCCTCGCGCTCACCGCGCCGCGGTTCGATCCAACCGATGTCGAACTGATTCGGGCCCAGGTGCTGTCCACGCTGCGGCGCGCCACCACCAGTCCGACCGATATCGCCAGCGTGCGATGGTGGCAGACCGCGTTCGCCGGGCATCCTTACAGTCATCCGGTTGCCGGGATGCTGGAAACGGTGCCGACCGTGTCTGCCGGCGATCTTCGCGATTACACCCGGCGCGTACTGTCGCGCGACAATCTGAAAATCGCGGTGGTTGGTGATATCGACGCCGAAACGCTCAAGCCGATTCTCGACCGCGTGTTCGGCGCGCTGCCGGCAAAGTCCGAGCTTGCCGAGGTCGATGCCGTCACGCCGCAGGGGCTGGGGCGCCGTGTCGTCGTCAAGCTCGACGTGCCGCAGGCAGTGGTAACGTTCGGCGGCTCCGGCATCACCCGCAAGGACCCGGACTTTATGGCCGCCTACATCGTCAACCACATTCTCGGCGGCGGCTCGTTCACCTCGCGGCTCTATCAGGAAGTGCGCGAAAAGCGCGGGCTCGCTTATTCGGTCTACGACAGTCTGGTGTGGCTCAAGCACACTTCGCTGTTCATCGGCTCGACCGCCACCCGCGCCGACCGCGCTGGCGAAACCGTCGATCTGATCGAAAAGGAAATTCACCGGCTCGCCGAAAATGGCCCGGAGGCCGACGAACTCGCCAAGGCAAAGGCTTACCTCAACGGCTCGTTCGCGCTCAATCTCGATACGTCCAGCAAGATCGCGGGCCTCCTCGTGCAGTTGCAGCTCGACGGTCTCGGCATCGACTATTTCACCGAGCGGCCGAAGATGATCAACGCGGTAACACTCGCCGACGCGCGTCGCGTCGCGAGGCGGCTGCTCGACGGAGGACTGCTCGTCACCGTGGTGGGCCGTCCGGAGGGGCTTGCCGCCAAAGCCCCGGATTAAGCGTTCGCTGCCGGCGCCGGGCGGGTTATTGTGCCCGGGCCATGATCCGCGTCACTGACCAGATAAGCATCGACGAGCGCGAGATCGAAGAAACCTTCGTTCGCGCGTCAGGGCCGGGCGGCCAGAATGTCAACAAGGTTTCGAGCGCGGTCCAGCTTCGCTTCGACGTGCGCCATTCGCCGTCCCTGCCGGGCGCAGTACGCTCGCGTCTCGAGCGCCTCGCCGGGACGCGGCTTACGCGCGACGGCGTTCTGGTCCTCATCGCGCAGCGCCACCGCACGCAAAGCGACAACCGCTCGGATGCGCTCGACCGCCTGATCGAACTCATTCGCCGCGCCGCGATCGCGCCCCGGCCACGGCGGCCGACCAGACCCACAAAGGCATCGCGCGAGCGCCGCATCGAAGGCAAAAAACGCCGCGGCGGCGTCAAGGAGTTGCGCCGGGGCAAGCCTTCGCTGGAATAGCCGGCAAGACAACAGCGAATCTTTTGCCTCAGCCCCTGGGGCTCGCTTCGCCTGCGCCTCGGGCCGACGGCTTCCTGCGTCTTTCGTCTAAAATGAACAAAAAAGTGGCGTGGAAAAACATCGACTACTTTTTATGCGATCGCGCTACGCAGTGTTGCGAATAGCCCGGCAACCGCGGATTCTTCTTTATGACGGTCAACCAAAATCACTCGAGGCCCGATCAAATATCTGTATTGCGTCTGCAATGCTTGCGTCGCCGCCATCAGCTTACTAACTCCACCTTGGGAAAAGCCATCCAGAAAAACGACTTTCAAAGGTCGACTTTGTTATCCGGAACGGGAGGGTTTCGCGACAGCGCGGCGGCTGAAGCATTCCGCCGCGCGATGCGCGCTGGAAGTTTGAATGGGCAATGCAGGAGACGACGATGAATCAGGCACCTATCCCCGACCGCATGCTCAAGGGCGCGACGCGCGTTCTGCCGTTTGAGCGCGTCGCCCTTGTGCTGCAGGGCGGCGGGGCGCTGGGCGCGTATCAGGCGGGGGTGTACCAGGCGATCGACGAAGCGAACATCCAGGTGCACTGGCTGTGCGGCACCTCCATCGGCGCGATCAATGGCGCGCTGATCGCCGGCAATCCGCCGGGCAAGCGGGTCGAGCGGCTGCGCGATTTCTGGGAAGACGGTGACCAAGCCGCCGGTCCGGCTGCCGAACCTGCCATGGTTTGCGGATGCCCGTGGAACGGCAACGGGCACGCGCGTAACTGGACGAACAAAATCAGCGCGTTGTCCACCATGGTCAACGGCGCGCCGGGCTTCTTCTCGCCCCGTCCTTTCCGCCGGTGAATTCGACCGGCCGAGAGCCCCGAAGAGGTCAGCTATTACGATATCGCGCCGCTGAAGGAGACGCTGGCGCGGCTGGTGGATTTCGATCTGATCAACGCCGATCCGATGCGGTTTACGGCGCTCGCTACCAATGTGCGCACCGGCGCGCCGGCTTATTTCGACAACCGCGAGCAAAAAATCACGCCGGCGCATGTCGTGGCCAGCGCGTCACTGCCGCCGAGCTTTCCGCCGACGGAAATCGACGGCGAATATTACTGGGACGGCGGCGTGGTCTCGAATTCGCCGATGCAGTTCGTGGTCGACAATCGCGGCCGCTACACCGCGCTGGTGTTTCAGGTCGATCTGTGGGACGCGAACGGCGAAGTGCCGCTCGACATTGCCTCGGCCAATCTGCGCGCCATGGAAATCCACAGCGCCAGCCGGATCAATATGTCGCTGGAGCAGTACAAGAAGATGCAGAAATTCCGCTATGCGCTGCGGCGGTTTCTGGATGAGCTTCCGCAGGAGTGCCAGAACGATCCGGACGTGCAGTTCCTCTCCGAGCAGGCGCGCGTGAAAGTCGCGACCATCGTGCAGCTCAAATATCAGTCCAACAAGTTCGAAACCGCGGGCAAGATGTTCGAGTTCTCGCGGCTGGCGATGGAAGAGCACTGGCAGGCGGGTTACAACGACACCAGAGCGGCGCTCGGCGAGCCCGGCGTGTTCGAGCTGCCGCACGTCTCCGAAGCCGCGCGCATTTTCGACGTGCATCGCGGCTGGGAGAAGTGAGGGGCGCGCTTGCGCCGTCCGGTTGCCGTTGCGGGCGGCGAACGGCCAGTCCCGTTCGCTGCTCGCCATCCGCCGCTGCTCCGCGCTAGACTCGCGTAACTTCAGCGAGTCGCCTGATGCCCGTCCGCCAGCTCTCCGAGGCCGTCGTCAACCGCATCGCCGCCGGCGAGGTGGTGGAGCGGCCGGCGAGCGTGGTCAAGGAGCTGGTCGAGAACGCGCTCGACGCCGGCGCGAGCCGCATCGACGTGCTCACCGACGGTGGCGGGCGGCGGCTCATTCGCGTGACCGATGACGGCGAAGGCATGCCGCGCGGCGATCTCGAGCTTGCGGTCGAGCGTCACGCCACTTCGAAGCTCGCCGACGACGATCTGGTCGTCGATCTCGACGCTCGGTTTTCGCGGGGAGGCGCTGCCGTCGATCGGCTCGATCGCGCGGCTGTCGATCGCGACCCGCCACCGCGCGGAGCCGCACGCCTGGGCGATCGACGTCGATGCCGGCGTGAAGTCCGGCGCGCGGCCCGCCGCGCTCGGCGAGGGCACCCGCGTCGAGGTGCGCGATTTGTTTTATGCGACGCCGGCGCGGCTCAAGTTTCTTAAGCTCGACCGCACCGAGGCCGAATCGGTGCGCGACGTGGTGCGGCGCCTCGCGATGAGCCGGCCGGATGTGGCGTTCACGCTCGCGGGCGAGGAGCGCGCTCCGGTTACGCTTGCCGCGGTGCTGCCTGGCGCCGCCGGCCGTCTCACGCGCCTTGGCGACATTCTGGGCGCCGATTTCCGTGCCAATGCCGTTCAGGTGTCGGCCGAACGCGACGGAGTAACGGTGCACGGCTTTGCCGCGTTGCCGACCTTCAGCCGCGCCAATTCGCTCGGCCAGTATCTGTTCGTCAACGGCCGGCCGGTCCGCGACAAACTCCTGCTGGGCGCGGTGCGCGCGGCCTATGCCGATTATCTGCCCCGCGACCGGCATCCGGTGCTGGCGGTGTTCGTGGACGTTCCGCCGCGCGAGGTGGATGTCAACGTGCATCCGGCGAAGGCGGAAGTGCGCTTTCGCGACGCGAGCCTCGTGCGTTCGCTGATCGTCCACGGACTGAAAACCGCACTGGCCCGCGAGGGCGGCCGCGCCGCGACCACCGGCGGCACCGCGACGATCGCGGCATTGCGCCCGCGCGCGGACAGGTTTCCGTCGCCGTGGACTCCGCTGCGTACCGCAGGCTTTGCCGAAGCCGGGCAGGCCGCTTTCGACGTCGGCGCTCCCGCGGCCGATCATGGCACCGGGCTCGATCCGTATCTCGATGCAGCGGCTGCGGCCGGGTTCGCCGCGCCGGGCCGCGAGGAGCTTGACCATCCGCTCGGAGCCGCACGCGCGCAGGTGCACGACACCTACATCGTCGCGCAGACCCGCGACGGCCTCGTCATCGTCGATCAGCATGCCGCGCACGAGCGCATCGTCTATGAGAAACTCAAGGCGGCGATGGCGAAGAACGGTGTTCTTCGTCAGATCATGCTCATCCCTGACGTTGTCGAGCTTGACGAAGCGGATGTGGAGCGGCTGCTCTCCCGCGCCGCAGCTCTTGCCGAATACGGTCTCGTGATCGAGTCGTTCGGACCCGGGGCGGTGGCGCTGCGCGAAACGCCGGCGATGCTCGGCCAGATCGACGGCGCGGGTCTCGTGCGCGATCTTGCCGAGCATATCAGCGAATGGGATGAGGCTTTGCCGCTGGAGCGCCGGCTGATGCACGTCGCCGCGACGATGGCATGTCACGGCTCGGTTCGCGCCGGGCGACGGCTCAAGCCGCCGGAAATGAACGCGCTGCTGCGCGAGATGGAAGTCACGCCCAATTCGGGACAGTGCAACCACGGCCGCCCGACTTATGTCGAACTGAAACTCACCGATATCGAGCGGCTGTTCGGACGCAGGTAAAGCGTTACGCCAGTTGCAGGAAAACCAGCTCGGTGTCGTCGTAGCGGCGCCGTTCCAGTTCGGTGAAACCCTCGGGCGCGGCCGAACCTGGCCTTGGCCGATTCTTCGACGACGGCGAGAGCGCCGGGCGTCAGCCAGCCTCCCGACCGCGCCGCGGCGAGCGACGTTCCCGCCAGAGCCTTTCCGTATGGCGGATCGAGGAAAGCGAGCGAGTACGGCTCAAGCGGAGCGGCCGGGCCGAGCCTCGTCGCGTCGCGGCGAAAGACGCGCGAATTGCCGCCGAGACCGAGCGTGATGACATTCTCGCGGACCAGCGCCCGCGCCTCGGCGCTGTCATCGACGAACAGCGCGAACGTGGCGCCCCGCGACAGCGCCTCGATGCCGAGCGCGCCGGTCCCGGCAAACAGATCCAGCACCCGCGCGCCGGTGACGGGGTCGCCGTAGCCGTGCGCGAGGATGTTGAACAAAGATTCGCGGAGCCTGTCCGAGGTCGGCCGGATCGCCGGCGATTTCGGACCCGCGAGCGTGCGTCCGCCCAGCCGCCCGCCGACCACCCGCATCAGCGCCCTCGCGGAAATTTTGGCCGTGCGCCGGAAGCGCGGTCCGGCGAGCGCTGCCGGCCGAACCGCCCGCGTTTCATCGCGGATCCGGGCTCCTCGCGGACGGGGACGGGGGCGGGTGGCTGCCCGAACCGCTCGACGGCAACGTTGCGGCCTTTGCGGTCTTTGAGGAGGCCCGCGCGCACCGGTCCCGGCGGCCTCTCGCGGCTCTTTTCGTCGTTGCGCCTTGAACCGTGAAACTTGCGCTTCAGCTTTTTCGGCGGCTGCTCCACTTCGACATTGCGCCACGAATGCGCCGGAGCTTTTTGATCGGCCCGCTTCGTCCGTTCCTTGCCAAATTCCTTGCCAGGTTCCTTGCCGATCTCCTTGCCGGAATCCTTGCCGAGCCCTTTGCCATAGCCTCTGCCGGCAGGCGCTTCGCGGGTCCCGCTCCTTGTCCTCGTCACCCCGCCGGCCGCACGCGGCGGACGCGCGGCGACTGGAGCGGAAAAGCCGGACTGCGAAAGCGCGCCCGCGTGCGCTCCGAGTTGCTGGCGCAGCTCCCGCGTCGGAACTTCTTCCACCGCCCCTTCGGCCAGATCGCCAAGCTCGAAGGGACCGAACCCGATGCGGATCAGCCGCGTCACGGTCAGCCCGAGATGGCCGAGGACATTGCGCACCTCGCGGTTTTTGCCCTCGCGGATCGCAAACGTGAGCCAGAGATTCGAGCCCTGCACGCGGTCGATCAGCGCTTCGATCGCTCCATACCGGACCCCTTCGATGGTGACGCCGGCCCGCAGTTCGTCGAGCTTGGCCTGCGTCACAGCTCCGTGCGCCCGCACGCGGTAGCGCCTCAGCCAGCCGGTTGCCGGCAGCTCCAGCAGGCGGGCCAGCGCGCCGTCATTGGTGAGTAGGATGAGGCCCTCGGTGTTGAAATCGAGCCGGCCGACGCTGATGAGGCGCGGCAGATGTTTGGGCAGGCGCTGGAAGATCGTCGGCCGGCCCTGCGGATCGGCGTGCGACGTCAGAAGGCCGCGCGGTTTGTGATGCCGGAACAGCCGCGTGCGTTCGCGCTCAGGCAGCGGCTCGCCGTCGACGAGCACGCGGTCGGCCGTCGTTACATTGACCGCGGGCGTCCGGACCGGCGTACCGTTGAGGGCAACGCGGCCCGCGGCGATCCACTGCTCGGCCTCGCGGCGGGAGGCGAGCCCGGATCGGGCAATCACCTTGGCGATGCGTTCGCCGCGTTCGCTGTCTTCGGTCATCAGGGCAATACCCGTTGTCGGCCGCGGCCTTGTGCCGGGCGTGAGCGTCTCTATACACCTGAAAGCGGGATGTGGCTGGGCGGCGATCAGTCCGGCCGGGAAGACCAATGACCGCGTTCATGGACATGGCGCTCGCCGAAGCGCGCGCCGCGGGAGAAGCGGGTGAAGTCCCGGTCGGCTGCGTGATCGTACGCGCCGGCGCGGTGGTGGCGCGCGCGGGCAATCGCACGCTTGCGGATCGCGACCCGACCGCGCATGCGGAAATCATCGCAATCCGCGCGGCGGCCGCAGCGCTCGGCACCGAACGGCTGACCGACTGCGATCTGTACGTCACGCTCGAGCCCTGCGCGATGTGCGCGGGCGCGGTCGCCTTCGCCCGCATCCGGCGGCTCTATTACGGCGCCGCCGATCTGAAAGGCGGCGCCGTGGACAGCGGCGTGAGGTTCTTTGCTTCGCCCGCCTGCCATCACCGGCCGGAAGTTTACGGCGGTCTCGCGGAGGCGGAAACGTCGGAACTGCTGCGGAACTTTTTCAGACAGCGGCGCTAGCGCTTTGCGCATCCGGGTTCAGCTTTCGGCTTTGCCGCGGAACAAAAACGCGGTAAATCGGCGCGGAAAAGTTGAGCGGTCATCGTAACCGTCCGGTCTCACCCCGGCCTGCACAATTGCCACACAGCGATGTGCGCAATTTTACATACCTGCGTCCGGTGATTGAGCGCTCGCTGCAAACAGGACACGAAAGGAATTTTCCATGTTGCGTCGTAACGTTGTTGCGCTTGTCGCAGCGGCCGCTCTCTGCATCGCGGGTATCTCGACTGAAGCCTTTGCGCGCGGCGGTGGCCGCGCGGGGGGAGGTCATGTCGGCGGTGTTGGTCATGCCGGCGGCGTCGGTCGTGTCGGTGGCGTCGGTGGCGCCGGTCGTGTCGGCGGTGTTGGTCGTGTGGGCGGTGTCGGTCACGCCGGCGCCTGGCACGGCGGTCCTTATCGCGGTGGCTACGGCGGACTGTACGGCGCCGCGGGCCTGGGAGCTGCGGCGGTCGGCGCTGCGGCATTAGGTGCCGCCGCTTATGGCGCCCGGCCTTACGGAACGTATTGCGGATACTATCCTTATCCGCCCTGCTACTGAACGTTCGGGATTCTGGCGGCGCGGCGGCTCACGTTCGCGTTTGACGTTCACGCCGCCAGCAGCGTGCCGAGGCGCTCTTTCAAGTCGGGCTTGGCCACTTCGGCGACCCGCAGGATCGCGGTCGCCTGGTAGAAATCGAGCGTGCGAAAAATGCCGACGTTGGGCCGGATCAACAGGTCCGGCGCGCGCTCGGCAAGTTTCGCCGCGACGATGGCGCCGCCCATGATGTTGATCGTGGTGAGAACGTTCTCCCACATGCCCGGTATGTCGTCGCGTTCCGCCGCCGGCGGCATCCCCAGTACGTCGACCGCAACCACGAGATCGGCGAGGCCGCGGAGCCGGTCGAACGGCAGCGGATTGGTGGTGCCGCCGTCGATCAGAACGCGGCCGTCGATCGCGACCGGCCGCAGCAGTCCCGGAATGGCGATCGAGGCAGCGATTGCGGGGCGCAGCGGGCCCGTCGTCAGCGGCGCTTCGGCGCGGCGATGCAGATCGGTTGCGATCACCACGAGTGGAATTTTCAGCCCGGAAAACTCCTGCGGCACGACGTCCGGCAGGAACTGCGCGCAGAATTTCTCGGCATCGAGCTGCGTGGCGTTGCCGAACCCGCCGGCGAACAGATCTGCGAATGTTCCGGCCCGCGCAGCAATCAGCCGCCGGGTGGTTTCGCCACGGTTGTGTGCGAAGCCGAGGACGTGCCTGCGGATTTCCCGGCCCGACATGCCGGCCGCATAAGCCGCCCCGATCAGCGCGCCGATGGAAGTGCCGGCGATGGCTGCGGGTTTGGCGCCGATCTCCTCCAGCGCTTCGATCACGGCGATATGCGCAAGCCCGCGCGCACCGCCGCCGCCGAGCGCGAGCGCGAACGTCTTCATCCGGCGCGTGGCCTCACGTGCCACCCGCCTGCCGGGCAAACTCCCAGGCTTTGGCGGCGAGCGGCCGGACCAGCGACGCTTTTGCCGCCGCGACCGCGCTGGTCGCGGTGCCGTCGCGTACCCGGCCGACGATGCCCTGCAGGATCGCGGCGAGACGAAAGAAATTGTACGCCGAATAGACCGGCAGAAAGGGCCGCGGATCGAGGCCGGTGCGCTCTACGTAAGCTTCGACATATTGATCGCGGGTCGGGATGCCGAGAGCGGCGAGATCGAAATCGACGAGCGAGCCGGTGCCGGCGTCCGAAGGCGGCATGCTCCACTGCATCAGATGATAGGAGAAATCCGCGAGCGGATCGCCGAGCGTCGACAGTTCCCAGTCGAGCACCGCGAGGATTTTTGGTTCGTCCGGCGCGAGGATCATGTTGTCGAGGCGGTAGTCGCCGTGCACCAGCCGCGGCTTCTGCGTCGGGCGGCAGATGCGCCGGCAGCCAGGCGATCAGCCGGTCCATAGCCTCGATCGCCTCGGTCTCGGAAGCGCGATACTGTTTCGACCAGCGCTCGATCTGGCGCGCGACGTAATTTTCGCCGCGGCCGTAATCGCCGAGACCGATCGCCGCCGGATCGAAATTGTGCAGCCGCGCCAGCGTCGCATTCATCGCGTCGTACACCTGCGCGCGCTCGGCGGGGTTCGACGCCGGCATCTCCGGCTTCCCAGAACACGCGGCCTTCGACACAGGCCATCAGGAAGAACGCCGTGCCGGTGACGCTGTCGTCGGCGCAATACAGCGATCGGCTCGGCGACCGGAAAACCCTGGGCGTGCAGCGCGCTGATCACGCGAAACTCGCGATCGACCGCGTGCGCCGACGGCAGCAGCTTGCCCGGCGGCTTGCGCCGCAGCACGTAATGCCGCGCCGGCGTCTCGACCAGATAGGTCGGATTGGACTGGCCGCCCTTGAACTGGCTGAGCGTGACCGGACCGGAAAATCCCTTCACGTGGTCGCGCAGCCAGGTCTCGAGCCGCGCGACATCGAAGCGCAGCCGCTCCGCGACTTCACGTGTTCCGGAAAAGGTGCTTTGCCGATCGCTCGGTCGTCATGCTTTCCCGATATATCGAAACCCGGTCCGAGGCCAGTCTCCCGGCCGTCAGCTCTTTTCCCGTTCGACCGCGCGCCAGCCGATATCGCGGCGGCAGAAGCCATCGGGCCAGTCGATGCGGTCCACCGCCTCATAGGCGCGGGCCTGCGCCTCGCCGACCGTCGCGCCGAGCGCGCAGACATTGAGCACGCGGCCGCCATTGGCGACGATGTTGCCATCCTCGCTCCCGGGTGCCGGCGTGAAAGATTTCCACGCCCTCGACGGCGGCGGCGCTTTCGAGATTGTTGATGACCGAGCCCTTCTCATAAGCGCCCGGATAACCGCGCGCGGCCATCACTACGGTCAGCGCCGCCTGCGGAAACCAGCGCAGGTCGAGCGAGTGCAGCATTCCGTCGCGGCTCGCGAGCAAGGCGGGGACGAGGTCCGACATCAGACGCAGCATAAGCACCTGGCATTCCGGATCGCCGAAGCGGACGTTGTATTCGATCAGCTTCGGTCCGTCGGCGGTGATCATCAGGCCGGCGAACAGCACGCCCCTGTACGGCGCGCCCAGCGCCTTCATCGCCCGCAGGGTCGGGTATACGATCTCGGCCATGACGCGGGCGCTCATAGCCGGGTCGATAATCGGCGCCGGCGAATAGGCGCCCATGCCGCCGGTGTTCGGGCCCTTGTCGCCGTCGAATGCACGCTTGTGATCCTGCGGCGGCGCGAGCGCGATCGCGGTCTCGCCGTCGCAGAGCGCGAAGAACGAAGCCTCTTCGCCGGTCAGAAATTCCTCGATCACGAGTTCGGCGCCGGCTTCGCCGAGACCGCCGCCGAGCATCATGTCGATGGCGGCCTCCGCCTCGGCGACGCGTTTGCGGCGATGATGACGCCTTTGCCGGCGGCGAGCCCGTCGGCCTTGACGACGATCGGCGCGCCTTGTGCGCGCGCGTAGGCCCTTGGCGGCATCGGCGCTGCGAAACCGCTCATAGGCTGCGGTCGGGTATGCCGTTTGAGCGGCAGAGGTCCTTGGTGAAACCCTTGGAGCCTTCCAGCCGCGCGGCGCCGCGCCTGGTCCGAACGCCTTGATGCCGGCGGCTTCCAGATCGTCGACAATGCCGGCGCAGAGCGGCGCTTCCGGGCCGACCACGACCAGGTCGACGCCGTTCGCGCGGCAGAACGCGATCAGCGCGCGCGTGGTCGGAGACGATCGAGCGCGACGCATTCGGCTTCGCGGGCGATGCCGGCATTGCCGGGCGCGCAGAACAGCCGGCCGGTCAGCGGGCTCGCCGCGATCTTCCAGGCCAGCGCATGCTCGCGTCCGCCGGAGCCGAGAAGCAGAATGTTCATGGGTGCCAATACGCTTGCTGGCGGACCCTGTAGCACGCGGCGCGACGCGCAGCGTTCAAGGTCATGGCGGAACGCGAGTTGTCCAAGCCTCTTGACCCGCGTGCCCGTGCGCAGCACTACAACCGCCATGAACGAGCCGCGCCTCAATCTGCCCGAACTGACCGTCTCCGAGCTGTCGGCGGCGCTCAAGCGCACGATCGAGGACGCCTACGGCTACGTGCGCGTGCGCGGCGAACTCGGCAAGGTCAGCTATCACTCCAACGGCCACGTCTATTTCGATCTCAAGGACGACCGCGCCTGCATCGCCGGCGTGATCTGGCGCAGCACCGCGCGGCCGCATCAAGCTCAGGCTCGAAGCCGGCCTCGAAGTGGTGATCACCGGGCGGATCACCACCTATCCCGGCCGCTCGCAGTATCAGATCATCGTCGAGACGCTGGAGCCTGCCGGCCTCGGCGCGCTGATGGCGCTGCTCGAGGAGCGCAAGAAGCCAGCTCGCCGCGGAGGGCCTGTTCGACGAAGCGCGCAAGCAGCTCCTGCCGTACCTGCCGGCGGTGATCGGCGTGATCACGTCGCCGACCGGCGCGGTCATCCGCGACATTCTGCACCGGCTTGCCGACCGCTTTCCGCGCCGCGTGCTGGTCTGGCCGGTGAAGGTGCAGGGCGACGGCGCGGCCGCCGAGGTCGCCGCCGCGATCGCCGGCTTCAACGCGCTGCCCGAGCGCGGCCGCGATGCCGCGGCCGGATGTGCTCATCGTCGCGCGCGGCGGCGGCTCGCTCGAGGATCTGTGGTCGTTCAACGAAGAGAGCGTGGTGCGCGCCGCGGCGGCGAGCCCCATTCCGCTGATCTCCGCCGTCGGCCACGAGACCGACACCACGCTGATCGATTTCGTCGTCCGACCGGCGCGCGCCGACGCCGACCGCGGCCGCCGAAATGGCGGTGCCGGTGCGCGCCGAACTGCTGCTCGACATCGAAAGTCTTGGCGCGGCGCGCGTTCGCCGCGTGGCAAGCGCAATCAGGAGGCGCGGCGCAACGCGGTGCGGTCGGCCTCCCGCGCACTGCCCGACGCCGACGAAGTCCTGGCGGTGCCGCGCCAGCGTCTCGACCACGCCGCCGCGGGCCTGACCCGCGCGCTGCGCGCCAACGCGCACATCCATCGTGTGCAATTCTCACGGATCGGCGGACGGCTGAGCGTCCATGTTCTGCGGATGCAGGTCGAGCGCCGGCGCGAGCGTTACGCGGGCGCGGCGCTGCGGCTGCGCGCCAGCCTTGCCGCCAATGCCGGCGCGCATCGGATGCGCATCGGGCGTGAGGGCGAGCGGCTTCGTGCGCTCGGCCAGCGTGCCAGCCTCGCCATGGAAAATCTGCTCGACGCGCGCTGGGCGCTGTGCGAACGCGACGCGCAGTTGCTCGCCGCCTTCTCCTATCGCGGTGTGCTCGCGCGCGGTTTCGCGCTGGTGCGCGATCGCGGCGGAAAGCCGCTTCGCACCGCAGCCGCGGTTTCGACCGGCATGTCGGTCGATATCGAATTTTCCGACGGCCACGCCGGCGCCCGTGTCGAAGTGGTGCAGACGTCATCGACGCCGCGCGCCGAACCGGCGCGCCGCCGCCGCCGGCGCGAGAACGATCCGGGGCAGGGGTCCTTGTTCTGAGACTGTCGGCAGTCCGTCATCCTGATCCGTCCGGCTGCCTGCCGTCTTGAATTGGCGCCGGATGCCGCTTTCACATTAAGCCCCGTCGTCCGCGTCGCCGTCTTTCGGAGCGGCATCGCCGGCATCCGGGAACAGTAAACGACAACCCTCATTGCGGGGAACGCAGCGACGAAGCAACCCAGTCCTGTAACCGGAACAGATAATTTTGTTTACAGGTCGGCAACGATGCAGAGCGCGAGGTCGGGGTTATTACCAATTGAGCACGGCGCTGCGGAACCGCCATGTTGCAGGCGCATTACCGACGTGGCGGCAAATGTCGCCTTCCCCTGGAGCAAAGAATGATCCGAACTGCATTTGCGATTGCGGCGGCGACGTTAATTCTCACCGGCGTGTCCGGAGTTTCGTGGGCCGCTCCGATTGCGCCGCTACCGGCCGGCGTCGCGCACGAGGCGGCTGCCGGCGATCTCACCGAAGTCTGGTGCGGCTGGCGCTGCCATCACTGGCGCTGGCATCGCTGGCACCACTGCAATCCCTGGCATTGCTGGTAATTGCCCGCCGGCCGCCTTTCCGGGCGGCGCTGCCCCTCCAAAAGCAAAGCACAGCCGCCGCGTGGCGACCGGCCGGCGCGGCGATTTTCCGCCTGCGCCCCCGGAGGCGGGTGGGTTTCGCCCGTCGCTGCGGGTGACTATGTTAGGCGCAACAGGCAGCGAAAGTACCCGCGCGGAGGCCGTTGTGCTCAATCGAACCGATCGCTCACCCTCGATGCCCGGCGAGGCGGAGGTCAAATATCTCGATGGCGATTTCCGGGTCGTGCGGCCAGGCGCGTTCGTGCGCTGCGCGGTGACCGGTGTCGCGATTCCCCTCGAGGAGCTGCGGTACTGGAGTGTCGATTTGCAGGAGCCTTACGCGACGCCGGAGGTGGTGCTGCAACGTCATGCCGCCGACTACGCGCGCAAATCATAGCGGCGGCGTTCGCGCCGGCTTGAAAACCCCCAGCACCATCGCCTGAAACTGTTCCTGCCGGTCGATCACGAGCCGCACCGGCAGCGGCCTCGCGCGCGCGGCGAGCGCGGCGAGATCGGGTTCGCCGGAAAGCCGCACCAGATCCTTTTCCGTCGTCACCAGCATCAGGTGCGCGGAATCGGCGCGGGCGATCAGCGCGCGGGCCTCGTCCGTGGTGTAGCGATGATGGTCGGGGAAGCCTGCCCGCTCCGCGGGCGTGACACCTGCTTCGGCGAGCGTGCCGAAGAATTTCTCCGGATCGGCGATGCCGGCGAAGGCGAGAATGCTTCGGCCGCGCAGCGCCGCAGCGGTGGCGGGGTCCGGTTCGAGCCGGGCATGGAAAACTGGCAGGCCGCGGCGGACCGCGCTTTTCGTCACCGCGGGGGCGCCGTCAGGGGGGCCGACGATCACCACGGCATGGGCTTTCGCCATCTGCGCGTCGAGCGGCGCCCGCAGCGGCCCTGCCGGAAGCGTGCGGCCGTTGCCGACGCCGCGGCGGCCATCGACCATCACGATCGCGAGGTCCTTGGCGAGCGCCGGGTTCTGGAAGCCGTCATCCATCACGATCACGGTCGCGCCGGCCTGCTTCGCAGCTTTGGCGCCGGCCAGCCGGTCGCGCGAGACGATGGTGGGTGCAAGCTGTGCCAGCAGCAGCGGCTCGTCGCCGACGTCGGCCGCGGAGTGCTTCGCCGGATCGACCAGCATCGGCCCTGCGATGCGTCCGCCATAACCGCGGGACAGAAAGAACGGCCGCTGATGCGCGGCGAGCAGCAGCCGCGCCACTAAAAGCGCGGCAGGAGTCTTGCCGGCGCCGCCGACGGTCAGATTGCCGAGGCAGATCACCGGAACGCCGACGCGGCCTCCCGGTGCCTGCATGCGCCACCCCGCCACCGCGCCGTACACGCAGGCGAAGGGGCTGAGCAGGCCGCCGCTGCCGGGCTGCCACCAGAATGCGGGTGCGCGCATCACGGCCAGATCCCGAAAAGCCGGGGCGCGCGCCTGGAACCGGGCGTCCGCCGAACGGCATCAAGTCTCAGCGTCAAGTCTCTGCCCTGCGGTTACGACGCCCGCCTTTCGAGCTGGAGCTGCATCAGATAGGGCTCGAGCGCGACGAGCGTGCGCTCGAGCGCGCCGCTCAATTTTTCGACCGTCACGGCAGCGGCTTCGGCAACCGCCGAGCGCTTTGCCGGCTCGGCGAGCCAGCCGGCGAGACAGGCCGTCAGGCCTTCCTCGTCGGCGACGCGTTCGGCGCCGTGAGCCGCGTCGAGGGTCTCGTAAATTTCGGCGAAGTTCCAGACGTTCGGACCATGCACCACCGCGGCGCCGAGCCTGATCGCCTCGATCGGATTCTGCCCGCCGTGACTGACCAGCGAACCGCCCATGAACACCATCGGCGCCAGCCGGTAAATCAGCCCGAGTTCGCCGAGCGTGTCGGCAACGAACACATCGACGTCCGGTTTCGGCAGATCGCCGCGCGAGCGTTGCGCTGCCGAAAGTCCGGCCGTTCTCGCGGATTCGATGATGCCGGTGCCGCGTTCCGGATGGCGCGGCGCGATCACCGTGAGCAGCGACGGGCATTTGGCCCGCAGCCGCCGGTGCGCAGCGATCATCGCGGTCTCCTCGCCGGCATGCGTAGAGGCGGCGGCGATCACCACGCGCGAGCCTACGACCGATTTCAGCGCCTGCAACGCGGATGGATCCACCGGTGGCGCGGGCACGTCGAGCTTGAGATTGCCGCTGCAGTTGACGTGCGGCGCGCCGAGTTCGGCGTAGCGCTCGGTATCGGCGTTCGACTGCGTCAGGCACAAATCGAAGCGCCCGAGCAGGGCCGAGATCACGCGGGGCAGGCGGCGCCAGCGGCGGTATGAGCGTTCCGAAACCCGGCCGTTGACCAGGATCAGCGGAACGCCGCGTGCGGCGCTCGCCATGATGAGGTTGGGCCACAGGTCGGATTCGACAAACAGCGCGAGGTCCGGCCGCCAGTGGTCGAGGAAGCGCGCAACAAAGCGCGGCGCGTCGAGCGGAATGAACTGATGCACGGCGCCGGCCGGCAGCCGCTGCCTCGCAATCTCCGCGGAGGTTACGGTGCCGGAGGTGAGCAGCACCGCGAAATTCATCGCCCGCAGCCGCCCGATCAGCGGCATCACCGCGAGCACTTCGCCGACGCTTGCGCCATGAAGCCAGATCACCGGGCCGGGCGGCCTCGGCGCGCCGGCAACGCCATAGCGTTCGCCGATACGTTCGGGATTTTCCTTGCCGCGTTTAAGCCGCCACGCCAGCAGCCGCGACGCCACCGGCGGCGCCGCTATTTTCGACGCGAGCCGATAGAACCGGAGCGCGAGCGGCAGGCGTTCGCGCACCGTCATTCTCCGCCGTGCCGGCGGGCGGCGCGCCTGAAGCCTCGGCCCGGCCGATCACTGCGTGACCGCCCGATGGTCTCTCCCGGCATGGATCCTCTCAGCGCTCCGGCTTCGGGCCATCCGGCTCGAGCAGCCGGTGCAAATGAACGATGAAATAGCGGACGTGGGCGTTATCGACGGTACCCTGCGCCTTGGCCTTCCACGCGGCGTAGGCGCTGGCATAATTCGGAAAGATGCCGACGATGTCGAGCCTGTCCAGATTGCTGAATTCGATGTCCGCCACGTCCCGCAGTTCGCCGCCGAAGACGAGGTGGAGCAGCTGTTTCGACATTTGCGAGGGAACGGTGTCGGTCATGTCAATCGGTCCGCCGGGTGGAAAATCAACTTAGGAAGATGCGATCCGCCGATCTCTGATGAGTTCGATGAGTGCCGCATGCCTGTCCCGACCGGCCGCGAACAGCATCCCGTGCCGTGGCACGGGACGATTATAGGTAATGGCTTCGCCCCCGACAGAGGTCAGCGCGCCGCCCGCTTCGTGCACCAAAAGGTCGGCCGCCGCAAGGTCCCAGTCGTGCGCGTTGTGGCCGGCAATCGCGACGTCGAAGGCGCCATGTGCGACGCGGGCAAGGCGCAGCGCAAGCGAGTGGGTTCGGGGCATGACAGTGAATGGCGGCGTGACTTTGGCAAGCCGTTCCAGGAAAGCCCGTGGCCCCGCGACCCGCGTGTCTGCAAGCGACGCCCCGTCCGTGGCCGCGATCGGAACGCCGTTGCGGCTGGCGCCCTGTCCCGCAATCGCCATAAAAAATTCGTCCGTCACCGGCGCGAACAGGCACCCCACGACGGGTCGCCCGTTATCGACCAGGGCGGCGGACACCGTCCAGTCGGGCAGGCCTGCGATGTAGGCGCGGGTGCCGTCGATCGGATCGACGATCCAGACAAAGCGCTGCGCGAGCCGCGCAGGATCGTCGACGCTTTCCTCCGACAGCCAGCCGAAACCCGGGTCGGCGGTCAGCCGCCCGTGCAGCAGGCGGTCGACGGCGATGTCGGCTTCGCTGACCGGCGAAGATTCGTGCTTGAGCCAGTTCCTGACCGGGGTGCGAAACATCGACAGCGCCAGCGCGCCGGCTTCGCGCACGCATCCGGCAAGCCGTGCGGCGATTGCCTGATCGACGGCCTCATTGGCCGGCAACGGTCAGACCCTCGACGCGCAGGGCAGGCGCATTGACGCCGTAGCGGAACGTCAGGTCGTTTGCAGGCACGAGGCTCGCGAACATGTCGCGCAGATGGCCGGCGATGGTGACTTCGCTGACCGGATAGGTGCGTTCGCCGTTCTCGATCCAGAAGCCCGAGGCGCCGCGGCTGTAATCGCCCGTCACCAGATTGACGCCCATGCCGATCATGTCGGTGATGTAGAAGCCGTCCTCGATGTCGGCGATCAGTTCGTCCGGGCTTTTGGTGCCGGCGGCGAGATGCAGATTGCTGGCGCCGGGTGACGGCGTTGACGATACGCCGCGCTGGGCGTGGCCGGTAGTCTGCATGCCGAGTTCGCGCGCGGTCGCGCTGTCGAGCAGCCAGGTCTTGAGCACGCCGTCCTCGACCAGTTTCAGGCTTCGGCCGGCAATGCCTTCGGCGTCGAACGGCCGCGACCGCAGGCCGCGCGGCCGGAGCGGATCGTCGATGATGTCGATGCCGGGGGCAAAGATTTCTTCACCGAGCTTTTCCCGCAGGAAGCTGGTTTTGCGCGCGATCGCGCTGCCGTTGGCGGCGCTGGCGAGATGGCCGACCAGCGAGCCTGCGATCCTGGCGTCGAACACGACCGGCACGCGGCGCGTCGTGACCTTGCGCGGATTGAGCCGCCTGACCGCGCGTTCGCCGGCGCTGCGTCCGATCGCCTGTGCGTTCTCGAGGTCGGCGGCGTGCAGTGCCGACGTGAAATCGTAGTCGCGCTCCATGCGGGTGCCATCGCCGGCGATGGCGGTCATGGCGATGCCGTGGCGCGAGCCGATGCTCGCGCCGTGAAATCCGTGGCTCGTGACCAGCACGATGCCGCCGATTCCGGCCGAGGCGGACGCACCTCCCGACTTGGTGACGCCGGAAACTTTCAGCGCCGCGGCTTCGGCTTCGCGCGCGCGCGCTTCCAGCGTTTCGACATTCGGCATGTCGGGATCGAGGAGATCGAGTTCGGCGAACCGGTGCGCAAGCAGCGCCGGATCGGCCAGTCCGCTGAAAGGGTCCTCCGGCGCGGCGCGGGCCATCGCCACGGCGCGTTCCGCCAGCGCGTCGAAGCCGTCGCCCTTGAGATCGTTGGTCGACGTCACGGCCTGCCTGTGTCCGACGATGACGCGAAGGCCGAGATCGTCGCCTTCGGATCGCTGCGACTCTTCCACCGCGCCGTCGCGTACGTCGACGGACAGTGAGATCGAGCGCACGGCGATGGCGTCAGCCTGATCGGCACCGGCGCGTTTGGCGGCGGCCACGAGGCGTTCGGCGAGAGCGGCGAGATCGGATTGATCGAGAAGTGAGGACATGAAGCACGCGCACTTGGTTTATGGGCGGTCACCCGGGAAGACTCAAGGCAAGATGTGGCCCGGACCGCCGCGTTTCAACCCGAGCCATTGCGTTGTCCCGTCCGCACCAGCCGCAGTTTTCCGCGCGGTCGGCAACCGCCTGTCAATCATGTCCGGCATCGGCGGACCCAATACGGCTGATTAACCAGTGTTCTTAAGCGGATGACGACTGCGCTCTGGCATGTTCGTGGCAACAACCGGGCGGCAACAGTCCGGGGGGAGCTTCAGTTTCGAGGCGTCAAATGGAAGCCGGCAGGTTCGCTGCCGGGTCGAGCCGCAGTGCGCGGCTCGACCCGTTCTCCTTGCCTGTGCGTTTCGAAGCCGCCGACGAGGCGGCCGACGAACGCCGGCGTGTCGTCGATCTGCACCGCGAGCGTGTCGTGGTGCGGCGCTCCGTGCGCGGAATGCGCATGGCGCTCAATCTGCCGGTCGCAGCGTTCCGCGGCGTCGCCATACGCCTGGTCGGAACAGCGAACGCGCCGCCCACCGCGATTGCGGTCGTGCTGGAGCATGGCGATCCGTCGCTGTCGCTGCAGTTGTTCACCTCATGCGCCAGCGACGACATTGTCGCCGAGTGGCAATCCTGGGGCCGCGTGCTCGGTTTGCCGCTTCTTGTCACCGAGGACGACGGCACCCTGCGCGAGCCGTTCGCGCGGCTGGGCGCGGTACGCGTCGAAGCGCCGACCTGGCGCCGCCGGCGCCGCTTCGCGATCGCCCGCCGCCGTCCCGCGCTGCTGATGCGTCGCCGGGCCGCAAAGCTGCCCGACACGCCGGCGGTCCATCGCGACGAGCGCGAAATCATCGCCCGGAACTGAAACAGGTGACTGCAGCAACCCCGGCAGCGACGCGCCGGCGGTCGAGAGCAGGACCCGCAGTGAACACTGCGCCGCCGGTTCAGATCACGCCGCGGAGCGCGGCGTCCAGCACGAGTCCGGCAAACAGGATCAGGCCTGCATCGCGATCGGATTTGAACAAAGCGAGGCAGCGTTCGGGATCGGCAATGTCGATCCGTACGGTCTGCCACGCCAGATGCGCAGCAAATCCGAGCAGGCCCAGCGCGAACACCGGACCGGCGCCGGCCAGGTATCCGGCGGCGCCGATCAGAACGATGGCGATCCCGTAGAACAGCGCGAGCATCGGTCTCGTGCGCTCGCCGAACAGCAGTGCGGTCGATTTGATGCCGATCAGCGCATCGTCCTCGCGGTCCTGATGGGCGTAGATCGTGTCGTAACCGATGACCCAGGCGATGGATCCGGCGTAGAGCAAAAGCGCGGGCGAATCGAGCCGCCCGAACGCCGCCGCCCAGCCCATCAGCGCTCCCCATGAGAATGCGAGGCCAAGCCCGATCTGCGGCCAATAGGTGACGCGCTTCATGAACGGATAGACGGCGACGATCGCAAGCGAAGCGATACCGAGCCCGATCGTGAAGCCGTTGAACGATACCAGCACCCCGAACCCGACCAGCGACTGAAGCACCAGAAAGACCACGGCGCCACGGACGCTGACCTGCCCGGACGGGATTGGACGCGAGCGCGTCCGCTCGACGCTGCCGTCGAGATCGCGGTCAACAATATCGTTCCAGGTGCAGCCGGCGCCTCGCATCGCGAACGCGCCGATAAAGAACAGCGCTATATGTAACAGGTTCGGCGCGGCCCGATGCGCGGCAATCGCGGCAAGCGCGGTCGACCACCAGCAGGGCAGCAACAAAAGCCAGGAGCCGATCGGGCGATCGAGGCGGGCGAGCCGAAGGTAGGGACGGGACCAGGACGGCGCGAGCGTATCGACCCAATTGCCGGTCGCATCGGCGACCGAACCGGCCGAGGGGCTCATTTGGCCAACGGATTACCGTTGAGCGAATCCAGCGTGCCGCGGCCGGTCTTGGTGTTGTTGCCGGTATCCACCGACGGCGTGCCGATCGAATCGCTGAGCGTCGGCACCCGCGGCTTGGCGGCGGGCGCCTCGGTGCAGGCGATGGTGCGGAATTTCAGAGTGTGTTCGTGATTAGCTTTCACGTTGGTGATCGCCTGGTCAGGGATGCCACACCAGGTTTTGTTGTCGGTGAGAAATTTCACGACGACCGCTTCGGCGTTGTAAAACCGCGTTACGAGGTTGCAGATCTCCTTGCGGTCGGCTTTCTTTTCCATGGCGGTGCGCACCGCGAGAGCCTTTCCTTCGGCGTCGGCGCGCAGTGCGGGGAAGGTGGCGCATTGCGGCGCGGCCGGCTGCGCCGCGGCGGCCCCAATTCCCGCGGCGATGACCAAAAGCGCCAGCGCCGTTGCGAAGCTCAACCTCATTTTTTTCCTACCCGGTTCGTCGTGACTGTGATGTTTCCAGTCCTCACGCTATGAACAGGCTCGTTGATTTCGGCGACAAGGCGGCAGAATCTCGCCACCGCTGAAGGTGCGACGCCGACGCACGCGCCGGCAAGTGATACACGATAGGCGCGTTTACCCGCAATTCCCCGTTTTGTCGCGTTTTGCCATGGCCCGATACGACTTTCGCACCCCGCGCCTGTATGTGGACGCCCCCCTCAACGAGGGCGCGCATGTCGTCCTCGACGCTGCCCAGGCCCACTATCTCGGGACCGTCCTTCGCCTGAGACCGGACAGCGCGGTCCTTGCTTTCAATGGCCGCGACGGCGAATGGGGCGCCCGGCTCGCGGCGCACAAGCGCGTATCCAGCCTGGTCATCGAAACGAGGACGCGGCCCCAGCCCGCGCCTGGGGATCTGCATTATGCCTTCGCGCCGCTCAAGGGTGCGCGGCTCGACTATATGGTGCAGAAGGCGGTTGAAATGGGCGCTTCGCGCTTGCAGGCGGTACAGACCCGTCACAGCCAGGTTCCCCGCGTCAATACCGCACGGATGTATGCGAATGCCGTCGAAGCCGCGGAACAGTGCGGCATCCTTTCACTGCCGGAGATCGCGCCGCCGGTCACGTTCGCCGCGTTCATCGCCGCGCGGGACCCGGTCCGCTGGCTGGTGTTCTGCGATGAGGATGCAGAAACCGCCAGTCCGGTCGCCGCGCTTCAGCGAATCGGACGGCCGCCGCTTGCGGTCCTGATAGGGCCGGAGGGCGGCTTTACCGACGATGAACGCGAGATTCTGCTCGCGCAGCCGAATGTCGTGCGTCTGTCTCTGGGGCCGCGAATCCTGCGCGGCGATACCGCAGCGGTCGCGGCGCTGACGCTGGTGCAGGCTTTAAACGGCGACTGGCAGTGAACGCGCTGACCGCGATCCGCTAGTGAATCATGCCGGGGCGGTCGATGCAGACAAAGCCGACGTAATCGCCGTATCTGAGATGCGCGCTGGTCACATGCGACAGACGCCCCCAGCGCGAGCACCAGTTGGCAGCCATTTCGCGATAGGCGACCCGCTTGATCGCGGGCGAATAGGCAATGATGCCGCCGGTGTCGTTGCCCGTGAGTCCGGGGCCGGGGCCGAGGAAAACTGCGCCTGCGAAGGCCGGGCCGCCGCCAGCGAGCAGCACCGGCAACAGCGCCACCACCAGCAAAATATTGCGACGCATTGCTCTTCTCCGCTGCTCGTATCGACAGGGCCAAAGCTTAGAAGTTCGCGGCACGAATGAAAAGCGGGTTGGGTCCGTACGCCGCCGTCGTTGCACAGGTCTCACAACATCGAGCAGGCGCTCGCCACCATGCCGACCGGCCGCCTGTCGGCGGCGCCGAGCAGCATGACCCGGCCTAAGCTGATGTTGCGGCCGATCCGGACCACGCGCGCATCGGCGATGACGTCAGACGACGCCGGGCGTAAAAAATGCGTGGTCTGGTCGATCGTGCTCATCGGCCGGTAACCGTTCCATCCGGAGGTTTTTCGGTGCGACCGCGTGTTCAGAGACCGGTCCCGGCGATCTGCACCGGATATTTCGACCGGGCCGACCGTGTTCCGGCGAACACGGTGGCGGGTAACTTGCGCGCGCAGCGCGCTGCCGGTCTTGACCGGGGAACGCCGGCACGGCACCGTTGCCAGGCCCGGCACAGAGTTGCGGGCGCAAGGCGGGACGGAGGGGCAATGTCTGGCCGTATCGGGTGCTTGGTGATTGCGCTGATGCTCGGCATCGTCGCCGTCCCGCAGGCGAGGGCGGCAAATCCGTTCGAGAAGAATTTCTGGCTCTCCGGTCCACGCTACGATCGTGAAATGCCGGCCTGCGACTATCCCGCGGCGCTCGATCGCATCATCACCAATTTTCATACCAAAGAAGGGCGCTTCTGGAATTCGGAACTGCAAATCGTCGGCATCGAGAATATTCGGCAGACAGCGGTTCTGCCGTGGGCTGCCCAGTCCATTCCACGCCGTTTTTGCAGCGCCACCGCGTTGATCAACGACGGCGTCAGGCACGCGATCTACTATTCGATTGGGGAAGACACCGGCATCATCGGCGCGGACTGGGGCGTCAATTTCTGCGTCGTCGGTCTCGACCGCAGTTTCGCGTACGGGCCGGGATGCCGCGCCGCCCAGCCCTGATTCGACGCGGCCGGCGGGTATTCAGCGAACGCCGCGATCAGCGAACGCCGTGCCAGGGATCGTATTGCTTGTCCGGCAGGTTCTTGAGCGCTGCATTATAGGCCTTGTCGTTGGCCCTGACCTTGTTGGGGTCGTCGATCTGGGTTTTCAAAGTGTTTCCGGCATGCTGACCGAGCTGGCTGGCGGAATTCATCTGGCTCTGGCTGGCGGAGAGCTGCGCCTGTGCGCCCACCACCGTGAGCGCCAGGGCCAGTGCGGCGATCAACAGTCTCATGGCTACCCCCTTTAGATATGCGGCCGACGCCCCTGGTCGGGGCGTCGGGTCAACGCGACGCGTTCCGTACGCGGTCATCCAGACTTAAGGATGATCTGGGACAATATTTCGACCATGCCGGTGGCGGCAAGGATCACGATCGGCCGCGGGCTCTCTGGCGCGTCAGTCTTTCGATGCCCTCTTCTGCCCTGCGGACCCCTTGAGGAGGTCATCCGGGTGTTCAAGTACTCTGATCAGGAAATCCTTGCCGCCCGGAAGCGTGACCACAGTAAAGTTGTCGGCCTCGTTCCAGCGCAGGCATAGCGCGGTGTCCAGATTCAGGTAAATCGGCGTATTGTCGGCCTTGCGCGTGCATTTCGTCCAGTTTGCCATTATTTCGCCCCCTTAAGGCTTGCGTGCAACCTTTAACGAGCCTTTGACTATCTTGGCAATTCGGAACTTTGCTTTTGGTGACAATGGCGGCAGGCTTCGTAACGCTGCGGCAGGTTGCCGGAAGTCTCAAACGTTCTGGCACGGAAGCGGCCGCACTGCCGCACGCAAGTGGTTTGTTCTTGCTCCGTTCCAAAATATCCTTACCGTTGTTTTCGCCAAATCCAGCCACATCCGGGGGTACTTAAGATGACCAGGTCGGGAGTTGTTTGCGCGGCGCTCGCTGCGCTGGCGTTGGTTGCCGCGACGACCCCGGCGCCTGCCCAGGACGGACGCGCAGACGCGCCGCAAAACGAACCCGGCAAATTCGACTTTTACGTGCTGTCGCTGTCCTGGTCGCCGTCATTCTGCGCTGCTGCCGCGGAGCGCGGGCGCGGGCGGGCGCCTTCGTCGCAGTGCGGCGCGCGCCCGTTTGCGTTCGTGGTGCATGGCCTGTGGCCGCAATACGAGCGGGGCTTCCCCGAATATTGTCAGGTCCCGGCGCCGCGCCTTGACCACGGCACGGTTTCTTCCATCCTTGATCTGATGCCGGCGCCCCACCTCGTGTTCAACGAATGGGACAAACACGGCACCTGCTCGGGGCTGGCGCCCCGGGCCTATTTCGAGGCGGTGCGGAAGGCGCGCGCGGTCGTCAAGATACCGCCGCAATACGTGGATTTGCAGGAACCGCTCAGCGTCTCGCCTGCGGCCGTCGAAGACGCGTTTCAGAGCGTCAATCCCGGTCTGGCGCGGGACGGCATGGCGATTGTCTGCGACAAAAGGCGGCTGACGGAAGTGCGCATCTGTCTCTCGAAGGACCTGCAGTTCCACCAATGTCCCGACGTCGCGCGCCGTAGCTGCAGGCGCGAGCAGCTGGCGATGCCGCCGCTGCGAGGTGCCGCCGGAGCGGCGTCCGCCAACTGAACGCCGCCCGAGGCCTGGCGCGCCGCCGCACGGCCGCATGCGTCCTGAAGTCTGGTAGTGTCCGTTCATTCCGTGGTCGAGCCCGGCTTCCGGACGTCACCCGCGCATGAATTATCGTCACGCCTTCCACGCCGGCAATTTTGCCGATGTCCACAAGCATGCCGTGCTGGCGCGCATCCTGATGCAGCTTCGACGCAAACCGGCGGCGTTCCGCGTTATCGATACCCACGCCGGCGCCGGACTCTACGATCTGGCAGGCCCGGAAGCGACCCGGAGCGGCGAGTGGCGCGAGGGGATCGGGCGGCTGTGGGCGGTGCGCGACCAGGCGGTGCGCGATGAGGCGGCACCAGAGCATTTGCTCGCGCCGTATCTCGATGCCGTCGCGTCGTTCAATACGGGCACGTCGCTCCGTGTCTATCCCGGATCGCCGTTGATAACGGCCCGCCTGCTTCGCCCGCAGGACCGGCTGATCGCATGCGAGCTGGAGCCGGGCGTCGCGGCGGCGCTTGCCGTCGCGCTCAAAGGCCGGCGCGGAAAGGCTGTGGACATCGACGGCTGGACCGCGCTCGGCGCCTTTGTGCCGCCGAAGGAAAGGCGGGGGCTGGTGCTGATCGACCCGCCCTTCGAGCAGCCGGACGACTTCGCGCGCCTGTCGGGTGAACTCGCCGGGGCGCATCGCAAGTGGCTCACCGGAATTTACATGCTGTGGTATCCGGTCAAGGACCGGAGCGCGCCCGACGCGCTGGCGCGGAATCTGCGAAAACTGGCTCTGCCCAATGTGCTGCGCTCCGAACTGAGCCTTGGACCGCCGCGGGCCGGCGCAGGCCTGGTCGGTTCGGGCGTCATTCTCGTCAATCCGCCCTTTGGTCTCGAGCCTGAACTGCGGACCCTGATGCCGGCACTGGCCCGGCTGCTGTCGCCGGACGCGGTGGGCGACACGCACTGGTTGGCCCACAACGCCTGAGTTGGGCCGTGCTGGCGGGCGTTGCGCGGTACCCACCTGCCAGTGCCCACTTTTCCACACGCAAAAAATGTGGCTAATTGTAGAAGTTGCTGGCTTTGACGTTCCGCCTCCTGTGGGGGGCCGGCGGAGTGACTGGGGCCGTTCGCGGCCCAGGCCCTACCCGTGTGGATGTCCCGGCCAAGCCGTCGCGCCGTGGGGGCCGGCGGCGAAGCAATCACGGGGAAGGGAGTTACTCGATGGCAATGACCGGTACGGTCAAGTTCTTTAATGGCGAACGTGGGTACGGTTTCATCAAACCCGATGACGGTGGACGCGACGTGTTCGTCCACATCACCGCGGTGGAGCGCGCGGGACTGAAATCGCTGATCGAAGGCCAGCGCATAAACTTCGATGTGGAACCCGACAAGAAGGGCAAAGGTCCAAAAGCGGTGAATCTGATCATCACCGGGTAGCAGCGCCGAGCCGGGAATTGCCGGAACCGGATTCGCCCCGGATTGTGCGTTACCGATACGGACGGCAGAGCAGTAGTGAAACGCGGCGAAACCGTGCTTTCGCCACGTGATCCTGTTATTCATCCCGTCGCGTCGATAACCCCCGTCGACATGCAACGCAGGGTGATGATCGGGCCATGATGATACTGCGTTCTGCTGCACCTTCGCCGTTCGGCCGCAAAGTGCAGATCGCACTCGCCATTCTCGGCTTCAACGACGTCAGGATCGAGCCGGTCGACACGATGGATCCCGGCGACAGGATCCGCGGGCAAAATCCGCTCGGCAAAATTCCGGTTCTGATCGCCGACGACGGGACCGCGTATTACGATTCCCGCGTCATCCTGGAATACCTCGACCATCTCGCCGGCGGCGGCAAAGTCATTCCGGCCGCGCCCGCGGAGCACTTTGCCGCGTTGCGCCTCCAGGCGCTTTGCGACGGCATTCTCGATGCGTCGATCCTGACGGTCTACGAGGGCCGCTGGCGGCCGGCCGAGAAACACGAAGCCAAATGGCTCGATCACCAGGCCGGCAAGGTGAGCCGCGCGCTCGCCGCGCTGGAAGCAGACCCGCCGGCGCTGGGCGGCGGCCTTCCTCATGTCGGCCACATCGCGCTCGCCTGCGCGCTCGGCTATCGTGATTTCCGCTTCGGCGGCGACTGGCGCGCCAGCCATCCGCGGCTGGTCGCGTGGCTCGACGGTTTCGCGGCGCGTGTGCCGGCGTTTGCCGCCACTGCCGTGAAGCCCTGACCGGAAGGCGAACCGGACCATAAAAAAACCCCGGGGCTTTCGCCTCGGGGTTTTGCAGTTTCACGTTGTTCCCGGCAGTTGTTTCTGCCTCGCCTCGAAGCCGTCAAACTCAGAAGCGGTAGTTGATGCCGCCGCGGATGAGGTTGGTGGTGAACGAAACGTTGTCGGTCAGCGCGCCTGCGGCACAGCCGGCGCCGCAGTTGAACTTGCCGAGGTCGACGTAGAGATATTCGGCCTTGGCCGTCCAGTGCGGGGCGAATGCGAACTCGAGACCGGCACCAACCGTCCATCCGACGTTGGTGGAGCTGGCACCGGCCAGGCCCGGGGTCGAGGCGTTGATATTGCCGAACGCGGCGCCACCGGTGACGTAAGGCATGAACCGGTCAGCCGCATAACCGAGGCGGCCACGCGCGGTTGCCGAGCCACGAATCGCTGGTCGTGCAGCCAGCGAGGCAGCCTGCGGCGCTCGAGGAGCCCTTGATGCTGGCCCAGTCGATGTCGCCTTCGACGCCGAGCACGGCCATGCCGATCTGATAGTTGTAACCGATGGTGCCGCCGACGAGGCCGCCGGTGGTGTTGAACGAACCAGCGGTGTCCCAGTTTGAGTTGCCCAGTGCGCCGCCGCCGTTCACGCCGAGATAGAAGCCGGTCCAGCTATAGACCGGGGGCACGAAAGCCGGCGCCTTGTAATACTGCTGGGGAGCCGGCGGCAGATCGGCCGCCGCTGCCATTCCAGTCAGCGCGATCAAGCCCAAACCTGCACACAACAAACGCTTCATCTTGTTATCTCCATTACTCGCGAGGTGGCGGCATAGTATTCAGAACGCATTTTTCGTCTAGTGCAGGAAAGACACACAGCTCAGCTCTTTCGGGTCAATATTGTGGCAATTTTAGTCTAATACGCGTCGAATTTATAGGTAATTATGTTTTAACATCGGCGAGATGATGGTTAAATTACTCTTAATTTGGGCAAAACATACTTAAAGGAACTTTAACGCTGCCTGGCTTGCGCTATTGGGACACCCGCCGCTGGCCCTTCGCCGTTTCAAACCTTACGTTTCGCGCCATGAAGGCAAATCCAGGCCGTTCGTGTGACCCCGCACAGCGCGAACGAAATCGGCCAAACCCGGCCGTGCCGCCGGGCTTGCTCCCGCCCGGCGGGAAGTCCAACAGCCAGACCGCATGAGTGTTCCGAAAAAAGACGTCGAACCCGATCCTGACTTCGAGGCGGCTGGAGAAGAGGACGAGCAGTCGCTTCCGGATCTGGACGATTCCGGTCTGACCGGCGGCCCTGTCGAAGAAGACGCGGGTTCGCTCGCGGACGGCCGCGATGCGATTCTACGGTACGCGAAGCTCGCGCCGGCCCAGCCCGGCGTCTACCGGATGATCGATGCCCGTGGCGACGTCCTGTATGTCGGCAAGGCGAAGGACATCAGCAAACGCGTTCGCGCCTACGCCCGTCCCACCGGTCTCGACACCCGCATCGAGCGGATGATCGCGGCGACCCGCGCGCTTGAATTCGTCGTCACCCGCACCGAGACCGAAGCGCTGCTGCTCGAAGCCAATCTGATCAAGCGGCTGCGGCCGCGCTTCAATGTGCTGCTGCGCGACGACAAGTCGTTTCCCTATATCCTGATCACGTCCGATCACTGGGCGCCGCAAATCCTCAAGCATCGCGGCGCCCGCACCCGGCCCGGGCACTACTACGGGCCGTTCGCGTCGGTATGGGCGGTTAACCGCACTATCAACGCGTTGCAGCGCGCATTCCTGCTGCGCTCATGCACCGATCCCTTCTTCGAGAGCCGCACGCGGCCGTGCCTGCTGCATCAGATCAAGCGCTGCTCGGCGCCGTGCACCGGGGAGATCGACTTCAACGAGTACCGGGAGCTCGTGCGCGAGGCGAACGCGTTCCTGTCAGGCCGCAGCAAGGCGGTGAAGGACGAGCTTGCGGCCGAGATGGAAAAGGCGTCGGACGCGCTCGACTTCGAGCGCGCCGCCGTCTATCGCGACCGCCTTGCGGCGCTTTCGGCGATCCAGGCGCATCAGGGCGTCAATCCGCGCGGCGTCGAGGAGGCGGACGTGTTCGCGCTCCATCAGCAGGGCGGCTTCGTCTGCGTCGAGGTGTTTTTCTTCCGCACCGGACAGAACTGGGGCAACCGCGCCTATTTCCCCAAGGCAGACCGCTCGATTTCGGCGGGCGAAATTATGGGTGCGTTCCTCGCGCAGTTCTACGACGACAAACCCTGCCCGAAGCTGATCCTGATCTCGCACGACATCGACGAGCGCGACCTGCTCGCGGAAGCCCTGACCACGAAGAGCGGCCACAAAGTCGACATTGCGGCGCCGCAGCGCGGCGAGAAAAAGGATCTCGTCGAACACGCGCTCGCGAACGCCCGCGAAGCGCTGGGCCGCAAGCTCGCCGAAACCTCGTCGCAGCAGAAACTGCTGCGGCAGCTTGCCGAAACCTTCGGGCTGCCGCGGGTGCCGCGGCGCATCGAGGTGTTCGACAACAGCCACATCATGGGCTCGAACGCGGTGGGCGCCATGATCGTGGCCGGCCCCGAAGGGTTCCGGAAAAAGGATTACCGCAAATTCAATATCCGCTCGACCGAGCTTACGCCCGGCGACGATTTCGCGATGATGCGCGAAGTTCTCACCCGCCGCTTCAGGCGGCTGATCGCGGAAGCGCCGCAGCCGTCTGTTCCCGTCGCGCCGGACGAGGTTATCGCGCTGCCGATCGTGCCCGCCAGCGGCGAAGACTCTGCGGGAAGAAGCTGGACAGTCAGGACCGGGAAGAACCGGCGTGGCCCGACCTTGTGCTGATCGACGGCGGTCTGGGGCAGCTCAACGCCGCGCGCGAGGTGCTGGCCGGCCTCGGCGTTGACGTTCCGCTGGTGGGAATCGCCAAGGGACCCGACCGCGATGCGGGCCGGGAGACGTTCTTTACCCCCGGACGCGACTCGTTCAGGTTGCCGCCGCGCGATCCGGTCCTATATTTTGTTGAGCGACTGCGCGATGAGGCGCATCGCTTTGCAATAGGTTCGCACCGGGCGCGTCGCCTGCGCGATCTGCGCGAGGCCGGCCTTCAGGAGATCGCCGGCATTGGGCCGACCCGGAAACGGGCGCTGCTGCATCACTTCGGGACGCTGAAGGCGATCGAGCGCGCTTCGGTCACGGACCTGATGCAGGTCGATGGTATCAGCGCCGAGACCGCGCGGCGGATCTACGAGTTTTTCCACGAGGGCGCGGCATGAGCAGATTCCGGCACGGCGGACGGGCAGGGGACTTCGGTGTGCGTGCCGTGAAGCAGGCATGCAAAGTGATGCGCTGTCGGTATGGCGGCCGCGGGGCTAAGGTACAGGCATGAATTCGAGCACGACACCCCGGCTGCGCGTCCATCCGCTGGCGCTGCCCAATGTGCTGACCTATGGGCGCATCGTCGCGGTGCCGCTCGTTGTTGGCTGCATGTTCTGGCAGAACATCCTGCATGGCGGCCTCTGGCTGCGCTGGCTGGCGCTGGCCATTTTCATCGCCGCGGCCATCAGCGATTTCCTCGACGGCTATCTCGCTCGTGCATGGGCACAGCAGTCGTCGCTCGGCCGGATGCTCGATCCGATCGCCGACAAGCTTCTGGTCGCGTCGTGTCTGTTGATGCTGGCTGCGGAGGAGACCATTCACGGCTGGTCGCTGCTCGCCGCGGTCGTCATCCTGTGCCGCGAAATTCTTGTTTCCGGGCTGCGCGAATATCTGGCCGAACTGCGCGTCAGCGTGCCGGTGAGCCAGCTCTCGAAATGGAAGACCACCCTGCAGCTGGTCGCGGTCGGGTTTTTGATCGCGGGCAAAGCGGGGGATGCGGTGGTGCCGGTCGTCACCAGCGCCGGCATTACGCTGCTGTGGCTCTCGGCGCTGCTCACGCTCTATACCGGCTGGGATTATCTGCAGGCCGGGCTGCACCACCTTTATCAGGAGGATGCGTGAAACTGCTGTATTTCGCCTGGGTGCGCGAACGCGTCGGAAAGGCGGAGGAAGAGATTGATCCGCCCGCCAGTGTTGTGACCGTAGGCGATCTGATGGCCTGGCTTGCGGGACGCGACGGGCAATACGCCCACGCCTTCGACAATCGCAAAGTGATCCGCGCTGCCATCGACCATCGGCATGTGCGGCCCGATGCGGCGATTGCGGGCGCGGGCGAGATCGCGTTCTTTCCGCCCATGACGGGCGGCTGATTGGGCCGGCTCGATGATGACGCTCATACGGCTGCAACGCGACCCGTTCGATCTCGCCGCCGAAAGCGCGCGGCTGACACGCGGGCGCACCGACATCGGCGCGGTCGTCACATTTACCGGCCTGTGCCGCGCCGAGGAAAAGGGCGAGCCGATCGCCGCGCTGACGCTGGAGCATTATCCCGGCATGGCCGAGGCCGAGATCGCCCGCCATGTCGAGGACGCCTGCGCGCGCTGGCCGCTGCTCGGCGTGACGGTGATCCACCGCTACGGCCGCATCGAGCCCGGCGAAGAAATCGTCATGGTCGCGACGGCGTCGAGCCATCGGGACGCAGCGTTCGCTGCAGCGTCTTTTCTGATGGACTATCTGAAAACGCTGGCGCCGTTCTGGAAGCAGGTCGAGACCGTCTCCGGCGCAACATGGGTCGAGGCGAAATCGGCTGACGATGCGGCGGCCGCCCGCTGGTCGGAGCCCCGGCAGCAGAGCGAAGGCGCGAAGTAGCCGCCGCGGCTGCGAGGTGCAGTCAGCGCGGTCTCGGCATTTCAGACGTTGCATGTGTGATGGCGCAGTTACGCCGGCAAGGTGCATCCGGGTGACACGCCAATTTCAAACTTGCTATGGTCCCGGCCTTCGCAAAGCACAGGGAAATGGTCCGGTGACACAAGCCATGCAGCAAGCGGCGCCCGCGCCCGCGCAAACTCAAAATTCGCCTACGCGGGAAAAAGGGCCGCGCGTGTTTCTCGACATGGACCAGCAGGAACTGGACGATGCGTATAATCAGATAAAATACGCGCCCAACCAGCCGCAGATCGTCGCCCGCTTTGCCTCAGCCAGCGCGCTTGCGCGCGGCGTGCTCGGCGAGCCGAAGCGGTATGCCTACGGCGAAAAGCCGGTCGAAGGCTTCGATCTCTTTCCCGCGGACGCCAGAAGTGCGCCGGTGTGCGTGCTTGTGCATGGCGGCGCGTGGCGTCAGGGCGAGGCCAAAAACTATGCGTTTCCGGCCGAGCCGTTTGTGCGTGCCGGCGCGCACTTCGCGGTGCTCGACTTCGACAGCGTGCTCGATACGGGCGGCGACCTGACGCCGATCGCGGACCAGGTCCGCCGCGCAATCGCCTGGATTTTTACCAACGCTTGGAGTCTCGGCGCCGATCCGGGCCGGATCTACGTGTTCGGTCATTCGTCGGGCGCGCATCTTGCGAGCGTCGCCCTCACTACCGACTGGGCGCGGCAGTTTGGTCTGCCACCGGACCCGATAAGGGGCGGTCTTGTGTGTTCCGGCATGTACGATCTGGAGCCGGTACGCCGTTCCGCCCGGTCCGAGTACATCAGATTCACCGATGCGATGGTCGGGGAGCTGAGTGCGCAGCGGCACGTCGATCGTCTGACGTGCCCGATCGTGGTGGCGCATGGCACGCTGGAGACGCCGGAATTCCAGCGTCACGCAAGGGACTTTGTCGCGACGGTGAAGGCAGCCGGCAAGCCGGTCGAGCACATCGTCGGCACGGGCTACAACCATTTCGAACTGGTCGAGACCCTTGCCAATCCCTACGGCGTGCTCGGCCGGGCCGCACTTTCGCTTATGCAGCGAAGCTGAACTCGGGCGCCGTGGCGTGCGCCGTCTATTCGGCGGCAACCTGCGCCGCTTCGGTCCTGAGTGAGGGATTGAGTTCGCAGGCCTCGTCCCAGCTCAGCACATTGAGTGATTTGACGAACTTGCCGACGCCGTCGACCTGGGCGCAGAACAGGCCAAGCTCGATAATCTCTTCGTCGGTGAAATGTCTGCCGAGCTCGGCGTAGACTTCGTCGCTGTCGATGGCGTGTTCGCCCTGTTTGAACAGATCGGCGTAATGCAGCGCCGCCTTTTCGCGCGGGCTGAAATGTCTGCTGTGCGCGTAAGCGGACAGGTCGGCGATCATCTCCTCGGTCAGCCCTTCCGCTTTGGCGACATTCGAGCGCACCGTAGAGCAGTAGCCGCACTGGTGGGCGACCGAAATTTTGATGCGGCACATTTCTTTGAGCCTGTGCGGCAGAACGCCCTGATACAGGATCATGTTCCAGTACTCGACCCACGCGGTCCCGAGGCTGCCGCGTGTCATCAGGCTGACGACGCGCGGATCGGGCGCGCCCGTGCGTTTCGCCGATTTAATCAGCTCGCGGGTATGCGGAGTTTTTTCGCTTTCCTCGATGTAGCGCAGCCTGGGCATGTTCGCTTCCTCCCTGTTGGGCCGGCGTTTTAGTTCGCGGGCTTTCGCAACCACACTTTGTTGTCGTGGAACGCCGCGCCCCCGAACGGGGCGACCGGATCGGCCCCGGTCAGCGTGTTGATGCCGCGGCCGTCGGCATAGGCGGAGTTCGGCCAGAGCGATTCCGCGATCAGCACGCCGCGGCGTACGCCGTCGAACAGCCGCGCATGCAGGCGCACCTTGCCGCGCCGGTTGCCGAGCGTGACTTCGTCGCCGTCGGCGACCGCAAGCGCTGCGGCGTCCTCGGGATGGATCATCACAGTCGGCCGCTGCTCGCGGGCAAGCGAGGTCGGCGTTTCGGTGAAGGTCGAGTTGAGAAAGCCGCGCGCGGGCGACGTTGCCAGCCGGAACGGATGCTCGGTGTCGGCCTCCTCGATCACTTCCCAATGGTCCGGCAGCGTGGGCATCGACGGCGCACTGTGGTCGCGATGCCAGCGCCGGAATGGGACGTTCGGCCAGTCGGGCTTGAAGCGAAACTTGCCGTCCGGATACGCAAAGCCGTTGAGGTAATGCGCGGTCGCGAAATCCGGCTGGCAGTCGATCCAGCGATTGGCCTCCAGATTCGCGAGGGTTCCCCAGCCGGATTTTTGGAGCGTGGCGTCGATCAGTTCGCGCGGCGTCATGGCGAAACCGGGATGCGCGGCACCGAGCCGGCTCGCCAGGGCGCATATCACCTCGTGGTTCGAGCGGCATTCGCCGGGCGGTTCGATAAGCTTCGGACCGAACAGAATGTTCTGGTTGCCGCCCGCGGTGTAGAAATCGTCGTGCTCGACGAACATGGTTGCCGGCAGGATCACGTCCGCCATTTTGGCGGTGTCGGTCATGAACTGCTCGTGCACGCATACGAACAGATCATCGCGCGCAAAGCCGCGTTTGACGACTTCCTGGTCGGGCGCGACCGAAACCGGATTGGTGTTCTGGATCAGCATGGCGGTGACAGGCGGCCCGCCAAGCAGCGCCCCGGCGTCGCCGGTCAGAACCGCGCCGATCCGTGACTGATCGAGCATCCGGATCGACGGATCGCGGCAGTCGGTGCCTTCGATCAGGCTGCCGTCCAGATGAAACACCGCACCGTTGTTGTGAAAGGCGCCGCCGCCTTCGTGGCGCCATGCGCCGGTCACGGCGGCGATGCAGCTTGCGGCGTGCATGTTGATTGCGCCGTTGCGCGAGCGCGAAAATCCGTAGCCGAGCCGGTAATACGCCCGCGGATGAGCGCCCGCCAGACGCGCGAATTCCTCGATCGTTTCGACCGGGGCGCCGGTGATGCGCGAAGCCCACGCTGGATCGCGCGTGCGAACGTGCGCGGCAAGTTCCTGCGGCGCGTCGGTGTAACGCTCGAGATAGTCCTGGTCGGCTTTGCCGTCACGAAACAGACAATGCATCACCGCGCAGGCGAGCGCGCCGTCGGTGCCGGGACGGATCAGAACCGGCAGATCGGCCTGGCGCATGGTGCCGTTCATATAAATGTCGACGGCAACGATCTTCGCGCCGCGTTCCTTGCGGGCGCGGGTCGCGTGCGTCATCACGTTGACCTGGGTGTTCACCGCGTTGGTGCCCCAGATCACCACCAGATCGGATTTCGCCATTTCGCGCGGATCGGTGCCGGCAAGGCGGCCGGTGCCGGCGATGAAGCCGCTCCAGGCCGGGTTGACGCAGATGGTGGAGAAGAAGCCGGAATATTTTTTGACGTGACGCAGGCGATGGATGCCGTCGCGCATCACGTAACCCATCGTGCCGGCGTACAGATACGGCCAGACGGTCTCGGAACCGTGGGTCTGCTCGGCGCGGATGAACTGCCCGGCGACGATGTCGAGGGCGTCGTCCCACGAGACCGGAGCAAATGACCCGCTGCCTTTTGGCCCGGTGCGGCGCAGCGGCTGCTTCAGGCGGTCGGGGTGATGAACGCGCTCGGCGTAGCGCGCGACCTTCGCGCAGATCACGCCGGCGGTGTACGTATTGTCCTCGGCGCCTCGAACGCGTCCGATCGTATCTTTGCCGAACACTTCGACCTCGAGCGCGCAGGTCGACGGGCAGTCGTGGGGACATGCCGAAGCGGCAATTCGCGGGCGGACCGCCTGGTTCATGTTTCCTCGCGTCTCGAAACCGGAGCGCCGACTGTAGCGGAAATTTGCTTCGATGCCCTCCCTAAACAGCCGCGGATGGATCCAGGCCTTTGGTCCAGGCCATCGGCCGCAGCGTCGGCCCAAAAGCTCAACAGCCGGGCGCAGAGGGGCCCGCCGCTGCTCCCGAGCCTTCATTGCATGACGGCGAAGGCATTGGCGGTGGCGGCACGGCGATTCCCGGACTCAGACCAGGCGGCCCGTCCTCAGTCGAGGACAGCGGAACTGAACCGTCGCTGTAGTCACCGGCCGTGATGGCGCCCGCGGGCGGCGGCGGGGTAATCCCGCCCGCCGCCGGGTCGGGGAACTGGGACGGGTTGCAGCTTCCCGAAATGGTCGAGGTTCCGAACGCCGATGTGGCCTGTGTCGGAGCGCTCGCAGTCGAGCCGCCACCTCCCGCATCTGTCGTCGCGCACGGCGTGATGTTGCCGGTTGCGCTTCCCCCGACCGCCGCAGACGTTCCAAGGCCCTGCGGGATGGTGCCGAGCGCGGTCGCGCCGGCGAAGGCAGGCGGCGACGGGCGCGCATGGGTCGCGGACGGCACCGCGGCCGCCATACCCGGAGCGGCACCGGTCTGCGCCAACGACAAACCGCCGCCATTCAGGAGCAGCGCTGCCGCGATGATCGGAACGGAACGTCGCATCACACCGCCGCCTGTCGTTATTTGGAAGTGTTTTGCGCGACCGATGACGGTTGTTCCTGGACTTTGCTGCCGTCGGCGAGATTGACCATCGGCCGGAGGATCACGTGGTCGCCCGGCTGGACGCCCTCGCGAATTTCGACCTCCGTTCCGAGGTCACGCGCAACGTCCACTTTGTGGAAATGTGCGACCCCGTTTTCCACAACCGCCACCTGGAGCCCGACGTCGTTAAAGACGATGGCGTCGGACGGAACGATAACGGAGGGCGTCCTGCGCGGGATGTGCAGTTCGACTGTGCAATACATGCCCGGACGCAAAACCCCCTCGGGATTGGGAACGTCGATCTCGGTCAGCAGGGTGCGTGTACCCGGCGCCAGGGCGTCGGAAAGGCGCGTCACCGTGCCGGCGAACGAGCGGTCGGGAATTTCGGGCACGCGGACTACCGCCTTGACGCCTGGGGTCACGCCGAACGCTGCGTCCTGAGGCACATAGACCTGTGTACGGATGACATTGCTCTGCATCAGGGTGAACATGAAGGTGGACCCCGCCTGCACGAGGCTCCCGGTATCGACGGCGCGCTGCGTGACGATGCCGTCGAACGGCGCCACCACGCTCTGATAGGCCTTCTGCTGGTCGAGCACGCGGAGCAGCGCCTGCTGTGCGGCGATGTTCGACTCGGCGACCGAAACCGCGGCATTCTGTGCATCGAGGGTAAGACGGTCCGTGTCGCCCTGCTGGGCGGTGACCCATCCTTTTTTCACGAGATCGCTGTCGCGCGTGTTGGTCACGTTGGCGAGGTCGCGGCTTGCCATCGCCTGCTGCAAGGCCGCCTGATCCTGACGTAGCGTCGCCTGATTTTGTGCGATCTGATGATCGAGTTCGGGAGCGGTGATCCGCGCCAGCAGATCGCCCGCCTTGACGTGATCGCCGATGTCCACCTGGCGCTTTTCGATGTAGCCGTTGGCGCGCGCGAAGATGTTTGCCGCCTCGAAGGCAAGCGTTGTCGCGGGCAGGCTGACGATCATGATGCTGTCGCTCGGGCGAACCGCCGCAACGCGGACATTGGGGACGAAATTCTGCTGCTGCTCGCTGGTCGCCATCACCTGGCGGTTGCCGGCCCGAAGCTGCGAGGCGCCGAACGCCAGCGCCGCGACCAGCGGCAGGAGCACGCCAAGTCCGATCAGCCATCGCCGCGCCGGACGCCGGCGTTCACCGGCCGCCGCCTGCTGCGGAAGATCGCCTTCGTCGTTCACAATGTTTCTCATCAGACTGCCTCTTCGAATACGCCGTGAGCGTGCTTGCCGTCATTGCCCTTGCGCAGCAGCGCAAACAGATACGGCACAATCAGCAAAGTGGTCGGAGTGGCGAACAGAAGACCGCCGATGACCGCACGGGCCAGCGCGGCGTTCTCTTCGCCGCCGGGGCCGCCGAACGCCATCGGCAGCATGCCGGCGATCATGGCGGCCGCCGTCATCAGCACCGGGCGGATACGCGTATGGCCGGCGCTGATCGCCGCGTCGTGCGCGGTTGCCCCGGCCTGCTGCTGTTCGCGCGCGAAGGTGACCAGCAGGATCGAATTCGCCGATGCGACGCCGACGGCCATGATCGCGCCCATCAGCGAGGGGACGTTGAGCGTCGTTCCGGTCACGAACAGCATGGTCAGGATGCCGACAAATGTCGCTGGCAGCGCCACGATGACGACGAACGGATCGCCGAAATTCTGATAGTTCACCACCATCAGCAGATAGACGAACACCGCGGCGAACATCAGGCCGATCGCGAGATCGTGGAACGCATCGTTCATGCTCTGGATCTGGCCGACGATCTGAATCGAGTTGCCGGGCTTGAGCTGCTTTTGCAGATCGGCGACGACCCTGTTGATGTCGCCGGCCACGCTGCCGAGATCGCGGCCCTGAACGCTGGCATAGACGTCGTAGGTCGGCTGGATGTTCGACTGGTTGGTATTGGTCGGCACGCTCGCGCGCGCAAACGTCGCGACGTTGCTGAGCAGTCCCGGTACCGGATTTCCGTTCACGGGAAGGGCTGCGGACACCGGCGTGTTGCCCAGATCGTTGAGCGAGCTCAACCGCGGCTCCGGTGTCTGCACCGCCAGAAAGTAGGGAATGCCTGACGTCAGATCGGTCCAGAAATTGGGCGAGACCTGCACCGACGAACTCAGGCTGATGTTGATGTTGCTGGCGATGGTACTGGCGTTGAGGCCGAGCCCGACCGCGCGGCTGCGGTCGATGGTGGCATAGAAGGCGGGGGCGTCGATCTCCTGCTGCAAATGCGCATCGACGATGCCGGGGATCGCCGCGAGACGGCGGTTGAGTTCCTTCGCGACTTTAAGGTTTGTCGCCCGGTCGTAGCCAACGGTGCGCACGTCGATCTGCGCCGGCAGTCCGAAATTGAGAATCTGGGTGACGATGTCGGCTGCCTGGAAATAGAACACGTCCTCGGGGAACGCCGCAGCCAGCTGTTCGCGAAGTCTGCGGATGTATTCGGCGGTCGGCGCGTGGCCTTCCTTGAGCGCGACGAGGATGATGCCGTCGTTGATCCCGATGGTCGATCCGTCGGCGAATGCAAGATTATAGGGCCGCGCCGGCAGGCCGATATTGTCGACGATCAGTTCGCGGTCCCGCTCCGGAATGACATCGCGGATTTTGTCCTCGACCGCCTGGAATATCTTCTCGGTGACTTCGATCCGCGTGCCCGCGGGGGCGCGGACGTGAAGCTGGATCTGTCCGCCGTCGATGGCCGGGAAGAAATCGCGGCCGACCAGCATGAACATGACGGCTCCCAGTCCGAGCATCGCGGCCGCGACGACCGGCACGATGACGCGACGGCCGAGCAGATACGTGAGCAGCGTGACGTACTCCGTGCGCATCCGTTCGAAACCGCGGGTGAACGCATCGTGAAACCGCGCGAACGGATTCCGTCGCCCGCCGCTTTCGCCATGATGCTCGCCTTTGAGCAGCAGGCCGATGGTGATCGGCGTCAGCGTGCGCGACAGGCCATACGAAGCCAGCATCGCGAACACGACCGCATAGCCGAGCGGCGTGAACAGGTATTTGGCCGGGCCCTCGAGGAAGATCACCGACGTGAACACGCAGGCGATGGCGAGCGTCGATACCAGCGTCGGTATGGCGATGCCGGCCGCGCCATGCAGCGTCGCCTGAGGCAGCGGCTGGCCTTCCTCGGTGAGCAGGCGGTGGGTGTTCTCGATCGTGACCGTAGAGTCGTCCACCAGAATTCCGACCGCGAGCGCCAGCCCGCCGAGCGTCATGGTGTTGATCGTCTCGCCCAGGAAATAGAGCACGACAAGCGACGAAAGAATGGAGAGCGGGATCGAGATCATGATGACCAGCGTCGATCGCCACGAGCCGAGGAACAGCAGGATCATCAGGGCGGTGAGCACGGCGGCGATCGCGCCTTCGCGCAGCACGCCCTCCACCGACGAAGTCACGAACACCGACTGATCGAACAGCTCGTTGATCTTGAGCCCTGCGGGCGCCGCCGCGCGTGCCGTGCGCAGCGCGTCTTTGACCGCATTGACGACGGCGAGCGTCGAGGCGTTGCCGTTCTTGATGATGCTGAGCAGGACCGAGCGCTGGCCGTCCTCGCGGACGATGTTCTGCTGCACCATCGCGCCGTCACGGACCTGAGCGACGTCCTTCACGAACACGACCGCGCCGTTGGCGGCTTTGACCGGAATGTTGTTCAGGTCGTCGATGGTGGCGGGCGTCGCGTTGGTTCGGACCGTGTATTGCGTATTGCCGATCTTCGCGGTTCCGGACGGCACCGTCAGGTTCTGGGCACTAAGCGCGTTGACGATGTCGAGTGGCGTCAGCCCGCGCGCGAGCAGTTTCGCCGGATCGATATCGACCATAATCTGCCGGTATTTCCCGCCCGCAGGCGTCGGCAGTGTGATGCCGGCAATGGGCGCAAGCTGCTGGCGCACCCGGTAAATGCCGTAGTCGTATAGCTGCTGCTCGTTCAGGCTGTCGGAGCTGAGACTGATCTGCACAACGGGAACGCTCGATGCGTTGTACTGCACGACGACCGGCGGCTGAATTCCGGGCGGCATCAGCGCGCGAATCGAATTGGTGGCGGCGACGATCTGCGAGATGGCGAGGTCGAGATTGACGTCCGGCTGAAAGTAGATCTTCTGGACCGAGAGACCGTCCAGAGTCTGCGCCTCCATGTTCTTGATGCCGTTGACGTTGGCGCTGATCGTGTACTGGCTGTAGGTGGTAACGCGCTGTTCCATCTCCGGCGTGCTCAGGCCGGTGTATTGCCAGATCACCGTGACGACCGGAATTCTGATCTCGGGAAAAATATCGGTCGGCATCACGCGGATCGCGGCGATGCCGAGAAACAGGATCAGTGCCGCCACAACATAGAACGTATGCGGAAATCGCAATGCGAATCGAACAAGTCCCATGAGTCGGTCCTTCCTGCCGCTCCCTGGTCGGTTTCCCCGTATCGCAATTTCGATTTATTGGTTTTGACGTACAGCCCGGTCGCCGCCTCACATCTGGCAACGACCTGCGCCAGGACCAGTGGCACCGCGATCAATTTTTATTGTGTGGCTGCCGTGCAACCGCCGCCGGTTCGCAAATCGCGCTGCAAACAATCGGGCGACCGCGATGGAGGTTCCGGTTATGCCGTCAGATCAATGCTGCAATGGGAAAATTGCACTGCGGAGCGGCGGGGCGGCGAAGCCCCGCCGAAACTTGGCCGCAGCCGTTCGGAAGGCTCCGCCCCGCGAATGCGCGACGGCTTACGCGGCCGCGGCCTTGCCCTTCGGCTGCACCTCGGCGGTGTAGTCGCTCATCAGTTGCTGGGTGATGCGGGCCGGCGTGAAGCTCCAGTCGGCGATTTGCGAAACCGCGGTCACCTCGGCTGCCGTGCCGGTGATGAAACACTCCGAGAAGCCGGTCAGCTCGTCCGGCATGATGCGGCGCTCGATAACCTCGATATTGCGACGGTGCGCCAGTGCGATCGCGGTTGCGCGCGTGATGCCCGATAGGAAGCAGTCGGCGATCGGCGTATGAATCTTCCCGTCGGCGACGAAGAAAATGTTGGCCCCCGTGCACTCGGCTACGCGTCCCTGCCAGTCGAGCATCATGGCATCGGCGAAACCGCGCCGCTCGGCCCGGTGCTTGGAGATTGTGCAGATCGCGTATAGGCCTGAGGCCTTGGCAAGCGCCGGCGCCGTTCGCGGGTCCGGACGGCGGTAGTCCGCGAGATCAAGCCTGATGCCCTTGAGGCGCTGCGCCGGGTCGAAATAGCTCGGCCATTCCCAGGTGGCGATGGCGAGATGAATGGTGTTGTTCTGCGCCGACACGCCGAGCTGCTCGGAACCACGCCAGGCAATCGGGCGCACGTAGGCGTCTTTCTGATTGTTCCGTTCGAGCACAAGCCGTTTCGCCGCGTCGATCTCCGACACGCTGAACGGAATTTCGAAATCCATGATCTGCGCGGAGCGCCTGAGCCGTTCCGAATGTTCGGTGCTGCGAAAAATTTCCCCGCCGTAGGCGCGTTCACCCTCGAACACCGCACTCGCGTAATGCAGACCGTGCGTCAGCACGTTGATTTTGCTGTCGGCGGTGGGGATGAGCTTCCCGTCGAACCAGATCAGGTCGGGACGTTGGTCGAAGGGCACAGCCATGGCATTTGCCTCCCTGGCATGGATGGCCCGCTCCCTGCCGAAATTTGTCCGCCGCGATGGGCCTTGCGCACGGTCGTCAGCTTTTGCGTCCGGTCGAGACTACCGGTACTGTCGCATTTGCCCTATAAAAGCGCCTTCCGGCACGAGGCAAAGCGCACGTCGGGGACGAACCGGGCGCAATGTGCTGCGACATTGCGCTTCTGGCCGTATCAATCAAACGGAAATATGTCAATAGTACTGACATAATTTCACAGTCCGACCATGGCCGATATCAGTCTGACAACACCAGGCAAGCCGCGTACCGCGGCGGCGGAGGACGCCGCCAGCGGCGCGCGTGAGCCGTACTGGGATCTGATCGAGCTTCTGTTTTTCGCCTATCGCGATTTCGTCGGCGATCCGGATCAGGTTCTCGAAAAACTGAATTTCGGCCGGGCGCATCACCGCGTACTGCATTTCGTCACGCGCAATCCGGGCATGAAAGTCGCCGAGCTGCTCGACGTTCTGAAAATCACCAAGCAGTCGCTCGGCCGCGTACTCAAGCAGCTGATCGACGATGGCTATGTGGTGCAGAAAGCGGGTCCCGACGACCGCCGGCAGCGTCTGCTTTATGTCAGCCCGGCGGGCGCTGCGCTGGCGATGAAGCTCGCGGGGTTGCAGACCGAGCGGATCGGGCGCGTGATCGACGAGCTCGGTCCCGGCGCGCGCGAGACCGCGCGGCGTTTTCTCGCCGGCATGATCGACGCCGACGAGCGCGAGCGCGTGCTGCGCCTCATCGCAAGCGCGGACCGCCCGCGTTCGGCGGAGCGGGACGGAGTTTCATGACGACGCAGACCGCGAACCCCGCCGACGACGCGCCGCACCTGCTCGTCGTCGATGACGATCGGCGGATTCGCGCGCTGCTGTCGCGTTTTCTGGTCGCGGAAGGATATCGCGTAACCACGGCGGAAACCGCGCGCGAAGCGAGGGCCAAGCTCGAAAGCCTGAACTTCGATCTCCTGGTGCTCGATGTCATGATGCCCGGCGAGAACGGTTTCGATCTCGCGCGTGCGATCCGCACCGGCTCCGGCGTGCCGATCCTTATGCTCACGGCGCGCGACGAGAAGGAAAACCGCATCAAGGGCCTGGAAATCGGCGCCGACGATTATCTGGCGAAGCCGTTCGAGCCGCGCGAACTGTCGCTGCGGGTGGCCTCGATCCTTCGCCGCGCCAAACAGCCGGTCGCGGCGGCGCCGGAATCGGTGCGGTTCGGTCCGTTCGTCTTCCATCTCGGCCGCGGCGAACTGCGCCGCGGCGAGGAAATCATCCGCCTGACCGACCGCGAGCGCGAGATGCTGCGGACGCTTGCCACAAGCGTCGGCGAAACCGTGCCGCGCCAGGCCCTTGCCGGCAACGGCGACAGCGTGGGCGAACGTACCGTCGACGTGCAGGTCAACCGGCTGCGCCGCAAAGTCGAAAACGATCCCGCCAATCCGCTGTTCGTCCAGACCGTGCGCGGTCTGGGCTATCGCCTGGTGGCGTCGCCGTGAGCGGCGCCATGAGCAATTTCGACGACGGCGTCGGCCGCCTGCGCAGCGCCGCAGGCCATCTGTTGAGTGCGGCGAACGTTGCCGCCGGCGCGGTCGGCTCGATTGCATCGCCGATTGCGGGTCCCTGGGACCGCTTCACCCAATGGCTCAAGCTGGCGCTGCCGAAAGGACTCTATGCCCGCGCGCTGCTGATCATCATCCTGCCGATGGTGGTGCTGCAGTCCGTGGTCGCCTTTATGTTCGTTGAGCGGCAGTGGAGCCTGGTCAACTACTATCTCTCGTCCGCGGTGACGCGCGAGATCGCGACCCTGATCGACGTCTACAAAACCTACCCGCAGGGCGGAGATCGCGCGCAGCTCCGCCGCATCGCCCAGGACCGGCTGGGGCTCGTGGTCGATTTCCTGCCGGAGACGGTGCTGCCTCCGACCGGACCGAAGCCGTTTTTCAACCAGCTTGATGCGGCGCTGTCGGACGAGATCCGCAAGCAGATCGGTCTGCCGTTCTGGATCGACACGCTGGGCCGCTCGTCGATCGTCGAAATCCGGCTCAAGCTTGACGACGGCACCATCATGCGCGTGTTCGCGCGGCGCGCGGATGCCTACGATGCGAATTCGTGGATATTCCTGCTCTGGATGGTGGCGACCTCGCTGGTGGTGCTGTTCGTCGCCATCCTGTTCCTGCGCAACCAGATCCGGCCGATCGTGCGGCTCGCGGACGCCGCCGAGGCGTTCGGCAAGGGCCGCGAGGCGCCGAACTTCCGCCCGCGCGGCGCGCGCGAGGTCAGGCGCGCGGCGGCGGCATTTCTGGAAATGAAAATCCGCATCGAGCGCGCGATCGAGCAGCGCACGACCATGCTCGCGGGCGTGTCGCACGACCTGCGCACCATTCTGACGCGCTTCAAGCTCGAACTGGCATTGCTCGGCGAGAGCCCGGAAGTCGACGCCATGAAAAAGGACGTCGACGAGATGGCGGGCATGCTCGAGGCCTACCTCGCCTTTGCGCGCGGCGATCTCGGCGAGCAGTCGGCGCCGACCGATATCGCCGCCATGCTTGAAGAGCTGAAGCTCGATGCCGAACGTCACGGACACCGGTCGACCGTGACCTTCCACGGCCGGCCGGAAGTCACGGTACGGCCCGCTGCACTCAAACGGTGCCTCGCCAATCTTGTGTCCAACGCCGGGCGGTTTGCGTCCACCATAGCGATCACCGGCCATCGCGATCACCGCTGGCTCAACGTGACGGTCGACGACGACGGGCCGGGCATTCCGGTGTCGTTGCGCGAGGACGTGTTCAAGCCTTTCCTGCGCCTCGACGATGCGCGCAACCAGGACGAAGGCGGCAGCGGGCTGGGGCTGGCGATCGCGCGTGACATCGCGCGATCGCACGGCGGTGACATTACGCTCGGCGACTCGCCGCTTGGCGGTCTGCGCGCGATCGTGCGGGTGCCGGTCTAGCCCCGCACGCCGTTATTTCCGCTGCATGTCGGCTGCGGCCCGCGCGAGGATTTCGACCAGTCGCGCTTCGGCCTCGGCGTCATCCGCAAGCCGCCTGCCAACCGTCTCGCGCAGATGCGTCAGCGCCGCATCGACCAGCACGGGAAGCGAGCGGCGGCTGTTGCGCTCGTCCTCGGAGGCGCGCCGCATCCGCGCGGCGCTTTCACCGATTGCGGTCAGGCGCGCCAGCACCGCGTCGGCGAGATGGCGGTTGGCAGCAAGAAAGGCGCGGCCTTCTTCAGTGATGGTGTAGAGCCGCTTGCTGCCTTCGGTAGCGGCGGTGACGTGGCCTGCTTCTTCCAGATAGGTCAGCGTCGGATAGATGATGCCGGGGCTCGGGCTGTACCAGTCCGCGGTTTTCTCCTCCACGAGCTTGATGATCTCGTAGCCGTGCCGCGGCGCCTCGGCGATCAAGGCGAGCGCGATCAGCCTCACGTCGCCCTGTGCCAGCATGCGGCCGGCCCGGATGTCGTCCGGCCCCATACCGTCGCCGCCGCCGTAACCGCGGCGGCCGTGGCCATGATGACCGTGGCGGCCGTGGCCGCGCCGGCCTGCGCAGGACCGGTCGTGGCGGGATTCCCGCCTGGATTCATAGTGTCCGTACATAATTGTCTCCTTCAAGATATATCGTTAGATAGATCATGGCGAGATGTAACGCAAGATATATCTTTTTATCAATCCAAAATTAAAATCGCGCAAAATCAATGGGTTAAATTCGGAGGATCAACGGCCGGCTGTTGCGGTATGGCGGCGGCGCGTTCGTCGGGGCTAGAATGGAGCGATGTTCGCGACCTTCTTCCAGGAGCTGAAAGAAGCCGGTGTCCCGGTGACGCTGCGCGAATACCTTTTGCTGATGGAGGCGATGGACAAGGACCTCGCCGGCCGCCGGATCGAGGATTTTTATTACCTGTCGCGCGCGGCGCTGGTGAAGGACGAACGCAATCTTGACCGCTTCGATCGTGTGTTCGGCCACGTCTTCAAGGGACTGGACTTCGTCGCCGACGCGCTGACCGCGGAGATTCCGCTGGAATGGCTCAAGAAGCTCACGGAAAAACATCTGACCGCCGAGGAAAAACAGATGATCGAGGCGCTGGGCGGCCTCGACAAACTTCTGGAAACCCTCCGCCAGCGTCTCGCCGAGCAGAAAGGCCGCCATGAGGGCGGCAAGAAATGGATCGGCACAGCGGGAACGTCGCCGTTCGGCGCCTATGGCTACAATCCCGAGGGCGTGCGGATCGGCCAGGACGGAAACCGTAATTTCCGCGCCGTGAAAGTCTGGGACAAGCGGCAGTTCAAGGATCTTGCCGGCGACACGGAGCTCGGCACGCGCAACATCAAGATCGCGCTGCGCCGGCTGCGGAAGTTCGCCCGCACCGGCGCTGCCGACGAACTCGATCTCGACGGCACCATCAAGGGCACCGCGCACAAGGGCTATCTCGACATCATGATGCGGCCGGAACGGCACAACACCATCAAGGTGCTGCTGTTCTTCGATATCGGCGGCTCGATGGACTGGCACATCAAGGCGACCGAGGAACTGTTTTCGGCCGCGCGCACCGAGTTCAAGCACATGGTGCATCTCTACTTCCACAACTGCCTGTACGAGAAAGTGTGGAAGGAAAACGCGCGGCGCTGGACGCAGACGACGCCGACCTGGGACGTGCTCCACACGTATCCACACGACTATAAGGCGATCTTCGTCGGCGACGCCTCGATGTCGCCGTACGAGATCGTCGCGCCCGGCGGTTCCGTCGAGCATTTCAACGAGGAAGCAGGCAGCGTCTGGATGTCGCGCGTGGTCGAAACCTATCCGTCCTGCGTCTGGCTCAATCCGGTGCCCGAACGCGAATGGGAACTGACGGAATCCATCAGGATGATGCGCCAGCTTCTCGGCGGCCGGATGTATCCGCTGACACTCGAAGGCCTTGACGCGGCGATGCGGGAACTGGGGCGATGAGCGGCGTCGCGCGCGCCCGCGTTCCTGTTTCGTGATTTCTCGCCGGGACTGTCGAGACAAAACAGCAGGAGGCGTCCATGCCCGCACACCGCACCGCCGACGACACCCCGCCAGGAACCGTGATCGTCCGCGAGACGCGGCGGGGCATGTTTCAGCAGGACATCATTGCGGGCTCCCATCGTCTGACCGCGGACGAGCCGGTGAATGCAGGCGGCCTCGACAGCGGGCCAGGTCCGTACGATTTGCTGCTTGCCGCGCTCGGCGCGTGCACCTCGATGACGCTGCGGCTTTATGCCGAACGCAAAGGCCTCCCGCTCGCGCACGTGGAGGTCCGGCTTCGGCACTTCAGAATTTACGCCAAGGACTGCGCCGACTGCGAAACCAAAGAAGGCATGATTGATCGCATCGAACGTGCGATCGCGCTCGAGGGCGATCTCGATGCGGCGCAGCGCGCCCGCCTCATTGAAATCGCCAATCAGTGTCCGGTACATCGCACGCTGAAATCGGAGATCGACATCCGGACTGTCGAGGAGCCCGTATAGGCCGCGTGCCTGCAGCGCAGGCGGGAGCAGAGCGCGCGCTTCCGCGCGCGGGCCGGAAGCTCTACACTGGGTTGTGCGGCCTTGCGGGCCGATCGCAGAATTTCGGTGTGGAGTGTCCGGTAACGTTATGAAGCCGTTGCGGGGAACAGACCAGATCGCGGACAGCCGGCTGGACTTCCTCGCGGGCGGCGGAGAGATGGGCGCGCTGACGCGGGCCTACGACTGGTCTTCGACGCCGCTTGGGCCTCCGGAAACGTGGCCGCAGAGCCTGCGGACCACCGTGAGACTGGTGCTCAATACCCGGCATCCCATGTTCATCTGGTGGGGGCCGGAGCTCATCCAGTTCTACAACGACGCATACCGGCAGACGATGGGGCCCGAGCGGCACCCGCAGGCGCTGGGCCAGCGCGGCCGCGAGTGCTGGGACGAGATCTGGGACATTATCGGCCCGCAGATCGATCTCGTGATGTCGGGGCAGGGCGCGACCTGGCACGAGGATCACCTTGTGCCGGTCACGCGTCACGGACGCCGCGAGGATGTGTGGTGGACGTACGGCTACAGCCCGATCGACGATGAAACCAGACCCAATGGCGTCGGCGGGGTGCTGGTCGTCTGCAACGACGTGACGGAGGAGCATCGCACGGTCGAGACCATGCGCACCAACGAGGAACGGCTCGCGCTTGCCCTCGATGCCGGCGTTATCGGTATCTGGGACTGGCACGTCGCCGAAGACCGGGTGTTTTCCGACGAACGGTTCGCGCGCCTGTATGGCGTCGATCCGGCAGAAGCCGCGGCCGGCGCCCCGGTCAGCCGTTTTTCGCAGAACATCCATCCCGAAGACCGTCCGCGCGTCGATCAGCAAATTCGTGACGCCTTCCAGAGCGGCGAAAAGTTCTCGTGTGAGTACCGGCTGGTTCAGGCTGACGGGACGGTCCGCTGGGTGCTGGCGCGCGGTTACTGCCTGCATGACGCCGAGGGCCGGGCGATCCGTTTTCCGGGAGCGGCCGTCGATATCACCGACCGCAGGAAAGCCGAGGAGCACCGGACGCTGCTCGCCAATGAATTGAATCATCGCGTCAAGAATACGCTCGCGACGGTGCAGTCGATCGCCAACCAGACTTTGCGGGAAGGCACTTCGCTGGAACAGGCCCGCTCGGCCCTGAGCGCGCGCCTCGTCGCGCTTTCGAAAGCGCAGGACGTGCTCACCGGCGAACGGTGGGCCGGCGCCGACCTCGGCGACATCGTCCGGGCTGCCCTTGATCCCTACACCACACCGGGATCAACGCGCTTCCAGACAGGCGGCGTGCCGGTGCGGGTGTCGCCGCGCAGCGCGTTGATCCTCGCCATGGCGATTCACGAGCTTTGCACCAATGCCGGGAAATACGGCGCGCTGTCCGCGCCGCAGGGGCGGGTCCGCGTGTCGTGGCAGGTCGAAAGTTCAGGAACGACCGAAAAGGAACTTCAGCTCCGGTGGGCGGAGAGCGGCGGCCCTGCCGTTACGCCCCCGTCACGCAAAGGGTTCGGATCGCGGTTGATCGAGAGTGCGCTGGCAGCCGAACTCGGGGGCGAGGTGCGTCTGGCGTTCCATCCCGACGGCGTCGTTTGCGACATCCGCGCACCGCTCGAACAGGTGCAGGCGGAAGGACTTTCCGTCGCCCGTCGCCGGGCGAGTGACCGGATGCCGCTCAGACGGCGGCCTTCTGGACGCGCTGGCGCGCTTCGGCGATCACTTCCGGGATGGCGGCATCGTTGCCGGGCGCCATGATGTGAACGCCGGCAATGCCGGGGACGCCGGCAAGTTCCTCGATCAGTTCGACGCAGATGCGCACGCCCTCGCGCGCGGGGTCCGCCGCTTTTTCCATGCGCGCAATCAGCGCATCGGGAATGATGGTGCCGTAGAGGTGGCTCTTCATCCATTGCGCGGACTTCGCCGAGCGCAGCGGATTGATGCCGATCAGGATGGACAACTGCCGCGTGAGTCCGGCCTGCGCCAGTGCTGCGGCGTAGCGGCGGATCAGCGCCACATCCATACAGAACTGGGTCTGCACGAACTGCGCGCCCGCGGCAGTTTTGGCGGCCAGCGCATTCGGCTGCCAGCCGGCCGGCGGATCGATCGGCATGTCGGCGGCGCCGAGGAAGAACGAGGCCTTGCCCGCGACCTCGCGCCCGGTCGGCAATTTGCCTTCGTCTCGCAGGCGCCGCGCGGTTTCCAGCAGCGTCTTTAAATCGACGTCGAATACCGGCTTGGTGTCGGGCTGGTCGCCGGCCTTCGGGTCATCGCCCGTGAGCACCAGAATGTTCCGGACGCCCAGCGCGGCCGCGCCCATCAGTTCGCTCTGCAACGCAATGCGGTTTTTGTCCCGGCAGGTAATTTGCAGGATCGGCTCGATGCCCGCCCCGAGCATGATCGAGCAGGCGGCGAGCGCCGCCATATGGGCCCGCGCGCCCGCTCCGTCGGTCACATTTACGGCATCGGCGAGGCCGCGCAGCGGGCTTGCCTTGCGCAGCAGGTCCTGGGCGTCGAAGGACACCGGCGGGGCGACCTCGGCGGTCATGACAAACCGGCCGGCCCGCAGCCGCTCTGCGAAGGTCCGGGGGAGGGGGCCGCTGCCTGCGTCGTTCATGTTCAGCTCGCTGCACGGAATACGCGGTTTCGCGACCCGAGCGCTTATATGCTTTACGGACGGATCGCAATTAATGCTTTAAGGCCGCGTTTTGTAGACAGGAAACGGCCGTACCGCTAGAGAGTTACCCGCAATGAGCGGCGTCAACGAAATCAGGTCCAGTTTTCTCGGCTTTTTTGCGCGCGAGGGTCACGAGCCCGTGCCGTCCTCGCCGCTCGTGCCGCGCAACGACCCGACCCTGATGTTCACCAATGCCGGCATGGTGCAGTTCAAGAACGTCTTCACCGGCCTCGAGAAGCGCCCCTATGTGCGGGCGACCACGGCGCAGAAATGCGTACGCGCCGGCGGCAAGCACAACGATCTCGACAATGTCGGCTATACCGCGCGGCATCACACGTTCTTCGAGATGCTGGGCAATTTCTCGTTCGGAGATTACTTCAAGGAACGCGCGATCGAGCTTGCCTGGCGGCTGATCACGAAAGAGTTCGGCATCCCGGCGCAGCGGCTGACGGTCAGCGTCTATATCGACGATGACGAGGCGTTCGCGCTCTGGAAGAAGATCGCGGGCCTGCCCGAGAGCAGGATCGTCCGCATTGCCGGCTCCGACAATTTCTGGGCGATGGGCGATACCGGGCCATGCGGCCCCTGCTCCGAGATTTTCTACGATCACGGCGATCACATTCAGGGCGGGCCGCCCGGCAGTCCCGAGTCCGACGGCGACCGTTTTGTTGAAATCTGGAACCTCGTGTTCATGCAGTACGAGCAGCTCGCCGGCGGCGGCGGGCGGATCGACCTGCCGCGGCCTTCGATCGATACCGGCATGGGGCTCGAACGGATCGCCGCGGTGCTGCAGGGCACCCACGACAATTACAAAATCGACCTGTTCGGCGCGCTGATCGAGAATATCGCCGACCTCACCGGCGTCGACCCGGAGGGCGAACGCAAGGCGTCGCACCGCGTCATCGCCGATCATCTGCGGGCGAGTTCGTTCCTGGTCGCGGACGGCGTGCTGCCGTCGAACGAGGGGCGCGGTTACGTGCTTCGCCGCATCATGCGCCGCGCCATGCGCCACGCCGAACTGCTCGGCGCGAAGGATCCGCTGATGTGGCAACTGGTGCCGGCGCTGGTCCGCGAGATGGGTCAGGCCTATCCCGAACTGCATCGCGCCGAGGGGCTGATCACCGAAACCCTCAAGCTTGAAGAAGTCCGCTTCCGCAAGACGCTGGAGCGCGGACTTTCGATCCTCGACGATGCGAGCAAGGACCTGAAGAAGGGTGACATGTTCGACGGCGTGACCGCTTTCACGCTGTACGACACGTTCGGTTTCCCGCTCGATCTCACCCAGGACGCGCTGCGCCCGCGCGGCATCGGCGTCGACATCGCTTCGTTCACCGATGCGATGGAGGAGCAGCGCCGCAAGGCGCGCGCGTCGTGGGTAGGCTCGGGGGAGGCTGCGGACGAGACGGTGTGGTTCGGGCTGCGCGAAAAGCTCGGCGCCACCGATTTTCTCGGTTACGAGACCGAGACCGCTGCCGGCGTCGTCGTCGCGCTGGTTCGCGACGGCAGGGAAGTCGCCGAACTGAAAACGGGCGAGAGCGGCATCGTGGTGCTGAACCAGACGCCGTTTTACGGCGAGTCCGGCGGCCAGGTCGGCGACACCGGCACGATGACGGGCGATGGCGTGCGCGTTGCGGTGACCGACACCCAAAAACGCGGCGGCGATCTGTTCGTGCATTTCGTTACCGTGGAGAAGGGCAGGCTCGCGGTCGGCGCGGCGCTTGATCTTGCCGTCGATCACGGGCGCCGCACCGCGATCCGGCAGAACCATTCGGCGACGCATCTTCTGCACGAGGCGCTGCGCCAGGTGCTCGGCGATCACGTGGCGCAGAAGGGCTCGCTGGTCGCACCCGATCGGCTGCGCTTCGACTTCTCGCATCCGAAGCCGATGACTGACGAAGAAATCGGGCGCGTCGAGGACATCGCCAACGACATGGTGCTGCAAAACGCGCCGGTGATGACGCGCCTCCTGAGCCGCGACGACGCCATCGCGTCGGGAGCGCGCGCGCTGTTCGGCGAGAAATACGGCGATGAGGTCCGCGTCGTCGCCATGGGCGAGGGTGCCGGCAATGCGATGGGCTGGTCGGTCGAGCTGTGCGGGGGCACCCATGTCGGCCGGACCGGCGATATCGGGCTCGTCTCGGTCGTCGGCGAATCCGGCGTCGCCGGCGGTGTTCGCCGCATCGAGGCGCTCACCGCGCGTGCGGCGCGCAGCCACGCCAATCATCTCGCGAGGCAGGCCAAAGACACGGCCGCCGAGCTGAAAGTTCCGGTCGATGCGATGCCGGCCCGTGTCGCCGCGCTGCTCGACGAGCGCCGGCGTTTTGAACGCGAGCTTTCCGACGCGAAGAAGAAACTCGCCATGGGCGGCGGCGCCGGCAATGGCAGCGCGGACGGCGTTCGTACCGTGGGCGACGTGAAACTGATGGCGCGCGCGGTCGAAGGGATTGATCTGAAAGACCTGCGGAGCCTCGCCGACGAAGGCAAGAAGAAAGTCGGCTCCGGAATTGTCGCCATTGTCGGCGTCACCGGGGACGGCAAGGCCGGCATCGTCGTCGGCGTCACCAGCGATCTTGTTGCGCGCTTCAACGCCGTCGATCTTGTGCGCAAGGGCGCCGAGGTCCTTGGCGGCAAGGGCGGCGGCGGCCGGCCCGATATGGCGCAGGCCGGCGGTCCCGACGGCGCTAAAGCCGACGCGGCGCTGGCCGCGGTCGAGGCGGCGCTCGGCGCCTGAGGCGCGTGCTCACAAGCCCGGTTTGGCCGAAGGTCGCGGACAATGTCCGCTGTGCCAAACTTCGCGCACCAGGCGCGCGCCTCGTCCGAAGTCCGGGAGTTGCCGGCAGGAGGTTCACCCTCCCCCGTGCAGCGGCCCAAAAGTGCGGGCGAGCAGTACCGACATAATCAGGATGCCTGCGCCGAGGGCAAGCACGTGCCGGGTCTTGCGCAGATCGAAGCTGCCGACCCGACAGACGAGCAGGTAAGCGATCACAAGATTGAAAAGGCCCCAAAGGACATTGACCGACGAGGAGGACAGGCCGACCCCCGGCGGTGATGCGAAGGGGCTCTGGAAGGCGTTTCCGGAAACCCCGTTGACGAGATGGGGCAGGGTGTTCGCGAGGAATGCGCCCCCGAAAAAATATGCCAAATAATGGTACCAGCGCATCGTCGTCTCCTGTCAATTTCCGGAAAATACTGGTGGTTGCCGCGCCTGGCGTCATCGAAGATCAGAAATTTAATCTGTAGTTGACGCCGGCGCCCGCGGTCCAGCTGATGTGGGGAAGAAATTCCGCGTTTGCCGGCGACAAACGGGTAAGAGTTCGCTACCCGGGACAAAACAATCGAGCAAATCCGTCAGGGGGAAATGATGGTCAAAAGACTGGATGTCGAGTTTCAATCCGAGGGAGCCACGGTTCGGGGGTGGCTCTATGTGGCTAACGAGTCCGCCCGCTCGCCCGCAGTCGTGCTCGCCGGCGGCTGGTGTTACGTCCGCGAGATCGTCATGCCCGTCTATGCGAAGGCCTTTGCGCAGGCAGGCATCAACGCCCTGATCTTTGACTATCGCAATCTCGGTGTGAGCGATGGCGACGACCGCCAGCATCTCGACCCTTGGGCCCAGATCAGGGACTACCAGAACGCCTTGAGTTTCCTCGAGCGTCACGAGACCGTAGACCCCGACCGCCTTGGCGTGTGGGGTATTTCCTATTCGGGCGGCCACGCACTCGTGCTCGCAGCCATCGATCCGCGTGTGCGCTCCATCGTCAGCCAGATTCCGGTCGTTGACGGCTACGAGAACATGCGGCGCGCGCACGGTACGATAGAGTATCGCGCGCTTTGGGAGCTGATTCTCAGAGACCGCAAACTGCGCTACGAGAAACCGGGCGAGCGGCTGTACCTGCCGCATGCCGTCGAGAACTCGGCGCAACAGGTTTCCGCGTGGCCTTTCCCCGAGACAGTGCGCACCTTCATGGCGATCAAGGAGACCGAGGCGCCGCTCTACCAGAACAAAAGCAGCGTCGAATCCGTCGACTTGTTGATGAACTACGATGTCGGCCCCTTCGTGAAGCGCATCTACAACACTCCGACGCTGATGATCGTGGCGGAAGGAGACGACCTGACCCTCTGGGACCTCGAGATCGGCGCCTTCAACCAGATCCCCACCACCAGGAAGAGGCTCGAAGTCCTCCCGCATACGTCGCACATGACTCTCTACTCGGACAAATCCAAGGTCGAGATCGCGGCCGCCATGGCGACCGGCTGGTTCGTCGAAACTCTGAAGCCACGAGCGCCGCATGGCTGACTGAGCGTCACGTTCGACGCCTTCGCCGTCCATTGGTTTCAGTAAAGGATACAGGTTGATGCTCAAGGTGCCGTTGCTTTTCACGCCGCTGCAAATCGCCGGCGCGACGCTTCGCAATCGTGCGGTGCTGTCGCCCATGTGCCAGTATTGCGCGATCGACGGTTATGCTGGTGACTGGCATCTGGTGCATCTCGGCAAGTTCGCGCTCGGCGGGATGGGCCTGGTCTTTACCGAGGCCGCGTCCGTCGAAGAACGGGGCCGTATCAGCTATGGCGATCTCGGCATCTGGTCGGACAGCTTCCTGCCTGGCCTCAAGCGGATTGCCGACTTTGTCCGTGCCCAGGGCGCGCTGCCGGGAATTCAGATCGCGCATGCCGGGCGCAAGGGTGGCTGGCACAGACCCTGGGAGGCAGGCGGTGGCCCCATCGTCGCGCCTGACGCGGCGCAAGGCGAACCCCCTTACGCTCTGGTCGGATCGACCGCAGAGCCGCTGGCGCCGGGGCACGTGGCGCCGCATGCGCTGTCATTTGCCGAAATTGCCGGTGTAGTCGAAAGCTTCGCTTCCGCCGCCGCGCGCGCCGATCGCGCCGGCTTTGAGGTGCTGGAAATCCACGGTGCACACGGCTATCTGATCTCGAGCTTCCTCTCGCCCGGGGTAAATCAGCGCAACGACGCTTATGGCGGTGACCGTGCCGGGCGGATGCGGTTTGCCCTGGAGGTTACCCGGGCCGTCAGGGCTGTCTGGCCCGCCCGCAAGCCATTATTCTTCCGGGTCTCATCGGTTGATGGCGCGCAGAACGGCTGGGCGATCGATGATTCCATCGCGCTGGCCGAAGAACTCGGCAATGCGGGGGTCGATGTCATCGACTGTTCTTCCGGCGGCATGCGCGGCGCAACCGCCTACGAAAATTCGTCGAGACGTCCCGGCTTCCAAGTCGCGTACGCCTCCGAAATCCGCAGGGCGACCGGCATGAAGACCATGGCTGTCGGCCATATTCTCGACGCCCGCCAGGCTGAGGCCGTTCTTGCCGAAGGACACGCCGATCTGACCGCGATCGGACGCCAGGCCATGTACGATCCCTATTGGTCCCATCATGCAGCCCAGGCGCTCGCTGCTGACCCCGATTTCAAGGGGTGGAACGACCAGGCGGGATGGTGGCTCGCCATTCGTCGCCGTGGGCTCGAGAAGGTGGGCTTCGGTCCCGATGGCCGGCCCCTTCCGGTCGCCAACGAGGCGGCGCCGGCCCAAAACTGATACGCGGGATTCATTGGATCGCCGGGCGGCAACCCCCGGCGCGTCTGCCGCTCCCGCGATTTCGTTCTGCCCGCGCCGGCGAGGCATCGAAAAGGTGCTGGCCGCGTCACATCAGACGATCAGGCCAGCAAACCGAACTGCCTTGCGCGGCGTACGGCCTGGGTTCGCCGCCTGATACCGAGTTTGTCGAAAATTCGCTGCAGATACCACTTTACCGTTCCTTCGGTCATTCCCAGCCGCTCGCCAATCTCGCGGTTGAGCAGACCGAGCGCGACCATGCTCAAAATTTCCCTTTCATGCGCGTCGAGGGCCGCACTGACTCCATCGTCGAAAGCGGGCGCCGCGAATTCTTGCGGCGCCGGCGCCACTGCGGATGCCGCGAGCCAGCTGCCAATTAAGCTGTCGGCGGTCGCCTGCATCTCCGGGGCAGCCGAATGCATTTCTTTGAGCAACGACGTAACAACACTCCCCTCGTCGATGAAGCTTCGAACGTAACCTCTCGTGTGCGCCGGCCGTCACCGCGCGGCGCAGCGCCCTGTGCGCTCCCCGCCGATCGCCCGCGGCGAACAGAATCTTCGTGCGCAGCACGTCCCAGCGCACCATCGAACTTATCGCTCCTGTTTCCTCCGCGAAGTCGCGCCATGCGTTGGCAACAGCGATCGCATCCGCGCAGCGGGCTTCCATGAGTTCGAGACGTACCCAGGCCACAGCCAGCGCTTCATCGCGCAGCGTGGTGTGACGACCGGGCCGCAACCGGCTCCGCTTTTCGGCCACGCCCTGGGACTGCGCAAGCCCGCGCGCCCTCTCCAGATCTCCGGCCTGGGTGAACATGCGCATCAGCTCGGCCACGACATACGACCGCAGCCGGTCGAACCCCCGGGCCCGCGCGACTTCCAGAGCATTACCCAGGATCGCCTCCGCGGAGGCGGCGCCGCCGTCGAGTAACGCAAGACGCGCCTTCGTGGTGAAGCCCGCAATCAGTTGATCGACAAATCCAAATTCCGCCGCCAGCGGCAGATATCGTTCGACAAGCTCCGCCGCGGCGGAAAGCTCATTTCGTTCATAAAAAATTTCGCTCAAAGGCAGCGCCGGCAGCGAGGCGAGCGCGGAAATCCCCTGAAACTGCGCGGCAACCCGCAGCCCTTCCTCGAGCCCTTTGATTGCGCCCGTCAGATCGCCCGCGAGAAAGCGGGCAGGTCCCGCCACCGATTGATGCCACACGATCGCGAACGGGTTGCCGAGATGTTCATGATACTGCCTGGCGCCCCGGTCGAGGTCGTCAAGATCGAACAGCCTGTAGCGTCCGCGCTGTGCGTAGATCGTCGAAACATAGATGCTGCATGCGACATAGGGATCGGCATCGCGGTACTCCCGCATCAGCATTCGACAGGGCGCCTCGACCTCCCGCACATCGTCCCTGAAAAGGTCCAGCATCATCTGCCGATGGGCCAGCAGCATTTTCATTTTGCGCAGGTCCTGGGCCGTCAATGCCGCTTCGGACTGGTTTCGTTCGATCTTTTCGATCTGCGCGCGCACGGCAGACAGAAGACGCTCCGCTTCCAGAAACCGCCATTCGACGATCAGCCACCACGCCAGATCGAGCTCGATCAGCGGATGGATGTGCAGCACGTGTTCAGGGAGGCGGGCGGCGTAATCGACCAGCGTCCGGACGTCGCCGCAGTAGAACATCTCGCTGCAGCATGCGTTGAGTATGTCTGCCGCCCGATGGGGATCGCCCCCCTTCATGGCGTGTTCGAACGCCTCCGCGTCAAGATCATGATCGCGGAACCAGTCGCTTGCGCGTGCGTGCAGAACCCTTTCCAGGCCGGGATGCCCGTCCGCCAGCCGGCGGCGTAAAAAGTCCGAAAAAAGATTGTGATAGCGGTACCATTGCCGCTCATTGTCGAGCGAAAAAAGAAAGAGACCCATCTCTTCTATCTGGTCGATCATCGCTCTCGCGTCGTTCCGGCCGGTGACGGCGTCACAAAGATCGGGAGCGAGCCGCTCCAGAATCGAAGTCGCGAGCAGAAACTCCCGCATTTCCGGGGATTGATGCACAAGCACGGTTTCAACAAAAAAGGCGGCGACGCTGCGCCCCTGACCCGAGATCAGGGAGAGAAAGGATTCCCCGTCGCGTCGACCGCGCAACGCCAGCAAAGCCAGTTTGAGCGAGGCGATCCAGCCCTCGGTCCGCGCTTCGATCGCCGAGAGTGTGCTGATTGCGAAATCGGCATGCCCCGAGACGGTCAGGAATCTTGAGATCTCGTCGCGGTCAAATCGCAGCGCATCCGCATTGATCTCCAGAAGCTGTCCGCGCGCGCGCATGCACGCAAGACGCAGGAACGGCGCCTCGCGGGAAGCGGCGATGACGTGGACGTTCCCGGGAAGACGGTCGATCAACGTGGCCAGCGTGTCCTGCGCCTGCGGCGCGGTCAGAAAGTGGAGATCGTCGAGGAACAGGAAGACGGGCTGTTCAATGCCGGTCAGGCAGTTGATGATCGCCGGCAGCAGCATTTCGGGCGCAACGAATGCGCCGGCGGACATGAGCGGTTGAATTGTTCGATCGAACATCCTTTCGCCGCCGTTGAGCGCTTCCACGACGTAAGCCAGCAGTTTTCCGGGATCCCGGTCGGCAGTATCCAGCGACAGCCAGCCAACATTCTCCCGGCGCCCGCGCAGGGCCAGATACCACTGCACAAGAAGCGTGCTCTTGCCGTATCCGGCCGGCGCCTGGACGATGGTGATGCGTGCGTTGGCTACTGCGGCCAGCAGGCCGGCGAGGCGGGGACGCGCGACGACGCTGCCCGCGGAAAGCGGCGCCGTGACTTTGGTCTGGATCAGAATTTCGCGATTGTCTGCTCCACGGGCGCGCCGTGGCATCGCGTTATCCTCCCTGAAGCATAATTTTGCTGAAATATAACACGTCAGGTTCTGCGTGTCGCTTGCCCGGGGACTGGTCGGCGGCCGGGCGCGGCCTATCGAAAGATAGGTGAAGCGGTCTTCCTCGTGTCGTACTTCTGCGGGCCGCCTGAGGGTGCGGGATTGACCGTCTCGCCGTCGGACCGCTGTCCGGCCCTCACGGATCAAAGGAGCCACCATGCTTCAGACCGCAACACTGACCGCAGATCAGACCGTACCGGCCGCGCCGCCGACCGACGTGAAACTGGTCGCCGCGACCGAGGAAATCGTGCCCCTGTTGCGGGATGAGGCCCAGCAGGCTGAAAGAGCCCGGCGCCTCACCGAACCCGTGGTCGAAGCGCTCACGAGCATCGGGATTACCCGGATGAGCATGCCGAAGCGGTTCGGCGGCCTCCAGGCCGATCTCCCGACCCAGGTCGAGGTGTTCCGCCATCTCGCGCGCGGCTGCGGCTCGGCGTCGTGGGTCAGTGCGCTGTACTCGGTTTGCGGCTGGTGGGTCTCGCTGTTTCCCGACGAGGTGCAGGAGGAGGTGTTTACGCGGCCCGACATTCGCGTCTCCGGGATCGTGAGCCCCGCGGGGACGCTCGTGCCGGCGAAGGGCGGCTTCACCCTCAACGGTACATGGCCCTTCAACACGGGATGCCTGCATGCCCAGTGGAACGTCGTCGCCACATTGCTGCCGACAGACGGCGGTCCCCCTGTGCCGTATCTGGCGCTCGTACGGATGTCTGAAATGGAAATTCTGGATGACTGGTACACGAGCGGGATGAGAGCGACGGGGAGCAACAGCTCCCGGGCCGTCAACGTGTTCGTGCCCGAAGCGCGGGCCATGCCGATCGTGCCGCTGTTTCAAGGCGAGCATAAATCGAAGACCAACCGTGGCGAGATGCCCTACAGCTACGCCGTCTTCCCGTTCCTCATGGCCTCCAGTCTCGGCACTCCGATCGGGATCGCGCAGGGCGCGATGGAATCGTTCCTCGAACGGCTGCCCCAGCGCAAGGCTTCATTCGAAACTCCGTTGCTCCCGGCAGCGGAGTCGCCCCGCATCCAGTATGCCGTCGCGGAAGCGCAAATGAAGATCGACCTCGCTCTTTTGATGGCGCGGGGCACGGTGGAGCTGGTGCACGAACTGGGCGTGAAGCGGCAACCGATGTCGCTCGCCGACCGCGTCCGCGTCCGCGCGTATGTTGGACACGTAACCCGTCTGTGCCGGGACGCGGTCGAGGCGCTGCTGCCGGTGAGCGGCGCGAACGCCCATTACGACCGCGTGCCCGTGCAGCGTTTCTTCAGGGACGAAGAGATGCTTTGCAACCACGGTGTTCTTGATGCCGGCAACAACCTCCAGCTCTACGGCCGTATGCTGGTCGGGCTCGAGCCGGGCACGCCGTTTCTCTAGCCCCACGAGGCGAGGTTGACGGCGCGGACAGCCCGGAAACGGGACGACGCGCGCCGGTCTGCAGCGCGTGTTGTCCGACGAACTCGCCGGGGGACGCCTCCGCGCGGCGTCCGGGCATGACGGCTCGACGGGACCTCAGGACAATCCGGTAGTGATATGCAGCAGGCAACCATTCATGCTGCGGGAGGCGGGATGGACCATACCCTTGAGTGCGATGTGGAAATCCCCGGCATGCAATTCGAGATTGCCAAAATTCAGATCGCCTTCGATAACGAGGCATTCCTCGTCAACGCCATGCGGATGTGATTGATAGACCGCGCCGGGTTCCATCCGCATCAAAATGGTTCGCCGTCCCATAGCGTGGTCCTCACGCAACACGCGATAGGTAACGCCCTGGGACATTCTGAGCCAGCCGCCCTCGGCGGCCCTCAGGGTAACCGAGCCCGGCAGCTGGCTGCCCTCGAAATCAATTCGCGCCATCACGCGTTGAAATGAATCCGTCGGCAGACTTTCTCCGCCGGCGGCGTCAAGGGATGCGAAGTCCTCCTGCCAGCGCTGCACGCAGGCGCGCAGCTCCGCGTCGGAATTCAGCCGTGCTTCAATAGCCTGGCGCTGCTCGCCGCGCGCAAGACCGAGCACATACTCCGCCGCTGTGATGTCATCCTGTTTCATTGTTCAGGCACAGTCTGAGCTGCTCGACCGAGCGGTAAATCCAGGTCTTGACCGTATTCAGAGGCACGTTCATCCGGCCCGCCATTTCCTCATAGCTTAGGCCAAAATGATAAATTAGAACAACGCTTTCCCGATATTTTTCACTCAACGCTCCCAGGCAACGGCTGAGATCCGTCGCGACAGCGACATCCGGCAGCGCCGACTGCTCGAGCGTCTGTACCAGCTCATCGTCAAGCGGAACGTGCGCGCGTTGATCGATCATGTTGAACATGCAGTTTCGTGTAACTGTAACCATCCAGCCGAGAGCGGTCCCCTTGGCGGGATCGAACAGGTGCGATTTTTGCCATATGCGGACCATGGCTTCCTGCAGCGCCTCGCGGGCCAATTCCGGATCCCGCGCCAGGCGCGTGCAAACGCGAAACAATATCGGCCCCGCCCGATCATGCAGTGCGCGAAAGGCGATGCGATCGCCGGCCGCGACTGCGACCAGCAAATCCGCGTATTTGTCGGGAGATGGCCGGGATGCCCCAGCTTTTTCACCCATGCCGCATTATTCATCATTTCTGCTCCAGGGCGCAAGTTCGCCTGGACATAACTACAGCCGAAGCCGCCGAATTGTTTCACCGTCGCCGAAAAAATCGGATGGATCGCAAGATACTGCCGAATCGTAATTTTCTTCAAGATTGGCCACAACACAAAAGGCGTCCCGTCGCGTCGCGCCAGGCGCGATGATCGGGTGATTGCCTCAACACGATAAGTGATCAGCGGAGACCCGCGCGCCACAGCGTTGTGAGCTACGAGGAGACGCGCACCATGCAAAAAAATTTGCGGCCTGAAACCTTTTCGCCAGTGCGCCCGTATTGAACATCATCGAGACCTGATCAGCCGCACCGGCAGATTACGGCATCCCGATTTATTCACCGGCTTCGGCCATTCTATCTGGAGAACGATAATGAACCGCACCCGTATCGCGGCGCTTTGCGCCGCCATGAGCTTCGTTGTGCTCGGCACCGCGACGTTCACGCCGTCTGCTTACGCTGAAAAGACCGTCGAGGTCGGCGGCGCGCCGATGTATCCATCCAAGAACATCGTGCAAAACGCCGTCAATTCGAAGGACCACACCACGCTGGTCGCCGCAGTGAAGGCCGCCGGTCTCGTCGACACTCTGATGAGCCCTGGTCCGTTCACCGTGTTCGCGCCGGTCAATAAGGCCTTCGAGAAACTGCCGGCGGGCACCGTCGAGACACTGTTGAAGCCCGAGAACAAGGCCACGCTGACTGCGGTTCTCACCTACCATGTGGTTGCAGGCAAGCTTTCGGCCGCGGACCTCATGGCTCAGGTTAAGGCGGGCGACGGCAAGGCTACGCTGACGACCGTGCAGGGCGAGACCCTGACGGTGGTCCAGGACGGTCGCAAGCTCGAGATCATCGACTCCAAGGGCGACAAGTCGGTCGTCACGATCCCTGACGTCAATCAGAGCAACGGCGTCATCCACGTCGTGGACACCGTGCTCCTGCCGTAGTGGTTTTCACTTCGGCGACGGGACCGCGGGTTCGCTCCCCCGAACCTGCGGTCCGCTTCCGCTCACGCGAGGTTACGTCATGTCGGTCTCGATCAACACCATCATCAGCTCCACCTCCGGTGGCCGCCGCCTGCCAACGATCCATCCGCTGATCGTACGGATCACGCACTGGGCCAACGCTCTCGCGATGACGGTCATGATCCTGAGCGGCTGGCAAATTCACAACGCTTACCCAACTCTGCCGTTCGAATTTCCCGATGCCCTGACACTCGGTTCCGGTCTCGCCGGCGCACTGCAATGGCATTTCGCCGCGATGTGGTTCCTCGTCGTCAACGGGGTGATCTATATCGTCTACGGAGTCGCTTCGGGACGCTTCGCACGCAAGCTCCTGCCGATCCGCCCGTCGGACGTCGTTCGCGACGTTCGCGCCGCGCTGACGGGACGCCTCGAGCACGCCGATCTGTCAGTCTACAACGCGGTGCAACGTCTGCTTTATGCCGGCGTCATCGGCGCGGGCATCCTGATCGTGCTCACCGGTGTGGCGATCTGGAAGCCGGTGCAGTTTCGCGTGCTCACCACGCTGTTTGGCGATTTTGATACCGCCCGGCTCATCCACTTCGCGGCAATGTCCGTCATCGTGCTGTTCGTCGTCGTGCATGTCGTCATGGCGCTGCTGGTGCCGGCGAGCCTTCGCGCCATGATCCGCGGCCGCTGAAGGGGAGAAAAGCCATGTCCCGCAATTCGCGTCCGCCACATCCCGACACGGTGCCCATCCTTCGTGAAGCCGCCGGCCGCCTGGATCGTCCAACGCGCCGTTTGTTTCTGCGCAGCGCGCTTGGTCTCGGCACGCTGACGCTGCTCGCAGGTTGTGATGCCGTAGACGGCATTTCGGCCGAGGCGGCGTTGAACAGGATGTCGGATTTCAACGATCGGGTTCAGGCGTGGCTGTTCAATCCGCAGCGGCTCGCCCGCGAATATCCCGAAAACGCCATTACCCGGCCGTTCCCGTTCAACTCGTTCTACACGCCGAACTCGCCGGACAAAGCGCCGGTCGTCGACCCGGTCAGCTACCGGCTCAACGTGACCGGGCTGGTCGACGACACCAGCGACTGGACGCTCGCCGGGCTTTACGCATTGCCGCGCGTCACGCAGATCACACGGCACATCTGCATCGAGGGATGGAGCGCCGTGGGCAAGTGGAGCGGCGTGCGATTCTCCGATTTCCTGCGCGCCGTCGGGGCCGACTTGCGCGCGAAGTACGTCACGTTCCGCTGCGACGACCAATACACCACATCGATCGATATGCAGACCGCGCTCCACCCGCAGACGATCCTGGCTTTCTGGTTCGACGACGGCGTGCTGCCGCGTCAATACGGATTTCCGATGAAGCTGCGCGTCCCGACCAAGCTCGGCTTCAAGAACCCCAAGCACATCGGCGAGATCGAGGTCGGCAACGAATACACCGGCGGCTACTGGGAGACTTATGGCTACAACTGGTTCAGCGGACTCTGAACCAGGCGGGGGGCCGGCGATCCCGGCATCGGCGTGCATACGCCCTCAGATCTCGACGATCTTTCCGTCTTCCGCGGTTTCGTAGGGCACTTCTGCACGGCGGGCGAGCATGTCGTCGCTCATATGCGTGAGGATCAGGCGCTTCGGCCTGATCTGGTCGAGGTGGCGTTCGAGAACCGACAGCGCCATGTGGGTAGGGACCGGCTTGTCGCGGGTGAAGGCTTCGCAGATGAACAGGTCGGCCTCGCGGCCGATGTCGATCAGCGAACTGGTCCATTCGCTGTCGCCCGAAAATGCGATCACTTTGCCTTCGGCTTCGATCCGGAAACCGAGACATGGTCCTGCGCGATCATCGTGCACCACGTGGAACGGCGTGATCCGCACCCCGCCCAGCTCGCTTTGCTGCCCGATTTCCAGTTCGCGCAACTCGAGCGGAAATTTCAGGTCCATGTCGCTGGTGCCGGGGAAGCCTGTTTCCATGATCTCGGGGAAACGCGATTTGAGACTCGGCGGCCCGGCAATGGTGAGAGGGCGCCGCCGCTTGAGCATGTAATTCGCTTCCAGCAGGAAAAACGGCACCCCGCCGACGTGATCGCCGTGAAAGTGTGTAAGGAAGATCACGTTGACGTCGTTGCGGTCGATTGCGAGCCGGTTCATCGAAACCAGCGAGGTCGCACCGCAATCGATCAGCACGTTGATGTCGCGCCCGGTGAGATGAAAACAGGTATTGAACCGTCCGCCCGAGCCGAAGGCATCGCCGCAGCCGACGAATTGCAGTCGCATGGATCGTCCTTTAGGGGATTAAACGCTACCTCGCCGCCCGCCCCCGCGGGCGATTGTCGGCCCGGGGTTATGAAAGAGTCCGTGACGGGAGTCACACCTCCGCCCCGCCGACCATGCCACGGACCACCCAAAACGGCTGTTTATCATTAATTTTTTACCATATCCGGTCCATCCTGAGGGCTGCGAAACCGCCCATGACCGCCATGTGCGCCGGAGCGCCACGATCACAACACAAATCGGCGCAACCTGCTATGCGGCAGGTGGTATTGAGGGGGATATCGGGGTGTTCGTTCGTTCCAGTCACGTCGGCGCGGCAAGCGTGCTGATTCTTGCGTTTGCGCTTTGCGGCTGCGCCGACAGCGTCGACACGACCAACTGGTTCGCTAGGCCGCTGGACCTGTTCGGCAGCCGGGGCGGCTATACCTATGCGAACCTCGGCGACACCCGCATGGATCATCCGATTACGGCGAACGATCTGGTCGACGCCAATGGCGCCTGTCCGCGATTCGTCCCGTCCGCGCCGGCGCAGGCGGCGGCCGAAGCCGGCGCAGCTCCCGGCGATGCGGGCGCGCTGCTCAGCAGCGGCGTTGCGATCGGCATGAGCGAATGCGAGGTGGTGACCCATCTCGGTGCGGCGAGCGCGGTCAACCTCGGCAGAAATCCGAACGGCGATCGCACCGCGGTGCTGACCTTCAAGGGCGGGCCGCGCCCGGGCGTCTATCGTTTCACCGCCGGCCGGCTCGAGGAAATGGACCGCGTCGAAGGTCCGCCACCTGCTCCCGAGCCCGCGAAAAAGAAGGTCGCGAAGAAAAAACCGCCGGCGCCCAAACCGCCACCGAACACCTGAACAGCGCGGCCGCGCCCGTCGACGCGAGACGCTTGCCGTGACGGGGCGCGAAGGCTATAAGCCGCGCACTTCCACGTGCCCTCCACGATTTTCCAAGGACGATCTGATGGCGATCGAACGCACCTTCTCGATCATCAAGCCCGATGCAACGGCCCGTAACCTCACGGGCGCGATCAACGCGATGATCGAGCAGGCGGGGCTGCGCATCATCGCGCAGAAGCGCGTTGCGATCAGCCGCGCGCAGGCCGAGGCTTTCTATAGCGTGCACCGGCAGCGGCCGTTCTTCGGCGAGCTCGTGGATTTCATGATCTCGGGGCCGGTGGTCGTTCAGGTGCTCGAGGGCGAGAACGCGATTGCCGCCTATCGCGACCTGATGGGCGCGACCGATCCGGCGAAGGCTGCCCCCGGCACGATCCGCAAGGCGTTCGCCAAGTCGATCGGCGAGAACTCGGTGCACGGCTCGGACGCTGCCGACACCGCCGCCAAAGAAATCTCGCAGTTTTTCGCCGGCAAGGAAATCGTCGGCTAGCAACAGCGCCGTCCGCGCATCCGCGCCTCCGCTTTTTCGCGCGGCGCCGCGCGTCTTTGAACAGCCATTGTCGAACAGCCATTGTCACGCCGCATTTGTCGGCTTGCTTTTGCACGCAATCGGATTTGGGCCTTCCGGCCGGTGGCTGTCTTTGCTGACACGATCGTATCGGACTCTTCCCCAAAATCTGGCTTGTGGCGCGGAACGCGAGCCCCGCACGCAGCGCGGTTTTTTGTTCCCCGTCGTTCGCCGAGCAACGAACTTGAACTCAAACTGAACTGACTCAAACTGAACTAACTCAAACTGAACTTACTCACATGAACTGACTCAGGAGACAGACGATGCAGAAGGGCACCGTCAAATGGTTCAATCCAACGAAGGGCTACGGGTTCATCAAGCCTACGTCCGGCGACAAGGATGTGTTCGTTCACATCTCCGCCGTCGAACGCGCCGGCCTGCATGCCCTCAATGAGGGCCAGGAAGTCGAGTACGAGCTGGTAACGAACCGCGGCAGGACTTCGGCGGAGAACCTCAAGGTCGCGTGACCAGACCGCAGAAAGCCCGAACTTGTAGCCCCCGGTTCCCCGCCGGGGGTTTTGCATTTAAGCGCCGCGGAATCAGCCCGGCACAGGCTCGGCGGGCCCGGCGCGGCCTTCGGCGAGCGCCCGCAGCGCCTGCGGATAGATGCGGTGCTCGACCTCGAGCACGCGCTGCGCAAGGGTTTCCTCGGTGTCGCCTTTCCGCACCGCGATCCAGTCCTGGGCCACGACTGGTCCGGCATCCATTTCCGGCACCACGAAATGAACGGTCGCGCCGTGCCGTTCGACGCCGGCTTCGAGCGCGCGGCGGTGGGTGTGCAGCCCCTTGAACTGCGGCAGCAGCGCCGGGTGGATGTTGAGCATTCGCCCGTTCCAGCGCGTCACGAACCACGGTGTCAGCAGCCGCAGGAAACCGGCGAGGCAGACGATCTCGATGCGGTGGCGTTGCAGTTCGGCATCGAGCGCGCGTTCGAACGCCTCCCGGTCCGGTCCGAACGGACGGTGATCGACCACCGCGGTCGCGATGCCCTCCGCCGCGGCGCGGGCGAGTCCCGCGGCGTCCGGATTGTTTGAAACCACCAGCGCGATCTCCGCCGGATAGTCGTCCGCCTTCGCCGCCTCGATCAGCGCCGTCATGTTCGAGCCGCGTCCGGAAATCAGCACCGCGACGCGCTTGCGGCTCATGGCATCACCAGGAAAGGTCGAGACGCCCGCGAAACTCCACGCGGCTGTCGCCGTCGCCGGCGATCACCTCGCCGAGCCGCACGACGGTTTCGCCGCCGGCGCGGAACTGTTCGATCGCCGCTGCGGCGGTGTGCGGGTCGAGCACGGCAATCATGCCGATGCCGCAGTTGAACGTGCGCAGCATTTCATGCTCGCCGACGTCGCCGGTTTTCGCGAGCCATTTGAACACGGGCAGCACCGGCACACTGTCCAGATCCAGCGATACCGAAAGTTCTTTGGGCAACACGCGCGGGATGTTGTCGACAAAACCGCCGCCGGTGATGTGCGCCAGTCCTTTGACCGCTTCGGTCGCGCGGATCGCGGCGAGACACGAGCGCACATACAGCCTGGTCGGCGTGAGCAGCGCTTCGCCCAGCGTGCGTGCGGGTTCGAATGGCGCGGGCGCGTCCCAGGCAAGCCCTGAGTCGGCAACGATGCGACGCACCAGCGAAAAGCCGTTGGAGTGAACGCCCGAAGAGGCAAGGCCGATCACCACGTCGCCCGGCGCAATGTCGCTGCGCGGCAGCAGCGCGTTGCGGGCGACTGCGCCGACCGCGAAGCCGGCGAGGTCGTAGTCGCCGGCCTGATACATGCCCGGCATTTCAGCGGTCTCGCCGCCGATCAGCGCGCACCCGGCCTCGCGGCAGCCCCCCGCGATGCCGCTCACGACCGCGGCGCCAATCTCCGGATCGAGTTTGCTGCATGCGAAATAGTCGAGGAAAAACAGCGGTTCCGCCCCCTGGACCACCAGATCGTTGACCGACATGGCGACCAGATCGATGCCGATCGTGTCATGGCGTGCGGTTTCGACCGCGATCTTGACCTTGGTGCCGACGCCGTCGGTGGCCGCGACCAGGATTGAATCGGAAAAACCGGCCGCCTTGAGATCGAACAGGCCGCCGAAGCCGCCGATCTCCGCGTCCGCGCCGGCGCGGGCTGTCCTGCGCACCAGCGGCTTGATCAGTTCCACCATGCGGTTGCCCGCGTCGATATCGACGCCGGCGGCCGCGTAGCGTGCATCTTTCACGGCCCCACCAATCGGAAATTGCGTCTTCCCCGGCGGGGAGGACTGCCTAGCGCGCCTCGTACGTCGGAATCGGCGGGTGCGCAAGCGTGCCGGCCGCCTATATAGTGGACGGTGGAACGACGCCAGGCCGGGCCGGCTGTTTCCCGCTTCGGGTCGCTTTGCCGAAGCCGGTAACGAGCCGCAAAAGGAGCGTCGGAGTTGGGGAAGGCCGCGTGAGTATCCCAAATCTTATAACGTTGGGACGCATCATTCTGGTGCCGATCGTCGTCTGGGCGATCACGTCGGGGCAAATGCTTGCAGCGTTCGGCCTGTTTCTGGCGGCCGGAATATCCGACGCCGTCGACGGCTTCCTCGCCAAGCGCTTCCACATGGCAAGCGAGCTCGGGGCGTATCTCGACCCTCTGGCCGACAAGGCGCTGATCGTGTCGATCTACGTCGCGCTCGGGATTTCCGGCGCGCTGCCGATTTCGCTGGTGATTCTCGTGGTGTCGCGCGACATCATGATCATCTCGGGCTTCATGCTGTCGTGGCTGGTCGGCAAGCCGATGCCGGTGAGGCCGCTGCCGGTGTCGAAGGCAAACACGGTGGCGCAGATCGTGCTTGCGACCCTGGTGCTGGCAGAACACGGATTCGGTTTTGACGCGAGACTGGCGGTGTCGGTCGTGATCGGACTCGTGGTGATCTTGACGCTGCTTTCAATCGCCTTCTATCTCGCCGAATGGCTGCGCCACATGAATTCGTTCGGCAGCAGTCACAACTGATCGCCCGAAGGGTACGCGTCATGCGGTTCGAGCGGCCTGTGTTTCGTAGCGTCGCCACGCCGGCATATGCCGGCGTTTCGTCGTCCTGATGCCGATGTTCGTCCGCCCGCGCCAGCTTGTGCTCGCGCTCGATCACGCCGAAAGCTACGCGGGGGAGGATTTCCTCTCCGGCCCGTGCAACGAGGATGCGCTGCGGTTCGTCGAGAGCTGGCCAGACTGGCCCGCGAACGCCATCGCGCTCGTTGGGCCTGATGGTTCCGGCAAGACGCACCTGGCGATGATGTGGGCGGCGGTCGCGGGCGCGCGCGTCATCTCCGCGCGCGCGCTGGGCGAGATCGAAATTCCGTCCGCGCTCGCGACCGGTGCGCTCGTGGTCGAGGATGCCGAATCCGGTCTCGATGACCGCGCGATGTTCCACCTCCTCAATCTCGCGCGTGAGGAAAATGCCGCGCTGCTGCTCACGGCGCGCAGCGCGCCTGCGGGCTGGCCGGTGTCGATTCCGGATCTGCGCTCGCGGCTGCGCGCGCTGCCGCTCGTCACGCTGAGGGCGCCGGACGATGCGATGCTGCGCGGCGTGATCGTCAAACTCGCGGCAGATCGCCAGCTCACGCTGGACGAGACGGTGGTCGGTTACCTCTCGACCCGCATCGAGCGCTCGTTCGCCGCCGCGCGCGCGGCGGTGACCGCGCTCGACAACGAAGCACTGCGGCAGAGGCGTCCCGCGACGCGGGCGCTCGCCGCCGAAATTTTCCGCGGCGAGGCGTAACGCGGGGAGCGCCGGCGGTGTCTCGCTAACCCTTTGATACCAAAGGGCGGAAGCAGGCATACCGGACTGCGGCGCCATCGGCGCCGGCGAAGGCTTGACGGCCATACACCATGCCCCCTTATCTGGAGGGGGGCGTGTCATCAAATCGTAACGAAGGACGGCAAGGGTGAAGTTCGAGGAACAAGGAGCCCCTATGGTCGATCGCGGCCAGGCGACTGCCGTCGCGCTCGAATCCGGACAGGTGCAGCACCTGGAAGCGCCGTCGAGGCTGGCCATACCGGCGCAGGGTCATGTCGCCTCGGCGCTGGCCTCCAGCCCGGACCGTTTTATCAACCGTGAATTCTCGTGGCTCAATTTCAATCGCCGCGTTCTCGAAGAATCCGCCAATCGCGGCCATCCGCTGCTGGAGCGGCTGAAGTTCCTCGTCGATCTCGGCCAACAACCTCGACGAATTCTTCATGGTCCGCGTGGCCGGACTTCGGCGCGCAGGTGCTCGCCGGCATCGCCACCAAAAGCCCCGAAGGCCTGACTCCCGCCGAGCAGCTCGTGCGCATCGCCGAAGCCGTGGTGCTGCTGGTCGAGGATCAGCAAGCGCAGTGGCGCGAACTGCGCGGCGCGCTCGCGAAAGCCGGCATTGTGCTGATCGACGGTCCGGATGTCTGCCAAGGCGGAGAAATCGTGGCTCGAGGATTATCTTTCTCTCCCACATTTTTCCGCTGCTGACGCCGCTCGCCGTCGATCCGGCGCATCCGTTCCCGTTCATTCCCAATCTCGGCCTCTCGATTGCGTTGCAGCTTGCGCGCGCAAGGACGGCAAGGCGATGAATGCGCTGATCCGCATGCCGAACCGCATCGACCGGTTCGTGCGTCTGCCGCAGGCCGGCGAGGGCGGGCGAAGCGCGGCTGATTTCGATCGAAGGCGCGACCAGCCTGTTCATCAGCAAGCTGTTCCCTGGTTACGCGGTAAAGGGGCTGGGCGCGTTCCGCGTCATCCGCAACTCGGAACTGGAAATCCTTGAAGAGGCCGAAGATCTCGTGCGGCTGTTCGAGACCGCGCTCAAGCGCCGCCGCCGCGGTTCGGTGATTCGGCTCGACATCGAAGCCAACATGCCAGCCGAGCTGCAGCGCTTCGTGCAGCGCGCGCTGACGCCGCCGACGACGGCGTTTTCAAAGTCGATGGCGTGCTCGCGCTCAACGAAATGTCGCAGCTTGCGCATCTCGACCGGCCGGACCTGGAATTCGTGCCCTATACGCCGCGCTATCCCGGATCGCATCCGCGACCACGGCGGCGATTGTTTCGCCGCGATCCGGCAGAAGGACCTCATCGTCCATCACCCCTACGAGTCGTTCGACGTGGTGGTGGATTTCCTCCATCAGGCGACGCGCGATCCCGACGTCGTTGCCATCAAACAGATGCTCTACCGCACCTCGGCGGAATTCGCCGATCGTCAAGACGCTTGCCGAGGCGGCCGAAGCCGGAAAGTCCGTCACCGCCGTGGTCGAACTCAAGGCGCGGTTCGACGAGGAGGCCAATATCCGCTGGGCGCGCGATCTCGAGCGCGCCGGCGTTCAGGTGGTCTACGGCTTCATCGAGCTCAAGACCCACGGCAAGCTGTCGCTGGTCGTGCGCCGCGAGGGTGAGGCGCTTGCGTCGTACGTGCATGTCGGCACCGGCAACTATCACCCGGTCACCGCGCGCATTTACACCGATCTGTCGTTCTTCACCGCCGATCCGTTGATCGCGCGCGACGTCGGCGCAGGTGTTCAATTACGTGACCGGCTATGCAGAGCCCGCGGGACTCGAACGCATTGCGGTATCGCCGCTGACGTTGCGCAAGCGCATTGCCGACCATATCGAGCAGGAGATCGCCCACGCCAAAGCGGGCCGTGCGGCGGCGATCTGGATGAAGATGAATTCGCTGGTCGATCCGGACATCATCGACGCGCTTTACCGCGCATCGAGCGCGGGCGTCTCCATCGAGCTTGTGGTGCGCGGCATCTGCTGCCTGCGGCCCGGCGTTTCAGGCCTGTCGGAAAATATCCGCGTCAAATCCATCATCGGCCGTTTCCTTGAACATGGACGTATCTATTGCTTCGGCTCCGGTCACCCGTTACCGCATCCCAAAGCCGCGCTTTATATTTCCTCCGCGGACATGATGCCGCGCAATCTCGACCGCCGCGTCGAAGTGCTGTGCCCGATCCTCAATCCGACCGTGCACGAGCAGGTGCTCGACCAGATCATGATGGCGAATTTCAAGGATAACCAGCAAAGCTGGCAGCTTCTCGCCGACGGATCTTCGTCCCGCATCAAACCGGGTCCGGACGAAGAACCGTTCAGCGCTCATACCTATTTCATGACCAATCCGAGTTTGTCAGGACGTGGAAAGTCGCCTAAGGATTTCGTCCCGCGACTGCGACACCGGTCCTAGCGGGAATAAAGGGAAGGCGGTGCAGTCCGCCGGCACCCCGCGCTGATTTCAAAACATGAAAAGCGACTCGCTCGACGCACCCGGACGCCTCGACCACGGCCCGCCACTGGCCGTGATCGATATTGGATCGAACTCGGTCCGCCTCGTTGTCTACGAAGCGCTGACCCGCAGCCCGACCGCGCTGTTCAACGAGAAGGCGCTGTGCGGACTGGGCCGCGAGGTGCAGACCACGGGACTGCTGGCGCCTGCGGCCGTCGACCAGGCGCTCTCCGCGCTCAAGCGCTACCGCGCGCTTTGCACCACGATGGGGGTGAAGCGGGTGCTGGCGATCGCGACGGCGGCGTGCCGCGACGCGAAGAACGGAGGGGCCTTCATCAAGCTCGCCGAACGGATCATCAGGACCGACATCGAAATCCTGTCGGGTGCGCAGGAGGCGGAACTGACCGCGCTCGGCGTCATTTCCGGCGTGCACGTGGCGGACGGCGTTGTCGGCGACCTCGGCGGCGGATCGCTGGAGCTTGTCGATGTTCACGGCACGCGCGTCAAACGCGGCCTGACAAGGCCGCTCGGCGGGCTTGCGCTCGCGGACATTTCCGCCAAATCGCTCAAGAAGGCGGAAAAATTCGTCAAGAAAACGCTTGGCGCGCTGCCGGTGGTGCGGGCTTGCGAAGGCCGCACTTTCTATGCGGTCGGCGGCACCTGGCGCGCGCTCGCGCGCCTGCACATGTGGCAGACCGGGTATCCGCTGCACGTGATGCATGGTTACGCCGTCCCCGCCGACGAGGCGCTTGAATTTGCCCGCCTGGTGCATCGGGTCGACCCCGAGACGCTGTCCAACATCGAAGTCGTCGCGAATGCGCGCCGCCCGCTGCTCCCTTATGCCGCGCTGGTCATGGAACACGTGCTGCGAATCGGCAAGCCGCAGCAGGTGGTGTTCTCCGCGCTCGGCGTTCGGGAAGGTCTGCTCTATTCGATGCTCAAACAGAAGGACAAGGAAAAGGACGCGCTGATCGAGGCGGCGCGCGGCCTCAATCAGCTGCGCTCGCGCTCGCCGCGCCACGGCGAAGAGCTGATCGAATGGACCGACCGTTTCATGGCGACCTCCGGCCTCGATGAAACCACGGAAGAGCGCCGGCTTCGGCACGCCGCGTGCCTGCTCGCCGACATCGGCTGGCGCGCCCATCCGGACTATCGCGGCGAGCAGTCGCTCAACATCATCGCGCATGGCGGCTTTACCGCGATCGACCATCCCGGCCGCGCCTATCTCGCGCTGTCGGTATTTTACCGCCACGTCGGGCTGGTGATGGACGACGAACTGTCGCCGCGGCTGCGGGAACTCGCGTCAACCCGGATGCTCGACCGCGCGCGCGTGCTCGGCGCGTCGATGCGGCTTGCCTATGTCGTGTCCGCGGCGATGCCCGGCGTGCTGCCGCGAACGCCGCTTGCGGTCGAACGCCACCGGCTCGCGCTGCATCTGCCCGGCGAATACGCCGCCCTTTCCGGCGAGCGCGTGCTCAACCGGCTGCGATCGCTCGCGCGGTTGATCGGACGCGATCCCGTCATGCTGACGGGGTGAATGGTCGCGGCGCGCGCGCCCCGCGACCGCGCGGCGTTGCCAAGGCCGCACCAGTACTGTTCAATGATTCGCACGGGGAATGGCAGGCGCACGGCGCCGGCTGTGCGGCCAACAGGGGGAACGACATGGAAAATCTGAAGCGCTTCTTTGCCGTTATTGCCGTTATTTCTGTTCTGAACGGCATCGGGCTGGTACTGACCCCGAATGTTGTGCTCGCGACTTACGGGATCGAGCCCTCATCCGGCGCGATACTGGGCTTCCGGCTGCTCGGCCTGACGCTGATCGAATTCGGACTGATCAACTGGTTCGTGCGGAAGTCGCACGACTGGACTGCCCTGCGCGGCCTGCTGATCGGCGGCACGGTCGGCTACATTCTCGGCCTGATCGTTTCAGTCTGGGCCACGGTTACCCACGTCATGAATCCGGCCGGCTGGGTGCTGGTGGTGACCTACGCCGTGCTGCTGCTCGGCTATCTGTATTCGCTATGGGCCGGCACGAAGAAATTCGGCGCCGCGTAGCCGTAACGGCCGGACGCTTCTTCTCAGACCGGTTCCACGCCGTGGCCGGCTCCGTTTCGGTCGATCGCGGCAACCCTGCCGCGCTCGATCGCAAGCGCGAGTTCGCCGCGCTTGAGAGCCAGCGCCTTTTCGCCAAACAGTTCCCGGCGCCAGCCGGCCAGCGCCGGTACGTCGGCGTTGTCGTCGGCAGCGATGCGCTCGAGATCGTCAACGGTGGCGATGACCTTGGCGGCGACGTGATGGCGTTCGGCGATCATCCGCAGCAGCACCTTGAGCAATTCGACCGCCGCCGTGCCGTTGGCGGTGGGCTGCATGCGCACCAGCCGCGGCAATGTTTTGACGTCGCGCTCGAGCCCGCGCGCCACGGCTTCGACGATCGCTTCGCCCCACCGTGAACGCTCGAAGCCTTTGGGCAGCGAACGCAGATTTTTCAGCTTCTCGATCGTGACCGGAGCCTGCACGGCGATGTCGGCGATCACGTCGTCCTTGAGCACGCGCGAGCGCGGCACGTCGCGCGCCTGCGCCTCGCGCTCGCGCCACGCCGCGATCTCGATCAGGACCGCGAGCTCCTTCGGCTTGCGCACCCGCATTTTCAGACGCTGCCAGGCGTTCTCCGGATCGAGCCGGTAGGTATCTTCCGACGTCAGCACCTGCATCTCTTCCTGGACCCAGTCGACCCGGCCGCGCCGCCCGAGATCGTCAACCAGAGCAAGATAGACGTCGCGAAGGTGCGTCACGTCCGAAATGGCATAGGAGAGCTGGGCATCGGACAGCGGCCGCCGCGTCCAGTCGGTGAAGCGGTGCGATTTGTCGAGGGCGTCGCCGGTGATTCGCTGCACGAGCTGGTCGTAGGAAATCGAATCGCCGTAGCCCAGAACCATCGCGGCGACCTGGGTATCGAACACCGGATGCGGAATGAGCTGCGCCCGGTGCCAGACGATTTCGATGTCCTGACGCGCGGCGTGAAAGACCTTCATGACCTTCTCGTCCGCCATCAGCGAGAAGAACGGAGCGAGGTCGATTCCCGGCGCCAGCGCGTCAACCACGACCGCCTCATCGGCGGTCGCCATTTGTGCGATGCACAACAGCGGATAATAGGTGCTTTCCCGCAGAAATTCGGTGTCGACGGTCACGAAGGGGTGGGAGGCCATTCGCCGGCACGCGGCCGCAAGCTCGGACGTTGTCGTAATCGGATTCATTGTTGAAAGTGATAGCGGCCAACGGCGCCGCCGTCCACGCCGCCCGCGGCCTAGTCCCCGCGCACGCGTGGCATCAGGATGAATTCCCAGGGACTTGGCATGGGGCCCACCGGGACCTCGATAAGGGTGGGGGTGTCCCGATCCGCGAAACCGCGCCGCAGCGCCGCCCGCAGTTCGGCCGGGTCACGCGCCCGCTCGCCGTTGGCGCCGAAACTTCTGGCGAAAGCAACAAAGTCGGGATTGGCGAGGTCGCTGGCGATGCGGCGGTTGCCGTAGCGTTCTTCCTGGATGCGCCGGACGTTGCCGAATGCGCCGTCGTTGAAAAGCACGGTGACGAGCGGAATGCGGTGGCGCATCGCCGTCGCCATTTCGGTCGCGGTGAACAGGAACCCGCCGTCGCCGGTGATCGAAACCACCGGCACGTCGCGGCGCGCGTCCTGCACGCCGAGCGCGGTGGCGAAGCCGTAGCCGAGATTGTCCTGATAGCCGGGCGAGATGAAAGTACGCGGCCGGTAAACCGGAAAGGCGAGGCGGGACGCAAAGCCGAGCTGTGTGACTTCATCCACGAAGATACCGTCCTCCGGCAGTTCGGCGCGAATCGCCCCGAGGTACGCCAGTTGCGGCGCGAGCTTCGCCAGCCGCGCGTTCATGAGCGCGTGGCGCGCGCGCATGTCTTCCGTTCGCGATGGCCGCACGGAATTGTGCGCCGGCAGGACGGCGAGCAGCCGCCGCAGGATCGTCGCCGCCTGACCGACGAGCGCCACTTTCGGTTTGGCAATGCGCGCGGGCGCATCGGGGTCGGCGTCGACGCGAATGATGCTCAGGTCGCGGTCGGTGCCCCAGCTCAGGAGCGGCGTGTGCAGGTGGGTACCCACCGCCAGCACGACATCGGCTTCGCGCCACAGCTCGCGGCCAAGCGGCAGATTGACCGACAGCGGATCGCGATCGTCGAGCACGCCGCGACCGCGCCGATAGGACAGCACCGGCGCCTGCAATTCATGCGCGAGCGCGGTGACCTCGGGGGACGCGTCCTGCGCGCCGCCGCCGGCAACGATCAACGGCCGCTTCGCAGCGCCAAGCCGCTTCGCCGCGGCCTTGATGGCGTCCTCGTCGATGCGCGGCTCGCGGACCGGCAGCGGGCCCTGGGGCGACACCGTGCCTGCCCGCCCCCAGACGTCGATGGCGCATTCCAGCGCCGCCGGACCCGGCCGGCCCGTGAACATGGCCTGGATCGCTTTGGCGACCAGGCGGGGCGCCTCGCGCGGCGCGCGGATCTGCGCCGACCAGTCCACCAGCCGCGCGATGATGCCGGCCTGGTCGCGGATTTCGTGCAGGTGGCCGTAGCCCCGCCCGATCGCCTTCTCCGGGATCTGGCCGAACAGCGCCAGCACCGGGGCGTTCATGCCATAGGCCGTGAGCAGCGCCGCCGACGAGTTCAGGAGACCGGGGCCAGGGACGACGCAATAGCCTGCGGCCTGCCGGTCGCGACGGCCGCGCCCAGAGCCATGTAGGCCGCGCCCTGCTCGTGCCGGCTGTGTACGGTGCGGATGCGCCCTGTGTTTTTCGCCAGCGCGTCGAAGAAGTCGTCGTTGTGAACGCCCGGCAGGACATAAATCGTGTCCAGCCCATGAGCCAGAAGCGCTGCCGACGGCGGCCTCGCCGGTGGTCATCGTTGCGGCGGCCGTCTTCGTCCTGACCGTCCGGCGTCGCGCCATCGGCATAAAGCTCCGTCTGTTGCGCGGTTCGCCGCACCGGTTCGCGCATCCCGGCGCGCATGGCGGAGAATGCGTCGGCGGGCAGGGGCCGGGCAACCAGGAACTCGCGTCCCGCTCGCCTTGACAAAGACCCCCTCCCATGCGCTTTCCGCGTTCCGGCTGGAACAACAACCGAAAGATCGAGCGCGGCCCTCATGCACCGCTATCGCACCCATACCTGCGGCGCACTTCGCGCGGGCGACATCGGCCGCGAGGTGCGCCTGTCCGGCTGGTGCCATCGCATCCGCGATCACGGCGGCGTGCTGTTCATCGACTTGCGCGATCATTACGGCCTGACCCAGGTGGTCGCCGATCCGGACAGCCCGGCGTTCAAGGTGGCCGAGACGCTGCGCTCGGAATGGGTGGTGCGCGTCGACGGCAAGGTGCGGCGGCGGCCCGAGCGGCACCGAGAATGCCGATCTGCCGACCGGCGCGGTCGAGGTCTATATCCGCGAGATCGAGGTGCTGGGGCGCGCCGCCGAGCTGCCGATGCCGGTATTTGGCGAGCAGGAATATCCCGAAGAGATCCGGCTGCGGTACCGCTTCCTCGACCTGCGCCGCGAGCATCTGCACCAGAACATCATGAAGCGCGGCGCGATCATCGATTCGCTGCGGCGGCGGATGAAGGAGCAGGGCTTCTTCGAATTTCAGACGCCGATCCTCACCGCCTCCTCGCCGGAAGGCGCGCGCGATTATCTCGTGCCGTCGCGGCATGCATCCGGGCAAGTTCTACGCGCTGCCGCAGGCGCCGCAGCAGTTCAAACAGCTGATCATGATTTCCGGCTTCGACCGCTATTTCCAGATCGCGCCGTGCTTTCGCGACGAGGATGCGCGCGCCGACCGCTCGCCCGGCGAGTTCTATCAGCTCGACCTGGAAATGAGCTTCGTCACCCAAGACGATGTGTTCGAGGCGGTCGAGCCGGTGCATCCGTGGCGTGTTCGAGGAATTCGGCGGCGGCAAGCCGGTGACGCAGAAATTTCCGCGCATTCCCTTACACCGAGGCGATCGCCAAATACGGCACCGACAAGCCGGATTTGCGCAATCCGATCGTGATGCAGGACGTCTCCGAGATTTTTCGCGGCTCGGGCTTCAAGATTTTCGCCCGCATTCTTGAAACCAATCCGAAAGCGCAGGTGTGGGCGATTCCGGCGCAAAGGCGGCGGCTCGCGCGCCTTTTGCGACCGCATGAATTCCTGGGCGCAGGGCGAGGGTCAGCCGGGGCTGGGCTATATTTTCTTTGCGCAAGATGGCGGCGCCGCGCTTGGTCGCGGTCCTGTCGCCAACAATCTCGGGCCGGAACGCACCGAGACACTGCGCGCAAACCTTGATCTCAGCGCGGGAGATGCGGTGTTCTTTCGTCGCCGGCGATCCGCAAACTTTTTACAAGTTCGCTGGCTTGGCGCGGACGAAGATCGCCGAGGACCTCGGCCTTACCAACAAAGACCGCTTCGATCTGTGCTGGATTGTCGATTTTCCGATGTACGAATGGAATGAAGAGGAAAACAAAATCGACTTTTCCCACAATCCATTCTCGATGCCGAATTTGCCGGCCGAGGAATTCATTGCGCTCGACCCCGCCGACCGCGACAAGATTCTCGGTCTCAAGGCGATCCAATACGACATCGTCTGCAATGGCGTGGAATTGTCATCCGGCGCGATCCGCAATCATCGTCCCGACGTGATGAAGAAAGCCTTCGCCATCGCCGGCTATGACGAGAGCGTGCTGGAGAGAAATTCGGCGGCATGCTGCACGCGCTGTCGCTCGGCGCGCCGCCGCACGGCGGCATCGCGCCCGGCATCGATCGCATCGTCATGCTGTTGTGCGGCGAGGAGAACTTGCGCGAGGTGGTGTTGTTTCCGATGAATCAGCGCGCCGAGGATTTGATGATGGGCGCGCCATCGGAAGCGACGGCCGAAGCAGCTACGCGAGCTGCACATCCGCGTCGTCACCACCGTCGTACCGCGCCGGGCTTCGATCATCCGCGGCTGCGGCAACGGTTCGCAATCGCGCATAATCTCTCAAACTCGGCGTGCATCTGTTTCCGACCGCATCAGCCGCAAAATGAGTCGGAGTTCGCTTAAAATGTCGAGCGAGAACCGCGTGCCGCAGCCGAAAACGCTGGCGATTTGAAACGCCTTGCGCTCGTCGCGCCACCAGCGTTCGACACGAACGATCGCCGCATCGAGATTGCAGCCCGCCAGCAGGGCGGCGCGGGCGCCGAAGCGCGCCCGGACCGCGGCATGATCCGGCGCGAGCGCCATGAAGTCGCTCGATGCGCAACTTGAATGCATGGACGACGGCGGCCTCATCGAAGGCGGCGCCGATGTGCGCGAGCGCGACCGCCATCGCTGTGGCGCCGTCGCCGCGGGCCGCCTCGGCCGCGCGGCGAACGCGCCCGCCGCTCTGCGATCCGCGCGAAGCGCGCTTGCCGCCGGGAGGTGTTCGGGCTGATGGAGCAAGTTGGATGCCTCGCGCTGCCGGGAAGGCCAAGACGCGCGAGTAGCCATAACGGTGACGATATGTCAATGAAAGAGAGACTAACGGGTGACGACGGGGCCGCCGCGGCGCGACGCGGGTGAAGCGGCAGACCCGACCGTTTCGCCGCGGTTTTCCTGGCAAAGCTGGTGACGAGAATCGGCCCGCTCAGAACAGCTTGAGGCAGCAGAGCACCTTGCCGACGATCTCAAGCTCCCCGAGCGGGGCTTCTTCACTCGGATGATTGGGGTTGTCGGAAATGATTTTCACCCGCGGCGGCCGCGCCGAACGCAGCACTTGCAGGCGCTTGACGACAATGCAGTTGAACGTATCGCGGATGGCGTAAAGCCCATCCGGGGTCGGCGTCTTGTGGCTGGTGTCGACAATGACGCGCTCGCCGGAGACGATGGTCAGTCTCGGGACGAGCGATTGCTGAGTTCTTCCCAGCGTCGAAGAGGGAAGCGCGCTTGTGACTTCCGAAGCTCGGGGCAGTGGTTGCGTCTTGCTGGTTTCTGAGGCCGCAGGGGCCCCATGCAAGCACTTGGAAAACGCCCTTGTACATCGTGTGGGTGACGTGGAAACGTTAAGGCAACACATCACCATGCTGCACCAGGACCGTGCGCTGCTCGGGCGTTTGCGAGAGGCATCGCTCCGGACAGTCGATGAGATCACGTGGAGTGCTGCGGGGGTCAGGCTGCTAAGTGCCTATCGCGAGGTGATTGCCCGACATGGACAAAGCGGTCGCACGAGAAATGTGCAAGATGGGGTGAACGTTTTCTAAACTCCTATCGGAAGTAACGTTCACGTCGCCCTTAAGGCACGTATCTCCCTCGTTTCCAAACAGTTGCCCTACACGTCCGGAAGCGACCCGCCACGTCGATGGGGACGGCTGGCTGCGCACGGGCGATCTCGGGCGCGTCGACGAGGCCGGGCGTATCGAATGGGTCGGGGGTATCGAGGACGCCCTCGTCGCGGCGAATGGCGAGCGCGTGCTCACTTCGGATTGGGAAACCGAGTTGCGAGGCAGCCCCTATATTTTCGACGCCCTCGTCGTCGGTGAAGGGAGCGGCGATCTCATCGGCCTGATCTTGATTGATCATGACCATGTCGAGCGGTGGGCGCTGTCGCGCGACCTCGCGTTCTCGGATTTCGCCTCGCTGGCGCGCGCCAGCGAGGTGCGCGCGCTGATCGGCGAGGAGATCGACA
>CAVYCI010000003.1:0-72494 GCA_963766925.1 uncultured Alphaproteobacteria bacterium
CTTGCACCATCTACTTCGTTCAGGTTGGTCTTTGCTATCGACACCACAGCGCCGACGGTCACCGCGGCCTCTTCCGCCCCCACGTCCGGCACCGAGGGCGCAGGCGTGACAATTCCTATTACGCTCGCCATGAGCGAGGCGGTGACGGTGTCGGGCGGCACACCGACCCTGACCCTTAACGACGGCGGCACCGCCACCTACGATGCCGCACACTCGACCGCGACCTCGCTGGTGTTCGACTACACCGTCGCGGCCGGCCAGAACACCGCCAGCCTCGCGGTTACCGGCGTCAGCCTCAACGGCGCCACCGTGGCGGACGCCGCCGGCAATGCCGCCGCCTTAGCCGGCGCCGATGTCACCTTCAGCGGTCTGAAGATCGACACCACAGCTCCGACGGTCACCGCGGCCACTTCCGCCCCCACGTCCGGCACCGAGGGCGCAGGCGTGATCATTCCGATTACGCTTGCCATGAGCGAGGCGGTAACGGTGTCCGGCGGCACGCCGACTCTGACCCTTAACGACGGCGGCACCGCCACCTACGACGCCGCACACTCGACCGCGACCTCGCTGGTGTTCGACTACACCGTCGCGGCCGGCCAGAACACCGCCAGCCTCGCGGTCACCGGCGTCAGCCTCAACGGCGCCACCGTGGCGGACGCCGCCGGCAATGCCGCCGCCTTCGCCGGCGCCGACGTCACCTTCAGCGGCCTGAAGATCGACACCACAGCGCCAAGCGTCCCGGCCGTGGCAGCGCCGATTGTCGTGCATGATACGCTCCAGACGACCACCGGCGGAACTGACTCGAATCTCGATGGCGGTGCTCTGACCATAACCGCCGTAGACGGTTCGTCTGGAAACGTCGGCCAGCCTCTCGCCGGGGAGTACGGAACACTCACGCTGGCAGCAAACGGAAACTTCACCTACACGGAAACCGCTCCCAATGCCGTAAGTTTCGGCGTCGCAGAAGATGTGTTCACCTTTAACGTCAGCAACGCCCAGGGCGGAACAGCTGAATCGACTTTCACTGTACTGAACACAAATCCGGACGAAACCTACATCTCCGGCGTCGCCGGCAGCTCCATCAGCGCATCACCCGGATACGCCGTGCTCGACGGGAGCGCCGGCGACATGCACGTTTCAGCGAGCGCTTATGGCGCGACTTCGCAATGGCTCATCGGAGGTCCAGGCGATACCCTCACTGGCGGCAAAGGCGCCGATACGTTCGTGTTCACCCCGAACATTGGCAAGGAGACGATCAATCATTTCAACACCTCGCTCGATGTCATCGACATTCCGGTCAGCCTGGTCCCCGATTTTGCAGCACTTCGGGCCGACATACATCCTTCTGGAGGCGGCGCGGTAATCACGCTCGACGCGACCGACTCAATCACACTGAGCCACGTTGAGGCCCATAACCTGCAGGCCCATAATTTTCATTTTGTGATTTAAACGCCGCCAAATGGATACCGTTGCGATAGTCGCCTAACGGGTTGGATGGCAACCTTTGCTAAAGACCGGCTGAAGCGCCCCGCTCCCTCACAGTCGAAAACCTCGTCGCCCTGCGTCCGCACCGCTTCCTCCCGGAAATAACGATGGCGGATTGCCAGCCTTCCGCGTTTCACCGAGAAGCACGCCCTCAAGCCCGACGCATCGGGAAGGAGCCTGCGGCAGAAGCGTCGCCGCCATCCCGGCGATCTGTGCTAGTCAGACTAACGCTGTCCGCAACGCCGACGGGGTCATAGAATGAAACAATCCAGGTGAGCAGGATAAGCCGCGCCACGGAGAACCAGGCCGCGTCGCGGCATTGTCCGCCGAGAGAGCGCTGCGCATTCCTCTGTGTAACTGTCAGATGCGAAACGTGATATTCGGACGTCTTTTCATTCTTGCAGCTTGTGTCCTGATACTTTCGGGGCAGTCAGATTTCGCCGATCTCGCCACGCGTGATCCTGCCTCGTCGCTGAAGATCTACGCGGTGAACGTTCTGCGGGTACCGCGCGAGTCGTGGACCGGACTGGGTGTCTATCTGGGCAAGGGTCTTGTACTGACGGCGGCGCATGTGGTGAGCCGCAGGTTCTGGGTTACGAATGAAGTCGAAATCGCGGGCAGAGTTCTGCCCGCGAGAGTCATCAAACAGGGCAGTTTCAGCGATGTTGACCTGGCGCTTCTGTCGATAGACGACGAGGCCCTCCCCGTCAGCCTCCGCCTGCGGCGCGTCGGCCTTTGCAGGAATCCGGTTACCGCCGGCGAGGAAATAATTTCCGCGACACCGGCGAAGATCGCCCGTTCGCATATCGTTGAGCCGGCAAGTCTTCCAGAAAATCTTGACGCAAAATTCCGCACGGCAATGGCCGATGTCGTGTCCACGGGCGCGTCCGGATCCGGCGTTTTCGACGCCAGTCAAAAGTGCCTGCTTGGCATAGTAAGCGGGAAGATATTTCAGTCCTCGGGCCCCCAGGCAGGACCCAGAACCAAACTCCCGCGGGACATCGCGAAGTTTTTCGTCCCCGCGTCGGCAATTGCCGGCTTTATGCCAACCGAATATCGCGACATCCTGCGTTAAACCGCCGGAACGGGGCAATCGCGGACGAAACCTGCAAATCGACCTGACTGATCAGCGCGCGTGCCAGACCGCGGTACGGGATGCGGCCCAACAAAAATCGTCGGTGTTGGTCCAGGTACGCCCTTCCAAAGAAAACCGGCCTCCGCCATTGGCAGCGATGCACCCAGCGTAGACCCGTTCGTAGGTCGCGGTAAATCTCGCCGAATTTCCGTGGCACCAGTCCTGAATCCACGCCTCGCGCAGACAGGCCCGGTAGGCCGAGTTCCACCGAAGGTGCAAGCAATGTGCCTCCAGCAAACGCCGTGGATATCGGCGCAAGACAAAGTCCCAAAATGAGGACGCCCCCTGTAACCGAAGCCTTCATGCCTGCCTCCTCAGCCTCCGCCACTACGGGGGCATGCCTTTAAGGATGTGATAATCATGGCAAAGAGTGACGCCCCTGTCACCCCATATTGAAAAGCAGGATTCGCCGAGATCATCGCGGCCGGCCGGAGCCATGCGACCATGCATAACCGCGATCAATTGCCGGTAACAGGAACTTAACACCCGCCGGAGGAAAGTTGCACCGGCATACCGGATTTCGCCAATATGATCGGCTTACTCATTTCCCTGTCCCTGGGATTGCTGCTGGCGCAACGATTCAAAGCGTTCGTGCTGATGCCGGCTACTGTTCTTGTGGCGCTGGGAACATTCATCTCCGGAATCGCAGATTCCGGGGCAATCGGGGTTGAATTGCTCCTGGCGGGAGCGGCAGCGATCAGCCTTCAGTTAGGTTACTTTCTCGGGCTTGCCGCTCATGCCGTCCTCGCCGGAACCCGCGGTAACCGGGCCGCCGGCGTACCAATCGCAAAGCAGGTTCGTTCTTCTGAGCGGCCGGCACACTGACTTGCCGGCGCCCGGAGGCCGGTGGCGCTCATAATCTCACTCAAGACCTTCACACAGATCGAATATCTCGCTTCCGACCACCGACTCTCGCGCGCGCTGAAGCAGGGTGTCCTTGCCTCGAACGGCGCATTGAGACGCGGGAATCGAGACGCGGGATCTGCAGATTTATGAGCCGAATTAGCTGGCGGCCTGGAGGCGGGCAGCGCCTTTCCGCCCACGGCGCCAGCCAAAAAAGCCGAAGGCCCCAAAACCCCCGGCAAACAGCGGCAGAGTCGCCGGCAGCGGCGTAGATGATGTTCCCCCTTGAATGAAGGGATTGCCCCACGTCAGGTCATCAAGCTCGAAAGAGTTCTGAGATGACGAAAGGACGACGCTGTTAAACACAGCGTTATCACCAAGGATGTTGCTGATGGTGATAAACTGGTTGTTTGCATAATCGGTCTGCGACCCTTGCGCGCTCGTGGGCGGAATGATCGCTGCGGCCGCCTGCGTGCCGGTGACCGTCTCGAGCAGCGTACCGTTGTTGTAAAATGAAATGGAATTATAGGAATTGATCGAGCCCCAATACAGGCCGAGTTTGGTGTACGACCCGGTGAACGCAACATTCTCGCTGGTGCCGCCCAGCACAGCCAGATATTGGGAGCTGTCACCAAGCGGCTCGGCGTAAAGACCGAGCGACGTACCGGGGCCCGGATTTGTCATTAGAATACCACCCCCCGAAAAAGCCGCGCCTCCGTCCGAAAACGGACCCTGAGGGCTGGTTTGACCGTAGGTCGTGGTCGACGGCGGGCTGTTGAAATTCGCGACGTTTCCAAAACTGACGGTGGAATATGAATCCGTGTTCGAGGACGTAATGGTAGCGGCATTTGCCGCACCCGACGAGACAGCCAGGACGGCAACACCAACACCTGCAAAAAACGATCTGTTCATTGCGCTATCTTTCCCGGCCACGTTAGAATTTCTGATAGTTTGAACACAATATTGACCGGGGTCAACGCGAAGCCCCCAGTGACCCTGACATTTGTTAGTATTGCCGACTTAACGATCAGACCGATTGACCCCGCCGGGGCAAGCGGCGTGTTGCGCTACCCCAACGCCAAAACGAAGAAACGGCCTCGCGGCGGTTTCTCCGAAATCCGATCATTCGCTGATCAGGCGGTAGCGACCGCAACGGAACGCTTCTTCATTCCGCGAAAGGCAAACAGGCCAAGACCGGCGAAGCCCGCGACCAGCATTGTCCAGGTCGACGGGAGGGGAGTTGCGGTCACACTCCCAAACAGATCCACTTGGCTCTGACCAGGGCTCTGTCCCAGAATATATGGAGCGCCGCTTCCTGGGGAGAAAATGTTCACGTCCGTGTTCGTGACGGTATTGAGGACGAGCAGTCCGGGGTTATCGAACGCCGTTCCAAATGGCGAATTCAGCGCGGGATACAGAACGTTGTCATACAACCACTGGCCGTCGGGACTGGTGGCAGACCCTGGAGGAGTGACAGCACTGCCAAGAAGGGTCACGGCATCGCCCAATATCGTGCCGGTAACACCGGTAATGGCGACGCCCGCGCCTTCGGCACCGCCCGTAGTGATGTCGAGGCTGACCACGACCGCACCGGACGGCGTCAGTGACCCCGTAAAAAGAAACGTTGAAGCCCTCGCAGCCGGAGCAAGCGAAATAATAGCCATCGCCACGGCGGCTGCAGAAAGGACGGTCAACTTCTTCATTATGTATTCCCCTTTAAGCCGGACTTGTCCACTAACGTCTCGACAATCTTCGATTGCAGTCTATGATCGTACCAATCCCAAAACGCGAAGGCTAAGTCAACACTCCCTTAACATTTCTAACGGAGTTAGCCCATTTTTACGAGATTTGGCGTCAGGCTCTGGAAACTATAAACGTCTGATTTTATGGAATAATTATAAGACAGGCGGTGCAACGAGACGATCTTTACCCTAGCGCAAAGCGCCTTTGTGAGAATGGAACGTGAGTGACTAAGGTCACCTTCCTCTGATTCTCGCCGGTCGAGGGGAGATTTGCCTTATCGCAGAGCGCGCAACCCGCACATCCAGGACAGCAACTCCCCGTCCGGTGCCGCAAGCGCGTCGAGGATCGTAAAATGGGTTCGGCCGGCGACCTCGTACAGTTCGGCCCGCGCCCTGCGTGCGCGCCACTCTGCGACAAAGTCGGCCGTCCATCGCTTGAACCCTCGTGTTTCGTCGCCACCGACCAAGCCGAGCAAAGGTACCAGGGTGACGCCTTCCCTGAGTGCCCTGAGGCGAAGCAACGGACTGGATTCGGCGGCTTCGTCCTCTGACAGACCGAGATCGATATTGATCGAAGTGTGCAGCAGCGGCCGCAGATCGAACGCGCCGCTGATGGTCGCCAGTCCGATAATTGGCCCCTCCCCACGGGTTGCCTGATCAAGCGCCAGCATGGCGGCGAGCTGGCCGCCGGCGGAGTGTCCGGAAACAACAATGCATTCGGGCTCGAGATGTCTGACAGTCCAGTTCAACGCCAGACGCATTTGATCGGCGATGCCGCCGACACGAACGGCCGGAACCAGGTCGTAGTTCGGCATGACCACCGTTATGCCGGCGTTGCGATACGGCTCCGCGATGAAGGAAACATAAGACTTGTCGAGCGCCCGCCAGTAGCCGCCGTGGATGAAAAACAGAATCGGCGCGCGGTCGCCCGCTGGGAAAATATCAAGAAGGCAACGCGGGCCCGCCGCATAGCGTTGATTCAGAAGACAGGCGCCATTGCTCCGCACGATCGCGCTGCGGCGTTGGTGGCCGTCATAGACCAGCTCACGTTCGGGGTGCCGCCTGCGCAGAGCGAACTCGGCTTCCAGCGCGTCGTCGATCATTGCCAAAATGCCCTTCGATCCATCAGGGTTTGAGATAAGCCTCTTTGACGCCGGGATCGTTCATCAGCACGCTGGTTTCCGCGCCGCTCACGAGTGCCCCCTCCGCCAGCACGTAGCCATATGTCGCCACGCGCAGCGCCATATTGGCGTTCTGCTCGGCCAGCAGAATCGACATGCCCGCCTCATTGAGGTGCCTGATGGTCGCGAAAATTTCCTGGACCACCCGGGGAGCAAGCCCGATCGACGGTTCGTCGAGGAGAAGAAGCCTCGGCTTCGACATCAGAGCCCGCCCGATCGCCAGCATTTGCTGCTCTCCGCCGGACAGCAGCCCGGCGGCCTGACGCTCGCGTTCGCGAAGCCGCGGGAACAGGTCGAACACCATCGCCATGTCGGCCGCCACCGTGCGATCGCGCCGTGGCCACAGCCGGCGGAAGGCGCCCATTTCAAGATTCTCGCGAACCGTCATCGGCGAAAAGACGCGCCGGCCTTCCGGCACGAGAGTAACGCCGTAATCCAGCCGGGTGGACGCGGAGCGGCCGGCAATATCGGTGCCCTCGATCAGGATCCGCCCTTCGTTCGGCGGCAGCAGGCCGCCTAGGCAGCGCAGCAGCGTTGTCTTGCCGGCACCGTTGGCGCCGATCAGACAGACCGACTGTCCGCGCCCGACCCGGAACGAAATTCGATGCAGAACTTCGATGCTGCCGTAGCCCGCGGTCAGCGCTTCGACTTCAAGCATCATCGGTCGCACCCAGATACGCGGTCAGGACGTCCGGATGCCTGCTGATTGCTTCGCCCGGACCTTCCGCGATCCGAACGCCATTGTTCAGAACAAGAATGTCGTGGGAAAGCGACATGACCATGCGCATGTTGTGCTCGACGAGCAGCACCGTCATTCCCTGTTCGTTCAGGGCCCTGATGATGCCTTCCATGTGATCGGCTTCCGCCCGCGGCAGTCCGGCGGTCGGCTCGTCGAGCAGAAGGAGACGCGGCCCGCCGGCAAGCGCGCGTGCGAGTTCGAGCATCTTCATTTCTCCGTAGCTCAGCGCGCCGGCCGGAACGTGTGCCTTGCCGGCGAGACCGAAACGCCGGAGCAAATCGAATGAAGCTTCCTCGAGCGCACGCTCTTCGGCGCGAAATGACCTGTCGCGCAGAATGGCGTGAGCGAAACCGGCGCGGCCGCGCAGATGACATCCGGCGACCACATTTTCCAGAACGGTCATATCGCGGAAGATCTGAAGGTTCTGGAATGTGCGGGCGATGCCGAGGCGCGCCCGCGCAAATGTCGGCAGGGTATCGATGCGGCGGCCGTCGAACCAGATATGACCGGACGTGTGGCGTGTAACGCCGGCGATCATGTTGAAGAGCGTGCTTTTGCCGGCTCCATTGGGCCCGATGACCGCCTTTATCTCCCCGGCCGCGACATCGAAACTGAGGTCAGCAACGGCGCGAAGTCCCTGGAAATTGCAGTTCAGTGCTTCAATCTTCAGGAGCGTTGTGCTCACGCCGGCCTCCCGCGCCCGCGGGCATGCCGGTTTCGCAACGCCGAGGGTATGCCGGCGAGGCCGCGCGGAAAGACAACGAGCACGACCAGCATGCCGGCACCGAACAGCAGGAGCTCGGCGTCTTCGTAATCAAGCAAAAGTTGCGGTACGGCAGTGTAAATAATCGCTCCAAGCACCGGTCCCCAATACGTTCCGGAGCCGCCAAGCGCGACCATCACGACCAGAAGGATGGAGCTCGCGACGCCAAACGTTTCCGGTGAGGCGTACTGGTTGATGTGGACGTAAAGACTGCCGGCAATTCCCGCCATCCCGGCGCTCATCACAAAAAACAGAAGCTTGACGCGCGCGCTGTCGATGCCCAGCGCTTCGGCTCCGAGTTCGTTGGTCGCGACTGCGCGGAGCGCGCGGCCGGGCCGCGAGTGCAGGAGGTGCAGAATGGCGACCATCACCAGAAGCGACATCAGCCAGACGAGCGGAAATTCGCGCAGGTCGGTGTCGAGCCGGAAACCGCCGATCGAAAATGGCGCAACACCGAGCAGCCCGTTGGGCCCCCCGGTGAGATCGACCAGGCGGTTGAACAGGACGACGAGAATTGCATTCCAGCCGAGCGTGGCCATCGACAGGTACAAACCGCGCAGCCGCAGAACAGGAACGCCGATCACGAGAGCGGCCAGACCTGTCGCGAGCATGGCCGCCGGCAATCCGATCCAGCCGGCAATGCCGAACCGGGCACTGAGAATACCGCTGACGTAGGCCCCGAGGCCGAAGAAGCCGGCGTGGCCCAGCGAAATCTGTCCGCCGTAGCCCATCAGAAGATTAAGGCTCGCGATCAGAATAACGTTGATCAGCAGGAGATTCGCAAGCGAGACCAGATAATTGTTGGGAGCAGCAAACGGCACGACAAGAAAAACGAGCCACAGGAGCAGCAATCGCCAACGACCGGACGCAAACGATCCGGCCGGCCTGCCAGCCGCACGATCCGGCCGGCGTGGGCCGGCGTTCGCGGGAAATGGGCGCGCGTTTTTGCTGTTCATGGGCGGCGCCGAACCATCGGTCAGACTTTGGTTATTTCGGCGCGGCCAAAAAATCCGGACGGACGCAGAAACAGAATCAGCAGCAGGACCGCGAAAGCGATCGCGTCCTTGAAGTCGGACGAAATATAGAAACTGCCGAATGCCTCCAGCAGTCCGAGTGCGATACCGCCCGCCACCGCTCCACCCAGGCTCCCGATCCCGCCCAGCATCGCGGCGCTGAAGCCTTTGAAACCGAAAGCAGCGCCCTGATCGTACGAGGCGAGCGTGAGCGGCGTGATGATCGCGCCCGCCAGCGCGCCGGCGAAGGCCGCGATGGCAAATGACAGCATGACCGTCGTCTCGACCCTCACCCCGACGATCGCTGCCGCCTCACGGTCGGCGGCCGCCGCGCGAAGCGCCTTGCCCAGCATGCTGCGTTCGAAAAACAGATGCATGGCGATCAGAAAAACGAGCGTAATGCCGAAAATCCAGAGCGTTTGCGTCTGAAAGCTGATCCCCAAAAACCCGAGGCTTTCGGTTTTTGAAAATCCCGGATATCCGACCGGGCTTTTGCCGAGGATCAGCATCATCAGTCCGCGCGTGCAGATGGCAAGTCCGATGCTGATCAGCGTGATCAGCAGCGGGTTGGGGTTACGCAACGGCCGGATGACCAGCCGTTCGGAGACGATACCGACGATCGGCCACCAGCAAAACGGCAACGAGACAGGCCAGCGCGACATTGTTCGTTGCGGCAAACAGCAGGGCCGAAATCATGCCGCCCATCACCACCCATTCGCCCTGCGCGAAATTCATCGCGCCAGTGCTTTTGAACACCACGTTGAAGCCGAGCGCCATGAGTGCGTAAATGCTGCCGGTGCCCGCACCGATGACAAGCAGCTGGACCACGGTCGCCGCGGTGTGCATCGCCGCGGTCAGAACGTTCGCATGCGGTTGGTTTCGAACGCCGGGATCACGACGCCCATTTCGCGAAACCTCTGCCGCGCGTTGGCGACGTAGGTTGCCATCGTGTCTTCTTCCTGGGCGCGGCTTGCCGCACCCAGGCCCGCTGCGGCACACGCCGCGTCTGCGTCCGCCTCGGCGGCTGCGTGTTCCGGCGCGAGCCAAGGGCAGTGGTAGCCCTTGAACTCCGTATCGCGGATGTGTGCCGCGACCTGCTCCGCGATGAGCCCGCACTCCGCCGCGGTCCAGCGCGGAGCTCTGCTGGCGAGGTAAAGCCATCCGAACGCCGCGTGCCGTTCCTTGTCGGCAATGATGTGATCGAGCATTGCAGCGATTGCCGGATTTTTTGCGTTGATCCGCCAGGTGCGGCAGAGCTCCAGTTCGAGCCCGTCCTCGAAAGCGCAGAAACACGCCACGTAGCTGTCGAGATGCTGCGCGGCGTCGAGCACGCGGCGATGCAGGTTGCGGTTGAACGCCGCCTCATAACCGCGATTGGCCGGCCTCGTAAGACGGCCTCCGAATGCGTCTGTCACGCGTTCGAAACACTCGACATGCCACGCCTCTTCGGTGTTGCGCACCGTGAGAAAAAACTTGGGGTCGATTTCGCGGCCGGTCTCCATGCAGAGGCGGACCAACAGGGCAGGAGTTTCGGTAAGGCCGGTGACCTCCATCCACAGCCGTCTGCTCCAGGTCCGCCTCGCCGCTTCGCGGGTCGGCGCATCGTATTGTTCAGGACGCAATTCGCTCCAGGCGATGTCGCGATGCGGATTCCAGCGGCCTGCCTTGCCGGTATCGTAAAGCTCCCGGATCTGCGGAAGCGTGACATTCATTTCGAGCGGAAAGCGCCGTTCGACCAGAAGGCGAAGCGGCGGCAGCGCGGCCTGGCCTGCGGCGCCCTGCATCTCAGATGGTACCAAGCTTGGGATGCGAAAACGGCGGCAGGTTGATGCCCAGCGGCCGCATCTGCTCGCGGATGCGCCTTACGGTGGCGATGAAGACCGGCTTTTCGATTTCCTCGATCGTTGAGCCGAGGCCGGCTTCGTAGGTAACACGATCGGCTTCAACCTCGGTCCGCGACGCCGGGCTGTCGGGCGCCAGCCAGGAGCTGTGATAGCCGTTGAGTTCGACTTTCTCCATCATGGCGATGACGGAGTCTTCGATCATTTTCTTCTGATCGGGGCTGAGCGTTTCGCAGATGGCCTCGAGGAAATACCAGCCGAACGCGCAGTGACGGGATTCGTCCCTCATGATGAAGCGGACGATCTGCTTCGCGACCGGGTCGCGCGTTACGTCGTCGAGATGACGGAAGACGTCGAACGCAATTTCCTCGGCCGTGCAGACCAGAGCGGCAATAATGCCTTCAAGCGGGGTGCTGGCGCTGAGTGCCGCGCGCCGTACCCCATGGGTGGCGACCGATCCCTCGAACAGCTGCTGCACCGGCTTTTCAATATAGCCGCCGAGCTTCTCCGCCATGGCGTGACACACTTCGGCATGGCGCGCCTCTTCCTGCGATCGAATCGTAAAAAACAGCTGCATGTCCGACGGCCGCTGCTCTACGCCAAAGCGCACCTGCAGGGCCGGACTTTCCGAGATGGCACCGTATTCGCTCCAGGCGCGTCTGCTCCAGTACAGGCGTGCGGCGTAACGCTGATCTTCGGTGTAAGCTTCCGGATCGAGCAGTTCCCATTGCACGTCGGTTTTTGGATCCCACTGGCTCCGGGTTGCGGTGTGAAAGAGTTCCCGAATCCGCGGCAAGTCCGAATTGAACGTAAGCGGGAACCTGCTTTCGGGCTGGTCGAGCAGCGTCTGCACCACCTCGAATGCCTGTTCCGCGGACATCTCGCGCGAAAGTGCCATGGTCTGTTCCTTTCGAATAACGGTCCCGTTTACGCGTAGTCGACGAGATTGAACCGTCCGTCGCGCCAGTTGATCAGGACAATATCCTGTTTCGACAGGCCCGAATGACGTTCGGCAGAAAAGTTGAAGACACCGCTGACGCCGGCAAAGTTCCGGATTTTCTCCAGACCTTCGGGCAGCTTCGACGGATCACCGCCGACGTTGAGAAGTCCCTGCCGCGCCAGCATCGCGGCATCGTAGGATTCGGCGGCATAAAAACTCGGAGCGCGGGCGAAGCGGGCCTGATAGCTGTTGAACAGCTTCAGGATGCCCGATTTGAGCGGGTCAGAATCCGGCAATTGATCTCCGACCGGAAGCTTGAGGCTTGCCAGCAAAATCGAACCGGCGGCATCCCCGGCGAGCGTCATGTAACGCGACGAAACGAACCCGTAGCTGTGAAGCAATGTCCGGCTGTCGAGGCCCAGTTCGCGCGCCTGTTTGATGAAAATGACGCCCGCCGGAGTGACGGTCCAGCAGATCACGGCGCCGGCCCCGCTGTCGCGAATGCGCGTGAGCTGGGGCATCATGTCGGTGTCGGCAGGCCCGAAGGTTTCGTACACGACTTCAAGTTTTCGGCGCGGACCAACCTTGTGCATCTGGGTCACGGCGCCCTGCCCGAAGCCGCTGGTGTCGGCGATCAGCGCTACCTTGCTGATGTTTTTCTTTTCCAGATAGTCGGCGATACGTTCAAGTACGTCTTCGTCGTCGACCGTGCTCTTGAACGTCCAGCGACGCTCGGCGACCGGGGTAACGATGGCAAGAGCGCCTTCGCTGGAGATGAACGGAATTTTGGCAGCCTCCGTCATGGGCGCCATTGCCAGCGCAATGCCGCTCATGTTGCCGCCGCTCACGATGAGCTGGACCTGATCCTGGCTGATCAGGCGGCGGGTCGCAGTTATGGCCTTCTGGGTCTGGCTTTCGGCATCGTAAAAGGTCCAGGCGATTTGTCGCCCGTTGATCCCGCTGGAAGCGTTGATCTCGTCGACCGCGAGCTGGAGGCCGGCCTTCATGTCTTCGCCGAGAAAGGCCGCAGGCCCGGTGACAGACAGGATCGAGCCGACGCGAAGCGGTTCGTCCGCCGCACGCGCGGCCCCCACTTTCATCGCTGCAAGGGCACCGGGAACAAGCTGAAAGAACTGACGTCGTCCGAGCCGCACGATAGCCTCCTGCACTTTACCGGCACTTGCCTTCCAGGTGCCGCTGATCTTTCACGCGCGCGTAATTCGGCCCGTCAGTCGTCGTGAACGCCCGTACAACCGTTTTCGGCGCGGGCGCCTTCGCGGGCCAGCGGCACCTGAAGCGAATAGCGTACAAGATCGCCGCGGTGGACCGTGTGGCCCGCCATCACGTGACGGCCGTTGACGTCGCGGTATCGCAAATTTCGGATCAAAACCGGCGCGTTGGCGCCAAGGTGGAGATACTCAATTTCCTCCGGGCCGGCGATGCCTGCTTCAATCGCGAAGTCACCCGTACGCAGCTCCAGTCTTTGCCAGAGGAGGTGGAGCGGCGATCCGCGGGCGGATGTTTCATTCCAGTCGGCCACGAGATCGTTGGGAATGTAGCGGTAATCGATCGCGACCGGCGCACCGACGGCGGCGCGCACCCGTTTGATGAACAGCACGACGGCGCTGGCGTCGAGCCGAAGTGCGGCCCCGATGGTGTCTCCGGCCACACGGCGTTCGAAAGCGAGCAGCGTCGATTGCATCGGAACGCCGCTTGATTCCCATTGGCGCAGGAAGTCCATGCCCGGTCCGAAGCGTTCTTCCAGCTTGCGCATCGATACGAACGTGCCGACGCCGCGGCCACGTCGCAGCAGCCCCTCGCGCACCAGTTCTGCAAGCGCCTGGCGGACGGTTTCCCGGCTGACGCAGAAGACCGCGCAAAGCTGTTCATCGGAATAGAAGCGGCGGTCCGGTTGATCCCAGCGCAAAATCAAACCGATCAGTCGCTGTTTTATTTGAGCGTACAGGGGCAGAGGCGAGGAACGATCGAGTGGCGGGTTGGCCCAGGCCGCATGCGCCAAATTCCGATTTGCTGCCATTTCGCTCATTAATTTAATTGTCTATCTTGCCATACATTTAATCAAGCCCAATTTTGTCTGCCTGCGCCGGAGGTCTCCCGTGCTATCGTCTGCGTCAAGCATGATGAAACGCGAGACCTTTTCGGTCGCAGACATCTACGTGCCGGTGAAACGGCGCGCCACGCTGGAGCAAAAGCGTGTCGATGACATTGCCGCGAGCATGCTCGAGAGCGGCCAGCAATCCCCGATCCTGGTACGGCCCGATGGCGCGCGCTTTATCCTGGTCGAAGGCCTGCACCGGCTGGAGGCTGCGAGGGCGCTTGGCGAGAAAACCATAGTCGGGTTCCGCGTCGACGCGCGCAAGCATTGAACAGTTGCCCTCACTGCGGGGCGGGTCTGTCCGCTTCCGGTCCTGAAAAAAAGATCGGGACTGCAGGAAGCCGCGGCAGCGTCAGCCAAAGAAGCCCCGGCGGCCTGAAGCTCGGTCGCGCCGGCCGGCCCCCAGTGTATGTCCACTCCCCGGACTCAGCCGTCGCCGGCATTGTGCATGTGGCCCGTTGCGGCAATTCGTTGCGACACGCCAACCGACGCTGCGTTCCCGCCATGCCTGGAAATTCTTGAATTCGACGGTGCATTCGCCGGGCCGGATGCTCCGCAATCATGATCGGCACCCGCCATCGTGACGCGCTGGTTGCCGGTCCCGACGCGCGTCGAGGCTGGCAGCCGGAAACACGCAGTCATCAATAACTGAAAGTCAGGGAGATATCGGTCAATGCAGGGGTCTTATCGCAGCATCTGGACGGAATTACTTGCAACTCCCTTCCGGCAGGGATGGGTCGATGCCGGCGGCATCAGGACACGCTTTGTGCAGGCCGGCAACGAAGCAAACCCGCCGCTTGTCATGCTTCATGGTACCGCGGGCAGCCTGGAAAATTTCGCCGCCAACTTCGCCGCGCACGCGGAACACTTCAACTGCATCGCATTCGACATGATCGGCTCGGGGATGACCGGGAAGCCGGACTATGACTATGAGACGGAGCATTATGTGAAGCATGCCGTGGACTTTTTCAAAGCCATGGACATTGACAGGGCTTCGATCATCGGCCTGTCGCTCGGTGCGCGCGTCGCAAGCCGCTTCGCGATCGACCATCCGGACAAGGTGAACCGGCTTATTCTGCTTTCCGCGACGGCTTACTTTCCGGCGAGGCCCGTGCAGGGCGACATCAGCAAAACGCGATCGACGGCTGCCGCCAATCCGACATGGGATAATATCCGCGAGATCTTCAAAGGCCTGTTTCACGACGAAAACAAAGTGTGGGACGATCTCATTGCCACACGGCTGTTGCTGTATGCGCGGCCCGACATGAAGCGCGCGATGGCACACATCCTTGCGCTGCTCCAACCCGACATCTACAATCGAAACCGGATCCCTGACGATGACTGGCGAAAGTTACGCGCGCCCACGCTGCTGATTGCGGCGGTCGACCACCAGGACGTATTTCTTGAAACCGTGAGGGCGATCGCCAAACTCATTCCGAACGCCAGCGTTTTTGAGATGAAGAACTGCAGTCATTGGCCGCAAATGGAAGATCCGGACACATTCAACAGGCAAAGCCTGGCATTTCTTCGCGCCGATTGAGACGGGATGCCCCCTCGCCTGACCGGAAACAATCGACCAGGAAGCGTACATTGCGCAATATTGCAGGCCCCCGGGCATGAAACGCGAACGGTCCCGTCAGCTTTGGCTCCGGGCGGCGCAATTTGCGTGGCCGGCCGGAGCGCTGCTGCTCGCGTTACCGGCGCCGGCCGTGGCGCAGGACATTCGCGGACTGGAATCCTGCTCTGCCGAGACACGGATGGAGCGTCGCACCGGATGCCTGCAGGCCAATGTTGAATTTCTTCATCAGGCTCTGATGAAGCTGGCGCGGGAGACGCAGGACCGGATGACGGCCGCCGATCGCGAGCTTGCCGTCGCCCGAGCCGAAATTGCCGCGCTGAAATCGGCGATGGAGAAGCTCCATGGCGAGCTCGCAAAAATGAAAGCGAAGGGCGAGCCCAACATCCCCGGCAAGTAGACGGCGAAGAGCCGCCGCTGCGAATTGAGCGAATGCGATGCCGGACTGCGAACCACCGGAACCCGTCGTTCCGTTGCCTGCCGCAGGCGTCAACACCGCAGAACAGCCGATTTTTGCCCGCGAAGGCGCAGGGCCTGACAGCCCGCCCTCCATTCACCGGCCCTCCTGGCCGGGCCGTGGGGCGGCGTCATGGCCACGCGGCCGCGGCGGACGGATTGACCCCGCGCCGTCCGCCGTGGGAGGGAAACCGGGGCCAAAATTCACTAAAGAATCCTTCCAGCGCGCCTGATCGGTTTGGGTCTTCGCCGAATGCTGTTTCAATCGCAGTTTTACGTGCTGGTTTTTCTTCCCGCCGTCACGTTGATCTATTACGCCGTTGCCGGCTCGCCCCGCGCCCGGCAGTGGGTTCTCGTCGTCGCCTCGCTGGTCTTTTATGGCTGGTGGGACGTGCGCCTGGTTGCGCTGCCCGTGATTCAGATCGTCGTCACCTGGCTTCTGGCGCTTGCATCGAAGCGCTTCGCCAGCCGCGGGCCGCTGATTGCAGGCATCGCCGTCAATCTGGCTTCGCTGGGGACATTCAAATATCTCGACTTCCTCCTTGATTCTGTCGCATCAGCCGTCGGCACAAGTCTGCCGCACCCGAACATCGTTCTGCCGATTGGCATCAGCTTCTTTACGTTTCAGCTGATCTCCTACCTGGTCGACAGACTCCGCGGGGACGCGCCGATCTATCCGTTGCGCCCTTTTGTTCTCTTTGTGCTGCTCTATCCGCACCTGATCGCCGGCCCGATCGTGCGTCACAACGAGCTGGTGCCGCAGTTTGCGCTCGATCCGCGCCGCGAAGGTTTGTGGCAGCGGATTGGCCTCGGCCTGATCATCTTCACGACAGGTTTCGCCAAAAAGGTGCTGCTGGCGGACCGACTTGGCGAGGTCGCTGACCCGCTGTTCGCCAATGTCCACCTGCACGCGCTCAACACCGGCGATGCCTGGACCGCTGTGCTGGCTTTCTCGTTCCAGCTTTTTCTCGATTTTTCCGCCTATACCGAAATGGCCATCGGCTCGGCGCTGATCTTCGGCCTTATTCTGCCGGAGAATTTTCGCCGCCCGTATCTCGCGACGGATATCCGCGATTTCTGGCGGCGCTGGCACATCACCCTGTCAAATTTCCTGCGCGACTATCTCTACATTCCACTCGGCGGCAGCCGCCGCGGAGTTTGGCGTTACCTGCTTGCAACGATGGTTACGATGGGTCTGTGCGGACTGTGGCACGGCGCGGGATGGACCTACGTAGTCTGGGGCCTGTGGCACGGACTGGGGCTCGCCGCCTGCCATGGCTGGCAGCGTCTGCGTCCCCGCCCGATGCCGGCGTGGACCGGATGGGCGATAACGATGCTGTTCGTGCTGATCGGCTGGGTGGTGTTTCGCGCCGCGACTTTTGCCGATGCCCAATCCATCCTTGGCTCGCTGGCGGGGACGGGCGGGCTGGGCGGCTCGCTGCACGACGTCGGGCTTCTGGGTGCCGCGGCAGTCGCCTCGGCCGTCATTCCTTCCGCGCATGAAATCATCAACGGGCTGAAAAGGCCCCTGCCGCTGCTCGCCGCTGCCGGAGCGCTGCTCGCGGTGTTCTGTCTGTTCAAAGCCGGAGAAGGCGCGCCGGTGAAGTTCATCTATTTCCAGTTCTGAAGGGGCCGAGATGCTTTTGCGGCGCGTGACGGCTTCAACGGACAACAGGCCATCCGGCTGGCGGAGCTTCGTCTTCCAGTTTCTCGGGATATCGATCGCGGTGGCCGGTTCGGCTTACCTTTTCATCCTGCTGATCGATCCGTTCGGCGTCGTACCGTTTTCATTACCCATCGAACGGCCGGTCATGGGTCACATCGAACGCTGGATGTACCCGCAGATCATCCGCAGCAGGCGATTCGATTCCGTCGTTCTCGGAACCTCGACGTCCCGCCTGCTCGATCCCGAACAGCTCGACCGGTTATTCGGCGGACGCTTTGTCAATCTCGGGATGGATCAGGCGAAGGCGTGGGAGCAGAAAAATGTCCTGGACCTTTTCCTGCGAGCGGCTGGTCCACCGAAAGTGCTGATCGTCGGCCTCGACCCGGTCTGGTGCGACCAGGCGGCGGACCGCACTCGGGTCACCAATCGCGGGTTTCCGGAATGGCTGTACGATGACAGTCCGTGGAACGACTATTTCCATTTGCTCAACACCGGCACGCTTGAAATTGCCGGCCGCATCCTCGGCTATGCGCTGGGTCTTAAACAGGCAACAATTCGCGGCGACGGTTACGAAGTTTTCGTACCCCCGGAAGCGGAATACGATGCGGTGCGCGCCCGTCAAAACATCGGACAGCGCCCGCCGCCGCCGGCCGCTCCGGCACCGGCGCTGTCGCCCGCGGAGCGCAGCCAACTATCCTTCCCCGCGCTGCCGTGGCTCGACGATCTGCTCGCGCGTATTCCTTCTTCGAGCCTGAAAATTCTGGCCTTCATGCCGGCTCACGTCGCCACGCAACCCGTTCCCGGCACCCGCGCCGCCTATATCGAGAATGAGTGCAAGGACCGGGTTGTCGCCATCGCCCGGATGCGCGGCGCCATGGTGATCGACTGGCGCATCGACTCCCCGCTGACCCGCAACGACCTCAATTATTGGGACGGCGTGCACTATCGCGTCCCTGTCGCCACGCGTATCGCGGAGGAGCTTGCGGCAGCCACCCTCGGCAACAGCAGCGGTTTGGACGGCAGCTATGTGGTCCTGGTCCGGTAAGCTCTGCGGAAGCAACTTCTCCATCGGTTCGCATGCCGGAATCAGGCACTCGACCGCCCTTTCCAGCGGATGCATCTGTAATAAAAATGCGCCGATCTGTCCGTGTCGGGTCCGTTTGCCGCGCCTCACCGTTTATCCGGAACAATAGTTCGATGAGACCGTTATCCCGCGAGTCCAGCAAATAGCGAATAACAGAAGAAGATCCGAAACTGCAAAGCGCAGTCAGCGGGTCGAAGAATCCATTTTCGCAGAAATCTCAACCGGAGAATTCCCATGGAATTGATCCTTATCATCGTCGTTCTGGTGCTGCTGTTTGGTGGCGGCGGCGGATATTTTGGGCGCAGGCGGGGGTATTGGTGAAGCAATCACTCCACACAACTAAAAGCCAACGACAAGAATAAATCGGCACGAATGCAATTTGGCCTCGGACTGGCGCGTGCCAGCCGGGGCTTTTTGTTATCGCGGCGGGAACCGGGATTTGGGTGCCATTCGCCCATGAGGCAACCAGGTCAGTTGACGCGACTGACGGGCGTGCCGGCCTTCAGGTCAGTGACAGCCTAATGAAAGCTCAAAACGCTGATCGTGATGGAGCCGATAGCCTTGCCATTATCGGTTGCACCCGCCGTCATCGCGGCTGCACAGGCTGAATCGACTCGCGTCGCGAGTTCGCGATGAAGCCGACATGCGCCGCCGGGCTATCGGCCACACCTATGTGCCAGCCGTTGCGACCGCGTGACCAGGCCGAATTACAAAACCTTGAAATTATTGGCGCTCCCTACCGGAATCGAACCGGTGTTTCAGCCTTGAGAGGGCCGCGTCCTGGACCGCTAGACGAAGGGAGCGTGACGGTCGAAATAGCCCCGATGGCGCGGGCGTGCAAGCGTTGCCTCATTTGCGGCGCGCGCCTCGGGGTGGGGAATGAAACCCGGTGCCACGGCCGGGGATTCCGCAGTTGCGCCCGGGCAAGGGCCAAGGCAAAGCCCCCCGCCGCGCACAAGACGAACGCGTCAGGGCTCGGTGGCGAACCTGATCCGTCCGGTCTCCTTCAGCGTCCTGACGTCGAAGGTGCGTATTTCCGTGGCGCCGGCGATATCGAGCGTCACGACGATGCGGTCGTCGGCCACCGCGGTCGCGGTCACGCGCGCGCCCTTCGGCAATGTGGTAATGGCCTCGGCGGGCGCCGCGGTGCCGTTGCCGCCGGCCCGGTAGACACGATAACCGATCACGCCCACCACAGCCGCGATCGCAAGGAGCGTGGTCAGGCCCGATATGATCATCAGCCAGCGCACGCGCGCGACCATGCCGGAGGCGACGGCGTCGAGTTCGGGCTCGGAAGCCGCCTCGCGCACGTCGCCGGACTGCCGCGCGTCCGGCTGGTTTTCCTGCCGGTCTTTGTGCCGGTTTTCTTGCCGGTCTTCGTGCCGCTCGGCGGCAGCTAATTTCGCCATCTGGATACCTGAATAGACACTCGATGAAGTCCACGCAGAAATCGATCAGTATTTCGCCCGAGGACGCCGGCGCGCGGCTCGACCGCGCTCTCGCCGCCCAGGTCGCCGAACTCTCCCGTACCCGGCTCAAGGCGCTGATCGAGGCGGGCGCGGTCGCGATCGACGGGCGCACGATCCGCGATCCCGGCCATCGCGTCAATTCGGGCGCGGCGATCGTGGTCGATATTCCGGAACCGGAGCCTGCGAAGCCCGCGCCGGAGCCGATTCCGCTCAACGTGGTTTACGAGGACGCCGACATCATCGTCATCGACAAGCCAAAGGGTCTGGTCGTGCATCCCGCGGCCGGACACGCCACCGGCACGCTGGTCAACGCGCTGATCGCGCATTGCGGCGACAGCCTCTCGGGCATCGGCGGAGAACGGCGGCCTGGCATCGTGCACCGGCTCGACAAGGACACCACCGGCCTGATGGTGGTCGCGAAGAACGACCTGGCGCACCGGGCGCTGGCGGCGCAATTCGCGAGCCACGGCCGCGATGGCGACGGTTTCGAGCGCGGCTACCTCGCGTTCGTCTGGGGCGCGCCGGACCGGCCGCGCGGCACCGTCGACCGCCCCATCGACCGGCACAAAATCGCCCGCGATCGCATGGCGATCCGCGAGGGTGGACGCGAGGCGGTCACGCACTGGGAGGTTCTGGCGCGATACGGGGCTCCGAAGGCCGCGAAGCGGCTCCCCGGAGGCGGCGCCGCGGGGCCGGTAGCGAGCCTGCTGGCCTGCACGCTTGAAACCGGCCGAACCCACCAGATCCGGGTGCACTTGGCCTCGATCGGGCACCCGCTGCTGGGTGACAATACCTACGGCGCCGGTTTCCGAACCAAAGCAGCCCTGCTGCCGGACCAGGCCCAATTCGCGCTGATGGCCCTTGGCAGACAGGCTCTGCATGCCCATATACTGTCGATAAAGCACCCCACCAGCGATAAAATCCTGAGATTTCGGGCGGAACTGCCGCCCGATCTGGTCCGTTTGCAAAAGGGACTGGCGGCCATGCAGGCAGCGCCTGACAAGTCGTAAAGTCTTACCACTACAACGGATTTTAAACGCTGTCGGATGCATCACGGGCTCGTCGCGCCGATGTTACGGCAAGTTCACTTCCACTGGTCCGATTCGGCCCGTATACCGTTTATGTTGCGAGTGCGAAGAGAAACTGGCTTTCGCCGTCGGCTCGGGGAGCGACGGCACCACCCCGTTCGCCGCGCTGGCGGGAACGTAAATTTTTGAGGAAAGGGCGCTACGATGGCCCAGACTGCTGCACTGCCCATTCTGTCCGGTGAAACCGGCCTTACCAGATATCTCGAAGAAATCCGCCGGTTCCCGATGCTGGAACCGCAGGAAGAATTCATGCTGGCCAAAAGCTGGCGCGAGCACGAGGACCGCGAAGCGGCTCATCGGCTCGTCACCAGCCATTTGCGCCTCGTCGCCAAGATTGCCATGGGCTATCGCGGCTACGGGCTGCCGATTTCGGAAGTGATCTCCGAGGGCAACGTCGGCCTGATGCAGGCGGTCAAGCGTTTCGAGCCCGACAAGGGCTTCCGCCTGGCGACCTACGCGATGTGGTGGATCAAGGCCGCGATCCAGGAATACATCCTGCGCTCGTGGTCGCTTGTGAAGATGGGCACCACCGCCAATCAGAAGAAGCTGTTCTTCAATCTGCGCAAGGCTAAGAGCCGGATCTCGGCGCTCGACGAAGGCGACATGCGTCCCGATCAGGTCAAGCTGATCGCGAAGCGCCTCGGCGTGACCGAGCAGGACGTGATCGACATGAACCGCCGGCTCGGCGGCGATGCGTCGCTCAACGCGCCGATCCGCGAAGACGGCGATTCCGGCGAGTGGATGGACTGGCTGGTCGACGACAGCGTCAGCCAGGAAAGCCGGCTTGCGGAATCCGAGCAGTCGAGCAACCGGCACAAGGCGCTGGGCGAAGCGCTCGGCGTGCTCAACGATCGCGAGCGGCGCATCTTCGAGGCGCGGCGGCTTGCCGACGAGCCGATCACGCTGGAAGAACTCGCCGACGAGTTTGGCGTGTCGCGCGAGCGCGTCCGCCAGATCGAGGTGCGCGCGTTCGAGAAAGTGCAGAAGGCGGTGAAGAACACCATCGCCACGATGGAAACTCCCGCGGCCGCCGTTGCGGCCGCGCACTAATCCCGGAATTCCCGTTTAATCCGCCATATCGGCCAGCGCCGCTTCGGCGCGGCGCGCCAGGATGATTGCGCCCTGGCGCTCCGCGACGTCGCGCGCAGTACCGAAAGCCCGCCGCGCCTCGTCGCGGTTGTCGCGGTCGAGAGCCAGCAGCAGATGGCCGCGCAGACGATAGATTTCCGGCAGATAAAATCCGACGCCGGGTTCGTCTATCCCCGCAATGGCGCGATCAAGGTACGCGAGACCGTCGGCCGGGCGGCCTGCTGCCAGCATGACCTCGGCCGCTACGGCCAGATAATATTGCGGCAGCGGGCCGGCAGCGGTGGCGGCGCCCAGCTCGGCGTCGATCACGCGCGCCGCGTCGGCGACGCCTGAGCCTACCGCCGTCGCCCATCCCCGCAGCACCGCGCTGCTCGCACGCCAAAGTGTCAGCCCGAACTTCTCGGCAAGGACCGCCGCCCGATCAGCGGCCACAAACGTTGCGGCCCGGTCGCCGATGATCTGATGCCCCATCGCGCCGTTGTGCAGCGCGTGTCCGAGGCTGTTGGCGTGGTCGAGCATTTCGGCCAGCGCGATCGCCTGCGTATAGTGATTTCGAGCCGCTGCCTGGTCGCCGGAAGTCTGTAAAACGTTGGCAAGCACCACCTGCGCGCACACACCGGGATCGTGTCCGCCGAACGCGTGGCCGAGGTGACGGTGGCGCGCGATGTCATAGGTCGCGACGCCAATCCGCGCATCATCGACGGCTGCTGCGACATCGCCGCGGAAAAAAGCCGTCGACCAGCGGCAATGATAGGCTTCGAGCAGCATTTCCCCGTCACCGGAACGCTTCGCGAGCGCCACCAGTTCGACGGCCCGATCGCGCGCAAGCGCCGTCTTGCGCTGCAGATTGGCGGTGAGCCACAAGCCCCATTTGGCTTTATACGATCCGGCGGCGTCGTCCAGCTGTTCGCCAAGTTCACTGGCGCGACGATAGACAGCCTCGACTTCGGGGCTCTGCATGCCGCGAAGCGGCATCAGCGCCGGACCGAGCTTGAGCAAAAAATCAAGCTGGCGGCGCGGACGGTCGGCCGGCTCCGGCAGGGTTTCCGCCAGTTTGAGACCGGTCGAAAAATGCGCCGTCGCTTCCTGATAAGCCGAACGCTGCACCGCGTGATCGCCCGCGCGCATCCGGTAATCGCAGGCGGGACCGGCCAGTCCGGCTTCGCCGAAATGATACGCCAGCAGTTCCGGTTCATTCGCCGCCACTTCGGGAAAACGCTGCTCGAGCGCGCGACCGATGCGCGCGTGCCATTCCCGCCGCCGGCCCAGCAGCAAACTTTCATAAGCCGCGTCGCGCACCAGTCCATGTTTGAAGCTGAAGCTCTGATCGCGACCGCGCCCTTCGGGAAACACGATCCCCGACGCGACCAGCTTCGCCAGCGCGGTCTCGAGCGCGGCGCCGCCCCTGGGAGCGACTGCGTCGAGCAGTGACAGCGCGAATTGCCGCCCTATCACGCTTGCGATCTGCGCCACCTCGCGGGCATCGCCGAGGCGATCAAGCCGCGCCATCAACGAGTCTTTGAGAGTCGCAGGCACCGCCGCGCTGTCCTCGCCGGCGGATTCCACTACGCTACGGGTCAATTCCTCGGCGAACAGCGGAATGCCGTCCGTCTTTGCGACGATGGTCGCAATGGTGCCCGGCGAGAGGCCGTGAGCGGCGGCGATCCCCGCGATCAGTTCGGCGCATTCCGCCCGGCTGAGCCTGCCGAGCGTCAACAGCATCGCATGTGGCCGCGTCAGCCAGGGTGGCGTGAAGTCCGGCCGCGCGGCCACGACAACAAGCAGCCGCGCCTGCGCGATACAGTCGGAAATGCGCGTCATCATTTCCAGTGTCGTGGCGTCGATCCAGTGGGCGTCTTCCAGAACCAGAAGCACCGGATCGGTCTCGCCGAGACGGACGATCTCGTCGACCAGAAGCGCAATGAGCGCCGCCTTGCGCTGGGCGGGCATCAACGAAAGCAGTGCGGTCGTCTCCAGTGGAATTGACAGCAGTTCCGCCAGCAACGGAATCGCCGCGGCGTCCGATTGTGCCCGCCGCGCGAACAGGACGCCGAGCTTCGCGATCCGGTCGGGCGGAAGATCCGTCGCCGCGAACCCCGCCGCGCGCGCAAGATGCCGGATCAGCGGATAGAGCGCGCTGTCGCTGTGATGGGGCGAGCATTGCAAATGAATGCGCGTATGCGGCTCAGGCGCGATCGCCTGCTCCAGGGCCTCGACGGAGCGGGATTTGCCTATCCCGGCCTCGCCGATCAGGGTAACGATCTGGCCCTCGCCGCCGCGCGCCCGTCGCCAGCGGTCCAGCATCAGCCCCATTTCGTGGCCGCGGCCGATCAGGGGCGTGCTGCCGCCGGTGCGGATGGCGGCGAAACGGCTCTCGATGGCGGCCTCACCGATCACGCGCCACGCCGGCACCGGACGTGAAAATCCTTTCAGCTCGTGCTCGCCGGTGCGCTCAAGCTCGAACAGTTTGCCAAGCAGATTTTGCGTGGTCTCGCTGATCAGGATGGTGTCAGGGGCCGCCAGCGCCTGAAGCCGGGCGGCGAGATTGGGCGTTTCGCCGACGATGGTGCGTTCCTGCGCAATACCGGTGCCGACGATTTCACCGACGACCACAAGCCCGGTGGCGATGCCGACCCGCGCCTGAACGCGCGTGCCGTCCGGGCGCTGGATGGCGCCGACTTCCGCCAGTATGGCGATTGCCGCGCGGACGGCGCGTTCGGCCGCGTCCTCGAACGCGCTTGGAAAGCCGAAATAGGCGAGCACGCCGTCGCCCATGAATTTGGCGACGAAGCCGCCAAAGCGGCCGATGGCGCCGGCGGCGGTATCCTGATAGCGCCGGATCAAATTTCCCAGCAGTTCCGGATCGACCGTGCCGGACAGCGCGGTCGAGCCGACCATGTCGCAGAACATCACCGTGACCTGACGCCGTTCCGCGTCCAGGGGCGCCGCAGAAGACACGGCATCATCAGGGGCCGGTGCGGCAATCCCGGCCCCGCACCCGGCGATCGCCTTGAGAAGCCGCCGCCGATTGCCAAGCGACACCCCGAGCTGCTCGAGATCCCGTTCGGTCAGTTCAGGAAGGATGTCGAGGTCGATATCGGCCGCCTCGAACACGTCGGCATACTGCTCGAACCTGTTGCTTCGCAACCAGTCGCGAAGGTTGCTCATATCGAGTTCTCCCAGATACACGGCCGACATTCGCACCAGCCAGGTGCCGGGACACGTTCACGCCCGATCGCCTGTCCACTCGGCCAGCCATCCGCGGAGCGGCCATCGCGCGACAAGCATTGCCGCGCCGGCCGCAGCAGCGATCAAAGCGATCATCAAAAAGAACTGTGGCTTTTCCATTCTGGTCCAGAAGCTGCCCAGCCAGCCGGCGAGGAATCCGCCGACAAAACTCGTCGCGAGCCACACTCCCATCATCATCGACAAAATCCGCGCCGGAGCAATATTCGCGACCAGCGAAAGCCCGATCGGCGAGGTGTACAGCTCCGCCACGGTAATGACGGCGAAGAAAGCGAGCAGCCACAGCCAGCTTGCCTGGCCGTCGCCTGCACGCCACGCCGCGAACGCCATGATGGCATAGGACAGCGTGGCGCCGAAGCAGCCGAGCGCCATCTTGACGACGGTCGACGGCTCAACGCCACGCGCCGCCTGACGGGTCCACAACGCAACGATGAACGGCGTGAAGGCAAAGATCATGAAGGGATTGAAGGCCTGAAACCAGGTGGTCGGGATTTGCCCGCTCCAGCCGAACACGCTGATGGTGCGATCGGTGTAAGTGTCGGCCCATAAGGCTATGCTGTTGCCGGTCTGTTCGTAGGTCCCGAAGAACAGGGCGGTCGGCAGGAACAGCACCAGCAGCGCGATCACAGCGCGGCCCTCGTTGCGGCCGAGCGGCTTGCGCACCGCGGGGGACGTTCTCGCCTTGTGCAGTTCGTCCTCCGGCAACAGCGGCAGCGCATAGAGATAAATCGACAGCCCGATCAGCATGCCGACGCCGGCCGCGGCAAAACCGTAATGCCACCCCGCCTTCTCGCCGAGCGTGCCGCAGACCAGCGGCGCGAGGAACGCGCCGATATTGATGCCGACATAGAAAATGGAATAGGCGCGGTCGCGGCGCCGGTCCCCCGGCGCATAAAGCCGCCCGACCTGCGTGGAAATATTCGGCTTGAACGCACCGTTGCCGAGGATCAGGGCGGCCAGCGCCAGCAGAAAAAGCTGCTCGACCGCCATCAGAAAATGACCGATCGCCATGAGCACCGCGCCGACGATAACCGTGCGGCGCTGGCCCAGCACGCGGTCGGCGAGAAGGCCGCCGAAAATCGGAGTGAGATAAACCAGCGCGGTATACAGCCCGTAGATCTGGGACGAGAGCGGCTGCACCTCGAGCGGGCCGAATACCGCTTCCAGCGCGCTTTTGAGGCCGGCAAGCCCTGCAACCTGCCCGGCGCGATCGGGTACCAGCAGATATTTCGTCATATAGAGGACAAGGAGCGAGCGCATCCCATAATACGAGAACCGCTCCCACATCTCGGTCGTGAACAGGAAGGCAAGGCCCCTGGGGTGGCCGAACAGGCCGGGCGCGAGCGCGCCTTGCAGGGCCCGCTGCCGGCGGGCTTCCGGGTGCTCGTGTAACCGCAGATTCTGGCAAATCTTCCGCCATTCTCATTCCCGGCAAAGCGAGTATAAATCGATCCCTGACGGTCCGCATAACCACAGGCGGATGCAGGCTCCCGGCCTCTGGCGAGCCTGATCGAGGAGGAATAAAGCGTGACTAAATTCGGCATTGGCCAGCCCGTTGCGCGGCTGGAAGATCCCCGCTTCATCACCGGCCGCGGCCGCTACGTGGACGACATCGATCTCCCGCGACAATGTCACGGTGTCGTGGTGATGTCGCCGCACGCGCACGCCCTCATCAAAAGCATCGACACTGCCAGGGCGAAGGCAGCCCCCGGCGTGCTGGCCGTACTGACCGGCGCCGACGTCGAGGCGGACGGGCTCGGCAGCCTCGTTCCGGTGATGCCGGAGGACATGGGCGGGCCGAAAGGCTTTCGCACCATGCGCCCGATCCTCAGCAGCAGGCGGGTGCGCGCGGTCGGCGACCGTGTCGCGTTCGTCGTCGCCGAAACGCTGGCGCAGGCACGCGACGCCGCCGAACTGGTCGAGGTCGAGTACGAGCAGCTTCCGTCCGTCATCGCCATGGAAGACGCCATCAAACCGGGCGCGCCGGCGGTCTGGGACGAGGCGCCGGACAATGTCGCCGTTACCCTGATGATGGGCAGCAAGGAAGCGACTGATGCTGCCTTCGCAAAGGCGAAGCACGTCGCCTCGGTCAGGCTGGTCAACAACCGGGTCAACGCCAATTCGATCGAGCCGCGCGCCACGCTCGGCCAGTTTCATCCCGAGAACGACAGCTACACGCTCTACAGCACCACGCAGAACCCGCACGGCACCCGCGCGCATATCGCCCGGGACGTGCTGAAACTGCCCGAGGTCAGGGTGCGGGTAATCTCGCCGGACGTCGGCGGCGGCTTCGGCATGAAAGGCGCGGTTTATCCCGAGGACGCGCTGGTGCTTTGGGCCTCGCGGCGCTGCGGCGGACGTCCGGTCAAATGGGTGTCGACGCGCGCGGAGGCTTTCCTCGGCGATTCTCACGGCCGCGACCAGGTCGTGACCGGCGAACTGGCGCTGGACGGAGGATGGCAAGATCCTCGGCCTGCGGGTCGACGCGCTGCACGGCATGGGCTCGCACGTATTCGATGCGTCGATGGTGGTGCCGCTGTTTGCGCTCAAGCTCGCGCCCGGCGTCTATCAGGTCCCGGCGGTGCACGCGGTCGGCCGCGCGGTGCTCACCAATACGCCCCCGCTGCAGCCCTATCGCGGCGCGGGACGGCCCGAAGCGACGTATCTGATCGAGCAGTTGCTCGACCGCGCCGCCCGCGTGATCGGCGTCGATCCGATCGAGATCCGGCGACGCAACTTCGTGCCGCCGTCCGCCATGCCGCACAAACTGCATTCCGGCATCGCCTTCGACAGCGGCGAGTTCATGCGCGTCATGGACGAATGCCTCAAGCTCGCCGACTGGGACGGCTTTCCGAAGCGTGCGGCGGAATCGAAAAAGCACGGCAAGCTGCGTGGCCGCGGCATCGGCTATTTCATCGAGGAAGCCGCGATATTCAACGACCGCATGGTGATCCGGTTCGATCCGAGCGGCACCCTGCAGATCCTCGCCGGCACGCATTCGCACGGCCAGGGCCATCAGACCGTCTACGCCCAGATGGTGCACGAATGGCTCGGCGTGCCGTTCGAGTCGATCGGCTTCGTCCAGGGCGACACCAACGAAGTGTCGATCGGACGCGGCACCTACGGCTCGCGCAGCATGCATGTCGGCGGCAACGCGCTCAAACGCGCCGCCGACGCGATCATCGAGAAGGCGAAGCCGATGGCGGCGATGATGCTCGAGGCCGCCGTAGGCGATCTCGAGTTCAAGGACGGCAGCTTCCGCATCGTCGGCACCGACCGCGCGCTGCCGTTGACCGCAGTGGCGCAGTCGCTGCACCGGCCGATGTTTCTGCCGCCGCAGTTCGAAGTGGGTCTGGAAGCGTCGGGCACGTTCGCGGCCGAGCCGTCGAACTTTCCCAACGGCTGCCATCTCTGCGAGGTCGAGATCGATCCGGAAACCGGCGTCGTGACGCTGGCGCGTTACGCGGCGGTCGATGACGTCGGCAAGGTGATGAATCATCTGCTGTGCGAAGGGCAGATCCACGGCGGCGTGGCGCAGGGCGTGGGCCAGGCGCTGATGGAATCGATCGTGTTCGACGATGACGGCCAGCTCGTCACCGGCAGCTTCCAGGACTACGCGATGCCGCGCGCCGAGGATTTCCCCGATCTGCTGTCGGAACTGACCGAAGTGCCGGCCACCACCAATCCGCTCGGCGTCAAAGGCGCGGGCGAAGCCGGGGCGACCGGCGCGCCGCCGGCAGTGGTGGGCGCCATTCTCGACGCGCTGCGGCCGCTCGGCATCGAGCACATCGACATGCCGGCGACACCAAACCGCGTCTGGCACGCGATTAACGATCGCGCCCCGGCAAAGATCGCGGCGGAATAAGGCAGCCGTCGCAGATACGGCCTTCAAACAGCGGCCTTCAAACAGAAACGGCCCGGATCGCCTCATGGCAATCCGGGCCGTTGTTTTTTCAGGACAGACTCGGGGCGTCGGCCCGGTGTCACTCCGCGGGTGTGGCGTCCGGTACACCCTCGTGCGGCGCGGTGGGGTCCCAGGCCGTAACGGGTGCGCGGCTCAGGGCAAACAGGAACGCGGCGACGATCAAGTAGGCAATCGCCACCACCGGCGTGACCGCAAATCCGACGGCCTCGCCGTGCATGAACCCGAAGAACGTCAGGACCGCGCCGGCAGCAGCGAAGCCTGAAGCCTGTACGAACTTTTTGTCGATGACAAAGGCACCGATCGCACCCAGCACCAGCCCGGTGAGGATCGAGCCGCCGCCGAGCGTTTGCAGCCCGCCGTACAGCACGCCGAACCCGCCGAGCTTGGCAAAGCCGATGGCGACCGCAGAAGTCCCCGCGGCAGCCAGAGCGCCGTCCATCAGCGTTTTGCACCAGCCGGCGAGATGCGGCGCCAGCGAAAGCACGATGGCCGGCGCATGGGCCCTCGGCGTACTCTGGAACGCCTGCGCCCCGATCAGCATGCCGATGTACAGCAGGATCGGCGAAATCGCGACCACAGGTACGATGGCCAGCAGCAGCGAGATCACCCCGAACCACGCCAGGATAATGACCATGATGCCCGTCGCAGCCGAGTAGCCGATACGGCCGCCCATCGCCTTCCAGCCGGGGTGACCGATATAGACCGCGTTGATGAACGGGTTGCCCATCAAACAGCCGATCAGGCTGACGACGCCGTCGGCGGTGAGCACGCGGGTGGTCGGATAGGAGTCTCCGGCCGCTTCCGCGCTCTCCACGTTGTCCATCGCCTCGACCAGATCGTAGATGCCGAACGGGATCGCGGTGATGAGGATGACGCCCAGGAATTCGAACCCGCCGAAGACGTGATCGATGGCCGGGAGCGGCACCGAGAAGCCGAAATTGGAGAACGCATCGCCGATGCCCTTCACGGTCAACCCGCCGTAATTCAGGTCGAACAGGTTGGAGCCCCAGGCGATGATCATGCCGACGACGATGGCGACGAGGCCCGCCGGAATGCCTTTCGGATATTTAAATCCGCCGAACCAGCTCACCATGATCACGGCGAAGCAGGTCAGGCCGATAACCGGCGTCATGTACATTTCGAGCGCCGGACGCATGGAGATGAAGGTGATCGACACGCCCGCGAGCGTGCCGAGCAGGGCGGCGCGCGGCGTGATCCGCCGCACAAACGGCGCGATGAAGCCGCCGATCATCAGGATGAAGCTCTGGAAGAACACCCAGGCAAGGCCCGCTTCCCAGCCCTTGATCGGATCGTTGGTCTTGAGCGTGATCGGCAGCATGATCACGAAGGTCACGATGAACATGTGCGGCACGCTGACGCCGGACGGCAGCGCGCAGACATCGTTGCGCCCGGTGGTCTTCGCCAGCCGGTAGGCGAGGTACGCATAGTAAAATGTCGAAAGGCACAGCATCAGGCCGAGAGCCGGCAAGATACGGCCGAACACGATCGCGTCCGGCATTTTGATCACAAACCGCAACAGGCCGGTGAGCACCAGCATGTTGACAAGGATATTGGTGCCGAAGCCGAAAAAGGCGTTCAGGTCACCAGCCATCCAAAGATGCGGACGATAGCTCGTCCCCGACGTCATGACCGTCATTGCACGCTCCTGTTCATGCCGAGTTTCATTGCTGCGCGCAGCAATGCTCACAGCCCTGTCGTCCGCCCGCCTGTTTGACGGGCAGTGATTGGCGAGTTGAGACCCCCGCCCCCCTGGCGGGAAACAAGCGCAACCAACGCCGGTTGCGACATCGGCGTCGCAAGCCCCATGCCAAAAAGCGGCGATCAACAACAAACCGGCCGGACGATGGCGAAGGCAATGAATCGCCTGTGGAATCAGATAACCGTCAAATAGCTTTCGGACCGTTGTTGCAGTGCGGCAAGCCTGCAAAGCGGGACTGGCAGGCGCAGGTGAGACCAAATAACAGTCATGATGCTGTCAAAAAAAACAGCACCGCCGGCCGGGCGGAGGGGGCAGCCGGAGCAGAAACGCGTCCGCACATTCTGAAACAGCGGTGCTCCGGGCCTTGATCAGGCCAGTGCCGCCAGCGAATCAAGCAGCGGCGCCGAGGCCGCGACGGATCCGAAAATGCCGCCCTGCGCCTTGATCATGGCGAGGCCGGCCGCGTGGAAGTCCGGGAAATAGGACGCACAGCAGTCCGACAGCACAATGCAGCGGAAGCCGCGATCGTTCGCTTCGCGCACGGTGGTATTGACGCAGACCTCCGTGGTCACGCCGCAGACGAACAGGGTATCGATGCCGTGGTTATGCAGCATCAATTCCAGATCGGTCTGATAGAACGCGCCCTTGCCGGGCTTGTCGATAACCGGCTCATCCTTCAGCGGATAAAGCTCCGGAATGATGTCGTGACCGGGCTCGCCGCGTACCAGAATACGGCCCATGGGGCCGGGCGCGCCAATCCGGGTGGCCGGGTCGCCGCGCACCACCTTGTGCGGCGGCGCATCGGACAGATCGGGACGGTGACCTTCTCGGGTGTGAATGACCAGCATGCCGATGCGGCGCGCGGCGGCGAGGATATCGCGGCACGGCGCGACCGCCGCCTGGAGGCGTGACACGTCGTTGCCCAAAGCTTCGCCAAAACCGCCCGGCTCGAGGAAATCACGCTGCATGTCGATGATAACCAGCGCGCTCCGGTCCACATCGACTGAAAGCGGCGCCGGTTCGGCCTCGAAAGTCACGCTTCGCATCTCGGTCCCCCGCCTGGTACTGAAAGACATTTGGCGACTTGCAAGATGAGGGCCAGCACGTCCCCCCGCCAAAATCGTGCTTCAGCCGCGCTGCTTAATTCTTGAGCCTGGCCCGCGACAACGCAACAGGCCCCGCTCCAGATCGCAGTCGGCTCCGTCCCGACCGGTTGTTTGCACAGGACCGATCCGTTCAAAACTGCTAGGTGAAAGTCGGCGCCGCCGGCAGGACCGTTCTGCGGGGGCGCCCCGGCAGGCCCGTTCCGGCCCGCCGGGACATTTTGGTTCACCCGACACCACCGCATGACCCGAAAAACCGCCCGCAAACGTCATAAACCTTCCCCGCCCAAAACCGCCGCCCGCCGGAGGGCCGGCAAGCCGGCCGCGGGCCACAAACCCGCCGATCCCGTCGCAACACTCGCCGAGGCAAGCGCCACGGCGCTGGGGCTTTCGATCGATCCCGCCTGGCGCGCCGGCGTGGTACGCAATCTGCACCTGATCCTCGCACACGCGGCCGTCGTCGAGCGGACGCCGCTGCCCGACGATATCGAACAGGCGCCGGTGTTCCGTGCTTGAGGCCGCCGGCCGCGATCTTGCCTGGGGCACCGCGGACGAGATTGCGACCGCGGTCGCAACCGGACGCGCCAGCGCGCACGGCGTCGTCGAGGCAGCGCTGCTCCGCGTCCAGTCGCGCGATCCCCTGCTGAATTCGTTTACCGCCGTCACCGAGCAGCGCGCGCTCGCCCGCGCGCGGGCACTTGACGAAGCGCTCGCCAGGGGCGAGCGGCAGGGGCCGCTGGCGGGGGTGCCGTTCGCGGTCAAGAACCTGTTCGACATTGCCGGTTTGACGACACTCGCAGGCTCGAAAATCAATCGCGACGATCCGCCGGCGAAGCGGGACGCAGCGCTGATCCGCCGGCTCGAGGCGTCAGGCGCCATCCTGATCGGCGCGCTCAATATGGGCGAATACGCCTACGACTTCACCGGCGAGAACGTCCACGACGGCCCGTCGCGCAATCCGCACGATCTCAAACGCATGAGCGGCGGCTCCTCCGGCGGTTCGGCCGCGGCTGTCGCCGGCGGCCTCGTGCCGCTCGCGCTCGCATCCGACACCAACGGTTCGATCCGGGTGCCGGCCTCGCTGTGCGGCCTGTTCGGCCTCAAGCCGACCTACGGACGCCTGAGCTGCGCCGGCGCCTTTCCGTTCGTCACAAGCCTCGATCACGTCGGTCCGATGGCGCGCAGCGCACGCGATCTCGCGCTCGCTTTCGACGCGATGCAGGGCGGCGATCCCGACGATCCGGTGTGCGTTGACCGGCCGCCCGAGCCGGTCACTCCCTTACTCGACCGCGGCGTCGACGGGCTGCGCATCGCGGTTGCCGGCGGCTATTTCAGGGGCCGCGCGGCGGAGCCGGTCCAGGCCATCGACCGCATCGCGGCGGCGCTCGGCGCAAATCGCGACATCGAGATACCGCATGCGGAACGCGCGCGGTCGGCGGCCTTCATCATCACCGCAAGCGAAGGCGCGAGCCTGCATCTCGAGCGCCTGCGGACCCGCGCCGGGGATTTCGATCCCGCCGTGCGTGACCGGCTGATCGCAGGCGCCATGGTGCCTGGCTCGCTGGTGACGCGGGCGCAGCGTTTCCGCCGCTGGTATCGCAGCGAGGTGCTGAAGCTGTTCACCGAAGTCGACGCCATCCTCGCGCCGGCGACGCCCTGCACCGCGCCGCTTGTCGGGCAGCAGACTTTCATGTTCGGCGACGACGAGCTGGCGGTGCGGCCCAATCTCGGTCTTTACACGCAGCCGATTTCCTTCATCGGCCTGCCGGTGGTCGCCGTGCCGGTACCGCTCTCGCCGCTGCCGATCGCGGTGCAGGTGATCGCAGCACCCTGGCGCGAGGACGTGGCGTTGCGCATCGCGCATGCGCTGGAGACGGCAGGCGTCGCCACCGCGATGCGCCCGGCGGAATTTTAATACACCGGACGCGCCGGGTGACTTCCGGACACAGGCTTCGCGCATGACCCGCGGAAATCTCAGGCGGTCAGGCGGACCGGCAGCGTCCGGACGAAGTCGCCGTGGGGCTGTCCGTCGCGCACAACGTCACCGATGACCTCGATGCGTGCGAACCGCTCGATCAGGAGGCGCAAAGTTTCCTCAAGCTCGACCAGCGCGACCGGCCGGCCCAGGCACAGGTGACGCCCCGAACCAAAATTGAGGATCGGCCGCGGCCGCTCGCGCGTGATGCGAAATTCGTCCGGCGCATCGAACACCGCTGGATCGTGGTTACCGGCGATGACCGAAGCGAACAGCCACGTGCCCCTGGTCACGGAAACCCCGGCGAATTCGTGATCCTCGCGCGCAATCCTCGGATCCGACCAGTTGTTCGGGCGCGTGCGCGCGCATTCCTGCACGGCGTCGGCCACCAGCGCGGGATTTTTGCGAAGGAAATCCCATTGGTCCGGATGGTCCGCGAACGCCATGACCGCATGCGAAAGGCTCGCATTGGTGTTGTCGGTGCTCGCCGCCAGTATCGTGAAAAGGATCTCGACGATCTCGTCGGTTGTCGTTTCGCCGCGCTGTTCCGCCGCGATCAGCTGAGACAGCGCATCCTCGCCAGGATCGCTGCGCTTTCGCTCGATGTGTCGCCGGATGTAATCGATCAGGGTGCGCGTGCCGGTTTCGATCTCCTCGCGATAGGCGGGATCGGCGCGAAACGCCTTGAGCATGCTGTCGGAACACGCCGCCACCAGCGTACGATCGCTCATCGGCGCCCCGATCAGGTAGCAGAAGAAGGCTGAAGGCACGTGCGGCGCGATATCGCGGGCGAAGTCAAATTCATTGTCCCGGACGTCGTCGAGCAATTGTTCGACGATCTGTCGCGCGACCTTTCGCGCCCGCTCAATCGCCGCCGGGCTGAAAAGCGGCGCCAGCAAACGGCGCTGCCGGCGATGCTCTTCGCCCTCCAGCGCCGCCGTGTTGCGTGCAAAGAAGTGATACGCCTCACTGTCCTGGGCGAGTCCGGTCATGGTAAGCAGTTCTTCAAACCCGACAGGAAATCGTTCGTCGCGCAACAATTCCCACGACAGGTCGTAACTGAGACATTCCAGTCCGCGCGGGCTTCGCGCCAGCGCATGGCCTTTGCCAAGCGCCCGTATTGCCGCCAATGGGTCCTTCGCGTATTCGGGCGAGAAGACGTTCAGGAACGGCAGCGATTCGTAGTCAGGCTTCCCCAAAGTGGTCACGACACTCCCCCATCTCAGCAATCAAAGCCTGTCGCAGAATGCGGCAAACCAGACGCAATTCAGACCATGTCTATGTTCATCAGAGTTAGACTCTATCGAAATGAGTGAAGGTCTTCAAGAGGCTGTTTGATGCCGAAAGTTTCCCGAATGACCCGCAGGGACGAGTACGCTCAGGCAACGCGGCAGGCGATTTTGGACGCCGCCCGCAGCCTGTTCGCCGAGCGCGGCTATTTCGCCACCAAAGTCGATGACATCGCGGACCGGGCCAGGGTGGCACCTGCCACCGTCTATGCCGTGACCGGAGGCAAATACGGCCTGCTTACCGAGCTGATCCGGATATGGACGACAGACCCCATTGTCGAGGCGACGACCATCCAGATCGGCGCGATGTCCGACCCGGTCGCCATCATCCGGGAACTCGCCGCCGCAAGCCGGCGCATGCGGGAGCAGTATGAGGACATCATGCGGGTCGTGCTCGCCACGGCGCCGCACGACCCGGCGGTCGCCGCCGCGCTTCAAACCGCGACCCAGGTCTATCGCAAAGCCTTCATTCCGTTCGCCGAGCGGCTGCTGAAGCTCGGCGCGATGCGGCAAGGCATCGACGTTGCCGCGGCCGTCGATCTGTTCTGGTTCTATTTCGGCTACACGTCATATTTCACGCTGCACGACGACAATGGCTGGTCGTACGAACGGGCGGAGAACTGGCTGGCCGAACAGGCCGGCCGCGAACTTCTGTCCAGTCCTGCCGGCACGCGAAGAGCACCGGGTCGAAAGAAAAAATCGCAATAGACCCCGATCGGCCTGGAGAGCGTTTCAACATCTGTTCAGGAGAAAGAAAAATGGAAATCGACCTGCCGGAGGTCGTCGCCGAAGTGCGTGCCGCATTCGACCGTTACGAGAAGGCGCTGGGCGACAACGACGTCGCCACGCTCAATGCGATATTTCACAAGGACCCGCGCACCATCCGCTACGGTGGCGGCGAGAATCTCTATGGCCATGCGGAGATCGAGGCGTTCCGGGTCGCGCGCTCTCCGGCCGGACTCGCGCGCACCATTTCGCGAACCGTGATCAGCACCTATGGCCGCGACCACGCCGTCGCCTCGACGCTGTTTCACCGCGCCAGCATGCCTGGCAAAGTCGGCCGTCAGATGCAGACCTGGGTGCGCTTCCGCGAAGGCTGGCGCGTGGTCGCCGCGCACGTTAGTTTCATCGACGAACCGAAATGACCGGGAGCTAAAAACCGGATCACGCCGGTGCGGTTTCCTGCGCCATGAAAGCGCGCCAGCCGCCGAAGCTGGAAATATCGCGTGCGTCCGCCACCGCTTCGGCTTCGACCAAAAAGCCTTTGACGGGGTGGCCGGCCTCCAGTTCGAGCGTTCCGATCGAAAGCGGCGGCGGGATCGCGGCGACGAAACGGCCGAACGCCGCTTCCGGCATCGCCCAGACTTCCACCTCGATCGCGGCGCCGGCGCCGTTCCCGACGCGCAGCAGCCCCGGCTTCGGCGGGCGGGTACCGGCGAGCGCGAACAGCCGGTAGTGCGGCGCGGTCGCGGCGCGCGCGAGCAGCCGCGCGCCGGCTGCGCGCAGTTCGCCGTTGAGCGGCATGCCGGAGAGATGCGCGCCGACCACAGCAAGCGGCACTTCGCCCTCCGCGGCCGCCGCCGACGGCGGTGCCAGTTTCGGCTGCGGATAGTTGAGCGCGCCCAGCGGGAGGCCGGTCGCGGCATGGAACTCACGGCCGATGGCCGCGAGCAACAGATCCTTGCCGGCCGGCGCCAGCAGCGTGACACCGAACGGGGTGCCATCGGCATGCATGCTGGCGGGAACCGCAAGCCCGCACATGTCGAGCAGATTGACGAAGTTCGTGTAGGTGCCGAGCCGGCTGTTGAGCCCGATCGGATCGGCCAGCACCTGCTCCACGGTGTACGTGGTCGGCGTCGTCGGCAGCAGCATGGCCTCGATGCCGCGGAAGGTGTGATCGCGCACCCGCCGCAATTCCTCGAGCTGATAGAATGCCGCAAAGGCGTCGGCGCTGGTCCCGTGCGCTCCGGCGAGAAGGATCTGGCGTGTGACCGGATGCAGCGATTCCGGCGAGGAGGCGATCAGCGCACGGACCGTGAGGTAGCGTTCCGCCACCCAGGGGCCTTCGTACAGCAGACGCGCCGCCGCATAGAACGGCTCGATATCAAATTCGACGATCTTGACGCCGAGCCCGGCAAATTGCGCGATTGCCGCTTCATAGGCCGCTGCCGACACGCGATCGCCGAAGAAGAGCCGCTGCCCCGGCAGCGGCACGCCGAGCCGCAGACCTGCCGGCATCGGACCCGGGGCGGAGACGGGCCGGGCACGCGAATAGGGATCGGCCGGATCGGCGCCGGCAATTACGCCCAGCATCGTCACCGCATCGTCGACGGTAAACGCCATGACGGAAACGCAGTCGAGCGTGCGGCATGCCGGCACCACGCCGGCATTCGAGACCAGTCCGCGGCTCGGCTTGAGCCCGACGATGTTGCTGAAAGCGGCCGGCACGCGGCCCGACCCGGCGGTGTCGGTGCCGAGCGCGAGCGGCGCGATCCCTGCACCCACCGAAAGCGCCGATCCGGTGCTGGAGCCCCCCGGAATGAGCTTCGGATCGAACAGATTGCGGCCGATGCCGTACGGCGTGCGGACACCGACGAGCCCGGTCGCGAACTGATCGAGATTGGTCTTGCCGAGAATCAGCGCACCCGCGGCGCGCAGCCGCGCGACCGCTGTCGCATCGTGGCCGGGGCGATAGCTGTAGGCCGGACAGGCGGCGGTGGTCGGCAGGCCCTCGACGTCGATGTTGTCCTTGACGACGACCGGTATGCCGAACAGCGGAAGCGCGGTTTGACCGGCCGCCATGAGCGCCCGCGCCTCGGCCAGCACCTCGGCCTCGTCGCGGAGCGCGATGAAAATCGCCGGATCGTCGTGGGCCCGGATTCGGGCATAGCTTCGCCTGACGATATCCTCAGGCGTGGCCGCGCCGGTGCGAAAGGCGTTGAGAATTTCGGCGACCGTCTCGGTCACTTAAAGCTCCGTTTGGCCGCGGGAACCGCCTGCCCGGTTCCTTTTGGGCCAAAACCCGCCCGTTTCGCAAGTCGCCAGGCCGGTTGCACCCAGGGGGTCATCCGCCTATATTCCATGCGCTTTCCAGTCATCGCTGATGACTTCAGTGGCTTCGTCCGCAAGGGCGGGCGAAGCACAAAGGAGATTTGCACATGGCTATCGCGCCCTTGATGCCGAAGGCGACCGCGGTGTGGCTGGTGGAGAACACCGCGCTTTCGTTCGAGCAAATCGCACAGTTTTGCAACCTGCACGTGCTCGAGGTGAAAGCGATTGCCGACGGCGACGCGGCGCAGGGCATCAAAGGGCTCGATCCGGTTCTCACCGGGCAACTGACCCGCGAAGAGATCTCCGAAGCCGAGGGCAATCCTGAATACCGGCTGCACATCGCCGACCCGAAGGTCCGCCTGCCGGAAGCGACCCACAAGAAGGGCCCGCGCTACACGCCGGTATCGCGCCGCCAGGATCGTCCCAACGCGATCCTCTGGCTGGTGCGCAACCATCCGGAGCTCAAGGACAGCCAGATCATGCGGCTGGTCGGCACGACCAAATCCACCATTCAGGCGATCCGCGACCGCACGCACTGGAATTCGGCGAACCTGACCCCGCTCGACCCGGTGACGCTCGGTCTGTGCTCGCAGATCGACCTCGATCTGGAAGTTCAGCGCGCCGCCAAGGAGAAGCCGGTTCCAGTCGAAGTCGCAGGGCGCCACGCTGCTTCCGGCTTCCGTCACCACCGCGCCGAAAGACGAGCCGGAAGAGCCGGTCGCCGCCAAAAAGACCGCGGACCTCAACGTCGAGGCGGTGTTCGCGAAGCTCAAGCAGCTTGGCGGCAAGAGCGAATAGTTCAACGAGCAGTCCAACCCATAGTACGGCAGGAAGATTGCTGGCGCGCGAAATGCCCGCGGGCGGGACACTGTCCGGTTTTTGTTTGTCCGGCTTTTATTTCTGCCGGGCGTCGGCGTACGGATAGATCATATCGCCGGTCTTGTATTGCTGCGGCCATACCACCGGCTGGACCTTGCCGTCGGCGAACTGCCCGACATCGTTCGGCGCCACGTTCTGGAATTGCGTGAACACCGTGCGGCTCTTCGGTCCATTCGCCGTCCTTGCCGTACGCGATCTCGCCGACGACGGTCGAGAATTTGTGGCTGTGAATGTATTCGGCGAGCTTGTCGCTGATCGAGGCTCTGCGTTCCCTCCACGGCCTGCGCCAGCACCTGGCCGGCGGCGTAGCCGAACGGCACGAAACGCATAGCCCAGCGGATCGATCTTTTCGCCAGCAGCAGCGGCGCGATAACGCTTGAGCAGATCGGCCACGCCGGGGAAATTGAACGTCGGCGCCTCCACGAAGCTTTCCATGATGACGAGGCCGTCGAGCATCGGCCCGAGCTGCGTCTTTGATCGGCGTGATCAGCAGACCGATCATCGTGCCGCCGAACATTTTCGGCGTCAGCCCGATTTCGTTCGCCGCACGCACGATGCCGACCGTGTCGGGCGGATAGGCGGCGACGAAGACGATGTCCGGATTGGCCGCCTGAATGGCGCGCACCGTCGGCGCGAAATCGGTGGTCGGCGGCGGATAGCTCTGGTCGTAGACGATTTTGAAACCGGCGGCGGTTGCATTTTCCCGCGCGCCGTCCGCCGAAGTCCGGGCGAATTCCGCATCGGCCGACAGGAAAGCGACCGTCTGCGGCTTCGGGCTCTGCGCGGCGGCGAGATCGAAAAAGCCCTTCGAGAACGCCCGCACACCGTCGGGCCCGAGCGGCTGCATCGAAAAGTATTTTGAATAATTGAAATGCCGGTTGATGCTGACCGCGAGGATCCCGATCGTGACTTTGTTGTTTTGAATGATCACCGGCATCGCGGCAGCCGCCATGTTGGTGGCGTACGGACCGAGCAGCAGATCGACTTTGTCGACGCTGATCAGCTTGGTGTAGATGCCCGGCACGTTCGAGGGGTTGCTCTGGTCATCGTAATAGACCAGCTCCACCGGCCTGCCGAGCAGGCCGCCCTTGGCGTTGACGTCGTCGCGCCAGAGGTTGATCGCGAGCAGAAGCTGTTTGCCGTTCTGCGCCACGCTGCCGGTCAACGCCATGCTGAAACCGACCTTGATGGGGTCGGCGGCGAACGCCGGAGCACCCAGGGCCGACAGCAACATCAGGGCAGCAGACAGTCCGGCGCGCCAGACGGAAAGCATCGATCTCCCCGAAGAAACATCGCCCCCGTTTTTGAGGCGGGGGCGATGCAGTTTATCAGTTCATCATCTCGTCGCCAGGCATGACGCCCCACAAATTCGAGGCGCTCGGATCCTTGCTCCACACCTTCGGCCGCTGCGGGCTGTCACGGTGCCACGGCCGCGGCTCGAAATAGCCCAGCTCCTCGTTGACCCGATCGAGCTCGGCGAAGGTTTCGGTGATGAGACCGTTCGGCCCGCGGTGATAGGCGAACAGATTGTGCCCGATGCCGTGACGGCCGGGCCCCCACAGCAGCTTGTAGCCGTGAAGGCTCAGGAAATCGCAGGCATCATGCATGTGGCTCCAGTCGCGCAGCTCGAAAGCGGTATGGAAGTGACGGTTGGAGCCGGTCTCCATCAGATTGATGGAGTGATGATCGGGGCCGCAGCGCAGGAACGAGAAGAAGTCCGCCATCCAGTCGGACTCGCGGAAACCCAGCACGTCGCAATAGAACTTGGTGACGTGCTTCACGTCGGTGACGTGGAAAGCGACATGGCCGAGCTTGAACGGGACGATGCCCTTGTTCTCAAACTTCTGGTGCGAGAACGCGTCGCGCTTGAACACTTCCATGATCGTGCCCTTCGGATCCTCGAAGGTGACCATGTCGGCGATCGAGGGCTCCGGATCCTTTTTGCGGCTGGTCTTGACGCCCAGCGCCGCGACCTGCTTTTCGAAATCGTTCAGGTCGGAATCGGTCGCGATCTGGAAACCCAGACGCACGCACTCAGCCTTCGACCCGTGTTCCAGCACGACCGAATGGTGGTCGATCGTGGAGGCGAGATAGGCCTTCTCCTTGTCCCTGGCGACGAGCTTCAGGCCGAGAATGTCGGTGTAGTATTCGATCTGCTGGTCGAGGTCGGGCGTCCGGTAGCTGGCGTGCGCGATTTTGGTGACACGAATCATGCGAATTCTCCTGCGTCCTTCAGTTTGAGTTGTTGTGGGGGTCTTTGATGTTTTGGGCGTGTCGCGGCAGCGAGCCGACCACGTCGACCATGGCGGCGCCGTCGCAATCGCCAAGGCCCATTGCGATGAACCGCTCGAACAGTTCCGCGGTGCGGTCGAGGATCGGCGTCGCCACGCCGACTTCGTCGGCGAACGCGCCGATCATTTCGATATAGTGCTGCAAACCCTGGATGGTGCCCTGCGGCGGCTTGAAGCGGCGCTGCGCCATCCACGGGGCGCGAATGCCGAATTGGGTCGAGCCGCCGCTGCCGGTAGCGATTGCCTTGATCATCAGATCGACGTCGACGCCGGCCTTGAGACCGAGCGACATGGCTTCCGCGGTCGCCGCGATGTTGATCGCGACCAGCAGATTGTTGATGAGCTTGACCCGGCTCGCCGCGCCGAATTCGCCGAAATAAATGCACGAATCCGCGAAGCCGGCGATCACCGGCTCGATCCGCTTGCAGGCAACCGCGTCGCCCGCGAGATAGACGACGGCCTTGCGCGCAGCCACCATGCCCGGCGTGCCCGACACTTCGCCATCGATGAACGCCGCGCCCTTTGCGGCAAGCGGCGCGATCTGGCGCGCCTTGACCGGGACCGGGTATGAGCCAAGCTCGACCACGACCTGACCGGGCCGCGCGGTTTGGACCAGACCTTGAGGCCCCTGCACGACCTCCTGCAGCGCCTCGTCGGACGGCAGGCAGGACAGCACCACGTCAGCCTGCTCGCCGACCTCGGCCGGCGACTTCGCAACCACGCCACCGATTTTTTCAAATTCGGCGAGCGAGCTGCGCCGGTAGCCGACGACGCGAAAGCCTTTGTTGATCAGGTTCTGCGAAATCGGCATGCCGATCTTGCCGACGCCGACAAAGCCAATCGTCTCCATACTCATTCCCTACGCCACTTCCACGGTCTGATCGGAGAGATTGACCCGCAGTCCCAGCGTACCCTCCATGATCGTCCATTCTTTGATCGTGAAGGTGCGCAGCCCGTTGACCACGAACGGATCGGCTTCGGCGAGCTGCCGTGCTTCATCAGCGCTCGAAACCCGCAGCACGGTAAGCCCGGCGCCGTCCGGCGGCCCCGGACGGTCGGCGACCGGCCCGGACGCGAACAGCAGCCCGCGCTTTTCCAGCGACACCATGTACTGGAGATGCGCCGGCAGAAGCGGCTTTAGTTTCTCCGGCGTCGGCGACGCGTTGGACAGGATGATGTAGAATTTTCGCCGCAGCATCTTCTGCGTAAGTTCGGCGATTTGCTCATCAACTCCCATGAGGGGCCGCTCCTCCCTGATAACGCTGTTGGCGCAAGGTCAAGCCGTTCCGGCGCGAGATGTCAACATGCGCTTTTTCATCACGGCGCATTGATTTTGCTGCCCGGAAACACTCGCACACCACGCCGGTGCCGGCCACTTTATTAATCGGCAGCCAGGCATCGTCCGGCGATCACAACCGGGGCCGGCAGACCACAACCGGAGCCGGATGCTCATGCGCCGCGGCCGGTATACTGGCCGTCCACATAGATCAGCGGATCGACATCGCCGTTCACCGAAATGGACACGATGTGCCCCATGAAAATGGTATGCGTGCCGTATTCAAGCTCCTGGTCCTTCTGGCAGACGATCGCAGCCTGGGCGCCAATCAAAACCGGCGCCTCCGCACCGGTATCCCAGCGGCCCGCCTCGAACCGGCTTTCCGGGCTGGCGCCGCCGCTGCACAGGCGCGAAATGTCGACATGCCCCCGGCCAAGAATGTTGATGGCGAATTTGTCGGCGTGATAGATCGCGCGATGGAACGCCGCGGACCGGTTAACGCACACCAGCATGGATGGCGGGTCCATGCTCAACGCGCTGACCGAGGTCGCGGTCATTGCGCAGTTTCGCCCGTCGGCGACGCAGGTCACGACGCTGACCGAACTTGCCAGCCGCCGCATTGCGCGCTTCGCCTCGGAAACGAGGTGCCCACCGACGGGGACGCCGGCAGAAGCCGGATGCTGCATGCCTGGTTGAGAAGTCATCATCGCATGAGGACCTAAAAAAGGCCCACCGGCTCGAGACCGAGCCGCTGTTGCCCGTACATCGTGGCGATCGACTCCCAGTCGAGACTGAGATGCAGCGCGGCCGCGTTCACGTCGCGCCAGAAGCGCTGTAACGGCGCCGCCAGATCGCTGCCGGACGCGCCCTCTTTTGCAAACAGATCGTTGACCACCGCGACCGACTGCTTGGCGGCAAAGCCCTGATTGCGGCGAATGGCGACACGTTCACCGACTTGCAGCGGATGGCCGCGGCGCACTTTTTCCTCGGCGGCGGCCACGCTGGTCAGCAGCAGGGTCAGCGCGGACTCGATCATCGCCGATGCCGAGCCTATTTTGTTTTGAATCATCGGCGAGCTGGCCATCGAGACGACCATGCCGGGCTTCGCCGCGCGCACCCGTGTCTGGGCCATCTCGACGAAGGAATTGAGCGCGCCCTGAGCCATGCCGAGCACCGGTGCAACCAGCGCGGTCGGGCCGAAGGTGGTGAAGCCGAAGCGGCTCATCATGTTGTTTTCGAGTTCGGTTCCAGGCGTCCTGCCGGTCGCGATATCGGCAAATCGCACCATCCTGTGATCCGGAACAAACACCGGCCGGTCGATGCGCACGGTCTTGCTGCCCGTCCCCTGCAGGCCGCTGGTAAACCAGGTGTCCTGATCGACGATGATGTCGGTTATCGGTACGAGGCACCACATCGCCTCCGGCACGGCCCGGGAATTCGGCAACAGCGTGCCGAGCATGAGCCACTGGCTGTTTTCGCAGTTGCTGGCGTAAGGCCAGGAGCCCGCGAGTCTTATGCCGCCCGGAACGATTTCACATTCCCTGCTGGCGTCGTGGGAGCCGGCGACGAGGCTGTCGGGATCGCTCCAGACATCGCGCTGGCCTTCGAGCGGGAAGAACGACGTCATCCACTGATAGCAGATGGCCAGCGAGCCGCACCAGCCGGTGCTGCCGCAGGCCTGGCCCAGCTCGAAAGCGACCTGGGCCAGTTCGCTCAGTCCGTATTCGAAACCGCCGAACCTTGCGGGCCGGAGCATTTTGACAAGCTCGGCCTCCCGCAGGAGGTCCATCGTCTTCTTCGATACGCGCCGGTTGGTTTCAGTATCCCGGGCGGCATCGCGAAATATCGGTTTCAGATCGCGGACGCGATTGAGCAGCACCGAAAAATCGGTTCGTCCTGCTTTGACCGTGCCCTTCGCTGGAAAAGGCACGGTGTTGTCCACAAGCTGCACCGTTTTGTCCATGCGGCTTCAGAATATTCCCTGAGGCTGCTGCCCCAGTTGCTGCGCGCCGTACAGCGCCGAGAGCGTGTCCCAGTCGATGCTGGCGTGGAGCGAAGCCGTATTCGCGTCGCGCCAGAACCGCTGCACGCGGTTCTTCTCGTCCGCTGCGGCCGCGCCGGATTTTGCGAAAATGTCGTTTACGACCTCCGACGAGGTCCTCGCGGCAAAGCCGTGATTGCGGCGGATGCGCACGCGCTGTTCGATCTCGAGCGTCCGGCCTGCGGCAACGGCCTCCTGCCCCTCCTGAAGGCTGGTGAGCATCAGAGTTCGCGCGGCATCGATGCGGGCGGCCGCCTGGCCGACCAGACTTTGAATAAGCGTGGAATTCGGCAACCTGCTCGAACACGCCGGGCCGCGCCATGCGTCGCGCACCCCGCGCGGTCTCGGTAAACGCATCGAGCGCGCCCTGCGCCATGCCGACGATCGGCGCCACCAGCGCGGTCGGCCCGAAGGTGGGGTAACCGAAAAGAGCCTGGGTGTTGCCCGGCACGTCGAGCCCCGGCACTTTGCCCGAGAAGATACGGCCAAGCGGCAGCACGCGATGGTTCGGCACGAACACCGGATCGTTAATGGCGACGGTTTTGGACCCGGTGCCCTCAAGGCCGCTGACGTTCCAGCTGTTGTGATCGACGATCACGTCGCGGACGGGAACGAGGCACCAGGCGACGGACGGCGGGCCGTCTTTGCCCGGAAGCAGCGCAGAGAGGATCAGCCACGTGGCGCTGTCGACACCGCTCGCCCACGGCCAGCTTCCCGCAATTTTGAAACCGCCCTCGACCGCCTCGACTTTGGGAGTTGGCACGTAGGAGACGGCGAGCAGATTGTCGCGATTGTCCCAAACCTCCTCCTGGGCTTCGAGCGGAAAGAAAGCCACCATCCAGCCGAAGCAGGCCGCAAGCGTTCCGCACCATCCGGTACTGCCGCAGGCGCGGCCAAGTTCGAAGCCCACCTGGGCGAGTTCGGCGGGGCCATACTCGTATCCGCCGAAACGCCGCGGCTGCATCAGGCGGAACAGGTCCGCATCGCGAAGCGCCTCCATGGTCTCCGCAGGCACTCGCCTCGCCTTCTCCGACGCAAGCGCCCGCGAAGCGATCTCGGGGCGCAGCTTCACCAGGCGGCCAAGGATTTCCGGGAAATCCGGCCGCTCGGGCGCTTTGCGGATGGCGGGCTGAAGCCTGGTTTCCGTCTGCATTGTGCTTTTCCTCCCAGAAAAGTGCGCTCGATCAGCGCGGTTTGCCGCGCGGCGGCCCGTTCCGGATTCGCGCGCGGCGTCGCGGACGTTTTGTTCTGTTTCCGAAGTTTACGCTGACAGCAGCCCCGGATATTGACAAATCGAGTTTTCCAACCTGAAGTATCGGCCGGACCGATAGTTGGGCCGCCTGTTAATGCATTGAGCTTTATGCAGAATTTTGATCTCAATTTGCTGACCTCGCTTGACGCGCTGCTTGCGGAGAAGAATGTGACGCGAGCCGCGAGCAAAATGCACGTTACCCAGTCGACCATGAGCGGCATTCTGCGGCGGCTGCGCGATCAGTTCGACGACGAACTGCTGGTCCGCAACGGACGCCGCTACGACCTGTCGCCGTTCGCGCAGTCGCTCGCCATTTCGGTTCGTCAAACCATCCTTCAAATCGACTCGACGATTTCCGCAAAGCCGCTGTTCGACCCAAAAAAGGATCGCCGCCAGTTCCGGATCATGGCGTCCGACTACAGCACGATGGTGTACCTCGCCGAGGTGTTTCGGCGGGTGGAGAAGCAGGCGCCGCATCTGAGCTACGAGATCGTGCCGATCAATTCGCCGCTCGACCAGGTCCGCAGCGGCCTTGTGGACCTGTGCGTCACTGGCAATCCGTTCACGCAGGCCGATGCGAATTCGGACCAGTTGCTGCGCGCCGATACGCTGTTCTCGGAGGTCTATTGCTGTGTGGCCGACGAAGCGCATCCGCTGCGCGGCACCGTTGCGCTCGAGCAGCTTTTTGAATTTCCCCATGTCGTCGCGCAATTCGCCGGCGTGACGATGCAGACCAGCGAAATGAAAACCGGCGCGAGGCGCAACCGCTCCAACCCGATCACCAACGTCTCCTCGTTCAACGTGATTCCCGCGCTGGTGCACGGCACGCGGTCGATCGGCATCCTGCCGCGCCGCATGATGGAGGTCGCGCCGCAACGGACCGGATTGCGGATTCTCGACGTGGCCTTCGAGATGCCGTCATTCACCGAGCATCTGATCTGGCACGCGCGGTTCGCCTATGACCCCGCCTTCTGCTGGCTCCGCAGCATCATGCTGGACGTGGGCTGAGAAACCTGACGGCGGACCGAACGCTATCTGCTTTGCGGGTGAAGCACGTATCCGGTCCGGTCAAGCGAGGCCGGGCCGAAATAGCCGAAGATCGCGCGCACCGGGCGTTCCCCGCGGTTCCGAAAGCCGTGCCATTCGTTGCGCGGCGCATACACAACGTCGCCGGGCTTCATCGGCCATTCGTCGCCTTCGACCAGATGGGAGCCTTCGCCGTCGAACACGCAGAAAAATTCGTCGCCGCGATCGTGCATGTGCAGCAGGTGGGCTGCGTCTTTGACGAACGTACTTTGCCCGACCATGAACGATGTTGAGTTTGCTGCTTCGGCGGTGACCAGCCAGCGCGCCGCGACATGCCAGAAACCAAGTTCGGGCTTGTGCACCGGATGGTTTTCAAGGTCGTCGAGATGCGTGATCTTCGCCGCGGCCGTCGGCGCAGCGGCCGGCGAAGTCTTGCCGGCCTGCGCCACGTCACCGGGCCCGCCGTGAATCAGCAACAGCCGCAGGATTTCGTTTCCCGCCTGAAGCCCCACGGACGTTTCTGGCGGCAGGAAGATCACCGAGCCGGTGCGAATGCCGGCAGGCCCATCGCCGGTGCGAACGGTGCCGTGCCCGTCGAGAACAAACAGCATCTCTTCGTTGCCCGGCTCGGGCGCAACGCTCGCGCTGCCACCCGGACCGATTTCGATCACGCCGACCTTGCCGAGCGTGGCACCGCCGCGTTCGCTGTCGATCAGCCAGTGCGCCTTGACGGCGCTGCCGCCGATACGGTCAGCGAAGTCCGCCCGCCTGTCGCTCGAAGCCAGATACATTCTTTTCTCCGTCTCCGTAGAACAGGTGCCGGCTGTGCGCGGTCAGACCAGCCTGACGCCGCCATCCACCATGAGATTCTGGCCGGTGATGTAGTCCGATCGCCCCGACGCAAGGAATGTGGTCGCGCCGACCAGATCTTCCGGCGTCGATACCCGGCGCAGGATCGCCTTGTTCTTCGCAAGCTCCTCGACCGCGTTCGGCTCCTCGCGGTACCCGGCTTTGATCAGATCCTTGTCCAGTCCGTCCCAGAGCTGCGTTTTCACGAAGCCCGGGCTGAAACAGTTGACGGTGATGTTGTGCTTGCCGAGCGCCTCGGCGCCCGCCTGCGACAGCGAGATCACCGCCGCCTTGCTGGCGCAGTAGACCGTTGCGATCTCTTCGCCGACCTTTCCCGCGATCGATGCGGTGTTGATGATCTTTCCGGGGCCTTTCTGGGCGATCATCTGTTTGGCCGCCTCCTGCATGCCGATCAGCACGCCGAGGCAGTTGATCCCGGTGATGCGGTTCCAGTCGGCTTCGCTCGCCTCCATGAAACAGGCCGGCTTTGCTGACGCCGGCATTGTTGAACATGACATCGAGACGGCCATACTTCGCAACGGCCGACTTGATCATGGCCGCAACACTGGCGCGGTCCACCACATCGACCTTCACCGCGACAGCTTCGCCACCGTCCTTGCGGATGGCGCCGGCAACACGCTCCGCTGCGGCGAGATCGATATCGGCGACGACGACGCGCCCGCCCTCGGCTGCGAGGTCGCGCGCAATTGCCTCGCCGATACCGCCGCCCCCGCCGGTAACGATGATCGATTTTCCTTCGACAAGCTTACTCATCAATTCTCTCCTGCATATTCCGTATGGGTTTGCCGTTTTATTTGCTGAGTGGTCGCGGCCTCTGGCCGCGCCACGGATCTAGGCCGCCGGCTTCACGCCCGGCTTTGTGCCGGTGTTCATCGCGGTGACCAGTTCATGTTCGGTGAGGGTTTCGCCGTCGAGATCCCGGGTGAGGACGCCGTCGACAAATACAACGACGCGATCGGAGACCGCGACGATTTCGCCCGGATCGCTCGAGTAAAACAGCACCACGATGCCCGATCGCGCCAGTGCCCGGATAATCCGGTGCATCTCGCGTTTGGCGCCGATATCGATACCGCGGGTGGGATCGTCGAGCACGAGCAACGACGGCGCTGCCTCGATCCACTTCGCAAACACTACTTTTTGCTGGTTGCCGCCCGACAGTGCGCCGGCTTCGAGCTGTACCGAACCAGCGACCACGCCGAGATCGCGGCAGCGTTCGATCGCGGCTTTGCGCAGCGCATCCGCGCGCAGCACGATGCCGTCGCGCTTGAGCGTCAGCGCGCGCACACTGACGACGTTTTCAGCAACGCTTTGCCGGAGCATCAGACCGTAGTGCTTGCGGTCCGCGGGCGTATAGGCGATTCCGGCCTGCACCGCGCCCGCCGTGCTTCCCGGCAGCGGAACGCCGCTCGGCAGCGTTACCTGTCCCGCTTTCGGCCTCGCGCGCCCGAACAGCACCGCGAACAGTTCCTCGACGCCCGCGCCGGCAAGGCCGGCAACGCCGACGATCGCCCCGGGTTGAACCTCGAGGTGGTCGACAACGAGATCGGCCGGTCCCCGCAGGCCGGTGATACGCAGCGGGCCAACCTTCACTTTGGGAAAATGACCGGCCGCTGCGCCGTCATCGCCGGATCGCCGCGCGCGCTCCCCTGCCAACTCAGGCGTCTCGCCCAGCATCGCGGCCACGACCGCCTTGAGCCGGTCGACCCCCGGTGCGAAATCCGCCTGCACCCGCCTGCCGTTGCGAAGGATCACGAGGTTGTCGGAGATTTCCAAAATCTCCTCGAGGAAGTGGCTGACATAGACGATGCCGATTCCGGAATCGCACAGGCCGCGAATGATCTCGTGCAGGCGTTCGACCTCGGCGACGTGCAGCGACGAGGTCGGCTCGTCGAGGATGAGGACCCGCGGATTTTGCAGCAGCGCCCGCGCGATCTCGACCAGCTGCCGGTCCGCGAGCGAGAGCATATAGAGGGGCGTCCTGAGACTGACATTGACGCCGAGTTTTTCCAGCACGCCATAGGCCCGGCGCGCGAAAGCGCCGCGGGCGTTCCACTCGCTCGCCGCCGGCGTCAGCAGCAGATTTTCTTCGACGCTGAGCGCCGGGAACAGACTGAGTTCCTGCGAAACGATTGCGATCCCGACCCGGGACGCCGCGGTGATCGACGTCAGCGCGAGCGGACGGCCGTCGAGCGCCAGTTCACCGGAGTCCGGAGGCAACGCGCCGGCGATGATCTTCAGCAGCGTCGATTTGCCGGCGCCGTTGGCACCGACCAGGCCGTTGACCTTACCCTCGTCGACATCGAAGCTGACGTCGCTCAGGGCCTGCACGGCCCCGAAGCGTTTGCTGATGCCTTTCGCGGCATAAATGACAGACACAGTGCGGTCCGATTCTCTCGTCGAGCGTTGCGGCAGGCGCCGGCAATATTGCGTGGACGGGTGCCGCTCCGCACGGAGCGGCACCCGCAACGATCATTGCGCCGGATGGGTGTAGAGATCCGGATCCGGCAGTGTGGCGGGAAGATTGTCCCGCGTGGCCTCGATCTGGGCGCTGTAGAAGGCGCGCAGACCGGTCTCGGGCTTTTCCCAGGCCTTCTGATAGGCCGCGATGTTGCTCTTATCGACCGTGACGTGAGGCACCTTCACCCAGCCCTGGGGCAACGGCTTCCCCTGCAGCAATGCCTGCGCCCCGATGTACACGGCGAGATACGACTGCGAGAAGAAGTTCGCCGGCACCGCCGCCGTTATCAATCCCTTGGCGACGTCGTCGCGGACTTCTTCCGGACTGTCATAGGAAACCAGAGGAACTTTGACTTTGTCGTTCTCCAGAATCTTTGGAATGTTCTCCTCGCCCTCTTCGCAGGGATCGATATAGGTCAGGGCTTTGGGGGTCTTTCGAATCGCCTGATCCCACAGCGCGAAATTCCGTTCACGATCGGGCTTGGAATCGAAGCTCGTCAGCACGTTGATCTTCGGCATCTTCTTCTTGAGGTAGGCAACCTCGCCCCCCAGCCGGTTTTCGAGAACCGTCAGGCCGGGAACGCACACGGCGGTGACGACGTCGCCGCTGATCTCCGCCGCCGGCTTGTTGAGGCTCTTCTCGAGAGCCGAAACAACGATGGCGCCGCCGGTCTGACCCATGCCGAAGGCATCGGACGCGACGAACAGCGCGTTCTTGATCTCGGGCATCGGGGGCACGTTGATCCACGCGACGTTCGCCCCCCTCGCCTGCGCTTCCATTGCGGGCTGGGTAAACAGCGGCGGCGCTACGTTCACGACCACCAGCAGGTCCGGCTTGGTATCGAGCTCGGCGAGAAACATCTGCGCCTGACGCTGCGGATCGAATGTTGTCGGCCCGGTTACCTTGACTTTGACCTTGCCGCCAAGATCCTTTGCCGCGGCATTCGCGCCCGCGAGAATTTCAGTGCTCCATTCGCCGGCCGCAAGTGCCAGCACCACGGCGACGTTGACTGTTTCTTTGGGCGCCGCGATGGCGGACGAACCCGTAGCTGCAACGGCTGCCACCGCGCCCAGCAGCGCAATGCGGGACAGCCGCAGCCCGTAACCCTTCAGTGTTCTGGTTTGCATTTCCTCACCTCCTTTGGATTTTCGTTACTTCGTTGTTGGGCCGTTCAGTTATTGCGTGCGGCGGCGCTTCACGACCCGGTCGAGCGCGATCGCTCCGATAATCACGATACCGGTAACGAACTCGGAGTAATTCAGATTGACGCCGTAGAACACGAGCCCGCTGTCGATCGTGGTGATGATCAGCACGCCAAGCGCTGCGCCGAAGATCGTTCCGGAGCCGCCGGCGAGCGACGTTCCGCCAATCACGACCGCCGCGATGACCTGGAGCCCGAAACTGCGGCCCGATGACGTATCGACGGCCTTGAAGTAGGCGAGCGTCATGATGCCGGACAGCGCGGACAGAAATCCGACCAGCGCGGTCGCGTAGATCCGGATGAGGCCGGTGCGCACGCCGATGAATTCGGCGGCTGCCGGATTCGAGCCGATCGCGCGGACCGTCGCGCCGAAGCGGGTCCGGGTGAAAACGAAATACAGCACAATCGCGCACACCAGCGCGGTCCAGACCGATGCCGGCAGTCCCCACAGGTCGCTGCCGAAAATCTGGAAGAACGGATGCTCCTTTGGCAGGCCGTAGATCGCCTTGCCGTCGGACAGAACCAGATGCAGGCCGAAATAGGCGGACAGCGTGCCGAGCGACACAATGATGAGCGGAACGCGCAGCAGGCTGGTCAGAACCCCGTTGAGCCCGCCGAGCAGGATGCCGGAGACGAGCGCCAGTCCCACGGCAATCCAGGGATCGACGTGATGGAATTTGATCAGCAGCGCGGAAAGACTGCCGGCGACCGCGAAGATGCCGCCGACCGACAGGTCGATCTCGACCATCGCCACCAGGTAAACCATCCCGAACGCGATGATGCCGACCAGCGCCGACTGGCGCAGGATGGTCTTGACCGATCCGAAACTGAAAAATTCCGGATACGGGATGCCGATGGCAAGCAGCATTGCAATAAAGACAACGACAAGCCCGCTGTCTTCGAGCCAGCGCCAGCGCATGAGACGGGCGTCGCGCTTGACTGCGGCGGCATCAGGATTGCCGAGGGTATCCGAAGCACTCATGACGGCATCATGCCCGTACAATTATTGCGTCGCGCGTGGCGACCGTTCTGCCCGCACATTAAGGTCACTTCGCTGCGCCGGCGGGTTTGGCATTTCCAAACACGGCAGCCGCAGCGACCTGCCAGTCGGGATCCGACAGGTCGATCAGGGTCGGATTGCCCTCGCACCACTGGAAGCAGTGCTTCAGCCTGCTGATTTTCCAGCCGTCCGCTGTTCGCCGGAAGGAATTCTCGTACCAGCCATACTGCGTGTAGTGATCGTCGCCGTGCCGGTTCGGGAACCGGTGGCGCGACACGTGGTAGAAAATGCCGTCGGCCCCGTCGCCGCGAATGTTGATGTGGAAATTTGAATACTGGTGCATCACCACCAGTCGCTGAAGGCACGCACTCGCGAACCGCGCCCAGACGGCAGGCGTGGTGATGGCGGGCGGACGGCCCGTCAGATCGAAAAAATCCACCTCGAACGGGTCGGTCAGCGTCGCCGCGTACATGTCCCAGTCATGCAGATCCAGACCACGGCCGAAACGGAGCATGACGTCGCTGATCTGCTGCCTGTTCCACAACTCGCGTACGATCTCGTCCGTGGTCGGCTCGATTTTTGAACTCACCGCAGGTCCGTCCCTCCCCCACTCCGGCAAAATGCTTTTGTCTGCCGGCCCGTCAGAACGCCTGCGTTCTGATATTGGCCATCATCGTCTGCACGTTCGGATCGAGATAGATGATCTCGGTTACGCTTCCCGGATCGTCGGGCACTCGAAATAGCCGAATTTGGTGTCCCCGAAGGTCCCCTGCTGTACCAGACTGTAGCCGCGGGCCCGCAGATCGGACGCCGCGGCATCGTAATCGTCGACCGAATAGCCGAGATGATGCACGCCGCCCTGCGGCACGCGATCGAGAAACTCGGAATAGGTGCTCTTGCCGGAGACGTTTTCGATGACCTCGAACTGCATGTCGCCGATATAGCCGAACGCCATGCTGTGATTGATCTCGGCGGGGCCGCCCCGATACCAGGCGTTCTCCACCATAATGTTGCGGAGGATCATAAAACGCGGCGCGCCGAGGCGGTTGTTAAGGTGCGCAAGTCCGGCGTCGAGATTGGGTACAACGTAGCCGATCTGGAAAAGCTTTCCCGGCAGTGGGCGGTCCGGCATGGGCGTCCTCGCGGTTTTTGGTTTGGGCAGGCGCGGTCGTGCCACCCGGCGCGGTCAGGCGCCGGGCGCGACGGTTGCCGTCAGAGCGGACTTGCATCCCCGTAGATGCGGATGTCGGCGATCTTGTCGCCGCGGCGGCGCAGCACCGTGCAGAACTTGATGGCAACGAGGGTGTCGTCGAGTCTTGTGTACTGCACGATCGCTTCGGCGACGCCGACCTGGCCGTCGTTGATCGACCACGCGCCGACCATGCTGTGCGACAGGCCCTTGATGCTGCCCCACAGATGCCCGATCGCGGCCTTGTAACCGTCCTTGCCGTGGACGGTCGGATGATTGGCGAAGTTCAGCGTGGTGTCGTCGGTGTGCTGCGCGAGCGTGCGATCCATGTCCATCGCATCAACGGCGCGGTAATAGTCGTAAATCCACCGCACATCGCCCGCGGCATCTGCCGGATTTTTGGGCGGCAGATGTTCACGGCCTTTTTCGTCCACGGTGCGCCGCACCGCGGCCAGCGTCGAGGCGACTGCGCCCATATAGGCGCCTTCCATCGGCGCGAAGTGTGCCTTCTCGGCGTCGCTGCCTTCCGGAATGCCGTCTTTCTTCAGGCTGAAAGCAAACGTAAGTGTGAGGTTTCCCTTGTCGTCTTCGCCGATGATGTTCTCGATCCGACCCAGTTCGGAGCCCTTGATGCGTTCGAAAATCACCCGCTGTTCCGGCTCGAAAGTGACTTTCTCGCGGAGCGGCACGTCCTTGAGCATGATGTCGCGGATCAGCCATCCGTCGCCCTGCTCGATGACGTTGCACTGCTTCATTTCCGGCACATAAGGCAAAGCGTTGTTTGCCTTCATCAGCAGGCCGGTCCAGACGTCGTGCCTGCTCAGGAACGATTTCTTCGGCTCGTTGACGGGAACCGTTCTGCTCAGCTGATACATGGCGCTCTCCCCTGTCGCGACAAACGGAGCTTCTGCAACCTTTTGGCGAGGTTTGCGCTCCGACTGTCCAATCTAAATGTTATTTTCCAAAGTTTTTAATTTGTGGATATCGCTTAGTCAAGGTGCGCCGCATTTTCCGCAGCGCACGCGCGCCTCAACCGCGCTTGAAAACCAGCCGCGGCGTCCGCGCCAAAACCGAAATCACCTGCTTGGCGGTGGCCTCATAATGTTTTTCCAGCGCCCGCACGGCGGCCTTCACGTCCCGCGACAGCGCGGCATCAAATATTTGCCTGTGTTCGCGGACGGTGTCGCGCTTGAGCTTTTTTGCGGCGCGAATTTCACCCGCAGCATGCGGTGCCGTTCGGCCTGATCGAACAGAAGCGCGGCAAGCTCCATCTGCCAGCGGGAGCCGCAGGCTGAAATCAGCGCCAGATGAAACTGACGATGATGCACCGCCCAGCCTTCGGTGGCGGAGCCTGTTTCCCTGGGGATCGGATTGCGCGAGAGCGTGTGAAATGCCGCAACGACCGCGGTTTCCCACGCGATATCGCCGTTTTCGATCGACCGTGCCAGCGCGTCGCGCTCCAGCACGATGCGGGTGCGCATGGTATCTTCGACGTCATAGGCGGTGAGCGGCGCCACCCGAAATCCGCGCTGCCCGACCGACGTGACAAGACGTTCCGAGGCAAGCCGCGTCAGCGCCTCGCGCAACGGACTGATGCCTACATTATAATGAGCGCGCAATTCGTCGGAGCGAAGCGGCGCGCCGGGTGCAAAACGGCCCCAGAGCACATCCTGCCGGAGCCGGCGGTAGATCGAACTCGGCAATCGTACGCGGGCCGCCGTTCTGGTCAGCCGGAACCGGGTGAGTTTCCGCGACAGAGCGCTTCATGAGCGGTCCCGATCTGGAAGAGCTTTTTTCAGATTTTGGAAATTATAGCAGTGTTTCGGAAAATGCCATCAAATAACGAAAGCTCGCCCCGCCCTGTCATTCGTCTCCGACCAGTTCTTTCCGCCGCCGTTCGAGCTCCGCCGCATAGCGGCGAAGCGCATAGGCTTCGGTCAGAAGCCCGATCACCCGGCGTTCATGAAAGGAATCGACCACCGCCAGCGCTTCCGCCTCGGCGCGATCGAACGCCAGCACTGCTTCCTTGATCGCCATGCCCGGCAGCAGAATGCTGTCGGTGTAGCGCAGGATGTCCTTGACCGACCTGTCCGGCGCGATTTCGGCGGCATGCGCGTCCGCGACCAGCACCATGCCGAGATAGTGCCCTCCGTCGTCAACAGCGACCACCGAGGTTGTCGAACCGACCGGAACGATTTCGCGGAACGCAGCGATCGTCATCGTGGCGACGACAGTCTTTGTATCGCGGCGCATCATTCTCCCGACTGTGAGTTCGCGCATCCAGCCGACATCGGCAGCGCTGCGGATGGTTTCGCCGCGCAGATGGAAGCGCCACGTGGCGAACGAATAACCGAACCCTTCTCGCGTTACCTGCGAGGAAATAATCACGGCGATCAGCACCGCGGTGCTGAGCCAGAGGTCGCCCGAGGTTTCCAGCGCGATGAACGTCATGGTCAGCGGCCCGCCGATCACCGACGCCGAGAGCGCGCTCATGCCGATCACCGCGTAGGCGTTCGAATCGAACACGGTGTCGGGCCAGACCGCGGTCAGCGCCATCGCGACCAGATTTCCGCCCAGCGCGCCGATCAGCAGCGAGGAAAAAAACATCCCGCCGCGAAAGCCCGAGCCGAGCGAGACGATCGACGCCACGATCTTGAGGACGAAGAACACCGCGAGCGTCCACAGCGACAGCCGCAACATCCCCGACAGGTGCATGGCGCCGTGTCCGGACGACATCACCTGCGGCGCCTCGATCGCCATCGAGTCCGACGACGAGCCCGCCGATCGCGGTTCGCATCGCCGGCCGGACCCGGACGAACAGCGCCTCGCATAACGCGACGCCCCGCATCAGCAGGATGCCGAGCAGCGCTGCCAGAAGACCGATGGTGGCGGCGATGACCAGATCGTGGGTCGCGATGTTGAACCGGTCGGGGCCGACGAGGCCGATTTCCTCCGGCGTCAGGACATGGGCGACCAGATAGCCGAGCAGGGCAGCGACCGCGACCGGCGCGAGGCTGCTCGGCGAGTAACCGCCGATGATCAGCTCGAACCCGTAGAACGCACCGGCGAGCGGCGCACCAAACGCACCGGCGATGCCGCCGGCGGCGCCGCAGCCAACCAGGATGCGCAGATCGGCGCGGCGCAGCCGGAATGCGAGACCAAGCCGGGATGCAATGCCGCCCGCGAGCTGGGTATAGCCGGCCTCCATTCCGACCGAAGCACCGACCCCGCTCGACCAGACGGTCTCCAGCGCGACGATCAGACTGCCGGCGAGCGACATGCGTCCGCCATGCAGCGCGTTCGCCTCGATCGGATCGATTTCGCGATCCGGCCGCCATCTCGCGATCAGTTCGCGGGCAATGCCGAACAGGATACCGCCGGCAAGCGGCACGGAAATCGCGATGAACGGATCGAGATGCAGCAGGCCCGACAGCCGCACGCCGGGATCGAGGTGGAAAAGCACGCGATGCAGCAGGTCGACGCCTGCCCCCATCACCGCCACCACGACGCCGGCAGCGGCGCCGACGAGGGCTGCGAGCACGATCAGGCTTAATTCGCGCGCCCGCACGAAGGCGCGCAGCCGTCGCGGGATCTCGAGCTGGCTGGTCAATCTGTCGATCAAACCCGATCACCTGGCCTTTTGGCGGGACACCCATACATGGAACTGTGCCGGGTGCGGCCTGTTCACGTACCGGACCGGCCGGCCCTTTCAGGAGCGCGCCATGTCTTATTCCCTCCCGACCGCAGCTGCCACCGTTGCCGTCTGCGCTTTTGTGGCGGCCATGCCGCTTGCCGCCGAAACCGGCCCCGCACCGCTGCAGGGCAAGGCAGCGTTCGGCGACTGGCGCAGCGATAATCCCGGCGTGCGGCGTCTCATCAAGCCGCAGGACCTGCCCGCTCCGGATCCGGGCAGCGCCGTGAGGAATACAGTCACAAAAGTCCATCGCACCGAGGCTCAGAAGCCCGTGGTGCCGAAAGGCTTCGAGGTCCGCCTGTTTGCGTCGGGTCTTTCGGGTCCGCGGCTCATTCGCACGGCGCCGAACGGCGATATCTTCGTCGCCGAAAGCGAGGCAGGACGCGTCAGCATTCTGCGCCCTGAGGGCGGGCAGGCGCCGGCGGCCCATGCGTTCGCCACAGGGCTCCTCAATCCGTTCGGCATTGCGTTTTATCCGCCGGGACCCGACCCGGAATGGGTCTATGTCGGCAACACCGATTCCGTGGTGCGGTTTCCGTACCGCAACGGCGATCTGCAGGCCCGCGGGCCGGCCGAGACGGTCGTGCCGCATCTGCCGGTCGGCGGCCATCGAACGCGGGATGTCGTGTTCTCGCCGGACGGGCAGACAATGTTTGTCTCGGTCGGCTCCGGCTCGAATGTCGCGGAGTCGATGGCAAAGCAAAACGCTGCCGAACTGAAAGAATGGGCATCCGGCCATCCGGCGGGGGCGACCTGGGGAAACGAGACCGACCGCGCCGACGTGCTTGCGTTCGATCCGCAGGGCAACAATCGCCACCCGTTCGCGACCGGGATCCGCAATTGCGTCGGCATGGCGATCGACCCCTCCGGCACGCTGTGGTGCTCGACCAACGAACGCGACGGGCTCGGTGACGACGTGCCGCCCGATTACATCACGCGGGTCCGCGAGGGCGCATTCTATGGCTGGCCCTGGTATTATATCGGCGCCAACGAAGATCCCCGGCACAGGGGAGAGCGGCCTGATCTCAAAGACGGGATCACCGTTCCGGACGTACTGATCCAGGCGCATTCGGCGTCGCTCGAGATGACGTTCTACGAGGCCTCTCAGTTTCCGGCGCAATACCGTGGGGACATATTCGCGGCCGAACACGGATCGTGGAATCGCGGCAGGCGCACCGGCTACAAGGTCATCCGCGTCATCCTCAAAGACGGCGTGCCGACGGGCGAGTATGAGGATTTTGTCACCGGCTTCGTCATCAACGACTTTCAGGTCTGGGGCCGCCCGGTCGGCGTCGCTGTAGACCGTGACGGCGCCCTGCTGGTCTCGGAGGATGCGAGCGGCACGATCTGGCGCGTGACGTACGCTGGCCACGCCGCGGAGCGTTGAGGCCAACCCGGTGAGTGAAGCGGGGGACAGGGCTCAGGCGAGCGCACCCCCGCCACGGCGCGAGGCCGAAGGTTCCGCGGCCACCGGCATTGTCGAGACCGATATCCCCGCCCGGCTCGATGCCCTGCCGTTCGGGCGTTTTCATCTCCTCGTGATCGTTGCGCTCGGTATCACCTGGATTCTCGACGGTCTTGAAGTCACGCTGGCCGGCTCGCTCTCGGGCGAGCTGGAGCAAAGCTCGGGCCTCGGCATGAGCGCGGCGATGATCGGGGCCGCCGGGAGCGCCTACCTGAGCGGCGCGGTCATCGGCGCGTTCGGGTTCGGCTGGCTGACCGACCGGCTCGGACGGAAGAAACTGTTTTTCATCACGCTTGCCGTCTATCTCGCCGCCACCGCCGCGACCGGGCTGTCCTGGAATGCCTGGAGCTTCGTGTTCTTCCGCTTTCTGACCGGCGCGGGGATCGGCGGCGAGTACACCGCGATCAATTCGACCATTCAGGAGATCATCCCGGCGCGCTTTCGCGGCTTTACCGATCTCCTCATCAACGGCAGCTTCTGGATCGGGGCCGCGATGGGCGCGGGCGGCTCGATCGTGCTGCTCAACCCGGACTTTATCGACCCGGCGCTCGGCTGGCGGCTCGCCTTCCTGATCGGGACCGCGATCGGGCTTGTCATTCTGGCGCTGCGGCGCCGGGTGCCCGAAAGCCCGCGCTGGCTGATGACGCACGGCTTCATCGCCGAAGCGGACCAAATCGTCACCGCCATCGAAGCCCGCGCCGGCGGCGCCGCTTCGGCCGAAGCTCCCGGGCACCGGAAGGTCCGGCTGCGGGTGCGCGATCACACGCCGCTCGGGGAAGTCCTGCGCGTCCTGATCCACACTTACCGTTCGCGGACGCTGGTATGCCTGACGCTGATGGCGGCGCAGGCGTTCTTCTACAACGCGATCTTCTTCACCTATGCGCTGGTCCTGACCGGCTTCTACCGGACGCCGCCCGGCGACGTCGGCTGGTACATCCTGCCGTTCGCCGCGGGCAACGTGCTCGGACCGGTGCTGCTCGGCCGGCTGTTCGACACCATCGGCCGCCGGCCGATGATCGCGGCGACATACGGTGCGTCGGGCGTCCTGCTCGCCGCCACGGCGTACCTGTTCAGTGAGGATCTGCTGTCGGCCGCGACGCTGACCGCCGCATGGATGATCGTATTCTTCTTCGCCTCGGCGGCGGCAAGCTCGGCCTATCTGACAGCCAGCGAGCTGTTTCCGCTCGAGATGCGCGCGCTCGCGATCGCGTTCTTCTACGCCGTCGGCACGGGAATCGGCGGCGTGGCAGGCCCTCTTCTGCTCGGCGCGCTGATCGGCACGGGCTCGCGCGCCAACGTTGCCATCGGCTGGTTCGCCGCTGCGGCGTTGATGATCGCGGCGGCCGCTGTCGAGGCGCGCTGGGGCGTAGCCGCCGAGCGCAAACCGCTCGAGGACGTCAGCCGGCCGCTGTCGTTTGCCGATTCCTGATCGGCATTTTTGTTCCGCGGAAAGTCGCGCGTGACCATTTCTTAAGACGCTCCCGAAAAAAACTGGCGCGCGCGCAAAAAACTCTTGCATCGGTTGTTCAAGGGGCCTATTTGCCGATTGCCCAATTTCGCACGTGCCTGTGGCCGCGTGCCGGTTGGTGGGCATCCGGACAAGAGGCCGGACAGCCGCCCGGAGCAAACGCCGAAGACTTTCGGTCGTCTGACTTCGAACCACTTAACCGGCAGCCGGAGGCGAAACCGGCGCACCCCGCGCTCAACGGGGGACGTGGCTTAAAGCAACGACGGAGCGGGCTTCTCTGGTCTCGTTGACCCTCCAAAGGTCGACACCGCAGAGGCTTGTCCATCCTTGCCGGCCGTGCGGAACGGGTCATCCCGCTCCAAGCCAAGGCAGCATCTCGGGTGCAGAGCCCGCCGTCTTTGTCCGTGTCTCCACCGCACGGCCTGGGCTGCGACCCTCACCCGCTGACGCCGGGCGTTCCTTGAACGCCTGAACTTCAACCGGGCCGCGAGGCCTTTTTGGACCTTGTGAGGAGAGCGCCAATGACCGCGCGCATCCGCGATTTTCTACGCAATCGCCACGAAACCCATCGCGATGACGGGCCCTGCCTCGTCGTCGATCTCGAGGTCGTCCGCGAGAACTATCTCGGCTTCGCCAAAGCGCTGCCCGACACGCGCGTGTTCTACGCCGTGAAGGCCAACCCGGCGCCCGAGGTGCTCTCGCTGCTCGCCGGGCTCGGTTCCTGCTTCGACACCGCTTCGGTCCCCGAGATCGAAATGGTGCTCGCTGCCGGCGCCACCGCGGACCGCATCTCGTATGGCAACACGATCAAGAAGGAGCGGGACATCGCGCGCGCCTTTGCGCTCGGGGTCCGCCTGTACGCGGTCGATTGCCCGGCCGAGGTCGAGAAAGTCGCGCGTGCAGCGCCGGGAAGCCGGGTGTTCTGCCGCATCCTCTCCGACTGCGTCGGGGCGGAATGGCCGCTGTCGCGCAAATTCGGCTGCGAGCCGGCGATGGCCGTCGACGTCCTCGATCATGCCCGCCGGCTCGGTCTGGAGCCCTACGGCATCTCGTTCCACGTCGGCTCCCAGCAGCGCAACCCGCATGCCTGGGACCGTGCGCTGGCGTCCGCGGCCGCAGTGTTCCGTGAGTGCGGCGACCGCGGCATGACGCTGACGATGGTCAACCTCGGCGGCGGCTTTCCGACCCGGTACCTCAAGAACGTGCCTGCGGTGAAAACCTACGGCGCGGCGATCTTCCGGGCCCTGCGGCGCCACTTCGGCAACCGCATCCCGGAGACCATCGTCGAGCCCGGCCGCGGCATGGTCGGCAACGCCGGCGTGATCGAGGCCGAGGTGGTTCTGGTCTCGAAGAAGAGCGAGAACGACGACGTGCGGTGGGTCTATCTCGACATCGGCAAATTCGGCGGTCTGGCCGAAACGATGGACGAGTCGATCCGCTATCAGATCCGCACGCCGCGTGACGGCGAACTCGGCCCCTGCGTGCTTGCGGGACCGACCTGCGACTCGGCGGACGTGATGTACGAGAAGGTACCGTACCAGCTGCCGGTAAGCCTCGAGATCGGCGACAGAGTGCTGATCGAAGGAACCGGCGCCTATACGGCCACCTACTCGGCTGTCGCCTTCAACGGCTTCGCGCCGCTGCAGACGTTTCACATCTAGCGCTCCGCCCTGAATTCGCCGGGAGCCGGCATGGCCGGCTCCCCTCCATCACACCTTCTGACCAGCCGCGCCCTGAACCGGCGCTGGAAGGAGTGCGTCATGATGACGATCCGGAACGAAAACCATTGCGACGTCGAGGCGCGCGAGGATCTGCTCGATCGCGTCTGGGGCGGTTCGCGCTTTGAAAAGACCGCCGAGCGGCTGCGGGAAGGCCGCAGCCCGGCCGCCGGGCTTTCACTGGTCGCGGAACTTGACGGCAGCCTCGCCGGGACCGTCCGGCTCTGGCACGTCAGCGCCGGGCCGGGCGTCCCTGCCCTGCTGCTCGGCCCGCTCGCGGTCGAGGAAGCGCACCGGAGCCACGGAATCGGGGCCGCCCTGATGCGGCGCGCGATCGCTTCTGCGCGCCGGCGCGGACACCGCTCGATCCTTCTGGTCGGCGATGCTTCGTATTACGCGCGGTTCGGCTTCTCGACCGGCAAGACCGGCGGGCTGTGGCTGCCCGGCCCCTGCGAGCGCCATCGCCTGCTCGGCCTCGAACTTGTCGAGGGCGGGCTTGACGGCGCCCGCGGCCTCGTCAGCGCGTCCGGCCGCAAGGCGCCGAAGCGCTTCGACGTACCGGCCGCAGGCCTCGTGCACGCCGGCGCGACAGCGCTGCGCGCAGCGTAAATGTCTTTCGAATCCCGAAAGGAAGGGCGAAAATGAACGCGATGATCAAAGCCACCACCGCCTGGCCCCTGCATGCGGTCGTCGACGGTCCTATCGTCATGATCGGATTCGGCTCCATCGGCAGGGGAACGTTGCCCCTGCTGGAGCGGCACATCGGGTTCGATCGCGAAAAGTTCGTGGTGATCGCGCCGGATGCGAAGGATCGGCGGCTGCTCGACGACCGCCGGCTTCGCTTCGTACACAAGGCGATAACGAACGAGAACTACCGGGAGATCCTGACCCCGCTGCTCACCGGCGGCCGGGGGCGCGGGATGATCGTGAATTTGTCGGTCGATACGTCGTCGGTCGATCTGATCGCGTTCGCGAAAGACATCGGCGTTTTCTATATCGATACGGTGATCGAGCCGTGGCCGGGATTTTACACCGACGGCAAGCTGTCGATCCCCGAGCGCTCGAACTACGCGCTCCGCGAGGGCCTGCTCGACCTGCGGCGCAGGCGTCCCGGCGGCATCACCGGCGTGAGCTGCTGCGGCGCCAATCCCGGCATGGTGTCGTGGTTCGTCAAGCAGGCGCTGCTCGACGTCGCCACCGACCTCGGGCTGAGCTTCGACGAGCCGAAAACCCGCGAGGAGTGGGCGCGGCTGATGCAGCGGGCCGGCGTCAAGGGGATCCACATCGCCGAACGCGACACCCAGCGCGCGCGCAAACCCAGGCAGCGCGGCATGTTCGTCAACACGTGGTCGGTGGAGGGTTTCTGCGCCGAGGGCCTGCAGCCGGCCGAGCTCGGCTGGGGTACGCATGAGAAAATCATGCCGCCCAACGCGCGCCGCCACAATTTCGGCTGCGATGCCGCGGTCTACCTCACGCAGCCCGGTGCCGCCACCCGCGTTCGCTCGTGGACGCCGACGGCGCGGTCGCAGCACGCCTTTTTGATCACGCATAACGAGGCGATCTCGATCGCGGACTTTTTCACGCTTCGCGAAGACGGCGGAGTGGTTTACCGCCCGACCTGTCACTACGCCTACCACCCGTGCGACGACGCGATGCTGTCGCTCGACGAGTGGGCCGGCCACGGCTGGGAGCCGCAGCCGAACTGGATGATCCTCGACGAGAACGAAATCGTCGATGGCGCCGACGAACTTGGCGTGCTGCTCTACGGCCACGCCAAAAACGCCTACTGGTACGGCTCCCAGCTCTCCATCGAGGAGACGCGGAAACTCGCGCCGTACCAGAACGCGACCGGAATGCAGGTCACGTCGGCGGTGCTGGCGGGCATTGTGTGGATGCTGGAGAATCCCGACCGCGGCATCGTCGAGGCCGACGAGATGGACTTCCGGCGCTGCCTTGAAATCCAGCGGCCCTATCTCGGGCCGATGATCGGGCGCTACACCGACTGGACGCCGGCCGACAACCGCGGCGGCCTGTTTCCGGAAAGCGTGGATCGCGAAGATCCCTGGCAGTTCAGCAACGTGCTGGTGCGATAAACGAAAGGGGCTGGCGCCGTGTTCGGGCGCCGGCCCTATTCCGCACTTTCTGCGGCGATGGCGTTCTCGATGCGGCGGTCGGGAACCATCCAGACGACGGCGAGCGCGGTGTAAAACGCCATCGCCAGCCAGGGAATAAAAAACGCCGCCACGATTCCGGCGAGGTAAAGAACCGGCGACACCTTGCCCTTGATATCCCTGCCGAGTGCCTTCGCGAGCACTGAATGCGCGCCCTGCCGGCGAATGATCGCCAGTTGCAGCAGATAATAGGCAATCGCCGGCATCATCAGCGCGATGCCGTACACCACGGTCGGCACCGGCGCGCCCAGATTGTCGCCCATCCATTCGGTGGCGACGGGAATGAGCGACAGCCAGAACAGCAGGCCAGAATTGGCCCAGAGGATGAGACCGTCCACCCGGGCGACCGTATGCAGCAGGTGGTGATGGTTATTCCAGTAGATCGCGAGATAGACGAAGCTCAGGAGATACAGGAGGAGGTTCGGCACGAGCGCGCCGAGAGCACTCCAGTCCACGCCGTGAGGCACCTTGAGTTCCAGCACCATGATGGTGATCAGGATGGCAATCACGCCGTCGCTGAAAGCCGCCAGACGTTCCTTGCCCATGACGTTTTCCCAAGCCTTATCCTGCTCCGTCGAGGCACCGCGCTCGGGCGGCAGTGTGCCGGTTCGCGTCAGCCGTTGAGCATAAAGATCGAGACCGTCAGGACGCCGGCATAGGCGACCCACAAAGCCAGCGGCACGAGACACCAGCCGGCAACGGCATCGAGCCGCATGAACAGCGCCGCCGTGACAACGACGAGCACCCACTGCGGAACGATATCGACGATGCCCAAAAGCGGACTGTGCGCGGCGAAGAACAGCCACGACCAGGCGACGTTGAGCACGAGCTGGCCAAAGAACGCCACGAGCGCCGCACCCCGCCCCGGCGTCGCTGCCGGAAGACGAAGAATGCGCCACGCCGCAAACGCCATCAGCGCATACAGCACGGTCCAGACCGGCGCGAAGACCCAGTTCGGCGGATTAAACCCGGGCTTCGCGAGCGACGCGTACCAGGGAACGAGGTTTGGAAACGTCGCCCATTGGCCGAGAAGGGAGGCGATGACGACGGCTGCGACCGCGACGAGTCCGAACGTCACGTCGCGGGCTGTTCTCGACATTACTTTCCTGTTTCTTTCTCTTCTTCTTTTCCCGCGACCCTGCCGCCGGATTTCGCAATCGGTCAAACTGCGGCGGAGCGTGCCTTGAGGCTGTCCCACCACGGGCAGACGCCGGACATAACCTCGTAGTTGCCTTCGAGCACCTGCACCGGCCGGCGAAAGCCGTTCGCCGCATTGGCGAGGCGGATCTCGCGCGCTTTGGCCTGGTCCTCGGCCACCAGCCAGCCGCGGTCGTGACCCCACATGCTCGGGCCTTCCCTGCGCTCGCAGGCCTGCCAGGTATCGACGTCGATCAGCCGTGCGCCCCAGCCGTACTCGACCATGAACGACGACGGCGTGTACGAATAAAACGACGTGATGTAGTCGCTGGTGTGGCGCCCGAGCGTGACCGCGACGCGCTGCTCGTTGAGGGCGATGTCGTAACCCTGGCCGACATCGTCGAAGCTGAACAGCTCCATCATGACGTGATGGACCGCGTTCTTGCCGCTTTGTACGAACGCAAGACTGTGATGACGCGGATTGAGGTGCAGAAAACGCGCGACGAACGGCTGCGAGTAATGATCGGTCAGCCGGAAGCCGAGCGTTTCGCAGTAGAACGCCATCATCCGCTCGACCGTCTCCGCCGTGTCGACGTTGAGCACCACGTGGCCGAGCCCAAGCGGGCCGGTGCGAAAACCGGAAATCGAGCGGCCTGGCCTGAACGGCTCCGCCGTCGTTTCGGCGCCGTGAAAAAATTCGAGCCGGTTGCCCTGCGGATCGTTGATGACGATCAGATCCTTGACATGCCGTTCGTCCGCAAGCGAGCGCGCGCCACGGGCGACCTTGATACCCCCGTCGTCGAGACGCGCGCCGAGCCCGTCCAGCGCCGCGGCGTCCGTCACCTCCCAGCCGAAAAAGCCGATGCCCTTCGCCGCCGTCGGCATCGACCATGATGCGCTGCTTGCGGTCGTCCATGCGGAAAGCCAGCGTCGAGCGCGACCTGTCGATGCGCTGCAGGCCGAGCAGGCCCGACCCGTAGCTTGCCCAGTCGCCCAGATCTTTGGCGCGAACCCCGATGTAGCCAAGTGCCTGGGGAGCGGGACCTGCAATCATGGCCATCCTCGTGCGATATTTGCGATACTTTACACCGACGCCGTTACGGTTGAAACCGCGCAAAGAGGCGAATGATCCATGCTGCCGCGGACGAAGCCACCATTCCGCGCCGATCATGTCGGCAGTCTCATCAGGCCCGATGCGCTGATTGCCGCCCGCAAGGCCGCGGAGGCGGGCGAAATCGCCGGCGAGGAGCTTGCGCGCCTGCAGGCTGCCGCGATCCGCGAGGTCGTGCGGCTTCAGGAAGACATCGGTTTGCGGGTCGTCACCGACGGTGAATACAATCGCACCTTCTGGCAGCGCGACTTTTTGCTGAAATTCGAGAACGTGAAGCAGGTCCCGGCGAAACTTACGGTCCGGTTCCACTCCGACGCCGGCGCGCGCGATCATTCGCCGCCGTCGCTTCAGGTGACAGGGAAGCTTGCCCGGCCCGCCGGGATTTTTGTCGATGACTTCCGTTTTCTCAAATCGGTGGCGCACGGCGTTCCGAAAATCACCATTCCATCGCCAACGACGCTGCATTTCCGCGGCGGCCGCGACGCGGTCGATGCTGCGGCCTATCCCGACCTCGAGCAGTTCTATGCCGACCTCGCACGCGTCTATCGCGAGGAGATTGCCGACCTGGCCGCGGCCGGCTGCCGCTATCTGCAGATCGACGAGGTCAATCTGGCTTACCTGTGCGATCCCGAACTGCGGGCCCAGGTGCGCAATATCGGCGAGAATCCGGACACGCTGCCGAAGACCTACGCGCGGCTGTTGAACGAAACCATCGCGGGACGGCCTGACGACATGGTTGTCTGCATGCACCTGTGCCGCGGAAATTTCGCCGGCGCCTGGGTCGCCGAAGGCGGCTACGATCCGATCGCGGAACTGCTGTTCAACGACATCGCGGTGGACGGATATTTTCTCGAATACGACTCGCCGCGGGCCGGCAGCTTTGCCCCGCTGCGGTTCCTGCCCAAAGGAAAGACCGCGGTTCTGGGCCTCGTTACCACCAAAAGCCCGGTGCTCGAAAGCAGCGACGCGATCCGGCGCCGCATTGACGAAGCAGGCCGCTACGCGCCGCTCGATCAGCTCGCGCTGTCGCCACAGTGCGGATTTTCCAGCGGCATCGGCGGCAATGCCATGACGGTAGCCGACGAGATCGCCAAACTGAAACTCGTGGTCGATACCGCCCGCGACGTGTGGGGCGAGGCGTAACCGCAGCCGCGAGAAATTCGCGAATTGCCCTTGGGAGGAAAGCCGTGAAAGCAGTCGTCGCCGGCGAGAAGGGTGCCGAAGTCCTGCAGGTGCCGAAGCCCGAGCCTGGCCCGCACGAGGTTCTGATCCGGGTACGGGCGTCGAGCCTCAACCGCGCCGATCTCCTCGCGGCCCAGCGGGGCGGCGGAACGAGGCTCGGCCTGGAATGCGCCGGCGAAGTCGAGGCGGTCGGGGCCGAGGTGACCGGGATCGCGCCCGGCGACCGCGTGCTGGCCTCGACCGCGGGCGGATTCGCGGAATACGTCGCAACCGACGCCGGCCGTGTCCACCGGATTCCGGCCAACAACATGACTTTCGGACAGGCGGCTTGTCTGCCGGTCGCATTGCAGACCATGCACAACGCCGTCGTTACCGCCGGACGTCTCAAGCCCGGCGAAACGCTGCTGATGCAGGGCGCAAGCTCGGGCGTCGGCCTGATGGGCATGCAGATCGGAAAGCTGCTGGGCGCCTCGCTGGTGATCGGGACCTCGACCAACGCGGAGCGGCGGGCGCGGCTGAAAGAATTCGGCTGCGACCTCGCGCTCGACACGGGCGACCCGGCCTGGCCGGATGCTGTCAGGAAGGCAACCGGAGGCAAAGGCGTCGACGTCATCGTCGACATGGTCTCCGGCAGCGTCGCCAACCAGAACCTCGAAGCGTCCGCGATCCTCGGACGCATCGTCAATGTCGGCCGCCTCGGCGGCAATAACTGGGACGTTCAACTTCGACCAGCACGCCCTCAAGCGCATCGACTATATCGGCGTCACCTTCCGCACCCGTTCGCTCGACGAAATCCGCGAGATCAACCGCCTGATGCGGGCCGATCTCTGGAGCGCGGTCGAGAGCGGCAGGCTCGCGTTGCCGATCGTCCGGAGTTACCCGATCGATGACATCGCGGAAGCGCTGGCGCTGATGCGCGCCAACGGCCATTTCGGCAAGATCGTGCTCACGATTTAGGTCGCCGGACCGAAACAGTCGATCCGGACCGGCTGGTCGAACCGGTCGCCGTGCGCGGCGAATATCTCGTCGAAGCGCCGACGCACCGCGGGCGCCAGCACCGCTTCCTTGCTGTAGCCGTTGAACCGCATGCTGGCGATCATCCGACCGGCGAACGCGTCGAAATCCGGAAAGCTGCGGCGGTCGATATAGGTCGCGATCCGGTCGCTGGCGAAAGCGGGACGGGCAAAGCTGTCCAGCGCCTCGGCCGCGCCTTTGCGTACCGCGGTTTCGTCGTGAAACAGCTCCATCACGTACTGGTTGGGCCCCTGCGGCAGCGGCTCCGCAACGTAGAGCCGCCCGGACGGCCGCAACACCCTGCGCGCCTCTGCCATCGCGCCCCTGAGTTTCTCCCGCGGCACGTGATGCAGCGAGAACACGAACAGCACGAGGTCGGCTTCGTGGTCGGGCTCCGGAATCGAATCCGCCGGCGCTCTCGCGAGACGCCAGCTGCCGGCGCCTTCCACGGCAAGTCCGGTCTCCGTGATGAACGGATCGTAGCCGGTGACCCGCGCACCGCGCTTCGCAAGCGCGCGCGTCAGGGCGCCCTCGCCGCATCCGATATCGAGGATGCGCAGCCCTTCGACCGGACCGACCATCGCCAGCAGCGCGTCGAGATGCGATACCGGGCCGAGATCATTGCTGGTAAAAGTTTCCGTTGTCATTCGTGCGTCCTGTCAGAAACAGTGTTGCCGGCGTTCACGGCTCGCCGGGCTTGAACGGCTCTTCCTTGCCGGGCGGCACGCTCTGCTCGGCCATCGCGAGCAGCATCGCAACGGTAATATAGGTGCCGGCGACCGCTGTCAGATCCACCACCTGCTGCTCGCCGAGAAGTTTTTTCGTGCGGTCGAACGTTTCGTCGGAGACCGCGTGCCGTGTGGTCAGTTCTGTGACGAAGTCATACACCGCAGTCTCTTCCGGCGGCATGTTCGCAGGCCGTTTGCCGGCCTTGAGTTCCGCGACGATGTCCGGCGCAAGGCCCGCCTTGATGGCGAGCGGCGCGTGCGCGAGCCATTCGACCTGCGAACGCCACTGCCGCCCGACGATCAGGATGGCGAATTCGTTGAGCTTCAACGGCACCGAGGTTTCCCACCGCAGATAGTGCAGAAGATCGAACATTCGCTGTCCCAGCACCGGACTGCGCAGCATCGGATTGTACGGCCCGCCGAGCCCGACGCTGGAAACCTTCATGATCTGCTCGCCCAGCGACCTTTGCCGGTCGGTGAGCTGCTCAACGGCGAGAAGGGGAAATCGCGGTTCTTTGCTCATGGCTCCCGGTCCTGCCGGCATTCCGGTAATCGATGCACAGACGGCCGTTAACGCCGCAAGGAGGGTCACGCGTTTCATCGTTTCCTCCGCGTTCGAACAGGTTCTTTCACCCGATGGCGCAATATTAGTGCCGTTCGGGAACGCGCGCCACCGGCGGGGGATTATTTGCGCTGTGTCGCGAGCGCCCGCAATCCGGCGCTGACGAACGGCACCAGCTCGCGCATCGCGCCTTCGATATCGTCCGACCGGCACTCCCCGCGCGACAGCCGCTCGATGCGGCCGTTCGCCGACATCACCTGCACCATCGATCCGATCAGGAACATGTAACCCCAACAGATCTGGCGCGGCGACGTATCGGGCAGCGCCTGCCGCAACGCATTGATGAAATGCAGCGCTGTCGGATCGAGCACCTCGCCGGTGAGCGCGGTCAGGCTCGGCAGCACGTCAAGCTGCGAAACGAGGCTCGCATAATGGCGCCAGCCGCGGTCGCCGCCGTTCAGCCGGCGCAGCAGCGGCTCGAAAAACGCGCTGACGATCGCCTCGACCGACGGTGACTTCGTGCCCGCTTCCTGCCGCGCCATTTCCAGCGCCTGCACCCGGTCGTCGTGGACGATACGTGCGCGGCGGGCGATCACTTCGCGCAGCAGATTGTCCTTGCTGCCGAAGTGATAGTTGGCGAGCGCAAGATCGACGCCTGCCGCTTCGGTGATCGCCCGCACCGACACGCCGTCGAAGCCCTGATCGGCGAAGCATCGCTCGGCCGCGTCGAGAATTGCCAGCCGTGTCGCATCGCCGCGGCGCGGAGCGCCACCGCCCGACCGGGATTTCGCCGCGACGCGCACGGCGCGGATCCCCGCGGTTCTGGTCTTCATGTCGGCTGACAACGGCGCACCAAAGTTTGTCCGGACATGCTTGACTTTACCCCTATTTCAACGTTCAATGAAATTAAATACTATGACCTTTGAAGAGGCAACTTTTCCGGGAGGAACGACATGAGGCTCGTCACGTTCGCTGCCGTCGGCGACCCCCGTATCGGCGCACTGGTTGACGGCGACCGCTGGATCGTCGATTTCGGCACCGCCGCCCACGGCAACCCCGATCCGGCCTTTGCCAGCATGCAGGCGCTGATCGCCTCCGGCGAGCCGGGGCTCGACCTTGCGCGGGAAACGGTCGAGGCCGCGCAAAAAAGCGGTCGCGGCCTGATCGACCCCAAATCGGTTACGCTGCTTTCGCCGCTGCCGCTGCCGCCGCAGCTGCGTGACTTTCTGTGTTTCGAAAAACATCTGATCCAGGCGTTCACGCAGATGCACCGGATGCGCGCAGCGAGCGCGCCCGATCCTGAGAAGGCGCTGCGGGAGCTGGAAGCGCAGGGCTCGTTCAAGCCGCCGAAGATCTGGTACGAGCGGCCGAGTTTCTACAAGCCGAGCCGGTTCGCGGTGTGCGGCACCGGTCAGGAAGTCGTGTGGCCGCCCTATTCAAAGACCATCGATTATGAACTGGAATTCGCCTGCGTGATCGGCAAAGGCGGCAAGGATATTCCGAGGGACAAAGCCCGCGAGCACATTTTCGGTTATACGATCTTCAACGATCTGTCCGCCCGCGACGAACAAAGCCTGGAGATGCTGAGCAATCTCGGCCCGGGCAAGGGCAAGGACTTCGACAACTCGAACCCGATCGGTCCCTGCATCGTCACCGCGGACGAAATTCCCGATCCCTACGCGCTGGAGATGATCGTGCGCGTCGACGGCGAGGAACGCGGCCGCGGCAACACCCGCGAAATGCACTGGAAATACGAGGACTGCATCGCTTTCGTCGCACGGTCTGAGACGATCCATCCTGGCGAACTGTTCTGCTCGGGAACCGTCGGCAACGGCTCGGGCATGGAAACCGGACGCTACGTGGAAGCGGGCCAGACCGTCGAACTGGAAGTCGAGAAAATCGGCGTGCTGCGCAACCGCATCGTGCGCGCCTGACATCAATCGGACATTGGGAGGAACAAATGCTGCAAAAAATCGCCGCTTCGTAACCGGCCACAACAGCCTCCCAGCGGACCGGATACCCTGGTGGCGCCAAGCGGGCCGAGCAGGAGGTCAAAGGTGACATCGTGGACTTATATTACTATGACCACTTGCTGACGGATCTGAAGGTGCAGAAGGACAGCCGCCGGCCGGACATTCACTTCATCTACTCGGACGTCGCCGAGGAACTGTTCCCCATCCTGGCGCAGGTCATCCCGGCAGGTTCCGAAACGTTGAACGCCGTGGA
>CAVYCI010000004.1:0-43192 GCA_963766925.1 uncultured Alphaproteobacteria bacterium
TGAGCGAGCGGTATGGCTGGGCGAAGTACGTTGTCACTGGAGATTCCGGCGGACGAATTACCGGCGATGTTGTATGCGCCGCCGTAGCCCGCGGCCCAGACGCCCCAGCGGCGCGGATCGGGCGCGGCGTCGGCATTGTAAATCGACGCCTTGTAAACCAGCGGAGGCGCCGCATAGCCCGGGTTCGCGGCAAGCTGAAGGCACCGAAGGGATTGGTGCCGAAAGGATTGGTGATGAGCGACAGGAACGAGTTCATCGCCTGAGCCCCCGCCTGCGGAACGCCTGTGGCGGCCTGGCCGGAAAGCTGCGCCAGCACGCCCGCCAGCGCGCTAGGCGACACGGTGGCAAGGGCAAGGAAGGCCGGCGGCAACGCCGGACCGACTGTGCCTGCGCCGGTAGTGATCGCAGTGACGATCGGAGCGACGGCCGGCGGAAGCGGAGTTGGCGGGACCGGGAGCAGTGTCATCGTACAGGGCGCCAGGCTGCCTGCGGAGACAAGGTTGGTATTGAGCGTCACCGCGCCGTTACGCGCGAGCGCGCTGCCGCAGGCTATATTTGCGCCAGTGGTCAGCGTAATGCTCTGCAGCGCGAGAATGTCCCCGACGAACGATGTCGTCGTGCCGAGCGTGGCCGAACTGCCGACCACCCAGAACACGTTGGTGCCTGGACCACCTCCCACTACTGTGACGCTCGAAGCGCTCGCAGTGGTCAGCGTGCTGCCGATGTTGAAGATAAAAACCGCATTCGGGTTGCCTAACGCATTCAGCGTGAGGTTGCCCGTTAACTGGGCCGACGAATTAAAGGCATAGACGCCCGGCGTAAGCGTCAGACCGCCGAGGTTCTGACCCGTGAGATTTTGCGTTGGCGGCCTCGATGCCAGCGCATTGAAAGCGGTTGTGAGATCGCTTTCCGCCTTGAGTGCAGGTCCGTTGGCTATGTCTATCGTTCCGGGCGGGGTCACAATTCCGGGGGGAAATCCGGTGACGGCGCTGCCCGGACTGACGCCAAGGCTTCCAATAAGAACGCTGGGCCCGGTGTTGGTGACCGTCGAGCCGGCCAGCACCGCGAAGCTCGCCGCCGTACCGAGATCGGGCGTCTGAGCATGTCCGGGAGAAGCTGGAGCGACGATCATCAGGCCGAAGAGCGCCGCTGCCGCGGTGCGGACCATCGCATTCATTTTCGCTGATGCGCAATTCCACGCGTGGTCCATAAGCACCTCCCGCTGGAAACTGGTGACGGACTTTCAACTCCAAAATCACCGATGCGTGACGACGCTTACAACATTTTAAATTAAATTTTTGTTTTGCAGAAACAATAAATCAATACGTACAATTTCGCACACAATGCCGCTCCTACGACCGCAGCGGTATCTCATTACAGCTACTGAGGTTGCGGCATCGGGGTCATTGCGCGATGACGTCTTCAGGACTTCGACAATGCGCTCGAGATGATGCCCTCACTTTCTTTGCGTTGCCCGTACCTTTAGGAACAGATTTCCATGTTCCAGCAGCGCTATTGTTTGATGTGACTGGCCACCCGTCCCGACATGAGACGGGATAGCGGTCAAAACACAGGGGTGGGACGAATGTCCAGAGATGACGTGATAGAAGCACATGCCACAAAGCTGAGCTTGACCTGCGGCAAAAAGAGAACGGGCAAGGGAAGAGCCACCAGATTGAAATCAGCGAAGTGGTATCGGGACGCCGCCCGGTCAATCGGAATTTCCAAAGAGGATTCATTCGGGAAAACCGCCACAGGACACCAGACTGTCTGGCGCTGAACCGCATTACAAAAAAAGGACCCCAGCGAGGGTGGGGCCCCGCGGCTGGGGTTTTAAGTAACGCACAACATACTCGGACGCGCTTTGGCCGGGAGCCGGGGTATGCGCCCGACGTTGCGTAACCTAGATCATTATGATTTTCGGGGGCGGTATCGGATTGCTAACGCTCCGAAATGACGGTGGATAAATGGAGTGACTTCGCATCGGGGTTTGCCGCGGGCAAAATGAGCATATTGCAGCGGGAGGCAGGACAGCTCTAGGTATCAATGTGTGGTCGTTCGTTCAGAACGAAGTTCAGCAGGGCTTTTTGCACTTCCAGCCTGCCGTTGTATTTTATCAAACCGAGCTTCCGGAATTTATTCATGAAAAAATTAACGCGCGGCCTCGTCGTTCCGATCAGCGCAGCAAGCGTTTCCTGATTGACCCTCACGGGCAACGGCTCGGGAACAAGATCATTGCCGTAATTGCTCAACAGCAAAAGAGCCCGCGCCAGCCGCATCTCGCTGGAATTAAACAACTGGTCGACCAGATCCGCTTCCACCCGGGCGGTTCGGGTCAAAAGATGGGTGAGAAAATAGTCCGCAAACTCCGCATTCTGATGGAGGAGGCGGATTAAGGTTTCCTTGTCCAGCCGTACGATCTCGCAGGCCGACATCGTCGTTACGGTCGACAGGCGAAGCGGCATCCCCGTAAGGGCTCCCTCGCCGCAGAATTCATCGGGCCCCCGGATCGCGACGACGGCTTCCTTCCCGAACCTGGAAACAACGGTAACTTTGACCTTGCCGCTGTGGATGTACAAAACGCAGTCCGCAAAATCTCCCTGCGAATAGACAATTTGATTTTCCTCGTATTTCGATAAGGTCCATCGCGTGTCGTGCCGCGTGAGCAGGTCCATCACGTCAAAGGCGCGGTCCTTCACAGGTGCTTCCATCTGCCGGCTCCGGTGATCCTCGGGCGCGGCAAATTCCCGATCCGGCACGACCCGAGGGAATCCAGTTCATAGGTGCAATTATACACGCCCCACGGCCGGTCGGCCGGTCCAAAAATGAACAGTGCAAAGCGTTCTCGGCGAAGCCGGAAAGCCCGGCGGGCCGCCGGGATCTCGGGGTCGCGCCCCCGCAGCCCGCGCCAGGGTGCGCAGGCACCGCGCCGCCACCGCCGACCCGATTTCCCGATGACCCGGAAACCTCAACAGGAGAGCCCTGTAACGACCCGTTTACCGACTGAAACGCCCGGTCCGCATTATCTGCAACCGTGAACCATTTTGGACAGACGCTTTTCCGTCATTGAATTTAGGTCTGACGCGCGGCGCCGATTCCGGTTGAACTGGCCAATTCCGGCATACGGCGAGCGCCGATCCTGCCGCCCATTCTGTCGGCTTAAGCAAAAGAGCAGACAATATGCGATTAGCGACATTCATCCGCAAAAACGAACAACCAATCATCGAGCACTGGGAAATATTTGCGCGAACAATGGTACCCGCCTCGGACGAGATGAGTCCGCGCACTCTGCGCAATCATATCGAGGATATACTCATGTTCGTCGTGGACGACATGGACTCCCCCAGACCATTTCGGAACAGATAACAAAATCAGAGGGAAAAAAACTCAAGACTTCCACGGAAAGCGCGGCGGAAATTCACGCTTCTCTCCGCCAAACCGGCGGATTTAGCATGGACCAGATGGTGTCCGAGTTCCGTGCGCTGCGGGCCAGCGTGACCAGACTATGGGAAGCGCAGGTGACGGAGGCGACCAAAACGGACATTTCGGATTTAGTCCGGTTCAACGAATCCCTCGATCAGGCAACAACCGAGGCGATCCGTTTCTACACTACGGCGCTCGATCACTCCCGGGACCTGTTCCTGGGAGTGTTAAGTCACGACCTGCGCAACCCCATCGGCGCCATGACCATGTCGGCCCAGCTTGCCCTGACCATCGGCAGTCTCAACGAACGGCAAACAATGCTGATGTCTCAGATCATCGCAAGTGGCCGCCGCGCAAGCGAAATTATTGGTCATCTTCTTGACCTGACCCGCGCGCGGCTCGGGACGGGTCTCCGTGTCATCAAAAAGGACATGGATATGGCCTTCGTAGCCAGACAACTGGTTGATGAGATGCGGGCGATGCATCCGGGCCGGAGATTTCAACTGGATATCTCGGGGGAGACGGAAGGGAGCTGGGATAAGGCCCGTATCGGGCAGGTCCTTTCCAATTTGCTCGGCAATGCCGTTCAGTACGGTTTCAGCGACACCCCCATCAACGTAACGATCAACGGCGGCGCCAAAGCAGTCTCGCTGTCCGTGCACAATGAAGGCATTCCAGTTCCCGCCCACCTGACCGGCGTCATATTTGACTCATTAACGCGAGGCGGGGCAGAAAAAAGCGCCAACGACCAGGGATCCACGAATCTTGGCCTGGGACTTTACATAACGAAGCAGATTGTTTGTGCTCATGGCGGATCGGTCGCCGTAACATCATCGGAAAAGGGCGGCACGACTTTCACGGCCCTGTTCCCCCGATAGATTCCGGCATCGAAGCGCGCCGGCATTTGCCGGCACGCGCGAATTCCGTCCCGAACGCGCGCGGATGACACCGCGCGCGTTGCAACCTGCGGCAAAAACGAAGATGCCGGCGAACCGGCGGAAGTCAGCGGCGGCCGATGAACCAGCCGATCACGAACAGCACCAGGCCTGCGACCAGCGCGATGACCGCGTGCTTCATATGCATGTGAGCGGAGCCTGCTTCATACCCCGGCATGAATGCCGGTAACGAGCCGGCCGGCATGAAGAAATACATTACAGCGGCAATGATGCAGATAATGGCCAGCAGATAGGCAAGAAGTTTCATTGATCGTCCCCCTCTCCCGAGATGTCGGCATCCCGTGCCGACGGGAGGTCATACCACACCGGTCCACTGGCGGAACTGGCGGGCCGGGCACTGAGCCGGAAAAATCTCGGCGGCGATCAGCGCGGCTGGGTTGTGGCCGGCGGCGACGCCATCGGAGTGCCGCGCGGATCGTTCTTTTTGGCCATGCATTTCTTGATGAACGCGGCGCGCTGCTTGCCCAGCAGCTTCTGGTCATCAGCGCCGAATTTGCAGGTCGCCATCTTGTCCTTGTCAGTGAGCGCGAACGACGGCGATGCCGGCAGCGTGACGGCCAGCAGGCAGGCGACTGCAAGATATCGAAGCATGGCAGATTCCCCCCGAACGGGACGAATCAATCTTACCATCGATCCGGCTGCGCGTAGAGGCAATTTGGACCCGGCTATTTGGCCGGGCAGCGATACAGCGTAGCGGTGTAGGTCTTGTCGCGATCGACGAAATCGATCGTGTTGTTCGGCTTCTGCGTAAAGGTGATGTCGCCCATCAGCGGCCCGGCGGGGAACTGGCATTCGACGTGCGCCTTCACGCTTTTGCCGTCCGGCTTCGTGTCCAGAAACGTACAGACACCAATCTTGGAATCGATCGCCTGGGTCGTGACTTTCACCTTCACCTCGGCAGGATCGGTGCCGTCGCCTTTGCAGGGAACGTTCTGCGTGTAATTTCCGATGAGCCAGAAATCGTCGGCAAGCGGACCCGCCCCGGCGCTCATTGTCAGGCCAAGACTGATGCAGCCGATCATGGGATAGATGATTTTCATCCTGACACACCCCGCACTGTTGGAAACCATCGCGACCGATTGTAGGCCACGCCGCACCTGCGGGCAATCCGCAGAGCGGAATTTCGCCGTGCTGTGTCCTGTCGAACACGCGGATGAAATAAGGCAGAGCGAACAGGAGCGCACAAAAGAAAACGGCGCCCGCGAAGGGCGCCGCTTTGTGTCTTTTCCGTGGACGCGCCTAGTGTGCGGTCAATCCGGATCCGTCTTCGTCGACGATGGCGTCGGCGACCGGCTTCGCAGCCGGCTCCTCCCAGACAATCGACTCGGGATAACGAACCAGCGCCCGCCTCAAAACCTCTTCCATGCGCGAGACCGGAATGATGTCGAGGCCGCTCTTGATGCTGTCGTTGATCTCGACAAGATCCTTCGCGTTCTCTTCCGGAATGAGCACCGTTTTGATGCCGCCGCGCAGGGCCGCAAGCAGTTTCTCCTTGAGGCCGCCGATCGGAAGCACGCGTCCGCGCAGCGTGATCTCTCCCGTCATGGCGACATCGCGATGTACCGCAATGCCGGTCATGACCGAAACGATCGCGGTCACCATGGCGACGCCCGCCGACGGACCGTCCTTCGGCGTGGCACCCTCCGGCACGTGGACGTGGATGTCGCGCCTGTCGAACTGCGGCGGCTCGATGCCGAAGGCGGTCGAGCGCATCCGCACATAGGATGCCGCGGCAGAGATCAACTCCTTCATCACATCGCGCAGATTGCCGGTGACGGTCATCTTGCCCTTGCCGGGCATCATGGCCGCCTCGATCGTGAGCAGTTCGCCGCCGACATCGGTCCAGGCAAGGCCGGTGACGACACCGACCTGGTCCTCGGCCTCGACTTCGCCGTACCGGTATTTCGGCACCCCGAGATAATCGGGCAGCTTCGTTCCGGTGACGTCGACCGACTGCGTCTTCTTGACCGTGAGTTCCTTCACCGCCTTGCGGATCAGCGTCGAAAGCTCGCGCTCCAGATTGCGCACGCCGGCTTCCCGCGTATAGCGGCGAATCATCGTGAGCAACGCTTCGTCGTCGATCGACCATTCCTTCGGCTCGAGGCCGTGCTTGACGGTCGCGTGCGGAATCAGGTGCTTGCGCGCGATCTCGACTTTCTCGTCCTCGGTGTAACCGGCGATCCTGATGATCTCCATGCGGTCCATCAGCGGCGGCGGAATGTTGAGCGTATTCGCCGTCGTGATGAACATCACGTTGGAGAGATCGTAATCGACCTCGAGGTAATGGTCATTGAACGTGTGGTTCTGCTCGGGATCGAGCACCTCGAGCAGCGCCGACGACGGATCGCCGCGGAAATCCGCGCCCATCTTGTCGATCTCGTCCAGCAGAAACAGCGGGTTCGAGGTTTTGGCCTTGCGCATCGACTGGATGATCTTTCCCGGCATGGACCCGATGTAGGTCCGCCGGTGGCCGCGAATCTCGGCCTCGTCACGCACGCCGCCGAGCGAGACGCGCACGAACTCGCGGCCGGTCGCGCGTGCGATCGACTTTCCGAGCGAGGTCTTGCCGACGCCGGGCGGTCCGACCAGGCACAGGATCGGCCCGGTCAGTTTGTTGGCGCGCTGCTGCACCGCGAGGTATTCGACGATGCGCTCCTTGACCTTTTCCAGACCGAAGTGATCGGCGTCGAGGATCTGCTCGGCGAGCGTCAGGTCTTTCTTGATCTTCGACTTCCTGCTCCAGGGAATGGACAGGAGCCAGTCGAGGTAATTGCGCACCACCGTCGCTTCGGCGGACATCGGCGACATCTGCCGCAGTTTCTTGAGCTCGTGGAGCGCCTTCTCACGCGCTTCCTTCGAGAGCTTGGTGCGTTTGATCTTGTCTTCGATCTCGGCAAGCTCGTCCTTGCCGTCTTCGTCACCCAGCTCTTTCTGGATCGCCTTCATCTGCTCGTTGAGATAGTACTCGCGCTGCGTCTTCTCCATTTGACGCTTGACGCGCGTGCGGATGCGCTTCTCGACCTGCAGCACCGAGATTTCGCTTTCCATCAGCCCGAGCACCTTCTCCAGGCGCTCGGTGACGCTCGGCGTCTCCAGGATCATCTGCTTGTCGGGAATCTTGACCGCGAGATGCGAAGCGACCGTGTCGGCGAGCTTGGCGTAGTCGTCGATCTGCTGAACGACGCCGACCACCTCGGGCGACACTTTCTTGTTGAGCTTCACGTAGCCTTCGAATTCGTTGACCACGGAGCGCGCCATCGCCTCGGCCTCGACCTGATCGCCGGTCGAGTCCCCGATCACGACCGCATCGGCTTCGTAATATTCCTCGCGGTCGGTGTACTGGCGCACCTGCGCGCGCGCGGCGCCTTCCACCAGCACCTTCACGGTGCCGTCGGGAAGCTTGAGCAGCTGCAGCACGCTCGCGAGCGTGCCGACGCTGTAAATGGCGTCGGTCGCCGGATCGTCATCGGACGCGTTTTTCTGCGTCGCCAGAAGAATGAACGTGTCGGACCGCATGACCTCTTCGAGCGCCTTGATCGACTTTTCGCGGCCGACGAAGAGCGGAACGATCATGTGCGGAAACACGACGATGTCCCGCAGCGGCAGTACCGGATAGGCCCGGTTCTCGCCGGTCGTGAGTGGTGGTTTTGGCTTGGCGGCGCTGGTCATGGCCCCATGTCCTTGTTGTTGTGCACGTCAGTCACGACCCGCGGGATGCGCTGTCACGACCGACTGCCGGCTGCGCGAAGTCCCGTAGCCTTTTCGCGCCCACTATAGGTGGCGTTGCAGCAGGAGAGTGTCAAGAAAGCCCGGATTTCCAAGCAATTGGCCGCATGGCAGATACGCAGCAGTCCGCTACCAGCCGAATCGGAAAGGCCCCCGGGGGGCCTCACTCAGGCACTCGCTCCGCCGGTCTCGCCAGCGCGATCCGACCGGTCGGCGTAGATGTAGAGCGGACGGGCGCTGCCTTCGACCACTTCACGCGAGATCACGACTTCCTCGACGCCTTCGAGGCTCGGCAGATCGAACATGGTGTCGAGCAGAATGCCTTCCATGATCGATCGCAGTCCACGCGCGCCGGTCTTGCGGTCGATCGCCTTGCGCGCGATCGCGGACAGCGCTTCGTCGGCGAGCGTCAGGTCCACCGTCTCCATTTCGAACATGCGCTGGTACTGTTTCACCAGCGCGTTCTTCGGCTCGGTGAGGATGCGCTTGAGCGACGGCTCGTCGAGGTCTTCCAGCGTCGCGACCACGGGAAGCCGGCCGACGAATTCCGGGATGAGCCCGTACTTGAGCAGATCCTCGGGCTCGACTTCGCGGAATATCTCGCCCTGCTTGCGGTCCTCGGGCGCCATCACGCGCGCGCCGAATCCGATCGAGGTCGAGCGGCCGCGCGCGGAGATGATCTTCTCCAGTCCGGCGAATGCGCCGCCGCACACGAACAGAATGTTCGTGGTGTCGACCTGGAGGAATTCCTGCTGCGGATGCTTGCGGCCGCCCTGGGGCGGCACGCTCGCGATCGTGCCTTCCATGATCTTGAGCAGCGCCTGCTGGACGCCCTCGCCCGACACGTCGCGGGTGATGGAGGGATTATCCGACTTGCGTGAAATCTTGTCGATCTCGTCGATATAGACGATGCCGCGCTGCGCACGCTCGACGTTGTAGTCGGCCGACTGCAGCAGCTTCAGGATGATGTTCTCGACGTCCTCGCCGACGTAGCCCGCTTCCGTGAGCGTCGTCGCATCCGCCATCGTGAAAGGCACGTCGAGGATGCGCGCCAGCGTCTGCGCCAGCAGCGTCTTGCCGGAACCGGTCGGGCCGATCAGCAGGATGTTCGACTTCGCCAGTTCGACGTCGTTGTGCTTGCTCTGGTGGTTGAGCCGTTTGTAGTGATTGTGGACCGCGACCGAGAGCACCTTCTTGGCGTGATCCTGACCGATCACGTAGTCATCCAGAACCTTGCGGATTTCCCGCGGCGTCGGAATGCCGTCGCGCGATTTCACCAGCGAGGATTTGTTCTCCTCGCGGATGATGTCCATGCACAGTTCGACGCACTCGTCGCAGATGAATACGGTCGGCCCGGCAATAAGCTTGCGCACCTCGTGCTGGCTCTTGCCGCAGAACGAGCAATAAAGCGTGTTCTTTGAATCGCCGCCGCCAACCTTGCTCATTCCCGTCTCCGTCTTCGCCGCCAGGGAGCCGTATCGACCACCCCCGCTATCCTACTGGCCGCCGCGCTAAAAATCCGTAGCACCTGCGCGGACTTCGGCCAACACGACGTTACCGTGACAATACCCTGTCACCCGGCACAAGCCTGCATGCTAATGGCGTGCCAATCAAGAATCTATTAACGATAACGCGAGTTTGCACCGGTGTGCTTTCCTGAGCACAGTCTCGCAAACCTGCTTGACCGGTTTCCCGGTCCCGTCGCAGGCCTATGATTCGGTCAGGCGTCAGCGCGTCATACCTTGCTGAGCAGCGGCAACTCGCTCTTGAGGCCCGGCTCGTCCGGCCGCTTCTCGATGACCTTGTCGATCAGGCCGAAATCCTTGGCCATTTCCGAGGTCATGAACATGTCGCGCTCGAGGGCATCCTCGATCTTCTTGATCGGCTGCCCGGTGTGCTTGACGTACATCTCGTTCAGCCGCCGCTTCAGGTTCAGGATCTCCTGGGCGTGCAGCATGATGTCGGTCGCCTGCCCCTGGAACCCGCCGGAGGGCTGATGGACCATGATGCGCGCGTTGGGCAGCGCAAAACGCAGGTCCTTGGCGCCGGCCGCCAGCAGCAGGGAGCCCATCGAGGCTGCCTGGCCGGTGCACAGGGTGGATACCGGCGGGCGGATGAACTGCATGGTGTCGTAGATCGCAAGTCCCGACGTCACCACGCCGCCTGGCGAGTTGATGTACATCGAGATTTCTTTCTTGGGATTTTCGGCCTCGAGGAACAGAAGCTGGGCGACTACGAGGGTCGCCACGCTGTCGTCGATCCGCCCGGTAATGAAGATGATCCGCTCCTTCAGGAGGCGGGAAAAAATGTCGTAGGCCCGCTCTCCGCGGTTGGTCTGTTCGACCACCATGGGGACAAGGTTCATGTAGGTGTCGGCTGGGTTGCGCATGGGCGTCACCTGTCAGGGGCTGGGGCTCGACGTGATCCTGCTCGCGCCAGTATGGCTTGAGTTCGGCGCCGTGGCCGAAATCGCCGGCCATCCCGGCACGGCCAGCGACTAGATTATGCAAGTGTGGCAGATATGTGCGGAAGTTCGCACGGCAAGGCTTGACCGGCCCGCAGGCCGAAATGCCGCTCACGACTCCTCTTCCGCGAACAATTCCTCCCGCGACACCGGCTTGTCGGTCACGTCGGCCAGCTCGGTGAGGAAGTCCACCACCTTGTCCTCGAACAGCGGCGCCCGCATGGCGGCCAGCGCGTTGGGATTCTTCTGGTAGTAGTCCCAGATCTGGCGCTCCTGCCCCGGATACTGCCGCATCTGTTCCATCAAAGCCGCTTTGAGCTGGTCCTCGCTGACCTTGATATTGTTCTTCTCGCCGATCTCCGCAATCACGAGGCCAAGCCGCACCCGCCGTTCGGCGATGCCGCGATACTCCTCGCGGGCCTTCTCCTCGGTCGTGCCTTCGTCCGCAAAGGTACGGTTCTGCTGCTTGAGATCGTTCTCGATCTGCGACCATACGCTGTTGAATTCCTGCTCCACGAGGCTCGGCGGCGGCTCGAATTTGTGCAGCGCGTCGAGCTGGTCGAGCAGCGCGCGCTTGAGCTTCTGCCGCGACGCGCCTGAGTGCTCGCGGGCAAGCCGCTCCTTCACGACGTCCTTGAATTTCGCAAGCAACTCGAGCCCCAGCGTTTTGGCAAATTCGTCGTCGATCGTCACGGTGCCGGGCGCTTCCACGGCCTTGACGGTCACGGCGAAACTCGCGTCCTTGCCGGCGAGATGGGTCGCCCGGTAATCGTCGGGGAACTTGACGTTGATGGTCCTCGCCTCACCGGCCTTCACGCCGATGAGCTGCTCCTCGAAGCCCGGGATGAACTGACCGGCCCCCAGAACGAGCGGCGCGTCCTCGCCCGAACCGCCGTCGAACGGCACGCCGTCGATGGAGCCCTGGAACGACATCGTGACCCGGTCGCCGGTCGCCGCACCGTCCTCCTTTGCGACGAACGGCCGGTTCTGGTCGGCGATCGTCTGCATCGTCTTTTCGATCTCGGCGTCGGTCACTTCGGCGGTCAGACGCTCGAGCTTGATGGTCTTGAAATCGGCCAGCGTGATCTTCGGCACGATCTCCATTTCGACCGTGTAGGCGAGATCGGATTTGCCAAGGATGATTTCCTCGACCGCGCTTTGCTCCGACGGCAGCGTCACTTTGGGCTCGGTGGCGAGCTTGAAGCTGTTGTCGGTCACGATCTTGCCGTTGGCCTCGCGCACCGCCGCTTCGATGACTTCCGCCATCGCGGACTTGCCGTAGAGCCGCCTCAAGTGCGCGACCGGAACCTTGCCCGGGCGGAAGCCTTTGAGCTGCACGCGATTCTTGAGATCGTCCAGCCGTTCGGCCACACGCGCCTCGAGGTCGCTGGCGGGAACGACGACGCGATATTCGTATTTCAGTCCGGCGGCGGAAGTTTCGGTAACTTGCATCGACATTACTCTTTGCGGCCAACGGCCGATTGCATCCAAACTCTTTGCGGCCAAAGGCCGACTGCATACGCGACGACGCTTTTGAAAAAGCATCCGCCCAACTGGTGCGGGCGGAGGGGCTCGAACCCCCACGACTCTCGTCACGGGAACCTAAATCCCGCGCGTCTACCAATTCCGCCACGCCCGCGACAGGTGGGCGGCCCGGCGGCGCGGCTTATATCATGCAGCCATCGCCGGACACCACAAAAGAAAATGCCTCCGTTCGACGGGGATCGGCCCGCCGGGCGTTCAGGCGAGCAGCACCCGATACACCCGCGGCAGCATCTCCGGCAGGTCCTCGGCGATCAAGCCGGGTCCGAAGGCACTGGCGGCTTCGCCGTGCAGCCACACCGCCGCGGCGGCGGCTTCGAACGCCGGCATGCCCTGGGCCAGCAGACCCGTGACGATGCCCGTGAGAACGTCGCCTGAACCCGCGGTCGCAAGATACGGCGGCGCGTTGGCGGCGATCGCCGCCCTGCCGTCGGCGGACGCGACCACCGTATCCGGGCCTTTGAGAACGATCACCGCGCCGGTCATATGTGCCGCGGCGCGCGCGCGTTCAAGTTTCGATCCCGCTTTGGTATTTCCGTCCAGCGTACCGAAAAACCGCGAGAATTCGCCTTCGTGCGGCGTCAGAACCGTGGGCTGTCCGGCGCGACGGCGGAGTTCGTCCGCAAGGCGCTTCGGCGTACCCGCGAAACTCGTCATCGCATCGGCGTCGAGGATCACGGCGCGCTCGCCGGCCAGTGCCGCCAGAACAAGCTCGCAGGTCGCTTCGCCAACGCCTGCACCGGGGCCGATGGCGACGGCGTTGAGGCGGCGGTCGGCCAGAAACGCCGTCAGCCCGTCCGGGCCGTCGGCCGGCCGCACCATGACGGCGAGACTGGCGGCGGCGTTGACCGAAAGGGCTTCGCGCGGACTTGCGATCGTGACCAGCCCCGCTCCCGCGCGCAGCGCTCCCCGCGCGCTCAGGCGTGCGGCGCCCGTCGACCACGAGGGTCCCGAGACGACGACCGCATGGCCGCGGTCGTATTTGTGCCCGGCCGCCTGCGGCGAAGGAAACCGGGACCGCCAAAGCGCCGGCACGTTCTCGAAGGTCTTCGGCGCGATGGTCTCCAGCACCGTGTCGGGAATCCCGATATCGGCGACCGCGACCGGGCCGCAATGAATCCGTCCTGGCAAAAGGAGATGGCCCGGTTTCCTGCGAAAGAAGGTCACCGTCTGGGCGGCGTTGACCGCCGCGCCCATGACCGCGCCGCTGGTGCCGTTGATCCCGCTCGGCAGGTCCACCGCCAGCACCGGCGCGTGCTGCGCATTCATCGCCTCGATCAGCGACAGCGCCAGGCCCTCGACGGGACGGTCGAGGCCCGCCCCGAACAGGGCGTCGATGACCACATCGGCATCGCGCACCCTGCCCGCATCGGCGGGCTCGATCGCGCCTTCCCAGGCGGCGGCAGCAAGCGCTGCGTCGCCTTTCAGGCGGCCGGCATCGCCGGCCAGCAGCACGCGGGTCGGATAGCCGCGCCGGGCGAGAAGCCGCGCCGCCACAAAACCATCCCCGCCATTGTTTCCGGGGCCCGCGACCACAACCACGCGCGAGCGCACGGAATGACGGGCCGCCACCGCGTCGGCCACGGCCGCACCGGCCCGCTCCATGAGCGCGATCCCGGCCGTGCCGCCGCCGATGGTCAGCCGGTCGGCCGCGGCCATCTCAGTCGTGCTCAGAAGCTCAAACATTGCGCGCCGACGATAATGGTTGTTGCAGGAATCCACACATCAAATGCCTGTCCGGCTCTGAATTGATATGATAATAGGCAACGAGCCTGTTTTTTACGCAATCACTCTACGGCGGCCCCTGGCAACCGGGTAACAATGGCGCTATAGCACGCTGATCTCGCTGGCTTTTCGAGGCCTTCGAAACCCTGGCACGGGACCTGCTAACGAAGCCTCGGTTCCACGGTGGCAGTGCCCCCACTCCGGAGCCGGGAGACGGAAGACGATGAAGAAGATCGAGGCGATCATAAAGCCATTCAAGCTCGATGAGGTGAAGGAGGCGCTACAGGAAGTCGGACTGCAGGGCATCACCGTCACCGAAGCCAAGGGTTTCGGCCGGCAGAAAGGCCATACCGAGCTTTATCGGGGCGCCGAGTACGTGGTCGATTTTCTCCCCAAGGTGAAAATCGAAATCGTCCTCGGGGACGAGATGGTCGAGAAGGCGATCGACGCCATCCGCCGCGCCGCCCAGACCGGGCGGATCGGCGACGGAAAAATCTTCGTCTCGACAATCGAAGAAGCAATTCGTATCCGGACCGGGGAGTCCGGAATTGACGCCATTTGAACGAGCGGTTTTGTATTAAAGCGACCGTCAATTCGACGTCCCGCAAAACCATTCACGAGCAGCACGAAGGGGTACGCCTGCCATGACCACGCCTAAGAATGTCATGAAGATGATTAAGGACGGCGACGTGAAATACGTCGACTTCCGCTTTACCGATCCGCGCGGCAAATGGCAGCACGTCACCTTCGACGTTTCGATGATCGAAGAGGACACGTTCGCCGAAGGCCAGATGTTCGACGGCTCGTCGATCGCCGGCTGGAAGGCGATTCACGAGTCCGACATGTGCCTGATGCCCGATCCGACATCGGCCTGCATCGATCCGTTCTTCGCCGAAACCACGCTCGTTCTGGTGTGCGACGTGCTCGAACCGACCACCGGCGAGCCCTACTCGCGCGATCCGCGCGGCATCGCCAAGAAGGCCGAGGGCATGGTCCGCTCGATGGGCGTGGGCGACACCATCTACTTCGGTCCGGAAGCCGAATTCTTCGTGTTCGACGACGTCAAGTACAAGGCCGATCCCTACAACACCGGCTTCAAGCTCAACTCGATGGAATTCCCGTCGAATTCCGACACCTCTTACGAAGGCGGCAATCTGGGCCACCACATACCGGTCAAGCGCGGCTACTTCCCGGTGCCGCCGCAGGATTCGGTGCAGGACATGCGCTCCGAAATGCTGGCGGCGATGGCCCGCATGGGCGTGAAGGTCGAGAAGCACCATCACGAGGTCGCGTCCGCCCAGCACGAACTCGGCGTGAAGTTCTCGCCGATGGTGCAGATGGCCGACCACCTGCAGATCTACAAATACTGCATCCAGCAGGTCGCGCAGGTTTACGGCAAGACCGCGTGCTTCATGCCGAAGCCGATCTACGGCGACAACGGCTCGGGCATGCACTGCCACCAGTCGATCTGGAAGGGCGGCAAGCCGGTGTTCGCCGGCAACAAATACGCCGACCTGTCCGAGACCTGCCTGCAGTACATCGCCGGCATCATCAAGCACGCCAAGGCAATCAACGCCTTCACCAATCCGACCACGAACTCGTACAAGCGGCTGGTGCCGGGCTTCGAGGCGCCGGTGCTGCTCGCGTATTCCGCGCGCAACCGGTCGGCGTCGTGCCGTATCCCCTACACCACCAACCCGAAGGCCAAGCGCGTCGAGGTGCGTTTCCCCGATCCGCTCGCCAATCCCTATCTCGGATTTGCGGCGATGCTGATGGCGGGCCTCGACGGCATCAAGAACAAGCTCGATCCGGGCGATGCGATCGACAAGGACCTCTACGACCTGCCGCCGAAAGAGCTGAAAAAGATTCCGACCGTGTGCGGCTCGCTGCGTCAGGCGCTCGAGGAACTCGACAAGGACCGCACCTTCCTCAAAGCCGGCGGCGTATTCGACGACGACTTCATCGACTCCTACATCGAGCTGAAGATGGGCGAAGTCATCCGCTTCGAGCACACCCCGCATCCGGTTGAATTCGAGATGTACTATTCAGCGTAGCGTACGCGTACCATCCTCCCTAACCGGCAAGACAACCTTCCAGGGCGTCGTCACTCGCGACGCCCTTTTCTTTTGCCCTTTGCGCGACCGCCTTTTGCGCGGCGCGCGCGCTGCGAAGGTCCCGCTGCCGTTCGGGGGCCGGTACGAAATATTCATCGGCCGCCTCGACCCGGTTGCGGCCCGCGGCCTTGGCGCGATAGAGCGCGGCGTCGGCACGGGTGATGATCGTATCGATCACTTCCGACGGCGGGGCGGACGCGATCCCGATGCTGACCGTCGCCGTGATAAGCTGGCCGTTGCGGACGATATGCTCCGCCGCGAGCGCCGACCGCACGCGTTCGGCCGCGATTCCGGCTTCGGCAAGCGTACCGGGCAGGAGTGCCACAAATTCCTCGCCGCCGAGCCGCCCGACCACGTCGCCCGCACGGAGCGTGTCGCGTGCGACGCGCGCGAACATTTGCAGCACCGCATCGCCGATATCGTGGCCGTGCCGGTCGTTGACCGCTTTGAAATGGTCGAGGTCGAACGCGAGCACACTGACCGACGGGGTGTCTGTGGCGCCGCCCATCAGGATCGCGGCGGCTTCGAAAAATCCGCGCCGGTTCAACAGGCCGGTAAGCGGATCGGTCGTGGCGGCGGTCTTGTAGAGGTGCACCGTCCGGTCCTTGGCGAGGATCAGGACGATGAATGCGGCGCCGATCACGTAGAGCACGATTTCGATGGCGAATACGGCGATCCAGCTTCGCGCGATGGCGTGCATGCCGCCCTCGCCCGCGAGCGTCACCAGCGCGCCGGGAAGCAGAAAGATGGCGCCGTGCAGCATCGGAACGAAGGCCGCGGGCCAGTGGCGGATCACCGATTTCCGTCGCTCCTGGCGCAGTTCGTTGGCGGTCAGAAACGTGTAGCCGGCAACGAAGATCGAACTCACCACGACGCGGGACGACGCGGAGAGGGCGAAAGCCGGGACGAAGCAGGCGATCAGCCAGAAGCCCGCGCCGAACAGCATGCCGACCCAGCGTATCGGACGTCCGTGGAACAGCCGCGAGCCGCTCCAGAGCATGCCGATGGCGACGAACAGCAGGGCGGTAGCGCAGCTACCCGGCAGGGCGGGCGCGATCATGCTGCCGAACCGCCACAGCGCGCCCGACGCAGCTCCGATCAGGTACGCCCCGCCCCACCATGCCAGCGCCTGGTTCCGCTCCTGCGTCCATGCGAACAGCAGGAAAAGGCCCAGCAGCGACGCGATGACGATCGCGATGACAAAAAGAGTGCCCGCATCGAGCGACAGTGTCGCCGATTCCATCGCCATTGCTCCCTCAATCAGGAAAAATACGTATCACAGATTGCAGGGGTGCGCCGGCCCGTTTGCTTTTCAGGTTTGCCGGGAGTTTGGTTTATGGAGCAGTTTTTCGAAAAAGATTTTTAGAAAAACCGTGAAAAATGCGGGACGGCTTTAGGAAACGCGCCGGTGCGGCGGCAGATTGCGTTGCCCGGCGGCATTGTTGCTGAAAGGTAAACGGCCGCCGCCGGAGGTTGCGCGGAAGAAAACGAGGATCCCCCATGAACAAAGTTTCGCGTCTGACATTCTGCCTCGTCGCCTGCGGCGTGCTCGCGTCGCCGGACGCGTCGCGCGCACAGACGCCGGTTTCATGGCCCGACACATTTCTTTCGCGCGTCGAGGCGCTCGCGCTGACGCAGACGCTCAATGCAGAACTGCTTGCCGCCCGCAGCGCCACGTTCACGCTCGACAAATGGTGCGCCGACCACAAGCTCGCGAGCGATACGAAAATTCACGCCCGGCTGGTTCGGGAGGTGGACAAACCCGCATCGGCGGAACAGCGGCAGCGTCTCGAGGCGGGTCCCGGCGAGCCGGTCAAATTCCGTCACGTCGAACTCGCGTGCGGCAGTCATGTACTGTCGGAAGCCGACAACTGGTATGTGCCGTCGCGCCTGTCAGCCGACATGAACCGGTTGCTGGAAACGACCGACACACCATTCGGCCGCGCGGTCGCCGACCTGAAACCGTTCCGCCGCACGTTTGCCGTCGAAACGATCTGGAAGCCGCTCGGCGACGACTGGGAGCTTCAACCCCGCCCCGCCGATCATCCCGAGCAGGCGCTCGCCATCCCGCACCGGCTGTTCGAGCATCGGGCGCTGCTGTTCACGCCCGATCTCAAGCCGATTTCCGAAGTGGACGAGACCTATACCGGCGAAAATCTGTCGTTCGCGCCGCCCCGCTGACAGCGCGGCGCGAACTCTCCCGGAACGGCGATCGCCGTGGACGCCTAGCGCTTCGAGAACTGGAAGCTGCGGCGGGCCTTGGCCTTGCCGTACTTCTTGCGCTCCACCACGCGCGGGTCGCGGGTGAGGAAGCCGCCGCGCTTGAGAACCCCGCGCAGGTCGGGCTCGTGCCGCATCAGCGCCTTGGACAGGCCGTGACGCACCGCGCCCGCCTGACCTGAAAGACCGCCGCCGGAGACGGTGCACATCACGTCGTACTGGCCCTGGCGGCTTGAAGCGACCAGCGGCTGCTGGATCAGCATGCGCAGAACCGGCCGGGCAAAATACGTCTCCACCGGACGGTCGTTGATCACGATCTTGCCGGCGCCCATCTTGATCCAGACCCGCGCCACCGCGTCCTTGCGTTTGCCGGTCGCGTACGCGCGCCCCTGCCTGTCGAGCTTCTGGACATACTTGGGAGCCTGCGGGGCCGCTGCCGCCGGCTTCAGCGAGGAAAGATCCTCGAGCGTCTGCATGGTATCGGCCATTACGCGATCCTCTTGTTCTTGCGGTTCATCGCGGCGATATCGAGCGTCGTCGGCTGCTGCGCTGCGTGCGGATGCTCGGCGTGCGGATAAACCCGCAGATTGCCGAACTGGACGCGGCCCAGCGGCCCTTCCGGCAGCATGCGTTCCACGGCCTTTTCCACGATGCGCTCGGGAAAGCGCCCGGCGAGGATCGATTTGGCGGAGCGTTCCTTGATGCCGCCGATATAGCCGGTGTGTTTGTAATAGACTTTCTGCTCGACCTTACGGCCGGTCAGGACCGCCTTGGCCGCGTTGATCACGATGACATTGTCGCCGCAATCGACGTGAGGGGTGTAGTCCGGCTTGTGCTTGCCGCGCAGCCGCAGCGCCACGATCGAGGCGAGCCGGCCGACGACGAGACCGTCGGCGTCAATCATGACCCACTTCTTCTCGACCTCGGCGGGCTTTGCCGAAAAGGTTTTCATCGGTGCATCCGTATGGAGGTAAGCCGCCAATGCGGCGTTGTGCGGCTGTGTATCCGCGCAGAATGCTCACGTCAACCGATTTTGACACTATCTCAATGCCTTGGCGTGGAGGTATTATTTCACCACCGAGGGAATGGAATAGGTCGATGTGGCGTGTGCGACAAGCTCGTCCTCGCCGTCGGAACGGATTGAAATATCGGCAACAACCAGCCGTTTGCCGAGCTTGATCAGCCGGGCTTCTCCCAGCAGGTCGCGCCGCTCGGGCTTTCTGAGAAAATTGATGTTCAGACTGGTGGTGACCGCGAGCGGCACCCAGCCGATGGTCGCAAGGATCGCGACATAGGACGCAAAGTCGGCGACGGCCATCATTGTGGTGCCGGCAATGGTCCCGCCCGGCCGGAGCGACTGCGGATGGAATACCTTGCGGACGCGGCCGCCGCCGGACCAGACATGCTCGATCCGGTACTCGCCCTGCGGATTGACCATTTCGGGGAATTCGGCGCCGAGCAGCCGCTCAAGCTCCTTGACCGACAGTTTCGGCGCCGCCATTTCATCCATGCCCCTGCTCCGCGGTTCGCCATCGGATACAACGCGGTGATCTTTCTGCCAATCCGAACACCGGGACCTGAGGACGGACATGACCGCTCCAACTGCGACCGCTGGCACGGGTGATTCCAGTCTCATTCTGCTGCGAGAGGACATCGGCGGCGTTGCCGTTCTGACGCTCAACCGCCCGCAGGCCCGCAACAGCCTGTCCGAGGCGATGCTGGAAGCGCTGGGCGATGCCTTCACCGCCATCGCGCACGATCAGTCGGTTCGCGTGGTCGTGGTGGCCGCCAGCGGACCCGCCTTCTGCGCCGGTCACGACCTCAAGGAACTTACCGCGCGCCGCTCCGACGACGATCGCGGGCGGGCCTATTTCAAGCACATCATGACGACGTGCAGCACGGTGATGCAGCAGATCGTCCACCTGCCGCAGCCCGTCATCGCCGCGGTTCAGGGTCCGGCAAGCGCCGCAGGCTGCCAGCTTGTGGCGAGCTGCGACCTTGCCATCGCCTCACGCTCCGCGAAGTTCGCAACGCCCGGCGTGAATATCGGACTGTTCTGCTCGACCCCGATGGTCGCGCTGACGCGCAACGTTTCGCGCAAGCATGCAATGGAAATGCTGCTGACCGACGAGATGGTCACTGCCGCGCACGCCGAACGCATCGGCCTCGTCAACCGCGTGGTCGCCGCGGGCCACGAGCGCACCGAAGCGATCAGGCTTGCGCGCGAAGATTGCCGGCAAATCGGCGCTCACAGTCAAAATCGGCAAGGAGGCGTTCTATCGCCAGATCGAAATGAAACTGGCCGATGCTTACAGCTACGTCTCCGAGGTCATGGTAGAGAACATGCTGGCCCGCGACGCCGAGGAAGGCATCAACGCGTTCATCGAAAAGCGCCAGCCGGCATGGGAAGACCGATGATCTTTGGCGTTCGGCGATAAATCACAATTCCTATCCTGACAGCTACATCCGCGGCATCCTCAACACGGTGAAATCCATCGCCGTGGTCGGCGCGTCGAAAAAAGAAAGCCGTCCGAGCTATTTTGCGTTCAAATATCTGCTCGAGCGCGGCTATCGCATGATCCCCGTCAATCCGGGGCATGCCGGCGAGGATCTGCTCGGCTGCCGCGTTCATGCACATCTGGCCGACATTGGCGAGCCTGTCGACATGGTCGACATCTTCCGCGCCTCGGCCGCCGTACCGGCGATCGTGGAGGAAACACTCGCGCTAAAGCCGCTGCCGCAGGTGATCTGGATGCAGCTCGGCGTTCGCGACGACGCCGCCGCGGCGAAGGCCGAAGCGGCCGGCATCAAAGTCGTGATGAACCGCTGCGCCAAGATCGAATACGGCCGGCTGTCGTCGGAAATCGCGTGGATGGGCGTCAACACCCGCATCATCTCGTCGAGGAAAGCCACCGGCACGGGCGGCATACAGCGGCTGTCGCTCAACCGGGCGTCGGTACGCGGCGGCGACACGGCGGCCTCCGACCGCGCCGAACGCGACCGCAACGGCATGTGATTGCCGGGCGGCGAACGCCTGCCGTCCGTGGCGCGCGCAAAACACGGCGGCCCCATTAAGGAAAACACGATTTCCGCGGCTTGACGGCTTCGGTCGGTCCTATAAACGGGGATGCCCCCGCTGCGCGAAGCTGAGAGGAACGGCACATGAGGAACGCATGAGCGAACGCATTCCCGGCTTTGCCACGCTTGCCGTCCACGCCGGCGCGCAGCCCGATCCGACCACAGGGGCGCGCGCGACGCCGATTTATCAGACCACGTCATACGTGTTCGAAAGCGTCGATCACGCCGCTTCGCTGTTCGGCCTGCAAACCTTCGGCAACATCTATACGCGGATCGGCAACCCGACCAACGCGGTGCTGGAAGAGCGCGTCGCCGCGCTCGAAGGCGGCACCGCGGGCCTTGTCGTCGGCTCCGGACACGCCGCCCAGGTGCTGGCGTTTCACTGTCTGATGCAGCCCGGCGACGAATTCGTCGCATCCAAAAAGCTCTACGGCGGCTCGATCAACCAGTTCACGCACGCCTTCAAAAATTTCGGCTGGAACGTGGTGTGGGCCGATCCCGACGACGTCGGCTCGTTCGAGCGGGCGATTTCGCCGAAGACAAAAGCGATCTTTACCGAGTCGATCGCCAATCCCGGCGGCGTCATCACCGATATGGCTGCGGTCGCGCAGGTCGCGCGCCGCGCCGGCGTGCCCTATATCGTCGACAATACGCTGGCGACGCCGTACCTGTGCAGGCCGATCGAGCATGGCGCCGACGTGGTCATTCATTCGCTGACCAAATTTCTCGGCGGCCACGGCAATTCAATCGGCGGCGCCATCGTCGATGCCGGCACCTTCAACTGGTCGCGCGAGCGGCGCTATCCGATGCTGTGCGAGCCGCGGCCGGAATATCACGGCATCGTTCTGCACGAGACGTTCGGAAATTTCGCGTTCGCCATTGCCTGCCGGGTACTGGCGCTGCGCGACCTCGGCCCGGCGCTGTCGCCGTTCAATGCTTTTCTGATCCTCACCGGCATCGAGACGCTGCCGCTGCGGATGCGCGCGCATTGCGATAACGCGCTCGCGGTCGCGCAGTGGATCTCGGCGCATCCAAAAGTGGCGTGGGTGAGCTATCCCGGACTGCCCGGCGACCGCTATCACAACCTCGCGAAGAAATACTGCCCGAACGGCGCCGGCGCGGTTTTCACATTCGGGCTGCGCGGCGGCTATGACGCCGGCGTGCGGCTCGTGTCGGGCGTGAAGCTGTTTTCACACCTCGCCAATATCGGCGACACGCGCTCGCTCATCATCCATCCCGCTTCCACGACCCACCGCCAGTTGTCCGACGCGCAGAAAGTCCAGGCCGGCGCCGGTCCCGACGTTGTACGGCTTTCAATCGGCATCGAGGACAAAGAGGACATCATCGCCGACCTCGAACAGGCGCTGGCGGATCAGGGCGCGTATTAAACGCGGAGCCGGCACGACGGACTGGTTCAAACCGGCCGAGCGCCCGGTCTCACCTGTGTAATGGCAACGCCGGAAATCGCAAGCAGTCCACCAACAATCAGCTTCGGGGTTATCTGGTCGCCAAGAAACAGCACGCTCGAAATCACGGCGAACACCGGAAGCAGCAGGCCGAACGGTGCGACGCGGCTCATGGAGCAACGGCCGATCAACCAGAACCAGAGGCCAAACCCGAGGATTCCGCCGATTAAAATTGTGTAGGCGAGTGCCAGCCAGCCGCGTTGATCCGCCGTGCCAAGGCTCGCCAGTTGTCCGTGTTCAAGGAGCAGCGACATCAGGGCGACCTGCGGCACGGTGAGCAGCGACGACCAACCCATCAGCATCAAAGGATCAAAAGGGCCGTAGCGCTTCGTCAGGACGTTGGACATTGCAAACGCGAAGGCTGCCCCGACCACAAGCAGCAGCGGAAGGACGTTTGCCGTCAGGCCAGGCCCTGTTGCCAGCGCGACTACGCCGATGAATGCAATCACCACTCCGGCGGACGTAGTCAGAGATGGCCTTTCCGCGAGCAGCGGCCAGGCTAACAGGACGGTAAACGGCGTGGCGAGCTGATATGCGACGGCAGACATGCTTCCCGAGCCGAGTCCAAGCCCAACATAGAAGAGCCCGAAGTTCAGTCCGCCAAGGAAAACCGAAATGGCAGCGACAGGGGCGAACTGTTGACGTGTCGGCCTTTTGACGAACGGAATAAGCAGGAGCGCGATGGCCAGGAAGCGCAGTGCGAGGAAGAAAAGGGGCGGAAACTCCACGACGCCCACCTTGATGGCTACGAATTGAAAACCCCAGAGCAAAGGGACGGCCACCGCGGAGACAATCTGGACGGGAGACATGGCATTGTTCCTTTCACGACCGTTCGGTCCAGATATGGACGCGCTGACCGCGCCGGCGTCCATGGGATTGTCTACTTGATGAAGCGGGCGAGGAGCGCGTCAGCGGTGGCTTGCGACGTGATCGGTGTCGTTCCCGTTTTACCGACCACCCGCAGTCCCTCGACGAAACGGACGAGAATTCGGGCGGCACTTAACGGCTCAACACCCTCCGCCAGCCTGCCCTGCGCCTTCGCGCGGGAAAGAACAGCAGCCACCCTGGATTCCATTGCTTTGAAAAAGCTCCCGATGCGAAGATCAACTTCAGCATCACGGCCAGCCAGTTCCATGGCCGTGGCCACCAGCAGGCATCCGCGTCGCCCTCTGGCGCCGCTCGTGCGGTCAACATAGCCGGCAAGGTAAGCCCGCAGGCCGTCGACCGGCTCTCTGTGTGGTGCGAGTTCGACATCCATCCGCGTCAGAGCATCGGCGATGTAGCGATCTAGCGCACGCAGGAAGAGCGAGTGTTTGTCACCGAAAGCGGCGTAAAGGCTGCCACGCGAGAGCTTCGTCGCACGAAGAAGGTCCGGCAGCGCCGTAGCGTGATAACCGCGCGACCAGAACACACCCATCGCGCGCTCGACAGCGGCTTCGGTGTCGAAACTTCTGGGGCGGCCACGGGCCAGCTGCATCGGGTTTTGGCGGCTCATCGAGGACATATTAGACCAATTGGTCTTGAAATCACAAGTGCGGATTAGCGCGTGCGGATCAGGAAGATGCTGCCCGGCCTCGGGAAACGCAAAACGCCGGCGCTTTGGGCCGGCGGTCGTCTCAACATCAGACCGGCACCACAACCGGACCGTTGTTGGGGAACCTGGCGATATCCTGCGGCGACAGATTGAAGTGGGCCGCTACCAACGCCGGCGGCGTGTGGGTGAGCCAGTCCGAAAGCGAGATATCCTGGTACGTGCCGGTTTTGAAGATCTCCAGGAACACGAGGTCGCTGTCGCCCACGTTCTTGACGTAATGACCGAAGTTCGCCGGGACGTAACCGATGTCGCCGGAGTTGAAATTGTTCGTGACCGCCTTCGGCCCGGTATTGAACACCGTCATCTGTGCCGAGCCTTTGATGTAGTATTGCCATTCGTCCGCGTTCGGATGCCAGTGCATCTCGCGCATGCCGCCCGGATGGACGGTGACGAGCGCCGCCGCGATCGTGGTCGAAGCCTTGAAATTGTGGCTGTCGGCGATCTGAGCCATGCCGCCTTTGGTCTGTTTGGCAATCGGCCCGCGCGAAAGCGAGTAGGTGAACGGGTTCGGTGGCGGCCCGTTCGGACTCTTCACCGCGTCCTGGTCCGCGGCGAGCGGCCCTGGAACCGAACTCTGGAAGATCCAAAGATCGTGGGTGAATATCTTGCTGAACGTTTCGGCCGGCACGCCGAAATTTGCCGCGAGGACGTCCGGCGGCGTATGCGCGATCCAGTCGGTTACCAGCAGGGTGTTGAACTCCGACTGTTTGCCGTTGTCGAAGGCGAGGAGGAACTCGCACCCGTCCGGCCCGAGGCCCTGCAACGAGTGAGGATACCCGACCGGGAAATACCAGAGATCGCCCTCGGTGGTGTCGGCGACGTAGGCGCGGCCCTGGGGGTCGATCGTGGTGACACGGCAGTTGCCGTAGGTCACAAAGCCCCACTCGGCTGCCTGGTGCCAATGCAATTCCCGCACTCCACCCGCGTCGAGGCGCATGTTCACGCCGGAAATGGAATCGGAGATCTGGAAGTCCGCCTGAGTGACCTGACGGGCCCAGCCGCCGTCCTGGATGCGCCGCGGCGCGTTGTTGAACGAGGCCCAGAACAGCGGAAGATCGCCGACGTCGGTGGCGGGCGGGGTAAAGGCCTTTGGGAATTGCCCCGAGAGCGCGGAATTCTGCGGCCCCGGGTCGACGGCGCTGCGCGGATTGCCCTGGGTGTTGACGATGCCCTGGGGCGGCTCATCCGGATTGCCGAAGCTCGCGGCACCCGCACGTGTTGCAAAAACGCCGATGCCGACGGCCGCGCCTGCGGTGAATACTTGACGTCGCGAAGCTCGCATTCCGCGTCTCCAATGGACTTAAACCTGTTTTTCCCGCGTATCAGAAAGCCGCATCGAAGTTGACGGCCCACGTCGTCCGAAAGCACGTCTGCGGCTAAGCTTTCGACAGACGATCCAGTCTCGACGGCTTTTTTATAAAGGGTCTTTGTAAACGGTCTTTATAAACGGGTTCTGATCGACCGGTGTCGGAACAGGTTCGACGCCATTTAGTTCCATCCCCGGTGCAATATCAGCCAGGTGATTTTGCATCCCGGCGAGATCCGTCGCGCTTTTGATCGCCTGACTCATCGAAAAGCCTTGCACGCAGGTCGTCAGGTTCATCCAGCGCCATGCGGAAGGGTTCGGGCGACGGCTGCTCCTGCACCACCCGCTGACAGTGGATGAGCAGTGTTTATGCGTACACGCCCCGGCCGTTATGCCGCCGCCGCGGCAAAGAGCGGGATGCTCCGCCGTTTCGCGAGACCCGCCGCGTGCAAAGTCGCAACCGTGAGCACCAGCATCGCCACGGCCTGGTGCAAAAGCGCCAGCGGCAGCGGCACCACCCAGAGCAGTGTCGCAATGCCGAGCGCCGCCTGCAGCGTGACGGCCGCGAACAGCGCAAAGGCGCGAAGACGCACGGCGGCCGCTTTCACGTTGCGTTCGACGTCGAACGCATGCAGCGCCGCGATGACAAAGATCGCATAAGCCACGATGCGGTGGTCGAACTGCACCGTGAGCATGTTCTCGAAGAAATTACGCCACAGCGGCGTCTCCGTGAACAGGTGCGATGCCTCCGGCACCAACGCGCCGTCGATCAGCGGCCAGGTGTTGTACGCGTACCCGGCTCGCAGGCCCGCCACCAGCGCGCCGAGATAGATCTGCAGCAGCACGAGAATGAGCAGGCCCTGCGCGGTCCACCGCAGCCGCGCCCCCTCCCCGGCCCTGGCCGCAGGCGCGATACCGTCGCCTTCGCCGAGCCGCCGCGCCGTCCAGAGCAGCATCATGTAAATGCCGCAGGCGAGCACCAGATGCGTGCCCAGCCGGTATTGCGAAACCTCGATCCGCTCCGCGAGCCCGGACGCCACCATCCACCAGCCGACCGCGCCCTGGAGCGCGCCGAGACCGAAAATGAACCACAGCAGCGGCCGCAGCCGCGGCGGAACCCAGCCACGCCACAGGAACCAGAGAAACGGCAGCAGGAACGCGGCACCGATGATCCGACCGAGCAGCCGGTGCGTCCATTCCCACCAGAAAATCGTCTTGAACGCCGCAAGACTCATGCCGGCATTGACGGCCTCGTATTGCGGGATGGCGCGGTATTTCTCGAACGCCGCCTGCCAGTCGCCGTCGCTTAAGGGCGGCAGCGTTCCCATCACCGGCTTCCATTCGGTGATCGAGAGACCGGACTCCGTGAGCCGCGTCGCGCCACCAACCAGCACCATCGCCAGCACCAAAGCGGCGACGGCATAAAGCCACAGCCGGATCGCGCGCATGTGGGTGTCGGCCGTTGCTGTGCTCATCGCCGGTTCGGATCGCTTGTCGGAGGCGGCGGGACCATATAGTGCTGCGCGTACCGCCCGCAACCAGCCCTGTGTCGCACTCACGATGCCCTTACGACTGCGCAAATTTATCGGCACAATTTCGCTGTTCGTGCTCGTCATCGTCTGGGCGCTGGTCGCCATGGCGCTCGCCCAGATGCCGGCGATCCGCGAGCACGAGATCGCGTCGGTCGCCTATTACGTCATTGCCGGTCTGGGCTGGGTAATACCCGCAATTCCGATCGTGACCTGGATGAGCCCGCGGCGGCCCAAGCGCCAGTAGGCCGTCACGCCGCTTCGGGCCGCCGAAAGCCGTTCCACATCGCGGTCGCGGCGCCCGAGAGCAGCACGCGCACGTAGCGCAACTGCTGATACTCGCCGTTGAGCGAGATGCGTGGCAGCGCCATCAGATGCCGGCTGTGCGCGGGAAACAGCACGCCCGGCCGCGTCGTCACCGCGGTCTTGAAACCGAGCTCGCCTGCGATCGCGTATTCGCGCGCGCCCGCGGTGGTCGCGTCGCCGTACGGATAAGAGAGGTGCCGCGGCGGCGCGCCGAGCGCGGCTTCGATCACCGAGCGGCTCAGGTCCATTTCCGAGCGCGCGGCCTGCGGCGCGAGCTTCGCCAGCATCGGATGATTGACGGTATGCGCGCCGATCGTCACCAGCGGATCGGCGGCGAGCGCGGCGATCTCCTGCCAGTCCATGCACAGATCCCGGCAGAACGCTGCGACATCGACGCGATAGCACGCCGCGAGGTTCTGCACCGCCTCGCGCATCCCTGCTTCGGTCGGGAAACGTCGCAACCACCAGTAAAGCTCGTCGAACAGCGCGCGTTTCTCGGCGATGGTGCGGCAGTCGAAACTGCGGTTGCGGTCGTCGATCTGCAGCCCGATGCGTTCGTTGTTCGCGATTACCGCTTCGAGCGCGAGCCACCACAATTCGCCGAGCCGGTCGGGAAAGCTGGTCGCCACATAGACCGCGAACGGCGCCTGCGCCTCCTTGAGGATCGGATACGCGTACTCCCGCGTGTCGCGATAGCCGTCATCGAAGGTGAGGCAGACAAAGCGCCGGCTGAAATCGCCTTCGGTCATGCGGCGGTGCATCTCGTCGAGGCTCACGATATCGATGCCCGAACGGCGCAGAAGGCTGATCACGCGCGACAGAAAGCGCGGCGTGATCTCGAGCAGACGGTTGGGCTGGAAACGGTCGGGCCGCGCCGGCCGCACGTTGTGAAACGTCAGAATGGCGCCGACCCCGCCGAGCCACGGTTTCAGCGCGGCGTGCGCTCCCGTGAAGTAAAGCGACTCGAGACCGCCGCGGATGATGGTGTGCTTAAACCCGGCCACTGAGAGTTCCCTGCTGTCGCGGCGGCATTGTTGCGGCTGTTGGTTGATAATCCTTTGCCGGACCGCCGATCTTTCAGGCCGGCTGCGGCTGATGCCGGCTGTCCGGCAGATTGAGCCCGCGGACGCCTGCAAGGAAACTCTCGAAGGTAAGCAGATGCGGCCGCACCGAACCGGGATAGGCGGCGTGAAGGTCGCGGGGCACGACAAGCTTGACGCCAGCCTCGGTCATTTCCCGGAACTGACCCTCCGAAACACCCTCCTGAAGCGTCAAAAGATGTTTCTCCCTGATGCGGTCGGCCTCGTTGGTGATCTGGCGCCAGCGGTCCTTGCAGGTCGTTTTGGCCGCCAGCATGCGCAAACTCCCCGCAGGGTAATCCGCATTCTCGTAGGCGGCCTGCGACGGGAACAGGAAATCCGGCCGCTTGCCGCCCTCGATCACGGGACGATAGGTGAAATCCGTACCGGGCCGGAGCCCCTCCTCCGTCATGATCTCGCGAACGTGCAGTTCGAGCGAATTACCGGCGCGCGATTTCCGGCTTTGCAAAAGCGTCTGCGCCACGCCGAGGAAACCCTCGATGCTTTCAAAGCCCTGCCGGATGCGCGGCAAATAAAACTCCCGCTCGAGAGACTGAAAAATTTCAAATTCGCTACGGCGGCGGCTCATCAGGCGAGCGTCGATCCCGGTCCGGTCGATCGGCTTCAGTCTCAGCGTAGCCCGGACAATCTCCTCGCCGCTCGGAAATTTCTCCATCCACGCGGGCGCAGCCTGTTCGGGCTCGGGCGGATCGTCGCGGCACGGCGTGTCGTCCTCCGGCCCGTCAACGGAGGTCGCGTAGGGAGTGCCCGGCTCCCAGATGACCTGTTCTTCCGGTTCGACCGGTCCGAGACGCTGTTCCAGAAGGTCCTCCTCAGAAGCATTTCGGCTGACCCACGCATGACATGCAACAGACTCGACGCCCTCGACTAAAGTGAAAGCGAAAACCGCGACCGCACCGGTATTGTCCGGATCGAGAAGCGCCGACCGGCGGCCGCCGAAATTGGTGAGACGGCTTTCGTTGCGTGTGCCGCCGCGCAGCCTGTTGTTGTACCAGATGGCGCGCGCGGTCCGATGATCGGCATGAGAGTCGATGAAAAGCTCGAAACGACAGTCCGGATTTTGGGTATCGGGACGATTGAGTGCCGGCAGAACGCGAAACAGAAAATCCTTCGAGAAATACGGCCCCGCCTGATGCGAATTGGTGGCGAGCGTGTCATTGGCTGCAAGCCGTTTTGCGTACCAGACCATGCCCGGCTGCCCGTATTCGGCCATCCAGTCGGTCAGGCCGCCCGAGGGCATCAGTCACCGCGCATTTCCAGACGTCGCTTCCTGGAACGCAGCCACCGGGCGATCCTGCCTGCGGTCTTTTCGGCGGCATCCGTTCCTTTCCCGCGCACGGTACATTCCCAGACCGTAAGCTGCCGCCATCCCGCCTTCGCGAGCATGGCGGCGACGTCGGCATCGCGCCTGCGGTTCCGCGCGATTTTCGCCCTCCAGAATTCGGTGCGGGTGCCGGGCAACCGAAAGAAACGGCAATCGTGCCCGTGCCAGAAACAGCCGTTAACAAAGACGGCTGCCCGGTAGCGCGGAAACACCATGTCGGGCCGGCCAGGCACGCCCGCCGCATGAAGACGGTATCTGAAACCGCGCCGGTGGAGCGCCTTTCTGATGGCCATTTCCGGGCGCGTGTTGGTGCTCCTGATGCCGGCCATCATGCGGCTGCGGACGGCCGGCGTCACGACATCAGCCATTTGCAGCGTCCGCAAATCAGTCCGTTGCGGAAAATGGAATCGGGAGCTGCTGCGACGCCGCACGGCGGCCTTTGAGCGAACTCAAAATGTGCGGGCGCATCAGCTCGGCAACCGCCGCTGCCGCCGGCACGACGACGGCATTGCCGAACTGCCTGTAGGCTTGCGTGTCGGAAACCGGAATCGAAAATGTCCGCTCGGGCGTATCGAAACCCATCAGCCGGGCGCATTCGCGGGGCGTCAGGCGGCGCGGACGCCGGCCGGGCTGGGCCACGAGAACTTCCGAACCGTCCTTGAAATACCGCGCGGACAGTGTGCGCGCGACGTCGTCCGGACCAAACAGGCTGTAGCCGAACCCGTTACCCTTCGCGGTGTGTTTCTTTTTGTAGTCCTGAAGGTATTTCCACAGGTGCGAAGTCAGCGTGTATTTGGGATCCACGGATTCGTGCGGCTCCAGAATGGAGCCGAGTTTCGGGCCATCGCCGGGAACGGCGAGCCGGGAAAAATCGAAACCTGTCGCCTCCCGAAACCCCGTTATGAAGATCCGTTCGCGCCGCTGCGGCACCCAGGGCTGACGAACTGACGACGCGGAACTGCACTTTGTAGTGAAGCTCGTTCTCGAGCACGTTCATGATGGTCGCGAACGTGCGCCCCCGATCGTGGCGCTCCAGGTTCTTGACGTTTTCGAGCAGAAACGCGGCCGGCCGGTGATGGGCGATGATCTTGGCCAGATCGAAAAACAGCGTGCCCTGGGTGTCGCACAGGAATCCGTGAGGCCGCCCCAGTGCGTTTTTCTTCGACACGCCCGCGATCGAAAACGGCTGGCACGGAAAGCCTGCGACGATCACGTCGTGGGCCGGCACCGAGGCGGGATCGCCGGAGAACTCCCGGATGTCGCCGGCTATGCCGGATTCAGGCTCGCTGAAATTCGCCGCGTAAGTCTGGCGGCAGAATTTGTCCCATTCCGAGGTGAACACACACACTCCGCCCGCGGCTTCGAACGCGAGCCGCAACCCGCCAATTCCGGCGAACAGATCGATGAACCGGAACAGCGGCGCTACGGCCGGCGCTCTTCCCTGCCGCTCCAGATGCTGCTGAAGCCAGCGGGTCGCGATCGGCGAAGGCCGGGACTCTCCGCTCTCATACCGGAATATGGTGCGCACGCTCACGCCGAGCATGTCAGCGGCCTGCCGGTGCGAAAGGCCGGCCCGCTGCCGGAGCTTTTCGAACTGGGCAGCGCGCGCAGGTCTTCCCATCAGAATCCCCCTAGGACAATCAGATGACAAAATGTCAGCGATTCGTCCCGGAGTTCGTTATGGTTCGCTTTTTGTTCTGTCCAGAGGGTCTGGGGATAACTCGGGCGCCCTCCTTCCCGGCCTGCCTCACACCTCACGCCACGGCGGTTTTCCGGGCTCGACGAGCTTCAGATCGATCGGACCCTCGCCGAAAATGCCGATGACGGCGGGCTCCCCGCCGCCCCTTTTCACGCCGTCATAATGCGGCGTGCGGGCGATCCGGCGGACGAAGCCGCCTGCGGGGACGCCGACCGAAGTTGCTAATTGCCGCCCGGCTTCGGGCTCAACGGCATCGCCTCGGCTGACCCAGCATGCCGGAAAGAACGAAGCACAGCCGATCGGTGGCGTACGTGTGCGGCGCGCTCATGTATCCCGGATACCACCGCACCAGCACGACGTAGGGACCCGGCTTGTCGGTCGAGCCGAAAACGGCCGCGGTCTCCGACGATTTCGGCGGCGCGCCGCTCCATGATTTCCACACAAACTGGTCGGGCTTGGTGACCTGGGTCTGGTTGTGGTCGATCGCCGCCGCCTGATCGCTGACGAGCGACAGCGGAAGGGCAGCCAGCAGCGGGGCAACCAGCGGCATCAGCAGAAGGCCCCGGCGGCTTGACGCGACAGTCTCGGATGCGCCGGCGCAAGGCGGCGCGGAATGCGGGGGCATGCCGGTTCTCCTGTAGCGGGGTGCGATACAGATATTACGCCGCAGACGGGAAATCGTTCGCAACCGCCGGACTGGTGATCCCGGACGTTCGGATAGAGCTGACAATCCGGAAATGCCGAGGCTACGCCGCAGCGCTGGCATGGTTGGCTCGGGCGTCGCGCGCGTCGTCGGCGCGGCCCGCGACCATGATGGTGATGTCGTCGAAGCCGGCCTGTTCGAGGCGGTTGCCGGCCTGATCGGTCGCCACGTCCGTGAGCGTTTCAACCAGCAAAGCCGCCTGCGGTGCCAGCGCTGCGATCGCGCGAAGGTCGGTTTGGCCGATCGCGCCCGCGTCGATGACGACGTGAGCATAGCTTTTGGCGAGCGCCGCAAAGATTTTTGCCATGCCAGGCGCGGTCAGCAACGCAGCGGGGTCGCCCGGCCTCCCGCCGGAGACGATAAGATTGAGGCCGGACGATTTGTCCCTTGCGATGATGTCGCCGAACGAGGCGGTGCGGGCGGCAAGCCCGGCGAGGCCGGGCGCAGCCGGATCGTTTGAGATCGCCCTGATCGCCGCATCGCCTGCGCCGAGGCTGAGCAGCAGCACGCGGCTGTCGGCTGCGAGCACGCGGGCGAGCTTGATGGCGATGCCCGTGGTGTCGAGTTCCGGAGTAACCCCGAAGAAAGCGATCTGGCTGCCCGCGCTGCCGTCGCGACGCAGATTTTGCGCGAGCTGCTCGATCGCGCTCGCCGGCACGCCCGCGGGCGGCTTTGGCGGATCGGACGGCCTGGGCGGATCCGACGCCTTCGCCAGCGTGGCCAAACGCTCGCTGAGCGAAACGCCGCGCGGCGGCGCAGCCTCGGGCGCGCGCCCAAAATCAAGTTCGGGCTCCAGGTAGGGGTCGAAGCGGGGCTCAAGGTCAGAATAATCGTATTCGGTTCTATGCTGAGACTCGCGGGCGAAATCCCGTTCAGAGTCACGGCTAAAATTACGTTCCGGCTCGCGGGTAAAGTTGCGTTCGGGCTCGCGGCCGAATTCGGCCTCCGGCTCGCGGACGAATTCGGATTCAGCCTCGCGGACGGATTCGGCCTCCGGCTCGCGGGCGAACTCGGGTTCAGGCCGGCGCCGGGTATCGCGCCTTTCCATCCCGATTTCTGTTTCCCGCTCCGGAGACCGCATGGCGCGAACCGGGGGCAAACGCCGCGCCGGCCGCTGGGCGCCGCCCACGGCGCCGATCGCGGGGCTCGCCAAAAACTCGCGGGTCAGCACCATGCCGCTCGCCAGCACCAGTGTCGCCAGCGTCGTAATCAGCACGGTCGGCAGCTTCTTCGGATAGGCCGGCACGCTCGACACCATGGCGCGGGAAATGATGCGCGCATCGGGCGGCGCGGATGCGATGGTGTCGCGCGCGCTCGCCTCGCGGTATTTGGCGAGGTACGATTCCAGAAGGTCGCGCTGCGACTTGGCGTCGCGTTCGAGCGCACGCAGCTCCACGTCCTGTTCGTTGCCGGTCGCCACCTGGCCCTTGAAATGATCGAACGTCGCAAGCTGGGCATCGACGCGGGCATCGGCGAGTTTGGAGTCATTCTCCAGCGCGCGTGCCTGAGTATCGGCCTCCTGCCGGATCTGCTGGTCGAGGTCGGCGATCTGCGCTTTCAGTTCCTTGATGCGCGGATGATTGGCGAGCAGCGACGAGGACTGCTCGGCAAGCTGCGCGCGGAGCGTCACGCGCTGCTCGGACAGACGGCGGATCAGTTCGGAATTGAGAATTTCCGACGACTCGATCGGCCCCCCGGACTTGAGCATCTCGCGGATGATTTTGGCCTTGGCCTGCGCGGTGGCCTTGAGTGTGCGCGCCGCCGCAAGCTGGCCGTTAAGGTCGCCGAGCTGCTGCGCCGAAAGCGTGGTGTTGTTCGGACCGGCGAGCAGATTGGATTTGGCGCGAAACTGCTCGACCTTGCCCTCGGCGTCCGCCACCTTTTTGCGCAGCAACTCGATTTCGCCCGACAGCCACGCACCGGCGCTGCGCGCCTGATCCTGCTTGGCGAACTGCTGGCGCTCCAGATAGGCGTCGGCAACCGCGTTGGCGACACGCGCGGCAAGCTCGGGATCTTCCGACAGAAAGTCGATGACGATGACGCGGGATTTGTCCACCGGATAGACGGTGAGCCGGTCGTAGAACGCATCGAGCGTGCGTTCTTCCGGCGTAAGGCCTTTCGGGTTTTTGACCAGCCCGACGAAGCCCAGCGCGGTGCGGATCAGCGAGATGCCGCCGACCGCCGGATCGAACTCGGGACGCTCGCCGAGTTTCAGCTTGTTGATGACCTCGAGCGCGAGATCGCGCGAGAGCACGAGCTGGGCCTGGCTCGTCACCGCCTCGGCATCGATGGCGTTGCGGTCGGTGATGTCGCGGTCCACGTCGGGGCGCAGATAAATGTTGTCGCGGCCGACCACGAGCACGCGCGACTCGGACTGGTAACGGGGCGGAATGAGCAGCACCACCACGAAGGTAAGAATGGCGACCGCGATGGTGGGGCGCAAAATCGTGTAGCGGCTGCGCCAGAGCGCCGACCAGAGCACCGACAGGTCGAAATCCGCATCCATGCTCTGGCCTCGCGTTCGAGACGACACCAACGCCACATTCATCTCGCGACTCCGCCGACGGACTCAACACACCAGGGCGCAATAACAATCCATTAGGGTTGCCATCTGGTTAAACCTCCGCCCCATGCGGACACCGCGACGCGCCGCGACACCAAATCTTGTGCCGGCCATCTGGCCGAAGGGCGGCCACGGGAAGGATTTCTTAACCGCCACCCGGCTCAATCCCGTTAACGCGCGGTCACGGGTTTTAGGGAATTGCGCCGTTCGGGAAATTGTGGGTCATGGGCGACGGGCGTTCCGCACTCTCTTTACCGACAGCACCGCTGCACGCCGATGCTTCGGCAACGCCCGGCGTGACCGGGCGCGAGGCTGCCGCGCCGCTCCGTATCCTGCATGTGCTGCGGGCGCCGCTGGGCGGTCTGTTCCGGCATGTGCTCGACATTTCACACGGACAGGCGGCGCGCGGCCACCAGGTCGGACTGATCGTCGACAGCACGACGGGCGGCGCGCGCGCGGAAGCGGTGCTGGGCGCGCTTTCCGCCGATCTGAGGCTCGGGCTGCAACGCGTGCCGATCGCGCGCGAGCTCGGGCCGTCCGACGTCGCGGCGCTGCGCACGATTTCACGGACCATCCGGGACAAGGCGCCGGACGTGCTTCACGGCCACGGCGCCAAGGGCGCGGCGCTGGTGCGCCTGAGCTCCAGCGCGCCGAACGCGATCCGCGTCTACACGCCGCACGGCGGGTCGCTGGTGTACCGCCCCGGCACCCTCGCGGGCGGATTTTACCGCTCGCTCGAATGGATGCTGAAATGGCGGACCGATCTGTTCCTGTTCGAGAGCGCGTATGCGGCCAGCCTGTTTCGCGCGCAGATGGGCCGTCCGCCGGGCATCGTCCGCGTCGTCCACAACGGCGTCGGCGACGCCGAGTTCGAGCCGGTCGTGCCCGCGGCCGACGCCACCGATCTCGTCGTCCTTGGCGAACTGCGGCCGGTCAAGGGGATCGACGTTCTGCTCGATGCGCTTGCGGCACTCAAAGCTGCGGGGCGCCGCGTGACCGCAACCATTGCCGGCGAAGGACCGCTGGGGGACGAGCTCAAGGCGCTGGCCGCGCGTCTCGGTATCGCGGACCAGGTCCGCTACGTCGGCTATCGCCCGGCGCGCGAGGCGTTCGCGATGGGGCGGATGCTGGTCATACCCTCGCGCGCCGAGTCGTTCCCTTACGTGATGCTGGAAGCCGCCGCCGCCGGCCTGCCGATGATCTCAACCCGCGTCGGCGGCATCCCCGAACTGTTCGGAGCGGAGTCCGGCCATCTGATCGCACCCGACGACATGCCCGGGCTCGTCCGCGCCATCACCGGCGCGCTCGATGCGCCGGAGCCAATGCGGGGGCTCGCGCAGACCCTGCGGAACCGGGTCCGTCGGGAGTTCTCGGTCGCGGCGACCGTCGACGGCGGCCTCGAAGCCTATCGCCAGGCGCTGGCCCTGCGAAAAATCGCGCAATTCGCATAACGTTTTTTTGAACTTTGTTCACTATTCAGGCGCTGCGAGCCGTCCGCAAAAGCGTCCCATAACAGCGCCGGCCGCAGTGGTGTGCGTGCTTCCATGTCCAGGCCAGAATCCGGCGCGATTTTCGACACAGCCTCCGCGGTGCTTGCCGCCGTTACCGGAATGCCCCGCAGCGGGCCACAGCCGAACCGAACCGGGCATCTTTCGCCGGCGGCGCTCTCGATCACGGCACAGCCCTACGAAGCCGCCTACTCGCCAATCGTTCTCGCCGGCACAGTGCGCATTCTCGAGAGCGCGATGGTGCTGCTGGTCGGGTTCGCGGTCTATTTCTGCTACGTCGTGCCGACGCAGGGCGTGTCCTGGCATTACTTCGTCGCCATTCCCGCCATCGCGCTGCTGGCGATGCTGGTGTTCCAGGCGGCCGACATCTATCAGATCCAGGCGTTCCGCGGCCATGAGAAGCAGTACATGCGGCTCGCCGCCGCGTGGTCGGTCGTGTTCCTCGTCGCGATCTGCGCCTCGTTCTTCGCCAAAATCGGCGACCAGTTCTCGCGCGCCTGGCTCGGCAGCTTCTACGTCATCGGCCTGTTCGCGCTGATCGCGTTCCGGCGCGGACTTTTCCTGCTGGTCCGGCGCTGGACCCGCGAGGGCCGCCTCGACCGCCGCACCGTAGTGGTCGGCACCGGCACCGACGGCGAAACGCTGATCCAGTCTCTGGCCACGCAGCGCGATTCCGACGTGCGCGTGATCGGCGTATTCGACGACCGCGGCGACGAACGCGCAGCCCCGACCTGCGGCGGCGTTCCCAAGCTCGGCACGGTCGATGATCTCGTCGAGTTCGCCCGCCACACCCGCGTCGATCTCGTGATCTTTTCGCTGCCGATCTCCGCCGAAAACCGCATCCTGCAGATGCTCAAGAAGCTGTGGGTGCTGCCGGTCGACATCCGGCTTTCGGCGCACACCAACAAGCTGCGTTACCGTCCCCGCTCCTACTCGTATGTCGGCAACGTGCCGGTGCTCGACGTGTTCGACAAGCCGATCGCCGACTGGGACGTGGTGATGAAATGGCTGTTCGACAAAATCGTCGGATCGCTGGCGCTGATTGTGACCGCGCCGATCATGCTTCTGGTCGCCATCGCCATCAAGCTCGACAGCCGCGGGCCGGTACTCTTCAAGCAGAAGCGCTACGGTTTCAACAACGAGCTGGTCGAGATTTACAAGTTCCGCTCGATGTATGCCGACCAGACCGACGCCGGCGCCAGCAGGCTCGTCACCCAGGACGATCCGCGGGTGACGCGGGTCGGGCGGTGGATCCGCAAGACCAGCCTCGACGAACTGCCGCAGCTTTTCAACGTGGTGTTCGCCGGCAACCTCTCGCTGGTCGGCCCGCGCCCGCACGCGGTGCAGGCCAAGGCCGAGAACCGGCTCTATCACGAAGCGGTGGACGGCTATTTCGCGCGCCACCGCGTCAAGCCCGGCATCACCGGCTGGGCGCAGATCCACGGCTGGCGCGGCGAGACCGACAGCCAGGAAAAGATCCAGCGCCGCGTCGAGCACGACCTGTACTACATCGAGAACTGGTCGATCCTGCTCGACCTTTACATCATCATGCAGACACCGTTCGCGCTGATCCGCACGGAGAATGCGTACTAAACCGGCTCCCGCCCAAGCCTGAAGCGACCGTGCCGGGGGGATCTGACGAAGCCGTAACCCGCCGCGTCGAGGCCGCAACGCGAAAGTGGCTGACTCCGCTTTTGGCCGACCCGTCCTGCGGGCTGCATGCGCGCGCGACGAGCGACACCTCAACCGCGAGAAGCGCTGAGGCCCGGCGCAGCTAAAGCAGACCGAACCGCACCGCCACCGCCGCCAGCCAGGCCAGCCCCGCAAGGCAAATCGCGCAGAACACCGCAGCCGAGCCGAAATCCTTGACGCGCCGGATTTCGACGTGCCGCTCGCGGGTGACGTAGTCCGCGAGCTTCTCGATCGCGGTATTGAGCGATTCCACCGCCAGCAGCACCAGCAGCGATCCGACCATCAGCAGGTACCAGACCACGCCTGGCGCTACGAAAAAACCCGCCACCACGCCGGCGCCGAGCAGAATCATCTCCTCGCGGAGGGCCGCTTCGCTGCGAAAGCCATAGCCGAGCCCGCGCAGGGAATTGATGGTCGCGCTGAAAAGGCGTTTCACGCCGGCTCCAATTGTGCGGGTGGATCGATATGGCGGCGGCGCATCTTATGCAAGCGGTCTGGCCGCAAGTCACCTGCCTCCAGGTCACTTGCCGGCAAGTGATCCGGCCGCGGTCACAAGCGCGGGCCGAGCGCATGTTGCGCCTTCGGAACGCCCTCACTATAGTCCCGCCGCATCAACGGAGCGTAGCGCAGCCCGGTTAGCGCACCAGTCTGGGGGACTGGGGGTCCCGAGTTCAAATCTCGGCGCTCCGACCAAAAACACAAGTAAATCCATATAGTTATAAGCACAACCAAAAACGATTTAATTTTCGAAATCGTGCATATATGCGCAAATTAGGTTGAAAATGCCGGAGTGGGAATTCCCACTCTGAGAGCCGATCCGGAAACTTCTTGAATCGAATGAATCGGATGTGATTCCCTATTGGACGCTTGATTCTTTTGGGAGCGCCCGATGTGGAAGCCTGAACACCGCCGTGCCGCGGATCGCAGCAGCCTGCGTTATCCGAGTGATCTGACCGATGCCGAATGGGCGATTGTCGCGCCCATGATTCCGCCTGCGAGACATGGCGGGCGGCGACGGTCGGTGAATGTGCGCGAGGTGCTGAACGGCATTTTCTACATCCTGTGGACCGGCTGCCAATGGAAGGCCTTGCCCAGGGATCTGCCGCCCAAGAGCACGGTGTATGACTATCTCGAGCTCTGGAACTGGGACGGCACGCTGGAGCGCATTCATCACGAACTGTACGTCGCGGTGCGCGAGCAGCAGGGCCGGGAGCCGAGCCCGACCGCAGCCATCATCAACTCGCAGACCGCGAAGGGCGCGCAAAAAGGGGGTCTTTGCTCGATCCTTCGGGCTACGACGCGGGCAAGAAGATCAAAGGTCGAAAGCGGCACATCCTGGTCGACACACTGGGCCTCTTGTTGAACGTCGTCGTTCATCCCGCCGATGTTCAGGACCGTGATGGTGCTTTCCACTTGCTGCGTCGGGCGCGACGACTGTTCCCGTTCATCGAACGCATCTTTGCTGACGGCGGATACGCGGGACGCAAGATGGCGTTGACCGTGTGGCGCACCGGTGCCTGGAGATTGCAAATCGTCAAGCGATCGGACGTTGCCGGATTCGAGGTGCTGCCCAAACGGTGGATTGTCGAAAGGACGTTTGCCTGGATCAGTCGCAATCGCCGCCTGGCTCGCGACTTTGAGCGCTACACCACAACCGTCGCCGCGTTCATTCGCCTCGCCATGATCCGCATCATGCTCAGGCGACTTGCTGCAAACCCCTCGGCATGAATCCAAACTTCCCGGATGGGCTCTCAGTTATGCACTAACAAGAATTGTGAGAATTATAATCCGTGGTTTAACAAGCAGCAAGCTGCTCCTTTCAGCGCATGGACGGGCGCAAACTGGCGGCATGGAATCTTCGACGAATTCAGAGTCTCGCAAGGGTTGTCACAGGAGAAACTTGCGTTCGATGCTAACGTCGACCGCAGCTATGTCGGACGATTAGAAAGGGGTATTGAGAACCCAACGGTAGCAATCTTAGATCGCCTCGCGGCTGCCTTGTCAGTCGAAATTTCCGAACTGTTGCGAGCGCCCTCTGCCGGGGAGCCGCGACCAAAAACCCTCGCAGCTGGGCGTCGACGTGCGAACCCGATGAGGCGGAAAAGTAAGTAAGTAAGCATCCTAGAACGACGGCAAAAATCGGCGCGCTGTTTTGCAAGCCGTTGGTGGGGAGTTCAATCCTCTCACCCGGCATCGGTCTTTTCAATGACTTAGGACAATTTTTCGATCTAGTTCCCTTCCTTTAAGGCGTCTTGGGCAACATCCTGGGCAACATCTCTCAAGACAATCATGCGGGGGGGTGTCGTCAAGCTCGCAGGCAACAGGAATGGCCTAGCGATGTTGGAGGCCAAAAAAAATGAGCGATCCATACACAATCCGCATCTTCGTCCCTGACGGCGATCCTGAAGGTCTGCGGATCATTGACCGAATGAATTGGACCGGTCTGGGTATTGTTTTTCCCCGCACGCACTGGCCGAAGATCAAGCACCGCTCTGAATTTTCCAAGCCGGGTGTCTACATACTGATTGGCTATGTCAGCGACGATGACTTGCCGACGCTCTATATCGGTCAGGGTGACGTGGTGCGTGCGAGGCTGGAAAGTCACGTTCAGGCAAAGGACTTCTGGAGCAAGGGCATAGCGTTTGTATCAAGCACCTCGAGTGGCGGTCTTAATCGCGCACACGCCACCTGGCTGGAGCATGCTTTGATACATCAAGCCATCAAGGCAGATCGCAGCCATTTGGAGAACGGCACGGAGCCTCTGGAGCCCCAATTGTCCGAAGCCGAGAAGGCCGACACACAGGCGTTTCTGCGCGAGATGCTGCAGATACTGCCGCTCGTCGGTCTGAACGCATTTGAAATTCCAAAAGCTGTGGTGCAGCCGATGGCGAAATCTGCTGATGCCACGACGCCGAAGCCAAGCTCCGGCGAAATCGACACGATCGTAGTGCCAGCCCAAAAAGAGGGTTTTGAGAAAGCTTTTATCGGCGAAAATGCCTGGTATGCGATCCGCATTTCCGGAGGAATGCTCCAGAAGATTAAGTATATCGCCGCATATCAGAGCCACCCCCTGTCGGCGATTACCCACGTTGCGCCGGTCGCCAGTATCGAACCATATGGTGACAGCGGAAAGTACAAACTGATTTTTTCCGAGCCGGCCAAGCCTATAGGACCGATCCCATTCGCCGACGCTCCATCAGGTGCGATGCAGGGGCCGCGATACACTACCTATCAAAAGCTTCACAAAGCGAAGAAGGTCATGGACATTCTTACTAGGAGCTGATCGCTGGCGCCGAAGTTGAGCAATTGCTTCGCCATGCGGCCGACGCATACGGAGCATTGCCAAGGGGACGTGCCGCGCGCGGGGGTCTACCTTTCACCGAGGCCGGCCGGGCACCTGTATGATGGCCGATCAAACGTGGTGCATCCTCCTCAGACAGTCGTTATGGCACATGCGGACGGCTCAATATAAATTCGCACTTTGGCACGCAGGAGCGAGAGTTTGGCAGGCCCGTCAAATCCTACCGTCAAGCGCATTTTCGCTGTATCGCACAATCTGTGCGCCCATCCGGACTGCAGCCAACCTCTTGTCGAAGGTGGCACGGTCGTCGGTGAAGTGTGCCACATTAACGGCGAGAGGTCGGGCGCTGCGAGGTATAACGAGAACCAGTCGGACGCCGAGCGTCACGCGTACGAGAACCTGATCGGATTGTGCCGCAGGCACCACAAGATTATCGACGCGGCAGAGAAGAAGCCAATCCGGTCGAACTGCTACTCGAAATGAAACGGCAGCACGAGCAGAGCGATGGGCGCCGGTACGTCATCAGCGACGAGCTGGTGCAGCGAATTGGCGAGATGATGCTTGTGGTCAATGGTGAAGCGGGTTGGCGCGCGCCGTCGCGACCAACTATCCGGATTGGACCGCACGCTAGCTCTTCTTCCATATCCGGCCTCGCCTTATCGACGAGCCAGACAAGAAGCGGTGGGCTTCGGTCGGCCGCGAGGTCATGGATCACTTCTCGACGGGACGCCTAAAAGTTTGGGGACGCGACAACAGCCCGGAAGAAATCTTGAAGTGGTACGTGTGTGGTTCGGTCAGCATTATCAGCTCTACGGCGCGCCGGCCATCCACAAAGATGAGCCAGTATCAATCGACGATGCATCAAAGGACTTTGACCTACCGGAAACGTCCTCTCTCTGCGCGAGCGCTACGGGCCTGCCGTATGGGAGAACCTGCGGATGAAGGTTGATGACCTCGCCGCCGCGATCAAAGAGCTCAAGCGCTATGGAAGTTAGGGGTTTACAGATAACCCAGCAGGTGACCGCACCGGGCGACGTGTCACCGAAGCAAGTGCTCGGCCGCTTCAACGGCTTCCTCAAGAGCGTACGCACGCTAGACTATTTAACGAGGGTCGGATTTGCATAAACATCGCCTGTTGCGATCCTAACGGTGTCGCAGCAATAGGAACTTCTGGGGGCGGCTTGATAGCGTATATTTCCTTGACGAACAGATAAAAGAAGAAAAATGAGAGCGCTAGAATAACGACGCCTACTACTGACAAGGTGATTCGAAAGTTTTGGGCTGAGATTTCAAGTTGGCTTTCGGCTTGGGGAGTTGCCCGTGTGACCCCCGACCATAGTTGAAATCCGAGAAGACTATGCCGATACCACAATCGCTACCACAAGCCAGAGGCTTACAGTGGAAGCGACGCTTTGCCACCCCATTTACGCCGATTAATCTGCTTCATAGTAGAGATGGCATGAGCCAGTTGTGCCTCGTCAAATTTTTGTTGTACGGGATTGCGGCAGTTGCCAGATTTTGCTGCAGAAAGCCGATTATCTGTTCAAGGTCTTTTATTCGAGCGAGCGCCTTATCAAGCTCAGACTGAACATCTTGATCCGTTTGCCCTGAATGGCGTTTCCGGATAAGTCGGCTTCTACGGCGATCACAGTGCCGACCGACAGGGCAAACATAATGAGACAAACGGTGATGCTTAGAATGCACGAAGTGCGCATGATGAGTGTTCAATCTATCGGGGGCACGCCGCGTTGCGACACGTCGGAACCGCACAACGTTGTTCCAAGGTTAGTCCTTCACAGACCGGCTCCTTTCTGGGTGGAAACGGCCACCGAGGCTCTGTTGGGACCTGCATA
>CAVYCI010000005.1:0-354074 GCA_963766925.1 uncultured Alphaproteobacteria bacterium
CGCGCCGCTGACGGCGAGGAAGGGCTCGCGCTCGCGCTCGACGGCGAGTACGACGTGCTGATCGTGGACCGGATGCTGCCGAGGCTCGACGGGCTTTCGGTGATCAGCGCGCTTCGCGCCAAAGGGGTCGAGACTCCGGTGCTTATCCTGTCCGCGCTCGGCCAGGTGGACGACCGCGTCAAGGGGCTGCGCACCGGCGGCGACGACTATCTCGCCAAGCCCTATGCCTTCTCGGAACTGCTCGCCCGCATCGAGGCGCTGGCGCGCCGCCGCAGCGCCCGCGGCGAGGAGACGGTTTATCGTGTCGCCGATCTCGAGCTCAACCGGCTGTCTCACGAAGTGACCCGCGCCGGACAGGAGCTGCAGCTCCAGCCCCGCGAATTCCGCCTGCTCGAATATCTGATGCGCCACGCGGGCCAGGTCGTGACCCGCACCATGCTTCTGGAGAACGTCTGGGATTATCATTTCGATCCGCAGACCAACGTGATCGACGTGCACATCTCGCGGCTGCGCTCGAAGATCGACAAGGGCTTTGGCCAGCCGCTGCTGCACACGGTGCGCGGCGCGGGCTACATGATCCGCGACGAGGCCAAATAGTCAGGCGAAGCAATTTCGCGAAGCGATCAGGCCTGCGGGCCCAGAACCCTGCCTGCCACCAGCGCCGCGATCCGTTCCTTCGGAATATCCCAGCCGCGAAGCACCGCCTCGCTGTCCGCGCCTGTCTCCTCGGGCGCCGTCGGGCGGGCAGCGGGTGTGCGGGAGAAACGCGGCGCAGCCGCGGGCTGCACCACACCATCGACTTCGACGAACGATCCCCTGGCGGCGTTGTGCGGATGGTGCGGCGCTTCGGCCATCGAAAGGACCGGGGCGAAGCACGCATCGCTTCCTTCCAGCAGCGCGCACCAGTCGTCGCGGCTTCGCGTTCTGAAAAGCGCTTCAAGTTTTTCGCGCACCGCCGGTCCGTCGTCGGTGGTGAAGGGCAGGCCCAGGCGTTCGAACAGCACCTTGCGGAATTTCAGCTCGATCGCCGCCACGGAGACGAATTTGCCGTCGGCGCATTCATAGACGTCGTATATCGCCGATCCGGAATCGAGCAGGTTGGTGCCGCGTTCGAGCCTGTGCATGCCGGCGGCAAACAGCCCGTAGAAGATGGTCATCAGCGATGACGCGCCTTCCGTCATGGCCGCGTCCACGACCTGGCCTTTTCCCGACCGCTGCGCTTCAAGCATCGCGCACGCCATCCCGAACGCGAGATAAAGCGCGCCGCCGCCGAAATCTGCCGCAAGATTCAGCGGCGGCGTCGGCTTCGCGCCGGCGCGGCCGATGGCATCGAGCGCTCCGGTCAGCGCGAGATAGTTGAGATCGTGGCCGGCGGCCGCGGCGAGCGGCCCCGACTGTCCCCAGCCGGTGATGCGGCCATAGACCAGCCGCGGGTTGCGTTCGAGCGCGGCGTCCGGTCCGAGACCGAGCCGTTCCATCGTGCCGGGCCGGAAGCCCTCGATCAGCCCGTCGGCTTTCGCGATCAGGTCGAGCGCGAGAGCGATGCCGTCCGGCTGTTTCAGATCGATGGCGATGGCAGGCCGCGACCGTTCCAGCAGCGAAAACCGCGTCGGTATCGCGATGCCGAGCCCGCTCTCGGCCGGACGGTCAAGCCTGATGACCCGGGCGCCAAGATCGGCAAACAGCATCGCCGTCATCGGCCCTGGCCCGATGCCGGCGAACTCGACAATGCGAAAGCCCGTGAGAGGCCCCATGCTGCCATCCGGACGCGCGGGAAACACTGAAGACGCGCGATGTCCGATTTCAGAGTAAATTCAGTCAGGGCGCAATCGCAAACCGGAGTGGTTTTCGCAGTGCGGCGTATTTTTCCGGAGCAACCTTTCCGGCTTTTCATTGGCCTTCGGGAGGGGGTTCTGGCAAAGGATTCGGACCGAAAGGGCGCGCAATGACTGCCCGTCAGACCGAAAAGCATTCCCCCTGGAAATCTGGTGACTCGATGACTGCCGGCAATGCCAACAGCTTCGTCGCTGCGCGCGACTTTCTGCTCCGTTCACGTACGGATTACGCCACCGCTTATCGAGACTTCCAGTGGCCCAAACTCGGCAGCTTCAACTGGGCGCTGGATTATTTTGATGCGATGGCCCGAAACAATGCGCAACCGGCGCTGTGGGTGATTGACGAGGGCAGGGGCGAGACCAGGCTGAGCTTTGCCGAATTGAGCGGGCGCTCCGACCGCGTCGCCAACTATCTTCGTGGCCTCGGCGTGCGCCGTGGCGACCGGGTGCTGGTGATGCTCGGTAACGTCATTGCGTTGTGGGAATGCATGCTTGCGGCGATGAAGCTCGGCGCGGTGATCGTGCCGGCGACCACGCTTCTGACCCGCAACGATCTTGCCGACCGTTTTGCGCGCGGACGCGTGCGTCACGTCATTGCCGGCGCCGATGCCGCATCCAAATTTGCCGATCTGCCCGGCGACTACACGCGCATCGCGATCGGCGGGGAGGTGCCGGGCTGGAGGTCGTACCAGGAGGCCGATGCGGCCACGCCGGCATTTGTTCCAGATGGCGAAACGCGCGCCGAAGATCCGATGCTGCTGTATTTCACCTCCGGGACCACCGCGGTTCCGAAACTGGTGCTGCACAGCCATCAGAGCTATCCGGTCGGTCATCTCTCGACCATGTACTGGCTCGGCCTTCAGCCCGGCGACGTGCATCTGAACATCTCGTCGCCCGGCTGGGCCAAACACGCATGGAGCTGTTTCTTTGCTCCCTGGAACGCGGGCGCGACCGTGTTCATACTGAACCAGCCGCGCTTCAATGCGCGCGGTCTCCTCGACACCATCGCGCGTTGCGGCGTGACCACCTTCTGCGCGCCGCCGACTGTCTGGCGCATGCTGATCCAGGAAGATCTCGCCGGCTGGCAGGTCCGCCTCAAGGAACTCATCAGCGCCGGGGAACCGCTTAATCCCGAAGTGATAGAGCAGGTGAAAGCCGCGTGGGGCCTCTCGATCCGCGACGGTTACGGCCAGACCGAGACGACGGCGCTGGTCGGCAATACGCCCGGACAGACCATCAAGCCCGGCTCGATGGGCCGTCCGCTGCCCGGTTATCGCGTTTCGCTTCGGGACCCGGCCGGCGCACCGCAGCGGGAGGGGGAGATCTGTGTCGAACTTGCGCCACGGCCGACCGGGCTGATGCAGGGCTATCAGGGCGCCGACGGCGGCGTCCAGTCCAGTGACGGGCCGCTGTACCGTACCGGCGACGTGGCCGCGGTGGATGACGAGAACTATCTCACTTACGTCGGAAGAGCCGACGACGTATTCAAATCGTCCGACTACCGCATCAGCCCGTTCGAGCTCGAGAGCGCGCTGATCGAACACGCGGCGGTCGCAGAAGCCGCCGTTGTGCCGTCACCCGATCCAATGCGCCTTGCCGTGCCAAAGGCGTTCGTCGTGCTGGCGCCCGGTCATTCGCCGGACCGCGCGACCGCGCTGTCGATCCTGCTGCATTGCCGCAACGCGCTTGCTCCCTACAAGCGGGTCCGGCGGCTGGAATTCGCCGATCTGCCGAAGACGATTTCCGGCAAAATCCGCCGGGTCGAGCTGCGCAATGCCGAGTCCGGCAGGCAGTCCGGCAGCCCGCGCGGGGCGCGCGAATTTTGGGAGGAGGATTTTTCCGACAGCGAACTGCGCATGCCGCGCGAGAGCCCCTGATCCGTGACCGCACTCGGCAAGCTTCTTCGCACCACGGCGTTTCAGTTGACGCTGGCCTATCTGCTGATTTTTGTTCTGTTCGCGGTTTCACTGCTCGGCTATCTCGCGCTCAACACGCGCCGGCTGATCACCGACCAGATTACCAACACCGTGACCGCGGAAATCCGCGGGCTGCGCGAGCAATACGAGCAGGGCGGCATCCGGCGGCTGGTGACGGTGATCGACGTGCGGTCGCGGCGGCCGGGATCGAACCTTTACCTCGTGACAACTCCGGCCGGCGAGGCTCTCGCTGGCAACGTCAGCGCGATCGAGCCAGGCGTGCTCGATCATCCGGGCTGGTTCGAATCCACGTATCGCCGCATCGAGACTGCGGAAAGCGGAGAGCACCGTGCGCTGGTGCAGGTGGTGGAATTGCCAGGCGGGTTCCGCCTGCTGGTCGGTCGCGACCTTGACGAGCGCGAGCGCCTTTACGGCATCATCGCCAACGCGGGGCGCTGGTCGTTTGCGCTCGTGGTGGTGCTGGGTCTCACGGGCGGCTTTTTCGTCAGCCGCCGCGTGCTCAAGCGGATCGATGCGATGACCGAGAAGGCGCAAACGATCATGGCCGGCGATCTTACGGGGCGGCTGCCGGTCGCCGGCACCGGCGACGAACTCGACCGGCTTGCCGACAACGTCAACGCCATGCTCGAGCGGATCGAGGCGCTGATGGGCGGACTCAAGGAAGTGTCCGATAATATCGCGCACGATCTGAAAACGCCGCTGACCCGGCTGCGCAATCGCTGCGAGCAGGCGCTGCGCGGCAAGAGCGACGGCGACTATCGCGCCGCGCTGGAAGCCACCATCGCCGAGTCCGACGAACTTATCCGCACCTTCGATGCGCTGCTGATGATCGCGCGGGCCAAGTCGGGGCATGCGCGCGACAACATGGCGGAGTTCGATGCCGCCGGGATTGTGCGCGACGTCGGTGAACTGTATGAGCCGCTCGCCGACGAAAAGGGTCTTGCGCTCAGGATCGACGCGCCGCTTCCGGCGCGGGTGCGCGGCAATCGCGAACTGGTGAGCCAGGCGGTCGCCAATCTTATCGACAACGCCATCAAATATTCCGCCGCGGAAGGCAGCGCGACCGATGGGGAGCGGTCCGATATTCTGGTCAGCGCACGGGCCGAGGGCGACCGCATCGTGCTGGCGGTCGCCGACCGCGGCCCCGGCATTCCCGCCGCCGATCGGGGCCGTGTGGTCGAGCGTTTTGTGCGGCTGGAGCAGAGCCGTTCGCTGCCCGGCTCAGGCCTCGGGCTCAGTCTTGCTTCCGCGGTCGCGCGCCTGCACGGCGGCGAACTAAAGCTCGAGGACAATCGGCCGGGCCTGCGGAGCATCATCGCGCTGCCGCGCGCGGGACCGGCAGGCTCGTGATGCGCCGCCCCGCGCACGGCAAGCGCCGCAGCCCGGCTCCCGATCAAACCGCGCTGATCCGGCGCATGACCGGCGCGCTGCCGCGTTCGTCCGCCGCGGGCGACGCGCGCGCGGCAGAATGGCTTCGCGGCATTGCACGCAGCGCAGCCGGCAAGGCAATCGGGGCTTTGTTGAAGGAAGAGCCGGCGCTCTCCGGCCTGCTCGCCGGCATCGCCACGGCAGCGCCTTACCTTTGGGACCTCGTGGTCGCCGATCCTGGGAGGCTGTCGCGGCTGCTCAACGGCGATCCCGACCGCCTGCTCGCTGCGCTGCTTTCCGATACACGGGCCGAGGCGGCGGCTGCGGCCGGCATGCCCGACCTGATGCGCGTCCTGCGCAGGATGAAGGCGGATGCGGCGCTGCTGATCGCGCTCGCCGACATTGCCGGCGTGTGGCCGCTTTCGCGCATCACCGGCGCGCTCACCAGCGTCGCCGAAACGGCGGTCGGCGCGGCGGTCCGTTATCTGCTCGCCGATGCCGCCGGCCGCGGCCAGCTTGTGCCGGCCGATCCGGAAAATCCTGAAGCCGGCTCCGGCTATATCGTCCTCGCCATGGGAAAGATGGGCGGCGGCGAGCTGAACTATTCGAGCGACATCGATCTGATCGTGTTTTTCGATCCGGCGGTGGCGGTGGTGCACGAGCATGTCGATGCCGGCTCGCTGTTCGCGCGAATAACGCGCGATCTCGTGAAGATCCTCCAGCAGCGCACGGCGGACGGCTATGTGTTCCGCACCGACCTGCGGCTTCGCCCCGATCCGGCTTCGACCGCAATCGCGATTTCGGTCGAGGCGGCGCTGAATTATTACGAAAGCCGCGGACAGAACTGGGAACGCGCCGCTTTGATCAAGGCCCGGCCCTGCGCCGGCGATCTCGATGCCGGATCGAGCCTCCTTGCCGAACTGTCGCCCTTCATCTGGCGCAAATATCTCGATTACGCGGCGGTCGCCGACGTTCACGCCATGAAGCAGGAGATCCACGCCTACCGCGGTCACGGCGAAATCGCGATCGAGGGGCACAATATCAAGCTCGGCCGCGGCGGTATCCGCGAGATCGAATTTTTTGTTCAAACGCAACAGCTCATCGCCGGCGGACGCCACGCCAGCCTGCGCGGCCGCGCTACAGTACCGACGCTGGCGACGCTGGCCGAAGACGGCTGGATCGACGCCACGGCGCGCGACGAACTGACGGCCGCGTACGATTTTCTCCGCCGCGTCGAGCATCGCCTGCAAATGACGGCCGACGAGCAGACCCACACGCTGCCGGCCGAGCGCGAGGCGCTGGAAGTCTTCGCGCGCTTTCTCGGCTACGGGAGCCGCGACGAGTTTGCCGTGGTGCTGCTCCGGCATCTGCGCGCGGTCGAGAAGCACTATGTCCGCCTGTTCGAGCGCGCCCCGGCGATGCTGGCCGAACAGCAGAACCTGTCGTTCGCGGCGACCGGGGAAGAGGACAGCGAAACGCTCGACCGGCTCGCTGAAATGGGCTTTCGCCAACCGCGCGAAATTGCCGCTGCCGTCCGCCGCTGGCGCGCGGCGACCTATCGCGCGCTGCGCGGAGAACAGGCCCGCACGGCGCTCGACGAACTCATCCCGGTGATCATCGATCAGTTCGCGCGGGCGGAAAATCCCGATGCGGCGTTCGCCGCCTTCGACCGCTTTCTTGCGGGCCTGAGCGGCGGCAGCCTGCTGTCGCTGCTGCGGCAAAATCCGGAATTGATCCGCTTCATTGCGCTTGTTCTCGGCAGCGCGCCGCGGCTCGCCGACGTGGTGGCGCAGCATTCCCACGTCATCGACGCGCTGATCGAGCCGCGATTTTTCGGCTCGCTGCCCGACGCCGCACGGCTTGAAGCGGATCTCGCGCGCACGCTCGGCGAGACGCGCAGTTACGAGGACATGCTCGACGCGATCCGCATGTTCGGCCAGGAGCACATGTTTCTGATCGGCGCGCGCATCCTGTCCGGCACCGTCTCCGCGGAGCAGGCGGGCGAGCTGTTCGCAGGTCTTGCCGACGTTCTGCTTCGTGCGCTGCATGTGCGCGTCGAGGAGGACTTCGCCACACGGCACGGCCGCATCCGGGGACAGCAGACCGCGATCCTCGCGCTCGGCAGGCTCGGTGCGCGCGAGATGACGGCGAGCTCCGACCTCGATCTGATCGTGGTGTACGATTTCGACGGAAGGCACCCGGAATCCGACGGCAAACGCCCGCTCTACGGCGCGCAGTATTTCGCCCGCCTGACCCAGCGGCTTATCAGCGCGCTGTCGGCGCAGACCAATTACGGCGTGCTTTATCAGGTCGACATGCGGCTTCGTCCGTCGGGACGTTCGGGTCCGCTGGCGACCCAGATCGACGGCTTTGTCTCCTATCAGGAAGGCGAGGCATGGACCTGGGAGCACATGGCGCTGACGCGTGCGCGCGTCGTTTCGGCTCCGCCCGAGTTTGCGGCCCGGGTCGAAACCGCGATCCGCTCCGTCCTCGTTCGCCCGCGCAATGCGCGCACGACCGCAGCCGACGTCGTCGAGATGCGGGGCGCGATCGCGAAGGAAAAAGGCGACGCCGATGCGTGGGACCTCAAGTACGCACCAGGCGCACTGGTCGATATCGAATTCATTGCGCAGTATCTGCAACTGGTGAACGCCGCAGCCACGCCGGACATCCTCGACACCTCGACGGCGCGGATGCTGGAAAAGGCCGCGCGCGCCGGCGTGCTGGGCGCGCAGGACGCAGCCGTCCTGCGGCCGGCGGTGCGGCTCTATCACGACCTGACGCAGATTCTGCGGCTGTGCCTGCCGGGGGCGTTCGATCCGAAAACCGCAGGCTCGGGCGTGCTCGCGCTTCTTGCCCGCGCCGCCGATCTGCCGGATTTCCCGGCGCTGCACGCTTACGTGACCGAAACCGAACGTCAGGTTCGCGAATGTTTCGTGCGGATTTTGGGGAGTGCGCCTTAGCGGTGCGCGACCCTGGGCCCGCGGCAGCCTGCCCTGGCTTATTTGGCCTTCGGAGCTTCTACCGGGCCGCCGGCTTTGCGCCACGCGCCGAAGCCGCCCTTGATGTGCGCGACCGGAGCCAGCCCCATCCGATGCGCGGTCTGCGCGGCGAGCGCCGAGCGCCAGCCGCCGGCGCAGAAGAACACGAAGCGTTTGTCTTCGGCGAAAACCGGCTTGTGATAGGGGCTCTCGGGATCGATCCAGAATTCAAGCATGCCGCGCGTGCAATGAAAGGCGCCGGGGATGCGGCCTTCGCGTTCCAGCTCGCGCGGATCGCGTAGATCGACAAACACCACGTCGTCGCGGCCGTGCAGCGCGACCGCGTCCTCGACGGTCAGGGTCTCGATCTCGCGCTCGGCGGCATCGACCAGTTCGCGATAACCGGTGGTGATTTTCTGCGGCATGAACTCTGACCCGATCGGTTGACTCGCGCCATGCTACGGCATCGACGCCGTGCCGTCATCCGCTACGCCGCGATGTCCGGACGGTGGCCGTCGTCGCCCGGTGAAAGCTCCGGCTCGCGCGCGCTGAGCGGCAGCCGCACCACAACCATGGTGCCGGCGCCGAGCCGGGAGCGGATGCGCATCCGTCCGCCGTGCAATTCGGCGAGTGATTTGGCGATGGCGAGGCCCAGCCCGGAGCCCTGATGCCGCTTGGTCAACTGGCTCTCGACCTGCTCGAACGGCCGGCCAAGCTTGTGCAGGGCGTCCCTTGGGATGCCGATGCCGTTGTCTTCGATCGCGATCGTGACCATGCCGCCGCGCAGCGCGGCCGCGCGCGTTGACCGCACCGCCGTCCGGCGTGAACTTGACCGCGTTGGAGAGCAGATTGAGGGCGATCTGCTTGAGCGCGCGCCGGTCGGCGGCGAGCGTGATGCCGTCTTCGACTTTGGAAGTAAGCGCAAGGCGTTTCTCCGTGGCGCGGCCCCAGACCACGCGCAGCGAGTCGGCGACGATGCGGTCGAGTTCGACCAGTTCGGGTGCGAGATGGATGCCGCCGGCCTCGATCTTGGACATGTCGAGGATGTCGTTGATGACGTCGAGCAGATACTGGCCGCTCTCGCGGATGTCGTGGGAATACTCGACGTATTTTTCGGCGCCCAGCGGGCCGAACATCGCGGTTTCCATGATTTCGGAGAAACCGATGATGGCATTGAGCGGCGTGCGCAGCTCGTGGCTCATGTTGGCGAGGAATTTCGACTTCGCCTGGTTGGCTTCCTCGGCGCGGGTTTTTTCCTCGGCGTATTTCCCGGCGAGATCGGCAAGCTCGTCGGTCTGACGCTCGAGCGCCTGCTGCGACTGGCGAAGATCGTTGATGGTCGCGATGCGGCGCTTCTCGCCTTCGATCAGGCGCTGCTCGTGCTGTTTGATCTTGGTGATGTCGGTGCCGACCGAAACATAACCGCCGTCTTTGGTGCGGCGCTCGCTGATGTGCAGCCAGCGGCCGTCGTTGAGCTGCGCTTCGAAGGTGCGTGCGCCCTGCGGCTGGCTGTCTTCGTTGATGACGGTGGTGCGGATGATCGGCTTTCTGCCGGACGCAACCACGGCTTCGTACGGCATGCCGGCTTCGACCGCGGCGTCCGGCAGCCGATGCAGTTCCTGAAAGTTGGAATTGCAGAGCACGAGGCGATTGTCGGCGTCCCACAGCACGAATGCTTCCGGGATGGTCTCGATCGCATCGCGCAGCCGCATGTCGGCGGCGGTGGTCTTCTCCACCAGAGTCTTCTGCTCGGTGATGTCGACCGCGATGCCGATCAGGTGCAGACCCGCTTCGCCGTCCTGCCGCGCCAGTTCGCAGCGCGCCCGCAGCCACAGCCAGCGCCCGTCGGCGTGCCGCATGCGGAAGGCGTGGTCGATCGACTGCACGTCGCCACCCGCAAGCTGCCGGGCAAGATCGTAGAGGTCGATGTCGCCTTCATGCACCAGCGCGTTGACCTCGCCGAAATTGAGCAATTCGTCTTTCGGCGGCAGGCCGAGAATGTCGAACATCGAGCGCGACCAGAACACCCGCCCGCGCGCGAGGTCCCAGTCCCACAATCCGCAGCGGCCGCGGTTGAGCGCGGTATCGATGCGGCCGCGCACGGTGTCGTGAATGACGTCAGCCTCGCGGGCGCGCGTCGCCTGCCAGTGAAAAGCGAAGCCGAGGATCAGCACCACGAAGCCGGTGGTAGCCGACAGCGTCACGGTCAGCGTGGTGCTCGAGCGCCAGCTGGCAAGCGCGCTGCCTGCGGTTTCGATCACGGCTACGACGCCCAGCGGGTTGCGCAGGCCGTGCACCGTGGCGAACGCCGAGGTGCCGCCCGGCAGCGTGATTTCCAGCGTGCCGGCGGCGGCGCCGAACGTGGTCAGGGGCTGCGACGGTCCGAGAATGTCGAGCAGCGGACGGCCGATCTGGCGCGGATCGTCGGGAATGGTGGCGATGATCGCGCCCTCGGCGTCCGCGACCAGTACGGCGCGGTTGCTGCCGGCCGCCCACGACGGCAGCATGCGCGCGAGCGAGGCGGAGGTGCGGGCGGCCTTGTTTGTTGCATCTTTGGCGGGACGGTCGAGCGCCATCGCCATTTCGTCGGCGAGTGCTTCGATGGCCTGGCGCGCGTCGAACACGGCCTGACGGCGCTGCTCGAGCACCTGTACCACGGCACCGACGCAGATGGTGATGAGGAAGGCTACGATGAGAACCGGAACGGCGCGGCGCAGCAGCGGCTCCGCGCCGAGCAGCCGCCGATACGCGGGCTTGGCGATCGATTTTGCCAACCCCTGAATCGAATCGGGTCGTAGAGACGCACTCGCCGTTTCGGCGCGCGCCATGCCTGCCTCCGTTTCGGAAAATCCCCTGAACCCGCGTCCGGAAGGATGTGTGGCGCATCCCGTTCCGAATCATCCTGATAAGAATCGATGCCCGGTGATTTGTCGAGAGTCCGAAGTCAATATTTTTTTAACGACTTTCCACTTTCGCGCCGCGCCCGGTTGCAGCGACGTACGCAGGGCGGACGCGGAGAAAACGCTCGATGAAATTCTTTGAGTCAGATCAAGGGACTGCACGCCCGCGCAGTTCGCGCCGCGGTACGAACAGCAAATATTGCGGCGCAGCGACGGCGCTGCATCAAATCTCGATAATGCTGTCGGGATGGGACTGCCTGTCCGCGGCGGCCTGTCGTCGATCGCGCCGTAACGGGATTCGTCGCCGCCAGTTGATCGTCGTGATGATGCCGTCTGTCGGTGGCAACAGCGCGCCCCGGTTTGCCGGAGCGCGCGTTAGCAGGCCTTCGCCTGTTTTTGGTGCCTATTTGGCCATCGCTCCGCGGGCAGCCTCAATCTGCGCTTTCACCGCATCGAGGTTGAAGCTCGCGCCCTTCTGCATCGGCGGAAACTCGATGGCGGTCATCGCCAGCTTCTCGACTTCCTGCTGGACGAACACGAAGCGCCAGAATTCGTATTTGAACCACTGGAAGTATTCCTGCGACCCGACCGCAGAACCGCTTTCCGGCCAGCCGGTACGCTCGAACGGATCGAGGCGCAAATTGGTCAGATAGGGTACATCGACCTTGGTTTTTTCACCGAGCCAGCCACAAAGGCTGGTCGATGAAACGATATTTGAAGTCGTTGATGCGCACGGCTCCGAGGGTCGCTCTCGCCGAAATACCAGATCTCGTGCCGGCTGGAGGGGCCCTTGCCGGTGATCATGTCCAGCTGGTTGTAGCCGTCGAGATGCACTTTGTAGGTCGTGCCGCCCAGATCTTTTCCCTTTTTCAGCTCCTCGACAATGTTGGGATTTCCGGCGGCGGCGACCAAAGTCGGGAACCAGTCGAGGCCCGAGATAATGCCGTTCTCGACCTTTCCGGCGGGCACCTTGCCCGGCCAGCGAACCATCGCCGGCGCGCGGAAGCCGCCTTCCATTACCGTACCCTTGGACTGGGCGAACGGGGTCTGCCCGCCGTCCGGCCAGGTGAAAAGCTCGGTGCCGTTGTCGGTGGTGAACACCACGATGGTGTTGTCGTCGACGCCGATGTCCTTGAGCTTCTTCATCACCAGGCCGACGTCGTCGTCGAGCTGGGCCATGCCGGCTTCGTGGATGGTCCAGCCGTTGCTGGAGTTGCGCGTCGCTTCGTATTTCGGCGACAGATGCGTGACGATGTGCATGCGCGTCGGATTGAGCCATACGAAAAACGGCTTGTTGTCGGCTTTGGCCTTGTCGATGAATTTGAGCGCCAGATCGCGGATTTCGTCGTCCACCGTTTCCATTCGTTTGGGATAGAGCGTTCCGGCATCCTCGATTTTCTGCTTGCCGACCTTGCCCCAGCGCGGATCGACGGTCGTGTCGTCCACGTCCGTCGCCCACGAATGAATCATGTTGCGCGGGCCGACCTTGTTCAGAAGCTCCTGCGGGTAGTTGGGATGCGCCGGATCTTCCATCGCATCGAGGTGATACAGGTAGCCGAAGAACTCGTCGAAGCCGTGTACCGTCGGGAGAAATTCGTTCTTGTCGCCGAGGTGGTTCTTGCCGAACTGGCCGGTCGCGTAACCCATTGCCTTTAGCGCGGTCGCGATCGTTACAGCCTGGGCCGGTATGCCGATGGGCGCGCCTGCTTGACCGACGGTGGTCATGCCGGTGCGGATCGGCAGTTCGCCGGTAATGAAGGCGGCGCGGCCGGCGGTGCAGCTTGCCTCCGCGTAATAGTCGGTGAACAGCATGCCCTCGGCGGCGATGCGGTCGATGTTCGGCGTCCGTCCCGCCATCATGCCGCGGTGATAGGCGCCGAGATTCCAGATGCCGATATCGTCGCCCATGATGACGATGATGTTCGGCGGCCGTCCCGACGCTGCGGGCCTGTCCTGCGCCATCGCGCGATTGAACAAGCGTTCCCGTGCTGATCGCCGACGCGGCGGCAAGCGTGGTGCTGGCGAGCAGCGCGTTTCAGGCCGGCTGGGATTATGTCCGCGTTTATTTGGATCCTTGACGCTCATGTTTCTCTCCCTGTTCGGATGACACACCGAAATCCGATATGGCTTGTTGAACTGTCGACCGGCTGTGCGTGACGCGCGGCCGGGCGATAGCGGCGGCAGTAGTTGGGCGCGCAAAGATGCGATCCGCCTTTGAGCACTCTGCGCGGAATTTTGATGTCGGGCTGTGAGGGATCGAAGCTCTCGCGCTCGGATGCCCCCCGCGGATTTTCCGGAACGCAGCAGGCCTTCGCTGTGTCGGCCTGGTGTTTCGGCGCATACCAGTCGGTCGTCCATTCCCAGACGTTGCCGATCATGTCGGACAGGCCGTACGGGTTCGGATCGAACGCCGTGACCGGCGACGTGCGCGCGTAGCCGTCCGCGCCGCTGTTCTGGTGCGGAAATTCGCCCTGCCAGGTGTTCGCCATGTGCCGGCCGCCGGGTGTTAGTTCGTCGCCCCAGGCAAACTCGGCGCCTTCAAGACCGCCGCGCGCGGCGAATTCCCATTCGGCTTCGCTTGGCAGCTCCTTGCCCGCCCACGCCGCGTAGGCCTCTGCGTCGCGCCAGGCGATGTGTACGACCGGATGATCGTCCAGCCCGCTGATTGAACTCCGCGGGCCGTAGGGCCGGCGCCAGTCGGCGCCAAATTTGAATTTCCACCATTGCGACCAGTCGCGCAGATCGACCGGCGTCTTCGGCGGCGTAAAGACCAGCGAGCCGGCCTTGAGCATCTTCGGCAGCGCGCCGGGATAATCTTTCGGATCCGGTGCGATCTCGGCAAACGTGACGTAGTCGGTCTCGTTGACGAATTTTCGGAATTGCCGGTTGGTGACGGGCGTGCGGTCCATCCAGAAGCCGGCGACGGTGACGCGATGACTCGGCGCTTCTTCGGGGTAATGCAAATCCGAACCCATGCGGAACGAGCCGCCGGGGACGAAAATCATCCTGGATGTACTTTCGCGATCCAACAAACGGCTTCCCTGCGAACGTCATCCGGGACTTACATCTTGCCCAATACCATAATCAGCACGTCCCTGTCCCAACCGTATGACGTTTTGGGTCACAATTCCGCGAACGGTCGCAAAGAAGGTCATTCATACTGACCTAATTTCTTCGTTGAAAGGCGGGATTTTCTGAAAATTAGGCTGGCGATGAGGGTTCAGCGCAGCGCCAGCGCCTGGTAGCCGGCAACGACAAGCTCGATCGCAATCAGAACGACGATGGCAATTTCCAGCCGCAGCGAACGCCTGGTGTCGATGATGTCGGTTAGCACTTCGGCGGTTTCGGCGATCACTGCGAGCTTGCGCGTCAACGCTTCCGCGCGCTCTTTCAGTTCGTATTCGTCTTCCAGCCGCCCGTACAGCCGGTCGAGATCGGGGCGGTCCCAGACGACGTCGGGCTTTTCCACCACAGCAACACGACCCGAGACGCGATGCTGAACCAGCAGGGCGTTGCCGACGTGCTTGAGGATGGCGCGCCGGCCCGGCGCCACGCGGCCCTGTTCCGCAAGCTGCCGCGCGAACGGCTCCGTGACCTCGAAGACGGCCGTCACCTCGCGCTCGTCGCGCGCCAGAACGACGCTTTTCGACAATGCATCGGCGATCACGATCAAATGGTCGGGCGTGATGGCCTTCAGCGTGATTGGTCCGCCTGGCAGTATTTGATCGTCCTTGTCGGGCGCAAGCTCGATCAGCACGGACTCTTCTTCGGATGGCTTGACCGGGCGGACGAGGCGCGACTGGAGGCCGCGCAGCACGGTGGCTTCCTCCTCGCCTGTGAGCCCGATGACGACCGCCACGCCGTAACGGAACAGCGTCACGAAGCCGTCCGCGCCGAACCTGTAGGTCAGGGGAGTGGTTGACACGACGCCGTCATGTTCAAGATTCGACGTGTCGATGCGGTCGCTCAGCAGGAGGGCGCGGACCCGCTTGCGGTTCTTTGGCGGAGTGACGGCCTGATCGGGCATCGCGAGAATTTCCGCGCGCAACTCTCCTGCGCGATGATCAATATCGGAATCACCGGCCCGCTACGCAACTGCTCCCGTGTGTCAGTACGCAGACGTTCAACTGTCGGCGAGCGTGCGTGCGACGATGTCGTGAACGTCGCGCGACAACGACGGCGTCGCCGCCACCCTGCGCAGCGTTGCTTCGGCACGCGCGCGGCGGGTTGCTTCGAGCGCGCGCCAGGAGCGGAACGCGCCCATCAGCCGCGCCGCCACCTGCGGATTCTTCGGATCGAGCGCGAGCACGATGTCCGCGACGAGGTCGTAGCCGGCGCCGTCGGCGCGATTGAACTGGGTGTGGTTCGCCTGCGCGAATGCGCCGATCAGCGAGCGCACCCGGTTCGGATTGCCCATCGAGAAAGCCGGGTGCGCCGGTGAGTGCGTGCACGCGAGTCGAGCGTTGCCGGCTCCGGTATCGCGGCCTGGAGCGCAAGCCATTTGTCGATGATCAGCGGATCGTCGGCGTAGCGGGCATAGAAGTCGTCAAGCGCCTGCGCGCGTTCCGGCCGGTCGTGCAGCGCCAGCGTCTCCAGCGCGGCCATGCGGTCGGTCATGTTGTCGGCGGACTGATACTGGGCGAAAGCGCGCGCGAACGCCTCCGGCTGCTGCGTTGCCGCGAGCAGGCCGAGGCAGACGTTCTTCAGCGAGCGGCGGCCGGCGCTCGGCCGCATCCGGCCGGTACGGGCCGGCATCGGTCATCTTCGCGGTAGATGTCTGCGAGCGCGGGCCCGAGCCGTTCGCCGATGGTCCGGCGCGCAGAGTGCCGCCGCGCGGCGAAGATCGCATCGGGATCGACGTCGCGGCCGATTTCGCGGGCGACATCGGCCTCGCTCGGCGGCGTCAGCGTCAGCGCAATGAAGGCCGGCTCGAGCCGCTCGTCGGCCAGAATCGCGGCGAGCGCGGCGATCAGAATCCTTCGTCGTCGCGTAGCCGGCGCTCCCCGCGCGCAGCGCGGCGACATTCGCCGTGAGCATCGACATCGCCAGCGACTGCACCGCCTGCCAGCGATTGAACGGATCGGAATCGTGCGCGGCGAGAAAGCGCAGGTCGCCGGTCCCGATCGGCAATGTGAGTTTGACCGGCGCGGAGAAGCCGCGGTTGAGCGACAGGGACCGGCCGTTCGGCAACGCCGGTGAAGGTGAAGCTGTGGCTCGGCGTGGTCAGCTCGAGCACGCCGCGATCGAGCGGACGGCCGTCGAGAACGAGCGGCAGATCGCTGCCGTCCGGCCCGACGAGCCCGAGCGCGAGCGGAATGACCATCGGCTGCTTGTCCGGCTGGCCGGGCGTCGGCGGCACGGTCTGCGTGACGTCAAGCCGGTAGGTTTTGGCGCGGGAGTCGTAAGGCCGGCGCCACCAGAATTTCCGGCGTTCCCGCCTGCGTGTACCAGCGCATGAATTGGGAAAAGTCGCGGCGGCTGACGTCGGCGAAGCACTGCACGAACTGCTCGACGGTGGCCGCCTCGCCGTCGTGGCGGTCGAAGTAAAGGTCCATGCCCTTGCGGAACAGATCCGGCCCGAGCAGGACCTTGATCATGCGCACGACTTCCGCGCCCTTGTCGTAGACCGTGGTGGTGTAGAAGTTGTTGATCTCGTGATAAAGCTCGGGCCGCACCGGATGCGCCAGCGGGCCGGCGTCTTCGACGAACTGATGCGAGCGCAGACGCGCGCACGTCGCTGATGCGCTCGACCGCGCGCGAGCGCTCGTCGGCGGAAAATTCCTGGTCGCGGAAAACCGTCAGGCCTTCCTTGAGGCAGAGCTGGAACCAGTCGCGGCAGGTGATGCGGTCGCCGGTCCAGTTGTGAAAATATTCGTGCGCGATCACCGCTTCGATATTGGCGTAATCGGCGTCGGTCGCGGTGGCCGGCGAGGCCAGCACGTATTTGTCGTTGAAGATGTTGAGGCCCTTGTTCTCCATCGCGCCCATGTTGAAGGCGGAGACGGCGACAATCATGAAAATGTCGAGGTCGTATTCGCGCCCGAACGCCTCTTCGTCCCAGCGCATGGCGCGCTTGAGGCTGTCCATGGCGTGAAAGCAGCGGTCCTCGCTTGCCGGGCTCGACGTAGATGGCGAGCGTGACGTTGCGGCCGGACATGGTGGTGAAGCTGTCGGTGACGGCTTCGAGGTTGCCGCCGACCAGGGCGAACAGATAGCAGGGTTTCTTGAACGGATCGTGCCACACCGCGAAATGCCGGCTGGTGCCAGGCACGTCGCCGCGCGAAATCAGATTGCCGTTGGAGAGCAGGACCGGCGCCTCGTCCCGGTCGGCCTCGATCCGCGTGGTGTAGACCGCCATGACGTCCGGCCGGTCGAGGAAATAGGTGATCCGGCGGAAGCCCTCCGGCTCGCACTGCGTGCAGTAAGTCGAGCCGGCGCGGTAAAGTCCCATGAGCTGCGTATTGGCGACCGGATCGATGATGGTCTCGACGGTGAGCTCGAACGGCCGGTTCGGCGGCTGCGCGATCGTCAGCCGTTCCGGTGAGGCGATGAAGCTCTCTGCCGGCAGCGGCTTGCCGTCGAGCGTGAGCGACCGCAGCCTGAGGTCTTCGCCGTCAAGCACGAGCGGCGCCGGCGTGGATCCGCCGTTCGGCTTGATCCGCAGCGTGGCCCGGACGGTGGTCGCGGTCGGATCGAGCGAGACGTCGAGATCGACGGTCTCGATCAGCCAGTCCGGCGGGCGATAATCCTTGAGGCGGATCGGACGGGGTTCTTCTGTGCGCATGGAGTTGATGTAGAAGTTTTGGCGGTGAATGAAAAGCTCACCGCCCGCAAAGGACATATCAATATGGCAATGATGCGCGCGATGGAGCTGGACCGGCCGCACACGGCACTGGTGCCGCGCGAGCGGCCGGTACCGCGGCCGGGGAGCGGCGAGCTTCTGATCGAGGTCGAAGCCTGCGGCGTCTGCCGGACCGATCTGCATGTCGTGGACGGCGAATTGCTGAATCCAAAATTGCCGGTCGTGCCGGGTCATGAGATTGTCGGCCGTGTCGCAGCGACGGGGCCAGGCGTTGAAGGATTTGCGCCGGGCGAGCGCGTCGGTGTGCCGTGGCTGGGTGCCACCTGCGGGGTCTGTCCGTATTGCCGCTCCGGCCGCGAGAATTTGTGCGATGCGCCGGTCTTCACCGGCTACACCCGCGACGGCGGATACGCGACGCACACGATCGCCGACGCGCGTTTCTGTTTTCCGCTTCCGGAGAATGCCGACCCCGCGACCGTCGCTCCGCTGCTGTGCGCCGGTCTGATCGGCTGGCGCAGCTACCGCATGGCGGGCGAGGGCTCCTCGCTCGGGCTTTATGGTTTCGGCGCCGCCGCCCACATTCTGGCGCAGGTCGCGACGTGGCAGGGGAGGCGTGTCTTCGCCTTTACGCGCGAGGGCGACACGGCCTCGCAGCAGTTCGCGCGCTCGCTGGGCGCGGTATGGGCGGGCGGTTCCGACGAGCGTCCGCCGGAGCCACTCGATGCCGCGATTATTTTCGCTCCGGTCGGCGGGCTGGTTCCGTTGGCGCTTGCCGCGGTGAAGAAGGGCGGACGCGTCGTATGTGGCGGCATTCACATGTCGGACATTCCGTCCTTTCCGTATCGGCTGCTTTGGGAGGAGCGCGCGCTGGTCTCGGTCGCCAATCTCACGCGCGCGGACGCGCACGAGTTCCTCGCCGTCGCGCCGCGGGCCGGCATCAGGATGCAGGTGACGCGCTATCCGCTCGGCGAGGCCAACGTCGCGCTGGACGATTTGCGCCGGGGACGCTTCGAAGGCGCCGCGGTGCTCGTTCCGTGAACGGGCGGCGATAGTCTGCCGGCCTGTCGGCCATTTTGCATTTGACAGCGGGTTCTGCGACGCTGGTGGCGTCCGCGCATATTGCGCTGTGCAATGCTGCCGGGCGGCCCCTGCGGGTTCATCCGCACCGGATTCACGCGTACGCAACGGAATGAAGCAAGATGTCATCACTGGCGGAACTGGATCGCAGCAACGTCGTCGACGTCGATCTCGGCAGCGCCGAATTCAAGGCCAGCGCGCACCGGCACATGGCCGAATGGGCGCGGCGGCGCCCGTTTTACGTGCTCGGCAAGGGGCCGCCGCAGGTGGTGGTCGGCCGCTACGCCGACGTACATCGCGTGTTCTCCGACACGGAGACCTTCAGGTCGGAGATGCCGCGCGGCCCCGGCTGGGAGCAGTTCAACAAAATCATGTTCGCGCAGTTCATCACGCAGATGGACGGCGAGCAGCATGCCCGCGTCCGCCGGCTGCTGATGCCGGCATTCTCGTCGCGGCGTATCGGGCAGCTCCAGGAGAGCATCACCCGGATCATCGACGGCATGCTCGACCGCATCGAGGCAAACGGTCCCGCGATTCGACGGCATGCAGGACTACGGGGCGCATCTCGTCGTCGATGCGCTGCTGGATGCGATGGTGAACATGGACCCGCGCCGCAAAGCGGTGTTCGTCGCGTTCCACGACGCGATACCGGGCACGACCTACGTCAAGCCGGGCGAGTCGTGGTCGCCGGAACTGCGGCGCGCCTTCGACCGCACCATGGAAGAAGTCAGGAGCATTATCGAGGAGCGGCGCGAAAGGCCGCGCTCGGATTTCATCAGCGATCTCGTCAACGCCCGCGATCAGGGTGACAAACTCAGCGACAGCGAACTGTTCGACCAGATTTTCGGCATCTGTGGCGCCTCGCTGTCGGCGACCAGCCGGGCGGCCGGCGGTGCGCTCTATTTGCTCTACACCCACCCGGATCAGCTCGGGCAGCTCATCGACAATCCGGCGCTCATTCCTGACGCGCTGGAGGAGTGCTTTCGTCTTGCCAGCAACGGCTATTTCACTTTCCCGCGGATCGCCGCGCGCGACACCGAGGTTGGCGGCACACCGATCCTCAAGGGCATGGTGGTGCGCCCGTCGCCGCTTGCGCCCAATTACGATCCCGATGTGTTTCCCGACCCGACGCGCTTTGACATTCATCGCAAGCCGAAACGGATTCTGTCATTCGGCGCCGGCCCGCATCACTGCATCGGCAACATCCTCGGCCGCACCACCATCACCATCGCAATCCGCCGCCTGCTGGCGCGGTTTCCCAAAGCGCATCTGGCCGATCCGGACTTCACGCCGGTTTACGGCGGCGCGGTCGGCGAATTGCGGCTGCAAAGCCTGCCGATGAAAATGCACTGAAACGGCGGTTCGGGTCTTGGGGCGAAGCGGAGCGGTCGCTCGTGACGTCGAACGTCCGCCCAAAGATGGGGGGCGCCTTGAATGCCGCTACGGCTTCTTCATCTGGTCGAATATTTTCTGCTGTTCCGGACTCATCTGCCTGCGCATGTTCTGGAGCATCTTTGAAGCGTCCGCATCATCGTCGTCGCCATCATCTTTATCGTTCGCCGGCCCGGCGGCCGGCGCCAGCGGCTTGATGCAGTCGCCTTTGCCGCTGACCATCTTCACCAGCCTGCCTTTGTCGTAGACATGACTGCACAGCACGGTCTGCCCTGCGCCCGGTTCGACTTCTTTGGTGCAGGAGACCCCATAGGTGCCGCCGTTGGTCGTCGAGATCTGACAATTCACCTGGCAGCTCGTTGCGGTCGCGTAAGGATTGGCGATCATCGCATCGACCGTCTTGCCGTCCGGGGAAATCCGGCAACTGAAGCCGTCGGCCCTGGCCGCCGGCGCAATCGCAGGGCTGGTTTCTGCCGCGCCGCTCTTGCAGGTGTCTTCCGAAGAAATCACCTTCCTGTACCAGGCGGAGGGTTTATCGAAAGCGCACAGCGAGTGGCCCTTTGCGAGCGGGGGTGTATTGCCGCCACAACTGACCTGGACCACGCCGATCTTGGTGTCGACCTGGCATTTTACCGCGCAGTTCTTCTCTTCGCCGGCGCTATTGTCGGTGACGACATCGATGGATTTTCCATCCGGCGCAATCACGCAGCCGGCCCGCGCCGCCGGGTTCTGGCAAAACAAAACCGTGGCGGCCAAAGCCGCCCATAAAAGACGAGCATTCATGGAATTGCCCCCCGAGGGCATTATGCCGCTTTGACCCGCGGCGCGATACCGCAAACCGGTCGGTACGACAGTGACGAAGAGCAACGAGGTTCAAGGTTCCAGACAGCCATGTCCGATCTCGATGCCATCGTAATCGGAGCCGGCCACAACGGGCTGACCTGCGCGGCCTATCTCGGCATGGCGGGCCTGCGCGTGCGCGTGCTGGAGCGGCGCGGCGTGGTCGGCGGCGCTGCGGTGACGGAGGAATTTCATCCCGGCTTCCGCAATTCGACCGCGGCTTACACTGTCAGCCTGCTGCAGCCGAAAGTCATCCGCGACCTGAAACTGCACGAACACGGACTGCGCATCGTCGAGCGCCGCGCGCAGAATTTCCTGCCGCTGCCGGACGGGCGTTATCTTCTCACCGGCGAAGGCCGGACCGAACGCGAGATCGCGAAATTCAGCGCCAGAGATGCCGCGCGTTATCCGGTCTAGCAGGCCGAGATCGGCCGCCTCGCCGACGTGCTGCGCAGCGTCGTCCTCGATGCGCCGCCCAATCTGGTGCTGGGCGAGTTTCAGCGGCGCGCTGCGCGAACTCGGCAAGCTCGCCGCGCATCGGCAGGACGACTGTGGCAGGGTGACGCGCTCAGAACGGCGTTCCAGCTGCTCCGCAAATCGGCCGGCGAGACGCTCGACGACTGGTTCGAGTCCGATCCGATCAAGGCGGTGCTCGGCTTCGACGCGATCGTCGGCAATCTCGCGAGCCCTTACACGCCGGGCTCCGCCTATGTGCTGCTGCATCACGTGTTCGGCGAGGTGAACGGCAAGCCAGGGCGTTTGGGGCCACGCGATCGGCGGCATGGGCGCGATCACGCAGGCGATGGCGAAGGCGGCGGGCGATGCACGGCGTCCGCATCGACGTGGGCTCCGCGGTGCGCGAAATCATCGTGGAGCGCGGCCGCGCCGCCGGCGTCGTGCTGGAGGACGGCACGCCGATGCGGGCGCGCGCGGTGATCGCCAACGTCAATCCGCAATACCTGTTCCAGGTTCTGGTGCCGCGCGAAGCGGTGCCGCGCGCGATGGCGGCGCGCATGAAAACGTGGAAAGCCGGCTCCGGCACGTTCCGCATGAATGTCGCGCTGTCGAAACTGCCGGATGTTTTCCGCGCTGCCGGGGACGGGCGATCATCACACCGCGGGCATCATCCTGGCGCCGAGCCTGTCCTACATGGACCAGGCCTATCGCGATTGCGTCCGCTACGGCTGGAGCAGGGCGCCCATCGTCGAGATGCTGATTCCCTCGACGCTCGACGACAGCCTCGCGCCGCCCGGCGCGCACGTGGCGAGCCTGTTCTGCCAGCACGTCACGCCGCAATTCGCCGACGGTTCGACATGGGACCAGCACCGCGAAACCGTCGCCGATCTGATGATCGACACGGTGGAGGCCTATGCGCCGGGCTTCAAGGCGAGCGTGATCGCGCGGCAGAGTCTGTCGCCGCTCGATCTGGAGCGCATCTTCGGCCTGCCCAACGGCGATATTTTCCACGGCGCGCTGACGCTCGGATCAGCTGTTTTCCGCGCGCCCGATGGCGGGATACGCCGACTATCGCATGCCGGTGCCGGGGCTTTATCTGTGCGGCTCGGGGGCGCATCCCGGCGGCGGGGTGACGGGTGCACCGGGCCACAACGCCGCGCACGCGGTGATCGCCGACCTGTTGCGGACGTGATCGCCTGTGATTTACGCGTGAAAAGCAGATGACATCGCGCGAATCCACGGTATATCGCGAAGAATGCCTGCACGTTCTTTCCGTATCGGCCGTTCGAAAACCGGACTGGGCCTTTTCGCCACCAAACCGATCAAACGGGCGGCCTATATCGCGACCTATCGCGGGCGGCGCATCACGTCCGAGGAGGCCGACCGGCGCGAGGCACGCGGCGCGCGTTACATGTTCGAGTTGACCAAGCGCTGGACCATCGACGGCTCGCCACGATGGAATATCGCGCGTTACATCAATCATTCCTGCCGGCCGAATGCGAAGCCGGTGACCCGCAAGGGCGCCATCGTGATCGTGGCGCTGCGCCGGATCGAGCCGGACGAGGAAATCACCTACCACTACGGGCGGGAATATCTGGAGTATTTCCTCCAGGACGGCGGCTGCCTGTGCGAGCCGTGCCGCAAAAAGGCGGCCGCCCGCCGCCGCAAACAGAGGGCAGCGCGGAAACTCAAACGCCCCGCGGCACGATAGCCTGCGTCTGACGGCAAGGGGGCGGCGTGCCGTCCGGCATATTGCGGCGTTGGGGTGAAAATCAGCCGGGCTGGAGGTTTTTGCGAACTGCGTCCTTTGACGGGCCGGCCCATTCAGACACCCAACGCTGGAGATCCTTGAGATTGTTGTGCATCTGCTCGAGGGCAAAGCCGACCGCGAAGAAGCGTTCGGCGGCGTCGCCGGGAAGAATTCGCGTCAGTCCCTCCTGGCGAACCGCGGCTATGCCGGCGGCGTAGGCATCGAGCGCTGCCTCGGCGGCTGCGAGCGACGGCGGCTGGCGGCCGGCCTCGAGCGCCGCTCCGCTCGCCCGCAGGTATTCGCTGAAGGCGACGCCCACCTGCTCGAGCGGCGACGCGAGCCGGGTCATGAGCGCGTCGGGCACCGGATTGATCGCGGCCCTGCCGATCATGACGAGGTCATGCCGCAGTCTCAGCAGCGTCCGCAGCAGCGGCCCGGTGTCAGGCCCCGCGGCAATGCGTACCGACCGCTCGTGCTCGGCCTCGGACCCCATGACATGCAGGCGCTCCAGAGCCCGCCCGATGCCGTCCTGAATACGGTGAAGCGCATCATTGTCGAGACCGTGCGTCAAACCCGCCAGCAGTTCGCCGAGAGCCGATGCCATCTGATTGAGCGCGCGTGCGCTTGCCGCGACGACCAGCAGATGCGCGTTCGCAGGCAGCAGAAAAAATGAAACCAGCAAACCGGTGACGCCTCCGATCGCGACTTCGATGACGCGATCGACGGCCGAAGCGATCGGACCGGCGTGGGTCATGATCGGGATCAGCAGCACGATGATCGCCGTGACGGGGGCTGCCGAAAATCTGGGATTGATGGCCGCGACGAGGGCGAGGGGGGCTACGGCAAGAGCGAGAACCAGCAGGAGCGCGATTTCGCCCGTGTGCGGAATCAATACGGCAATCGCGCCGCCGTAGATCGCGCCGCCGAGCGTCCCCACGAGATAATCGGTCGTTGCCTTCAGCGATCGCCCGACGCTCATCTGCGTGACGATGATGGCGGTCAATACCGCCCACAGCGGCAGGGGAAGCTGCAGCAGTTGCGCAAACGCCAGCGACGCGACGGCGGCCGTCGTCACTCTGATGGAAAGCGCGATTTCCACCCGACGTCGACGCACGAGGGTGCGTAAGCCCGTCCAAAGTCCTGCGGTGCGCTTCACGATCAAGGTCCCGGTGATAAAGCGGCTGGAAGGTAGTGGGTTTCTTCTGCCAATCAAAACGGCAACGTCAGCGGACCCGGTCGAGCAGGCAGGAGTGAACGGATACCGCCTGTTAACCCGGCGTTGGCATAGATGGACCGGGCGACGCTCAAATTCCGAAGTCACGGCGTCATGGGTATCGGCAGTATCGGCGGTACGCCGTCGTTCTACCAGCAGGACCAAAGCTTCTGGTCGAACGCGCAGTCCCAGGACGCGTCGCAGGCGGCAACCGATTCCCTGATCAACGCGATGGGCAGCGCGATGGTCAACGAGGCCAAGGGCCTTGCCAGCATCGCCAACCAGACCGCAATCAATCGGGTCAACACCCAACTGAGCGCTGCAATCCAGAGCCTGCTGGATGGCGGCACTTCGTCCGGCCCGGCCTCTTCATCGGGCAGTTCCGGCGCCTCCGCTTCGTCGTCGGCGACCGGCTCGAGCGCTTCCACCAGAGTGCAGCCCGCCAGCGGCACCGGCACCGTACCGGTTACGACGACCACCAGCCTGGCAAGCCTCGGGATATTGCCCGGTGGTACGATCAGCTTTGGCGACGGCAGCAGCAACACGACCGTCTATACCTCGACGGGCAGCGATACCGTTGGCGATTTGATCAATGCCATCAATAACGGTCCCGCCTTCCTGACCGCCGCGATCAGCAGCAGCGGCAAGCTCACTGTGACCGCAAGAGACACCACCGCATCGGTGGTCATCAGCGGCACCGGAACCGACGCGGCGGCGATCGGCTTCGGCAACAGGAACGACACGTTTCAGCCGGTCAAGCCCGCTGCCAGCGGGTCCGCGGCGTCGACGGCATCGGGCACCGCGGGTTCTTCAACTGCGTCAACGTCTTCGTCGGCAGCTACAGGCACTTCCACGTCGGGCAGCAGCGAATCCCTTGCTGCGGTGACGTCGGTGTTCGAAGAATCGGCGAGCAGCGCTGCCTCCATCCTGAGCGCCAGCGGCGTCAGCGGCTCGCTGGTGAACCTGCTGGCGTAGCAGTGGGCGGCCAAACGCTTTGCAGCCCCAGCGGCGCGGCGTTTCAGCAGTTTCACGCCAATCATCCTTCGCGGAAAATTCAGCTTGGTCTGGATTGGTGAAACGGCCGCGGTCCCGCACCGGGCGTGAAGCATCATATCGCATGGCAGTCGCGAATGTGCGCACGGCATTTTTGAAAGCGGCGCAATCCTGGAACGTCCGGCGCTGCCGGTTTCGGGACATGGGCCGGAGTGATGCCCGACGTTGCGCGACATCGCACCGAATGCATGTTGATCGCACCAGATCAATAACGGTGGATTGCCGGATGCGCGAATTTGCTTCTGGCGCCGCGAGGACGTGTAACGATGTTCGCCGATTGACCGCTCCTTAAGGTCAGGCGGACATGTCGTCGGCGCAACACAGGTGCCCTTTCTGACTTTATGAGACATTGCGCCGATTTCCTGCTATTCCTGTTTGAACCAGCAGATGCCACGGTTTCGTCGGGACAGGGAAGCTGATGCCGACTGCGCCGGCTGTTTGTGAGGCAAAAAAATCAGGAGGAAATAACCGTGACACGACGTGCCAAATTGCTCGCCACTGCAGGCATCCTGCTCCTTTCTTCTTTTTCGCTTCCGGCATGGGCGCAGGATGTACTGCCGCGGCCTGAGCAACCGTTCAAAGGACACATCGGCCGCACGGTCGAGGAATCAGTCAAAGACTTCCCGCAGGAGGTCAGGGCGCCCAAAGGTGCGCCGAATATCCTGCTCATCCTGACTGACGACGTGGGCTTCGGTGCAAGCAGCACTTTTGGCGGACCGGTGCCGACGCCGACCATGGACCGGCTGGCGAGCGAAGGTCTGCGCTACACGCAATTCCACACCACTGCGCTGTGCTCGCCGACGCGTGCCGCGCTGCTGACCGGACGCAATCACCACTCCGCGGCAACCGGCGTCATCATGGAGGGGGGCACGGGCTTTCCGGGCTACAACACGCTCATGCCTAAAAGTGTCGGTACCTTTGCCGAGGTGCTGAGACAGAATGGCTACAACACCGCGTGGTACGGCAAAAATCACAACATACCCGACTGGCACAACAGCCAGGCAGGACCGTTTGATCTGTGGCCGACCGGGCTGGGATTTGAATATTTCTATGGCTTCATCGGCGGCGACACCAGCCAGTGGGCTCCTGCCATCTTTGAAAACATCAAGCCGATCGAGCCACCGCACGACGTCAGCAACTATTTCTTTGAAAAGGACATGGCGGACAAGGCGATCGAACGGATTCGCCTGCTCCATTCGATTGCACCCGAAAAGCCGTGGGTGACCTATTACGCGCCGGGCACCGCGCATGCCCCGCATCATGCACCGAAGGACTGGATCGCCAAATTCAAGGGCCGGTTCGATCAGGGCTGGGACAAGGTTCGCGAGGAGACGCTTGCCCGACAGAAGAAGCTGGGTGTCGTGCCTCAGGATACGAAGTTGACCGAGCGTTCGGCAGGCATTCCGGCGTGGGACTTTCTCGACGCCGACCATAAAAAGGTCGCTGCGCACATGATGGAGGTCTACGCGGCCGCATTGAGCTATTGCGACTCCCAGATGGGTCGCGATCGTCGACGCCCTCGCGGACGAGGGCGAGCTCGACAACACGCTGATTATTTACATCCAGGGCGATAACGGCGCGAGCGCCGAAGGCGGACCACAGGGCCTGCTGAACGAAATGGCTTTTTTCAACGCCATTCCCGAGGACTTCAAAGAGGTCATGCGCCGGATGGATGAACTCGGCGGCCCGACGACGTTCAACCACTACCCGATCGGATGGGCGCACGCGATGGACACCCCGTTCCAGTGGACCAAGCAGATTGCCTCTCACTTCGGCGGCACGCGCAACGGCACGGTTATTTCCTGGCCCGCACGCATCAAGGACAAGGGCGGCATTCGCACGCAGTTCCACACTGTGATCGACATCGCGCCGACCATTCTCGACGCGGTCGGAGTCCAGATGCCTGCGGTTCTCGACGGCGTGCCGCAAAAGCCCATCGAGGGGGTAAGTATGGTGTATTCGTTCGACGATGCGAAGGCACCTTCGACCCACCGGACTCAATACTTCGAGATGTTCGCCAATCGCGCCATCTATAATGACGGCTGGGTTGCCGCAACGACACCGCCGCTCGCGCCGTGGGCCGTCGGCAAGACCATCCCGATCGACGAATACAAGTGGGAACTTTACGACGTATCGAAGGATTTCAGCGAAGCCAACGACCTGGCGGCGAAGGAGCCCAAAAAGCTGAGCGAGATGCAGGAACTGTTCTGGATCGAAGCGGCAAAGAATAACGTGCTGCCGCTGGACAACAGCAAAATCGAACGCATGAACGTGGACAATCGGCCCAGTCTCACGCGCGGCCGCGCCCTGTTTACTTATTATCCGGGCATGACGCGCATACCGGAAGGCAGCGCGCCGAGCATCCTGAACAAGTCGTTCAGGATCGGCGCAGAGGTCGAAATTCCAGCCGCCGGCGCGGAAGGCGTAGTGGTGACGCAGGGCGGCCGTTTCAACGGGTGGGGTTTCTATTTGCTCGAAGGAAAACCTGTCTTCCACTACAATACGGTGGGTGTCTATCGCTACACGATCGCCGGGCCTGACCGGCTTTCGCCCGGGAATCATACTCTCCTGGTCGACTTCAAGTATGATGGCGGCGGCCTCGGCAAAAGTGGCACGGCTACGTTGCTGGTAGATGGCAGGCAGGTGGCTCAGGGCAGGATCGATCGAACCATCCCGTTCCGCATCTCTGCGGACGAGACACTGGACATCGGCGAAGACACCGGCACGCCTGTCAGCGATGATTATAAGGTACCGTTCAAGTTCACCGGCAATCTGAAGAAGGTCGCCATCCAATTGACGGACGCCGCGCTCAGCGCTGAGGACGAGGCCGAAATTCGAAGGATAAAAGCCGAAATCGGTCTCAGCGAATAAAACCAGGAAAGCGGCACGCGCGCATGCTCAATCCAGCCGGGCGTTGATCTCGCACCAGACGCCGTCCTGCCGGTATTCGAGCTTCGTCTCGCCGCCGAGTTCCTGCGACAGGCCATGCGCGAGCAGGCGCGTGCCGAATCCCCGATGCTGCGGCGGCGCGACCGGAGGTCCGTCCGCTTCCAGCCACTCGAAGCGCAGCGTGCGGTCCCCGCTGCCCTGGCTCGCCGTCTGCCAGGAGATCGTGACCTGCCCCCGGTCGTTCGACAGGGCGCCGTACTTTGCCGCGTTGGTCGCCAGCTCGTGCAGCGCCATGCTGATCGACAGCGCCATCTTGGCCGAGAGCCGCACCCAACCGCCGCCGATCCGGAAACGGTTCGGGTTGCCGCCACGATAGGGCATGACGGCTTCGGCGACGATCTCGTCGAGATTGGCGCCTTCCCAGCTTTCTTTGGTGAGGATGTCGTGCGTGCGCGACAGCGCCATCAGGCGGGCTTCGAACATGGCAAGCCCGTCGACCGCGGTCCGCGCCGGGCGAAACGACTGCATGGCGACCGACTGCACGGTGGCGAGGGTATTCTTCACCCGGTGGTTCAATTCGTTGAGCAGAAGCTGGCGATGCTCTTCGGTCCGCTTGCGCTCGGTAATGTCGAGACCGGCGCTCACGGCGCCGACGATGGTGCCGAAACGGTCGCGAAGCGGGGCGGCCTGCACCAGTCCGAACGTCCTCGTGCCGTCGTCAAAGCGCAGCTCCATCTCTTCGTTGCCGACGGTTTCGCCGCGAACCGCACGGCGCAGCGGCAGTTGCGCGGGAGAAATCGGCATCCCGTTCTGAAAGACGCGAAAGTGCTGCGGCGCCTGCGCCTGCGGGACCGAAAGCGACGCGTTGGCGTTTTCCGGCAGCCGCAGCATCTCGTTGGCGCGGCGGTTGCCGAGGACACGGAGTCCTTCGCTGTCGAAGGTGAACCAGACCGCGACCGGAACGGTGTCCAGCACCGCCTGAAGCCGCGCCTTCTGCACTTCCACTTCGGCTGCGCTCTCGCGGCGAAGCCGCGCCATGGCGATGTTGGTGCTTACCCGCGCGAGCAGTTCCTGGCCGCTGAACGGTTTGACCAGATAATCGTCGGCGCCGGCAGAAAGCCCTTCGACCTTGGCCTCGTCGCCCGCTCGCGCCGACAGCAGAATGACCGGCAGGTCGCTGATGTCGGCGTCGCTGCGGATTTCTCGCAGCAGGCTGAAGCCGTCGCGCACCGGCATCATGACGTCGGTCAGCAGCAGGTCCGGCCGCACCCGCCGGATCGCCTCAAGCGCCTCCGCGCCGTTGCCGACGGTTTCGACTTCGAACCGCGGCGCCAGCAACCGCCCGACGTAATCGCGCATGTCGGCGTTGTCGTCGGCGACCAGCACGCGCGCCGGCGTTCCGGGCAAAGCATCGCGCCTGGGCGATGCGGGCGGGATGTCGCGCACGATGCCGGAAGGAAGCGGACTTGCAGAGCCGGATTGCGGCAGCCAGCGCAGGGCTTCCTCGACATAATCGGCAGCCCCGGTCGCGGTCGAAATCTCGCGCGGCGCCACTGAGGCGACGGCGGCGCGCGTTTCGCCGTAAGGCAGCGCCACCGTAAATGTCGTGCCGCGGCCGACCTCGCTCGCGACGGCGACCTCGCCGCCATGCAGGTGGACGAGTTCGCGCACCAGCGCCAGTCCGATGCCGGAGCCTTCGTGGGTGCGGCCCCTGCTGGCCTTCGACGCGGTGGAAGCGTTCGAACACATGCGGCAGCTCGCCGGGCGGAATGCCAACTCCGGTGTCGCGCGACCGTCAGCTCCACGCGGCCGCCGATGTCGCGCAGCCGCACGTCGATGCCGCCGGCGAAAGTAAATTTGAAGGCATTCGAGAGGAGATTGAGGACAATCTTCTCCCACATCTCGCGGTCCACGTTCGCCGGCCTGCGGCAGCGGCTCGCAGACGATGTTCAACGTCAGTCCGGCGCGCTCGCAGACGGAATGGAAGTTCGAGGCGAGATCGCGCGGTGAGCACGGCAAGATCGGTCTTCGCCAGATTGACCTGCACGCGGCCGGCTTCGACGCGCGAGAAGTCGAGCAGCGTATTGACGAGCTGCAGCAGCCGCAGCGCGTTGCGATGCGCAACCTTCAGCTCCGCCAGCCGGTCGTCCGGCAATTCGGCCGCATGGCGCAGCGCATCTTCCAGCGGCCCCAGCATCAGCGTGAGCGGCGTGCGGAATTCATGGCTGACGTTGGAGAAGAACGCCGTCTTGGCCCGGTCGATCTCGGCCAGCGCTTCGCGCGCGGCGGCGCTCCTGCTCGTAGGCGCCGGCATTGGCGATCGCCGCCGCAATCTGTCCGGCGATCAGATTCAGGAAGCCGGAGTAGTTGTCGTCGAACAGGCGAAACGGGTTGAGGCCGGCGATCAGAAAGCCGGCGCGGCCTGTTTCGCCGCTTGGAATGATCGGCAGCACCACGGCACGATCCGGGGCCTGATCCCAGGCGCCGCTGGGAAACATCGCCTGGAACCGCATTTCAGGCTCGCCACCAGCCGCGGCTGGTGACTCGCGGCGACGTCGGCCAGTGGCCACGGGCCGTCGTCGTCGAGCGACAGCGAGGGCAGTACCGCCGGATGGTCGCGCCCGACGCCGGCCGTGCTCGCAAGCGCTGCCGTGCGGCCGTCCGGCTCCAGCATGTAAATCATGGCGAACGGCAGATCGTGCGGATTGGTGGCGAGAGCCGCGGCGCCACGCTCGCAGGCCTCGTCCCAGGTGCGGGCGTCGGCGGTGGTGGCGGCCAGTTCGCGCAGCAGCGCGAGCTGCCGCTCGCCGATGACGCGCTGGGTGTCGTCGCTGTTGGCGCAGAAGATGCCGCCGACCGAGCCGTCATCGGCCGGGATCGGACTGTAGGAGAACGTGTAGTAGGTTTCCTCGGGATAGCCGTTGCGCTCCATGATCAGGAGCTGGGCTTCGACGTAGGTGCCTTCTTCGCCGCCCATCGCCTGCGAGAGCATCGGGCCGATATCGTCCCAAATTTCGCGCCACACAGCCGACGCCGGCTTGCCGAGCGCCCAGGGGTGCTTGCCGCCGATGATCGACTTGTAGGGATCGTTGTAGAGATAGATCAGTTCGCGGCCCCATCCGATCCAGATCGGCTGGCGGGAGGTCAGCATGATGCCGACCGCGGTCCGCAGGCTTTGCGGCCAGGTTTCCGGCGGGCCGAGCGACGTGCTTTGCCAGTCGAACGCCCGCATCAGCCCGGCCAGTTCGCTGTGGCCCGGCAGCAGTCGGTCGGACTCGTTAGACCTCGCAGGAAGGTCAGCCTTGGCCAGATCCAGTCCCTCGCTCATCGCGGTGCGCTACCCAAGGCTGCCGCTACCGAAGGCCCCCGCGCCCCCCAAAAGCCGTAAGCAGGCTTACAAACGCCCTTCAACTTTCCGTCCGGCAAAAAGTTCCATTCAGCGCCGGGGGCGGGGCTCGGCGTGCCCGATGACCCGTGCGATGCCGGTAAAACGCCGCCGCAGCCCACGCTCTGCGGCATCGACCAGGTCGTGAACGGTGCGCACCGACAGCGCAGAGTCGACGTGGCAATGAAAATTGACGATTTCGCCGTCGGCGGTTTCACGCACGCGCACGTCGTGGATTTCGCCGATGCCCGGGATCTCGCCGGCGAGCGCCCCGAGCGCGGCGCCGATTTCGCCGATGCGTTCGGGCGTGGCGTCCTGGCCGGCGAGGAGGGTCGCGGGAAGGGGCTCGATATGGGTCTCGACCTCGACGTCCGGCCCGAGTTCTTCGCCGATCGCCTGTTCGAGCCGGCTTGCAATCTCGTGCGCTGTGGCAAGCGGCAGCGTGCCGTCAACCTCGAGATCGGTCGAGACCGAGAGCCGGCCGGCAATCGTCTGGATGGCTATGTGATGGACCGCCAGTCCCATGTTGCGCGCGATCAGCATGACGCGTTCGCGCACGGTCTCGTCGTCGAGCGCGTGCGGCTCGGTGATGATGGTGACTTCGGCCTCCGGCATCTCGGCGGCGATGGCGCGCGTGAGCCGTTCCTTGATCGCCGTGACGCGATCGAGCGGCAGCGTTCTGCTGACGCCGACGCCAAGTTCGACGAACAGCACGGCGCCGGCCGGCCGCGCGCGCACGCTTTCGACCGCGACCACGCCGGGCACGCGGCGCGCGATTGCGGCAACCCGCTCGCTCGCACCTGCCGGCGCCGTATCGGTGAGCGTATCGATGGTACGCCGGCCAAGCCGCCAGCCGGCGATGCAGATGAAGCAGGCGACCACCAGTGCGGCCACGGCGTCGGCTCGCGAATAACCGAGCGCCACGCCGCCGAGCCCGGCCAGCACGGCGATCGACGACCACATGTCGGTGCTGAAATGGAGCGCGTCGGCTTCGAGCGCCTGGCTCAAGGTTTTTTTGGCAACGCGGTTGAGGGCGCGGGCCCGGAAAAAATCGACCAGGATCGAGACCGCGATGATCGCGAATGCCGCCGCCGTCGCTTCGACCGCGTGCGCGCTGTCGCCGAGCAGCCGCTGCCCGGCCTCGAATACCACGCCGGCAGCGAGCAGAAACAGAAACGCCGTTTCGGCGAGCGCGGTCACGCTTTCGACCTTGCCGTGGCCGTATTGATGTTCGGCATCCGCGGGTTTGCCGGAGACGCGCACGGCGATATAGGTCAGGATGGTGGCGGCGAGATCGATCAGCGAATGGCCGGCCTCCGACAGGATCGCGAGCGAGCCGGTGAGCAGGCCGACGACGGCCTTCGCGACCGTAAGCCCGCCGGAGGCGGCGATTGACGCCAGTGCGGCCCGTTCCTTCTCGTTCATGAGGATTCTACCGCGACGTTATTGCCGAAATACCGGTCAGCAGCGCAAGGCAGACACAAAGCGGAGAATAGAACATCGTGTCCAGCCGCGCGAAGCGGCTGTCCCGTACGCTCTTGAAGAATCCGGCATAATGGAAGTCGCCCACGGCGCGCAGCGCGAACACGGCCGCCATCAGCCAGACGCCGGTTTGTACGAGAGCATGCACCGCCGGAAACGCCGGCAAACCCGGCCAGCCGATGCTGACCCCGAGCCACGCCGCCATCGCGGCAAGGCCGAAAGCGACGGCTGCAGTCACAACGGGTGTCGGTTTGAGCACCGGCCGTCCGTCGAGGCTGGGGACGGCGGCGGTTTTGCCGGCTGTGCCGCCGGCCGCCCAATAAACGTGGATGCCCGAAAGCCCCATCAGAATGACAATGGCGGCCGTTCCGGCAATCATTCTGGCAGCCGCGCCGCCAGGCGGCGGGCAGGCAGGATTTTGGCGTCGAGAATTCTGGCGGTGCAACCGAAAATCACAAAAACTCCATCTTTCGGGCCTCACCGCGTCTCAAACGGGCGTTTGAATTTCAACCGTCCGTTTGATAAACGTTTCCGCAGGCAGGTGTACGATGCTGGTTACCCGAGAGTTGACGCGGCCGCTTCCCGGCCAGTTTAGACCGGCTTGCCCGAACTGCGGCAGGCCGATGCATATTACCCGCGTTACGCCGGCGACGGAGGACCTCGCAGAATTGCGTACTTACAGCTGCGGCGAGTGTGGCGTCGGCCTGACCGAAGCCGCCGGAGACAGGGCGGTTGCGAAGTAGAACTGCGGTGTAAGTGACGCCGCAGGTGTGGGTCCCAGGCGGTTGCCCCCCAACGCCTGGGACTCTCTCTTTCTTTTCCGCCCCAGGCGCGGTGACGCAAGCCGCCCCGGCGCGGCGATTTGTCCCGGAAAGGTTGATCGCGCGAGGCTCGGCTGGTGCTCCGTGAGGCCCGTCAGCCCCTAAATGCGTCAAGCACGGGTGTTGTGCATTTGCTGCGGCAATACGGTCATGCTACCGCCCGGGCTGCATACAGTGCTGCCACCACGCCTCCGGCGCCTTGCCGGTCCCACCCCCACTGTCCCGTGACAAAGGAAAACCCGTGAAACGACGCCTGATTTCTGCTGTCGTCCTGATGACGGCCTTGAGTGCGACAGCCGCAATGGCGGCGTCCTACAAGTTCAAGCTGCACAACGAGTCGAAATACGCGATTACCGGCTTCCAGACTTACGAGGATGGCAAGTGGAGCACCTGGAGCGGCGTGGATGTTCCGCCCGGTGAAACGCAGACCATGGACTGGCAGTCAAGCGAAGGCGACTGCACCGTGCCGTTCCGCATCATGTACAAAGATATCGAGACCGAGCAGTACAAAGTGAACTGGTGCAACATCAGCCACATCAGAGTCCATGACGACAGCGTAACCGCCGACTGACGTCGCGCGGGATCGGGCTGGCGTCCTGTCAGCCCGCGTGAAAGTTCAACGCAGAACTTCACCTCTTTGCTACGTCCCCGCCGATCTCCCCTTTTCGGGGATGGGATCGCGGGTTGCCGTCAGTTCCACCCTTCGCTTCGGGACCGCGGCCGGGCCGTCCGTTCGGCCGCGCCCCGGAACAACTCCCAACCGGTGTACCGACGCTGTCGGCCCCCGGATCAACCGGCGGGCGCCGAGTGGTACCGTCAGCGCGGGCGGCCGCGCCGGTCGCGATACATCCAGGCGAGCGCGTTTGCGGCAACCGCCGTCGCGGCGATGATTGCGAAATATTCGATCACTTCCTGCCAGTCCCGCGTGATCGAAGGAATGAAATTCCAGAGGTTGAACGGGGCATACGGGTCACTGAGCACAAACCCGACAGCGAGCATTCCTGTTGCCGAAGCGAGACCGACAGCCACGGCGGTCACGGACGCCTGAAAAATGCGGAATCCGATCTGAAAACAAAGACCGATCCCGAGCGCCGCCGCGATGACTGCAACGGCAAACCGCAAATACAACGGATCAACATCGAATTTGAACAGCAGCAGGTAATGACTGAAAATCACCAGACCGACGGGCAGCGCCAGGCAGGCTGAAGCGTACAAAGTCCAGAATCTCGCAGTCAGTGCGTCAATGGCCCGAAACAGGCGTCTGGCGTCGGACGGGAAATCGCTCCCCGGTCGCACTTCGATCGCGTGAAGATATCGGAAAGGTCTGAGACTTTCCGGAACTTCCGCATCCACGGGCATGCGCGCGCCGTTCACAAGAACCGGCATGACCGCACGACGGTTTGCCAGCATCGTCTCCACTTCAACCCGCACGGGGTCGTCGGGTTCGAAGATGCGCACGCTGCCGTCGGCGCGGGCTCCCCGCCATTCGTTGCCGACGAGCGCCAGCATGACCAGCGCGCGCTCCAGGGTGTGCCGGATGTGGACGCGATAGTCGGCGGAAGGCTGAATGGACTGAATGTCTATGAAGACGGACTTTTCCCCGTATCTGGCGACCAGTTGATCGTAAATGCGACGGGCGACATCGTTTAAATCCTGCCGGCGGTAGGAGATCACTATGACGGGCATTACCGAGCACGCCTGCCGGATGGTTCACGATCCGCGTGCGGGCCGAAGGGTTTTGCAGCGCCGCCGCCCATTGCTGATTTCTATTTTTCGACGTCGAAACGGATGTCGGCGTGGCCTTCGTGCCCGACAGAGTCTTTGATGAAAATCAGAATGCGATGAGTGCCCGGCGGAACCTCAGCGTCAGGCATGTCGATGCCGTCCGGGTGGACGAACGGCTTTACACGCGCGGTAAGATCAATTCCGGGCGTTCTTTTGTAAACGATCGTGAGGGTGTCCAGATTCACTTTCGCGTTGCCGTGCGCTTCGAATTTTACCCGAAAACCAAAGGGCGACTGTATCATCCCCGATTTCGGCGCCGGGTAGACGGGAATGACATCCGGCCCCCGCTCGATTCCCGAACGCACCTGTGTTTCGTCGGGGGGCAGGAGCGCTTCATGCCCGGTGATGAGCGTGGTCGCGGACGCCGGGCCGGCAAGCAGCAGCACGAGCGCGATAATGCACACGATATTCCGAGTTTCTCTGTAACGCCGCTGGACGGGCACGGGATTTCTCATGCAAAGGCGGAACGAAATGGCTGCCGGCGCCTGCTTCATCTTACCTTGGTCAGGGGAAACTGCTGTCCGCTGATCGCGGTGGTCGGAAACTGCGCATGATTGAACTGCCTGCGGGCAATTTCCGGCACCTGATCGTCAACGTAATGAGCCAGACCCAACGTACTCACAAATCCGTCTTTGTCGACATCGCCTTTCCCCATAAGGCCCTCGGCCACAACATAGCTGAAGAGGCCGTGACCTTCGTAGCCTTCCAGGGCTTCCTGCGTCGAAGTGCTGGCCGCCAGCACGGTCGTCCCTACGGCCCTGCTCAAAATCTTCAAGGCCGTCACTTCGTCCAGCCCGCGGGTCATAAGTCCGACCTGCAATGCGTTGCCCAGCGCTTCGGCATGACAGGTGTCGATGACCATCAGTTTCTTCGTCGCCGGTATGTTCGCAACAAGGTCGGTCAGCTCCCCCTTGCTGATGGCGTCCTTCTTGAGGTGCTCGGTCGACGCGGAGCCTACGTTTGAAGTTATGAGAAAATACTCGCCGTCGTCGGTAATGCCGTGACTGGCGACATAGAAGACGAACAGATCGTCGGCCCCGACTGCGGCGCGCATGTCCCTGATGGCCTGCATGAGCGCCTCACGCGTGGTCTGTGCGGCCGTCGTCAGCAGCCTGATATCCACGTTCTGGAACAGTGGCGCGGAATATTTTGCCAGCGTTTCCGCGAACAGTTGGGCGTCCTTGACCGGATACGTGAGGTTGAATTTCGGATTGTTGAATTCCTGTATGCCGACCACGATTGCATGCAGGTTCGACCGGTTCGCCGGTGGCAGATTTGCCGATATCGGGGCGGGAAGCGAACTGCTGTGCATGCTGTTTTCGGCGTTGTACGCCTCGACCTGCAATACGCTGGGGCCGTCGGTAAGCTGCAAAGTATAGGTGCGCGTCACTCCCGCGCCCGCAGCCGATCCCGACGGACCGCCCGCATTGTCCTGGATTACGGCCGTGCCGTTCAGGAAGAGCCTGATCTGGCCGATACCGCCGCCGCCGTCGGTGATGCGCAAATGAACGGCAAGCTTCGATCCGGTAACAGAACGCGGCAGATCGACCAGTTCGATCAGCGGAGCGGCCTTGACGATATCGATGCCCGGAAAACCCAGCACGCCCAGCGAATTTCCGGCAAGGCTGAGCCGGAGCAGATCGGGCCGGTAAAATTTGTCGCGGTAAGAAGCGATGGGAAAAACGCGGGCGCCGAGGCGGACGTTGAGATTCTCCTCCGCTTTCTCGGACGATGCGTCGTAATAGCCCTCCGGTGTGACAGCCAGAGACGATCCATCGGTAAGTGCGATCAGGGAAACGTTCTGTTTGCCGGTGGGTACGTTCCAGATACTGACCGCGCTGCTCCAGCTCGCGGTGACCAGTTTCTGCCCGTCCGGCGAGAACGCCACCGACGAGAACAAATCGCTATGGGTGGTTATGGTGCGGATCGGGTTGGCGGTTGCCGCGTCCCAGAGTTTGATGCTCGCAGCATGATCGCCCACGGCAAGTGTTTTGCCGTCAGGCGAGAAGGCGAGGCAGCTTACCCGATCGAGAAAGCCGCCGAGCGTGCGAACCTCGTTGCCGGTCGTGACATCCCAAAGTTTGACCGTGCGGTCACCGCTGCCTGAGGCCAGCAACCGCCCGTCCGCGGAGAACGCCACGGACGTGATCCACCCGGAATGCCCGAGGAGCGTGCGCAACTCGGCGCCACTCGCGACATCCCACAGCTTGACTGCGTTCGCGCCGTTGATGCCGTTGACGCCCAGCCGACCGCTGCCCGATGCGAGCATCTTGCCGTCCCGCGAATAGGCTACCGAATTGATCTCGGACGAATTGCCGCTGAGCGTGCGCAACAGCGTCCCCCCTGGAACGCCCCACAGCCTGATCGTTCGGTCGGCGCTGCCGGTCGCCAAACTCTGTCCGTCCGGTGCGAAAGCAACGGACGTAATTCGGTCAGCGTGTCCGCTGAGTGTTCGCAGTTCGCGCCCGCTCGCGACATCCCAGAGTCTCGCGGTGCGATCCGCGCTCCCTGAAGCGAGCACCTGCCCGTCGGGTGAAAAAGCGATGGAGGTGACGAAAGCGGCGTGTCCGCGAAGAACGCGCAGCCCGTGCCCGGTCGCCGCGTCCCAGATGGTGATCGTCCCGTCAAAACTGGCAGAGGCCACGAGGCGCCCGTCCGGCGAAAAGAGGGCGGCCGCAACGCCGACGGAGTGCCCCTCGAACGGCGGCAACTCGCGCCCGGTGGTCGTGTCCCAAACGCGGATCGGGCCGTCGCCGATACCAATGGCGACGGCATGTCCTGCCGGCGAGAATGCCAGGGAAGTGCCCCAAAGCATCGACGGGATCCTGAGGTTGCCGCTTAACGTACCGACGTCACGTCCCGTGGCAGCGTCCCAGAATTTGACCGTCCTGTCGTAGCTGCTGGAGGCGAGTATGCGTCCGTCCGGCGAAAACGCGACGAATGCGACATAGTCGCCATGTCCGCGCATTGTGCGAAGTTCGCGTCCGCTCGCGACATCCCAGAACTTTACGGAATGCAGGCTGCTTCCGGCGGCCAGCACCCGCCCGTCCGGTGAGAAAGCGATCGCGCCGACCGCATATCCCGATATGCTGCGCAGCTCGCGTCTGTTCGCGAGGTCCCAAAGCCGGATGACATGATCTTCGCTGTTGGCGGCCAGAAGCCGGCCGTCCGGCGAGAAGGCAACGGATACGACCTGACGGGAGAAACCGCCAAGGGCGCCAATTTCGGTCCCGCCGGCCATATCCCAGATTTTGATCGTCCGGTCATCGCTGGCCGATGCCAGCACCCGCCCGTCGGGGGAGAAAACGACCGACTGGACCGGCCCCGAATGTCCGGCGAGCGTGTGAAGTTCGCGGCCGGTGGCGACCTCGATGATTTTGATCTTTTGATCGAGCAGACCCGCGGCGAAGGTCCGTCCGTCGGGCGAGAACGCCAGCGCCAGCGCGGCAAGCCCGGGGCCCAGAGTACGGATCTCCCGCCGGCTGGCGACGTCCCAAAGCTTGATGGTGTTGTCGGCGGATCCGGAAGCCAGTGTGCTGCCGTCGGGCGAGAAGGCGAGGGAGAAAACGCCCTGTGAATGAGCCAGTTGCGGGAATACCTCGGGGGGCTCTTCCGCGAGCGCGGCGCCGATGCCCATCCACGTGGCGGCCAAAATCGCAATAAAACGAAGAAGCATCAGCGACCCTTCGTTGCTTATGGCGTTTCAGGTTGAGTTTCCCGCAGGGCAGAATTCAGACTGCGCCTGATTTGAGCGTAACCTGAGGATATTTGAATTGGCGCTCCTGATGATGGCCCGAGATCCCGCTCCGTCCTGCCGCTGTTCACTTCAATTCGTCGGCAGTCAGCCACTGCGTCTGCTGGACGCGCGTCATCAGGTCCCGATCGATGAACGGCAATACAGTCTTCACGAACGCGAGCTTCAGCTGCGAAAACTCCCGGTCGCAGTGGTCGGCCCGCTTTTTCGGCAGCCAGCCCCGGTCAACAAACTCCTGAAACGTCTTCGCGTCTCCCCCGTAGGCCAGGCACAGCGCGTTGTACATACGCTGGCTGGCCTGGCCATGCTCATCCGACCAGACGCTGATCGGTGCCGTGGCCGCTGGGTCCTGCTCCCTTGCCCAGGAGTACACAAAACCTTTGACGATCGTACGCGCGACATCCGTGTTGAACTGCAACGCGAGGAAACTCGCCGTTTCGTCGGCCGCGTCCTCTTCGCGTCCGAACACCGGCACGTCGAGCATGTCGAACATCATATGGCCGCCCTCGTGCAGTACGACGCCGACGAGGTTTCCGACGATCGCCGCCTGGCGCGTGATGAATCCGTCCTCGCTTACGGTTCGTGGTGCCTGCTCGATGATGTCGGCGACGAGTTCGTAGCACATGGTCAACGAGCGGTCGTACGGGCTGTAGAACGCATTGACCATGCCGCACTGCTTCGTCAGCAGCCGGAGCGAATGCGGCAGGCGCAATGGCGCCAGGAAGTGCTGCAGCTCTTCGAGGAATTTTCGGTCTTTCAATGCCTGGTAGGCGCTCTGGAACTGCGCGGATTCAGGCGGGCGGTATTCGATTTCAACTCTGGGATTGGCAGGTATGGACTCCCACGTTTCCGCCATCGCGGGCGCCGCGAGGCCTGCGGAGACGAGAAGCATCAGTCCCGCCAGGAGCGCCTGCGGACATTGTACGGCGCGCGCGAGGCTCATTTTACACTCCCGGGAATCTCGTCCGGCAACAGCCAGGGAGTGGCCTTCACCTTCGTCAACAGGTCGGGATCGACGAACGGCATGATACGCAGATCGAAGGCGTGCTGGACCTGCCGATACTCGCCCTCGCAGCGCGGAGCGCGATGTTCGGTCAGCCGCGGCAGATCGCCGGGGCCCGGGCGGGGCGCAAAGAATTTGAACGTCCGCGGATCGCCGCCATAGGCGATGCACAGATAGTTGTAGAAGCGCTGCGCTTCCGGTGATCCCACGTCGGCAAAGCTCAGACCTGACCAGGCGCGTCTTGAATATTCAAAAAACTTTGCGGTCCCGACGATGGTGGTGAAAGCGACCTGGTCTGAGAACTGCATCATGATCAGCGCGGCGACCTTGTCCGCCGCATCGTCCTCCCGGCCCCAAATCGGCACCTCAAGAAGATCGAACACCGCGTGAGCGACTTCGTGCAGCACGGCCTCGACGAAGGCGCCATCGGTGATCAGCTTCTGCGCGTTGGTATCCTGGGTGTTCTGGACTGTGACTTCGGAAATTCGCTGTATCAACTCGTAGCAAATGACGACCGGTCCGCCGGATTCGTAAAGCTTTGTTTCGGCGCCGCACTGCGCAAGCGTGACTGTAAGCGCCTTGGGCAACCGCAGCGGCACCAGAAAACGCTGCAGCCGCTCGAGCACCTGGCGGCGTTTCAGGGCTTCATAAATCGGGCGCAGCCTTGCGTCCGACGGCGTCTCGTAACTGATACGGATTTGCGCCGAGGTGGAAATTGAGGCGAGTTCTTCGGCATTTGCCGCTGTCGCGGCCGCGACACAGCCGAGTGCGAAGATCAGCCATGCCACAGGACCAACGCGCTTCATGTCAATGCGGCTCCCGCTCCAGGTTTCCCGTCTATTCCATTTGCTCCGCGCGCCAGTCCCGCGCGCGCCAGGGCATCAGCGAATGCCGCCACGCCGCAGTCGCGCAATCACTTTGCGGGGGGACGGAACATATCGTCGGCCGCCGCCTTGCTCGAGCCGGACAGCAGGCTGCTTTCAAGCTGGTTGTCTTCCGGGCGGCGAACCAGATTGTCGGTAGCCGTTCTGGTGATGCCGGAAGGCGGCCCGTTGCCCGTCAGAGCGGATGCGTTCGACTGCTTGAGCGCAGCAAAGCCCTTCTGATTAAGCCCCGTGGCGGCAGGCGGCAGCACGCTGCCGGCGCCGTTTGCCTGCGTGGTGCCGGCCTGGAGGCCGAAATCGATTTGAGCGGCCGGCGCATCTCCAATCCAGAGGCCAAGGACCATCGCGGTCAGGCCCAGTATTGCTTTATTTCGCATGGTGCACGTCTCCGTTGCCAGCCCCGGGAAGTTATATGTTAGCAGATTTCTGCGCGGGAAGATAAACAAACATGCGGGTCTGAAAGCGACTAAACTGATCGAGATTTCTGCTTGCTCCTGCCGGAATCCCGGGTCAAGATACGTTCCGAGGAATTTGCAAAGGGGTGTTGCGCATGCGCATTATCACACGAGCAATCCCGATCCTGACAGCGGCAATCGTGATCATCGCGGCGATCGCTTTTGCAACTGCGGTCAGCGCCCAGGCACCCCGGCCGGGCGGCGGTCCCAAGCCCGGCGGCGGTGGTGGTGGGGGCGGCACCCCAGCGGGTGCTGCGGTGGTCGGCTTCAATCCCGATCAGATTGCCCAGTTGTTCAACACCGCGGGCTTCAAGTCCCAGGTCATCGAGAATAACAAAAACAAAATGGTCCAGACCACATTTTGGGGGACTCCAGCGATATTTTCAGCGGCGCCTTCGGCATTTATTGCAACGACAAAGGCCAGTGCGCCGGCATGACCGTGTTTGCAAACCTCGGCAAAGTGGACGCCGTCGACGCAGCGTGGGTTAACGCATGGAATAACAGGTACTTTTTCGTGCGGGCCTACCTCAACAAAGATGGCAACCTGATCTTCGATTGGGACGCCCTGCTGATGAACGTATCGACCGACGATGTCGTCCTCACGGCGAAGATCTTCAAACAGATCGTCGATCAGTCAACCGACTTCAAGCCGTGAAACGCGATCGATGATGGCTGATCACGATGTCAGTTTGCGCATCGTCATCTGGCTGGGTGTAGCCTGGGTGTAGCGGCATCGTCCTGAGCAATCGTCGTTCCTGACGACGACGCCATCGTTTTCTCCCGCCTGGCCCCGGCTGATTTGCTGTTGGCCGCTCCGGCGTGTTTTCCTGATACGGCGGCCGCGCGCCGCGGCCCTAAAGCCGCTCCTGACCAGCTCGTCCGCGGCCGATTAAGGCTCAACCGGGGCGTAAATCCGCCCGCGGCCGGATGAGACCGCGGCCAAAATCAGGACGGTTGAAGAGCGCCATTATCGGTGTTGAGACGGAGAGACGATATGATAAATGTTCTTTCGCTTCGAATGGGTGAAGTAACGCCGCGCCCCCGGCAAAAAGGGCATTAAGGGCTCTTCCATGCGTCGGCTGCTTGTCTGGCCGGTCGTGCTGCTTTCAGCCGCACTCTTCTCGGTGCCGGCGCTGGCCGAGAAGCGTGTCGCGCTTGTCGTCGGCAACGGCAATTACAAGTACGTCTCGCCTCTCGGAAACCCCGCCAACGATGCGCGGCTTTTGGCTGACGCGTTTCGGGCCATCGGCTTCACGCTGGTGGGCGGCGGCGCACAGATCGATCTCGACAAGCAGTCGCTTGAAAAGGTCGTGCAGGAATTCGGCGCCGAGCTTAAGGGCGCGGATGTTGGCCTTTTCTATTATGCCGGTCACGGCCTGCAGATGCGTGGCATCAACTATCTGGTTCCCGTGGACGCCAATCCCACCCGTGTGGCCGATATCGGCATTCAAATGCTCGATGCCAGCCTCGTCATCAATCAAATGGAAGGAACGGGAACCAAACTCAACATCATCATGCTTGACGCGTGCCGGAACGATCCGTTCAGCGGGCGTGCACTTGCGATGGCGCGTGGGCGCGACAACGAGATGGTGAAGATGCGCGATATTGGCGGCGGGGGCCTCGCCGAAATGCAGGCGCCCGAAGGCACGCTGATTTCTTTCGCCACGCAGCCTGGCAACGTCGCGCTGGATGGCGCCGATGGCGACAGTCCTTACGCCAAAGCCCTTGCGGAGACGATACGGTCTCCAGGGCTCGGCATTTTTGACGCCTTCAACCAGGTCGGTCTGAAAGTCAAACGCGCCACAGGCGGCAGGCAGCAGCCGTGGATGTCGAATTCGCCCATCGATGGCGCCTTTTATTTCGTCGCGCCGCAGGGCGCCGCCACAACTCCGGTTGCTCTTTCCCAGTCGGCGGAGGAAATCGCGTGGGATTATTTGAAGGATTCGGCCGATCCCAATTCGCTGCGCCGCTTCGTAGCAAAGTATCCGCACGGTGGCCGCGCGGGGGAGGCGCAGGCCCGCATCGCAGCACTGGAGCAGGACAGCGCGAGGAAGCGCATTCAGTCGGACCAGACCAAGACCGCTCTTCCGCAGCACGCGCCCGTCATCGTGGGCAAACTTTCGCCCGAAGCGGCATTGGTTCTTAAGCCCGCGGAGCACTTCAGGGAGTGCGACAACTGTCCGGAAATGGTGGTCGTGCCAGGCGGCAGTTTCGTGATGGGGTCCCCCGCGAGTGAGCCGTCGCGAACCGCCGAAGAAGGTCCGCAGCAGCAGATCACTCTGGCCCGCAGCTTCGCGGTGGGCCGTTCGGCGGTGACCTTCGCGGAATGGAACGCCTGTGTCGCCGAGGGCGGCTGCAATGCGTATCGGCCTGGCGATTACGGCTGGGGAACAGGCAAACGGCCGGTCATCAATGTTTCGTGGAATGACGCCCAAGCGTACGTGAAATGGCTTTCGGAGAAAACCGGGGCGCATTACCGGCTGCTGAGCGAAGCGGAACGTGAATACGCGACACGGGCCTGTGTGACCGCCTGTCAGTCGACTCCGTTCTGGTTCGGTGCCGAAATTGCTCCCGACCGCGCCAACTACGACTGGCGCTATTCCTACGCCGGCAGCGCCAAGGCAATGCCGCCGCGCCGCACTGTTCCCACCGACGAGTCCACGCCTAACCCCTTCGATCTGTTGCAGGTTCACGGCAATGTCCGCGAATGGGTCGGGGATTGCTGGAGCGCCACTCTGGCCGGGATTCCCCGCGACGGTGCGGCCCGGCTGTCCGGCGACTGCTCCGTCCATGTTGTGCGGGGCGGCTCGTGGGCGGACGAGCCGAAAGATCTGCGGTCGGCCAAACGTAGCTGGGAAATGAGCACCGAGCGGAGGGCCGAGATCGGCTTCCGGGTGGCTCGTAGCCTGGGGGATTGATCCTGCGGGTTTTCCCGGCGCGGACGGAGGCAACGTACCCGGCGCACGCGCTTGTTCGAGCGGTTTAACGACGGTATCGTTCAATAAATGGCCGCAATGCCCAAGTATCGCGATCGCCGGGTATCTGAAATGGTACCTGAAAAGGGTCCTTGAAAAGAGCCGTTGAAAAAGACCGCTGAAGAGGGGCGCTTATGAAGAAAGTCGCTATGGCGGGCCTTGCCGGTCTCGCCGCCCTGACTGTGTTGCTGACCCTCGTGCCGGCACAGGCTGCCACCGTAACCCGTCGGGCCTTCGTGGTCGGCATCCAGCGATATTCCGACGGCTACATACAACGGCTGGAGCGCGCGGCCGACGACGCCAGGGACGTGGCGAGGGACCTCGGTGAGGTCGGCTATGACAAAAAGAACGTCAAGCTGCTGGTCGATCTCCCGAGCCGCGAGGCGTTCGAGAAGGAGTTTTCGGCGTTTCTCAACACGATCCAGGCCGGCGACGATGTGCTGTTCTATTTTTCCGGCCACGGCTTCGGGGTGGAGGCCGATCAGACCAACTATCTGCTGTTTGCCGACCTGAAAAGTCCTTTCACCTACGCGAAGTCGCAACTGACCGATCAGGAACGCAGGAACGCAGACGTCGTGCGTCTTCGGATTCCGCAGTTTCTCGACGCCTATCAGAAGAATGAAATCCCCAAAGGCGTTTCGGAAAGTGAAATCGAGCGCCGCATCGCGGAAAAGAATCCCAACACGGTCATTATGATCCTCGACGCCTGCCGCTCGCTTGTTCAAAGCGACACGGGTTCTCAGGACGCCAAACTGGTGAAGCGCGGCGACAATTCGGGCAGTCGCCTGTTGCGCGTGCGCAGGCCGTTGCCGGGATTTCTGGTCCTTTATTCGGCGTCGTTTGGCGAACAGGCCGCCGAAATTCTGGGCAACGGCGATTTCGGCCAGAATTCGCTGTTTTCCGGCGTGCTTCGGTCCGAGCTGCAACGACCGGGCCAATCGGCCATTCAGCTCGGCGAGCGCGTCAGGCTGATGGTGCGCGCCATTGCCAACGACAAGGGCAGGCAGCAGGAACCTGAAGTATTTTACGACGAGCACAATTCCGCGAAGCTTGATGATTTCACGTTCGTTGGCTCGATCGGGCGCGAGCGGTTCCAGATGTCGGAGGACAGGTGCGCTGGCGAGGATGCGGACTGGAAGCAGATCAAATCCCTCCAGAAGCGGGAGCTTTACGATCGCCACATCCGCCGGTTCGATCTGTGTCCGCATGGCACGGCCGAACTCGCACGCCGCGAACTCGCCGCGCTTGCGTTGAACTCTGACGATCCGGTGCAGCCCGGCCGCGGTACGGACAAGTCGGTGAGCGAGTGCGACGCGCTCGCGGCCTCGCCGCTGGATATGGATCGCGCGCGCCCGCCCGGAACCGGAGTGGTGACGGAAAACCTGGACGCCGAAGCCGCCATCAAAGCGTGCAACAAGGCGGTAGCGGACAATCCGCGGGTTGCGCGCTATCTCTACAATCTTGGGCGCGCCTATCAGAAACTGGCAATGCGGGCCGGCCTCGCCGAGGACGAGCGCCGCCGCGCGCTGGACAGCGCACGGCTTGCTTATGACGACGCCGCCAACCGTCGGGGCTACATCAGTGCCCTGAATGACCTCGCGGTGCTCGACGAACTGGACAACCGTGTGCCGGTGGCGATCGAGCTGTTCAGACGCGGTGCCCAGCAAGGACACCCGCTGGCCATGTACAACCTTGCGGTTCACTACCGTGATGGCATCGGTGTGCCGCGGGACGACGTGCAGGCCGCCGAGTGGTTTGCCCGATCGGCCGGCAGCGGCCTGGTCTCGGCGATGGTCGAATACGGCCGTGCCCTGTGGGTCGGACGCGGCCAGGCGGATTCAAAGTCGAACTCGCGGCGCGCCATCGAATGGCTGCAACGGGCCGCGGCGGCCGGTTCGCTGCGCGCGATGTACTGGCTGGGCTGGATTTACCAGAGATCGCACGATCCCCAGCTTGCCCTGCTCTGGTACAGCCGTGCGGCGGAAGCGGGATATGGCGATGCGCAGGTCAAGGTTGCGCAGATCATGGAGAAGGGTGACGGCCTGCCAAATCCGCAGCCCGAAATGGCTGAACGCTACTGGCGGCTGGCCGCCAATCATGGCGATGCATTTGCCCAGGTCGAATTCGCCGACAAGCTGCGGAACGGCCTGCTTCTGGTAAAGGAAGAGTACGGGCAGAACGAGGTGGTCGTCCTGTTGAATCGGGCGATGAGCCAGGGATCGGCCCATGCGGCGGTGGCGCTCGCCCAGATTTATCGCAGAGGGGATCTCGGCGAGGAGAAGAATCCGGTCAAGGCCATGGAACTGGCCTATCACGCGATCGATCTGGCGGTCCTTGCAGACCCGACGCTGCAGGACGGTGATCCATATTATGAATTCAGTGCGGCGCACCTTCTCGTCGAGATGGTGAAGAGCGGCGAAGCGGTAGATTCCATGGGGCGCCAGCTTTTGACGCCGGAGGAGATCGACCGGCTTGAACATTATTACGGCACCGTGGATCCGGCGACCAAACAGATAAAGCTACGTGGCTTCAAGATGCCGATCTTCTGCGAACCCTCGCTCACCTATTATTTCCCCGAGCAGATCTGGGTCTGGGACTGGGGGCGGCCCGAGGCGCCGACGGAATTCCAGATTCGCTATCTGGAACGGCTCACCGGATGCCCTTATAATGTCGATCTTCGCGCGACGCTGATCGAGGTTTACTCGCAGGCCCGGAAGAGTAAAGTTGCGTTCGCCGATCTGCTGGCACAGAAAATGCAGACTTTGGAAGGCCAGGCCAAACCCCAGGGGCAGGACGACGGCCGGCGCCGGCGTTGAAAGCGGGGTCTGGCTGACGTCAAGGATGAAAAACGCCAGTTAGGTGCAGGTCCGACAGCGAATGACCGCGGGAGAGATAAAATGAACAGGCACTTTGCCGGCGTAGCAATTGCATGTTCGGGCGTCCTGTTGTTCGGAATGAGCGCATTGACCGTGCCGGAACCGGCCCGCGCCCAGTTTGGTCTCGTCATCCCGCACCTCGGGGGCATTCCGTTCGGTATTGACCGCGGCGGCCGTCGTGGCGGCGGTGGGGGCGGCGGGAGGCACAACGACGGCAACGACTCCAGCGACGACAGCAGTTCCCGGCAGAGCCGCGACGACCGGCCGGTCAGTCTCGCGCCGCCGTCAAGCAAGGTTCAAAACAACCTGCTTCACGTTGTTGCGTCCCTCAATCCGGACTCGCTGGGCGGCGGCAGGGGCGACGACGGCACGTCCAAGTCAGTGTCGTCTTTCACGAAAGTCGTCTCCAAAGAGCGTGAGCGGGACTGGACCGAAGGTGTCCAGAAGATCATCAAGACGTTCACCGATAACCAGGACAAGCGGGTAACGACCGCCGGCGACGTCACCGAGCACGCCATCGAGCAGTCGCTCGATAACGCCATCAAGGCGTCAAAACTCGACACCTTCGAAAGCTTCCTCGGCGAAAACTGGACGACCGAACGGCTGAGGTCGATGGTGCTCGATCTGGTTTCCGCAGATCTCGACAGCCTGTTCAAAGGCAACAGCCGGGGTTATGCCCCGATGCAGGAGCTTGACCAGCTTATCCTGCACTCGGCGCAGGCCACCTATCGGCGGATTTTCGAGCTTTCCGAACTCATGGCCGCCAATCGCGGCTCGGCGCTGTTCGTGCAACGCCTTTATCAGACGCATGGCGGCCGTGCCAGCGACGACCTGCGGGAAGACGCCACCGACATGATTACGCGGACGGCGAACGCGGCCGTCAACAAATACAAGTCGGCGCTGCGCCAGAACGAGAATGGTTACGCACTTCGGTATCGTGCCGAACGCATCGTTTTCGACTGTCTGTCCGACAACGTCGAGAAAATCTCGTCGTCCGAAACCGATATCGCCGAGAAGGGCGAGATCGCGCAACGGATCGCCGACACCGTCAAGGGCGAGTGCGTCGGATGGATCGACAATCAGTTCGGTACGGATACCCGTGCGCTCAATGAACAGAAGCCGATGCCGCTGCGTGTGGTCTGGTCGGCCACCGGGCCAAAGGACGATCCGTCGATGTACGGAAACGCCGCGAGCGAATTAAGGTAGTCCGCCGCGTCGACGGGACCCGAACGATCCCCGCGAGGGTGCCGCCTGGTCATGCGGCCGAGCTGGCGCGCTGATGGCTGACTTCTTCATTTCCTATACCAGTTCCGACCGGGAGTGGGCTCACTGGATCGGCAAGGAGCTCGGGGCTTTGGGCCACGAGCCGCATATCCACGAATGGGAGATCGACGGCGGCGGAGACATTTACGGCTGGATGGAAAAGCGGCTCGACGCGGCCGATCACGTGCTTTGCGTTATTTCCGACGAATATCTTAAAGCGCCATTCTCCACACTCGAACGCAATGCGGCGTTGTGGCAGGCGGCCGGCAGCCGCCCGGGCTTCGTGCTGTTCGTCGCGGTCAGGCCGGCGCGTCTGCCGGCGCTGTCCGACCACATCCGGCGATGCGAATTGTTCGGGGTTGACGAAGAAGCAGCGCGCGTCAGGTTTCGCGAATTCCTGCAAAAGCGTTCCGCTCCCGACAGGGTAGCGTTTCCGGGACAGGCCTTCGCGGTCTCCAATGTTCCGCTGAAGGTGCCTGCTCATTTCACCGGGCGTGACGATGCACTTGCGGCGGTCGCTGCGGCTCTGGGGCGCACGACCGCGGACGTTTCGGTCGCAGCGCTGTACGGCCTGCGCGGCGTAGGCAAGACGACGCTCGCGGCGGCTTATGCGGAGCGGCATCGCAACGACTTTCGGGCGACCTGGTGGATCAGGGCGCAGACCCCGGACGGCATGCGCGCGGACCTGGTCGCGCTCGGGTCGCGGCTTGGCTGGATCACGGCGGACGATAAAGAGGACGAGGCACTGGCGACCGTAATGGAGCGGCTGCGGCAGGAAGGCGAGGGTATTCTGCTGGTTTTCGACAATGCGCCTGACGCCGCGGCGCTCACACCTTTCCTGCCGCGTGGCGGACGCTGTCAGGTTCTCGTCACCTCGAATACTCACGCCTGGCGCCATATAGCCACGCCGGTCGAAATTCTGACATGGAGCAGGGAGGTCGGCGGCAATTATCTGATCGCGCGCACCGGCCGGGACAGCGAGCGGGACGCTGCGGAATCGCTGTCGGAAGCACTGGGCGGTCTGCCTCTGGCGCATGAGCAGGCCGCCGCATACTGCGAGCGGCTCGAAAAACCGCTCGCCGAGTATCGCAGGCGTTTTGAAGCCGCGCCGGCACGCCTTCTCGGCGACGCGCGGGACGCACCGGCAGAGTATCATGACCGTCTGACTGTGACGAAGACGTTCGGTCTCGCGATCGACGAGGCCGCACGATCGCATCCCGCCGTCGAACCGTTCATGGTTCACGCGGCGCTGCTTGCGCCGGAACCGATCCCGCTGTTTCTGTTCGAGGAGGGGCGCGGTAAATTCGAAGCGTCGCTGGGGGCCGCACTTGCCGACGACGGGCTCGATGAGGTGCTGGGCGTCCTGCGCGCCTTCGCCCTGGTCGAGCGGCAGACAATCGGGGATGAGCGCGATCCCGCCGTCACGACCGAAACGGTTCGGCTGCACCGGCTGGTGCGTCAGGTCGCCGCCGAGCGGCGTTCCGGCCCCGCAATGGCAAGTGTCCGCACCGCACTGATCGTGGCCCTTGCAGCGGTTTACCCCGACGAAATCGCGGATGCCAAATCCTGGGCGCGGGCGCGGCGCCTCGATGCACTGGCACTGGCATTGCTGAACGAAGGCGAACTGCCCGAAGACGCCGAGGCTGCGGCGGGCAGCCTGCTGAACGGACTTGCGGGGTACCGGCTGTATGCGCTCGGCAGCAGCGCGCAGGCACGCCCGCTATATCAGCGTGCGCTCGGCCTGCGCGAAAAACATCTCGGTCCCGACCATCCCGATACGGCGGAGATTCTCAACAACCTCGGTTTGTCGCTTCGCGAAGAGGGCGATGACGCGAACGCGCGCGCGATGCTCGAACGCGCGCTCGCCATCAACGACCGGACGCTGGGCGCCGAGCACGCCGCCACCGTGACGGTTGTCAACAATCTCGCTTTGTTGCTGCGCGATCAGGGGGATATTGCGGCGGCACGGCCGCTGTTCGAACGGGCCGTGAAGGGAGCTGAAAAGCTTTTCGGCGACCAGCATCCGGCGACGGCCGCGAGCGTCGGCAATCTTGGCTTTGCTGCTGAAGGACGAAGGCGATCTCGCCGGCGCGCGTGCGCTTTTCGAGCGCGCGCTTGCGATCGACGAGAAGGCGCTCGGTCCGGATCATCCGGACACCGCGAACGACATCGGCAATCTGGCGCTCCTCGTCAAGCAAACGGGCGACCTCGCGGCTGCGCGCGCTCTTTTCGAGCGCGCCCTTTCGATCAGGGAAAAAGGGCTGGGTGCCGATCATCCGCACACGGCGATGAGCCTGCTTGCCGTGGCGAAAGTCCTGCAGGAGCAGGGTGAACTGGCGCCCGCGCGCAGCAGCTACGAACGCGCGCTGGTGATTTTCGAGGCAACGCTCGGCCCGGATCATCGCGAAACCGCCGACTGTGTGGCCGGTCTCGCCCAACTGCTGCATGACCAGGGTGAATTCACGAGCGCCCGTCCGCACTACCAGCGCGCACTCGAGAGCAATGAAAAGACGTTCGGGCCCGACCACCCGGCCACGGCGGTCGGCCTCAACAATCTCGCCGGGCTGCTCCGGGACCAGGGCAATTTCGGGGAGGCGCAGCCGCTTCTGGAACGCGCGCTGACGATTTTCGAGACGGCGCTCCACCCCGCTCATCCCAACGCCATCCGGCTTCGGTTCAATCTGGCAAAAGTTCTGATCGCGACCGGCAACGCCACGATGGCCCTGAAATTCGCAACCGAGGCGCTCGCAGCGCTCAAGAGCGGTGACGGTACTTCGGATATTTTGTCGGACTGCGCCGGGGTGGTCGCTCAGGCGCTCGATACGCTCGGACACGCAGAAGAGGCCACGGAGGTGCGGCGGCGTTACGGGCTGGAACAGCCGGCGCTTGACCATTCGACCGCATGATGCGGTTTCAGCCGTAACGCGCGCCGGCCGGGTAACACCGTTGAGACGGGACACGTCATCCGAAGGCGGCAACGGCGTCGGCGAAGGCCGCGCAGGTTCGGGCGCACGAAAGCGTTCCCATGCGAGGAGGTTACGCGCTACCGTGGTGGCCCGGGCAAGGCTGGTGCGATCATGAACGCGGTACAGGCTCCCCTTGATACGGCGCGCGACCGGCATCTGTTTGGTCCCGGGCCGAAGCGGCTGCTCGCGCTCGACGGCGGCGGGGTTCGCGGCGCGATCACGGTTGCATTTCTGGAGCGGATCGAAAAACTGCTCTCGCAGGGGCAGCAAAAGGCCGTTCGCCTCGGCGATCATTTTGATTTTGTCGGCGGCACGTCGACCGGCGCGGTCATCGCGGGAGCGCTGGCGCTCGGCTACCGCACCGAGCAGGTCAAAGATTTCTACATTCGCCTGGCGCCGCACGCATTCAAGCGCGAGTTCTGGCGCATTCCGGTTTTACAGGCGAGGTTCGACGCGCGCGGCCTGCGTCGTGAAATAGAGGGAATCGTCGGCGATCGTACGCTTGCCAGCCCCGATCTCATCACCGGACTGGGTATCGTCACCAAAAGAATGGACACCGGCAGCCCCTGGATTATCACCAACAATCCGCGTGCGCCTTACTGGAATGACGGAGCCGGCTATATCGGCAACAGACATTACAAGCTCGCCACGCTGGTGCGTGCGAGCACCGCCGCGCCGAATTTCTTCGAGCCCGAGCTTCTGCCTGTCACCGGGCACAGGACGTCGCTTCCGGCATCCGCGGCTGCTCCGATGGACCAGCCCGATGCGCTTCGAATTCTGCGTGCTGTGCTCGAGCGGTACGGCCTGCGCCGCCGCACGATTATCGATCCGGAAGAATTCGGTTTGTTTGTCGACGGCGGAGTTTCGCCGCATAATAATCCGTCGCTCGCGTTTTTTCATATGATGATCCTGAAGGCGTTCCATGTTTGCTGGCCGATGGGACCTGAAAAGATAACGATCGTGTCGATCGGAACCGGCACCCATCGTCCGCGTCTCGCATTCGACAGCCTTGGCTTCGCCCGCAACGCAAAGCTCGCATTTTACGCGCTGATGTCGCTGATGAGCGATTCCGAGATCGCGGTACTAGGACAGATGCAATGGTTGGGTGAATGTTCCGCGCCGTGGCCGATTAATTCCGAGGTCGGGACGCTGGCCGACGACATGCCGCCCGGCGGAAAGCTGTTCCGCTTTTTCCGTTATGACGTTCGTCTCGAACAGGACTGGTTGAAATCCGAGCTTGGTGTGAGTGTCAGCGCCCGCGACGTGCTCCGGTTCCGGACTATGGACGATCCGAAAATCGTCGATGACATTTTTGAAATTGGCCGTCTCGCGGCCGATCACTATGTCCGTCCGGAAGACTGGAAGGCATCCGGCGGGAACGAAGCGCTGCCCCGCGAGAACGATGGCGCGGCATCCGGTCGTGAAACTCATCGATGAGCCCGTACAGCGCGCCTCCCAAACCCGTTCTTTCATTGCGAGTGGGAGTTACCGGACACCGACCGGACAGGCTTGGCGACGACGAACGGCTGTTTGTGGAAAAACAGGTTGAGGCAATGCTCGGCCGAATACGGCAGCAACTTGCCCTGATATCCATTGAAAACGCCGGGGTTTACGCCGGCACGACGCCGGGCCTGCGCGTGATCTCGGCGCTTGCCGAGGGCGCCGACCGTCTCGTGGTTGCCGCAGCTTTACGTCAGAGCTGCGAAGTGATGGCAATGCTGCCGTTTCCCCGTGATTTATACCGCCGGGACTTTGTCGAACCGGCCTCGCGCGACGAATTCGATGCGCTGCTGCGCGCCGCATCGACGGTCGTCGAACTCGACGGGCAATATGATCCGCCAGAGACCCGCAACGGAGGCTATGCGTCCGTCGGGATGAATGTCGTGCGGCAATCGGACGTAGTCATCGCGATCTGGGACGGGAGCGACGCGCGTGGTCACGGCGGCACGGCGGAAATCATTGAATACGCGCTCCGCAGCGACTGTCCGGTCGTCTGGTTTCCCTCGGCGGGAAAATCGTCGAAATATTATGGCGATCCGGTTCGTCTTCTTCTGCCCGATCGCAGCGTCTTGGCCGGCGCGGAAAATGATCTGCTGCTCCGGCTCGCAGGCGTCACGGTCCCGCCGGCCGATTTGTCTGGCGGCAGGTCGTTTTTCATGACCAACGGTAACGGTGCCGCCGGTTCGATTACACAATATTTTGCCGAGACGCGATGGCGCTGGCCGACCTTTCGCGTGTTCGACCTGTTCCTGAAGCTGATGACGGCCGCGGGTCATATGGGTCCCGCCGAGGCTGTTTCGGCGGCCAGGAACGGCGCAGCAGCCTCGGCTGCGAACCAGGGACGGGCCGGCGGCACACCTTCAGACGATTTCGTCTCCGAAATCAGACAGCAGTGGAGCGACCAGCTCGCGGGCGTCAGCGGCGCGCGCGGCTTCCATGATCCGAAACTTGAAAGCCTCGCCGCTCACTATGCATGGCTGGACCGGCTTTCAACCTACTACGCCGGATTGTATCGTTCTGCCTATCTCACCAACTATTTGCTGGCGGCGGGCGCGGTCATGGCGGCCGCCACTTTGACCCATACCGGCTCGATCGTCGAGCTGTGCATCCTGGTGGCGATTCTTGGTCTGACGTACCTGGGAATGTCGCAGCGCTGGCATCAGCGGTGGATCGAATATCGCGAGCTTGCGGAGAGGCTGCGCGCGACACGCTATCTTCGGATCGTGGCGTCCCCGCCGGTAACGCCACAACTGCCCCCGCACCTCGGCAGACCAAATGACGCGGAAGCGCAGACAGGCTGGCTCTACCGGGCGGTGGTTCGCGAATGCGGCCTGCCTTCGATCGTATTCGAAAAAGAATACTTCGAGCAGGTGCGCAGATATCTGATCGAAAATGAAGTCTCCGACCAGATACGTTACCACCACAGGAACGGCGAGCGCCTTCATGTGTTCGATCATCGCCTGCATGTATTCAGCGTTTTCGCGTTTGGTTTGGCTTTGGTCGTAGCGCTGCTGCACCTTTGGCTCGAAGGATTCGCACTGACCTATCTCGCAATCCTGCTGCCCACCGTCGGTGCCGCGCTGTTCGGCATTCGCAACCAGGGGGAATTCCACCGGGTTTCGCAGCGTTCGAAACGGATGGAAGCAGCGCTCAGTTCCATTCGGGACGATCTCGATCAGTCCGCCGATGCCATAGCCGACCGGGTGGAGCTTGAAGCGAAGGCCCAGGTCATCGCAAAAACGATGCTGTCCGAAACAAGCGACTGGCAAATGCTGCTTCGTGCGCGGCCGCTCGAACTGCCTGCTTGATACCTGGCGTCATGCGTGCGCGCGGTGCTAGGTTCGCTTGCGGATGGATCGAAACAGACTTCGTTTCCTCCCGATTCGCCGCCAGCCGGTGCGGGACCGGCGGCTCTCGATCACGAAACGCCATTCGGCCAGTTCGCTGCCCATAAGGGCCGCGAGCCGCTGCATGTTTGACGCGACGTGATCGTAGTCCCGGGGTGCCGCCAAAATCACGCGTCTGATGCGGGACAGCAGCGCAACTGATTGTGCCGAGCGTTCGACCAGACGAACCAGATCGGCATCGACGCGAAGTCCGTTCAGGCCGGTCATGGTTGCCGGCAGATCCGCGAGCAGCAGAATTGCCAACGGCTTCCAGCCGACAGCCTCCAGGCTGCCGGCCCTGACGGCCACAACGGCAAGCAGAACGGCAACGAGCAATGACGCCGCCAGTGCGCCGTGAGCGGCATAGGCCAGCCGCCTCTCCAAAAGGCCAAGCTGTCGAAATGTTCGGCGGTGATAGCCGATCTGATCGGGTATCTCGACCTCGGTCAGATAATCGGCGGCGGATTCAACAGCAGCCGCGTCGATCCTTCCGTGCGGGGGGCCGAGCGCGCGCGCCATGCGCTGCAAATACCAGTCAGTCCAGGAACTCTCCGTTTGTAAATCTGACTGGAGCGGTCGCCCGGCGCCAAGTCCGAAGGCGTAGCGGAAGCCGAGCCAGCGCAGCCGTTCTGCGATGACCCGGTAGTCGAGCCAGCGCTCCTGCCATCGGTGCCGGGCTCGCAGCGCGGAATCGGCAAGCACCAGGGCATTGGCGAAAAGCTGTACGGCAATGGATGGTCCGGCGAGGGACGGGACGAGAAGGCCGATCGTGCCTGAGACCCACACGCCGATAATGACGACAAGGTACTGGCTGACCGAACTCGATCGAAACAGCCGTCCGTACTGTACCGCAAGTCCGTCTATGGTTTTGCGCGCAAAGTCGACGCCCGAGACGTTCTGCCGGCCGGCATCGGCCGGCGACCCGCCCTTCGAAGGTTGGGTATCCGTAAGATTTTCCTGGGTGCGCCCGGCGGCCGGCCTGCCCGCGACAAATCTGAGCAGGAACGGATATTCGTATCGCCATATGGCGGCCCGGGGCGTTTCGGCGATCAGGTCGGCGAGGGCCTGACGCTGCACGAGCCTGCGCGGCGGGGCGATGACGGAGCGGACAAAATCCGTCAGATCCCGGGGCAGGGGTGAGCGGGCGAGGTCGCTGGCGACAGGCGGCTCGAAATCGTCAGCGGGAGACGCGGCAAGAACAGCCGGCATCGCGGGCGACTGCGGGTCGATGACAATAACGGGCAAGCCCCTGTTGACCGCGGATTGTACGACATCGCCCGTGCCCGCGCGGCCTTTCGCGCGTCCGCCGTCCCAGACCGCCACGAGGAAATCTATGTTTGAGAGAATGATCTCGTTTGCGCGCTCGTAAGCCCTTGGGCCTTCATCGCGGCGCCCGGGGAGCACAAGCAAAGATGCCGCGTGCGACAGGCTTTCCAGAGCAGCGTCAGCGATCGAAGGCGAAAAATCGTTGCGATATTCCTCCAGAGGAAAAGGAACGACATGACAGATCTGCAGACCGCTTTTGGCGGCGGCGCGGGTGCCGAGAAAATCCGCGCCTTCGGCCCCCATCGTTATCAGGCGTGTCGCGGGGCTGGCAGCTGAGAAGTATGCGGCCTCTTGGGCGACCGCCGGCATCAGCGCGCGGTTAAGGGCTTCGAGAACGGAGCGGATTCCGTCCTCAACGGCGCCGGCCGCAACGCCTTCCCTAGCCATGTTGCGATGACCTGTCAGACCGATCGAAAGAACCGGCGATGGGAGCAGGTCATGAAGCATATTGAATCCCGCGGGATCGTTCGTCGATTTGGTGCGAGGTGCGAACAATTCGGGCTGTCGCCTTCTTCAGCAGTCCGGATTTGCCATCAAGGCGATGCTGGAAGATATCGCCCGGATCGGGTGATTTCACGCAGCCGGTTTGCCGGCTCGAAGCAGCCACTGTGCTGTCCGGTATATTTCACATAAGGAGTATCGGCAACGCCGGTCAGGGTTTCCGTCGGGCGAAACCTGCACCCGCGTTCCCGCGACTGCTGCGATCAAGCGCAAAGACCAGGATCGGAATTTCGATCCAGCCGTGCACCAGGGCTGCGAGCGCGTAAAACCTGCGCGCAGCTCCGTAGTCGATCGTAAACCCGACGGCCAGCGCAAATGAAATCGCGGCCAGAAGGAGAATGAAGCGCGGGGCTTTCGGCCATGGCAGCGTCGTTCTGCGCGGCGCTTTATGTTCGATGAACCGGGGCAGCACGAAGATCACGACCGCGTAGTGCATGCACTGCGCGAACACCGCCGCAGAAAATACGTTCAGCGCCCACGGAGCATCGAAGTAAGAGGGGGAAACGTAGGCGCCGAGATTGTCCGCCAGCGTGCCCCCGGCAAAAACCGTGGTCTCGGGCGCGAACAGTCCGACGCTGGCGAGCAGCGCCTGCGGCAATCCGGTCGCAATCGTCAGCGGCAGCGCGGCGAACGGTATTGCCAGGATCGACAGCACCCGGCGTCGTTCGGCGCCGTCAAGCGCGTCGGCGAGAAACGCCAGCGGGGTGAGATTGTGCGCGACCGCAAGGCAGAGAAAGGTGGGTAGCGGCGCGAGCACGGCGCCGCCAAAAAGAACCGCGGCCAGGCCCGCGCCGGCCGCCCGGAATCGACGCATGCTCAAGACCATCGAAGCGGTCATCGCTGCAACGACCGTCAGTTCGAGCACAATGGCCGTGGCATACGGCAGCCAGCCGGCCATGCCGGAAATGCGCACGGACAGCGCCGCGATCAGACCGGCGACCAGTCTCGGGACGATGCCGCCACGAAGACGATCGCCAAAGCGGTAATCGACGTAACGCAGCTCGCTGCCGACATGGGCAAGCCCGAACGTCGCGAGTGCCGTCGTGTAAGTCGCAAGCGGCAACGCTGCCGCGGCCAAATAGACTGCCAGCACCAACGCCGTGCAGCACGCCGCTGCGATCGGCCGCCCGGTTATGTTGTCCAATGCCAAATTCGGGGAGAGCGATACGTGGCCGTCGCATCCGTCCGTCATTCGCTGGGCGGGGCGGACGTCGAGGAAACTGACGTCGCGCTGGTTCACGGCGGCCCTGACAAATTCAAGCCGGCCAACTGATGAGTTTCGGCCGGTCCATATGGAACGTCTGGCCAGGTCCGCGTCGACTGAACTGCAGATCGCCTGTGCCGGGCTGTCATACGAGAGCCGGCCGGTGCGGAGTCATCTGCTCCATGAAATTGACACACAGTCCGTTTGTTCTGCCCTTTGTTTTTTCTTTTGGCGATTTTTCAGTCATGACGTTTATGTCTCGTCGGTCACGATTGACGCGTTCCCGGCTCGTCGTACGCGGAAAATCCATGCTTCGAACAGCCATTCCTCTTGTGATCATGGCCTGGCTCGTGCTCGAAGCCAATCCGGCGGAAGCCAAAGCCCGGCTGGCATATATCGGCTCAGCCACGATGCTGGCGGATGGCACGATCATCATGCATCTGTATCGAACATCGGACGGGCAGTTTCTCGACGCAACGTTCACCTACAGGGTCGGAGATCGCGACTATCAGACGACGCTGGCACATATCGGTCGATTGAGACCGGGCGAGACGAGGCTGGTACGACCGTGGCCCGAGAAATGACGGTGCGGCGAGTTGCGGCGTTCAGGTCGAAAGCAGAATTCCGATTGCAGCCGAACTGCCGTTGGCTGCGACTGAGGCGACAAGTGCACTTCCAGGGGTCAGTTTGGCGGCCCAGGCGATAATCGCTGCTTCCACGAGAACGACCACGCTTTCCCCGCTCAAGACTGCCGGCCAGTAGCCGAGGCGCGGCGCCAGCCACAATGTGGCTGCCCAGAATTGAGGGTGGGTGACCGCAGTCGCAAGTACGGATGCCAGCGCAACATGGATGGGGCCGCGGCAGGACCAGCGCGTGATCGAGACGAGCAAAAATGCGACCGCCCCCTCGATCGCTGCGGAAAGCAGCAGAGCTTCGATTTCTGTCACGGGCCCTCTGGTCTTGATTGCGCCTGCGCTCTATTTCTTGTCGTTTTGGCGGAGGTTCGCAATGCGGCGGCGCCTTTTGATCGCGATCACGGCGACGTTGTTCGGATGTGTTTCGGCGGCTGCCGACGTGGCGCCTCCACCTCCAACACCGCATCCGCCCGGCAAGCTCGACAAGGCGACCGTTCGCGGGCTGGTCGTGCAACAGACCTACAGCTACTGGAGAGGCCGGCGGTGGCTGACGGTCATCGAAAGCTGTGCCCCCGAGCAGTCCGCATGCGCCGGTCGCGATCTGGCCGGGTGCTTTGTCGTGCGGGCCAACGGTTACGACATTTCCGGGGGCGATATCGATTTCCTTGTGGCCATGGAGCGATCCACCGGTACCGCACCGCTTAAGCTTGGGCTGGATCATTGTGCGGTCGCAGAGATCGAGCTTGCGCGGTAAGACGTATCAATCGACTGGCGGCTGGCCTGCGGTCGAAGGTCCCGGCCCGCGACGGGCAGTACGTCGTTGCGCGCTGCATTGGTTGTAAGATTGGTACCAGCGCGCATCGGGCGACTGTTTGTGACAGTCCTGTGAATGATCTGGCGCAATATGCGTTTCATCCAAACCTGCTTTCCTCGTTTCCGAAGAGGGCAGGGGTTGACGCAATGAAGTCCGAAATCATCGAGCAGCTGGGCCAGGTCGATCTGCTGTTGCCATCTCTGATCGCCGATGGCCTGGCCGCCAACGACCGCGTCAAACTTCGGCTGAGCATCCTGCAGGCGGCGGCGCACCGTGCGCGCGATCCGAAAAACGCGCGCTTCGATCTGGCGCGCGAATGCCGCGATGCCGGCCTCGATCCGGTCGCGGCGGAAAACCTGGTCAATCACGCAGCGCTTTCCCGCGGCGACCGGGTCCTGGCGCCCGGTCTCGAACATCTCGGCGTGGGCATCTGGCAGGACATGGAGACCATGCTGCGCGGGGTGCGGGCCGGTGACGCTGCGGCGGCCGACACCGTGTCCGCGCGCCTTGCCGCGATCCGGGCATCGGCGCCGTTCGATTCTTCCGACGACGTCGCGCTCGAGCAGATCATCCGGTTGACCGGATTGTCCGACCGTAGCGGCAGCGACAGCCTGCACGGGCTGATCATGGATCTGCACAAGGCGCTCAACCGGCTGGCTGCGGCGAATGCGGAAGAAGTGCTTGCCGGCGCACATGTTCACGGGTTGCTGCCGCAGGACCGGTCGGCCGTTGAAGCATTCATGCGCGGCATCGATGCCACGAAGAAACTTAAATTCGGCCATCCCGGACTGGCGACGACGGCCGCGCGCGCCAACGGACGGCTTACGATCCAGAACGACATTGGCGAGACCGATGCTCATGTCGTCGTCATTGCTGTCGAAAGCGGCAGCGTCACTGTCACCTATACTGACGTTCACCTGCCGCGGACGAAGTTCTTCATCGGGCTGTTTCGCAACTTCGCCGTCGACTGGAGCGGCCTTGAGCGCAAGAGCGCAGCCGGCCTTGGCGACGACGGTGCGTTTTATCTCGTCAGCGGACGTTTCCGGTTCGACACCGATGCCCCGTGCAACGACTTCCTGGAAAACCTCGGGGCTTCGCTCGTCTTTCTGATTGACTGGAATAAGGCGCGCAAAATCCTTAGAGAGTGGGTTTCCAAAACCGACGCTGTCCGCGTGCTGTCCTGGGCGGCGCTGCACCGCGTCGGCCACAGGGCGTTCCTCGAGCTTGGCGGCAGCGAACTGGTCGCGTCCGCGGTTCACCACGCCACGCCGACGCGGATCGGATTCGGCGAGCGTCTCGACCGCGCGCTCGGGCGTGACTCCGCCGTCGATTTCCTTAAGACGGTAATGCGCGTCTCGGCCGAAGCGTTGCTGCAGGGAGGCTCGGTCCGGCTCGCGCGCGATCGCATCGAAGCGGCACTGGTCGCGCACCTGCAACGCGTCGATGGCGCGCTGCTCGCCATCGTCATTCGACAGTCGGGCCTGGCGCGCGAGATCGCGTCGGGGATATCCCGTTTCATATCCGGCCGGCGAGCCCATCGCCCGTTCGACAGTGCGGCGCTGGCCGGGCGGGCCCGTCGCATTGAAGAAAAGGCCGACAGGATCGCCATCGAGGCCCGTAGCGAGGTGGCGCGCTTCGACGCCGACCGCGGCATCGAGCGTCTGGTCAATCAAATGGAAGACGCCATCGACGAACTCGAACAGGCGGCGTTTGTGGCCTCGCTGGTGCCGGCCGGGATCGCACCGGAATTGCTGGAGCCGCTGGCCGATCTTGCTGCCGCGACTGTCTCGGGCGCCGAAGCGGCAGCGACTGGCGTCGCCGCCGCAATGGAAGTACCTGACGGGCACCGCGTCGATACCGAAGACGCGCTGGCGGCGGTAGGCCGGCTTATTGATCTCGAACACCAGGCGGACGTGTCCGAGCGCTCGGTAACGGCGAGAATCCTGAGCGGCGAACTCGATCTCAAAACCTCGCTGTCGGTGCTCGAACTCGCCCGTGCGCTCGAACGCGCAACCGACCGGCTGGCGGCGTTCGGGTACCTGTTGCGCGAGCATGTGCTCGCCGACCTGTCTTCATAGGAGTCCTGCGCAGATGCAGATCGCACGCATTGGTTACGGCGCAACCGGGCAATATTCCGCCGATCTGGTCGGCGGCAAAGCGGCCAATCTGGCACGGATGGCAGCGCTCGGTCTTCCGGTGCCGCCGGCATTTGTGCTGCCGATCAGTCTCTGCACGGCGACGCTGAATGGCGAAGCCCGGGCCGCGCGGGATTTGATGGACGGCCTGAGCGAGGGCATTGAGTTCCTTGAAAACGCCACCGGCCGCCGGTTCGGTGACCGGAGGCGGCCACTTTTGGTATCGGTGCGTTCCGGTGCGGCGCGGTCAATGCCGGGCATGCTGGACACCGTGCTAAATGTCGGCTGCACGGCCGCGGCGGTTCGAGGCCTGGTGCGCATGACCGGCCACCCCCGCTTTGCCCACGACTGCCGGCGGCGTTTTCTCGAAAGCTACGGCAGCGTGGTCCTCGGCATCGATCCGGGCGCCTTCACCCGCGAGCGTGACGCACTCATTGCCGCCGAAGGCGCAAGCGGCGTACGCATGCTCGATTCCGAAGCGCTCGAACGCCTCGCGGCATCTTACGAGCAGGTCATCGAGGATGAAGACCATCTGCTCGGCGACGATCCGGTCGAACAATTACAGGCGGCGGCCCAGTCGGTGTTCCGCTCGTGGATGAGCGAGCGCGCCCGCACTTATCGGAAGCTCGAGCATCTCGACCATCTGCAGGGCACGGCCGTGACGATTCAGGCCATGGTGTTCGGCAATGCCGGAATATCGTCGGGCGCCGGTGTGGCATTTTCCCGCGATCCTTCGACCGGAGCCGATAAACCCGTCATCGACGTTCTGTTCGAATCCCAGGGTGAGGACGTCGTGTCGGGTGGACACAATCCGGAAACCGAAGAGGCCATCGCCCGTTCGCTTCCCGAAGTCGCCACGCAACTGCGCGATGCGCTGCGCCGTCTCGAACAGGAGTTCGGCGATGTGCAGGACGTGGAATTTACCATCGAGAACGGCAAACTGTGGATGTTGCAGACTCGCGCGGCGAAACGAACGCCGCTGGCCGCGCTGCGACTGGCCATAGACTTTGTACGTGAGAACCGGATCACGCACGGTGAAGCGCTGCAGCGTCTCACGGACGTGGACCTGAGCACGCTGGTCAACAGGCGGCTGGTTGTGACGGGGCCGCCGGCCTTAAGGGGAATCTGCGCTTCGTCCGGGATTGCCTGCGGACGCGCGGCTTTTGACTCGCAAAGCGCGGCCCGCCTGGCGGCCGGCGGCGAACCGGTCATCCTCGTTCGCCCGGATACTACGACGGCTGATGTCGGCGGGTTCGCTGTTGCTGACGGCATCGTTACGGCCACGGGCGGCCGGACCGCTCATGCGGCGCTGGTCGCGCGGCAAATGGGAAAACCCTGTATCGTCGGCTGCAGCGGATTGTCGATCGACGTTGACGGCCGCAGCGCCCGGTTCGCAGGCTCCGCGATCAAAGAGGGCGACTGGCTCTCGATCGATGGCGAAGCCGGCGCGATCCATATCGGCCGCGGCGAGATCGTCGCCGAGCGGCCGGAAGCCGAACTGGCCGAAATCGAAAGCTGGCGTCGCGCCGCGGCGTAACGCGCTCGTCAGGTCACCGCCCCGGCTGCCGCCTCGACAGAGGGGATGGCGCGAAAACATCCGCGTTTTGTCGTCATAGGCGAACAGCTCGGCGTAGCGCCCCCAGGCAATCACCGAGTGGAGCGTTCCCTGCGCATCGGGGCCCGTCAGGTGATCCTCGAGTTCGATCTGGAATCTCATTCTCGGCGCGTGATGACCCTGCCGTTCTCCGAGTATGCGGCAAATATGCGCTGTCAGGGGCACAAACTGGAGCAGGTGTTCCCTGAAGAGTCGTTTGCGCTCGTCGGTACCGCCATGCGCGAACACCCGGCCTGCGGCGGTGAGATTCAACGCGCCGTCTTTTAGCTCGGCAAACTCCAGGATGTGAAGTGCTTCGGCGACCGGAAACAGATCATCCAGTTCCAGCGAGAGCGCACTGGCAAGCGTCGCAAGCTCTGCCTGTCCGCCGTAGGGCGGCGCGGCCAGTTTCTCGATGAGTCCGGCCATCCGGTTGACTGAAGCCCGTGGCAACGGCTGTACGATACCCCCATGAATTTGGCCGAGAGATCCGATGGATGCGACGGTTCGTGCCGTCAGCATGGAATAAATTTCGTCCACGATGCTGCGAAACTCGTCGTCGAGCCGATTGCGCGGACGCGGAAGCGGGACCGGGATTTCTGCGGCGATCTGTCCCGGATTTGAGGCGAGGATCAGTATTCGATCGCACATCAGCACGGCTTCCTCAACGTTGTGCGTCACCATGAGCACCGACTTCGTTGACAGCTCGCGCCCTGTCCACAGGTCCATAAAGTCACTGCGCAGGGTTTCGGCGGTTAACACATCGAGCGCCGAAAATGGCTCGTCCATCAGAAGCACGACGGGTTCGGTGACGATTGCCCGGGCAAAACCTACGCGCTGGCGCATTCCGCCGGAAAGCTCGCGCGGGTAAGCAGACTGAAATCCGTCGAGGCCGATGAGATCGATGGCAGATTCTGCGCGACGGCGCGTCTCGGCGCGCGGCAACCCGAGCGCGTCGAGACCCGCTTCGACGTTTTCAAGCACCGTCAGCCAGGGGAAGAGGGCGAAGGTCTGGAACACGACCGCAATTCCTTCGGCGGGCCCCGTGAGCGGCGCCCCCCGGTAAATGACGTTGCCCGAGGTCGGCTTGATGAGCCCTCCGATTATGCGCAAAAGCGTCGATTTTCCCGAGCCGGAGCGGCCGAGAAGACCAAGAATCTCCCCATTGCGCATGGACATGTCGATATCCGCCAGCACCGGCAGCGGCTGGCCGGACGGTTTGGCGAAAACCATGCAGACTTTGTGCAGACCGATGTTCGCGCTGTTTGTATCTCCGACCATTTCTTTCCCTCAATCGAGCCGGGTGCGGCGTTCGGCAAAGGCATAGAGCGGTCGCCACAGCAGACGGTTCACGGACACGACGAGCACCGACATGACCGCGATACCAAGCGCAATCTTCGGATAGTCGCCAGCCTGCGTCATTCGCGCGATGTAAGCGCCGAGGCCGGACCCATCAATCCTCGTCGAGCCCCAGCTGACCACTTCCGAAACGATGCTCGCATTCCACGCACCGCCCGACGCCGTGATGGCGCCCGTCACGTAGTACGGGAAAATTCCAGGCAGCATCACCTCGCGCCACCATCGCCAGCCAGGTATCCGGAAGCTCGAAGCCGCCTCCCTCAGGTCGGATGGAAAGGCGCTCGCTCCCGCGATCACGTTGAACAGGATGTACCATTGGGTTCCAAGGATCATCAGCGGGCTCAACCAGATGACCGGCGCGAGGTCGAACCGCACGATGAGATAGACCGCGATGGGGTACAGCAGGTTCGCCGGAAAGGCAGCGAGAAACTGTGCGACCGGCTGTACCTTTTCGGCAAGACCGGGACGCAGGCCAACCGCGACGCCGACCGGAACCCAGATCAACGTCGCGATCGCGATCAGAATTGCCACGCGGAGCAAAGTGAGGCCCCCGTTGCCGACTACATCGGAGACGTCCGCCCACGACAGCCCGGCGCCGGCATACTTCAAAAAGCTCCATCCGGCGCAGGCGAGGCCCGCCAGGACCAGCCCGAACCATGCCAGGTCCAAAAGCCGGGACGAAAGTATTCGGCCATCAAGCGCCCGAAAGAACGACGGAAGCGAAAGCCGCGCCCGCGCCGCTGCCTGCATCATTGTCCCGATTGGCCCGGCGACTGCCGTTACGAGCCTCGTCCGTCGAAACAGATCGAGCACCCAGCTCCTCGGCACCAGCTGCGCGGCAGTCTGCTCGTACCGGAACTTGTCGGCCCAGGCCACCAGGGGACGGAAGAGAAGCTGGTCGTAAATGAGAATTGTGGTCGTCATCGCCGTGATCGCCCACCCGACCGCGACAAGATTTCGGTCCTCAATCGCACGCGCGACGTAGGAGCCAATTCCAGGCAGCGCGATGTGCAGGTCACCGACGGAAATGGCTTCCGAGGCCACCACGAAGAACCATCCGCCGGACATGGACATCATCGTGTTCCAGATCAGGCCCGGCGTGGCGAACGGTACCTCAAGCCGCCAGAAACGCTGCCAGCCCGAGAACCGGAAGCTGCGGCTCGCTTCGTCCAGATCGTGCGGAATCGTCCTTAACGACTGAAAAAAGCTGAAGGCCATATTCCACGCCTGCGCGGTGAAGATCGCGAAGATGGCGGCGAGTTCCGCGCCGAGGATATTGGCCGGAAACAGCGAGACGAAGAAAACGACCGTAAAAGAGAGATAACCAAGCACCGGCACGGACTGGAGAACATCCAGCAGCGGGATCAGCACCACTTCGGCCCGGCGACTTTTGGCCGCGATCGTCGCATAGGTGAACGTAAATATCAGCGAGGCCACGAGCGCCGCCAGCATCCGCAGCGTCGTTCGCAGGGCGTATGCCGGCAGGGCAAGGGGCGAAAGCGAGATTTGGGGTTGCTCCCCGGCAACCAGCGGTGCAACCATCTGGCGGGCACCTGCCCCGACCAGAATTATGATCGTTAGGACCAGCAGGAGTGCAGCAAGATCCCTCCAGCCGGCCGGCCGTTGATGCCACACCCCTCCGCTGAGTGCCCCGGCGTGATGCTCCAAACTTGTCCCCCAATCAGCGGTCAGCAGGAAGAAACGCGATGTGCCTGAAATGCTGCATTGACATGCATCAAGTATGACGAACGGAAGACATCGACCTTTACGAGAATAACGAAGTGCCCGATAAAACAGATAAATCGCTGCAGAGTCGGTCCCGCCGGTTTTCAGTCGCTCCGATGATGGACTGGACTGACCGGCATTGCCGGTTTTTCCACCGTCTGCTGACGCGGCGTGCGCTGCTCTACACCGAAATGCTGACCACCGGCGCGGTGCTGCATGGCGACCGCGCGCGGCTGCTGCGGTTCGATGCCGGCCGAGCATCCGCTTGCGCTGCAGCTCGGCGGCTCCGATCCGCGGGCGCTCGCGGCGTGCGCGCGCATCGGCGCCGATCTTGGCTTCGACGAGATCAATCTCAATGCCGGCTGTCCGTCCGACCGCGTGCAGGACGGCCGCTTCGGCGCCTGCCTGATGGCGGAGCCGGCGCTGGTCGGGGACTGCGTGGCGGCGATGAAGGCGGCCGTCGCGATTCCGGTCACGGTGAAATGCCGCATCGGCATCGACGATCAGGATCCGGAAGCCGGCGCTGGATGCATTTGCGCAGGCGGTCGAGGCCGCCGGCGCCGATGCGCTGGTCGTGCACGCGCGCAAAGCTTGGCTCAAAGGGCTGTCGCCGAAAGAAAACCGCGATGTGCCGCCGCTCGATTATCAGCGCGTCTATCGGCTCAAGGCGGCGCATCCGCGCCTGCCGGTGGTCATCAACGGCGGCATCGGCACGCATCGAGGAGGCGCGCGCGCATCTCGCGCATGTCGATGGCGTGATGATGGGACGCGCGGCCTATCAGGAGCCGTGGCGGCTGCTCGCGGTCGATCCCGATGGTGTTCGGCGAAGACGCTGCCGTCTTTCGTCGGCGAAGGAGGCGGCGGCAGCGCTGGTGCCTTACATCGAACGCGAACTTGCGCAGGGCGACGCGGCTGCACGCCATCACGCGGCATCTGCACGGTCTGTTTCGCGCCGTGCCCGGCGCGCGCGCGTTCGCCGGCATCTCGCCGAGCGCCGCCACGTCCGGCGCCGGCGCCGGATGCTTCTTGCTTCCGAGGCGCTTGCGTTGGTGCGCGACCGTCCATCGCCGAACTGATCGCAGCCTGCAAACGCGCGTGCTGCGGGACCGCATCAGCGCGAATGCTCTATCGGGGTAAGCCTCAACGAAATGCTTCTGGCTCGTCCTGCACGAATTCTGGCTCGCGTCGCCTGTCGGCGGCGTGGTCACCGGCCTTCTTGCCGGCCTGTTCGGCGTCGGCGGCGGCTCGGTCTTCGTGCCGGTGCTGTATCGAAGTGCTTCCGCGTCTTCGGCGTGCCGCGAAGACGTGCGCATGCAGCTTTGCCTCGGCACCTCGATCGCGATCATCGTGCCGACCACCATCCGCTCCTATCGCGCCCATCGCGCCAAAGGCTGCGGTGATCCCGGGCGTGATCGGGCAATGGGCGTTGCCGGCGGTCATCGGCGTTGCCTGCGGCTCGGTCATCGCCGCCGTTCGCGCCGGGCGCCGTGCTGACGATGGCGTTTGTCGTGATCGCGAGCCTGCATCGGCCAACAAGCTTCTGTTCGCCGGGGACCGGCTGAATATGCGGCACCGAACTGCCGGGCGCGGTGCCGATGACTTTTATGGCTTCGGCATCGGGCTTGGCGGTTCGCTGATGGGCGTGAGCGGCGGCGCGATCTCCACCATCGTGCTGACGCTCTACGGCAAGCCGATCCACAACGCGGTCGCGACCTCGTCCGGGCTCGCGCGTGCCGATCACGCATCGCCGGCACCATCGGCTTTATGCTCGCCGGCTTGCCGCATGAGGCGCAGTTGCCGCCGTTGTCGCTCGGCTTCGTGTCGCTGATCGGGCTCGCGGTGATGGCGCCGGTCGTCAAGCTTCATCGCGCCTTACGGCGCGCGGCTCGCGCACCGGCTGTCGCGGCGGACGCTCGAAATCGCGTTCGGCTGCTTTCTCGAGCTGGTCGCGCTGCGGTTTCTCGTCAGCTTGTTCTGAACCGACGCTCGCTTACGGATAGCCGTGCAGCACCAGCCGGTCGCCGCGGACCTCCCAGCTTTGCAGCCGGTTGAGGAAGCTCATGCCGAGCAGGCTGGTCTTGAGCTGGCCCGGCTGCGCGACCAGCGCGGCGACGGAATGCTCGACCAGGCCGCCGATCGCCGACGCGGTCGAGCGTTACCGGGGCCGCGCGTGTGCGGCCGTTGGCGGTGTCGATGGCGACGTTGTAGGCGAGCACCTCGAGCGGCAGGCCGGCCGCTTTGGCGTCGTCGCGGGTCAGCACGACCGAGCTTGCGCCGGTGTCGAGCACCATCGCGACCCGCGCGCCGTTGATCTGCGCGCTGACGTCGAAGTCGCCGTTCACCGTCCGCGCCACTTCGACGGTGCGGCCGCGCATGATGACGTGGCCGGGCACGAGCTCCGCCATCACCCGGTCGGCGACGTCGCGCAGCTCGAAGCGATAGGTGTAACCGACCACCAGAACCAGCGCGAGCGCGACCCACAGGACGGCAGCGAGCAGCGCCTGCGCAAGGCGCTCGCGGAACAGGATCAGCACCGCCGAGCCGAGGAAGACCAGAAGGACGATCTTGTAGACCAGCGAGCCGAAGTCACCGACCGACAGCGGGCCAACCGTTCCCGCGCCGTGACGGACGGCGAGAACGACAAAGCCCGCCGCGAGCCCGGCCAGCAAAATCCACAACAGACGCTGTCGCACGGATGCAATTCCTCTCACCGGCCGTTTGCTCTGAACCAAAGGTATGGGACGCCACCCTGCCTAGGTACTGAACAGGGCGCGGCGGCCACGGATCGTCACATCGTCAGACGATGTTGGGAACGACCCCGACGTGGAAAACGGCGCGGGCGTGGAGTCCGCATGCGGCTGGATCGGCGGCGCGCCGCCGAGCGGCGCCAGCGCCGACATCACCCGTTCCGGCGGGAACGTCACGAGCACCTCGGTGCCGATGCGGAGCTTGGACTTGAGCGTGAACGTGCCGCCGTGCAGGTCGATCAGGTTCTTGGCGATCGGCAGGCCGAGGCCCGCGCCCTGTTCGGCGGATTTGATCGAGTTCGAGCCCTGTCCGAATGAAGCCAGCACCACCGGGATTTCCTCTTCCGGAATGCCGGGTCCGGTGTCCTTGACGCTCATGTACTGCCCGCCGGACGCGGTCCAGCCGACCTTGAGCCAGATTTCGCCGCCCTGCGGAGTGAACTTGATGGCGTTGGAGAGCAGGTTGAGACAGATCTGCCGCACCGCGCGCTCGTCCGCCCACAGCCGCGGCATGTCCGGCTCGAACAGTTCGTGGATCGTGATGCCGCGGTTGCCGGCGCGCAGCTTCAGAAGATGGTGGCAGTCCTCCACCACGCGGTGCAGCGACACGGCTTCTTCGTTGAGCTCGTAGCGGCCGGCTTCGATCCGAGACAGATCGAGAATTTCGTTGATCAGATTGAGCAGATGCACGCCGGAACTGTGGATGTCGCCGGCATAGTCCTTGTACATCGGCACCGCGTGCGCGCCGAAAATCTCGCCCTTCATTACCTCGGAAAAGCCGAGGATGGCGTTGAGCGGCGTGCGCAGTTCGTGGCTCATCTGGGCGAGGAAACGCGACTTCGCGATATTGGCGGCTTCGGCGCGGCGGCGGGCTTCGTCGGAAATCGACTTCGACTGTTCGAGCTCGCCGATCAGCGCGTCCTTTTCGGCGCGCGCCTCGAGGGTTGCGAGCGTGGTCGAATAGAGCCGGTACGCCAGCAGCGAAAAGTAGCCTTCCGCGGTCAGCGCCATGACCGCGAGGATGTAATCGTGCAGCGTGCCTCTGAAGATGAAGTCGAGCGCGATCGAGACGGTGACCGGCAGCGTCAGCGCCAGCACGGCGATCGGCAGGCTCGACGCCAGCATGCTGGAAATCGCCACCACCAGCAGCATGACGAACAGCATGAACGTGCCGGTCTGCTCGTCCGCGCCGATCGGGTGGATCAGGATGAAGGTCCACGCCATGCCGAAGAACAGATCGAGCATGATGAAGCGCAGCCGCCAGGACCGGAGATTGGCGGTCGAGGCTGGTTCGGCGAGGAAAGTGCGGCAGGAGCGGATGATGATCAAATGAATGAGCAGCGCGCCGGCGGTCCAGGTCCCCGAAATCAGCGCGCCCGCCCACAGGCTCGTGAGCGCTCCGATGGTAATCACCAGCAGCAGGATCACCAGCGACCCGGACAGGCGGTTCTGCGCGAACTGGCGCAGCAGTTCGTAATCGAACACCGGCCGCGTGCCGCTGGTCGAGGTCAGCCGGTCGCGGGCTTCGCGCACGTGCTGCGTGACCAGCCGGCGTTTGGTCGAAGGGGCGTCGGCGGCGCCCGGCGAAGCGGGCTCGCGCGGTTCGCTGGTCGTGTTGGCCATTACTTTCCGCAGTCTGGTGCTAATTTACGTCAAACCTCGCCCAAATTCCTTAAGACGAGGCTTAAGGCGGGCGGCGTTCGCCGCTTGGGCGCAGCGCCGGCCGAATTTGGAAGCGTCGGCCCGCCGGGCGACCCGGCTGGCGGGTTCGGGCGGGGCGCGATAAGGTTGGCGCGTCAAAGGGATAGGGGAGGCATCGGCGATGAAGCTTTATGATGGCGGGCGCGCCGCCAACCCGCGGCGGGTGCGGATATTTCTGGCGGAAAAGGGCATCAGCGTTCCGCTGGAACCGGTTGATATTGCGACGAAGCAGCATCGCACCAAATCTTCGCGGCGATCAACCCGATGCAGCGGCTTCCGGCGCTCGAACTCGACGACGGCACCGTGATCGCGGAATCGATCGCGATCTGCCGGTATTTCGAGGGGCTCCACCCGGAGCCGCCGCTGTTCGGGCGCGGCGCCCTCGAGTGTGCGCTGGTCGAAATGTGGAACCGGCGCGCCGAACTCAATCTGCTTGGCCCGGTGACCACGGTCTTCCAGCATCTTCATCCCTTCATGAAGCCGCTGGTCGATCCGCAGGTGCCCGACTGGGGCGAGGCCAACAAGCCGCGCGTGTTCGAATTTTTGCGGCTTCTCGACCGGGAGCTTGCCGGCAGGCCTTACCTCGCGGGCGAAAATTTCACCGTCGCCGACATCACCGCCCTGGTGGCGGTCGATTTCATGAAGGTGTCGAAGCTCGCAGTGCCGCCGGAGCTTGGCCAGGTCCGGCGCTGGCACGAACAGGTTTCGGCGCGCCCGAGCGCCAAAGCCTGACAGGCCTGCGACGCTCTGAACGCGCGTCGGCCCGATGGCGGCCTGTAAGCCGTCACCGGGCCTGGGCGCGCGATGCTCCGTCGAGCGCTAGAACGTCGAGTATTTCGGTGCCGTGCAGCCGCCGCAGGCCCACGGCCACGACCAGTCGGCGACCTTGCCTTTGTTGGCTTCGACGTAGGGGCTCCACGCCTTCGGCGGCAATGCCTTGCTTTGATAGACGATGGCGAATTGCCCGTTCGCCTGGACTTCGCCGATCATCACCGGCTTCGCCATGTGGTGATTGGGGCCCATGACCACTTCGAAGCCTGACGGCGATTTCACCTTCTGCCCAATCATCGCCTGCCGCACCGCGTCGACGTCCGTCGTGCCGGCCTGCTGCACGGCCTGCACCCACATGTGGAACAGGATGTAGGCCAATTCCATCGGGTCGTTGGTGACGCGCTTGTTGTCGTGCATGTACGCGTGCCACTTGGCGATGAAGGCCTTGTTTTCCGGCGTGTTGACCGACTGGAAATAGCTCCACGCCGTCAGGTGTCCGACCAGCGGCTTGGTATCAATTCCGGCCAGTTCTTCCTCGCCGACCGAGAACGCGATCACCGGAATGTCGGATGCCTTGACGCCCTGGTTGGCGAGTTCTTTGTAGAACGGCACGTTGGCGTCGCCGTTGACGGTGGAGATCACCGCGGTCTTTTTGCCGGCGGTGCCGAACTTCTTGATCGCCGCGACTTCGGTCTGCCAGTCGGCGAAGCCGAACGGCGTGTAGTTCTCCATGATGTCCTCATCCTTGACGCCTTTCGTCTTCAGGAAGGCGCGGATGATCTTGTTGCTGGTGCGCGGATAGACGTAGTCGGTGCCTTCGAGGATGAAGCGCTTCACCTCGCCGCCGTCCTTGCTCATCAGATATTCGACTGCGGGGATGGCTTTGTTGTCCGGCACCGAACTGCCGTAGAATATGTTGTAGGACGCTTCCTCGCCCTCATATTCGAGCGGGTAGAACAGCAGGCCGTTCAGCTCCTCGAACACCGGCAGCACGGATTTCCGTGACACCGACGTCCAGCAGCCGAACACCGCGGCGACTTTATCCTTGCTGATCAGTTCGCGGGCCTTTTCCGCGAACAGCGGCCAGTTCGAAGCCGGATCGACGACGACCGGCTCGACTTTCTTGCCGAGCAGTCCGCCATTGGCATTGAGCTCGGCGACCTGCATCAGCATCAGGTCTTTCAGGATCGTCTCGCTGATCGCCATCGTACCCGACAGCGAATGCAGGATGCCGATTTTGATAGTGTCTTCCGCGGCGGTGCCTTTCGCTACGCTCCCGAGAAGAAACGCAGACGCGACCGCGGCATAGAAGCCAGGTATGGCGTGCTCTGTTCATGACCGTCTCCTTTAGAGAGGTGCGGACCACGGCGCTCTGCCCGGTTCGTCACCCATGCTCCGGCTGTCGCCAAGCATGCCCCGCGGCGGCGGACGCACCGAGAACCACGACGGAAAAATGCGATGGCACCGGAAAAGCGCGGCGGGCGCGGCTTTGCAGCCGGAAATCTGCTCAGCGGACAGTCCGACTTATTATCTTTCGCGCAATATCTGCCTTCGTCTTAAGCAAATCCGGCGCGGCAGGCGGTGCGATAAGTCCAGTTGGCTGTCGATTGAGCGGACCAGTTGTGTTCCCCGCTTTGAAAAATTCCCCGTGGCCCCTATGGTTGCCGTGCCGGGTCGGTCAAACATGTTGCCGCGAGGCGGTTTTTTCCGCTCATGCAGATACCCGTGCTCCTCGATCGTTCCCGCCGCGAACCACTGACGACGCAGCTCGTCGAGCAGCTTCGCGACGCCATCCGCCACGCGCGGATTCGCGCCGGCACGCGATTGCCATCGTCGCGGCGGCTGGCCGAACAGCTTGCGATTTCGCGCAATACGGTCATCCGCGCCTACGACACCCTGATCGTTGAGGGCTACGTCGAATCCCGCCCCGCCTCGGGGATTTTTGTCTCCGACAATTTGCCCGGGGCGACGGTCGGGTTGACAGGCAGCGTGCAGGAACCGGCGGCCGGCGGTTCGCTGTCGCACATGCCGATGCCACCGCTGCCTTTGCGCGTGCAGAACCTCGCGGATCAGCAGCGCAGCCGCCTCGCGTTCGACTTTTTTCCCGGACGCCCGAGCGCGGCGGCGTTTCCGGTCAAGACCTGGCGCCGGCTGTTGCAGGCTACCCTTTCGCACGGAGGTGGCGCCGGGCTCACGCACTACGGCGATCCGGCCGGACTGCCGGCGCTGCGCTCGGCGATTGCCGATCATCTTGCGACCACACGCGGGATCGCGGCCGATCCGGGCCGCATCGTCATCACCAACGGTTCGCAGGAGGGCATCAGCATCGCCGCGCGGCTGTTTCTCAATCACGGCACGCCGAGTGCGATCGAGGACCCGTGTTATCAGGGAGCGGCGTTCGCGTTCGAGGCGACCGGTTCCGAGGTAACGAGCGTCGCGGTCGATTTCGAGGGCCTGATCGTCGAAGAGTTGCCGCAGCGGCCTACGGCGCTGGTTTACGTCACGCCCTCGCACCAGTTTCCCACCGGACATACGCTGTCGCCCGCCCGCCGTCAGACGCTGGTGGCGTGGGCGCGGCGTTACGGCTGCTACATCCTGGAAGACGATCGCGACGGCGATCTGCGCTACGAAGGCTCGCCGCTTCAGGCGATCGCTGCGCTGGCCCCGGACTGCACCATTTACCTCGGCTCGTTCTCGCGCTCGCTGGGCGCAGGCTTGCGGCTCGGCTACATGGTCGTGCCCGAGCAGCTTGCCGGCGTTGTCGCTGCCGCAAAAGGGCTCCTCAACAGCGGCACGTCCTGGCTCGAACAGGCGGTGCTGGCCGGGATGATGCGTGCGGGATCGTATGCGGCGCACCTGTTGCGCACCCGCGTCCGCTACAAAGAGAGCCGCGATTACCTGCTTGCCGCGCTCCGGCATAATTTCGGCGAGATCAGCGTCACCGGTGAGGCCGCGGGCCTGCATCTGGTGTGGTATCTCCCGCCTGGCGTGCCTGACGCGGCGGTCGTCGAAAACCTCGCGCGCCGGGTGCGCATCGGCGTCTATTCGCTGACCTCGGGAGGCGCCTGCGTGGCGCGGGCCTCGACGTTGACGCAGCGCGGCTTGATGCTCGGCTACGCCGCGCTGTCCCGCAAGCAGATCGAGCAGGGCATTTCGCGCCTCTCGGACGCCGTCGATGACGCGGTGGACAATCCGGGCGCCGATGTGACCTCGTTGTTCGTGAGGGCAACCGTGCCGCCGCCCCCGCCGGTTCCGGTCACGCGCAAGCCGCGTAATCTGGACCCCAGGTTTCTCCGGCAACCGGCTCTAACGTCGCGGCGCCGCCGCCGTAGAAGCTTCGCGTCCGGCGCGAGGCAGATCGGCAACGTCATGGTCACGGTCAGCAAGATCTATCGGTATCCGATCAAGGGATTGAGCGCCCAGCCGCTGTCGCGCGTGATGCTCGATGCCGGGAAGCCTTTCCCGCAGGATCGCATCTTCGCGCTTGTGAGGCCTGGCGCTCCAGTCGACCGCGATCATCCGCAATGGGCCAAGAAGGGCCTGTTCGTGATGCTCATGCTGGAAGAGAATTTGGCGCGGGTGAATACCGACCTCGATCTTGAACTCGCTGTTGCTCACGGTGAAGCAGGGCAATGCCCAGGTGATGGCGGCGCACCTTGCCGACGAAGGCGATCGTGCGAAGCTCGAGAGCTTCTTCTGGCAACTGGTGCCGACGCTGCGCGCGCCGCCGGCTTTGGTTCGCTCCGCCGGCGGACACTTCATGGACAAACCGGACAACGTGATTTCGCTGATCAATCTGGCGACGGTGCGCAGCCTCGAAGCGCAGTGGGGCGTTGCGATCGATCCGCTGCGGTTTCGCGCCAACATCTACATCGACGGCGCCGAACCGTGGGAGGAGTTCAACTGGGTCGGGGGCGAAATCCGGATCGGCGATACGGTGTTCGCGGTCGATCGCAAGAACGGCCGCTGCGGCGCGACCAACGTCAATCCGGCGACCGGCCGGCGCGACCTCGATATTCCGGGTTCGCTGCGCGCGGCGTTCGGTCACAAGAATCTCGGCGTTTATCTCGTCGTGCGCGATGGTGGCGAGATCGCCGTCGGCGACCCGGTCCTGGTGCCGCGCTCGACGCCGGCCAGTCCGGTCGCCCAGGCAGCGGCGCCGGCGATGAATCCGCTGCAACGCCGTTTCATGTGCCGCGGCTGCTATTTCATCTACGAAGAAGCCAACGGCCTGCCGCAGCAATCGATCCGGCCGGGCACGCCGTTCGCGGATATTCCGGCGAACTGGCGCTGTCCCGACTGCGGCACGGAGAAGACGACCTTCCGGCCTTACGTGGAAAAGGTCGCGGCGGGGTAGGGGATTGCGCGGTCACCCGCGCGGTAGCGCGGGGAGACAACAGGTCCGGGCCCATCGGTCCGCCGCCCAATGAGAAAGCCGGGAAGCAGGCCGGCGCTTCGCGCTGCACCGGCGTGCTCCGCTCTGCCCGCAAGGCGAAATCTCCGCCACGGAGCGGAGCAGGAATCAGCGCTGCAGGAGCGCGATCAGGCTCGACGTATCCCAGCGGCGGCCGCCCATCTTCTGGACCTCCGAGTAGAACTGATCGACCAGCGCCGTGACCGGCAGATGCGCGCCGTTTTTGCGCGCTTCGGCGAGGCAGATGCCGAGGTCCTTGCGCATCCAGTCGACCGCGAAGCCGAAATCGAATTTGCCGGCGGTCATGGTTTTGTAGCGGTTTTCCATCTGCCATGACTGCGCCGCGCCCCTGGAGATGGTGGCGACCAGCTTTTCGATATCGAGATCGGCTTTCTGCGCGAAATGCAGCGCCTCGGCGAGACCCTGAACGACGCCGGCGATGCAGATCTGATTGACCATCTTGGCGAGTTGCCCGGAACCGGAGGCCCCGAGCAGATTGCAGGCGCGCGCGTAGGAAGCGATCACCGGCTCGGCCCGCGCGAACGGGGCGGCGTCGCCGCCGCACATCACCGTGAGCACGCCGTTCTCGGCGCCGGCCTGGCCGCCGGACACCGGCGCGTCGATGAAGTCGAAGCCGCGCTGCTTCGCCTCGCCGAACAGTTCGCGCGCGATTTCGGCGGAGGCCGTGGTGTGATCCACCACCAGCGCGCCTTTGCCGGCGCCGGCGAACACGCCGTTATCGCCCAGCATGACCTCGCGCAGGTCGTTGTCGTTGCCGACGCAGACCATGACGAAATCCTGCCCGGCCGCCGCCTGCTTCGGCGTTGGCGCGGATTTGCCGCCGAACGCTGCGACCCACTGCTCGGCCTTGGCGGCCGTGCGGTTGAAGACCGTGACCTCGTGGCCGCCCTTGTTCTTGAGGTGTCCCGCCATCGGGTATCCCATTACACCCAGGCCTACGAACGCCACCTTCGCCATCTGGTCTCCTCCATATCGGCAGCCCCGCATGATCGCGGGCGGCATCATAGCCATATCGGTGCCCGCTCACATCACGGTGACGGCCGTCGGGCAGGGCGCGTCCAGGCGGTTGACGGCAGGGCGGTTTCGGCCTTAAATCCATAAAGTCGATGTATTTTATATAATACCCCGCCGACCGTACCGGTTGTGCAGCACAGGAGAAAGAACCGATGGCGCTCAAGGACATTATTGTTGCGACCCAGGCCGATCTGCGCGCCAACGCCGATCATGCGATCGCCAAATTTTCCACCGACTCGCGTCAGGTGGAGGGGCTGCGCAGCGAAGCCAAAATCCGCCAGTTTTCGGTGACGGTCGACGAACCGCCGAGCCTCGGCGGCACCGATACCGGGCCCAATCCGGTGGAACTGGTGCTGGCGGCGCTCGCGACCTGCCAGGAAATCACGTACCGCGCCTATGCCACCGCGCTCGGCATCCCGCTCGAGGCCGTCTCGGTGAAGCTCGAAGGCACGCTCGACCTGCGCGGCTTCTTCGCGGTGAAGGACGACGTCCGCGCCGGCTTCAGCGGGATCAACGGTGTCGTCAGCCTGAAAAGCTCCGCGAGCGCGGCCGATCTGGCCAAACTCAAGGACGTGGTCGATGCGCACTGCCCGGTGCTCGACATTCTGCGCGCGCCGGTGGCGGTGGACATTGCGCTGAAAACCGAGCGGTCGAGCCAGGCGGCCTGACGCGTACGGCCGCTCCGGCTTCGCCGGCCGGCCGCGTCTTCGTTACCGGCCGCCGGCGATTGAGCCGCTGCTCCTGCTGTCCTATCTATCGTCCACGCCGTCGCCACGACGGCTCGGACAACGGCCCGGGATTCCGCTTGGTTGATCCGGGCCGCGGACAGGAGACCGCATGGCATCGCTCAAGGACGACGTTCTGGCTACGCTCTCGCGGCTGCCGACGCCGGACGGCCGGCCGCTGACCGCAACCGGAAAACTGTCCGAGATCGTGGCCGGCGACGGCAAGGTGTTTTTCTCGATCAGCGTCGACGCGGCCCAGGTCCGGCAGTGGGAGCCGGTGCGGGCCGATGCCGAAAAGGCGGTGCGCGCTTTGCCTGGCGTGAAGTCGGTGATGATCGCGCTCACCGCGGAACGCGCCGGGGGCGGTGGCGCCGCTCCGCCGCCGCGACCCGCGCCGCCGCCCGGCGGGCCGAAGCCGGCCGGGGCGCCCGCACCACATGCGCATCGTCCTGCCGCGCCCGCCGGCATTCCCGGCGTCGCGGCGATCATCGCGGTCGCGTCCGGCAAGGGCGGGGTCGGCAAATCCACCGTCGCGGTCAATCTCGCGCTCGCGCTGCGCGATCTCGGGCTCAAGGTCGGCATTCTTGACGCCGACATTTACGGTCCGTCGCTGCCGAGGCTGCTCGCCATCCGCGAGAAGCCGGAGACCATCGGCGGCACGCGGCTCAAACCGATCGTCCGCTACGGCCTGCCGGTGATGTCGATCGGCTTTCTGGTCGAGGAAGAGACGCCGATGATCTGGCGCGGGCCGATGGTGATGTCGGCGCTGACGCAGATGCTGCGCGAAGTGGAGTGGGGCAGTCTCGACGTGATGGTGGTGGACATGCCGCCAGGCACCGGCGATGCGCAACTCACCATGGCGCAGCAGGTGCCGCTCAAGGGCGCGGTGATCGTCTCCACGCCGCAGGATCTCGCGCTGATCGACGCGCGGCGCGGCATCGCCATGTTCCGGCGCGTCAACGTACCGATCCTCGGCATCGTCGAGAACATGTCGACGTTCATCTGCCCGCATTGCGGCACGCGGTCGGACATTTTCGGTCACGGCGGCGCGCGTCACGAAGCTGAACGGCTCGGCGTACCGTTCCTTGGCGAGGTGCCGCTGGCGATGACCATCCGCGAAAAATCCGACGGCGGTGAGCCCGTGGTCGCGAGCGATCCGGACGGCCCGCACGCGCAGGCGTTCCGCGCCATCGCGGCACGCGTGCGCGACGGGCTTGCGGCGGAAAGCCGGACGGCGCCGAAAATCGTTATCGAGGCGTAAGCGGCGCGGTTCGTGCGTCCGGCATACCGGATGCAGCGGTCGCACCCGCCGGGTCCGGCCGTCTGCCGCCCTGTTTCTCGAACTGCTTTTCGAGCTGCTTTTTGCGCTCTTCGGCGAGCATGGTCCAGGCCCGCGCCATCTCTTCAAGCTGGGTTTTGTGGGTGGCGTCCTTCATCCTGGCCGCCATGCGCCGGCACTCGTCGGCGTGTTCCTGATACTCGGAAACTTTTCGCATTACGATCCTTGACGGCAATGCTGGTCGGGCGGGACCGGTTACGGCAATGATGCCGAATGCTGCCGCGCGGTTTGGCAAAACCGCAGGCCTCACCCCTCAAATCCCCATTCTCAGCGCGCACGTTTTTAGTCAACGATTGCGGCGTGTATTGGTTGCGTCGGGGCGCACAAATTTCGCGCTGCAAGCGAAGGGAGCGGAAATCCCGGCGTAAAGCGGGTCAGGCGGCGGCGAGCCGCGGCAGGATCATCGGCCGACGGCCACGGTCGAGTTCGGCCACCTTGTGCGCGATGCTCGGATTGGCCCGCATCAGGCGCACGCGCTCGGCAAGCCGCTCCGCGTCCAGCACGACCGGAAAATTGAAGCTGTCGTGGAACAGAAAGTGCCGGGAGCCTTCCGCGGGGCGGGTGCATTCGAGCGCAAACCGCGACGCCAGACCTTCGGGCGCCCATTTGAAGCCGCACTGCTCGAGCGTCGGCCGGTAGATCCGGCACAGCAGGTGATCTTCCTGACGCATCGTCAGCGGAAAGCACGCGGTATGCTTTTGCAGAAACCGCATCAGCGCGGTTGAGCGCAGCGCGCAGCCGTTGCCGACATTGAGCGCGTCGCCGTACCACCACGGCGCGCCGACATAGTCGTAGCGCAGGAACTCATCCGACCAGCAGGCGACATCGACCACCCACGAATCCCACTGGATGTTGATCGCCCATTTTGTCCCGATGTGATCCGGCAGTTCGTACCACATGAAGTGCGAGCACTGATCGATGTTCGGCCATTTCGGCACCTCGACCCAGCGCGTGCCGGGCACGTCGATCTTCTGGTCCGAAAAGATCACGGCGTCGCCGAATTCGATCCCGCGCATCGAATCTTCCATCGCGAGACGCGCAAGCTCGTGACATTGCGTGTCGATCATGACGAGCGTCACGTCCGGCAAGCGCAGCTTCATGGCAGGCCCCATTTTCCCCGAATTGCGCCGGGCAGTGTGGGTCGGGGCGATTAAGGGATGGCTAACGAAAAGCCGCGACGACATCGACTTGCTGTTTTGCCGATAACGTGGCGCCCGCGTGCGTCTATCCGAAAAACGAACGCATCACGTTCGACAGCACCGCCTCGACGGCATGGATGTGCGCCGCGTCGAAACGGTAATAATCGTAGGCCGCCGCAGCGACCAGAGTTATCGCCATCATGCGGAACATACCGCAGGCATAACATCCAACCGTTGAGAAAGGCTGAGCAGCACGCCTGAGTTTTACGTCGTGTGTTAAACTATAACACTCCCTTAACACACATCGGGGCGTGAACCGGAACAAAGGCAGATCGATCCGGGCCTCGGCGCGGTCACGGGGAGCGGGCGCGGCCTGGTCGCTCACGCCGATCGGCCCGGCCATAAAAGGCAAAGGGGACAGCTCCACGAATGAAGCCATCCCCTTTAAGGTCCCGTCAGCGGGGGCGACGGATGCCAACGGTCCCCGCGCGCATTGGAGGGGACGGGGAAAGTCATGGCAACTGTGATATGTCACAGTCGCCGGTGCGGCCCCCGATCGGCCCCGAACGAGGCCGGCCAGTAGCTTGATGTCTCTGGCAAATCCGAAACGGCAATTCCGGAACCGGCCTCGCATTTTTTTCAAGACGACCGGCCGCCCCGGCCACGGACGGCCATAACCGGCCAGGGCGATACCGTCAATTCGGGCTGCTGGTGATTCAAGCCCCGGGCGGCACTGTCCCGAAAAGCTGGGGGACGAGCCCTTGATGGCCTCTAAGACCGCGTCCCCCGCCAAGGTCCCCGCCGGCGGGGGCGACGTGTGCCGGCGGATCCCCAAGGTCCGCAGCAGAGGCGGGGACGCGCGTGTCCGCAATCCCCCAACACTGGGGGGCCGTCCGGCGGCAGGGGTCTTGGACTTTGCGGCCGCGAGCGTCGTGATTCGCCAGCGGGGTTGGGTGTACGCGGTCCCGGGAGCCGCGCCTGCGCGCTTCCGGATCGGCCGCTTAACGGGTAATAAGGGCGCGCCCCGTTCCAGGGGCATAAATGCAAGGGGACAGTCTCGCGAACGAAACTGTCCCCTCTAAGGTCCGTCAGCGGGGGCGACGGATGCCAACGGTCCCCGCCGCAGTTTTGGGGCGGCGGGGACCGGGTGACAACTGTGATTTGTCACAGTGGCGGATCGCGGCGGGCGTCCCCTGCTTCAAATGGCGAGCGCACTGAAGACCGTCGAGGACGGCTGGGTTGAAGGGGGCAGTCCACCCCGGGTCCTGTCCGAATCCGGACGGCGCGCAAGGGAAAAGCGTAAGCGTGCCTTCGGAAAGGCATGAAAGCCTTATTGAACGTAAAAAGGGACTGCCTCGCGATCAATCGCGTGAACCAGCAGGGCGGCGGCGCCGATCGGCGAAATTGACGCTGAAATGAAAGAGGCCGCCAACTGAGGCGGCCTATTGCATCGGTTCGACCTGAAACAGTCCGTCCGCGGCCATTACGGCATCGTAGTGCTCGCATTTCCTGATCCACGCTTCGGCATTCGTCACACCGGCACGCTCACGGTACGCGGGTCGGAGCCGGCGTTCGTCATCGCGAGCAATCGGCTGCAACGTCGCGCGCCCGATGCGGCGTGAAAGGGCCGGTCAGCCGGTTGCCGTCACCGTCGCTCAGACTGAGCGCGATGCCCTGCTCGCAGGGCGCGACTTCGATGCCAACCATCAACGGCATCGGGCCGATGTCGCTGGCGGCTTCGGGGTCGTTCAGGCTGTTGATCTGCTTCATGTCGTGCTCAGGCAGTTCCCCGTCCGTTCACCTTGCAACCGGCGATAGCGGGATTCACAATTGACGGTTTGGTGGAACGCTCATGGACAAAGCCACGATCAAAAAATCCGCGACGCCGTTTGTCACACGCACGCTGCGGGCCACCATGAAACTGCCGCTGCCGGCGCAGACCAAACGCGCGCTCTGGAACGTCGCAAACCGCAATTTCCTTTACATGGGGTCAACGGTTGTCGGCACCGACCTTCTCGACAATCGTCTGCTGTGCCGCACCGACGACCTGGTTCAGAAACATATTGCGGTTTTCGGGCTCTGGGAGCCGAACCTCACCGCATGGATTTGCGAAGAAAAACGTTGACGGCATCTTTCTCGATATTGGCGCCAACGTCGGTTACTTCTCGCTGCTGGCCTCGCGGATATTCAGCCGGGTCATTGCTTTTGAACCGTCTCCGGCGGCATACCGGCTTCTGTCCGAAAACATCCGACTTAACCGTTGCGTGAACCTGACGGCCATTCAATCAGCCGTCACGGACGAACGAGGTCAAATGCCGTTTTTCCGGCCAGCTGGCGTGATGATGGGGACCTCATCGCTGATATGCAAAGAAGGCAGCACTTTTGATGCGATGGTGAACTGCGCTCCGCTTCAGGATTACATAAATGATGCCGACTGGCCGAAGGTGCAATTCATCAAGATTGATGTGGAGGGAGCCGAGCCAGCCGTACTGAAAACCCTGCTGCGGTCGAGCCATTTATTCAGAGACGATCTCGAGAATCTCGATGGAAAGCGGCGACGATGACAACACGGCAGAGACTTTCGACGCACTTACCAGTCTTGGCTTCCAGGCGTTCGATTTGAAGTCCACCTATTCTCTTGATCAGTATTTAAGTGGCGAGACAGAGAGGCCGATTCCTATCACCAAAGTCCCTGACACCTTTACGGATTGCCTGTTCCGTCGCCAATGATTTCATGCCGCCTTATCCAGCCCCACCGGGCTGCTGTCATTCGCCGTTGGGTCGAGATCGCGGTTGAGCAGGAAGCCGCCGATATTGCCGTTAAAGAACATTTCGATCCACCATTCTCGATCTATGGCCTCCACGCCGCAGCGGACAGCGATATAGCCGTCTTGTTCGGATTGATCGTCGGTGTGATCGTCGCAGTCTGACCGGCGATGTTGGTGTGGCCAAACTGGATGTTCCCGCTTAACGGGATCTGATCGACAACGATCGCGAGCAGCCGTGCTGCTACGTCGCGCGCCTGATGCGGCGTGAACGCGCCAGTCAATCGGTTGCCTTCACCGTCGCTCAGGCTGGCGCAATGCACTGTTCACACGACGCGACTTCGACGCCGACCATGGACGGCATTGGGCCGATGGCGTTGCCGGGCGGGGCTTCAGGGGCGTTGGGGCTGTTGATCTGCTTCGTGTGACCCTTGGGACGTTCCGTTTCCGTTCACCTTGCAACCGGTGATAGCGGGATTTAGAGTTGCGAAGATCAAATTGCAAAGGCTGTCAATGCTGTCATTCAGAGAAAAGATAAAGCGCACTCCGTTCTTCGGCCCGCTTCTTCATCAAGCCTATCTGGCTTGTTTTTATAATGAGGGCGAAGTCCTCACGATTTCATCCGGTCCTCTAAAAGACCTAAAATGGATCCGGTTCATGCAAATCCACAACGACCAGTACATAGACGGCACTTACGAACCTGCCGTCCAGCGCGTTCTTGAAGAACGATTGCGGCCGGGGATGACGTTTTACGATGTCGGAGCAAACGCCGGTTTCTTTTCACTTCTGGGCGCCCGGCTCGTCGGACCAACCGGGCGCGTCGTTTCATTTGAACCGCACCCGCTGACCGCCAGCATTCTGGCGAAACAAATGGCGTTTAACGGAAAATCCAACGTCCGCATTTGCGTAAAAGCCGTCACTGAAATGTGTGGCACCGCCCGCCTCGATGATGAAAAACCGGCAGTCATGGCCTCAATTATGAATACCAGCTCTCAACGCACCATCGTCGTTCCTGTCACGACCCTTGATTGGGAGGTTTCCCGGCATCCACCGCCTGACCTTATCAAGATCGATGTCGAAGGAGCGGAAATGCGGGTGTTGCGCGGCGCTGAGGCGTTGCTCACGACACGACGCCCTGATCTGCTGGTCGAATTACATTCCAAAGAACTCTCGGACGAATACCACATTCACATGGATGCGCTCAACTACGTGACTGTTCCGGTGGATGATCGTTTTGTGCTGTCGATTGCACATTAGAAATGTTTCTCATGGCCCCCTGCCGTAGCGGACAGGTAACTTAAGCCGCAGCAGCGATAAAGACCGGGCTGTTGTCGTTGGATGCAGGATCAAGATTGCGGTTGAGCAGAAAGCCTCCGATATCGCCGTTAAAGAACCTGATTGCCTGCCACGCGGGGGTCGATTTCGTCGCAAGGCGTTGCCATCACGAAACTGAGTTCCGATTGGTATGACTTCAAAGCGAAATTAGACAAACTTCATTCCCCAATCGGCAAGCCGACACAACTTGTCTTCGAGTATGCCGACGAGGAAGCGCAGGATACTGGCAAAGGTCTGTAAATGACGAGGCCGCCAACTGAGGCGGCCTCACGCTAACGCTGGGTGAGTTTATTTATGTTCAACCGTGACCGTAATGATTCTTGAGCGCCGATCTGCGCGCGTAGACAAGCCTATCAAAGAGTCATCCGTCTTGGATTGACCATCAAGATCGACCTCTAGGTACTTGCAAAGCCGCAAGTCATCGTATGCTTTGGCATAATTGCCCTCCTTTGAAATGAGGGGTGCCGAAAACGACCCCCATAGTAGGGCGAGAGAGTTGATGTGATCCAATAGGGGCCAGCCTTCGTTCTCAAAAGGGACCAGGGAGGATGGAAAGGGGCCAGTACCAGTACCCAAATGAGAACATATTGCGAACATGGAACAAATGGTGTACATTCGATTCCATCGCATTGCCGGGGTAGGGACTGAGCGCCCGCTGGGCGTCCGTTGTGGGGTCTCCAAATCACGGCCATAAGGAGCACGGACATGAGTGCAGCGCTGCGCGTCGTCGAAGGATCGTCAATGGACAAAACGAAGGCTCTTGATGCCGCGCTCTCGCAGATCGAGCGCAGTTTCGGCAAGGGCTCCATCATGCGGCTCGGCAAGAACTCGCAGGCGATGGACGTGGATGCCGTCTCCACCGGGTCGCTTGGGCTCGATATCGCGCTGGGTATTGGCGGGCTGCCGCGCGGGCGTGTGGTCGAGATTTACGGCCCGGAATCCTCGGGCAAGACCACGCTCGCGCTGCATTGCGTCGCCGAAGCGCAGAAGAAGGGCGGCATCTGCGCGTTTGTCGATGCGGAGCACGCGCTCGATCCGATCTATGCGCGCAAGCTTGGCGTCAATGTCGACGAGCTTCTGATCTCGCAGCCCGATGCGGGCGAGCAGGCGCTGGAAATCGCCGATACGCTGGTGCGCTCGGGTGCGGTCGACGTGCTGGTGATCGATTCGGTCGCGGCGCTGGTGCCGCGCGCCGAGCTTGAAGGCGAGATGGGCGACAGCCAGCCCGGCCTTCAGGCGCGGCTGATGAGCCAGGCGCTGCGAAAGCTTACCGCCTCGATCAACCGCTCCAATACGATGGTGATCTTCATCAACCAGATCCGGATGAAGATCGGCGTCATGTACGGTTCGCCGGAAACCACCAGCGGCGGCCAGGCGCTCAAATTCTACGCCTCGGTCCGCCTCGATATCCGCCGCATCGGCGCCATCAAGGACCGCGACGAAGTGGTCGGCAACCAGACCCGCGTCAAGGTGGTCAAGAACAAGCTCGCGCCGCCGTTCAAGCAGGTCGAGTTCGACATCATGTACGGCGAGGGCGTGTCGAAGAACGGCGAACTGATCGATCTCGGCGTCAAGGCGAACGTTGTGGAAAAATCCGGCGCCTGGTTCTCCTACGACAGCCAGCGCATCGGCCAGGGCCGCGAGAACGCCAAGAACTTCCTCAAGGCCAATCCCGACGTCGCGGCCAAAATCGAGGCGGCGATCCGGCAGAATTCCGGGCTGATCGCGGACAAGATCCTTGCCGGCGACCCCAGCTCGTCCGAGGACGACGACGCGGCCGAGGCATAGGCGCGGGCGCGTTCCCGCGGCCTGCCTGCGTCGGTCGGTGCCGACGGGCGGCAGGCCGTGGACGACAGGCGACAAACGCCAGATCCCGGGATCGGGAAAACGGAAATGGCCGGGTCGAAGCCCGGCCATTTCAATTTCCACTTTCAATTCTCGTCACTGAGCGGGCCGCGCACCTCGCTCCGCGTAACGTCGCTGCCCGCGTGAACGAACCGCGGCGCGCGTTACGAACTGCGGCGTTCGGCGGTCCAGGAGCCGGAGCATGAGCTGCCGCTCCACGAGCCGCTGCCGGTGTTGCCGGCGAGCCGGCCGGTGCCGCGCGCGCTCTTGTCGCCACTGGAGACATCAACCCTGACGGCGCCGCTCGGGGCCACCCGGCCGCTGACGTTAAGCGCGATCGCGCCGCCGTTGGCGAGCACGCCGCCCGAAATCAGCATCGGATAGCGATAGCTCGCGATGCAGTCGCCCTTCTTGGTGACGATCGAAACGCTCCACAGGCCGTCGAAGCGCGGCACCGCGAAGCTTTGCGTGGCGGCAAATGCCACCGACGAAGCGACCAGCGCGGCCGCGGCAAATCGAACAGGTCTGACGGGAAAACTCATGACCGAAGCCTCCGTGTTGGTGCGCGAGCGTTTCTCGCGTCTGTACGCTTGAATTCACCAGGAGGCCGGCTCCGCCGTTCTCCTTGAGGTGCATGCGTACCGGAGAAAAGTTCAGATCAAGTTGATGGCGGTCACAAAAATGATGAACGAAATCGCTGCGGATTACCCGCGATCGTCGTCTGCCTGATAAGGCTCGTCGTAACCATGGCGGCTCGAGTAGAACAGCAGCGCCATCAATCCGCAGCCGACGATCAGCGAGAACACGATGCCGAGCACCATGGCGATGTAGCCGGCGGCCGGCATCGGCGGACCGCTTACCGAAAGCCACGCGTTCGCCGCGTACCACAGCGCTACGCCGAGAAAAGCGAGCAGGATCGCGATGATCGCGATCGTTCCGACGGTGCTGAGTGCGGGCTTTGCCATGAATGTCACACAGGACTGAGAGTCGGCTTTGCCGTAAGTCTGGAGTGTCGGCTTCGCCGTGAGTTCACATGGGAATTTTCAGGCAATTTTCCAGGTGGCAGAGCGCCGCACGCGCGGTGTCTGTCAGCCCCCGGTGCGCAGGAAAACGTAATCGGCGGAGTAGGGAACGGCACGCAGCGCGCCGGGATGTTCGCACGCACCGGCCAGGACACCGCCCGACGTGTTGATTCGCTGCACGGCGGTAACGGGCGCGAGCACGCCCGCGCCGCGGTGGCCGACGACGTCGAGTTTGAGCCACGCGATATCGTTCGCGGTCGCACCCGGCGCGCTGCCGGCAACCTTGCCGGTGACCGCGCTGCCGTCGATGTGCTCCCAGTTCGGCCCGGCGTAATGGCGGCCGACTGTCTTTCCGTCGAGAATCAGAGTCGCGACCGGTTCGCGAAACGCCCACGCGGTTTTGCCGTCGGCGGCGGGTTTGCACTCGTAGATCTGCGCGCCCTCGGCATGAAGCGTGAGCACCGTGGCACCGTCCGGCACGGCGACCGCCGACGGTGTCTGGGCCCGGACGCCGCCCGCAGGCGCAAGCGCCGCCGCGGCAAGCGCGATCAGCACGAGGGCACGGGCGCGCGGCATCCGGGGCTCCCTGGATTTACGCCATGGCTTTTCGGAGGTTCTCGTCCACCTTGTCCAGAAAGCCGGTGGTGGTGAGCCACTTCTGGTCCGGCCCGACCAGCAGCGCGAGATCCTTGGTCATGAAGCCGGACTCGACGGTGTCGATCGTGACCTTCTCCAGAGTTGCGGCGAACTTCGCGAGTTCCGCGTTGTTGTCGAGCTTGGCGCGGTGGGCGAGCCCGCGGCTCCACGCAAAGATCGAGGCGATCGAGTTGGTCGAGGTCTCGCGGCCCTTCTCGTGTTCGCGATAGTGCCGCGTCACCGTGCCGTGCGCGGCCTCGGCCTCGACGATCTTGCCGTCCGGCGTGGTCAGCACCGAGGTCATCAGCCCGAGCGAGCCGTAGCCCTGCGCCACCGTGTCGGACTGCACGTCGCCGTCGTAGTTCTTGCACGCCCAGACATAGCCGCCCGACCATTTGAGCGCCGCCGCGACCATGTCGTCGATCAGGCGGTGCTCGTAGGTCAGTTTCTTCTCGGCGAATTTGTCCTTGAATTCGGCGTCGAAGATTTCCTGGAAAATGTCCTTGAAGCGCCCGTCATAGACTTTGACGATGGTGTTCTTGGTCGAGAGATAGAGCGGATAGCCGCGCGCCAGCGCGTAGTTCATCGAGGCGCGGGCGAAATCGCGGATCGATGCGTCGAGGTTGTACATCGCCATCGCGACGCCCGAGCCGGGAAACTGGAATACCTCGCGCTTGATCTCCGCGCCGTCGTCGCCGACGAAGGTGAGAAAAAGTTTGCCCTTGCCTGGCACCTTGAAGTCGGTGGCGCGGTACTGGTCGCCGTAGGCGTGGCGGCCGATGATGATCGGCTTGGTCCAGCCCGGCACCAGCCGCGGCACGTTCTTGCAGATGATCGGCTCGCGGAAGATCACGCCGCCGAGAATGTTGCGGATGGTGCCGTTCGGGGAACGGTACATTTCGTGCAGGTTGAATTCCTTCACCCGCGCTTCGTCGGGCGTGATGGTCGCGCACTTCACCGCGACGCCGACGCTGCTTCGTCGCTTCCGCGGCGTCGATGGTGATCTGGTCGCGGGTTTCGTCGCGCTTCTGGATGCCGAGATCGAAATAAAGCAGCGTGACGTCGAGATACGGATGGATCAGCTTGTCCTTGATGTACTGCCAGATGATCCGGGTCATCTCGTCGCCGTCCATTTCGACGACCGGATTGGCAACTTTTATTTTAGCCATGTGGGTAAAGACCTTTGCATCCCGGGCTGGATGAATAGCGGATGGTGCGCGCGTCCGGCGCGGCTCAGGCGGGCGGCGTCGCTATAGCACTGGCCGCCTGCCCGAGAAAGCCGACATTGTGCGTAACCGCGTTGCGGTTTTTCCGGGCCATTTCCCCCGCGCCGCGGGAAGGGTCAGGCCGCGGCGGAAATCCCTGTCCTGTGGCTTGAATAGTCCGCCGGGGCGGTGGACATACCTCCGGGTCCGGCGCGGGGTCCGGGGCCGCTTTCCGGGCCCCCGGGGCCTGGTTTCGTCCGGACTGATGAGCAGAGGGACTTCGCAGGCCATGCCCGGAGCAGGGACCGACAGGACCAAGCATTGGGCGCGCCGGCCCGCGCCGGTCGTCGTCCTGGTCGAGCCGCAGCTCGGCGAGAATATCGGCGCGACCGCCCGCGCCATGGCCAATTTCGGCCTGTCGCGGCTGCGCCTCGTCGCGCCGCGGCAGCCCTGGCCGAACGAGCGGGCCCGCATCATGGCGGCCGGCGCCGACCGCATCCTCGAAGCCGCGGTGCTGTTACGACACGCTCGAAGCCGCGATCGCCGATTGCAGCTTCGTCCTCGCCTCGACGGCGCGCGCGCACGATCAGGCCAAGCCCGTGGTCGGCGCGGCCGAGGCGGCGGCGCTGATGGCGCCGCGCGTCGCCGCCGGCGAAACCGTCGCGATCGTGTTCGGCCGCGAGCGCAACGGGCTCGAAAACCACGAGGTCGCGCTCGCCGACCGCATTGTCACGCTGCCGGTCAATCCGGCGTTTGCCTCGCTCAATCTGGCGCAGGCGGTGGTGATCGTCGCCTATGAATGGTTCAAGCTTGCAGACGGCGGCGCAAGCTGCCGTTCGCCATGCCGGAGAAATCCACCGCCGGCGCCGAAGGAGCAGCTGCTCGCGTTCTTCGCCTCGCTCGAGCGCGAGCTGGAGAAAGTCGAGTTCTTCCGGCCGCCCGACAAGCGCGACACCATGCAGATCAATCTGCGCAACATCTTCACCCGGATGCAGCCGACCCAGCAGGATATCCAGACGCTGCACGGCGTGATCATGGCGATCGCCGAGGGCCGCAAGGGGCCGGCGCGCGGCGGCGTGCTCGACGGCGAGGAGGCCGAAATGCTGCGGGCGCTGCTGGCCGAGCATGGCGGCGGGCCGCGTGCCGAAGGAGCGCGGGCCGGTGCGCGGGCTGTCGCGGCTTTTGCGCCGCAATCCGACCGAGGCCGAGCGCGCGCTGTGGCAGGCGCTGGTCAACGACCGCCGCTTCGCCGGCCGCGGCTTCAAGCGCCAGACGCCGATCGGCCAGCACATCTGCGACTTCGTGTCGTTTCCGCTGCGCCTCGTGATCGACCTCGTGCCGGCGGAGGAAAGTGCCAGGCGTGCGAAGCGCGTGCCGACAAGACTCGCCTGGCTGGAGGAGCGGGAGTACCGCGTGTCGTTCCCGGCGGCGATGATCGAAATCGATCTGCCGGGCGCGCTCGCGCGCATCGCCGCGGCCGGCGATTGCCTCGATCGGATCGAGCGGGCGCTTTCTCCCTATATGTCCGGTCTGGACGTTGGCGCGGCACAGGGAAAATCATGCAATGGATTAACTCTACAGCGCGCTACGGCGCGGTGTCGCAGTTCATGCACTGGTCCGGCGCCGTTCATGATCGCCGCCTGGCTGCTCGGCCAGTTCGGCGACGATCTGCCGAAAGGCCTGCGCAGAGTGGCGGCCTGTTCGTCCACATGACGCTCGGGATGCGTCGTCGCGTTGTTGATCTACGCGCGCTCGGTCTGGCGCGTCGCCAATCCGCCGCCGCCGCCCGAGCCGACGCCGTTCGGCCGCTCGTTACGCGTTGCGGCCAATGTCAGCCAGTCGCGATCTGGCGCTTGCTGCTGGCGGTTCCCATTCTCGGCATCATGGTCCAGTTTGGCCGCGGTCATGATCTGCCAATCTTCGGCCTGTGGTCGAATTCCTTCGCCGTGGCCGGCCGACCGGACGTCGCCCGCACCGTTGTCGAGCGTCACGAATTGCTGGCGAATATTCTGATGATCCTCGTCGTGCTGCATGCCGCAGCAGCAGTCGCGCATCACGGTATTCTGGGCGATCGCACGCTCATCCGCATGCTGCCCGGCCGCGGCCGGGCGGCGCGTCGTGAGGTCGCGCCGTTTTTATGAAAAATTGAAATAACTGCTTACGTCATTGCCAATCTGTCGGCGCTATCCGTGCAGCGTTCACCACGGAGACCAGACGCCATGTTGAGATTATTTGCATTGCCGGCCGTGTTTGCCGCGTGCATGACGGTCGCGTCGGCGCAGACCATCGTCGTCAAACCGAGTGAGCCGCGTGCGACCGGCCCGATCGTCGCCGAGCAGGTCCGCATTTCTGTCGCGGTCAATCTGTTCATCGCCGCGCCCGCCGACGGAAGCGAGGCCGCAATCAAGGCCCAGGAAGACGGCCGCCGCCTGGTCTATGACGTCGCCGCCCGCGAATGCACCGTGCTGCGCGACGTGCTGGCGAGCGACTGCCGGCTCGAACTCGGTGAACGTCAATGTCCAGCGCGTGAACGCCGGCCAGAATTTCAACCAGCCGCGAAGCGACGGCTTCAACATCAACGGCAACGTCACGTTCCGGATCATTCCGAAGTGACGCCGCGGCTCAGCCGGCGTTGAGCACCTTGAGGGAGGCTGCCGCGCCCGCGCGCAGCATGCCGAGATCGCTCATCACCGCGAGAAAACGGACGCCGCGCTTTTGCAGCGCGACCGCGCGTTCGGCAGTGTGACAGAATACCCCGGGAATCTTGCCGGCCTTTTGCGCGGCGGCGACCATGCGGTCGATCTCGCGGTCGACGTCCTTCGACAGCGGGTCGAGGCTTTTGCCGTCCGACAGCGCGATCGACAGGTCGGATGGGCCGAGAAACAGGCCGTCGATCCCCGGCGTGTTGACGATCGCCTCGAGGTTTTCGAGCGCGGTACGGGTTTCGATCATTGCCAGCGTGACGATATGAGCGTTGGCCTCGCGCAGATAGACGTTCTGGTCGGCGAGCCCGGCGAGTGTCGTTGCGCGATGCGGCCCCCAGCTTCGTTCCCCGACCGGCGGATACTTGGCGGACGCTGCGAAGGCGCGGGCGTCGGCTTCGGTATTGATCATCGGCGCGATCAGCCCTTCGGCGCCGAAGTCGAGGAGGCGCGAGGCGAGCGCGAAGTCGCCGACCGGTACCCGGACCACCGGCGCCGCGCCACCCTGACGCACCGCGGCAACGCCGGTCAAAAGCGAGCCAACGTCCCACAGTCCGTGCTGGCCTTCGAGCACGACGGCCGGGAAGCCCTCGCGGCCGACCGCCTCCGCGACGATTGGATAGGGCAGCGTGCACCAGCCGCTGAATACGGTCTCGCCGGCGGCAAGCCGCCGCGCCAGAGTGAAGGCGGGTATGGTCATGGTCAGCCCCGGGGTTTGGGAGCGGAGCGCGCGGGAACGCGGCGGTGCCTCTACACCCCGGCCTTAATATCGGCGATCGCCTTCGCCATCAGCTCGGTCATGGTGCGGCCGATCTGGTGGTCGGACTGCTCCACGCCTTTGGCGGCGAAATCCTTGACGATCCTTTCTGCAATGTCGTGTTTGCCGGGCTCAATTTCGCTGGACACGAGCGACGTGGCGTAGTTTTCCGCGTCGGCTCCGGTGAGGCCGAGCTTTTCGGCCGCCCAGAGGCCGAGCAGTTTATTGCGGCGTGCCGTGGCCCTGAACCGCAACTCTTCGTCATGTGCAAATTGCTGCTCGAAGGCTTCCTCGCGCTTATCGAACGTGGTCATGTGTGTTGTCCCGATGCGACATGAATGGAACTGCGCGTCGCGCTGCCGCCTTGCATATCGAGGGTGGCCCGTCAAGGCAACCGGGAGAAGGGGCAAAGATGGTCGTTGCAGCAAATCCGGTGCGGGTCTATGCCAATTGTACTCCGCGTGGCGTTCAGCTAGTTTTCTTGCGCGGACGGGCCGGCTTTGAGTCGCACGCCCATGACCGCCGCCGCGGACCTCGATTTCTGAACTGGAGCCACGGCATTCGATGGATTTCACCAAGCCACGGTACACACCGATGAGCCGCCGTCGCCGCATCTATGAAGGCAAGGCGAAGGTCCTTTACGAAGGACCCGAGCCGGGAACCCTGATCCAGCACTTCAAGGACGACGCGACCGCCTTCAATGCCAAAAAGCATCAGGTGATCGAAGGTAAGGGCGTCCTGAACAACCGGATCTCCGAGTACGTGTTTCAGCACCTCAACGATATCGGCGTGCCGACGCACTTCATTCGCCGGCTGAACATGCGCGAGCAGCTTATCCGCGAAGTGGAGATCATTCCGCTCGAGGTGGTGGTGCGCAACGTCGCCGCCGGTTCGCTGTCGCAGCGGCTCGGCATCGAGGAAGGCACGCAGCTGCCGCGCTCGATCATCGAATTTTACTACAAGAACGACCAGCTCAACGATCCGATGGTGTCGGAAGAGCACATCACCGCGTTCGGGTGGGCGACGCCGCAGGAGATCGACGACATCATGTCGCTCGCGATCCGCGTCAACGACTTCCTGTCCGGGCTCTTCCTCGGCGTCGGCATCCGTCTTGTCGACTTCAAGATGGAAACCGGCCGGCTTTGGGAAAACGACCTGATGCGGATCGTGGTCGCCGACGAGATATCCCCGGATTCCTGCCGGCTGTGGGACATCAAGTCGAACGAGAAGCTCGACAAGGACCGCTTCCGGCGTGATCTCGGCGGGCTGGTCGAGGCTTATACCGAAGTCGCCAAGCGGCTCGGGATCATGAGCGAGGGCGAGCGTCCGCAGGGCGCCGGCCCGGTTCTGGTCAAGAGCTGAAACTCATATTTCAGGCGTAGCGTGGGCGCGCGTGCCCTGTCCCCGTTTTCGCGGGGACAGAGCGGCATTTGCCCGTGCCGCCGGTTGCGGCAGCCGCGATTTATACATATTGAAGACGCGAAGCTGGAGCTTCGCCGATGAAGGCCCGCGTTACCGTTACGCTGAAATCCGGAATCCTTGACCCGCAGGGCAAGGCCATCGAGGGCGCGCTGCGCTCGCTCGGGGTGAGCGGCGTTGCGAGCGTCCGTCAGGGCAAGGTATTCGACATCGAGATCGAAGGCGGCGACCGCGCCGGGGCTGAAGCAGCGCTCAAGGCCGCCGCCGAAAAACTTCTCGCCAACACCGTGATCGAGAATTATCGGGTTGAGGTCCTCGGATGACGGCGCCACCGGCGGCGGGGACACCGGCATGAACTCCGCGGTCATCGTTTTTCCCGGCATCAATCGCGAGCGCGACATGGCGCGTGCGCTTCGGCTCGTGTCCGGGCGCGCGCCTTCGATGGTGTGGCACGCCGAGACCGAACTGCCCGCCGGCACCGATCTTGTGGTTCTTCCGGGCGGCTTCTCTTACGGGGATTATCTGCGCTGCGGCGCGATCGCGGCACGTGCGCCGGTGATGGACGCGGTGCGGGCGTTTGCAAAAAAAGGCGGACGGTGCTCGCGGTGTGCAACGGCTTTCAGATTGCGTGCGAAGCAGGCCTGCTGCCCGGTGTGCTGATGCGCAACGCGCAGCTTCGCTTCATCTGTCGCGACGTGCATTTGCGGGTCGAGCGGTCCGATACGCCGTTCACGCGCGGCTACAATGCCGGTCAGGTGATCCGTGTCCCGGTCGCGCACGGCGAGGGCAACTACATCGCCGACGGCGAGACCATCGCGCGGCTGGAAGGTGAGGGCAGGGTTGCGTTCCGCTATTCGTCGCCCGACGGCATGGTCGATCCGGACTGGAACCACAACGGCGCCATCAATGCCATCGCGGGTATCATCAACGAGCGCGGCAACGTGCTCGGCATGATGCCGCACCCGGAAAATCACGTCGAAGCCTCGATGGGCCCGACCGACGGGCGCGGTCTGTTCGCCGGGCTTGGCGGATTATTTCAAGCGGGCGGCGTGACGTGGCTGGACCAGCGCGGCGCTCTAACGAACCGGCCATCACGCCCGAGCTGATAGCTCAACACGGCCTCAAGCCGGATGAGTATGCGCGCATTGAAAAACTGATCGGCCGGACGCCGAGCTTCACCGAGCTCGGGATTTTCTCCGCGATGTGGAACGAGCACTGCTCGTATAAATCCTCGAAGATCCATCTGCGCACGCTGCCGACCAAAGCGCCGTGGGTGATCCAGGGGCCCGGCGAGAATGCCGGCGTCATCGACATCGGCGACGGGCTCGCTGTCGTGTTCAAGATGGAGAGCCACAACCACCCGAGCTACATCGAGCCGTACCAGGGCGCGGCGACCGGCGTCGGCGGCATTCTGCGCGACGTGTTCACGATGGGCGCGCGGCCGATTGCGTGCCTCAACGCGCTGTCGTTCGGGGATCCGCAAAATCCGAAGACCCGGCATCTGGTCTCCGGCGTGGTGGCGGGTGTGGGCGGCTACGGCAACTCGTTCGGCGTGCCGACGGTCGGCGGCGAAGTGCGGTTTCATCGCCGTTACGACGGCAACTGTCTCGTCAATGCGATGGCGGTCGGCATCGCGCCGACCGACGGCATTTTTTATTCCGCGGCGTCGGGCGTCGGTCTGCCGATCGTCTATCTCGGCTCGAAGACTGGCCGCGATGGCATCCACGGCGCCACCATGGCGTCGGCCGAATTTGGCGCCGACGCTGAGGAGAAACGCCCGACCGTGCAGGTCGGCGATCCATTCTCGGAAAAACTTTTGCTCGAAGCGTGCCTCGAAATCATGGCGAAGGGCTGCGTCGTCGCGATCCAGGATATGGGCGCGGCAGGCCTGACGTGTTCCGCCGTCGAGATGGGCGCGAAAGGGGACCTGGGCGTCACGCTCGATCTCGACAGCGTGCCGTGCCGCGAGACCGGCATGAGCGCCTACGAAATGATGCTCTCGGAGAGCCAGGAGCGGATGCTCATGGTACTCAGGCCCGAGAAGGAAGCGGAGGCGGAAGCGATCTTCCGCAAATGGGGGCTGGATTTCGCCGTCGTCGGCAAGACCACGCCCGGCATGCGGTTTTTGATCCGCCACGGCGGCGCGGTGGTGGCCGATCTGCCGATCAAGGAACTCGGCGACGAAGCGCCGGTTTATGATCGCCCGGCGACCGAAACGCCGAAGCTGCCGGTGATCGACGCCGCTTCGGTTGCGCCGCCGGCCGGCACCGCCGCGGCGCTGGAAACGCTGGTCGGCACGCCGGACCTTTGTTCAAGGCGCTGGGTGTTCGAGCAGTACGATCACGTCATCCTCGGCAACACCGTGCAGCGTCCGGGTGGTGACGCCGCGGTGGTGCGCATTAATGACGGCCCCAAGGCGCTGGCGCTGACGTCCGACGTGACGCCACGCTACTGCGAGGCCGACCCGTTCGAGGGCGGCAAGCAGGCGGTGGCAGAAGCCTGGCGCAACCTGACCGCGGTCGGCGCGCTCCCGCTGGCGCTCACCGACAACCTCAATTTCGGCAATCCCGAGCGGCCGGAAATCATGGGCCAGCTCACCGGCTGCATCCGCGGCATCGGCGAGGCGGCGCGCGCGCTCGACTTCCCGATCGTGTCCGGCAACGTGTCGCTCTACAACGAGACCAACGGCCGCGCGATCCTGCCGACGCCGACCATCGGCGGCGTAGGCTTGCTGGGTGACTTCACGAGGTCGATGACGATCGCGTTCAAAGCCGAAGGCGAATCGATCGTGCTGATCGGCATGACGCGGGGCTGGCTCGGCCAGTCGCTTTATCTGCGCGAGATTTGCGGTCGGGAGGAGGGCGCCCCGCCGCCGGTCGATCTTGCCGCCGAGCGCAGGCACGGCGATTTCGTCCGCGCACTGATCGCGGACGGGCTCGTGACCGCTGTGCACGACGTTTCCGACGGCGGCACGCTCGTTGCTCTGGCAGAGATGGCAATGGCGTCCGGCATCGGCGCCGTGCTCGAAACCCCGGCGGGCGGACCGTCCCATGGCTTCTGGTTCGGCGAGGACCAGGGCCGCTATGTCGTAACCACCAAAGACGCACACAAGCTCGCGCAGCGCGCGCAGGCAGCGGACGTGATCGTCACTCCGCTCGGCGCGACCGGCGGCGCCGTCGTTGCAATCGGCGGCGAGCGTCCGCTGCCGGTGGCCGATCTGCGCCGGCGCTTCGAGCACTGGCTCCCGGCCTATATGGCGGGGGCGCACGAGGCGCCCCCGCGTTAGGTCAGCGCAGCGCCGGCGCTATCAGCCGCAACGCCCTTCGGCAGCGGAACGTCAGTCCCCGCCCGTTCGCGGCGAGGCAGGCGATTTCCCGGCCCCCTCCGGGTTGCACGCCCGGGCAATAGCGGCCGACGTCGATACCGCAGGCCCGCATCAGCAGCGCGAGATCGGCGGGCGCGATCATCGGAACCATCGCGGGCGGAGGAGGAGCAGCCATCGGCATCTCGCCCGGACGGGGAGGCGGCGGTCCGGCCGCCGGCGCTGAGGCTTTCTGCGAGGGTTTCCCGGCCGGCTTCCGGCCGGCTTCTGGCCCGGCTGTATGGCGTCCACGGCCGCACGGCAATTCGGCGAGAGCTGTGGGCCGTTCGACTTGAGACAGTCGAGGGCTTCCTTGCCGCCGGGCTGCACGCCGCTGCAGTGCGACATGAAATCGGACCGGCAGGATTGTTTGATGGCGTCGCGCTGCGCCTGCGTCGGCTGCTGCTGCGCGCTGGCCGGCGCCAGCAGCAAAAGCAGAAGCAGGCTGCCCGCCGCCATCTGCCCAACACGTTTCGCTTGCATGAGGCTCATCTAATCGTCGCTCCCGTTTGCGTTGTCCGCTGAGTCTGTTTGCCCGCCAGCCGTGACAAAGCTCGCGTTCCCGGTCAATACTCCCGGTCCCCACGCCTGAACGTTCCCCGTCGTCGATGTCATCGTGAGCGAGATCATGAAACGCAGCACCGACCGTATCATCACCACACACGCCGGCAGCCTGTCGCGGCCGCCCGATCTGATCGCGCTCAACCGCGCGCGCGCACAGGGCGAAAAGGTGGATGCATCCGCCTATGCGCAGTGCCTCGCGTCCGCGGTAGCGGACGTGGTGCGCCGACAGCAGGAGATCGGGATAGACATTCCCGACGACGGCGAGTTCGGCAAGCCGATGGCGTCGAACTACGATTACGGCGTCTGGTGGAATTACGCCTTCGCGCGGATGGAGGGCTTCACGCCGGCCGACCAGGTGCCGGAATCGCAGCATAAAAAATCGAGCGTCGCCGAGATGGCGCTGACCACGGTCGGCAATCGCCGCGACTTTCAGAAATTCGGCGAATTCTATCAGGACCCGGAGTCGAGCGGCACGCTTCTCGGCAGCGCCGCGCGTCGAGGCGGCCGCCGTCCGGTCTGCACCGGCCCGCTCAAATATACCGGCCAGGCAGCCATCGCGGCCGACATCGCCAATCTGAAGAAGGCGATGGCGGCGGCCGGCGCCGAGGAAGGCTTTATGTGCGCGATCGGGCCCGGCAGCTTCGCGCGCGGCGAAGACCTCTACTACAAAACCGAAGAGGAATTCGTGTTCGCCGCAGCCGACGCGATGCACGAGGAATTCAAGGCGATCGTCGACGCCGGCCTCATCCTGCAGATCGACGATCCGAGCCTTCCCGACAACTGGGACATGATCAATCCCGAGCCGCCGTTGGCCGAATTCAAGAAATTCGAGGCGGTGCGCATCGATGCGCTGAACCACGCACTGCGCGGCCTGCCGCCGGACCGCATTCGCTTCCACATCTGCTGGGGCAGCTGGCACGGCCCGCACACCACCGACATTCCGCTGCGCGACATCGTCGACCTTGTGCTGAAGGTCAACGCCGGACGCCTATTCCGTGGAAGCGGGCAACGTCCGTCACGAGCACGAATGGCGGGTCTGGAAAGAGGTCAAGCTGCCGCCCGGCAAGCTGCTCATTCCGGGTGTGGTCAGTCACGCCACCAACATCGTGGAGCATCCGCAGGTGGTCGCGGACCGCATTGTGCGTTACGCAGGCGTCGTCGGCCGGGAGAATGTCATCGCCGGTTCCGATTGCGGCTTCGGCGGCCGCATCCATCCGCAGCTCGCCTGGGCCAAGCTCCAGGCTTTGGTCGCGGGAGCGAAGCTCGCCACGAAGGAACTGTGGGCTTAAGCCGGGGTGCGACGCTGCCCGGGCTTCCCCGTGCCCGGGTGAATCTGGTAAGCCGGCACCGATGCGCTCCGGGCGGTAGGGAGACGGCTATGGCCATGCCTGCGAACGATATCGAACGGCTGATCCGCGCCAGCATTCCGGACGCGGAGGTGACCATTCGCGATCTCGCCGGCGACGGCGACCACTATGCCGCGACCGTGATCGCCGAGTCATTTCGCGGCAAATCGCGGGTCCAGCAGCACCAGATCGTCTACGCGGCGCTCAAGGGCGAAATGGGCGGCAAGCTTCACGCGCTCGCCCTGCAGACCGGCATTCCGGAGGGCTGAGAGGGGGCCCGTCCGCGGGGCAGGGCTTTTTCCTGCCGCTGCCGCTCCCGGGAGAATGCCTTCCCCTGCGGGGCCTCTCCCGCGATGCATCCATACCGGCCGGCTTTTTAATGGTCAGAGATGAAATCCCGGCATGGGCTTTGCTATGGTTTTACGATACATATATCGAGAAGCCAGAGTAAATCAGGGCGGGGCCATCCCCGCGGCGCCAACAGGGAAAGACGGCGATGTCCATCGAGCAATTCATCGACAACGAGGTCAAGGGCAACGAGGTCGTGCTGTTCATGAAGGGCACGCCGCAATTCCCGATGTGCGGTTTCTCCGGTCAGGTCGTGCAGATTCTCGACTATCTGGGCGTCGCCTATAAGGGCCTCAATGTGCTCGAGAACGACGAACTGCGTAACGGCATCAAGTCCTATTCCGACTGGCCGACCATTCCGCAGCTCTACGTCAAGGGCGAATTCGTCGGCGGTTGCGACATCATCCGCGAAATGTTCCAGGCCGGCGAACTGCAGTCGCTGCTCAAGGACAAAGGCATTGTCCTGAAAGAGACCGCGCAGGTCTGATACCTGGTTCCGCGCGCAACACGGATCGTGGCCGGCCTCGTGCCGGCCATTTGATTCAGAGATCCGGATTCGGGGCTCCGGGTACAGAGCTTTCGGTCAGAGATTTCGACAGGCGGCCCGATCGCTGCCCGACCGGTCAGACGGCGAGCCCGCCGGTACTGCGGTGCGGTGGCGCAAATTGTATCTAGCCCTTTACACTTTTTAATAGCGAAGTCTTCAGACGTAACAGGCAGGCTGATCCGGCTCGAGGGACATTAATGCCCAGCCTGTCAACGCCCCTGCGCGGCTATCCCATTCCTCCGAACGAAGAAGAACGTCTAAAGGAAATTCTCGGTTACGATTTTCCGGATGGGCCTGCTGAAGCGAGTCTCAACCAGACATGCCTGCTTGCGCAGAGCCTGTTTGGTGTGCCGATCGCGCTGGTCACGCTCGTGGGACGCAACGAACAGAAATTTCTGGCGAAATGCGGCGTCGATGTCGACGGGACGCCCCGTAAGGACGCATTCTGCACCTATGCGATTCTGAACGACGAGGTGTTGATCGTACCCGACGCCACGCTTGATGCCCGATTTTGGGAAAATCCGCTGGTTACCGGGGAAATGCATATCCGCTTTTATGCGGGCGCCCCCTTGATCGTTCGGCCGGGCGTTCGCCTCGGAACGCTCTGCATCATCGACACGTCGCCGCGCGAGTTTTCCCAAAAGGACGCCGCGCGTTTGCAGATGCTGGCCACCACGGCCGTCAACGAGCTGCGCCGGCGTCGGGTGACGCTCGACCTCAAGCGACAGCAGGAACTGTCGGCGCAAACAGCGCGGATGGCAAAGGTGGGAAGCTGGAGCTGGGACCTGCACACCGGGGCGATCATCTGGTCCGAAGAGACCTATCGTATTTTCGATGTCGCTTTGGACGTTACGCCGACACAGAAGATGCTGGCGACCTTCTGGGGTGAAGAGAAAGCCGATGTCACGAGAGGAATCGAACGGCTGGTCCGCGACCGCATTCCCTTCGATCTGCAACACCCGATCATTACGGCATCGGGAGCGCGGCGCTGGGTGCGCGGCATTGCCGAGGCTGAGGTGACGAATGGCGTCGTAAGCCGCATCGTTGGCAGCATTCAGGACATCACCGAGCAACGGGAGCAGGCCGCCAAAGTCGAACGCCTGGCATTCCACGATTCTCTGACCGGATTGCCCAATCGGGCGCTGTTCCAGATCCGGTTCGCAACCGCGCTGGCGCAGGCAGAACAGCTGGGGACCAGGGTCGGATTGCTGATCCTCGATCTGGATCATTTCAAGGACATCAATGACACTCTGGGGCATGCCGCTGGCGATGCATTGCTCCGCACTGTATCCGGGCAATTACAGTCCGTTTATCGCAGCACTGATACCGTTGCTCATCTTGGCGGCGACGAATTTGCCGTCATCATCCCGAACGTTTGCGACATAACTGATTTGACGGCCCCCACGGACCGGCTCAGGGAAATGCTGCGTGATCCGCGCAGCCACGACGGCAGGCATCCGTCCATCACCGCCAGCATCGGCGCGGCGCTCTATCCCGAGCACGATCGCAACGCTGCGGCATTGCTTGGCAACGCCGAAATCGCGCTTTACCGCGCCAAGAATGCCGGCCGCAATCGCTTCGTCATCTTTGAAACCGGAATGCGCGACGAGGTCGAACGGCGCATCGCGCTCCTGCGCGAAATCAGGTCCGGAATTGAAAGGGGCGAGTTCGTGCTCTACTACCAGCCGATCGTGCGCATCGCGAGGCCGCGCCTGGTCGCGGGCTTCGAGGCGCTGATGCGCTGGCAGCATCCCTCGCGCGGCGTGCTCACGCCCGACCAGTTTTGGGTCGGCTTCGAGGATCAGGAGCTCTCGCTTGCGCTTGGCGAGGTGGCGCTGGACAGCGCAATAGCGCAGATGCGGACGTGGATCGACGGCGCGGTCGAATTCGGGCACGTCGCCGTCAACCTGTCCGCATCACAGTTCCGCGGCGGCGGCCTGGCCGCGTCCGTCATCGCAAAACTGCTGCGGGCGGGCGTGCCTCCCCGGTGCCTCATTCTCGAGGTGACCGAGCACGTTTATATGGGCTGGGGTGCCGAGGTCGTCGCCGACACGATCCACGCTCTGCACGAGGCGGGCATCCTGATCGCGCTCGACGATTTCGGCACCGGCTACGCCTCGCTGACCCATCTCAAACGCTTCCCGATCGACCGCATCAAGGTCGACAGATCGTTCGTCCGCGATCTGCGCGATCCGGCAATCGTGGCAGCGATCCTGTCGATCGGCGCCAGCATGGGCATCCAGGTAGTCGCCGAAGGCGTCGAGGACGTCCACGAACTTGAGGTGCTCGGAGCCATGGGCTGCGACCAGGTTCAGGGATACTATTTCGCGCGGCCCATGCCGGCGGCCGATGTTCCGGGGTTTCTGAGCACTTTCGGCGAGTTTTTTGCGGCAAAAGCTCACGCGGCTGCGTGACGCCGCTACTCCGCGCTCGCCCCCGCTGCCGTCATGAGTACACGCGCTAGCGCATCCGGTTGCCGAGCAGAATGACAAGCGCCAGCACGATCGCGATTCCGACAAGGCTTTGGGTCGGCACCGCGGCGGCGAATTTGAGCACGTTGTCGGCGACGCCGGAAACAAACACCCCCGAATTGGCGCCGAGGATGAGGTAGAGGATCATGACGGCGAGGATCGTCAGAAATCCGATCTCGACGAACGCCCAAAGGTATTGCCTGGCCTTTTGCAGATGGTCGAGCATCACACGTCCTCAAGAGCGTGATTGCGCAGGTCGAAATCAACCGGCGCCCGCGATTTCATCGAAGCAACACAGATCCGCAGCAACAGGTCCCGCAGCAACAGATCCCGCGAAGGCGGCCGCCTTAAAGCCTTTGTGTTCTGAAGGCTCTATTTCCAGTCTTTTCTTTGTTTGCCGAAGGCCTTGTGTCCCGGCCGCCATCGAGCGTTGGGTGGGAGCTGCCCCGCCACCCAACGTTTGCCTGACGCGTGTTGTCTGAAGCGCCGCTTTGCGGCGTCAGGCCATCCGGCGCGAGGAAAACAGCCACAGGATAATGCCGAGCGCGATCAGGCCGACGAGGCCGGCATCGCCGAGGCTTTTCACCAGCGCCATGATGTTGCCGGTCACGTTGCCGAAGAACGGAAGGTTGGCCCCAACCAGAAGCGCGGCTACGATCGCCAGCGCCAGCAGCATCAGACCGATTTCCGTGAGCGAGCCGATCCAGGCTTTCACTTTTCCAAGCGCATCCATGTACGTTCTCCCCTTTGTTGCCCCGTGCATACGCCTCAGCCGCTGCACAGTTCGCGTGGAAAGCGTACGCGCCACAATTTGAGTTATCAAGTTTGGGTGGCGCAAAGAAGTGCATAACTCCCGCTCGCCGCCGCTTTTCAGGGCAGATACCGCACTGCACACGCGCGATTGAGCAACAAATAACGAAGTTCGTCGCGCCCGCCATGCGGCAGCGCACAATCGTTTTCAGATCCGGGGGTTGAAGCTGATAAAGAGGCTTAAAAAAAATTCGGCGGCGCGCATTTCCGGAATGCGGCGCCGCCGAATTTGAAAACGGGTGATCAGCGCGAGTAGTACTCGACCACCAGATGCGGCTCCATCATCACCGGGTACGGCACTTCGCCGAGGCCGGGGACGCGTGTGAGCTTTGCCGTCATTTTGGTATGATCGACCTCGACATAGTCCGGGACGTCGCGTTCGCCGAGCGCATTGGCTTCCAGCACCAGCGCCAGCTGCTTCGACTTTTCCTTGACCTCGATGAGGTCGCCGACCCGCACGCGATAGCTCGATACGTTCACCCGCCGGCCGTTCACCTTGATGTGGCCGTGATTGACGAACTGACGCGCGGCAAACACGGTCGGCACGAACTTCGCCCGGTACACGAGCGTGTCGAGCCGGCGCTCCAGAAGCCCGATCATATGCGCGCCGGTGTCGCCCTTGAGCCGCCGGGCTTCGTCGTAGATGCCGCGGAAATGCCGCTCGGACATGTTGGCGTAATAGCCTTTGAGCTTCTGCTTGGCGCGCAGCTGCACGCCGTAATCGGACAGCTTGCCCTTGCGGCGCTGGCCGTGCTGGCCGGGGCCGTATTCACGTTTGTTGACCGGAGATTTCGGGCGGCCCCAGATGTTCTGGCCGAGCCGGCGGTCGATCTTGTACTTCGCCTGGTGGCGCTTGGTCATTCGCGTCCTCGCTGTAAGATGGGTTGCTGAGGATCGCGCCCTCCTCTGTCCCGGATTCTACCCCGGAAACCGACAGGCTTTACGCCGAAGCGCCGGCGCGAGCCACGGGTCGCGAAACACCGCGCGGGCCCTTAAGGCCCGCGCGATGCCGGGTATCTAGGTGGAAACCGCCGCCCTGTCAAACCGTTACGGGAAAAGCGCTACTGGCCGGCAAAAAACCTTTGCCGCATGCCGCGCAGCACGCCGATCGCGAGCAGGGCGGTTACGGCGTCGAGTACCGCGACCACGATGAATACGGCGGTCCAGCTTCCGGTGGTCTGCTTGAGGAAGGCCGCGGCCGGTCCGCCCAGGATCGAGCCGACGCCCTGGGCGATATAGAGAAAGCCGTAGTTCGTGGCCGCATATTTGGGGCCGAAGGTGTCGGTCAGCGTTGACGGAAACAGCGAGAAGATTTCGCCCCAGCCGAAGAACACCAGCCCGGTCAGCACCACGAACAGCGCCGGCCGGTCGATGAAGGCGAACAGGATCAGGATCGCGACGGCTTCGAGCGAGAAGGCGAGCGCCATGGTCGCCTCGCGGCCGATATGGTCGGATACCCAGCCGAAGAACGGCCGGGTCAAACCGTTGGTGAACCGCGACAGGGTCAACGACAGCGGCAATGCCGCCATGCCGAGCACCAGCATGTCGGCGACGCCGAACTCTTTGGCGAACGGGCCGACGTTGGAGACGACCATCAGGCCGGAGGTCGACATCATGCTCATCATCAGGAACAGCAAATAGAAGATCGGATTGCGCAGCATCTCGCGCGGCGCAAAGCTCCGCCCGGTCTGCTGCGCGGCGATCGCCGGCGCAGGCGCACCTCCAGGGACCTGATAATTCTCCGGCGGCGTGCGCAGCCCCTGGGCCGCCAAAATCCCGATCACGCCCTGGATGACGCCCCAGACAACGAGCGTCTGTGCGTAGCCCGCACTTTTGATCATGCTGTCGATCGGAAAGCTGGTGAAGATCGCGCCGAAGCCGTAACCGGCTGCCGCGAGACCGGTCGCAAGCCCGCGGCGGTCCGGAAACCAGCGCACCATCAGCCCGATGATGCCGACATAAATGATGCCGGTGCCGAACCCGCCGAGCACGCCGTAGGTGAAGTAGAGCGCCCAGACGCTGTCCACGGAAGCCGAAATGATCCAGCTCCCGCCGGACAGCAGCGCGCCGATCGCGATCAGGCGCCGCGGTCCGAAGCGGTCGACCAGCCAGGCCTGAAACGGCGAGAGCCAGGTCTGCAAAATGACAAGCAGCGAAAACGTCCACTGCAGCTGCGCGAGCGTCGTGCCGAGTTTCTGGTTGAGGGGACCGGTGAACAGCGTCCAGACGTACTGCGGACTGGAGATCGCCATCATGGCGACGATGCCGAGGATGAGCTGATACCAGCGGTTCAAATACCAGGGCACCTGCTGCTGCGGCCGGACTGCTGCGGTCATGGCGATGCCCTGAAAAACCCGCGATGGCACCGACAGCGTAACGTCAGACGCAATGTGCCCGCAAGTTGAGCGCCGCGTCATCCGGGTGAAATTTGTGGCGCGGAATCAGGCAGCGCTCAACGTCGTCCGGCCGCGGGTTCGTGCGCGTGGATGCCGAAACGGGCCAGCGCCTCTGCGGGCGCGGAGCCGGAGGTGAAAATGGCCCGCGTGGCGCCGGCCGGGACGGCGCTTTCGGCCGGCAGCAGCACCGGCCCGAGCAGATCGCTCACGCGCCGCGCGATGGCGGGCGCCGGATCGAGAAAGTTGACCGGCCACGGCGCGAGCGCGCGCAGCCGCCCGAGCAGCAGCGGATAGTGGGTGCAGGCGAGCACGACGGTGTCGGTGCGCACGCCGTCGTCGTCAACGAAGCAGGGGGCGATTTCGGCGGCGAGCGCCGTGTCGTCAACCGGCTCGCCGGTCAGTTCCGCCTCGGCGTAACCGGCGAGCCGGCGCGAGCCGACCAGCGTCACCCGGCAGTCCTGCGCGTAATCGCGGATCAGCGCGCGGGTATATTCGCGCGCCACCGTCGCCTCGGTGCCAAGCACCGACACGCGCCGCGTGACCGAACCGGCGCAGGCCGGTTTGATCGCGGGCACGGTGCCGACGAACGGCAGCGGGAATTTCTCGCGCAGCGCAGGCAGCACGATGGTCGATGCGGTGTTGCAGGCGATGACGACGAGGTCCGGCACGTGAACCGCGATCATTTCGCCGATCAGCGCCACGACGCGGCCGCCGAGCGCAGGCTCCGCCATCGCGCCATAGGGAAACGCGGCGTCGTCGGCGACATAGACGAAATCGGCGTGCGGCCGGGCCGCGGCGATCTCGCGGTACACCGTCAGTCCGCCAAGGCCGGAATCAAACACCAGGATGGTTTCGCGAACCGCCATCGGAGTGCGTCTGCTGCCTCGCTGTCAGGCCCGTCCAAACACCCGGCGGAAAATCGTGTCGACGTGGGCGAAATGAAAATCGAGATCGAAGCTCGCGGCGAGTTCTTTCGCGGTCAGAACCTTGCCGACATCCGGGTCGGCCTTGAGCAGATCGAGGAAGTCGCCTTCGCCGCGCCAGGCCTTCATGGCGTTTCGCTGGACCATCGCATAGGCGTCCTCGCGGCTTACGCCCTTCTGCGTCAGCGCGAGCAGAATGCGCTGGGAATGAACCAGTCCGCCGAGCCGGTCGAGATTGCGCCGCATGGTGTCCGGGATAAACGATCAGCCGGTCGATGATCCCGGCCAGCCGGTTGATCGCGAAATCGAGCGTGGCCGTCGCGTCCGGCCCGATCATGCGCTCGACCGAGGAATGGGAAATGTCGCGTTCGTGCCAGAGCGCGACGTCTTCCATCGCCGGCGTCACATAAGCCCGAACCATGCGCGCGAGCCCGACCAGATTTTCCGACAGCACCGGATTGCGCTTGTGCGGCATCGCCGACGAGCCTTTCTGGCCGGCGGAAAAATATTCCTCCGCCTCCAGAACTTCGGTGCGTTGCAGGTGACGGATTTCGGTCGCGAGCCGCTCGATCGAGGAGGCGACCACGCCGAGCGTCGCGAAATACATGGCGTGGCGGTCGCGCGGAATGACCTGCGTGGAGACCGGTTCGACCGCAAGCCCCATCGCCTTGGCCACGTGAGCCTCGATGCGCGGATCGACCTGCGCGAACGTGCCGACCGCTCCTGAAATCGCGCAGGTCGCGACTTCGGCGCGCGCCGCGATCAGGCGCGTTCGGGCGCGGGCGAATTCGGCGTAGGCGGACGCGAGCTTGAGCCCGAACGTGGTCGGCTCGGCATGGATGCCGTGCGAGCGGCCGATGGTCGGCGTGAGTTTGTATTCGAACGCGCGGCGTTCAAGCGCGGCGTTGAGCTTTTCGACGTCGGCGATCAGCAGGTCTGCGGCGCGCACGAGCTGCACGTTCAGGCAGGTGTCGAGCACGTCCGACGATGTCATGCCCTGGTGGACGAACCGCGCCTCGGGGCCGACGATCTCCGCCAGATGCGTGAGGAAGGCGATGACGTCGTGCTTGGTCTCGCGCTCGATCTCGTCGATCCGCGCGATGTCGAACGTGGCGGTCTTGCCTTTGGCCCAGATTTCTGCGGCGGCTTCTTTGGGAATGATCCCAAGCTCGGCCATGGCGTCGGCGGCATGCGCCTCGATCTCGAACCAGATGCGAAAGCGCGTCTCCGGCGACCAGATCGCCGCCATTTCCGGCCGGGTGTAGCGCGGGATCATCGGCACCTCGTCGGGAAGCCCGCGCTGTAGCAGATCGCACGAGGCTCAACAAATGCGGCGCGCCGCGCGCCGCGGCTGCGTTCACGCCGCAAAGCGCGCGCGATCGTGCGGCTGCCGGAAATCGACCGGCGTGCCCTTGGGAATGATGCCGGTCGGATTGACCGCGCGATCGAGTAATAGCCCATCACGTAGTAGCGCGGCTTAACGGTCTCGGCGACGCCCGGCACGCGCATAAAGCTCGCGCATATAGTTCAGCAGGTTCGGATAGTCGGCGATCCGCTTCCGGTTGCATTTGAACAGCGAGAAATAGGCGACGTCGAACCGCACCAGGGTCGGAAACAGCCGCCAGTCGGCTTCGGTGATCTGGATTGCCGACCAGATAACGCTGGCGGCCGAGCCGCGCCTCGAGTCTCGTCGAGCGTCGCGAACAGCGCGTCGTAGGCTTCCTCGTAGGCGGCCTGCGATGCGCGCGAAGCCGCAGCGGTAAACGCCGTTATTCACGTTGGCGTAGACCTGCGCGTTGACGCGGTCGATCTCGGCGCGCAGATGCGGCGGATAGAAATCGGTCGGTGTCGGCGCCGATGCCGGCGAATTCGGTGTTGAGCATGCGGATGATTTCGGAGGATTCGTTGTTGACGATCCGCTTGGTCTTTTTGTCCCACAGCGTCGGCACCGTGACCTTGCCGGTGTAATGCGGGTCGCTCGCGCTATAGGCCTCATGCAGATAATGGAAGCCGTTGACGCGGTCGGGCACGCAATCGGGAAACGCCGGATTGTCCTCGAACGTCCAGCCTTCCTGGCGCAGGCCTGGAATGGCGATGGCGACGCTGATGGCGCCGTCGAGCTTCTTCAGCGCGCGATAGATCTGCGTGCGATGCGCCCACGGGCAGGTGTAGGCGACATAGAGATGATAGCGCCCGGCCTCGGCCTTGAAGCCCGACGAGCCGTCGGCGGTGATGCGGTCGCGAAACGCGCTGTCGACCCGCTGGAAATTGCCGGTCTTGCCGGTCTCGGCCGGCGGATCTTCGTCGCGCCACATTGCCGTCGATCAGCATGCCCATTAGGCGGCCTCCCCGCGGACCAGCGCCGCCGCCTGGCGGATGGCCGCGATGTTGGTGCGATACGATTCCGGCGTCCGGTCCTTGAACACGGCGGAGCCGGCGACGAACGCATTGGCGCCGGCGCGCGCCACTTCCGGCGCGATCTCGGGCGTGATGCCGCCGTCGACCTCGATGTCGATCGGCCGCCCGCCCGCGAGCGCGCGCAGCCTGCGGACCTTGTCTGTCGCATCGGGAATGAATTTCTGTCCGCCGAAGCCGGGATTGACCGACATCACGAGGATCAGATCGACGAGGTCGATCACCGGTTCGACGCATCCCGCCGGCGTGCCGGGGTTCATCGTTACGCCCGCTTTCTTGCCGAGCGCGCGGATCGCCTGCAGCGAGCGGTGGATGTGGGGACCGGCTTCGACATGCACGGTGATGATGTCGGAGCCGGCTTTGGCGAACGCTTCCAGATACGGATCGCACGGCGCGATCATCAGATGGACATCGAACATCTTTTTGCTGTGCGGGCGCAGCGCCTTCACGACGTCGGGGCCGATGCGTGATGTTCGGCACGAAATGGCCGTCCATGACGTCGACATGGATCCAGTCGGCGCCGGCGGCATCGACCGCGCGCACCTCTTCGCCGAGCCTTGCGAAGTCGGCCGACAGGATCGAGGGGGCGATAATGAGCGGGCGCTGCACCGGTTTTGGTCCTCAACGGGAAAGAGTGTCAGCCGCGGTTCGGGTAACACGCCATATCCCGGCGGGCAACGCGGCGGACGCGGGCCCGGCAATATTTGCCGCGTGCGGCAGGATCTGCGCGCCATCGTCGACCGGCGGATACGGCACGGGCCGGAAAGTCTATGATTTACAAATATTTGCCCGTCGGCCCCGCTCTTGCATGGCGCTGCGGGGGCAGTGGGGCAATGCATTCACCGGCGGGGCCGGTGTCTTCGAGGAGCGACGCCATGTCCACGGTCGTCACATCGAACTCGTCAGCCTTCACCCAGTCGATCTGGCAGCGGACCAAATCGCAGAACAGCGGCGCGGCCCAGGGCGATGCGGCCTCGCAGAGTTTCCCCGCGACCGCAGCGCCAGCCGCGACCGTTGCAGCGGCGCCGGCAACGGCCGCGCCGTCCGGGACCAAAACCACATCGGGCGGAACGTTTCCACGCTTCGAACCGCAGACGCTTCAGGTGTTGCTCGCCCAGCAGGCGACCAACGGTTGATAAGGGCGGATTTCGCTCGCGGCGGACAGGCGGCGGGGTCCGCAATTCTCCGCTTCGGTCTTGTGATCCGGCGTTCGCGACCACATACGATAGGGGTCAGCCGCAGCGGAGGATTCCCTGGCGAAGACCGATATCATCGTGCTGGGAGCCGGCATCGTCGGCACCTCCGTTGCCACCCATCTCGCCAAACGCGGCCTTTCGGTCGCGCTGATTGACCGGGCCGGTGCGGGCGAGGGGACCTCGTATGGCAACGCCGGAATCATCGAGGGCAATACCGTCTTTCCGCCGGCCTTTCCGGCGCGGCTGTCGGACCTTGTCCGCATCGCGTTGAAACGCTCGCCCGTGGTGAACTACCACGCGGCGTTTCTGCCGCGCGTTGCGCCGTGGATCCTCGCATTCCGGGCGGCGTCGCAGCCTGCGCGGCTGATCCGGACCGCGGAGCGGATGCGCCCGATCTTCAGCCGCGCGGTCGCCGAACACGAAGCGCTCGCCGCCGAGGCCGGCGCGCAACGCTATTTCAGCCGCAACGGCTGGCTCAAGCTCTACCGCACCGATGCCGCGTTCGCGGCGCTCAAACCCGAATTCGAAATGGCTGAGCGGTTCGGCATCGCGAACGTGCCGCTCGACCGCGATGGCGCGCTGGCGCTCGAGCCGGCGCTCGCTCCGGTATTCAGCCGCGCGGTGCATTGGCCGGGCGCGGTGCACATCAGCAATCCGCTCGCGCTGACGCGCGCTTACGCCGCGCTGTTCGAAAAGCTGGGCGGGCTCGTGCTCGACGGCGATGCGCGCACGCTGCATCGCTCGGGTGGCCGGTGGCGCGTTGATACCACATCAGGGCCGGTCGATGCCTCGGAGGCGGTACTGGCGCTCGGGCCGTGGGCGCCGGACCTGCTTGGTCCGCTGGGCATCAGGCTGCCGTTCGCGGTCAAGCGCGGGTATCACCGCCATTATCGCGTGAAGGGAAACGCGGTGCTTGGCCGTCCGGTGCTCGACGCCGACAACGGCTACGTGATGGCTCCGATGGAGCAGGGCATCCGCATCACCACCGGCGTCGAATTCGCCGCCCGCGACGCGCGCCCAACGCCCGTGCAACTGGACCGCCTGCTGCCGGCGGCGCGAACGCTGTTTCCGTTAGGCGAGGGGGTTGAACCGCAGCCCTGGCTCGGGGCGCGGCCATCGTTTCCCGACTCCCTGCCGGTGATCGGGCGCGCGCCGGGCCACGCCGGGCTGTGGCTCACGATCGGTCACGCGCACTGGGGTCTGACGCTCGGTCCCGCGACGGGGCGGCTGATCGCCGACATGGTGACCGGCACCCCGCCGTCCTTCGACCCCACGAACTACGGCGCGGAGCGTTTCCTGAAGTGATGCCGGCGCGCCGCGTTCTCAGTCGTGGCTGGTGGACGACGAAGGCGCCGGAGAGCCGACATATTCGCCGATGGTATGCACGACGCTGTTGGCCGGCCGCGTATTGTTGGACGACAGCTTGTCGTGCTGCTGCACCATCTCGTCGTACTTGGGAAGCGTCGTGAGCATCTGGTTCGGCACGAGGTGCACGACCTTGTAGCCGCCCGCTTTGAGCTGGCTGATCAGTTCCGGCATCGCTTCGCCGGTGGCGCGCTGGAAATCGTGCATCAGGATGATGCCCTTGCCGCGTTTTTCCAGTTTGCTCATCACCGATTTGATCACGAGATCCGGCTTGTGGAGCTTGAAGTCGAAGGAGTTGATGTCGGTCGAGAATACCGCGATGTTGCGCTCGGCCAGATAGCTCATCAGTTGCGGCGGATGCTGCAGCGCCGGGAAGCGGAAGAACGGCGCGATCGGCACGCCTGCCGACGCATGAACGGAGCTGAAGCCCATCTCGATCTCCTGCTTCGCAAGCTCGAGATCGTTGGCATAGGGCTTGCGCGCGAGATCCTTGTGCGACCAGGTGTGGCCGCCGACGGTGTGGCCGGCCGCGATCACCTGTTTGGTGATCTGGGGATGCCACATGGAGTGTTCCCCGATTTCGAAGAAGGTCGCCTTGAGGCAATTGTCCGCGAGTGCCTTGAGGACGGCTGCGGTGTTCTCCGGCCACGGGCCGTCATCGAACGTCAGCACGACTTCCTTGTCGCGCAGGAAATCGTACTGCTTGAAATGCTCGTAGCCGAAGCCCGGTCCGCCGGTCGTGTCGATCTCGACGATGCGCGAGAGGCCAAGGCCGCCCGGCTTGTCGCATGCGGCGATGGCGGTCGCCGGCGGGGCGGCGGGGACAGGGCCGGGGCCGGCGCCGCGGCTTTCAGGGTGGGTGCAGCCGCGGCGGCAGGCGTCGCGGAGGTCGTCTGGGCGACGCGAACCGGCGAGGGTTCCGCCCCCGCGGCGGAGGTCGTGTGGAACGGGCTCGGCGCGGACGCCGGTCCGGCATTCGACGCCAGTCGTACCGCCGCGCTGGTTTCCGCGACGGCCGGGGCAGTCGTCTTCTGCGCGGAAACGACGCCGAAAGCCGCAAGGCCCAGGCTCATCAACGCCACAACGACAATGACCGTGAAACGCATGGTTCCTCGCAAAAACCCTTCCGCCGCCGGCGGAAAGTTGGAAGGCTATTCGCCCGTCAAGTCAACGGCGGGCCACTACTAACCGGTGTGAAACAGTCCCGGTTGTGCTTTCCGCGCACGAAACAGGACTATGAGGCGAATTTATTGCCAAATTCATTAACCCAGCCGGGCATGGCGCCCGCGAACGGCAACATGCCTGCGGCATAAACGCCGCGGGCGACGGATCGTGCCACGACGTTTGCCGCAATTACGCCCAGTACCGTCATCCCCTGCGGCGAATCATCGAGCGGCCGGCGTCCGGTCGAGGCGGCAAACAGAACGTCGCCGTCGAGCGGCGTGTGGACCGGGTAAATCGCCCGCGAGACGCCCGCATGCGCCATGACGGCCAGCCGTTTCGCCTGTGCCTTGGTCAGGATGGCATCGGTCGCGACCACCACCAGCGTGGTGTTTTCCCGGGGACGGCCCTTGGTGTGAGGCTCGAAGGCGGCGGGCGGGAAGGCCGCAGGGAACCCGCAGCCGCCGAATTCCCGGTTCTGCTCGAACGGGGCCGCCCAGAACCAGGGACCGCGATCGACCACCACGCTGCCGGCGGCATTCACGGCGGCCAGCGCGCCGACAATGTGGCCTTCCGGCGTCCGGGCCGATGCGGAACCGATGCCGCCTTTGAGATTGACGGTCGTGGCGCCGGTGCCGGCGCCGACGCTGCCGAGCGCGAAGTCGCCCGAGGTGACCGAGGCTGCAGCCTCGTGGCCAAGTTCGCGATAGGGCGGGTATCGACCCCAGTCCTTGTCGCCGCCGCTCAGGAGATCGAACAGGATGGCGGCGGGCACGATCGGCACCCGCGCGCTGCGCACGGCGAAGCCGCGGCCCTGCTCCCGCAGCCACGCCTGCACCCCGGATGCCGCATCGAGACCGAATGCCGAGCCGCCGGACAGCGTGATGGCGTCGATGCCTTCCACCGTCTGCGCCGGATCGAGCAGCGCGGTTTCGCGGGTGCCCGGTCCGCCGCCGCGCAGGTCCATCGAGGCAACCGCGGGCCGTTCGAACACGATGGCAGTCGCCCCGGAGCCGAGCCGCAAATCCTGCGCGTGGCCCACGAGGATCCCCGGCACGTCGGTGATGAGATTGCGCACGCTTTGGCTCCCGTCATGCCGGGTCCAAGGAGCGCGACCCGGAATCCGCCGGTTGCAGATTTCCGACGATAGCACGCGGCGCCATGTGCGGCGGGAGATGGTTGTGGATTGAGGCCGCCTCAGGAAGGCTTCGAATGACAAACGATCACATCATCGCGGCCGCGGCGGGTGGCGCTTGCACCGCGGAAACCGGGCGGGCATGAGTCCGCCATGAACGTCACCATCGCCGCCGCGCTCGCCGCAGGCATGCTCAGTTTTCTGTCGCCGTGCGTGCTGCCGCTGGTGCCGCCCTATCTGGTTTACCTGACAGGCACGTCGCTCGAGCGTTTCGCCGATGCGGAAACGCGTCCGCGTGCGGGCCGCACCACGCTCGTCGCAGCGCTCCTGTTCGTGCTGGGCTTCACCACCGTGTTCACAGCCCTCGGCATCGGCGCCAGCGCCATCGGCGCGGTGCTGCGCGCCTGGTCGGGCCTGCTCGGGATCGTCGCCGGGATTGCGATCATCGTAATGGGTCTGCACTTCCTCGGGCTCACACCGGTCGCCTTCCTGATGCGGGAGAAGCGTGTCGCTGTCGAAAAGCCGGTCGGCCTGTGGGGCGCCTATCTGATGGGGCTTGCGTTCGCGTTTGGCTGGACGCCGTGCATCGGGCCGATCCTCGCGGCGATTCTGGCTGTGGCGGCGTCGGAGGACACCGTCGCCAAAGGCGCCGGCATGCTCGCGGTTTACTCGCTGGGCCTCGGGATTCCGTTCCTGATCGCCGCGCTCGCGGTCGAGTCGTTCGCGGCGTTTCTGGTGCGGTTCCGCGCCCACCTCGGCCTTGTGGAAAAGGCAATGGGCGCGCTCCTGGTGCTGACCGGCATCGCCTTTCTCACCGGCGCGGTGACGCAGGCGAGCTTCTGGCTGCTGGACATGTTTCCCGTGCTGGCGAAGATCGGGTGACGCGCCCGAAGCCGCAGACCGGAGTGCTGCGCTTCCGCCCGCGATGAAGACTAAGGATGTTACGCGTCAGCTTCGGCCGGTCTCGACAATCTCTTCGTAATTGCCGTCCTTGTCCCAGCGATAGACCGCCCAGCCGCCGCCCGCGATGTCGCCCTTTTTGTCGAACGAGATCGGGCCGAGCACGGTTTCCCAGGTGCCCGCGCGCATCGCGGCGGCGACTTTTTGCGGATCGATGGAGCCTGCCTTGGCGGCCGCCTGCGCCCACACCTGATAGGCGGCGTAGGTGTAAAGCACATAGCCTTCCGGATCGACGCCTTTGTCCCTGAACTTCTTGACCAGCGCGGCAGCGGTCGGCCGCTTGCGCGGATCCGGCGGGAAGGTGAACAGTACGCCTTCGCCGGCCGGTCCCGTGATCGAAGAAAACTCGCGAGAGGCCAGCGCGTCGCCCGCCATCAGAATTGTCTTGAGGCCCTGGTCGTGCATCTGCCGCACGATCAGTCCGGCTTCCTGATGATAACCGCCATCATAGACGACATCGATATTGTTGAACTTGAGCTTGGAAACCAGCGCGGTGAAATCCTTGTCGCCCTGGTTGTAGGATTCGTTGAGCTTTTCTTTGACGCCCGCGGCGTTGAGCGCTTTCTTGACTTCGTCGGCGAGGCCTTTGCCGTAGGTGGTCTTGTCGTTGATGATGGCGATGTTCTTGCCCTTGAAAGCCCGCGCCAGATACGCGGCGGCGAAGCCGCCCTGCTGATCGTCGCGGCCGCAGGTGCGGAACGTGTTCCACATGCCGCGGTCGGTGAACAGCGGATTGGTCGAAGCCGGCGTGATCTGAAGGACGCCTGCGTCAAGATAGGCGTCCGACGCCGGGATCGACGACGACGAACAGTAATGGCCGACCGTGACGGCCACACCCATGCCGGACAGCTTCTCCGCGACCGAACGCGCCTGTTTCGGATCGCAGGCGTCGTCGCCGATTTCGAGCCGCAGCTTTCTGCCGAGCACGCCGCCTGCGGCGTTGATGTCGGCCACCGCCTGCTCGGCTCCATCGCGCATCTGCCGTCCGAAAGTGGCCTGGCCCGCGGTCATCGGACCGGCCGCGGCGACGACAATGTCCTGGGCCATCGCCGGCATGGCACCGAGGCCGAAGAGAAGGGCGAGGGCGCCCAGCCGCAGCTTGTTCATGTCTGGTCTCGCTTCTGATCTCGCGCGGGTCCGCGTTGACGCGGAAAATATCACGTCTGCGGCCGGCTTTGTTGCCCGATTTCGCGCCAGCTCAGGGGGCCCGATCGGACGCAAAGCCACGGATATTGCCGAACCATCTGGCCGGCCCGTGTCGCGCGCCATGCCGCCAGCCCCACCAGGAGGACGAACAGCGTGTCGGCGCAATACGACGCCACCGACAGAAGCTCGCCGTCGAACAGCGCGAAATGCAGGAAGCGCGCGGCGGCGCCGAGCAGCAGCGCGGCGATCGCGACCTGCCAGACCGGCAGCCACGCATTGGCGATGGCGCGGCCCGACATCCACGCAGCTCCGCCGCCGAGCAGGCCGGTTACCAGAATGACCGGCGCGATGTTTTCGCCGCTGTAGAGACCGTCCATGCAGTCCTTTCCGCCTGAGCGTTCAGTGCGCGCCGCCTTCGAGATAGGCGGCGCGGATTTCCGGCCGCTGCAATAATTCGCGCCCGGCGCCCTGCAGCGTGATCTCGCCGTTGACCATGACGTAGCCGCGGTGCGCCAGCCGCAGCGCGTGGTAGGCGTTCTGCTCGACCAGAAAGACCGTCAGGCGGTCGCGCTCGTTGAGCGCGCGGATGGCTGCGAAAATCTGCTGCACCAGAAGCGGCGCGAGGCCGAGCGACGGCTCGTCGAGCAGAATGAGCCGTGGCCGGCTCATCAGGGCGCGCCCGATCGCCAGCATCTGCTGCTCGCCGCCCGACAGCGTGCCGCCGCGCTGATGCCGGCGGTCGCGCAGTCGGGGAAACAGATCGAATACCCGCTCAAGGTCCTGCGCGAAGCCGGTGGAATCGGTCACGGTCGCGCCGATCTGCAAATTCTCCAGCACCGACATGCGGGAAAAAATCCGGCGGCCTTCCGGCGACTGGGCGATGCGGAGCTTCGCGACCTCGTGGGCGTTGAGGCCGGTAATGTCGCGGCCGGCAAAGCGGATCACGCCGTCGCTGGCGCGCGGATCGCCGAACACCGTCATCATCAGCGTCGATTTGCCGGCGCCGTTCGCGCCAATGAGGGCGACGATCTCGCCTTCGCCGACGTCGATATCGACACCCTTGAGGGCGACAACGTTGCCGTACGAGGCTTTGACGCCGCGCAGCGACAGCAGCGGTTCGCCCGGCGCGCTCACAGGCCTGCCTCCGCTTCGGCGCGGCCGATGTCGTCGTCGGGCACGCCGAGATAGGCGGCGATCACGCGGGCATCGTTACGCACCGCTTCCGGCGTGGCGTCGGCGATCTTCACGCCGTAGTCGAGCACGATGATGTGGTCGGAGATTTCCATCACCACGCCCATGTCGTGCTCGATCAGGAGGATCGAAGTGCCAAGCCGGTCGCGGATGGTGCGCAGCAGCGCGTTCAGCTCGGCGCTTTCGCGATTGTTGAGGCCCGCCGCCGGCTCGTCGAGGCAGAGCAGCACGGGATCGGTGCACATCGCGCGGGCGATTTCGAGCCGCCGCTGCGCGCCATAGGGCAACGCCCCGGCGGGGTCGTCGGCGCGATCGACAAGGCCGATCAGGTCGAGCCAGTAACGTGCCCGCTCGACTGCCTGCGCCTGCGCGCGCGCGAACGTGCGCGATCCCAACAGGCCGAGCACGGTGAAGCCGGAGGCAACCATCAGCGTATTGTGCTGGGCGACCAGAAGGTTTTCCAGCAGCGTCATCCCCGGAAACAGCCGCACGTTCTGAAACGTGCGCGCGACCCGCGCTTCCCGCGCGATACGGAAGTCCGGAAGCCGTTCCAGCAGAAACGTTTCGCCGTCCGGATGCGCAAGTTGCAGCCTGCCGACCGTGGGCCGGTAAAAGCCGGTGATGCAGTTGAACAGCGTCGTCTTGCCCGCGCCGTTCGGCCCGATCAGTGCGGTGATCTCGCGCGCGCCCGCGGTGAAGCTCAGATCGCTGACGGCGAGCAGGCCGCCGAAGCGCATCGTCAGATGCTCGACGGCGAGGACCGGCGGCGCACGCGCGACGCCCGTGGCAGCGGTCGTCACGGCTGCCGTCGTGGCTGTCGTCATGGCGCCTGCTCCGCGCCCGCGACGATTGCTTTCGGAATCTCCGTGCGCCGCCCGGTGAGCGTGACCGACGGCGTCCGGCTCGAAACGAGGCCGCGCGGCCGGTAGATCACGACCGCGACCATTGCCGCGCCGAACACCAGCATGCGGTACTGCTCGAACTCACGCAGCAGTTCGAAACTGCCGAGGATCACGGCGGCGGCGAGCGCAACGCCAAGCTGCGAACCCATGCCGCCGAGCACGACGATCATGAACACCAGCGCCGATTCCCCGAACGTGAATGATTCCGGGCTGATGAAACCCTGCCGCGTGGCAAAGAATGCGCCGGCGAAACCGCCGAACATCGCGCCCATGCCGAACGCGGTGAGTTTGGTCATCGTGGTGTTGATGCCGAGTGCGCGGCAGGCGATTTCGTCCTCGCGCAGCGCCTCCCACGCACGGCCGATCGGCAGGCGGCGCAGCCGCAGCGTCACCCAGTTGGTCAGCAGCGCGAGGGCGAGGATCAGGTAATAGAGAAACACCACACGGTGGGTCGCGGAAAACGGCAGGCCGAACGTCGCGGCAAATCCGTTCTCGGACGAATTGAACGGCAGGCCGAAAAACGATGGACGCGGAATCCCCGAAATGCCGTTCGGACCGCCGGTGAGGCTTTGCCAGTTGAGCAGGATGAGGCGGATGATTTCGCCGAAGCCGAGCGTGACGATGGCGAGATAGTCGCCGCGCAGCCGCAGCACCGGGAAACCGAGCAGCACGCCGGCAAACGCCGCGAGGATGCCGGCGAGCGGCAGGCAGATCCAGAACGACAGCCCGAAATTCTGCGCGAGCAGCGCGTAAGAGTAGGCGCCGACCGCGTAGAACGCGACGTAGCCGAGGTCGAGCAGGCCCGCGAGACCAACCACGATGTTGAGCCCGAAGCCCAGCATCGTATAGGTCGCGATCATCACCGCGAGATCGAGCAGATAACGGTTGGAGTAGAAAATGATCGGCACGGCGAGCGCGAACACCAGCGCCGCAGCGCCGGCGTAAACAGCCAGTCCCGATGTGGCGCGCCGCAGCCCGGCGGGGACCAGATTGCCGAGCGAAGCGGCGGCTTCGCGCCCGGCTGCGATCCAGATGAGCCTGCCGGCGAAGACGAGCGGCGACGATCGCCGCGAGCGCGCCGAACCGGGTCGAAAAAATCAGCGCGCTGGTTGGACCCTGTTCGGTGCGGATGCCGATCAGCAGAAAGAACAGACCGAACGCCACGAGCGCGGCGATGGCGGATTCTTTCAGCGCGGCCGGCAGGTCCAGCGGTTCGCGGCGCTTGCTGTCGCGTGGCACGGCGTCCGCGTCCTCACACCTTCTCGACTTCGGGGCGGCCCATGATGCCGGTCGGCAGGAAAATCAGCACGACAATGAGGATCGCGAACGAGGCGACGTCCTTGTACTCGATCGAAAAATACGCCGACCACATCGTCTCGATCAGGCCGATCAGAATGCCCCCGATCATCGCGCCGGGCAGCGAGCCGATGCCGCCAAGCACCGCGGCGGTGAACGCCTTCACGCCGGCAAGAAAGCCGATGAAGAAATCGACCACGCCATAATAGAGCAGGAACATCAGTCCGGCGACCGCGGCGAGGGCTGCGCCAATGACGAAGGTGACGGAAATGGTGCGGTCGACATCGATCCCGACCAGCGCCGCCATTTTCAGGTCCTGCTCGCAGGCGCGCATGTTGCGGCCGAGCCGGGTGCGCGCGACAAGGAACGAGAAGCCCGCCATCAGCACCAGCGTGCTCACCACCACGATGATCTGGATGTTGGAAAGCCGCACCGCGAAATTGTTGCCCTCGAACAGGGTGTAGCCGCCCTGGACCAGCGGCGGCAGCGGCTTGACCCGGGCACCCTGGGCGACCTGAACGAAGTTTTGCAGTACGATCGACATGCCAATCGCGGAGATCAGGGGCGCCAGCCGGGTGGAGCGCCGGAGCGGGCGGTAAGCGATGCGCTCGACCGCCCACCCATAAAGCGCCGTCAGCGCCATCGCGATGACGAGAACGAGGAAAAGCGCGAGCGGAACCGACGTGATGCCCAGCGCGACCAGCACGAGAAAGGCGATCAGGGCCTGAAACGCGCCGACCATGAAGATGTCGCCGTGCGCGAAATTGATCATCCCGATGATGCCGTAGACCATCGTGTAGCCGATGGCGATCAGTCCGTAGATCGAGCCGAGCGTGATCCCGTTGATGAGCTGCTGGACGAAATATTCCATGCCGCCCGCCGCCTTTCGATTCCCTGCCAACGTCTTGCGCGGAAGTCTTAACAGGGGCGTCAGGTGGGGCAAGGCCGCGAACTGCCTGCATACAAGGCAGGGCACACGCGATTACGGCATGGGCTAAATCAGTATTTCTACGTGGTTTCTCAAATAATTGGCGCAAATTGATGCAGTGGAACCAGGAACGGCGGGGTGAGTTCGGGATTATCAACCTGTCGGGCGGGGGGTTCAACGAGCATCGGAGAACGTCCAGATGGCGAACGATCAGCAGAATCAGAATTCGCAGCGCAGCAACCCGCAGCAGGGCCAGAGCAACCCGCAGCAGGGCGGCCAGGGTGGCTCCCAGCAGGGCGGGCAGACCAAGCCGGGTCAGCAGCATCAGGGCGGGCAGGGCAAGCCCGACCAGCAGCACCAGGGTGGCCAGGGCGGTCAGGCAGGCCAGAACAAGCCGGGTCAGCAGAGCGGCATGAAGCCGTAACTTTTGGCGGCGCGGCGGCGGCCCGCCAGTGGCGGGCTGCCGTTTTTTTACGGGCGATCTTTGTGCCACCGCTTTTTTCGGCTGGCGGAGTGGGCCTATGCTGAGGCATGGCCGCGACGCTGCCGCTGTTCCACCTCTACGGCGATCCGCCGGACGATCAGGCGTTCGATTTCATTCATGTCGAAACCATCGCCTCGCGCTCCTCGGGCCACGACTGGACCATTCGCGCGCACCGGCACCGTAATCTGTTCCAGATTTTACTGATTGAACGCGGCGGCGGCGAAATGACATTCGAGGCTGCGAGGCTGCCGTTTGCCGCCCCTTCGGCGATCATCGTGCCTGCTGCGATGGCGCACGGCTTCCGGTTCGATCCGCCACACACCGAAGGCTGGGTTGTCACTTTCACGGAGGACGCGGCCGTCGCGCTCGCCGATCGCGCGGGCGAGGCGGTATCGCGGCTGCGCGCGCTCGCAGCCCATCCGGTCGTTCCGATTGCCGACCAGACGCAGCAGACCCGGCTTGCCGCACTCTGCGCGGAGCTGTTCGAGGAAAGCAGTCTTGGCCGCGAAGGCTACCGGATGGCGTCGCGCGGACTGCTGGCGCTGATTGCGGTTGGCGTTGCGAGGCTCGCCGCAAGCCGTGCACGCACCGGCACGGTCACCCTGCGGCCGGCCGATGCCACCGTTGCGCAGCTGCGCGCGCTGGTCGACGAGTTTTTCCGGAGCGAGCATCAGCTCGGCTTCTACGCCGGCAGGCTCGGCATGACGGTGGACCGCCTCAACGATCACGTCAAACGGGCAACCGGCGTCACCGCGGGCCATCTGATCAGGCAGCGGCTTTTGACCGAAGCGAAGCGGCAGCTGGTGTTCACCAGCCAGCCGATCCAGGTCATCGCGGAAGATCTGGCCTTCTCGGATCCGTCGCACTTCGCCCGGTTTTTCAGGAAGCATGCCGGGACCACGCCGCACGAATTCCGCGATCAGCGCGGGTAGCGCCGTGCCGGCGCCAGGGCCGCTTACTTCCGCAGCAAAAATCCGAGTACGGCGTTGTTGTAAGCTTCGGGCAGCTCGACGTTGGCGATGTGTGCCGCTTCGAGCACGACAAGCTCGGCGCCGGGAATTTGATCGCGGATGAAATCGTTCATCTCAAGCGGCGTCGCGGGATCATGGCGTCCGGCGATCACCAGCGTCGGCGCCTTGATCCGCGCCAGCAGCGCGCGGTGGTCCATGTCGCGGATCGCTTCGCCGCAGGCGATATAGCCCTCCGGACTGGTGGCGAGAAACATCTCGCGGATCGGCGCGGTCGCGGGCGGCGCGCTTTCGCGAAACGCTTTCGTGAACCACCGCTCCATGTTTGCGTCCACGATCCCGGCGAGGCCCTTGTCGCGGACGAGCCTGATCCGGTGGTCCCACACCGAGCGGTCGGGAAAGAAGCTCGACGTATTGGACAGGATGAGCCTGTCGATCCTGTGCGGCGCGTGCGCGGCGACCCATTGCCCGACCATGCCGCCCATCGAAAGGCCGCACCAGTTGACGCGTTCGATGCCGAGCTGATCGAGCAGCGACAGCGCATCGCGGCCAAGCTGCTTCATCGAGTAAGGCCCCTTCGTCACGCCGGATTTGCCATGGCCGCGGCGGTCGTACCGCACCAGCCGGAAGTGTTTGGTGAACGGGGCGACCTGGAGGTCCCACATGTGCAGGTTGGTGCCAAGCGAGTTCGACAGCATCAGCACCGGCGCCTGATCCGGGCCGTCGATTTCCACGTGGATCGGACAGCCGTCCACATCGATGTCAGGCATGGTCTTTCTCCTATTGTCGCTCACGGCCAGTACGGCGCCGCAACGCGCCCGCCAGATTGCTGCGGTGCGTGCATCCCTGCAATGACGTTTCCCGCCCGCGATGGCCTTTTCAGCAGCCGCGCGAGCAGGTATGCGGTACCCGCGCGCTGTTTTTGCGCGCGGCCGAGGAGTGATTGCAATGGCCATGACGATGAGCGGCGAATATCAGCTCGCGGTCCCGCGGGAAGTGGTCTGGGAAAAGCTGAACGATGCGGAAACGCTGAAGTCCTGCATTCCGGGCTGCGAGCAGCTCGACAAGGTGTCGGATACCGAATTTCAGGCGGTGGCGACGACCAGGATCGGGCCGGTGAAGGCAAGGTTCAAAGGCAGGGTCACGCTCAGCGATCTCGACCCCCCGAACGGCTACAAGATTTCCGGGCAGGGCGACGGCGGCGTCGCGGGCTTTGCCAAAGGCGGCGCCACGGTCACGCTGGTGGAGAAGGATGGAGGCACGCTGCTCACCTATGCGGTCGAAGCCCAGATCGGCGGCAAGCTGGCACAGCTTGGGCAGCGGCTCATCAATGGGGCTGCGAAGAAAGTTGCCGACGAATTCTTCCAGAATTTCGCGGCGGCGGTCGTTGCGAAACCTGCCTGAGGGACCGCATACCTGCCTTCCGAGCGGTTCGCCCAGAACGATCTGACTTGACCGACCGGCAGGCCGCGGTTCACATTAATCGCATTCCAAACTTGAAGTCCGCCCGAAATCGGGTGGATTTCGCCGGGAGTGTGCGGATAACGGCCGTAAGCCGCCCGCAAAAAAGAAGATTTTAAGAACTGGAGGCGCTTATGGCGGCCGTATCCCTCACCGTGAACGGTAAACCTGTCACCGCCGATGTCGATTCGCGTACGCTGCTTGTGCAGCTGCTGCGCGAGCATCTGCGGCTTACCGGAACCCATGTCGGCTGCGATACCTCGCAGTGCGGCGCCTGCGTCGTCCTCGTGAACGGCAAAGCGGTAAAATCCTGCACCGTGCTCGCGCTTCAGCTCGAAGGCGCCGACGTGCTTTCGATCGAGGGTCTCGCGCCGGCCGACGGCCCCTTACATCCGATGCAGGAGGCGTTTCGCGAAAATCACGGCCTGCAATGCGGCTACTGCACGCCGGGCATGATCCTGACCGCGGTCGATATGGTGCGTCGCAAGGGCAACGAGCTCGATGACAAGACCATCCGCGAGGAGCTGGAAGGCAACATCTGCCGCTGCACCGGCTACCACAACATCGTCAAGGCGATTGCCGCGGGCGCACGCGCCATGGGCGGCAGCGCGGCGAACAAAGCCGCCGAATAGCCTTGGCAAGAGCCGCCGCAAAGGAGGCCGGTCCAGAACAATAATTTTTGCCGGAGGAACACATGAGCGCGACCGGAATAGGCGCGGCGGTGCGCCGTAAGGAAGATCACCGCTTCATTACCGGTAAGGGCCACTATACCGACGACATCAGCAGGCCCGGCCAGACATACGCCTGGTTCGTCCGTTCGCCGCACGCGCATGCGACGATCAAATCGATCGATGCCGGAGCCGCGCGGGCCAAGCCCGGCGTCCTCGCGGTCCTGACGGGCACCGATCTTGCCGCGGACAAAATCGGCAATCTCATCTGCGGCTGGATGATTCATTCCAAAGACGGCTCGCCGATGAAGATGGCGCCGCATCCGGCGCTCGCCAGCGGCAAGGCCTGCCATGTGGGCGATCCGGTCGCCGTCGTCGTCGCCGAGACGCTGGCGCAGGCGCGTGACGCCGCCGAAGCCGTGAAGGTCGACTACGGCGTGCTTCCCGCCGTCGCCGATCCCGCCGCGGCGCAGAAGTCAGGCGCGGCGCAGATCCACGAGGTGGCGCCGAACAACACCATCTATCAATGGCATCTCGGCGACCAGAGCGCGGTGGAAGCCGCGTTCAAGGTGGCGGCCCACGTTACCAGGCTCGATGTCGTCAATAACCGGCTCGTGCCCAACGCGATCGAGCCGCGCGCGGCGATCGGAGAATACGACTCCGGCACGGGCTCTTTCACGCTGTGGAATACCACTCAAAATCCGCACGTGGCGCGTCTCGTCATTGCCGCTTTCGTCGGCATGGCGCCCGAGAACAAACTCCGCGTGATCGCGCCGGATGTCGGCGGCGGCTTCGGCTCCAAGATTTTCATCTATCCGGAAGAAGTCGTGGCGCTTTGGGCTTCGAAGCGGGTCGGACGCCCGGTCAAGTGGGTGTGCGACCGCTCGGAAGCGTTCCTCGCCGATGCGCATGGACGCGATCACGTCACTCACGCCGAGATGGCGCTTGATGCCGGCGGCCGGATTCTTGCGCTGCGCGCCAAAACCATTGCGAATCTCGGCGCCTATATGTCGACATTCTCGTCGTCGATCCCGACTTATCTCTACGGTACGCTGCTGTCGGGCCAGTATGCGATTCCGCAGATTTATTGCGAGGTGGACGCGGTCTACACCAACACCGTCCCGGTCGATGCCTATCGCGGTGCGGGCCGCCCGGAAGCGACCTTCGTCGTCGAACGGCTGGTCGAGATCAGCGCGCGCGAGCTTGGACAGGACCCGGCGGAGTTTCGGCGGAAAAATTTCATCAAGAATTTTCCGCACCAGACGCCGGTGATCATGGCCTACGACGCCGGCGACTACGATGCGTCGCTGCGCAAGGCGATGGAGCTGGCCGACTGCAAGGGCTTCGCCAAACGCAGACGCGAGGCGGCGCGCCGCGGCAAGCTGCGCGGCCTCGGTTACTCCGCCTACATCGAGGCGTGCGGCCTCGCGCCATCGGCTGCCGCGGGTTCGATCGGCGGCGGCGTCGGGTTGTGGGAGTCCGCGGAAGTCCGCGTCAACCCGACCGGCTCCGTGGAGGTTCTCACCGGCTCGCACACGCACGGTCAGGGCCACGAAACCACGTTCGCGCAGCTTGTTTCCGAGCGTCTCGGCATTCCGATCGACAGCGTGACGGTGGTGCACGGCGACACCGACAAGGTGCAGTTCGGCATGGGCACCTACGGCTCGCGCTCGGGCGCCGTCGGCATGTCGGCGGTGGTCAAGGCCCTCGACAAGATCGAGGCAAAGGCGAAAAAAGTCGCCGCGCATCGTGCTTGAGGCCGCCGAAGCCGACATCGAGTTCAAGGACGGAAAATTCACCGTCGCCGGCACCGACAAGTCGGCGCGCATGGGGCGACGTGGCGCTCAACGCCTACATCGCGCACAAATTCACCGGCGCAGGAACTCGAGCCCGGACTGAAGGAGGGCTCGTTCTACGATCCCACCAACTTCACCTTCCCGGCCGGCTGCCACATCTGCGAAGTCGAGATCGATCCGGATACCGGCGTCACCGAGATCGTCGCCTGGACCGCGGTGGACGATTTCGGCGTCGCTCATCAATCCGATGATCGTCGAAGGCCAGGTCCACGGCGGCATCGCGCAGGGCGTCGGCCAGGCTTTGTGCGAAGGCGCGGTATACGACAAGGAAGGCCAGCTCGTTACCGGCTCTTTCATGGATTATGCCATGCCGCGCGCGCAATCTACTTTCCCAGGCTGGTAGGTCGGCACTACGGTGACCAAATGCCCGTCCAATCCGCTCGGCATCAAGGGCTGCGGCGAAGCCGGCGCCATTGCGTCGCCGCCTGCCGTCATCAACGCGATCACCGACGCGATCGGCACGGAGGACATCGCCATGCCGGCAACGCCCGCGGCCGTGTGGGCGGCGATTGCAGAAATCAGGCCGGTCCTTGCCGCACGCGGCATGAGGCGAGAGAATAACGGAGAACGACGAATGTACAGCTTCACTTTCGAACGCCCGCAGACGCTGCGGCAGGCGGTCAACCTGCTCGAGCAAAAACGAGGACGCCAAGCTTCTCGCGGGCGGTCACACTCTGTTGCCGACCATGAAGCTTCGTCTCGCCGGCCCGCCGATGCTGATCGATCTCTCGCAGGTCGAGGGGCTGACCGGCATCGAGGCCGGCGGGCCGCTCCGTCACCATCGGCGCCATGACCCGCCACGACGAGGTCCACACGTCGCCGGTGGTGCAGCAGTCGCTGCCGGTGCTGGCCAAGCTCGCCGGCCTGATCGGCGATCCGGCGGTGCGCCACATGGGCACGATCGGCGGCTCGATCGCCAACAACGACCCGACCGCCGATTATCCGGCCGCCTGCCTCGCGCTCGGCGCAACCATCATCACCAACAAGCGCCGCATCGCCGCCGACGATTTTTTCACCGGCATGTTCTCGACCGCGCTGGAGCCCGCTGAAATCATCACCAAAGTGAGCTTCCCGATCCCGAAGAAGGCGGCGTACCAGAAATTCCGCAACCAGGCGTCGCGCTATGCGCTGGTCGGCGTGTTCGTCGCCAAGCGCGGCAGCGACGTCCGCGTCGCCGTCACCGGCGCCGGCGCCAACGGCGTGTTCCGGGTGCAAATCGTTCGAGGATGCGCTGAAGAAGCGGTTTGCGCCGAAATCGCTCGAAGGGCTGACGGTTCCCGCCGAAGGCCTCAACAGCGACATTCACGGCGCGCCGAATACCGCGCCCACCTGATCGGCGTGCTGGCGCGCCGCGCGGTCGCCGAGGCCGTCGGAAAGTAGCGGCCCCGGAATCCCGAAACCGTCGGTATTCACCAGTCGGCGTGCCCGGCCCCGTGCCGGGCGCGCCCGTCTTTAATGCACCACGAGCCCGCCTTACATGCAGGACAAGCCCGGCCATGACGGGCTAGATTGAGCCCTATGAACACGTCTTTGCCCCGTCCTTTGCCCGCCTCGATCGACGCGACCGTCGGCGCTCCTCGCCGAAGCCGAATATCTCGCCGACCGTTCGCTCGGCACCGTGCTTTATCTCGCCCTCAAGATGGGCCGCCCGCTGTTCCTCGAAGGCGAGGCGGGCGTCGGCAAGACCGAGATCGCCAAGGTGCTGTCCGCCACGCTCGGCCGGCGCCTGATCCGGCTGCAATGCTACGAGGGTCTCGACGTCGCCGCCGCGGTCTACGAGTGGAACTACGCGGCGCAGATGATCGCCATCCGCGTCGCCGAGGCGGAAGGCGATCACGACCGCGCGCGGCTCGAGCGCGATGTGTTCTCCGAGCGCTTTCTGATCAAGCGGCCGCTGCTTCAGGCGCTCGAGCCCGACACCGCCGGCGCGCCGGTGCTGCTGATCGACGAGATCGACCGCACCGACGAGGCGTTCGAGGCGTTTCTGCTCGAAGTGCTGAGCGACTTTCAGATCACCATTCCGGAAATGGGCACGGTCAAGGCCGCGCACCCGCCGGTCGTGGTCATCACCTCGAACCGCACCCGCGAAGTGCACGACGCGCTCAAGCGCCGGTGCCTTTATCACTGGGTCGGCTATCCGAGCGCCGAGCGCGAGCTCGACGATCGTGCGCGCCAAGGTGCCGGGCGTCAGCAAGAAACTTTCCGACCAGGTGGTGGCGTTCGTGCAGGCGCTGCGCAAGCAGGAGCTATTCAAGTCGCCGGGCGTCGCGGAAACGCTCGACTGGGCGTCCGCGCTTTCCGAGCTGGACGTGGTCGCGCTCGATCCGGCTACGGTGTCCGATACGCTCGGCGTGCTGCTCAAATACCAGGACGACATCGCGAAGCTCGAAGGCGGCAAGGTCAAGGAACTGCTCGACGGGCTGAAATCGGACCTGCGCGCCGCGGAATAGTGCCCGCGCGCGGGCGCGTAACGGTGACGAAGATGTCTGAGAGCAACGGCCGGCTTGCGGAAAATATTCTGTATTTCGCCCGCGCCCTGCGCGCGGCCGGGATTCCGGTCGGGCCGGGCGTCGGTGATCGACGCACTCGAAGCGGTGAAGGCCGCCGGCGTCGGCACCCGCGAGGATTTTTACTGGACGCTGCACGCGGTGTTCGTGAAACGGCACGAGCATTCGGTGCTGTTCGATCAGGCGTTCCGCATCTTCTTTCGCCGCCGCGGCTATATCGATCAGCTCATGGCGATGATGCTGCCGGCGGCGCCGCCGGGCGAGCCGCAGCCGCCGGAGGCCGGCGCGACGCGCGTGCAGGAGGCGCTGTTCGCCGGCGTCGAGGACAAACTCAAGCGCGAGCGCGAAGATCGAACTCGACACCCGCATGACCGTGTCCGACCGCGAGGTGCTGCAAAAAAAAGACTTCGCGCAGATGACCAATGCGGAGATCGCCGCCGCCAAAGAGGCGATGAAACGGCTGGTGCTGCCGCTTGCGGAGGTGCGCACCCGGCGGCTGGCGCCGCATCCGCGCGGCCATCTGCATCGACATCCGGCGCACGCTGCGTTCGAGCATGAAGGGCGGCGGCGATTTCATCGACCTGCGTTTTGTCGGGCCGAAAGACAAGCCGCCACCGATCGTTGCGCTGCTCGACATATCGGGCTCGATGAGCCAGTACAGCCGGGTCTTCCTGCATTTTCTGCACGCGCTGACGGAAACGCGGCGGCGCGTCAGCACGTTTCTGTTCGGCACGCGGCTCACCAATGTCACCCGCGCGCTGCGCGCGCGCGATCCCGACGATGCACTCGCCGCCTGTTCGTCGAGCGTACCCGACTGGTCAGGCGGCACCCGCATTGCGTCGTCGCTGCATCTGTTCAACCGGCTCTGGGCGCGGCGCGTGCTCAGCCAGGGCGCCATCGTGCTGCTGATTACCGACGGACTGGAACGCGATGCCGACGATACGCTCGGCTTCGAGATCGACCGGCTGCATCGCTCCTGCCGCCGGCTGATCTGGCTGAATCCGCTGCTGCGGTTCGAGGGCTTCGAGGCGCGCGCTCACGGCATCAAGGCCATGCTGCCCTACGTCGATGAATTCCGCCCGATCCACAATCTCGAGTCGCTCTCCGAACTGGTAGCCTCCCTGCAGGGCGGCGGCAGCAGGGCAGGGTCCCCGAAAGCATGGATGCAGAACGTCGCCTGACGGCCTATATTTGCGCGAATACAGCGACTTGATACGGCAAACCTTGATGCCGCAAAATTGGGAGGCTTCCGATGCTCTCGACCGACAACGACATCCTCAAAGCCGCCGAGGACTGGCGCAAAAAGGGCCGCGCGGTGGCGCTCGCGACCGTGGTGGAGACCTGGGGCTCGGCGCCGCGGCCGGTAGGCTCCAACCTCGTGATTGACGATGAAGGGAACTTCCTCGGCTCCGTCTCGGGCGGCTGCGTCGAAGGCGCGGTCGTCACCGAAGCGCTCGACGTGATCGATTCCGGCAAGCCGAAAATGCTGGAATTCGGCGTGGCCGACGAAACCGCGTGGAAGGTCGGACTGTCCTGCGGCGGCACCATCCGCGTGTTTGTCGAGAAGGTCGAATAGGCAGGGAACGCGCCCGTATTCGCCATTGCCCATTCGCGGTATAATTGAGTCATGCAGCTTGACCTCCTCGCAGCCTTGAACGTCGAGCGCGCCGCGCGCCGCGCCGCCATCGTCGTCACCGACACCGCAAGCGGCAGGCAGCGCCTCGTGAAGGCGGCCGACATCGGCGGCGATCCGCTCAAGGCGCAGCTTGCCGAGCACCTGCGCAGCGGCCGCAGCGGCATGGAAGAAACGCCCGACGGTCGGATGTTTCTCACCGTCTATGTTCCGGCGCCGCAGCTCGTCATCACCGGCGCCGTTCACATCAGTCAGGCGCTGGCGCCGATCGCGCGGCTGCTCGGCTACGACGTGACGATTGTTGATCCTCGCACGGCGTTCGCGTCACCCGAGCGCTTTCCGGATGTGAAAGTCATCGCGGAGTGGCCGGACCAGGCGCTGCCGCCGCTCGGCATCGACCGGTACACGGCGTTTGTTGCGCTGACCCACGATCCGAAGATCGACGACCCGGCGCTTCTGCATGCGCTGTCGCGCGACTGCTTCTATATCGGCGCGCTTGGCTCGCGCAAAACGCACGGCCGCAGGGTCGAACGGCTCAAACAGCAGGGTGTGACGGACGCCGGCATTGCCCGCATCCATGCGCCGATCGGCCTCGACATCGGCGCGGTGTCGCCGGCCGAAATCGCGGTTTCGATCATGGCGCAGATCACCGAGCGGTTGCGCGAGGAGCCCGAAGCCGAGCGCCCGCTGGTCAAGGCCGCGTCATGAAATTCGGGGCGGTTGCGCCAAAAGAGGCGATCGGCGCTACCGCCGTCCACACCATTCGCAGCGGCACGCTCGTCCTCAAGAAGGGTACGCTGATCGGCCCGGTCGAAGCCGCAGCGCTCGATGCCGCCGGCATCGAGGACGTTGTGGTGGCGCGGCTGGAGCCGGGCGACGTGTCGGAAGATGTGGCTGCGGCCGAGATTGCCGCGGCGATTTCCGGCGAAGGCGTCACGGTGGACCGGGCGTTTACCGGGCGCGCCAACCTGTTCGCGCAGGCGCCCGGAGTCCTCGTGGTCGACAGGGAGGCCATCGACCGCATCAATCGCGTCGATGAGGCGATTACGCTCGCGACGCTGCCCGCCTACAAGCCCGTGGTCGCCGGCGAGATGATCGCGACGGTGAAGATCATTCCGTTCGCGGTAGCGGCCGCGGCGCGCGATCTCGCGATCGGCGCTGCTTCCGGGCCGATGGTGAGCGTCGCGCCTTATCGCATCCGCAAAGTCGGCATCGTCTCCACGGTGTTGCCCGGTCTTTCACCGAAGGTGATCGAGAAGACGCTGAAGATCACCGCCGAACGGCTTGCTCCGGCCAACGCCGCGATTGTCGCAGAGCGGCGCGTGCCGCATGAGCGCGCGGCGCTCGCACGCGCGCTGGGCGACGTGATGCGCCAGGGCGCCGAACTTGTGATCGTGTTCGGCGCTTCGGCGATTGCCGACAGGCGCGACGTGATTCCGTCCGCGCTCGAGGCGATCGGGGGCCGCATCGAGCATTTCGGCATGCCGGTCGATCCGGGCAATCTGCTGTTGATCGGCAGCGCATCGGGACTGCCGGTGCTCGGAGCGCCGGGCTGCGCGCGTTCGCCGAAGGAAAACGGTTTCGACTGGGTGCTGATGCGGCTTCTCGCCGGCCTGCCGGTGCCGCGCGAAGACATTACCGGAATGGGCGTCGGCGGGCTGCTCATGGAAATCGTCACCCGGCCGCAGCCGCGCGACGAGCCGGTGCAGCCGGCGCGCAACATCGCCGCGCTGGTGCTGGCCGCCGGCCGTTCGAGCCGCATGGGCGGGCCCAACAAACTGCTCGCCGAGATCAACGGCCGGCCGCTGGTGCGCATCGTCGCAGAAGCCGCGCTCGCCTCGCGCGCCCGCCCGGTGCTGGTGGTGACCGGCCACCAGCACGAACGGGTCGAGGCGGCGCTCGCCGGCCTGCCGGTCGAGTTCGTGCACAATCCCGCATTCGCCGGCGGTCTCGGCACGTCGCTGCGTGCCGGCATCGCCGCATTGCCGGCGCAGACCGACGGCGCGATCGTGTGCCTCGGCGACATGCCGCAGGTCGATGCGGCGATGATCGACACCCTGATCGGCGCGCTCGATCCCGCGAAGGGTGCGCTGATCGCGGTGCCGAGCATCGAGGGCCAGCGCGGCAATCCGGTGGTCTGGTCGCGGCGGTTTTTTTCCGACCTCATGGGGGTCGAGGGCGACATCGGCGCGCGCAATCTGATCACCCGCTACAGCGAAGCCGTGATCGAAGTGCCGCTGTCCGGCACGGCTGCTCTCACCGACATCGACACGCCGGAAGCGCTTGAAGCGCTCAAGGCGGAGCTGGAAGGCACCTGAGCGATTCACCAACTTGAAACCCTTCCCGGCTAGCTTTTTGAGCGCGTCCCTGGGGAGGGGCTTTCATGATCCGTGTTACGCGAATTACCGTGCCTGCGGTGGCAGCCGCATGCGTGTTGATCGCAACGATGGCCGCGGCGCACGCCGCCGGTGCGTTGGCGGTCGGTGCCTGCGGCGCTTTCGGTTATGGCTTCGACTATCGCAAGGTCGCGGACGCCCGGGCGGCGGCGATCCAGAAATGTACCGGCAGCGGCTGCAGGATCGTCGGTGAGATCCGGCGCAGTTGCGCGGCGCTGGCGGTCGATGCCAAGCAGCCGTGCGGCTCGTTCGGCTGGGCGCTCAATTCGCATCTGGGCAAAGCGGAGAACGCATCGTTGCGCCGCTGCTACGAATTCGGCGGCCGCGACTGTGTGGTCCGCGCCTGGGCCTGCGACGAAAAAGGCTGAACGCCTGCGGACGGAGCGGGGCGGGCAGGGCCGGAACGGACGTGTTCAGGATGATCCGGTCGCCTCCTGCGCCAGCGATCTCGACAACGTAGCCAGGTTTTTTACGACGCCGCCGACGGCCTCGCCGACACCGTGACGTGCGGCGAGCCATGACGGCTCGTTCCAGGACAACCAGGTTTTTCCGGTCGCGTCCTCCCAGGCGAGCGCCTTCAGCGGCAGATCGATGCCTGCCGTTTGCGCCGCCTGCATCAAAGGCGTGCCGCCGCGCGCATTGCCGAAAATGACAAGGATGGTTGGTCGCAACGGCAGGCCGGCGGCCTGCGCGCCGGCGCCATGATCGATCCGCGCGAAAATCGTCAGCCCCTTCGCTTTGGCGGCGGCCTCCAGCCGGTCGGCGGTGACCCTGGCATCGTAGCGGCTTTGGATGGTTGTCAGTCCGGACTCCGCCATCGCCGTTGCTCCTGCTGATCTGGAGTTCGCTTCCCGGGGCAGGCCGGAACCGCTTCGAGTACCGGCACCGCGGCCGGCCGGCATTGCGGCCGTTCCGGCATGCCCAAGGCTACCGCGAAGCCTGGTTCACGTCACGGAAAGGGGCAACTTTCGCCTTGAATATGACTGACTGGTCAGTCAGTATACGAGCATGAAAAGCGCCAGACAACGAAAGCCTCCGGCGGCGGCGCGGTCAGCGGAGCCGGCGCTTGCCGCGATCCGTGCGGAAGTCGCGGGCGTTGCCGACGGCCGGCAGAGCGCGCGTCGGAACAAAGCTGCTGCGCGGCGGGCGGCGATCCTCGATGCGGCTCTTGACGAGTTTTCGGCCCTGGGATTTGCCGCAGCACGCCTCGATGACGTGGCGCGCCGGGCCGACGTCGCGAAGGGCACGATCTATCTGCACTTCAAGGACAAGGAAGCGCTGTTTCAGGAGCTGGTCCGTGTTCAGATGAATCCGGTGGTAGCCATTTTCGAAGCCGCGCTGGCGAGCGACATGCCGCTCAATGTGCTCATGGATCAGGCGATCGAGATTTTCATTCGTGAGATTTACAACACGCACCGCAAGCAGGTGCTGCGGCTGATTATCAGCGAGGGGCCGCGTTTTCCCGCGCTGGCCGAATTCTACTATCGCGAGGTGCTCTCGCGAATGCTGGGTGCAGTACGCGCGCGGCTGGCCCGCGCGTTCGACAGTGGCGAGATTGCGGACGATACGCTGATCCGCTTTCCGCAAATGCTGGGCGCGGTCGCGGTCATGGCGGTGATCTGGAGCGGCCTGTTTGAGCGCTTCGAACCGCTCGACGTATCGGGCGCTGATGCACGCGTATTTTGACCGATTGCTCCCGCGGACGGGGAGGGCGTTATGAACATGCGTCTTCCCGCGATTTTTGCCGCCCTCGTCGGGCTGACGTTCGTGCTAGCCGCGTGCAACGAGCGCCGCGATGGCTGGCAGGGCTGGATCGAAGCCAATCTGGTCTTTGTCGCGCCCGACGAAGTCGGCCGGGTTCAGACGCTGTCGGTGAGCGAGGGTGACGTGGTCAAGGCGGGCGATCCGCTGTTCACGGTCGACGACGATCTCCAGCGCGCCGACCTCGCCCAGATCAAGGCGTCGCTCACCAACGCGCAGCAGACCTACGATCGCGCCACGATGCTGCTGAAATCCGGCGCCGGGACGCAGAAGGATTTCGACGCCGCCGAAATGATCCTGCGCGATGCTCAGGCGCGGCTGAACTCGGTGAAGACGCGGCTGTCGCGGCGCGCCGTGTTCAGCCCGGCGGACGGCACCGTCCAGCAAATCTACTTCCGTCCCGGTGAAATGGTCCAGGCCGGGCGGCCGGTGCTCTCGATGCTGCCGCCTGGCAACCTCAAGGTGCGGTTCTACGTGCCGGAACCCGCGCTCCCGCGCATCAGCTACGGCCAGCAGATCAATATCGCCTGCGACGGGTGCGCCAGCGGCCTTACGGCGCACGTTAGTTTCATCGCCCGCCAGTCCGAATTCACGCCGCCCGTGATCTACAGCCTCGACGAACGCTCCAAGCTGGTTTTTCTGATCGAGGCGCTGCCGGACAGGCCCAACGAGCTTCGTGTCGGCCAGCCGGTCGACGTGACGCTGCCGAAATCACAGGCGCTGCCAGCATCTGAAACGCCTGCGCGGCCACCTGCCCCGGCCGCGCCGGAGGCGTCGCGATGAGTGCGGCACTTCAGGGCGCGGATGACCTGACGCAGCATACGCCCGAGATCGCGATCGACGTGCACGGGCTGTCCAAATCCTTCGGCGCGCGGCAGGTCGTGCGTAATCTCTCGATGCAGGTCAGGCGCGGCACGATCTTCGGCTTTCTGGGTCCGAACGGCTCCGGCAAGACCACCACCATCCGCATGCTGTGCGGGTTGCTGACGCCCGACGAGGGCAGCGGCACCTGCCTCGGTTACGACATCCGCACCGAAGCGCTGAAGATCAAGAACCAGGTCGGTTACATGACGCAGCGCTTCAGTCTGTACGAAGACCTTTCGGTGCGGGAGAATCTCGAATTTGTCGCCCGCATCTACGGCATCGTGCAGCCGAAGGCTGCGGCGAAGGCGATGATCGCGCGGCTCGGCCTGCAGCGGCCGCGAGCAGCAGATCGCAGGCGAGCTGTCCGGCGGCTGGAAGCAGCGCCTCGCGCTCGGCGCCTGCACGCTGCCGAACCCGCGTCTGCTGCTGCTCGACGAGCCGACCGCAGGCGTCGATCCGAAGGCGCGCCGCGATTTCTGGGGCGAGATTCACCAGCTCGCCGCCGAAGGCCTGACCGTGCTGGTATCGACGCATTACATGGACGAGGCCGAGCGCTGTCATGAGATCGCCTATATCAGCTTCGGAGAGGTGCTCGCGCGGGGCACGGTGCAGGACGTGATCGCGAATTCGCATCTGGTCACTTTCACCGTCAGCGGCGCGCAGGGCCAAAGTCTTTCGCAGCTCGCCGTCGAGCTGGCGGCGGAGCCGGGCATCGAAATGGTGGCGCCGTTCGGCGCGAGCCTGCACGTATCCGGACGTGACGGCGCTGCCCTTGACGCGGCGATCCGGCCCTATCGCGCGCGGCCGGGGCTTGAATGGCAGCCCGCCGCGCCGTCGCTCGAGGACGTGTTCATCGATCTTATGGGCAACGCCCGGGACAATTTCCGGTGAGCGCGCCCGCCCGGCGCGGCGCCGGTTTCTTTCGCCGCGTCGGCGCGATGCTGCTCAAGGAACTGCTTCAGCTTCGGCGCGACCGGGTGACGCTCGCGACCATGATCTCGATTCCGCTGCTCCAGCTCATCATGTTCGGCTACGCCATCAACACCACGCCGCGCGATCTGCCGACCGCGGTTCTGCTCCAGGAATCGAGCGACGTCGGGCGGTCGATTCTCGCGGCGCTCCGCAACACCAAATTTTTCAACGTGACACGGCAGTTGCGCAACGAGGCCGAACTCGATCAGGCGCTGTCGTCCGGCACGGTGCTGTTCGCGGTCGAAATCCCCGCCGGCTTCGAGCGCGCGCTGCGGCGCGGCGATGCTCCGGCGCTGCTGGTGGCCGCCGACGCCACCGATCCGGTCGCGACCGGCGGCGCGGTGGCAGCGCTGTCGGCGGTCGTGAAGACGGCGCTCGCCAACGACCGCTGGATTCCGGACGCCGGCCAGGAGCCGTTCGAAATCCGCACGCATCAGCGCTACAATCCTGCGGCCTCGACACCGCTCAACGTCGTGCCCGGCCTGCTTGGCACCATTCTCACGCTGACGATGCTGATCTTTACGGCTCTCTCGGTCACCCGCGAGACGGAGCGGGGCACCATGGAAAGCCTGCTGGCGATGCCGATCACGCCGTTCGAAATCATGCTCGGCAAGATCGCGCCCTATGTGATCGTCGGCTTCATGCAGGCGGGGCTGATCCTCGGCGCCGGCGTGCTGCTGTTTGGCGTGCCGATCGTCGGCAGCATGACGCTGCTTGCGGCGCTGACCACGCTGTTCATCGCGACCAATCTGTCGTTCGGCTACACCTTCTCGACGCTGGCGCAGAACCAGCTTCAGGCGATCCAGATGTCGATGATGTTCTTTTTGCCGAACATGATGCTGTCCGGCTTCATCTTTCCCTTCCTCGGCATGCCGCGCTGGGCGCAGGTGATCGGCGAGTGGCTGCCGCTTACCCACTACATGCGCATCGTGCGTGCCATCATGCTCAAGGGTGCGACGCTGTCGCAACTGCAATACGACTCGCTGGCGCTGGCGGGACTGATGGCATTCGCCATGATCGTCGCGGTGACGCGCTTCCGGCGCACGCTCGACTGACACGGTGGGGCCGGCATCAATAACGCGCGCTGAAGCCGAGCCGCATATAGGGGCCCTCGCGGCCGTCGGATTCGACCGCCCAGCCGCCCGCCGCCGACCATTCCATGCCGTTGATGCGAAAGCCGGTGACGTGCGCGCCGATCCGCAGCTGCTGATAATCGGCGCACCAGATTGCCTGTACCTCCGGGCCTGCAAAGAACGGCTCGGTGCTGCGCCACCCCAGAGCCGCGCGCAGCGCTCCGGTGGGGCCGATCGAAAGCATCGTGCCGTTGACGGCCACCATCATGGTCGGCACGGGCTCGTACCAGATATCGGCCGCGACCTGCCCGCCGACATAAAGTCCGTGCAGGCTGCTGGCGGGATCGTACGGAGTGAGCCGGTAGTTCTGAATCGCAGGACCGGCAGAAACCCCGAGAATGATGCCGTTGAAATTCATGCGCCAGCCCGGCAGGACGGAGGCGGACAGCAGCGTGCCGTCAACGTCGGTGTGCAGGCCGCTGGAGGGATATGTGTAGCCGCCGGCGGCGAGCAGAAGCTTGAGGGTGAAGCCGTCAGCGTCGAGCCCCGCGGGAGACCACAACCCGCCGCCGTGAAGGAAGGCGCCGTCACGCCAAAGATCGGTGCCTGCGAACAGAAGCAGCGAAGGCGGATCCGGCGTGCTGTCAGCCGCTTTGGCGACCGCACCCACACTTATCGATGCGGCGATGACCGCCGGCACCAAACTCTTTCCAACGCGCACGAAGGCCATGCCCCCCGGTGCCTGGACACCGGATCAAAAAATTGCATGGGCCCCGTGCGCTGTCGAGGCTGGACGTGCAAAAATGTACATCGATGGTCAAAACAGAACATTCACGCAATCATTGCGTGCGTGTCGTCATACAGCAACCGTGGAGCTTCACACGCGCGTGTTGGTGTATTTGCGCATTTCAAGCCGTGCGATTGCGCGGCAGTGGACTTCGTCGGGACCGTCGGCGAGCCGCAGCGTGCGGATGTGCGCGTAGGCTTTGGCGAGGCCAGCGTCGGCGCTGACACCCATCGCGCCGTGCGCCTGGATCGCGTCGTCGATCACGCGCAGCGCGATGCGCGGCGCCGCCACCTTGATCATCGCGATTTCGAGCTGGGCTGCCTTGTTGCCGACCTTGTCCATCATGTCGGCCGCCTTGAGGCATAGAAGCCGCGTCATCTCGATATCGATGCGCGCCTCGGCGATCCTTTGCTCCCATACCGAATGTTCGGCGATCTTCTTGCCGAACGCGACGCGGGACAGAAGCCGCTTCGTCATTTTCTCCAGCGCGACTTCGGCCGCGCCCAGCGTGCGCATGCAGTGATGAATCCGTCCGGGCCCAAGCCGGCCCTGCGCGATTTCGAACCCGCGGCCTTCGCCGAGCAGAAGATTGCCGGCGGGCACGCGCACGTTTTCCAGAAGCACTTCGGCGTGGCCGTGCGGGGCGTCGTCGTAGCCGAACACCGGCAGCATGCGCAGCACCTTGACGCCCGGCGTGTCGAGCGGAACGAGGATCTGCGACTGCTGCTCGTGGCGCGCTCGTGCCGGATCGGTCTTGCCCATCACGATCGCGATCTTGCAGCGCGGATCGCCGACGCCTGACGACCACCACTTGCGGCCGTTGATGACGTAGTCGGCGCCGTCACGGACGATCGTCGTTTCGATGTTGGTGGCGTCGGAGGACGCGACCGCCGGCTCGGTCATCAGAAACGCCGAGCGGATTTCGCCGGCCAGCAGAGGCGCGAGCCATTTGGCCTTCTGTTCGGGCGTGCCGTAGAAATGCAGCACTTCCATGTTGCCGGTGTCCGGCGCCGAGCAGTTGAACACTTCCGAGGCCCACGACACGCGCCCCATCTGCTCCGAGCACAGCGCGTAATCCAGATTGGTCAGGCCGGCGCCGTGAAACGGACCTTCGTCGTGCGCGGGGGAGGGCGGCATGAAGAGATTCCACAGGCCGTCCGCTTTCGCCCGGGCCTTTAATTCCTCCAGAACCGGAATGACCTTCCAGCGCCCGCCTTCCTGGTCCTGGCGGTCGTAGACCTCGACGGCCGGATAGACGTGAGCGTCCATGAACGCCATCACGCGGTCGCGCCAGAATTTCTGCCGTTCCGAGATCGAAAAATCCATGACGTTTCTCTCCCCAATCGTCATGAACCATACACCGGCCGGGGGTTATCCGCACCGTGCTTGAGTGGTCCGGGCGGGCGCGGTACATGAGGGCACGGTGCAGAGATTTGCCGGAGATTGCCATGAGCGGCCCGATGCCCGGCGCGATGAAAACTGACAGTGCCAGCCACCCCGCGCCCGGCGGCGAGATCGTGACCGCGGCGCTGCTCGTAATCGGCGACGAGATCCTTTCCGGCCGGACCAAGGACAGGAACATCGGCTACACCGCCGAGTTTCTCACCGGCATCGGCATCGATCTCAAGGAAGTCCGGGTGGTGCCGGACGAGGAGCCGGAGATCGTCGCCGCGCTCAATGCGCTGCGCGCCCGCTACACCTACGTGTTCACCACCGGCGGCATCGGTCCGACCCATGACGACATCACCGCCGACGCGGTCGCGAAGGCGTTCGGCGTGCCGATCGGCTACCATCCCGGCGCGGTCGGGATTCTTCAGGCGCGGCTGGAGCAGACCGGCGGCGTCATGAACGAAGCGCGCATGCGGATGACACGCATGCCCGCCGGCGCGGAACTGGTGCTCAACAAAATCTCCGCGGCGCCAGGCTTCCGGATCGAGAACGTTATCGTCATGGCCGGCATTCCGGCGGTGATGCAGGCGATGCTCGACTATATCGCGCCGCAGCTCAGGACCGGCGCCAAAATCCTGTCGGACACGGTGCGCGCCGACTGCCGCGAAGGCGACATCGGCACCGAGCTCGGCGAGACCGCGAAACTGCATCCCGACGTGATGATCGGCTCGTATCCGTTCATGGAAGACGGCCGCGCCAATGCGCATATCGTGATGCGTTCGCGCGACGCGGAAAAGCTCGCCGCTGCCAAAGCCGCGGTCGAGGCGATGCTGAAATCGGCGCACGCGCGGCTTGCATCCGGCGGGCCCTCCTAGCGTTTCGCCCGCTGCGCCGGCCGGCGCCGCTCACTCCGCCGTGATCCGGGCAAGCGCCGGTTTCACGGCCCTGCGCCTTGCCGCGGCCACACCCGGCCGTTAGTTTGACGCGCGATCAGGAACGGGCCGGAACAGCGACGATGAGCGAGACGGAAGCTCACTTCAATGTGCTGCGCCAGTCGGCCGATCCCGATTGTGTCGCTGCGATCGAACGTACCGTGCGCGAGGCGCCCGACCGCGAACTCGCGCGCATCAACCCGCTGGCGTTCGCTTCCCGAAACGGGCTCGACGAGGAGCGGACGATTGCCGCGTTCCTGCATGCGTCCCGCCTCGGCCTGTTTGAACTGTCGTGGAATGTCCTGTGTCCGGGGTGCGGCGGCGTGCTCGACGCCGGCGCGACACTCAGGTCCGTCGATCGCGACGAGTATGACTGCGGGCTGTGTGCCGCCGGCTACAAGCCCACTCTCGACGAAATGGTGGAAGTGACGTTCACCGTCAGCCCGCGCGTCCGTAATATCGGAGCGCACAATCCGGACACGCTTCCGGAAGTCGAATATTACCGGCAGATTTTCTGGAGCTCGGGCGTCGACCTGCCCGATACGCTGGGCGACAGCCTTGCCGGGTTTACGATTGACTCAATCGAGCTGCCGCCCGGCGAGAAGGCACAGCTTTCTGTGCAGTTGCCGGACAAATTCGTCATCGTGTTTGATCCTGTGACGCACAGCACGCAGTTCCTCGACGTCAAGGGAGAGCCGACGCACGAACGCCAGACGCTCTCGATGGTGTTTAACAGGCTGAGAGCGCCGGTCGGCACGGTGGAAATGCGCCCAGGACCGCTGCGCCTTTCGCTCGACAACCAGACTGACCGCCGCGTGCTTCCCGCGCTCTGGATCGCCGGCGATCCGCTGCACGATCTGCTCGGCAAGCGGCGGCCGTTCCTGACCGCCAAGCGGCTTCTCTCCAATCAGACATTCCGCGACATCTACCGCACCGACACGCTTTCCATCGATCAGCGGCTCAAGATCACAAGCCTCACGTTCCTGTTCACCGACCTCAAGGGCTCGACCGCGCTGTACGAGCGGGTGGGCGACCTGGTGGCCTACGATCTGGTCCGGCAGCATTTCCACGTTCTTTACGACGTCGTGGCGGCGGAACGGGGGGCGGTGGTCAAAACCATCGGCGATGCGGTGATGGCGACCTTTGTGACGCCGGACCGTGCGCTCGCGGCGGCGCTGCGCATGCGCGAGGAAATGACCCGGATCAACGCCGAGCGCAACAACGAGGATCTGCTGCTCAAGATCGGCATTCACGAAGGACCGTGCCTCGCCGTGACGCTCAACAACAGCCAGGACTATTTCGGCCAGACCGTGAACCTGGCCGCCCGGGTGCAGGGGCTCGCCTCGTCGCGTGCGATCTTCGTCACGCAGTCGGTGGTCGATGACAGCAGGGCGGCGAAGATTTTGGAAAGCTCCGGCCTGCACCCGACCATGCAGCGCGCGGCGCTGCGCGGCATCGCCGACGAGACCACGGTGTTCGAGATTCCCTGATTGCCAGCGGCATCAAGGGTCTGATATCGGCTGAAGTTCCGTTCACTCCCGCCGCAAGGACCTTCGATGACCCAGGTCGAAGCAGAGCAACCCGCAAAGCCGCTGCCGCGCGATCCCGCCAAAATCTTTCCGGTTTCGTGGGACCAGTTTCACCGCGATTCACGGGCGCTGGCCTGGCGGCTGTCCGGCGCCGGCCCGTTCGAGGCCATCGTCTGCATCACCCGCGGCGGGCTCGTGCCGGCGGCGATTGTCGCCCGCGAGCTTGGCATCAAGCTGATCGAGACGATTTGCGTGTCGAGCTATTCCGGCACCAGCCAGGGTGAACTGATCGTGCTCAAAAGCGTGGCGCAGCAGATTATCGCGCGCGGCGGGGGCGAGGGCGCGCGCGTTCTTCTGGTCGACGACCTGGTCGACACCGGCAAGACCGCGAAGGTGGTGCGCGAGATCGTGCCGCGCGCCCACCTCGCCACGGTCTACGCCAAGCCCATGGGCCGCCCGCTGGTCGATACCTTCATCACCGAAGTGTCGCAGGACACCTGGATCTATTTCCCCTGGGACACCGGATTAGCGTTCCAGCCGCCGATCAACGAGGCTGGCTTATAGAGGGAGGCTGCCGATGGATGCCGTAACTCCGATGGGCGGGCCCGATATGCCCGGGACCCATTCGCACGTCGTGCGTCCCGCCGAGATGGAATGGAAGGCGACGCGGTTTCCTGGCTGCGAGGTCAAGCCGCTGCTGGTCGACAAGGCCACCGGTCTGGTGACGGCGCTGATGCGGCTCGCGCCGGGCGCCGTGCTGCCGGATCATGAGCATGTCAAGATCGAGCAGACCTGGATGCTGGAAGGCCGGCTGCTGGACAGGGAAGGTCCGGCGGCGGGGCTTGCGGTCGGTCCCGGCGAATTCGTCTGGCGCGAGCCCGGCAGCCGCCACGTTGCGTGGACGCCGGAAGGCGGGCTGATGATCGCCATGTTCCAGGTGCCTAACAAATTCTTCGAGCAGGATGGCCGCGTTACCGATATTTCCGGCGCCGACTGGGACAGCCTCTGGGGTCACGTCGCTTAAGGGAGCGTCGTCCCGAAGGCTGCAATTGAAGCGCCGATCCTCGGGCCGATGCAGGTTTCCGGCCGCAATCGTGCTCCGGTGCAAAACATGCCCGGCCGCGCTTTCGACACGCTGCACGCCGGGCTACAAAAGCGCCGCGCGGACCTGTCCAATCGTGTCCGCTGCGCGGACGTGGCGAAATGGTAGACGCAAGGGACTTAAAATCCCTTGGCCGCAAGGCTGTGAGGGTTCGAGTCCCTCCGTCCGCACCACCAACTCTCTTAAGTATTTCGATTGACCCTCTCGAAGCACAAACACGCATACTGACTTCCGCTCTTGGGGCTCTAGCGGACGTGCCACGATGCACTCGAAACGACGCGATTTGACCCTCAACAGACATTTGGCGGAGTTCCGGGTAAGCTGGGTAGAAGCGAAACAGCGCTCGCAGCGGTCCCCGAAGGGCTGGTAGTTATCTTTTTCAATGACAATGAGGAGGAACTGCAATGGTATCCAATCTTGAGACGACAAAGAAGGCCTATGAACTTTTTAAGCAGGGTGACATTCCGACTCTTGTGAAGGACTTTGTCGATGACACTTGCACGTGGATATCCCCTGGCCCCCAGGACAAATTGCCTTGGGCGGGTAATTTCAAGGGACGGATGGAGATTGCAGATTTCTTCGCGCGAGTGGCACAGAACTTGGATTTTACCGAATTTGCGCCCCGTGAAATGATTGAGCAAGGTGACACGGTAGTGGTTATCGGCACGTCATCGGCTCGGGTAAAGAAAACAGGCAAAACGATGAAGGACGACTGGGCCCACATTTTCAAATTCAGCCAAGGAAGGGTGACGTTCTTTCAGGAATATACCGACACAGCGGCGGCAGTTCTTGGAATGTCCTGACGACGCCCGCAAACGTGCTTGCCGACGCACTGATCGAAATAGACGGTCAGATGATGTCGCCTTCTGGGCCCATCGCGACGGGGCACGTTTTAGTCTCTTACAGTTGCATTCGGAGCAAAGCGGACATCGTTGGATTTTTGCCGCGCGCCGCTCCCGTATCGATTGACCCAAAGCGGACTTCCCCTGGCGACGGTATGATACGTCACTCAGAGAGCTGCTTAGGGGCGGTGCGCGCGAGTGAGTTGCGTGATATCGTGGAGCATCGTTGCGGTGCCTTTGATAACGAAGCCCACATCGCTTAGGGCCGCTTCCACGGAATCCGGGCGTCAGACATTCGGCCTGCGGGATTGTCGAGTATTGCCGCGAGCAGGTACCAAGCGGCGAAGTCCGGCCCATCGTGGCTATCATCGACCATGAAATCGTGGACCAGCACTAGTCCGCCCGGACGCAGTGCCGTGAAGGCGCGGCGTGCAAGCGTCGGTATGTCGTTGCCGCCAACGGCGCTCCAGACATAGGACATCAGCACGACATCCTGCTCGCCGGGCCACGTCGTCGTGATGGCATTTCCCGCGACATGGGCCACACGATCGCTCACACCCGGCCTCTGATGCGTAACGCTGAGCCGTCTGGATGGTTTCCGGAAAATCGAGGATCGTCGCACGTAGCTTGGGGTTCTGCTTCAGGAAGGCGAGCGTATAGGCACCGCTGCCGCCGCCGACATCAAGGAACTTCGTAGCCCCCGCCAGATCGACGCGCCGCGCCATGAGTCGCGCCGGGCCAAGCGAGCCGGAGTGCTGGGCGCTGCTGAAGGCAGGGCCGCCGACGCCGCCTTCGGAATAGACAATTCCTTCATAGAAGCCCTTATCGTGAAACACCTGCTCACCACGCATCGATTTATCGAGATGGCGCAGGCCCTCGTACAGGAAGCGGCCATTTACGACACGAATGTATTCCCGGAAGTCGCCAGGGGCACCGGCGACCAGGTAAGCCGCCGTTGCTGGCGCGTTGCCGAAGCGGTCGTCCTGTTCCGTGATCAGCCCGACGGTCTTGAGCGTCGTCAGAAGCGTCCGTGCACGATTGGCCGCGACTCCAGTGGCCTCGGCGATCGTGGAAAGCGTGTCGGCCCCCCCTGCGATCTTCGTGAATAGGTCGAGTTCGACGGCCGCGAACAGGGCCTTCGAGGCAATGAAACCGTAGGTGAGGGCTGAGATCTCGCGGACATCCTCGATCGGCTTCACGGTGCACCCCCTCGTCCTTGCAAGTGAGCACACTTTACCTTCATTAACACGCGACCGGCAGACACTGATCGCCGCCATGGCCTCGCCGATGTGCTCCAATGGAAGGACCATGCCGACATGTGACGGATCCTGCCTCGGCTTCCATTAGCAGCCTGGTTCAATGTTTGCTATTATCTCCAATGGCCGCGGATAGTGAGCAGGCGCGGAAAGGCGCCATCATTGCCGCACTAAATTGGAAAAGGGGTTTCCGTCAATACGAGGGGTTTATGGCAGGCAAGACCGTTCAGCGCAGGCTTGCGGCCATTCTTGCCGCGGATGTAGTCGGTTACAGCCAGCTCATGAGCATCGACGAGGTGCGCACTTTAGATGCGCTTAAAACCCACCGGCGCGAACTGCTTGACCCAGCGATCGCCGCCCATCATGGCCGTATCGTCAAGACTACAGGCGACGGCGCGCTGGTCGAGTTTGCCAGCGTCGTCGATGCGGTCGGGTGCGCCGTCCTAATGCAGCGCAGCATGGTGAGCCGCAATGCGAACGTGGATGAGGACCGGCGCATCGTCTTCCGCATCGGGCATCAATGTGGGGGATATCATTATCGACGGGGACGATATCTTCGGGGACGGCGTCAATATTGCCGCCCGCTTGGAGGCCCTCTGCGAGCCCGGTGGTGTATGCATCTCGCGCGCGGCGAATGATCAAATCAGGGACAAGCTGTCTCTCGCCTTTGCCGACTTGGGGGAGCAGACGGTAAAAAACATCTCCCGCGCCGTTGGCGTCTTTGGGCTCGCCTCTGAAAGAGATCAACAGCGTTGCCGGAGCCCGAACTCGCTGAACCCGTTGTTGATCAGCCAACAGCCGACACTCAACGGTCCGAGCCGCGGTACGAGCAGGAGATTCCAATTCTGTCAGCACGCGAGACGGCGTGCAACTCGCCTATTCACGCATGGGCAATGGACCACAGTTGGTCAAAACCGGAAATTGGATGACGCATCTCGAATTCGATTTCGAGAGCCCGATCTGGCGGCATCTTTATCGCGAGCTGTCGCGGGACCACACTCTGATCCGCTACGACGCACGCGGCAACGGCCTCTCGGACCGCGATGTCGAAGACGTTTCGTTCGAAACGTTTGTGGGTGATCTGGAAGCCGTCGTGGATGCCGCCGGCCTTGGAACGCTTCGCGTTGCTCGGCATCTCTCAGGGATGCGCTGTGTCAATCGCCTACGCGGTTCGTCATCCGGAGCGCGTCTCACATCTGATCCTGTTCGGCGGATACGCGGTCGGGTGGGCGAAGCGCGCACAATCGATCGCCGAAAAAGGAGCAAGGCGCGGCAATGCAGACCCTGATGCGTTTGGGTTGGGGCCAGGAAAATCTGGCTTTTCGCCAGCTTTTCACGTCGCAATTCATTCCGGGCGGGACCAAGGAGCAGACCGACTGGTTCAATGAGCTGCAACGGATTTCGACGCTCACCCGAAGACGCTGTGCGCAATATGATTGCGAACGGCGATACCGATGTAAGCACGCTGCTGGCGCAGGTTAACGCCCCCACCCTCGTCATGCATTCGCGCGACGATGCCCGCGTACCGTTTGACCAAGGCAGGCGGCTTGCCGCAGGTATCCCAAAAGCACGGTTCGTGCCGCTGCCGAGCAGGAATCACCTCATTCTTGAAGACGAGCCCGCCTTCCCTCGCTTTCTACAAGAAATCAGGACATTCATTTCGAACTAGGACAGATTTTGCCTCCATCGCATCACCCCATATTTGTTGCGGTGCATGAGTCTCTTTTTGGCCCCTCGCGACAGATATTGCGCCGCAAGCAAATGTCGGCTTTTGAGCGAACCGCGGAAGTGATTGCACAGCGCTTGATAAGTCGAAAATGAGGGCTGAGAGTGCAAGTTCTCCGCGGGCTGGTGCGGCCACACTACAAGCAAGCGCTGACACCGGCGTGTTTGATGGCAAGCGGGGCGGAGGTAACATGATATGGATAAGAATTGATTCCTTACACGTTTTCTTACACATTTCAACAATGAACAGTCGAATAACCCCAATGTAACAGGGTTTTTTTATCCATTCTCGAAGGACTTAAAATCCCTTGGCCGCAAGGCTGTGAGGGTTCGAGTCCCTCCGTCCGCACCACGCGCTCTCGCTGCAACGAGCGCGACAAAGGAGCTTTGTAAGGCCAAAACAAAAGCGGCCAGCGACGGTCAGTCGCCGCGAGGCGGCGACGCCGGCAACGAAACCGGACTTTCTCGAAAGACCCGGATACGGGAAGGCAGCTCGCAAAGGCTGCGTTTCCTCATAGCGAAAGTCGATAGCGCGTGTGCCGCAGTTCGCCGGACTTTGTGAACGCCCCCTTGGCCACGAGGTCCTGCAAGTCGCGCGTCGCGGTCGCGCGCGATGTCTTGCGCCCGCCATCGTCGGTGGACGAACGCAGGCGCGAGGGCGTCACGGCGCCCGCTGCACCGTTCGCACTTCGACCGCGAGCGGGCGGGGCAGCGCCGCCGGCGCGGTGACGGCGCGGTAATGCCACAACAGATGCCGCACCAGGCCGAAGCCTGCGAGGAGCAGGCTCGACCATACGGCGGTGCTGAAATAAAGCGTCATCCAGGCGACTTCGCCGTCCCAGCGTGCCGCGTCATGGGTGACGATCCAGCGCGTGGCGAGGTCGTGGAGGCCGGAGGCGAGGCCGAAGAATTCCCTGCCGTGTCCGATGTCGGCGCGCCAGCGCGCGACATACATCGGCACATCGACGCTGCACATGAACACGACGTAGCCCGCGATGCCGATCGTTGCCGTGGCGATCGCAATCCGCACGACGCCGCGATAACGGTTTGCCAGATCGAGCAGCGCGATCGCGACCAGCACGAAGATCACGGTCCACAGCGAATTTTCCAGCACGTTGCCGAGATAGTTCGTGGTTATCACCGCGTACCAGGAACAGCCTTCCGCGATCACGACCAGCGGAACGATGATTCTCGAAATGTTGCGCGGCGTATCGGCGTGCGTGGCATCCGCGAGCGCGCGCAGCACGATCGACCACTGGATCACGAAGCAGACTTCCGCGAACGTTGCGACAGTACGGCCGACCAGTACGCTCGACAGCCACGTATCGAACAGGCAGATCCGCTGCACGTCGGCGCGCGGCAGCACCGAGCGGAACGCGCAGCCGAACACATAGACGGCGCCAAGGAGCAGGAGCGGTTCGGCTGTGAAGACGCGGGCGCGCCGGGCGGCTCCTCTGCGGTAGCGCGCGAAAAGCCCGAGCAGCAGCGCGATGTTGCCGACGCTGACCAGGATCAGCAGGCACCACCACAGCGCGATCGGATTGGAAAGGTCGAGCCAGTCGAGACGCATGCTTGCCCGCGGGCGTTACTCCACCATCGTCAAAGTGTAACGATGTTGTCACACAACGCCAGAGGGCATCGCGGGTTCCGATGCGGCGGTCTGTCTCATGCGCCGGTGAAGTTCGCCGGCCGCTTTTCGAGGAACGCCGTCACGCCTTCGCTGAAGTCCGCCGTCGCGCCGGCAAGGCGCTGGCTGCGGCATTCGAGGTCGAGCTGCTGCTCGTAGGATTTTTCCGGGCTCTCCCAATAGAGGCGGCGGATGAGGCCGAGCGCGACGGTCGGTCCGTCGGCAAGACCGCGCGCGAGGCGAAGCGTCTCGTCCATCAGCGCGGCATCGTCGAACACCCGGTTGACCAGCCCCCATTGCAGCGCGGTTTCGGCCGGGAGCCGTTCGCCGAGCAGCGACAGCTCGATGGCGCGCGCACGGCCGATCAGCCGCGGCAGCAGCCAGGTCGAGCCGCAGTCAGGCACCAGCCCGATACGCCGGAACGCCTGCAAAAAATACGCGGAGCGCGCGCACAGCACGAGATCGCCCATCAGCGCGATGCTCATGCCCGCGCCGGCCGCGGCGCCGTTGACGGCGGTGACCAGCGGAAAGGGCAGATCGCGCAGCCGGCGGATGAACGGATGGAACAGCGTTTCCAGCGTGAATCCGGCACCCCGCGGCAGCAGCCCTTTGCCGCCGCGGCCCTGAAGGTTGGCGCCGGTCGAGAACGCGCGGCCCGTGCCGGTGAGGACAAGACAGCGCACCTGCGAGCCGGACTGCGCGATCCAGTCGAGCGCATCCGTCAGGCCATTGATCATTTCCGCCGACACCGCGTTGAGCACGTCCGGATCGTTCATGCTCAGGATGGCGACGTTGCCGTCGAGCGTAAGGCTCGCGCGTTCGAAATCCATTTCATCCTCCCCGATCCGGATCGCGCCGGCGCGCCGTTGCCGGATATCTCCGCGCGCAACGCGCAATGTTAGCGCGACGCCGCGGTCCCTGGGTAGCGGGTCACAGTGGTGCAGGGGACCGGAGAGGCGCTAGCGGTAAAGCGTGATGCTGATGATGCCGCCGAGATCGCCTTCGCTGGCGCCTTCTTTCGGGAAGCCGGTGATGTCGATTTCGCCCTTCGGCGCGCCGTGACAGCCGAGGCAGCTTCGGCCGTAATATTCCGGAATGAGCGTTCGCTCGGCGGCCGCGCCGCCTTTGGCCGCGGCCGCGCTGTAGGCCTTGTCTTTCGGCCATGACGGCGACAGCAGCTGCGTCTGGATGGCGGCAAGCTCCCACTCGTCGGGGCGGACCTTCTGATTGCGGATCAGATAGGGCGGCGCGGTCACTTTCATTTCCGCGATGCCCGTGGCGCGGCGGCCGAACGCTTCGTTGACCAGGCGGCCAAAAACCGCGGGAATGAAGCCTTTAAATCCGACGCCCTGGCGATTGATGGTGTCCTGATGAACGTCCATGACCTCGACGATGAAATCCATCTGCATATGAATGAGCCGCCCGTGCAGCGAGTTCGGGTCGATGCTGCCGGGATTGACGCCCGCACTCTGCTGATAGATCGCGCTCGCTTCGGCGAGCACCATTTTGCCGTCGATGCCTTTGCTGCCGACGTTCGGATCGTTGATGCGGTCCTGGTTTTTGGAGATCACGGTGCGGCCGGCGCGCAGCATCGCGGCAAGGCTCTTTGCGATCGCGTCGTCATCGTCGCCGGTCCGGCTGAACGCCGGCAGGTTGAGCGCTGCCGCAATCACCAGCACGGTGCAGAATGCGGCACCGGCGGCGGCCAAAGCGGGTCCGGAAGGCACCCCGGACCTGCCGCTGCGCTGGTGCGGTTCCTTCGTAATACGCGCCGACAGCATTTGTGGCCTCCTTCGCCTTCGTCCGGGTCCGTTCAAACGGCCGTTACCCGCCGCAGGAAATCATCGACCGCCCGGTCGATGGTGCCGGTCTGCGCCGCGAGTGTGTGCGCAACCTCGATCACCTCGGTCGCAAAGCGGTTGGTTTCGCCGATCGCCCTCGTGACTTCCGTCATGTTTCCGGCAAGTTCGGTCACGCCGACCGCGGCGCCCTGAACGTTGCGCGTGATCATCTGCGCGGCGTTGTTCTGCTGCTCGACCGAGGAAGCGACCGCTGTGGTGAACCGGGCGATGTCATCGGTCACGGCGTTGATCGAGCCGATCACGTTGACGGCTTCGGTCGTCGAGATCTGGATCGCTGCGATCTGCGCGGTGATGTCTTCGGTCGCCTTCGCGGTCTGGCTGGCAAGCTGCTTGATCTCGTTGGCGACGACGGCGAAGCCGCGCCCGGCGGGACCCGCGCGCGCCGCCTCGATGGTGGCGTTGAGCGCGAGCAGGTTGGTCTGTTCGGCGACGTCCCGGATGAGCTTGACCACGTCGCCGATCCGGCTCGATCCGGCCGAAAGCTGGTTGCCGAGGGCATGAGCCGACTGCGCGATTTCGGCGGCGCGCTGCACCACGCCGCGTGTCTGGATGGCCTGCTGGTTGATGGCGTGGATCGATACGCCAAGCTCCTCGGTCGCGTCCGCCACCGACCGCACGTTGTTCGATGTCGTCTCGGACGACTGCGATACCGCGCGCGCCTGGGCGTCGGCCTCGCTGGCGATGGTGGACAGTCCGCCCGCAGTGCTTTCCATCGCCGACGCGTGATCGCGGAGCGTCGTAACCACGGAGGTGATCGCGGCGCGGAAGCTGTCGATGATGCCGTCGATCGACGTGGCCCGTTCACGCTGCGCCGACTGCAGGGCGCGCTCGCGTTCCAGCAGCCTGAGCCGTTCCGCCTCGCCCGCATGCAGCACATGCAGCGCGCGCGCCATCTCGCCCATCTCGTCGGTGGCGTCGATCGCAGGTGGTGCAGTCTCGACGTCGCCCGAGGCGAGCCGGCGCATCGCGTTGCTGATCGAGATCAGACGCCTGACCAGGCGCTGGACGTAAAATATGCCGACGCCTGCCGCAGCGATGATGCTGACGACGGCGACGATCAGCAAAAGAATACGGCCGCTGTTGAGCGTGTGCGTCAGCGCCGCGGTGCTTCGTTCGACGCCGCGCTGCGCCGCGGTCACGAGGCCCGCCACGGTATTGTCGAGATCGCGCTGAATGGCGACGTTCTCGTCGATGGTGGCGTCGGCGCGGGTGGCGACAAAGGTTTCGCGCGCGTGGCGGGCGAAAATGCTGTCGGCGCCGGTGGCGAGCGTACCAAGCTTTTCGGCCGCGGCTGTGATACCGTCATTCGACAGCGCGGCTGCCGCCTGATGCAGTGCGGCGGTCGCCGCTTTCAGCCGGTCCTGCACGCGTTTGAACTCGGACGGCTCGCGCAGCGCCGTTGCTTCTCCGATCAGACTGACGAGCAGATTGGCCTTCGTGGAGGTCTCGACTGCGGCACGCAACTCCGGAAGCTGGGCGAGCTGGGTCATCAGCAGGGCATGGGTGCCGTGCAGGCCGTCGTCCAGTGCGGCGATCTGGCTGCGCAGATCGGTGCGCTCCGCGATGATATCCTCGAGCGCGGCGAGATTGGCATCGAGGCGCTGCGACAGTGCGATCAGCTTTGCGACCGCCGGATTGTCGCTGTCGAAAGCCTGAAGCCGCCCGAGAGCCTGGCTCACCTCGGCGTGTTTGTTTGCAATCAGCGCGGCGAGCTTCTTCTGATCGTCCGCGGTTCGGGCATTGATCAGCCGGGCGGCTGCCGCGGAAATTTCGCCGGAAATCGAGGAGAGCCGAATCACGCTGGCGACGATCGGCATCTGCCGCATGGCGAAATCGTCAATGCCGGTTTCGACTGCGGCGAAACACAGCAACGAAACCGCGGTCGAAATCGCCGTCAGCGCCGCCACGAAGCTGAAAGCGGACTGCAGCTTGCCGGCGACGCCAAACCGGGCGCGCCGCCAAATCGTCGATGTCGGCGCCGCGCCGGTGTCGCGCCTGCCTGCCATGCTCCGCCCGCCTGTTTGCAGCAATTTCACCCGCAGCCCGGCCCTCAGCCGAAGCGGTGAGTTCTCCCACGCGCCGGATGGTTACAAAACTGCGTAAAAATCCGGTTACGCTTTACCTCCGCCTCCTTTCTGCCGTTGACCAAAAAGACGGCAAAGCCCGTGACACACGCGGCCTTGCCGGTACGTGTGCAGGCAGCATCCTTAATGCCGTGGCGTGTTGTTTAACGCGCTCTTAAGGCTCATCGCCTAGTTTCGCACGCCGGTTACGGGAGCCGTTCCGTGGCAAGTTTCGCAAATGGTCGTAATCACAGCGATCTGCGGAAAAAGCCGCGCCGCGAATTTCACTACATGGCAAAAATCCTGTCCGGCCCGCAGGACCCGGCGCGCCGCTGCGCCATCTCCGATATTTCCGAGACCGGCGCACGGCTTGTTCTCGACAGCGACGACGGGCTTCCCGACCGCTTCTTTCTGCTGCTCAGCCTCAACGGCGGCGCGCGCCGGCGCTGCCGGGTGGTGTGGCGCGACGGCACGAGCGTCGGCGTCGCGTTTGTCGGCGCGCAGGAGTGAAAACCGGCGTTGCGGACTGGCGGGGCAATGCCGGCTGCCTTAATTGCGGCGCACGAACCTGTAACCCGGTTGCCTTGAACCGTGCCCGTGCACGGCAATGTGATGCGTTGTTGACTGGCTGGATGTTTGAATGACGGCGGGTAACGCGGCGCACCAGCGCTTGAAAGAATGCCGGCCCGGAATTTCCGTCTTCACCCGCCGCGGTCATGGAGCATGGCGGGCCGTGGGCTGGCTTGCCGCTGCGGCGCTGCTCGCCGGCTGTTCGTTTAATGACGGCATGGGCTCGCTGATCATAGATCCTGCGCGCTATTCGGTTTATCACTGCAAGGATCTCGTAACCGCCCTGAAGGAGTTGCAGACCAGGCAGAAGGATCTGCGGGCGCTCATGGACAGGGCAGGCGATGGCGGCGGCGGAACGGTGATCGGCGCGCTGACCTATCGCCCCGATTACGAGAAAGCGGTCAGCGAGGAAAGCCTGCTGCGCCGCACGGCAGCCGAGAAGCAATGCCCGCTGGAGCCCCCGCCGGCGCCGGTGGTGCAGAGCGACCACAGCATCCACTGAGGCCGGCGGCGTTCCACATCCGCAGCGGCTAAAGGCCGCCCATCCAGATCGCGAGCAGCACACCCGCCGCGGCGAGCAGCACCAGCACGGCGGCGCTGCCGGCAGTGGCGCGGCCGCCGGCGAAGAACGCGGCGTAGGCCGCCTTGAGCACATTGTTGGACGAGGCTGCGATCAGAATCGCCGCCGCGAGAGCGTTCTCCGCAACGCCCGTCGTGCCGCCCTGCGCCAGATTGAGGACGAACGGATCGATGTCCGTCACGCCGACGATCGCCGCCAGCGTGTATATGCCCGACGTTCCGAACTCCGTTTTGGCCCAGTTCGATACGAACGAGACGGCGATAAACAGAATGGCGAACAGCGCGGCGGGCCCGAGCTGCAACGGATTGCCGCCGGCCCGCGCCAGCGCCGGCCGCGGCGACGTCGTGTCCGCTGACGCCGGACTGAAAAACCGGTACTGCAGCGCGCACACCACGAGCCCCGCAAGCGACAAAGCGCCGAGCGGCAGCAAGAGCGTTTTCGCCAGCGTCAAGTTGAACACCGCGACGACGATCAGGATGCGCAGATACATGATCGCGGTGGCGAGCGTGATGCCGGCCTGCGCATGCTGGCGCATCGCGGGATCGGATTTGGCCTGGCGCGCCAGCACGACGGTGGTTGCGGTCGAGGAATAAAGGCCGCCGAGCGCCGCCATCCACAGGCCCCGGGCGGCAGCCGCCCAGTACCGCTGCGCCAGATAACTCGCATAGGACAGCGTGCAGACGACCACGAGTGCGAGCCAGGCCTGCCGCGGCGTGATCGCGGTCAGCGTCGTGACCGGCTCGTTGGGTAAAAGCGGCAGCACGACCCCGGTGAGGATCAAAAACTCGCCGGCGGTGACGATCTCCTTGAATCTCGACGCGCCTTGCCAAGTGCATGCAGCTTTTCCCGCCCGGTGAGCAGCAGCACGGCGGCGACGGTGAACGTCACCGCTACCCATGGCGGCAGCGCGAATGCGATGCCGCCGAGCAGATAGGCGTGGACGTTGAGCGCGGGCACGACGAGGCCGACATTCGGCTCGCCGGATTCATCCTGTTCGCCGACGTGCTGGCGATAAAACACAATAAGCCAGGAGCCGAGCACGATCAGCCCGCCGGTGAACGCGACGGCGTGTGCCGTATCGAACAGGTAGAGCATCCCGCCGGCAAGCGCGAGCAGCGGAAAGGTGCGGATTCCGCCCGGCCGTCTGGTCTTGCTGCGCGCGAAAAAATCCTCGAACGCGAGGCCCAAAAACAGGCTCAGGCCGATCAGAAGGCCCATGCTGGTCAGGGAAGGTGCGCTGATCATCGGATCGACCGGTGGGAGGGAAACGGGGCCGGCATTGGCAGACCGTCTGGCGGTATCATACATAGCTCTACAGTGCGACTTTAACGCAGCAGGTCAGGCGGTCCCCGGGGCGCTTCGCGATGCGCCCGGCGGCGGAGTGGGAGAGGGCGATGAGCTGGTTACCCGACAAGGACCCGGTGCTCGGCGACAAGAACTCGTGCGACGCGCTCGAACTGGTCATCGTGCCGCGTGTGCGCGATCTCGGCGACGGCTTCTCGGTGCGCCGGGCGCTGCCGCATGGCAGGCGGCAGATGGTCGGCCCGTTCATTTTCTTCGACCAGATGGGGCCGGTGCAGCTCATGGCCGGGCGCGGCATGGACGTTCGCCCGCATCCGCATATCGGGCTCGCAACCGTGACGTATCTGTTCGACGGCGCGGTGATGCATCGCGACAGCGAAGGTAACGCGCTCGAGATCACGCCAGGCGCCATGAACCTGATGACCGCGGGCCGGGGCATTTCGCACTCGGAGCGTACGCCGCCGGCCGTTCGTACCGCAGGCGGCGGCATGTTCGGCATCCAGAGCTGGATCGCGCTGCCGCAGCAGCATGAGGAAATCGCGCCCTCGTTCGAGCACTTCGACGCGGCCAATCTTCCGGTGATCGAAGACGGCGGCGTTCGCGCCCGCGTCATCGCCGGTTCGTCGTTCGGAAAGACGTCACCGGTCGGCATGGTGTCGGAGTGGTTTTACGCCGAGGTCCTGCTCGAAGCCGGCGCGACCGCGCCGCTCGATGCGGACCACGAAGAGCGCGCGATCTACGTGACCGAAGGCGAAGTCGATATCGCCGGCGACAAATTCGAAGCGCCGCAGCTTCTGATCTTCCGTCCCGGCGACCGCATCACGGTGACGAGCGGTCAGGCCGTCACGGCTGATGTTCCTCGGCGGCGCCGCGCTGGAAGGTCCGCGGTACCTGTGGTGGAATTTCGTCTCCTCGCGCAAGGAGCGGATCGAGGAAGCGAAGCAGGAGTGGAAAAGCGGCCGCTTCGCGATCATCCCGGGCGACGACAAAGAATATATCCCGCTGCCGGAGAACTGATCCGGCGGGCGTTGCGGGCGGACCGCGCACCGGGCGCTGCCGGTGCCGCTGCCGCCGGCATTGCGAACAAAACGGGAATCGTGATTTCAGTCGGGCCGGTTCAGCAATGATTCGGCTCCCATGCCGGCGGCGCGCCTGGAAAAGCTCAATCCGCAGCAACGCCGTGCCGTCGAGCATGGCGGTCGGCCATTGGCCGACGCCGGGCCCGTTGCTGATCATTGCCGGCGCTGGTTCCGGCAAGACCGCGACGCTGGCGCATCGCGTGGCGTGGCTGATCGGGGAGGGCGCCGATCCGCGGCGCATGATGCTTCTGACGTTTTCCCGGCGGGCGGCTGCGGAAATGATCCGCCGGGTAGACCTGATCCTGCTTGAGCTTGGCCGCACGCATGGCGCGGTTGCCGAGGGGCTCGCCTGGGCCGGGACGTTCCACGCCATAGGCGCGCGGCTGTTGCGCGAATACGCCGAAACGATCGGGCTTGCGCCCGGCTTCACCATCCACGATCGCGAGGATTCGGCGGACCTGATGAATCTGGTCCGTCACGATCTTGGATTTTCCCGAACCGAGAAGCGCTTTCCGGCCAAAGGCACATGTCTTTCGATCTATTCGCGTGCGGTGAACAGCGAAACGCCGCTCGAAGAAGTCTTGGGCTCGAACTATCCGTGGTGCGCGGGCTGGCACGACGAGCTGCGAACGCTGTTCGCCCAATATGTCGAAACAAAACAGCGCCAGCACCTGCTCGATTACGACGACCTGCTGCTCTACTGGGCGCACATGATGCAGGAGCCCGCGATCGCCGCCGAGGTTTCGGAGCGGTTCGATCATCTGCTGGTCGACGAATATCAGGATACCAACAGGCTCCAGGCTTCGGTGCTGCTGGCGCTGCGGCCAGGCGGCAAAGGCCTCACCGTCGTCGGCGACGACGCTCAGTCGATCTATTCGTTTCGCGCCGCGACCGTGCGCAACATTCTGGATTTTCCGGACCATTTCAGGCCGCGCGCCGAGATCGTGACGCTGGAGCAGAATTATCGCTCGACGCGTGCCGATCCTCGACGCCGCCAACGCGGTGATCGAACTCGCAGCCGAGCGCTTCACCAAGAATTTGTGGTCGGACCGCAAGTCCGCCGAACGGCCGCTGCTGGTCAACGTGCGCGACGAGGCCGATCAGGCGCGTTACGTGGTGGAGGCGGTGCTGGAAAGCCGGGAGCAGGGGATTGCGCTCAAGACCCAGGCGGTGCTGTTCCGCGCCTCGCATCATAGCGGGCCGCTTGAAGTGGAACTGACCCGCCGCAACATTCCGTTCGTGAAATTTGGCGGCCTGAAGTTTCTGGAAGCCGCCCACATCAAGGATTTGCTGGCGTTTCTGCGCTGGGCGGAAAATCCGCGCGACCGGGTCGCGGGCTTTCGCGTCATCCAGTTGCTGCCCGGAGCAGGCCCTGCCACGGCGGTGCGGGCGCTGGATCATGTCGCGGAGCGGGCCGACGTGGCCGACGCGCTCGCGGGCTTCAAACCGCCGGCCGCCGCTGCTGAAGCCTGGCCGGCGTTTGTCGAAGCGCTCGGCCTGGTGCGCGGTCGCGCGGCGGGGTGGCCCGCCGAGCTCGACCTGGTGCGCCGCTGGTACGAGCCGCATCTTTACCGGATCCACGACGACGCGATGGTGCGCGAGGCCGATCTTCTGCAACTGACGCAAATCGCCTCGACTTATGCCGGCCGCGAGCGCTTTCTCACGGAACTCACGCTCGATCCGCCGGATTCGACCAGCGACCGGGCCGGCGATCCGCTGCTCGACGAGGATTATCTGATCCTTTCGACCATTCACTCGGCGAAAGGGCAGGAGTGGAAGTCGGTATTTGTTCTCAACGCCGTCGATGGCTGCATGCCGTCGGATCTCGCCGCCGGATCCAGCGCGGAGATCGAGGAAGAGCGGCGCCTGCTTTACGTCGCGATGACGCGCGCGAAGGACCATCTGCACGTCATGGTGCCGCAGCGCTTCTTTGTTCACGGCCAGCGCAGCAACGGCGACCGCCACATGTATGCGGCGCGCACGCGGTTTATTCCGTCTTCTTTGCTGGACCGGTTCGAGAGCCGCGCGTGGCCGCGCGCCGCGGCGCAGGCAGCCTCGCCCAAACCGGCGCGCGCTCCGATCGACATCAACGCGCGCGTGCGTCGAAGCTGGGGTTGAACCGGGCTGGCCTCCGGATCAAAGCCTTACGGCGCGCAGGCGCAACGCGTTGCCGATGACGCTGACCGACGACAGCGCCATCGCAGCCGCGCCGACCATCGGCGACAGCAGAATGCCGAACGCCGGGTAGAGAATGCCGGCCGCGACCGGAATCGCCGCGCCGTTGTAGATGAACGCGAAAAACAGATTTTGCCGGATGTTGCGCATGGTCGCGCGCGAGAGATGCCGCGCGCGCACAATACCGGCGAGGTCGCCCCTGATCAGGGTAATGCCGGCGCTTTCCATCGCGACATCGGTGCCCGACCCCATCGCGATGCCGACGTCGGCTGCGGCAAGCGCGGGCGCATCGTTGACACCGTCGCCCGCCATCGCGACGACGCGGCCTTCGCTTCGCAGTTTTTCAACAATCGCGCCTTTTTGCGCGGGCAGGATGCCTGCTTCGATCTCCGTGATGTTCAGCCGCCGCGCGACGGCTTCGGCGGTCGGGCGGTTGTCGCCGGTGAGCATGACGATACGGATGCCGTCGTTGCGCAGCGCCCCGAGCGCGCCTGCCGCGCTGGCCTTGACCGGATCGGCGATGCCGAGGAGGCCCGCGAACCGGCCGTCGATCGCGACAAAGATCACGGTCGCGCCGTCGTTCGCGAGCCGCTCCGCATCGCCGGCTTGCGGCGCGGCGCGCACCCCGTTGTCCGCGAGGAATTTTGCGTTGCCGATGACGATCCTGCGGCCTTCGACGGTCGCAGTCACGCCCTTGCCGGGCGGGGCGTCGAAGTCGCGCGCCGCGGCGGGCGCGATGCCACGCTCGTTGGCAGCGGCGACAATCGCTGCCGCAAGCGGATGTTCGCTGCCGCGCTCGGCGCCGGCCGCGAGCCGCAACAGCTCGTTTTCGCCGCCGGCCACAGCCGGAATGATTGCGACGACCTTCGGTCTGCCCTCGGTGAGCGTGCCGGTCTTGTCGATCACCAGCGTATCGACCTTTTCCATCCGCTCCAGCGACGTGGCGTCTTTGACCAGAACGCCCATCTGCGCGCCGCGCCCGACGCCGACCATGATCGACATGGGCGTCGCAAGTCCCAGCGCACAGGGGCAGGCGATGATCAGCACGCTGACGGCGGCGACGAGCGCGAAGCTGAAGCGTGGCTCGGGCCCGTTGAACCACCACGCCGCGAACGCCACCAGAGCTGCAGCGATCACCAGCGGGACGAACCATGACGCCACCTGATCGGCAAGCCGCGCGATCGGCGCCCGCGACCGCTGCGCGGTGGCGACCATCTGCACGATCTGCGCCAGCACCGTGTCGCGCCCGATTTTTTCGGCGCGCATGACAAAGCTGCCGGTCTGATTGAGCGTGCCCGCGATCACGCGGTCGCCGTCATTCTTCGCCACCGGCATGGATTCGCCGGTGACCATGGACTCGTCGACCGCCGAGCGGCCTTCCAGGATGGTGCCATCGACCGGGACTTTTTCGCCGGGGCGCACGCGCAGGCGGTCTCCGACGGCCACTTCATCAAGCGCGACTTCGGTTTCGCTGCCATCGGCGGCGATCCGCCGCGCTTTCTTTGGTGCGAGGTCGAGCAGTGCGCGGATCGCGCTCGAGGTCGAAGCGCGCGCGCGAAGCTCGAGCACCTGGCCCAGCAGCACCAGCACCGTGATCACGGCTGCGGCTTCGAAGTAGAGCGCGACGCCGCCGTGCGGTTCGCGGAACGCGGCCGGAAACAGCCCGGGAGCAAACACCGCCACGACGCTGTAGAGGAAGGCGACGCCGGTGCCGAGCGCGATCAGCGTGAACATGTTGAGATGCCGCGTGACCAGCGAGCGCGCGCCCCGTTCGAAGAACGGCCAGCCGCCCCAAAGCACCACGGGCGTCGCCAGCACGAACTGCACGAGCGCCGAGGCGGTGTGGGAAAGCGGCGCAAAACCGAAATGCGCGCCCATTTCCAGCACCACGACCGGCGCGGACAGCGCGGCGGAAATCCACAGCCGCCGCGTCATGTCCGCGAGTTCGCCGCCGTCATCGGCGCCGCCGTCTTCGGGCTCGAGCGCCATGCCGCAGATCGGGCAGGCGCCGGGGCCGGGCCGGCGGATTTCGGGATGCATCGGGCAGGTGTAGATCGTGCCGGGCGGGGCGGGGGACGCGGCCTTCGCGGGCGCGGGGTGGAGATATTTGCCGGGGTCGGCAATGAATTTCGTGCGGCAGCCTGAGCCGCAGAAGAAATAATCCCGGCCGCCGTGCCGGTGGCGGTGCGCGGCGGTTGCTGGATCGACCTTCATCCCGCAGACCGGATCCGTGACTGTTTCGGGGAGACGGCTGCATCTGCACCATGAAATCCTTGAAACGGGTACCCGGTAGGGGTATATACAGTCCATGCAGGCCAATGCCAAGACGTCGGTGCTGAAACGGTTGCAGCGGATCGAGGGCCAGGTGCGCGGTCTTTCGCGCATGGTCGAAGACGACCGCTACTGCATCGACATCGTCACCCAGCTTTCGGCGGTGCGCGCAGCACTGCGCCGCGCCGGGGAGGAGATCCTCGCCGACCACGTGTCGCACTGTGTCGAGGGCGCGATCGCGTCGGGCAACAAGGCCGAGCAGCGGCGCAAGGTCGGCGAGCTGATCGAAGTGCTGTCGCGCAGCGACCGCTGACGGGCCGGCTGCGACGAATTCGCTGCCCGACGGACCGGCTAATGAAAATCGCGGCTCCGGAGCGGCATCGGCGCTTCGTCCGGGAGCGGTCCGCCCGACAGTTTCGGTGAAAAAAGATCGCCGCCGTTGCGCAGCCAGGGCAGTTCGGCGGACAGGTCGATGAATTTTTCCGCCACTACATGGATGACGAGGCCGGCGCGTTGCAGGCGCCCGCGGACGGCGACGAAGCGCGCCGTCATCACCACCCGGCGATTTTTTTCAAAGGCTTTCGGCCAGACGATGATGTTGGCGATGTCGGTCTCGTCTTCGAGCGTCATGAAGATCACGCCCTTCGCCGTGCCCGGCCGCTGGCGCACCAGCACGAGACCGGAGACGGTGACGGTCGAGTCCTGCCCGAACGACGGACCGTGAAGCGCGGCGTTGGGGATTGCGCCAAGCGCTCCGAGATAATCGCGAAAAAAGCGGACCGGGTGCTCTTTCAGCGACAGGCCGGTCGCGACGTAATCCTCCACCACGTGTTCGGACAGCGCCATGGCCGGCAGCGCGACGCTTTCCTCCGGGAAAAGGTCGTCGCTCAGATGCGGCTTGAGCAGCGGGAGCGCATCCTCCTGCGCCATTTCCGCCCGGCGCGGCGGACGCGCCCCGATCGCATCGAGCCGGCGTGCCGCCCACAAGGCCGCGCGCCGGTCGATGCCCATGGAACGGAACGCGTCGGCCTCGGCCAGCCGCGCGATGGTGAAGCGTGAAATCCCGGCCACGGAGGCAAGCCGCTCGATGCTGGAAAAGCCGTTACCGCGGACCGCAACCAGCTTTTCCAGCTCGTCTTCGTTCAGCCCGTGGACGAGGCGGAACCCGAGGCGGACGGCGTGACTGCTGCCTTTGCCTTCCCCGCAGGCCGGGGAGGAGGAAGGCTCCAGCGTGCAGTCCCACGCGCTGAAATTGACGTCGACGCCGCGGATTTCAACGTCGTGCTGTCGCGCATCGCGGACAAGCTGCGCCGGCTGGTAGAAGCCCATCGGCTGGCTGTTGAGAATGGCGGCGCAAAACACGTCCGGATAACGGCACTTGATGAACGAGGAGGCATAGACCAGCAGCGCAAAGCTCGCGGCGTGGCTTTCCGGAAAGCCGTATTCGCCAAAACCTTCGATCTGGCCGAAACAGTTCTCGGCAAATGCGCGGTCATAGCCGCGCGCGGTCATGCCGCCGATGAACTTGTCGCGGAACAGGTGAACCTTGCCGGTATGACGGAAGGTGGCCATGGCGCGGCGAAGCCCGTCGGCCTCGTCGGGCGTGAATTTCGCGGCGGTGATGGCGATCTGCATCGCCTGTTCCTGGAACAGCGGGACGCCGAGCGTGCGCTTGAGAACTTCCTCCAGTTCGTTCTTCGGGCCGTGCGCCGGATCGGGCGAGGGGTAATGCTCTTTGTCGATGCCTTCGCGGCGGCGCAGGTAGGGATGCACCATGTCGCCCTGGATCGGCCCGGGGCGCACGATCGCCACCTCGATCACCAGATCGTAGAAGCAGCGCGGTTTCAGACGCGGCAGCATCGACATCTGCGCGCGGCTTTCGACCTGAAATACGCCGACTGAATCCGCACGCGACAGCATCTCGTAGACCGCGGGATCGTCCTGCGGGAGCGTGGCGAGCGAACGGTCTTCGCCGTAATGCTGCCTGAGCAGATCGAGCCCGCGGCGCAGGCAGCTCAGCATGCCGAGCGCGAGCACATCGACCTTCATCAGGCCAAGCGTGTCGATGTCGTCCTTGTCCCACTCGATGAAGGTGCGTTCGTCCATGGCGGCATTGCCGATCGGCACCGTCCGGTCGAGCGCTTCCCGGGTGAGCACGAAGCCGCCGACATGCTGCGAGAGATGCCGCGGAAAGCCGATCAGTTCGTCGGCAAGCTCAATGGCCTGCCGGATCGCCGGATTGTACGGGTCGAGACCGGCCTGGCGGATGTGATCGTCGGGAAGGCCGTCGCTGTAACCCCACACCGTCTTCGCGAGCGCCGCGGTCACGTCCTCGGTCAGGCCCATCGCCTTGCCGACTTCGCGAATGGCGCGGCGCGAGCGGTAATGCACGACGGTCGAGCAGATCGCCGCCCGATGGCGGCCATAGCGCCGATAGATGTACTGGATGACCTCCTCACGCCGCTCGTGCTCGAAATCGACGTCGATGTCGGGCGGCTCGCCGCGGTTTTCGGAAATGAAGCGGGCAAACAGCAGTTTGGACTTTTCCGGATTGACCGAGGTAATGCCGAGGCAATAGCAGACCGCGCTGTTGGCCGCCGAGCCGCGGCCCTGGCAGAGAATCTCCTTTTCCTGCCGGCGCGCGAACCCCACGATGTCGTGGACGGTGAGGAAATAGCGGGCGTAATCGAGCTTCGCGATCAGCGCGAGTTCGTCATGCAGCCGCTGTTCGACGTCTTCGGGGATCCCGTCCGGGTATCTGTCTTTCGGATAGCGCTCCCGCGCGCCGGCCCAGGTGAGGTCTTCCAGATGCTGCTGCGCGGTCTTGCCCTCGGGCACCGGCTCGTCGGGATATTCGTAGCGCAGTTCGGCGAGCGAGAAGCGGCAGGCGTCGGCGATTTTGACAGTGCGCGCAATCGCTTCGGGAAAGTTTTTGAACAGCCGTGCCATCTCCGCCGGCGCCTTCAGATGGCGTTCGGCATTGACCGTGAGTTTCAGGCCGGCTTCGGCGATGGTGCATTTCTCGCGGATGCAGATGAGCAGATCGGCCAGCGGCCGCCGGTCTGGCACATGACAGGACACATCATTGACGGCAACCAGCGGCGCACCGGCGCGCTCGCCGAGTTCGGCCAGGAGTTTGAGCCGGCGCGGCTCGTCGCCGCGATGATAATGGACGCCGGCAAGGAAAGTGCGGCCCGGCGCCGCGCGTGCGAGCGCGGCGAGGCGATCGGTGAAACCGGTTGCGTCTGTCAGCGCAAACGGCGGCAGCGCGATCAGAATCTGGCCCTCGCCGGTGGCCAGAATGTCCTCGAAGGTCAGATGACATTCGCCTTTTTTTGCTTTCAGATTACCTCTGGTCAGAAGCTGGCAAAGGCGGCCATAGGCCAGGCGGTCGGTCGGATAGGCGAGCGTTTCGAAGCCGTCCACGGTGACGAGGCGCGTGCCGACGATGAGCTTGAGGTCTTTTCGTTTTTTCCATTCGTCATAGGCGCGCACCACGCCGGCAAACGTATTGCGGTCGGCGATGCCGATGGCGGCGAGCCCCAGATCGCCGGCGGCGGCCACCATCTCCTGCGGATGCGAGGCGCCGCGTAAAAAGGAAAAATTGGTGGTTACGGCCAGTTCCGCATAAACGCTCATGGATTTTCTCAGGCGAACAGCCCGTGCACGAACCAGCGCGCCGCGCTGGTCTCGCGCTCGTACAGGCCTTCGCGGTAGAGCCAGAAACGGTGGCCGTCCGCGTCTTCGACCAGGTAGTAATCGCGCGTGAGCGGCGTCTGCCGCCCGTCGCCGGCAGGACGCGGCGCCGTCTCTTCATCCGGATGCGACGGACGGTGCCGCCACCATTCCGCGCCGATGCGTTCGGGGCCCTCGGCGCCGGTGACTTCGTAGGTCACGCCGCGCCAGCAGAAACGTCGCGGCGGGCCGTCGGGTATCAGCGCCAGGACTTCGGTCGGCTCCGCCTGGGGCAGCAAAAAAAGCGGGCGGGTTGTTCGTTTCGGCTCAGGCCACGCTGACGGCCTGCCGTCGGCCGGGAGCAGGGCCTCGGCCCGCTCGGGCAAGTGGCTTTCCACCATCCCGAACCGCCGCACGCTGTGCGGGCCGAGCCGCTGGCGGATCGTATCGATCAGGGCGGCGCATTGTCCGCTGCGGTCCGCATCCCCGCCGTCTTCGGCGATGGAGGCAAGCTCCGTCTGCCGCGCGGAAATGCGTTCGGCGACCGTGACGGCAAGCCCCACCGCCTCGAAGCCGAAACCGGCGTCCTGCGCCGCGGCCAGCGCCTCGAGCCTGAGCGCCATCATCCGCGCGACATGGGAGACGTCACGCGTCGGCAGGGTCAGCGCGATATCGACCGTCTTCACCTCGCCGTCGACGCGATAGAGCGAGAGCCGCAGCGCGCGCGCACCGACATCGTCGCGGGTGAGCACATGCGCCAGCGTCTGCATCAGCCGGCCCGCCAGCGCCACGACGGCCTGCTGGGTGAAGACCGGCTCGAGCAGATAACGCAGGGAATGATAGACCGGCGGCGCGATGACGGGGACGAGCGGTTCGTCCACGCGGCCAAGGGCCTGGTCGACGCGCCGCAGCAACTCGGGCGGGAAACGCGCGGCAAACGGCGCGCGCGGCTGGCCGAGCAGCGCACCCACGGTCTTGAAACCGAGCCGGCGCAGCGTGGCGCCGGTTTCCGGAGAAAGCCGCAAGGCTTCGACCGGCAAATCCGCCAGTGCCTTCGCTTCATCGCCGGACGGCAGGACAGGAAGCCGCGCGGCGTGAAAGCGTGACAGCGCCCAGGCGGCGCCGGGCGTGGCGGCGACGGCAAGACGCGCCGGCAGACCGAAACGTTTTTCAAGCCGCGCGGCGAGGTCGGCAATCAGCTGCTCCTCGCCGCCGAACAGATGCGCAGCGCCTTCAATGTCGAGGAAAAAACCATCGGCGCCGTTCTCCACGCTCCAGGGCGAAGCGGTCGGCGTGTAGCGTGTAGCCCACAGCGCGAGGCGCCGCAGGGCGTCCCCATCGGCGGCTTCGTCGACGGCGCGCACCTGCAGCGCGCCGGTTTTCGCCCGCGCGTCCGAAAGCGGCTCGCCGGCCATGAGACCGGCCGCGCCTGCGGCCTCGTTGAGAGCGACGATGCGCGGGCCGCCGGCGGCGGTGACGGCGAGCACGAACGGCTGGTGCGGATCAACCGGCCTGTCGGATGGCTGTTTCGTCTGCGCCGCGAGGAAACGCAGAATTGGCCAGCGCGGCAGCCAGACTGAAACGATGCGCGACATGATCGTACTCCACCGTCCATTCGCCCGCCCGTCCGTTGCGGCAGCGTTCCAGCATGAGCTGCCACCGGGGACGCGCGATCAGGCCAAAACGGTCACGCGCCGCCGGTGCCGTGCCGACGCGCCATCGGGTCGCCGCCGCGCTCGATTCGAGGACCTCGGCCGGCCGCAGCAGAAAGAGCGGCAGGCCGCAATCGGTGGCGGCGAGTTGCAGCCGCTGGCTGGTTTTCAGATCGAGCCGGTCGATGACGCCCGCCACCGCTGCCGGCGCGCCGGAATGCAATGCCTCCTCCAGGGCCCAGAGGGTTTCTTTCCGGTGCGCGGTTTCGATCAGGATCAACCGGCCAGGATCGAGACCCAGCGCATTGAGGCCATGACCGTGCAGCCGGCCGTGTTCGCGCCCTCCATGGAGCGGCGTTACGATGACGATGGTTCTTCGCCCCGCCTGCCGGCCATCCGGCCGGACAAAAAGAGAACAGATCCGGGCGAGGAGTGCAGTCATAAAGCCGAAGGCGGCGGTGGTGGCGCCTCCCTCCGGCACGAACTCATGCAGGGCACCGCAGGCAAGCCCGCCCTGCGGCAGGTGACCGTCGATGGCGGAAAGACCCAGCGGAAGGGGCTTGGCGGCCCGGAATCCTTCCATTTTCGGCAGCAGGCGGCGCAATTCCTCCGCCACGGCCGCCCGGTTACGCAGGATGGAAAGCTCGCTCGGCTGGGTCATGGTCAGGCTTCATCCAAGGGAGAAATACCCTAGAACAAAACAGGAACAATGCCAAGCGTTCGGGCGTAATTTTTCGGGGAGGGGGCCATCCTCCATCGCCTTGCTGGCGCGGAGGCGATGTCGCATAGGTTCGGCCGATTTGGCCGCGAAGCGGGTCAGACCCGAAAAACGAGGAGCGTCATGCCCGAGGTCGACAAAGAAGGGGATCGCTACGCGACCGACCGGCCGCAGCAGGCGCCGGGCTTTTACCTCAAGGGCTCCCACCAGCTCGACTGGGGAATGAAGAACCGCCTCGCCCGCGTTTTTTCGCCCGTGAGCGGCCGCACCGTGATGCTGGCAATCGACCACGGTTACTTTCAGGGCCCGACCAGCGGCCTCGAACGCATCGACCTCTCCATCCTGCCGCTGTTGCCGTCGTGCGATGCGCTGTTCTGCACCCGCGGAATTCTGCGTTCGGTCGTGCCCGCGGATTCGACGAAACCGATGGTGCTGCGCGCCAGCGGCGGCCCGAGCATCCTGCGCGAGGAACTGTCCGACGAGCAGATCGCGATGGACATGGACGACGCGGTGCGGCTCAACGCCGCCGGCGTCGGCATTCAGGTCTTTATCGGCGGCGAGCACGAGACGCGCTCCGTGCACAACATGACGAAGCTGGTCGATGCCGGACTGCGCACCGGCATTCCGGTCATGGGCATTACGGCAGTCGGCAAGAACATGGTGCGCGACGCCAAATATTTTCGGCTGGCGTGCCGCATCATCGCCGAGCTCGGCGCGCAGTACGTGAAAACCTATTATGTCGAAGAAGGTTTCGAGACCATCACCGCATCATGCCCGGTGCCGATCGTCATGGCTGGCGGCAAAAAGCTTCCCGAACTGGAAGCGCTGACGATGGCGTACAACGCCGTGCAGCAGGGCGCGGCCGGCGTTGATATGGGCCGCAATATTTTTCAATCGGATGCGCCGAAGGCGATGATCGCGGCGATCAATGCCGTGGTGCACAGGAATGCGAAACCGAAGGAAGCCTATGAGCTGTTCGGTTCGCTCAAGGCCGAAGGGTAAAGGGCCGGGCCTCTCGGCCCGGCCTCATGCAACGGCTTTATCCGTAAGTCCGTTGCGGCGCTGCGCCGATCAAGAACCAGGCCGCTGAACCGGCCGCGACGGCGCCGCCGAGCGCCGCGAGCACCTGCGCGATCCAGGATGCGCTGCCGACGCTGCTCGCATCCGGCTCGGCTGCGGCGGCACTGAACGAATCCGATTTCGGCTGCGCCGGTGCCTCGCTCATTGCGAACGCGCCCGCCGCCGCAACAGCGGGCGTAACGCTGCCTGCCTGCGGAGCGGCGTCGGCCGCGGCGAGGTCGATCTCGTTGATCGTATCGGCCTGCGCGATCTGCACGGTCTGACCGGCGACGACGAGCTGGCTGGTCACCAGCTCGCTCGGAACCACCGCGGGCGGCGTGGCAGCATCCGCGGTGTCCGGCTGCGGAGCATTCACGGATGCGTCCGAACCGGCCGCCGGCCAGGCATTTGCGGATGGTGCCGGGACCGCCATTGCGGTCTGCACCGGCTCGTGCCGGTGCCTGTGCGCCGCTACTCTGCTGTGGCTGACTTTTCTGGTCGCTGTTTTGGCCTTGGGAGCAGGGGCGGGGGTGGTCTGCTGCTGCGGCGAAAGTTTCAGAAGTTGCAGCAATTCGAGCGGCTTGCCGTCATCTGCTCTGGCAGTTCCGCCGACAGTGATGCCAGAGACCAGCAACATGGCGGCGCCTGCGGCAACGATCATACGCGACATGATCCGACCCTCCATTTGAGCGGGCATTCGGGACAGGCCGGAGTGACCTCAACGTGACCCAATTGCGGATTTTTTCGCGCAAAGCATGGACCGAAAGCGGCCACGCTTAACCATTTATGGCGCGTGCGGTATGGTCGATGGAACTTTTGCACGGCGCGAGCGCGACGGATCACCGCATGATCGACGTACAAACAAACAACGGCATCGCCGTGGTCTCCATCAGACACGGCAAGGCAAACGCGCTCGACATCGAGCTGTGCGAAGGGCTCGCGAAGTGCTTCGGCGGGCCCGCCACGTCCGGGGCGCGCGCTGTGGTGCTGACCGGGCAGGGGCGGATGTTTTCCGCGGGCGTCGATCTCGTACGCCTGAGCGCCGGCGGACCGGATTACGTGCGTGAGTTTCTGCCGGCGCTGCACCGTTTCTACGACGCGGTGTTTTTTCTGCCGAAGCCGGTCGTGGCGGCAATCAACGGCCATGCCATCGCCGGCGGCGCCATCCTCGCCTGCTGCGCCGACCGGCGCATCATGGCTGGGGCGAGCGGCCGCATCGGTGTAACGGAACTGCTGGTCGGCGTGCCGTTTCCGGCGCTGGCGATGGAGATCCTGCGGTTCGCGCTGCCGGCGCGGCACCTGCCGGAGGCAACGCTCGGCGGCGCGACGTTTGACACCGAGGCCGCGCTCGAGCGCGGCTGGGTCGATGAAGTGGTGGAACCGGATGCGCTCATGGAGCATGCGGTCGCAGCCGCAACGCGTCTCGCGCAGCTCTCGCCGCCGGCGTTCGCGCAGACCAAGCATCAGCTCCGCCAGCCGGCGATCGAGCGCATGGAGCGCAGCGGAGCGGCGACCGACAAAACGGCGGCTGAAATCTGGACCGCGCCGGAAACGCTGGGCTGCGTTCGTGATTACGTGGTGCGCACGCTCAGGAAGGCCTGAAAGGTCGTGAGGCGCAAAGCGCAGGGGGGCGGGCATCAATATCGGGCCTGACAGACCTTCACGCCGCCCGCGCTTTCCGTTAGCCTTGGCCAAAGTTCAGTCAGCGGCGATCTTTGCCTGTTGATTGTGCATCAAGATGCGGTTTCTGAAACAGTTCGGCTGTCTGAAACAAGCGCGGCAGCCTGAAAGAAGGCCCATGGATTTGCGTGGTCCGGAGTTACAGGACGGCGTATTTCCCGCCGAGTCTCTGGTGTTCTCGTCGCGTGATTTCGACGATGTTCGCCAGGGCGTCGCCCGCATCTTCAAGCCGCATCTGCTGCGTCTGCACGGCACCAGCGCGGAGTTGCAGGCGCGCATGCATCATCTCCGCCAGGGCAGCGCTTCGGTCAACCGGCTCGAATACGGCGCCGAAGTCGAAATCGATCCGGATCGCCTCGACGATTTCTTTCTGGTCCAGATTCCGGTCGCGGGTCACGCCTCCATCATGTGCGGCAACAGGCGGTTCAACTCTTCGCCGCAGGCCGCTTCGCTGGTTTCGCCGACGTTGCCGCTGCACATGCGCTGGCACGCCGGCAACGCGCAGGTGTGCGTGCGCTTCGAGCGCGATCTGGTCCAGCGCCACTGCGCCGCGCATCTCGGCCATCCGCTCGACGGTCCGCTGGAGTTTGAGCCGGAGCTTCGGCTCGACACACCGGCCGGCCAGTATTTTCTTCGCCTGGTCAGGCTGTTCGCGGAGGAGCTGACACAGGCGCGGCGTTTCGGGCCGCAGGCGCATCCGCTCGCCAACGAACGCGTCGCCGCGCATTTTTCGTCGGCGCTGCTCAACGCGCTGATTTACGGACAGAAGAGCAATATGAGCGAGGCGCTCGCCGCGCCGGACGCGGGCCCCGCGCCGCATTTCGTGCGGCGCGCCGAAGACTATCTGCGGCACCACTATGCCGAGCCGCTGACGATGGAGACGCTTGCCGCCGCGGCAGGTGTCAGCGTGCGCACGCTGTTTTCCGGATTCCGCGATTTTCGCCACATCGCGCCGATGGCCTATCTGCGGAAGATCAGACTGGAGAGGGCGCGACGGCTTTTGCAAAGCGGCGAAGCCTCCGGCACGTCAGGCGTCACCAGGGTCGCGCTCGAGTGCGGCTTCTCGCATCTCGGACGCTTCGCCGCGCACTACCAGGCCCAGTTCGGCGAACTGCCCTCTGAAACCGCGCGGATGCGGCCTGCCGGACTGCCGGTTGTCACCGGCAATCCCGGCAGGTCTGAATAATCGGCGGCAACCCGCCCGGTTACGCTGCCAGCGACTTGAGATACTTGTCGGCTTCTTCCGGCACCGCGAACCACGGAAACAGATCGAGCGGCTCGTCAAAGCAGTTGGCGATGCGGCGGGAGAGAACCGGTATGCCCTGCGCGGCGCCCATGATGTTGAGCACATGCGGCGGTGGCGGCTGCAGCAATGCGTTGGTCCAGCCGGTGACGTACTGCACGTAATCCCAGAAGCGGTCGAACGTCGCCTGCATGAAGGCCTCGTCGTAGGGCTTGTCCCCGTGCGCGAGGATCGCATCGAGATAGATTTTCGCGCATTTCGAGGCGTTGTTGGAGCCTTGGCCGGTGATCGGATCGTTGAGCACGACCACGTCGGCCATGCCGAACACGGATTTGCCGGAGGGGAGGCGGGCAATCGGCTTGCGGACGGTGGGTGAAAAACGTCCGGCGAGAATGCCGTTGGCATCGGTCAGCTCGACATTCCTGGCGCGCGCTCCTTCCCACGGCAGGAAGGTGTCGAGGATCCATTTCGATTTGGCGAGGTGTTCTGCCGGCGATGAAACGTCGCCCCAGCAATCCATCGGGCCGCCCGGCACGCCTTCGAACACCATGATCTCGCACGGCCCCGTCGTCGTGAGCGCGGGGAACACAAAATATTCGCCGACCCCGGGAATGAGATTGAAAGCCACGGCCGAATGCTGCGGACGCGGCGTCAGTCCCTTGACGTAGGTGAGCGCGAGCGCGCGCTGCGGTGCGTCGAACTGACACTTCTGCGCGTCTCGCTCGAACAGCCTGGCGACATCGCCCTTGCCGGCGGCGATGATGACGAGATCGGATCGCGCGGCGTAGTTTTCGAGGTCCGCGGGACCTGCGGCCTTATATTCGATCGTGCCGCCGCGCTTTTCGAATTCCTGCATCCAGCGCGGGAATTTCAGGCGCTGATCGACGGCCTGCGCGGGCTTATCGAGCAGACCGTTCCAGTCGATGGCCTTGTTGCCGGATCCGTCGGGCGCCGGAACGGTAAAGTTGATGGAGTCGACCGTGGGACATTCCTTGTCCCAGAAGTTCAGCCCAAGCTCGCGCTCGTAGCTCAACGCCTTGCCGAACATGCACTGGCTCGACATGACCCTTCCGTTGCGGATGTCGTCGCCGGTGCGGTCCTGCACCAGTCGCACGTCGTAGCCGGCGGACAGCAGGCCGTTGCCAAGCTGCAGGCCGGACTGGCCGCCGCCGACGATCGTGATCACTCGCTTTGCGCTCATCGCCCTCTCCTGTGGTGGCGGCGCGGGCCGGCCCGCCGCGTTTCCGTTTCAAATCGCTTTCTTCGAAAGCCGCCCCCGCGGTTTTCGAAAAGCCTCTACTCCATAAGCAAAGGAATTGCCGGATCGGCGCGTTCCGGGCCCATCGCGGTGTAGCCGCCGTCGACGCGGATGTCGGTGCCGGTGATGAAGCTCGCGTTGTCGGACAGCAGGAACGCGACCGCCTCCGCGACCTCGGCGGGATTGCCGGTGCGGCCGAGCAGATGAAATGGCCTGGCCACGCCATCCGTTTTGGCGCGATTGCCCTTCGTCAGCTCGACCATGATGTTGCTCCAGGTCCAGCCCGGAGAGACCGCATTGACGCGAATGCCGTCCGGCGCGAGGTCCATCGCCTGGTTGCGGGTCAGTTGCAGAATGGCGGCCTTGGAAACGGGATAGACCCACCGGCCGGTCTGCGCGACGCGGGCCGAGATCGAGCCGAAATTGACGATGGCGCCTTTGTTCTTTTTCAGATGCGGCCGCGCCGCCTCCATCAGCATCACCGAGCCGACGACGTTGACGTCGAAGGCTTTCAGCCAGTCGGCGCGCGTGGTCGCGGCGCCGTTGTCGAGATAGGTGCAGGCGACGTTGACGAGATAATCGAGCCGGCCGGTGCCCTCGACCGTGCCCTTGACCAGCGCCGCGATATCCGCGTCGCTGCACAGATCGCAGCGGATGAACCGCGCCTTTGCGCCAAGCTGTCTGGCTGCGGCCTCGCCGTCGGGCTCGTTGACGTCGGCGATGACGACGTTGCAGCCGTAGCCGATCAGTGTCCCGGCCACGCCCTGTCCGATGAGGGTCGCGCCGCCCGCGACGATTGCCGTTTTGCCGTCAAGCCCGCGCATCGCGCCGCCTCGCTTCTGGTCCTGCGCCAGCCTCCATTATCCGGGAGCGCATGGCGGGCGCCAATCCGCTTTGTGCAGGCTTTATCCGCTTTGTGCGGGACTTGGGCGGGGAGGCCTAAAACGAAGGCGGCCGTCAGCCGAGTTCGGTGATGATTTCGGGGAAGCGTTGCAGCCGCTCGCCGGGGCCGTCCGCCTCGATCAGGTAGTTGTCGCAGACCCAGGACAGGACGTGACCCCGGATGTAGGTCGGGTGCACGACGATGTTCATGTCCTTTTCGATCGACATCGGTTCGTCGCTGCGGATCAAGGGCCGCTCGACCAGATCATAGCCCTGGCCGTGGCAGTGCAGGCGCTTCTCCTCGGGCCGGCCGTTGCGGCGCATGAAGTCGTTGTAGGCCGCGAAAATGTCCGCGCACGGCGTGCCGGGCTTCAGCAGGCCGAGGTTGAATTTCCGGGCTTCGAGGGCGAAGGCGAATTCTTCCTTGAGTTCGGCCGACGCCTTGCCGACCACACAGGTCCGGCCCAGTTCGGTGTACATCCCTCCGGGGCCGGAATCCTCGACCAGCAGCGCGATGGCGTCGCCTTTCTGAATGACGCGATTCTGGAAATGGCGCTGGCTGAACTGCGCCGGCTGGTCGGCCGGCATCGACGCGCACAGGTAGATGCCATTCTCGCTGCCGTGGCGCTGGCTGTAGCATTGCGCGATCGCCGCGATGTCGCGATCGCGCATGCCGGGCTCGACTGCGGCGAAGGCCGCGCGCATGGCGCCGTCCTGCATTGCGGCCGCGCGGCGCACGAGCTCGCGCTCCTCGGCGCTCTTGATCACCTTGATGCGGTCCACGAGGTCCGAGGCATCGACGAAGCGCGTGCTGGAGAAACGCCCCTTTTGCAGATAATCCACCAGCGCGAACGACATCTGGTAGGTGCCGACGAGGCCGATCGTGCCCCCGGCATAGGGCGCCAGCGCCTTTGCCGCGAGTTCCGGATCGTAGTTCGCGGTATAGACGCACGATGCGTAGCTTGGCGTCGTCAGCCACTCTTTCACGCCGCGGGCGACGCCGTTGCCGTTCGCGGTCGGGTTCCCGCCGCCGAACGGCCCCTGGCTCACCAGCGTCATGAGGTCGTCACGCGGAAACACCACCGTCAGCGGGTAGCCGTTGGTGGCAGGCAGGTCGGTGAAATATTTGACGTAGCCGCCCATGTAATCGTTGTTGTTCTGCATCAGCAGTACGTCGATCCCGTCGCGCTCCATGGCAGTGCGAATGGCGGCCCAGCGGCGTTCGAGTTCGGCCGTCGAGATCGGCGTTTGCAGCCGTTCCGAGAGTTCCTGCTGCATGTTTCCTGTTCTCCTGCTTTCCCGTCCGCACGGGTCAACGGTGCCGCGACGCCTGACTGATAGCCGTCCCGCGGGCCGGGAGCAAAGCAGGCATTATTCTGTGCGAAGCGACGGCAAAGCGTCGCACATTGCGCGACGACAGGCTAATGTGACGCCCGGGGCCGGACCTACCCGCTTTCCTGTCAGGAGCACGCGATGCCGATGGATCTGTCGACCGTGGACTGGGTGTTCGTTACGTTGATGGGGGTATTCGCCTTCGTAGCAGCCTTGCTCGGAAGCGTGATTGCATTCAGAAACCGCTTCTTCGGCGCCATCCTCGCCGGAATCCTGTTCGCCGGGATTTTCGTGTTCTGGAATACCTATCCGCATCCGCAGCTTCAGCTCCCGATCATGAAAGCCGTGGTCTACCCTTGAGCGGTTGACGTTTGCGCCGGTCCCGCTATGCGTAGTCCGAAACTGCGGGAACAATGAAATTGCCGGAAGAAATGGAGCGGTCATGAACAAGGTCTATGCGGACGCGAACTCCGCGTTGGCCGGGTTGCTGAAGGACGGCATGATGATCATGGCCGGCGGGTTCGGCCTGTGCGGCATTCCAGAAACCCTGATCTTCGCGATCCGGGATTCTGGCGTCAAAGATCTGACCGTCGTTTCGAACAATTGCGGTGTCGACGGCAAAGGTCTCGGCGTTCTGCTCGATACGCGGCAGATCAAAAAAGTGATCGCCTCGTACGTCGGGGAGAATAAAACCTTTGCGCAGCAGTATCTCGCCGGCGAACTCGAGATCGAGTTCAATCCGCAGGGTACGCTGGCAGAGCGCATTCGGGCCGGCGGCGCAGGCGTGCCGGCGTTTTTCACCAAGACCGGTGCCGGCACGCTGATTGCCGAGGGCAAGGACGAGCGCGAATTCGACGGCCAGCGTTACGTGATGGAGCGCGGCCTCGTGGCCGACGTCTCCATCGTGCATGCGTTCATGGCCGATACCGAAGGCAATCTCGTGTATCGCAAGACCGCGCGCAATTTTAATCCGGTCATGGCCACGGCCGGCAGGGTGACGGTGGCCGAGGTCGAGCACCTCGTGCAGCCCGGCGACATCAATCCCGACCACATCGTGACGCCCGGCATCTACGTGCAGCGGATCGTTCACGTGCCGAACACGATCAAACACATCGAGCAGCGCACGGTTCGCAAACGCGACAAAGCGGCCGCACCGGCCGGAACGGGAGAGGAAGTCTGATGCCCTGGACCCGCGATCAGATGGCGGCGCGCGCCGCCCAGGAACTGGAAGACGGTTTTTACGTCAATCTCGGCATCGGCATTCCGACGCTGGTGTCGAACTTCATCCCGGCAGGGATGAGCGTCCAGCTGCAGTCGGAAAACGGCATGCTGGGCACCGGCCCGTTTCCCTACGAGGGCGACGAAGACGCCGATCTCATCAACGCCGGCAAACAGACCGTGACCGAACTGCCGACCACCAGCTATTTCAGCTCGGCGGATTCCTTCGCGATGATCCGCGGCGGCCACATCGACCTCGCCATACTCGGAGCCATGCAGGTGGCGGAGAACGGCGACCTCGCCAACTGGATGATCCCGGGCAAAATGGTGAAGGGAATGGGCGGCGCGATGGACCTGGTCGGCGGCGTCAAAAAGGTCGTCGTGGTGATGGAACATTCGGCGAAGAACGAAGCCAAGCTGCTGCACAGGTGCAACCTGCCGCTCACCGGCGCCGGTGTCGTGGACATGGTGATCACCGATCTCGGCGTATTCACCATCGACCGCAAGGGCGGCGGCATGACGCTGATCGAGCTTGCCCCCGACGTCACGCTCGACGACATCAAGGCGAAGACCGAGGCGAGCTACAAGGTCGCGAACACGATCCGGAACTGAACGCTTCCCGCGTCACCACCGGGCTTGACCCGGTGGTCCGTGCGAAAGCGCCGCGCGGGGTGCCACGGGTTGGATGTGCTGCCTCCCGCCGGCGTTAGTGCGCATCGGCTTCGCTACGCGGCGGAAACGACGAGGCGATCGAGGTCGGCGATCAGGCCGGGCCCGGTCGGTTTCCATCCGAGCTTTTCCCGCGTTTGCGCGCTCGATGCGGGCATGTCGTGCCCGGCAAACATGCCGAGCCAGCCGAAGAAGGCTCCAGTCTCGTCCGGGGCGATGGATTTGACCGGCAGTTTCAGCCGTCGGCCGATGGCTTCGGCAATATCGCGCATCGCCACGCCTTCTTCGGCAACCGCGTGATACTTTGCGTTCGGTTCGGCCTTCTCGACAGCCAGCCTGTAGAGGCGGGCGACGTCGAGACGGTACGCCGCCGGCCAGCGGTTGAGCCCGTCGCCGACGTAGGCGCACGCGCCCTTTTGCCGATAGACCGCAATCGCGGGAGTGATGAGGCCCTGCGTAACCGGGTCGTGAACCTGCGGGAGGCGCACGACCGACACATTGACCCCCTCAGCGGCGAGCAGCGGCGGCCGCCTCTTCCGAGGCTGCGCGGGGATGCACGTCGGAACTGACGACGGCGTTGTCTTCCCTTGCCGGCTGACCGGGCACCGTGTTGGCCATCGGAGTGCCGGAGGTCACGATCAGGGGCCGGTCGGAGCCTGCGAGAACCGAGCCGAGCGTCTTGATCACGCGGCGGTCGTCCTCGCAGTTTGCTTTGAATTTCGAGAAGTCGTGGTTGAAGGCGAGGTGAATGACCCCGTCCGACCGGGAGGCGCCGCTCTCGAGGCTTTCCGGATCATCGATCGACCCGCGAAGGACCTCGGCTCCGGTTGCGGCCAAAGCCGCAGCCTTTTCCCCGGACCGACAAAGACCGAGCACCTGATGGCCTGCGGCAATCAACTCTTCAACGACGGCCGAGCCGATGTTTCCGGTAGCACCGGTAACGAATACGCGCATGAGAATCTCCTGTTCACCGGAGACAGGTGTCGCCGCCCGAGTTATTCTGGTAAAGTAGTGATCGTATCATAGTAATTCGCCTAACAGGATGAGCGCGCTTTTGGACAACGGGAACCTCCTCGGCGCCTATCTGAAGGACCGACGTGCGAAGCTCGATCCCGGAGCGTTCGGTTTTCCGGCAGAGCGTCGCCGCACGCCGGGTCTGCGCCGCGAGGAAGTCGCGCAGCGCGCCAATATCAGCCCGACCTGGTACACGTGGCTTGAGCAGGGGCGCGGCGGCGCGCCCTCGGCCGATGTGCTCGACCGGATCGCCCGCGCCCTGATGCTGACGGATATCGAGCGCGAGCATCTGTTCCTGCTCGGCCTCGGCCGGCCACCCGACGCGCGCTATCAAAAGAACGACAACGTCACGCCACGTCTGCAGCGCGTGCTCGATGCGCTGGACCCCAGCCCCGCCGTGATCCGGACCCTGACCTGGGACGTCGTCGCCTGGAACCGGGCGGCGACCGTTCTGCTGATGGACTATGGGTCGATGCCGCCCGAGCAGAGGAACACGCTGCGCTTCCTCTTCCTCGACCCGCGCGCCCGCGATGTTCACTACGACTGGGAAAGCGTGGCGCGGATCGTATTGGGCGCATTCCGGCTGGATGCGGCCCGCGCTGGCGCCGCGGCGGAGGTGGAGCCTATGGTCGAAGAACTCAGCCGGCTCAGTCCCGAGTTCAAGGCGATGTGGCGGGACAACGACATTCCCCACGTTCATGGCGAGGTCGTCAAGCGCATCCGGCACCCGCTATTCGGGGAGCTCGCCTTCGAATTCTCGGCGTTCGCGGTGGACGGCCGGCCGGACCTGCGCCTGGTGCTCTACAATCCGGCTACTTCCGCGGACGCCGAACGGATCGCGTCCATGATGGAACGCCGTTAGCAGTCACCCGCGCGGCGGGGACGATGCCCCGCGTCGCCCGTTCAATCGCCCGTAATCGCCACGCCGATCGTCCCGCCGGCCACGTTCGTGAACTCGACGGTGAATGGCTCGGCTTTCAGCTCGAACTTGACGCTCTTGCGGATGCCCTCGCAGCCGGTCGCGCCGCTGAAACCCTGCGACTTGAGCGAATGTCCGCCCTGAACCACATCGATCCATCCCTCGGCGGTGAGCGAAATCCTGTAAACGCCCTCATGCCCCGGCGCGGGAGCCTGGACGAAGCCCGCATACGACGAAGGCAAACGCGGCGCCCGTTCCGGGGGAGCCGGAAGCTTTGCCTCGGCGAAAGGCACGAGCGTAACGGTTGCCGCGGCGGGGAGGGCAGTGCCTACGGCGCTTCCGGATGCGATTCTTGGCGATGTCCTTGCCGGTCAGAAGGCTTCGTTCCTTCTCGATCGGCCATTTGAATTTGTCGCAGCCTGCAGGCTCCTGCGCCAGCACGGGGGCGGCAATGGCGCAGCCGATCAGCGCGACGATCGCGGTTTTGACGATCGCGATTTTCATGGCAGTGGTCCCGTTTGTGTTAAGAGGGCGACATCCCCGGAAGGCCGTTCCGGACATCCAATGCGCTTGCGGAGCATCGGCGGTCTGTGGCGACTATACCATTTGCGGCGGACGGCGCATCGGGCGGTATTCACTTTCCGGAAGCCGGTCGCGGCGATGACTTCCCTTTACGCCGGGGACGATCTCGCTGAAAATGCCGGTTGTGGGGGAACACAGTGGCGCAAGATCCGATCCTCGTGACCGAGGACCTGACCAAGGAGTTCGCAGGCTTCCTCGCGGTGCGCGAAGTCAACCTGCGTATCGGCCGCGGCAGCATCCATGCGCTGATCGGGCCGAACGGCGCCGGCAAGACCACGTGCTTTAATCTCCTCACCAAATTTCTGTCGCCGACGCGCGGCCGCATCGTCTTCGACGGACGCGACATCACGGCGCTGCGTCCGGCGGACGTGGCGCAGCTTGGCATCGGACGTTCGTTTCAGATATCGGCGGTGTTCCCGCATCTGACCGTCATGGAAAACGTTCGCGTCGCGCTCCAGCGCAGACGCGGCGGCTCGTTCGACTTCTGGCGCTCGAAACGCGCGCTGAACGTGCTCAACGACCGCGCCGCTTCGCTGATCGCCGACGTCGGGCTGTCGCCTTACATTCACTCGCTGGCCGTTGAACTGCCGTATGGCCGCAAGCGCGCGCTCGAGATCGCGACCACGCTCGCCCTCGAACCCGATCTGCTGCTGCTCGACGAGCCGATGGCCGGTCTCGGCCGCGAGGACGTCGCGCGCATCAGCGCGCTGATCAAATCGGTTGCCGTGGCGCGCACCGTGCTCATGGTGGAGCACAATCTCAGCGTTGTCGCCGATCTGTGCGACCGCATCACGGTGCTGACCCGCGGCCAGGTGCTGGCCGAGGGCGACTACAAAACGGTGTCAGCCGATCCGGCGGTGCGCGAGGCTTATCTGGGGACCGGGCATGCCTGACGCATCCGCGCTTCTTGCCGTCAACGAGCTGAAGGCCTGGTACGGCGAGTTCCACGTGCTGCACGGGGTGACGTTCGACGTGCAGCCGGGCGAGGTGGTCACGCTGCTGGGCCGCAACGGCGTCGGCAAGACCACGACGCTCAAGGCGATCATGGGCATGATCGACCAGCGCACCGGCTCGGTGCGTTTCGAAGGCACGGAAATGATCCGCCGCCCGTCCGACGCCATCGCGCGGGCGGGAATTGCGTTCTGCCCGGAGGAGCGCGGCATATTTTCCAGTCTCGACGTCAAGGAGAACCTGCTGCTGCCGCCGCAGGTGCGGCCGGGCGGTCTTGATCTCGACCGCATCTTCGCAGCTGTTTCCGAACCTGCGCGAAAGGCTCAAGAGCCAGGGCACCAAACTTTCGGGCGGCGAGCAGCAGATGCTGGCGATCGGGCGGATTCTGCGCACCGGCGCGCGGCTGCTTTTGCTCGACGAGCCGACCGAGGGCCTCGCGCCGGTCATAATTCAGCAGATCGGGCGCACCATCGGCATGCTCAAGGCGCAGGGGTTTACCATTTTGCTGGTCGAGCAGAATTTCCATTTCGCCGCCACGGTGGCCGACCGCTACTACGTCATGGAGCATGGGCGTATCGTCCATCACTTTGTCGCAGCAGAACTAAAGGCCAATACCGAAAAGCTGCACGAGTATCTCGGAGTTTGATATCAAGAGGAGACATGCGGCGCCCTCGTCCGCAAAAAGGGAGGTCCAGTCGATGATGCTCGCACCCCGTCTGGGATTGGCGGCCGTTGCCTTGATGTGCGCGACGGCGGCTTCGCAGGCCCAGGACGTTTCCGTCAAAATCGGCGTCCTGACCGATCTGTCGGGCCTGTATTCGGACATTGGCGGAATCGGGTCCGTGGCCGCCGCCAAACTCGCGGTGGAGGACTTCAATCCCGCGGCCCACGGCATGAAAGTCGAAGTCGTCGCAGGCGACCATCAGAACAAGCCCGACATCGGCGCCAACGTGGCGCGGCAATGGTACGACGTCGATCATGTCGATGTGATCGTCGATGTGCCGACGTCGAGCGTTGCGCTGGCGATCAGCGAAGTCACGCGCGAAAAGAACAAGGTCTTTCTCGGCTCGGGCCCGGCAACCTCCGACCTGACCGGCCCCAAATGTTCGCCGAATACCATCCAGTGGACCTACGACACCTGGATGCTCGCCAACGGTACCGGCAAGGCGGTGGTGAAAACCGGCGGGGATACCTGGTTCTTCCTCACCTCCGACTACGCCTTCGGTCACGCGCTCGAACGCGATACGTCGGCGGTGGTGACGGCGAACGGCGGCAAGGTGGTCGGCAAGGTGCTGCATCCGCTCAACACCAGCGATTTCTCGTCGTTCCTGCTTGCAGGCGCAGGCCTCGAAGGCCAAAATCATCGGCCTCGCCAATGCCGGCGGCGATACCGTCAATGCGATCAAGCAGGGCGCGGAATTCGGCATCACCGCCGGCGGGCAGCATTTCGCCGGCCTGCTGGTGTTCATCAACGACATCGAGGCGCTGTCGGCTCAAGACCGCGCAGGGCCTCGTTCTCACCGAGACCTTTTATTGGGACATGAACGACGCCAACCGCGCTTTCACCAAGCGCTGGCAGGTGACCCGGCCCGGGCAAATTTCCGAGCATGGTGCCCGCCGGCGTGTACTCGTCGGTCATTCACTATTTGAAGGCGGTCGCGGCGCTCAAAAGCGGTGCCGACGGCCGTGCGGTCGTCGCCAAGATGAAGGAAATGCCGACCGACGACCCGCTGTTCGGCAAGGGTTCGGTCCGTGCCGACGGCCGCAAGCTGCACAACGCCTATCTGTTCGAGGTGAAGAAGCCGGAAGAATCGAAATATCCTGGCGACGACTACAAGCTGCGCGCCACCATTCCGGCGGACGAAGCGTTCCGTCCGCTCAAGGACGGCGGCTGCCCGCTGGTCAGCGGCTGAGTCCGAAGGTTCAGAAGTCGCGTGCCGGGCCCGCCGCCGCCGGGACCGGCAGTGACGCTCTGATGTGAGGGGCAGGGGGATAGCGGCCATGTTCGAGATTTTCGGCATTCCCTCGCAGGCGCTGTTCGGGCAGTTGCTGCTCGGCCTGATCAACGGCTCGTTCTATGCGCTGTTGAGCCTCGGCCTTGCCGTCATTTTCGGCATGCTCAACATCATCAATTTCACCCACGGCGCCCAGTACATGATGGGCGCCTTTGCGGCCTATCTGCTGCTGCAAAATATCGGGCTGAATTACTGGGCGGCGCTGGTGATCGCGCCGATTCTGATCGGTGCGACCGGCATCGTGATCGAGCGGCTTTTTCTCAAACATCTGCGCAAGCTCGATCCGCTCTACGGCCTTCTGCTCACGTTCGGACTGGGGCTCGTGATCGAGGGCCTGTTCCGCAACTATTACGGTTCGTCCGGCCTGCCGTATCAGGTGCCGGAAGCGCTGCGGGGCGGCCGCAATCTCGGCTTCATGTTTCTGCCGAATTATCGCGCGTGGGTGATCGCCTTTTCGCTCGCCGTGTGTCTTCGCGACCTGGTATGGCATCGAGCGCACCCGGCTCGGCTCCTACTTGCGCGCGGCGACGGAAAATCCGGTGCTGGTGCGGGCCTTCGGCATCAACGTGCCGCGCATGGTGACGCTGACCTACGGCTTCGGCGTCGGCCTTGCGGCGCTTGCGGGCGTGATGGCGGCGCCGATCTACAACGTGTCGCCGCAGATGGGTTCCGATCTGATCATCGTCGTGTTCGCGGTCGTGGTGATCGGCGGCATGGGCTCGATCCTGGGCGCGATCCTCACCGGCTTTGCGCTCGGGATCGTCGAGGGGTTGACCAAGGTGTTTTATCCGGAGGCGTCCAACACCGTGATCTTCGTCATCATGGCGATCGTGCTGCTCATTCGCCCTGCCGGCTTGTTTGGACGGACCGCATGACCGACAGCGTCCTGCCTTCGCTGCGTCGTGGCGCGCCGGGAGGAGACCTCGCGGAGTCTCGGCATCGCCTTCGTGGTGATGGTGGTACTGTTCGTTATCGCGCCGTTCGTGGTCTATCCGATCTTTCTGATGAAGGCGCTGTGCTTCGCGTTGTTCGCGTGCGCGTTCAATCTGCTGATCGGCTATGTCGGTCTGGCCTCGTTCGGCCATGCGCTGTTCTTCGGCTGGGCGAGCTACGTCACGGCCTACGCGGCCAAAGCATGGGGGCTGCCGCCGGAGCTTGCGGTCGTCGCCGGCACCGCGATTGGCGCAGCGGCCTCGGCGTCATGGCCGGCGGCCTCGCCATCCGCCGCCAGGGCATCTACTTCGCGATGATTACGCTGGCGCTCGCGCAGATGATGTATTTCTTCGCGTTGCGGGCGCCGTTCACCGGCGGTGAAGACGGCATCCAGGGCGTGCCGCGCGGCCGGCTGTTCGGCGTGTTCGATCTCTCCCATGAAATGACGATGTATTTCTTCGTGCTGGCCGTCGTCCTTGCCGGATTTTTGCTGATCTACCGGATCATCAATTCGCCGTTTGGCGAAGTGCTCAAGGCGATCCGCGAGAACGAGCAGCGCACCATTTCGCTCGGCTACCGGACCGAGCGTTACAAGCTGGTCGCCTTCGTGCTTTCGGCGACGCTTTCCGGTCTCGCGGGCTCCATGAAGGCGCTGGTCTTCCAGCTCGCCTCGCTCACCGACGTACACTGGGCGATGTCGGGCGACGTGCTGCTGATGACGCTGCTCGGCGGCCTCGGCACGGTGTTCGGGCCGGTCGCGGGCGCCTTTCTCGTGATTGCCATGCAGAACTATCTGGCGCCAGTTCGGCCAGTGGGTGCTGGTCATTCAGGGCGCGATTTTCGTGGTCTGCGTGCTCGCCTTTCGCCGGGGGATCGCAGGCGAACTGGCGCATCTGCTCCGCGTGAAGCTTTAAGCAAATTTCCCCACACTTATCCCCAGAATCAGTTTATTGCTCCGGTTCAGTACACAGCTACCGTGCGGCGGGCGTTTGTTTCAGGTTGCTCCGTGCCCCGTTCCGCATGAGTTTCAGTCGTAGTTGATTGCTCTGCTGCTGCCTGATTCTGTCGTCCTGTCGCAGCGGGCCGAGGGCGTGTCCTGAAATCTCCGGAAGTCTGTGCCCGTTGACGTGCGTTCGTCGCGTTCGGCGCGTCTCCATCGAAAATCCGGATCTTTTCATCCACCGGCGCTTCTGGCTGTCGCATGTCGGAACGGCACGCAGGCGATTATCGCGGTATCGCGCGCAAATGGCTCGCACTGGCGGAGCGCCGCAGGGCGCACGTCGCCGAACTGCGCGACAGCGGCCGCTGGAAACATTACTACACGCCCGCCGAACTGCTCGAGGCACTCCGCGAAGCCGTTGCCGCCCGCGACCGCTGGGCGACGCTCGCCGGGGTCGATGCCGCCGACATTTTGGGCTGAGTGTTCAAACTCCCCTGTCGCCGCACCTTCCGTAAGGGTGCATGACGTTTCGTCCGCCGGTGCCTTATACTCGGCCCCTTAAGGAGGCGACGATGGCAGACAGGGTGGCCGTAACCATTTCGGATGGCGTCGCCGACGTCCGGCTGGCCCGCGCCGACAAGATGAACGCGCTCGATCCGGCGATGTTCGAGGCTTTGCGTGCGGCGCTTGATCAGCTCGAAAAGGCCCATGACCTCCGCGCCGTGGTGCTGTCGGGGGAGGGCCGGGCGTTTTGCGCCGGACTCGACATGGCCAGTTTTGCCGCGATGAAGGATACCGCCATCGGCGATCTCGAAGCCCGCACCCACGGAATGTCGAACGATTTTCAATACGTGGTGCTGGGCTGGCGCGAACTGGCCGTGCCGGTGATTGCCGCCGTGCACGGCGTGGCTTTCGGTGGCGGCTTTCAGCTTATGCTCGGCGCCGACCTGCGGTTTGTTGCAGCCGACACGCGGCTGTCGATCATGGAAGTCAAATGGGGCCTTGTTCCCGATATGGCGGGCACCATTCTGATGCGGCATCTGGCGCGCGACGATGTAATCCGCGAGCTCAGCTACAGCGGCCGGATTTTTTCCGGCGAAGAGGCCCGCGCGTTCGGCTTTGCGACGCGGGTGTGCGCGGACCCGCGCGCGGAAGCACTGGCGTTCGCGCGCGAGGTTACGGACAAAAGTCCCGATGCGATCAGGGCCGCCAAGCGGCTGTTCAATCTCGCGGCAGGCGGCGACGCGGCCTCCTGTCTGCTCGCGGAATTGCGCGAGCAGGCGCGCCTCATCGGTTCGCCCAATCAGAGCGAGGCCGTAGCGGCCAATCTCGGGAAACGACCGCCGCGGTTTCGGGCTCCGGCCGGGTAAGCCGTCGGGCTCAATGCGCGGATGGCCTGCGGCTTGCCGCGATCAGCGCGATCAGCAACCGCTCGGCGGCTACGACCAGCTGCGGGAACGATCGTGAACCGCGGGCGGAGCGAGGCCGCCGGGGAGCAAATCTGACCGGCGGAATGTGAACGAACTGCGCCACAGGGCGGCCCGCGTCGAGCCGTTCCAGCGTCCGCCAGTACGCGTAGTTGCACAAATACCGGCCGGCATCGCACGACAGCCGTGCCGGGAAACCGGTCGGGCGGACGGCGCCGAGCAGCGGGGCAAACGCGGCCCGCCCTCGCAAAGCTGCTTCAGCGCCCGGCGCGATCGTGCCGCGCGACGGACAATGGCCGCCGGCGTCCGGAAACAGCACGGTGACCGCATTGCGCGCGCGGGTTTCGACGCAAAGCTCGCGCCTTCGCCCGGCCAGCCCGAACAGGAGGATGATGTCCGGCCGAAGCGCCATCAGCTTCGGCAAATCGCAATCGACGGCGTCGTAGGTCGTGGCGAAGACGTGCGTGGTTCGCACGATCCCGGCAAGCGCAGGCCGGCGTCTGCGGGCGAGAGCCTTGACCAGAGCCGCCGCCGGATTGAACGGCGCGCCGGGAAAGGGACCGAAGCCGACCAGAACGACGTGCATGACCTGTCAGAGCCCGAGCATGCCGGCGATTTTCTCGACCGCCGCGGCCGGCGCGAGGCGGCCCGCCGCGACTTCGGCCTCCATCTCCGGCAGCGCGGCCTTGAGCGAGCGGTCGGACCGCAACGGCGCGAACAGCCGCTCTTCCAGCATCGACCACATCCATTTCACCTGCTGCCCGCCGCGAAGCGCGGCGAGTTCGCCCGATGCGGTCAGCCGTCTGCGGTGCTCGAGGACCTGCGCCCACAGTTCGGCGATGCCGTCGCCGGTAAGCGCCGAATAGGTCGCCACCGGAGGCGTCCAGGCCGGTGACCGCGGTGTCAGGATGTGCAGAGCCGCGCGATATTCCGCCGCCGCCGCTTTGGCGCGGACGATATTGTCGCCGTCGGCCTTGTTGACCGCGATCATGTCGGCCAGTTCGACCACGCCTTTTTTCAGTCCCTGCAATTCGTCGCCCGCGCCGGGCAGCATCAGCACCAGGAAAAAATCGGTCATGTCGGCGACCGCGATTTCCGACTGTCCGACGCCGACCGTTTCGACCAGCACGACATCGTAGCCGGCGGCCTCGCACAGCAGCATGGTCTCGCGGGTTTTCGCCGCGACGCCGCCCAGCGTGCCGGAAGCGGGAGAGGGGCGGATGAAGGCGTTGTCGTCGTTGGCAAGCCGCGCCATGCGGGTCTTGTCGGCAAGGATCGATCCGCCGGTCCGGCGCGACGACGGATCCACCGCCAGCACCGCGACTTTGTGGCCCCGCTGCGTCAGCAGGGTGCCGAGCGCGTCGATCGTGGTCGATTTGCCGACGCCGGGCGCACCGGTGATGCCGACGCGGACCGCGTTGCCGGTCGCGTCGAGCAGCGCCTGCGTCAGCGCAACAGCGTCGCGGCGGTGATCGGTGCGTTTGCTTTCGATCAGCGTGATGGCGCGCGAAAGCACGGTGCGGTCGCCGCTGCGGATGTCGCGCGCCAGACGGCCGACGTCAAAAGGCGGGCCGGAGGAAGCCATGATGTCTCTTCGGCGAGGCAATGCCTGGCGTCAAGCCGGTCACGATGCCGGCCGTGGCGGATTTTGCCGAAGCAGAATGCCCCATCGCCGCACTCGCCGGAATGATGGTGCGCGCGTTTACGTTTCGCTAGCTTCGTCCGGGGCCGAGGCGGCCTGTCCGCCGAATAACCGCGATATCGCCGAATTCCAGCCGCATCGCAGGACTGTCATCCGGCCGTTCCGGGCGGGGCGACGCTCGCGTTCTCAACAGGGAGCCGACGATGAACTGGGAGCAGATTCAGGGCGATTGGATGCAATTCGAAGGCAAGGTCCGGGAGAATTGGGTCAAGCTCACCAATGAAGATCTCGTACACATCGGCGGCCGGCGGGACGAACTGATCAGCCGCCTGCAGGCGCGTTACGGCTTTGGCAGGGGTGAGGCGGGGCACGAGATCGATGCGTGGTTGAGGACCCTGCGCCGCGCGGCCTGAAGCCGCATGGCGGCTCAGGCTGCTTTACACATTCGGACGGCGCGCCTGACTGCCGGTCAGGCGCGCCGTTTTTGTTTCAGCGCCAGAGCTGGCGGCTCGCAAGTGCCGCCCCCTGCGCGAGCGCTTCGAGTTTCGCCCAGGCGATCATGGGATGGATGCGCCCGCCAAGCCCGCAATCGGTCGCGGCGATGACGCGCTCGCGTCCGACGCTTTTGGTAAAACGCAGGATGCGCTGCGCGACCAGTTCGGGATGCTCCACCACGTTGGTGGCGTGACTGACGACGCCGGGCAGGATGATCTTGCCGTCGGGGAGTTTGGCGTTTTCCCACACCGTCCATTCGTGCTCGTGCCGGACGTTGCCGGCCTCAAACGAATATCCCTGGCATTTGACCGCGAGCATCACGTCGACGATGTCCTGCATCGGAATGTCGGTGGTGTGCGGGCCGTGCCAGCTTCCCCAGCACAGATGAAACCGGATGCGGTCTTCCGGCAGTCCTCTGATGGCGTGATTAAGAGCCTCGATGCGGACCATGGTGAACTTTTTGTAGCTGTCCACCGACGGGGCGGGATTGATCATGTCCCAGTTTTCGGCAATCGCCGGATCGTCAAGCTGGAGGATCAGTCCGGCATCGATGATCGCCTTGTATTCCTCGCGCATCGCCTCGCCGAAGGCGTACATGAATTCTTCGTCGGTCTTGTAATAGACGTTCGGCAGGCGCGACGCGCTCGCCGGCGCGACCGAAGTCATGAAGCCTTCTTCGATTCCGTTCGCCTTGAGCCCGGCCTTGAAGTGCGCGATGTCGGATTTGATCGCGTCGTGGCCTTTGTAAACGACCGGCCCGATGCAGACCGGCCACTTGGCCATCGGCGGCCCGGTGTTAACGCCGCCCTCGGGATCCTTGTACACTTCGAGGAATTTGGTGCGGTCGCGCCGATCGGCAAAACTGGTAAGCACGACTTCGCCCGGTTTGGCCTGCTTCGGCTTGCCGTCGTAGAGCCCGGGTCCCGACAGGTCGAGTCCGCCGAGCCGGTTGAAGCAATAGCTCCACCAGGCGCGGTAGTTCACCTTGTGACCCATGGCCTTGCCGAACTCGCCGTCGCCGGGAACGTCGATGCCGATTTCCTTCTGCCGGCGCACGACGTCAACGACCGCTGCCTTGAGCGTTTCCTGATAGACGGTCTCGTCGGACGTACCGCCGGATTCGCGGGCGCCGTAAGCTTTAAGCAGATCATCCGGACGCGGCAGACTTCCGGCCTGGCTGCTCAGAATGTGGTCGCTGCTCATTCTCATGGGCGTTTTCTCATGTGGGCATCAGACGACCCGCAGCGCGCGTGCAGTGACGAACAGGGCGCGGGCCCTGTCCGTCACCGCGGCGTCGCCGCCTGTCTTCCGTCCTCTGTTCTCAGATTGCGTGGAACGGCGTTTCTTTCACGGAAGCGACCAGGCCGTGGAACACCTCGTTGACGGGGTTCCAGTTCGGCAGCTTCTTCATGTTGTTGAGCCAGCGTTCCACGTTCGGATAGGCCGAGAGATCGCAGCGGATCACTTCACCCAGCGTCACCAGCGCGGCGCCGAAATAGTCGGCGATGGTGATCTGATTGCCGACCAGATACTGATTTTTGGGGCCGATCCAGTGATCGTTGAGGATCTTTAGCCAGCGCCGGGCATTCTGCTGGCCGACTTCGATGGTGGCGGCCTGGGCTTCCTCGCTGCGGCGCTTCTGATTGGGGAACAGCTGCGGATAGGCGAGATTGTAGGCCCAGTCCCGATAGAAGTTGGTGTTGAGCCAGTCCATCATCTCGTTGACCTTGGCGCGCTGCTTCAGATCTTTCGGATAAGCCGGCGAGCCGATCTTGTCGGCGAGATATTTGAGGATGGCCGAGCTCTCGGTCAGACGCAGGTCGCCGTCTTCGATCATCGGCACGAGGTTGTTCGGATTGATGGCGGTGTAGGGCGCCTGATAATGCTCGCCGGTAAACAGGTCGACCGTTACTTCTTCGACCGGAATTTTGTTCTCGGCGATGAACAGCCGCACCGGACGGCTCGTCATTGATACCGGATGCATGTAGAGCTTCATGACAATTCTCCTCCCAAAATCGCGTATGGCAGCGTTATAGAGCATCCTCGTGACCGGAGGAATGCGGAGTCTTGCCCATCGGAAAGCCGGGGCGCGGCGTTCGGGGCAGGGGCGGGCGCCCGCAAAGCGCGCCGTCAATACCCCGCGATCAATGCCGCGGCTTCGCGCCTTCTGCCGCGTCGGCGATGAAACGTGGCAGGGCGAAAGCCGCGCAGTGGACCTCCGGCGTCCAGTACTTCGTCCTGAAACTTCCGGCCTTGCGGTAGCGCGCAGCGATCGTCCTTGCCGGTAAACGCCGGAGCCGCGGGCTGTCGGTCGCCCAGCCCATCGCCAGATGCCCGCCGGCATAGGTCGGCACCGCCGCGATGTAGCATGCACCGTCGGCAAACAGCCGGCGGAATTTCGCGACGCTCGATGCGAGTTCGCGCGGCTGAAAGATCGGCACGCCGTTCTGCGTCACCATGACGCCGCCCTGGTTCAGGCAACGCTTGCAGGCCCGATAGAATTTTTCGCTGAACAAAACCTTGCCCGGACCCCGCGGATCCGTCGAGTCGACGATGATGACGTCGAAGCGACGGGCGGTTTTGGCGACAAATTTCACGCCGTCGTCGATCACGCATTCGAAGCGTTTGTCGGCGAACACCGGCCTGGTGAATTCCGGAAAGTGCTGTTTGGCAAATTCAATGACCGAAGCGTCGATCTCGACCAGCGTCACGCGCTTCACGGCTTTGTGCTTGAGCACTTCTTCGGCAATGCCGCAGTCGCCGCCGCCGACGATCAGCACCTCGCGCGCGCGGCCGTGCGCCAGCAGCGGCACGTGCGACATCATCTCCTGGTAGATGAATTCGTCACGCGTGCTGATCTGGGTCGCGCCATCGAGCATCAGCATCCTGCCGAAGAATTTCTGCTCGAACAGCACCAGGTGCTGATGCCGCGTGCGGGTCTCGTAAAGCAGTCTGTCGACCCGATAGCTCATGCGGAAACCGAGATCGTCGAACAGCGTCTCGGCGATCCAGCGTTCGTTGGTCATGACAGTCCCCGCAGATCGACGGAATAAAGACAACGGCCGGGACTTAGGCCCGGCCGCCCGAGGTCGGTCAAGCGCAGGAGCGGTTTAAGCGCCCTGGCCGCGCAGGATTTCCTGCACGCCGACGCGCTCGGCGCCGAACGCTTCGCGCAAAACCGGGACGCAGGCATCGGGATTGGCTGTGCCGCACATAAAAACGTCGAGCGCGGCGTAGTGTGCGTCAGGCCAGGTGTGGATCGAGATGTGGCTCTCCGCGAGCACCGCCACGCCGGACACGCCGTTCGGCTGAAAATGGTGGACGTGAATATGCAGCAGCGTCGCGCGCGCCGCCTCGACGCAGCGCCGCAATGTCGCCTCGATATGCTCGATGTCGTCGAGCCGATCCGCCCCGTGCAGATCGATGATCAGATGCACGCCGGCGCAGCGCACGCCGTTGCGAACCGCGAAATGGCCAACGTGGTCGTCGGTCCGGACGGGAGCAGCGACGGCAAGCCTGCTTTTGAGGTCCTGCTTTCGGGCGGTGCCTGGTGATCCCAAGGCCTTCCCCGATCGCAAGAGGGCGTTACGGCTCATGCCGCCTCCCACCAACCAGAGATCATGAACCGAGATGCCGGCAGGCCGGCGCCGCGGAAAGCGAAAGCCGCCCGATCAAATCCACGCGGGACCGATCAGCAGCGGCAAGGTCCCCACATAAATGCTACCCCCCCGGAGTCAAGCAATTTCTGGGAAAAACTCTGTGAGGACGAAGTGAGAATACGCGCTGGCATGTTCGCGAAGAATGTTTTGAAGCGCCTGCAGCTTCAGCGCTTCTATCCGTTGATGGCGACCGCCGGCGGCACCATCGCCTCTGCCGGCGGCTTCACCCGCGTACGGAAAAATCCGAGCACGCGGCGGGCGGTTTCGGTTTGCAGGCGATTGAAGCTCGCCAGGGCCTGGTCGAGATCTTTGGCCGACATCCCGCGATCGGCGGCGCGCAGCAGCAGAATGGCCTTGGTCGTGGTCGCGGAGAGGCCGGCTACTCTGGCGAGAATGAGCACGATCTCGGCGCCCGGATCGAGCAGCGCGCGCTCGACCACGTCGATCGGCGTGTCGCACATGATCGAAAGCGCGATCGCGGTTTCCTCGAATTTGCGGTCCCGGGCGTATTGATGGATTTCGGCTTCGCCGATCCGGCGGATGCGGTTTTGCCGCTCGACCTCGGCCTGGGCTGCGGCAAAATCCGGCGAAGCTTTCCGGACATCGTTGCGGATGTTGCCGACGATTTCCGCCACCACGCCGTTGATGGCGGGAGCGGCCCGCGGATTTTCGGCCATCAGGCGCGCCCGCACCGTGCCGGATGCCTTTTCCAGAAGGATCAGAAAATGCGGACGTGGAATGTCGCCGCGCCGCCCGACCATGGTGGCGAGGTCGTCGTCGTCCGCGGAGCGCCTGACCAGCAGATGGAACCCGGCATCGGAGAAGCGTGCGCCCGCGTTTTTCACCACCGAATGCACCACATCCCGGTTGCCGCGTTGCACCAGCACGTCGGTCACGGCTTCGCTGAGTCTTGTCGTTGCGAGATGGCGAACAGGTGCCGCTGGCTCTTGGTGTTGGCGCTGGCGACGAGGGCAGGCTCTTCCAGCCGTTCCGAGAGGCGCAGGACCGGCTGTGCCACTTCGATATCGTTGTCGAACGCGAGCAGGTGGATGACGTTCGACGGGGCGTTGGGCAGCGGCGCCAGCGCGAGCGAAAGCTGTGCGCGCGCCCTTGCCTCGATGGTGCGCACAAGGCGGACCATCACGTCGTCGAACAGGCCGATCTGCTCGTCGGTGTAGCGCGGCGCGTCGCCGACAAAGAGGTCGGTGATGTGCGTGAGCATTTCGATGCGGCGCGCGTTGGTCCCGGAGGTCAGCGCCGCCTCGAGCTCGTCGATGAGGGGTAAAGTCTGAACCATCGCACGCAACGCCCACTGAAACTCCACCAACAATGCGGCCGGAACGGTGAAGAAAGACTTGCTGCGGCAGACCAGCAGGCGAAATGCGCAAACATAAAACCGTGGCGGGTGCCAGATCTTAAGAAAACATGAAAGAAAACCGTAAATGGCGGTGCCGCGCCTGGCGCGGACGGCGAGTGCGTCAGCTTCCGCCGAATACGCCCATCCGGTTCTGGACCTCCCGGGGCACCCCGTAGTCGAGCATGACGCGGCGCTGATCGCGCAGGCCGCACGACTCGCGCTGAATGACGAAGCACCACAGCGCGTAGCCTGCAGCGCGGACCAGCCCGGCCCGTGCCGCAGCCGGATCTTTGGCGGCGACGCCGGAGGCTTCCGCATGCGCGCGGTCGTGGTTCGCGAGGGCTGCCAGCGCTGCTTCGAGCGCGCGGCCCAGCCGGCCGAGAGCCGCCGCTTGTTCCTGGGCGATTTCGTAATCGAGCGCGTCCTGCGGCGCCTGCAGCGGATGGCGGCGGTGGAACGTCATGCCATGCGCGTCCAGGTCGTGAGCGTAATTCCGGCGGCCGCGTCGATGTCGCGCCGCGGCCCAGGCTTCATGCCGTGCCGCGTGAGAACGTCCTCCGGCGTCGCCTCCGCCCCGACCTCCGGAAAAACCGGCCGCCCGCCGGGAATCCGGGCGTTGGCGGCGAGGGTGAGGTGGAACGCGTCGTAGCGCGGCAGAAACAGCCCGAACACTTCGGTACCGCCAATTATGGCCACCACTCCTGGCGCCGCGCCGAGCCGGGCGATGGCTTCGTCGAGCGAAGCGCCGGCCGGATTCCACAGCAGCGTTCCCGGATGCCGGGGGTCGGGGCCGAGCGAGCCGACGGCGCGGGTGACGATGAGGCGCCTGCGCTGCGCCGCGCGTGGTCCGCCTTCGTGGGAATGCCGGCCGTGCACCACGACGGCGGCGCGGTCGAGTTCGGATTGCAGGAATTTCTGGTCGGCATCATTCTTTATCGTGGCCGGCATGGCGCCGCCGGAATCGGCGATCATCCCGTCGGCGGAGACGATGGCGTAGCCTTCAATGCGATGCGGTCCGCTCATGCACCCCAACGATAGCGGCCCGGGCGCGGCAAGTCATTCTCCCCCGATGTGCGGCCTGTGCAGCCTGCCGGCCGGTTCGGCGCGCTTTCCTTCAGCCCCGCGACGGTTGCGTCGCCGGCACGGAAGGGATATGTGAATTTCAAACACGAGTTTGAAATCCGGCCTGGCCGGAAAAGGTTCCGGCATGACCCGTCCCTCGGACATTACGCGCGAACGCATTCTCAAGGCCGCGGAACGGCTGTTCGCCGAACGCGGCTACGACGGGACCAGTGTGCGTGCCATCGTCGCCAGGGCCCGCGTCAATCAGGCGGCAATCAATTACCACTTTGCCGGCAAGGAGGGCCTGTACCGCGAGATTCTGCGCGCGGCGTTTACCGCCCTTACAGAGCAGCAGTTCGCCCACGCCGAGGAAGCGCGCACGATGTCGCGCGAGCAGGCACTCGCCGAGTTCGTTCGCAGGCAACTCCAGCCGCTGATGAGCCAGGATGAATTCAGCCGCCACATGCGCATTTTCAACTGGGAAACCGCGCATCCGACGCCGGTATTCCGCAAGCTCCTGCGCGAAGAGACCGCGCCTTTTATCGGACTTGCGGTGGACCTCGTACGACGCTTCATGCCGGAGGCGGATCAGCAGACCCTCACGGTCGCGGCGATCTGGCTGATGGGCCAGTGCAGCGTGTTTGTGCGCAACCGCGAGCAGCTTGCGGAAACGCCGGTGGGACTGACGCTCCATCAGGCCGATGTCGAACGGCTGGCGCAGCTTGTCAGCCGCTGGGCGATCGCAGGTCTCGGGCAGTCCTCGTAATGCCTGTCCCCCAAAAATCCGCCGGCCGCCACAAAAATTCCTTTTTCCCGGCGCGCGAACGCCTATAACAAGTGTTTGAAATTCAATCGGCCGTTTGAAAAATGCGGGCAGAGGGAGAACGGGTGATGTGGTTCCAGATGCCGTTGCTGTCGCGGTTCCTCACCAAGGTCGTTCACGACATCCTGCCGGCCGCGCTGGCGAGCGTGATCGGCGGTTTCCTGTTCACCCATTTTCAGCTCGGCCAGCCGATGCCGGCGGCCGTTTCGCACGCCAGCGCGGCGCCTGCCGAGATGATGGACATGCTGCGCGACGAGCATGGCCTGATCGTGAATTTCCTCAACGCCCAGCTTGCCACCGAGAAACGGCATCTCGCCGACGAGGACAGCGATGCGCGGGCCGCCGCCGCCGAGGCGGCAAATGCTTCTGCACAGCGGGCCGTTGTCGCGATTGCCACCACAAGGCCGGCGCCGCAGCGGGCGAAACCGGCGGCAGCGACCGGCGTTGCCGCGATCAGCGTGCCGCCGCCGCTCGCGATGGCGCACGTGCAGCAGCATGCGGCTGTTGTGGAGGCGGCAAACGAAGGCGCAAAACCCGTCGCGCGTAACGACGACGCGACCGTTGCGAAACCCCCCGGCATCAAGGATCACGTGGTCGCTGTCACGCGCCGCGTCGTGTCGGCGATCGGTGGTATCCCGTCATGGTTTGGCGCGATCGGCGACCGGATAGGCGGCGAGGATGCAAATCCGCGGCCTCCGGCCAACGTGATCAGCGCGTCCTGAAGCGTTCGCGGGCTGCGGTACGGCAGGGGCGCGGCAAGTGTTTCGGTTTGCGACGGCGCTTTTGTCGAGGTGCTAACCAATTGAGCAGCGGAATCCGGAACTTGCTTGGCTTCGGCGCGTTTGGGGTCTAACGGCGCTGACGGGTGGGGCAGCAGTAGCGCTCGCCTCGGAGGTCCTCATGCGCTTTTCAGATAATTTTCATCCCGAGTGGGGCTTTCTCGCTCCCGCGCGGGGCGTCATGCGAACGCTGCGCATCGTCGTGGTAGCGACCGCGATTGGCGCGAGCGCGGGCGGCGCCGTGGTGTTTTCTTTGATGGATCGTTCGGACTCCGAGGAGTCGGTCGCGGCGCGCACATTGGCGCAGCCGGTCCAGACGACCCTGGCGGCAGCTTCTGCCCAGGCGTCGGCGGCATCGATGCAGGCAGCGCCATCTACACAGGCGGCGCCGTCGATGCAGTCAGCGCCAGCGATACAGGCATCGGCTTCAACACAAACGTCAGCGCCCCACGCCGTTGCCCCTCAACCGCAGCCGCAAGGTGCGGCTCGTGAACAGTCGCCATTGCTGCCGCCTGTGCAGACCGGACGGGGCAAGGTCCTTGTCGTGGGTGTGGAAGCCGGGACGGTCACGACGACACCTGCTCCTGTGCGCGCCGCCGTGGCGGGTCTCGCCGAATCGTCCCCGATCTCGGTATCGGCTGATGCCGTCGCGGCTGCTGCGGCTGCCGACGCGGCCCAGCAGCAAAAGAAAGCTGCTGCGGTACGGCGTCGGCAATACGTGCAGCAATACGGTTTGGCCGGCCAGCGGGATCCGGGACGCCGTACGCCGTTGGCGCTGCTGCCGCAGGGATGGTCCGGCTTCGGCTTCCGGGACGATTTCTGACAGATCGCGAGTTCTGAGGCCTTGCGGGGCGTGCGCCGCCACCGCCGAGCGGGGCGGCGCGGTCGCGGCGGCCGCCTCTACCGGCAGGCGCCCTGCATGATGGCGTCGTCGAGGACTGCCTGCGCCACGCCGTAATCCGGAAGGCCCATAGCGACTTTGCTCCAGCCGGTGCCCCACGGGGTTCCGGCGCTGTCCCACCAGATCTGGCAATAGCCGTCGCCGAACTGCACGACCGCGAAATCCGCGTGAGCCGGCGTGGTGGCAACAAAACCCGCGGCGAGCAAACCGAGTGCGAGTGCCGTCAGCTTCATGGTGTGTTCCCTGTACGAGCATCCCCGTCCTCAAAGCGGGCAACCGGAAAACCGCGAGGGAGTTCCGTGGCGCGGCGTCGTGCCCGCCGCCGGAGCCCCAAACGAAAACCGCCCGCCACTATGTGGCGGGCGGAAATCGGGAGCCGGACTTTCGTCAGTACGGGTCGTCAGTCCAGGCCGGCCTGTTCACCACCAGGCTTTGCACCAGTGGTGCTTCATGGCCCATGCGCCCTTCTTCTGCGCTTCGGCCGCCGACGAGGTCTTCACCCAGAGCACCTGGGTCTTGCCCCACGGCTTGTCCTTCGGGCCGTACCAGGTCCGGCACGCGCCGTTGTCCTTGAACTTGATGACGGCGAAGTCTGCGCTTGCCGGAGCGGCGGCCGCGATCGTGATCGCCAGCGCGCCAATTGCGATTGCAAGTTTAGTCATTAGGCACCCCCTTATTTTACAGCCCGTCCGCTCGGCGGATTTATGGACCGTGGCTTCAAGAGCCTCGTGTGTGTTGAAGAGTTTTCAGATGAACGCCTTGCACCAGTGGTGCTTGAGCGCGTAGTGCTTTTTGGAGCCGGCGGTGTCCCAGCTTTTCAGCCCGACCCAATGATACTTCCAGCCCTTGCCGACGGGAGTGGCTTTCGTATCGTTCCATGCCCGGCATGTGCCGTCCTTGAACATAACCACGCCGTAGTCGGCGCGCGCCGCGGACGAGGCGGCTGCACCCAGCGCAACCACGCCGAGCGCAATAAGCAACGCTTTCATACTCCAGCTCCCTTGTAACGACCCCACGGGTTCCGATACTACGGGAACCCCGACTTGAGGCAAGTACTTACCTCCGCCGGGGCGCGAATTACAGCTGAGTGCGGCCTGACAACAACACGGAGCAAGACATGCCGGAAATCGTCGTCTATATCCTTGAGGGACGCTCGCTCGACGAGAAGCGCGCGCTGGTTAAGGACGTCACCGAAGCCGTGGTGAAGAACATCAAGGTGCCGGCGCAGGCTGTTACCGTCTCGCTGGTTGAGACGGCCAAGAACGCAAAGGGCAAGGGCGGCGTCCTGTTCAGCGACATGCCGGCTCATTGAGCCGTCTCACGAAATCCCGAAGGGAACGGTAACCTTACGCCACGGCCGGGAAACCTCTTCCCGGCCGATGAATTTCCCTTAGTGCATTGCACAATTTTCTTGCTGCAATGCAGTAAAGGAGCGATACTGGCTCCGCCAAAAGGGAAAAGAACAAGGGCAGGTGCCGAAATGAGCGACGACATTTGGGATACGAAGTACGGCCGCCGCAAGGTCCGCCACGATCCGCCGACCGTCGAGGAAGCTGTCGTCGCGGCTCAGGGCCTGACGGACGACCTCAAGGAACAGATCGAAATCGTCGCATCGCTCATGGCACTGTCGCCTGAAGAGGCTCGCGGATCCGTCCTGCGCATGGGTCAGCGCAAGGCGGTCAACCGTGTCACCGTCACCGGCCGCATTGGCGCGCCTCGCGCCGTGGTGGTCGAACGCCGCACCACCCGCGCGTCGGCAATACCGCGCCGGCTGGTGGGCGGAGGCTTACGGAGCGGCCAGGCCTAGAGATAGCGGCGCGCGCCGGGGTCGGAGATCACGTGCCTGGTCACCAGGCGGTGCCAGACAAACAGCACGATCAACGCGCCGACGACCGCCCCGATCAGGCCGGCACCTTCGTTCTGCCCATACCAGCCGATCGCCTGGCCGATGAACGTGGCGACGAACGCCCCGACGATTCCGAGCACCGTTGTCAGGATGAAGCCCGCGGGATTGTTCGGTCCCGGCGCCAGCATGCGCGCGATGATTCCGGCGACGAAGCCGATGATGATGATCCAGAGAATGTGCATATCGAACTCCGTTAAACGCGGCGGTCAACGCCGCATATAGGGGAGGGTTCCGGAACGGAACAGGGTGCCTCCGGGGAGCAGCGCTGGGCGTTTGCGGTCCGCGCTGGAGAACTTCGTGCGCGAACATTATACTATGAGATGCTCGCCATGCACCGGGCGGAGCGCCTGTCATGCCGAAGACCCTGGTAAAGCCGCGCACCAAAGCAGGCACCAAAACGCAGCGCCCGCCGCTGTACAAGGTGATTTTGATCAACGACGATTACACGCCGCGAGAATTCGTCGTTCAGGTGCTCAAGGCGGTGTTCCGCATGAACGAGGATCAGGCGTATCGCGTGATGATGACGGCGCATCAGAAAGGCGCCTGCGTGATCGCGGTGTATGTGCGCGACGTTGCCGAAACCAAGGCCAAGGAAGCCACCGAGCTCGGCAAGAGCAACGGTTTCCCGCTGTTCTTCACGACGGAGCCCGAGGAATAGGCCGGCTCGGCATCCGCGCGGCGCGGCGGGAATGGTGAATCGCGCACGGCCACGCCGGCGGTATCAGCGCGGAAACGAGTCTTGCGTCTCCGGCGGCGGAAGCCGCGCTGCGGCGTTTCCCGAAACATGGAGCCCTGGCTGTTCCGACGCGGCGATATAACCGCCCAGCGTCATGCCGGCTACAAACACCAGACTGATTGCCAACGCCATGACGCCTTCATTTGGTCGGGCGGGTGTAATGTTTCCGATCTGCCTGTCCAGGAGTTTTTGATCGCGCAGGTCCATCGCAAATCTCATGCACAACACATGGCCGGAAAATCTTCGGCGGAAAATCTCCGGGAGGAACTCGCGGGGCAGGCTTGCGTTCCCGGCTCACCGGAGTTTTTCCACTGAGCCGGAATGTTTGCGGGGGTGGATCAGCATGTTGTGAAGTGCGCGCGCATGAGGCGGACGCTAGCGTTGCGCGGGTCCACAGAAGATTCACAGAGATTTGCATCATGAATGTCCACACGCCGGCGGCTCAACCCTTCGCGGCCGCCCTCGACCGCTACGCGCCTTATGCATTGAGCCTATTGCGCATCATGGCTGCGCTGCTGTTTCTCCAGCACGGTACGTCGAAGTTCCTGGCCTTTCCGGCCGCGATGCCGATGCCGGCGCTGTTCGGCCTTGCATGGTTCGCAGGCTTCATCGAACTGGCCGGCGGTATCCTGGTGACCGCCGGTCTGTTCACGCGTCTCGCCGCGCTGATCATGTCCGGTGAAATGGCGGTCGGCTACTTTATGGTCCATGCGCCGAAGTCGTTTTTTCCCTACGTCAATCAGGGCGATCTCGCGGTGCTGTTCTGCTTTGTCTTTTTCTATCTGGTATTTGCCGGCGCCGGCCCGTGGAGCCTCGACGCGCTGATCTGGCGCAGGCGCGCCTGAGCGCGCATCGCCGCTGCGGCTTTGCCGAGTACGACGAAGCCGTCCGGCCGCGCGGAGCCGGATGGTCGCCCTTGCGTTCAGCCTTTGACGCCTAGCCTTTGACGTCGAGCAGTTCGACCTCGAACAGCAGCGTGGCGTTTGGCGGGATGACGCCGCCGGCGCCGCGCGCGCCGTAGCCAAGCTCGGGCGGAATGATGAGGGTGCGCTTGCCGCCGACCTTCATGCTCGCGACGCCTTCGTCCCAGCCCGCGATCACGCGCCGGGTGCCGATCGGAAACTCGAACGGCTGGCCGCGATCGAGCGACGAATCGAATTTGGCGCCCTTGGTGTCGTTTTCGTAGAGCCAGCCGGTGTAGTGCATGACGCAGGTCTGGCCGGTGCGCGGGCTTGCGCCGGTGCCGACCTTCGTGTCGATGAACTTCAGTCCTGAGGGCGTGGTCATGATTTTTCCGGCGGTTTGAGCCAAAGCTGGTGTGATGAAGGCCGTCGAAACGGTAACGCCGGCCGCTAGCGCGGCAGTCAGTGCCGCGGTCAGGGCGGCTGCGGCCAAAGTGCCGGCGCGTGGAACAATTCCCATCCAATTCGTCTCCCTGCGGTCGCTGCCGCCGGCGGAACGTAGCCAGCCGCGGCCAGATGTCCAGTGGTCGCGGCACCGTCTTTGCGGCGGCGGCAGCGGCGATGCAAGACGGCGGGCGATCGGCGCCATGGAACCTTCCGTCGCGGATCACGTGAAGCTAAGGTGCGCGCCGTCGTCGAAGCCAATGGCGGCCGTCTGCCGCCATGACAGGCCAACGGTCCGCCGCGCCGGAACGCGCGTGCGGCGGGCCCGCCGGATCAAAACCAAAATGGAGCGCGAGAATGCCGCCGATCGAGGACGCCGGGGCCTGGCAAACCAGCGTTGCCGCCCTGCCGCTTGAAATCTACGAAGCGGGCGAGACCGTGTTCGCCGAGGGCACGAAAACCGGGCGGCTTCTGATTCTCAAAAGCGGCGCGGTGAACATCGTCAAAAATGGCACCGAGATCGCAACCGTGACCGAACCCGGTGCGGTGTTTGGCGAGCTTTCGGCGCTGCTCGACCAGCCGCACAGCGCGGACGTGCGCGCGCTGGAAACGTCCGAGTTTCATATCGCGGACGCGCGCGCGCTGCTCGGGCAGGACCCTGCGGCGCTGCTTTATGTCACGATGATTCTCGCCCGGCGTCTTGATGCCGCCAATCAGGCTTTCCTCGAGCTGAAATCCCAGCTCGCGGCCGGCGAACCGCCCGGCCTGATCGACGCAACCATCGACCGGATCGAAGGCCTGCTGAGCGCCATCGGCACCGGCTACATCCGCGCCGGCGCGGGCTTTTCCGGTTATCCGTTTGCGTAAGCGGGCTGGCCGGGGCACGCGCGATTTCAACAGTTTGATTCACCTCTCCCCGCCGCGCGGGGAGAGGTTGCGGGCGCAGCGAGCGGGTGAGGGGGGCGTTGCCGCGAGTCTGAGCTTAACGGCCAGGCCCCTCATCCCGGCCTTCTCCCCGCGCGCGGGGAGAAGGAGGAGCAAGCCTCCGCGCACGTTCTGTTCATCGTTGTAGGGCTTGCACCCTTAGCCCCACGCCGGGTGCTTGCCTTGGTGCACCCGTAAAGACGAAGATCGGGGGACGAGGGAGGGACATTTGCCACAACGGGTCTTGATCACTGCCGGCGCTGCCGGGATCGGCCGCGAATTCGCACGCGCGTTTGCCGCGACCGGCGCGCGCGTGTTCGTCTGCGACATCGACACCGGGGCGCTCGAAACGGCGGCCGGCGAAATCCCCGGCGTGATCGCGCAGCGCTGCGACATGTCGAGCCGCGCCGAGATCGAGCGCATGGTGCCGGACGCCATCGCGCGGCTCGGCGGGCTCGACGTGCTCATCAACAATGCCGGCATATCCGGCATGACGCTGCCGGTCGCCGATTATCCGCCGGACGACTGGGACAGGGTGATTGCGGTCAATCTCACCGCCATGTTTGACGTCACCCGGCTTGCAATCCCGTATCTGAAACAGTCCGGGGCCGGCGTCATCATCAACATGTCGTCGGTGGCCGGGCGTTTCGGCGCCGCGAACAGAAGCCCCTACGCCGCCACCAAATGGGGCGTGATCGGCTTCACCAAAACGCTGGCGATCGAACTCGGCGAATGGGGCATCCGCGCCAACGCGATCGCGCCCGGCGCGGTCGAGGGCGACCGCATCGAGCGGGTCTTCGCCGGCCGCGCCCAGATCAGCGGCAAATCGAAGGCAGAGGTGCGCGACGCAGCGATGGCCGAGCAGTCGATCAAGGCGATGATCGACCCAAAGGACATCGCCGCGCTCGCGGTGTTTCTGGCCTCCGATGCGGGGAAGTCGATCAGCGGCCAGGTGCTGCCGATCGACAACGACCGGCAGCGGGCCTGATCGCACTTTAACTTCGTCATTGCCGGGCTTGACCCGGCAATCCATGCTGAGATGCAGCATGAAGAGCTATTGGGTTTTTATCCTTGCAAGCCGCCCGCGGGGAACGCTCTATGTCGGCATGACAGGCGATTTGATCGGGCGGATTTATCAACATCGCGAAGGACTGGCGAACGGATTCAGCAAAGAACACGGGGTGAAGACGCTGGTCTACTTTGAGCAGCACACCACGGCGATCGCTGCAATCCAGCGCGAGAAAAACATCAAACACTGGTCGCGCAAATGGAAGATCGATCTGATCCGCTCGATAAATCCGGATTGGCGCGATCTCTGGGAGGACATTGTGCGCTGACCGGTCTGCTCTCATGAGCGACGCTTCAGCATGGACCACCGGGTCAAGCCCGGTGGTGACGATGAGAGAGACCGCGTATCAGCGCTCAGGGTGCCGTTCTCATAATCGTCCCCACGCGCGGGCGCCAGTAAGACGCGTGGGCTCGGCGCGTTCCGCGCCTTAGCCCACCCTACGTTTCTTACGGATTTTGTTACAAAGAAATGCGGCCTTCGGCCGCCCTTTGAAAGTCGTGGATGGCCGGGTCAAGCCCGGCTACGACGAGTTCAGAGAACTACGAACATCCAGTCGTCGACCCGCACGTATCACACTTCAAACACGTGCCGTTCCGTACCAGCGTGAAATTCCCGCACTCGCCGCACGCTTCGCCCTCGTAGCCCTTGGCTTTGGCTTCGGCGCGCTTTTCGGCGGCGGCGGCGCGGGCGTCGCGTTTGACGAACTGCTGCTGCTCGAGCGCCTGGGCGGGCGAGAGTTTCAGCTCGGGCTCGCTTTTGAGCGCGACCGCGCCGGAGATTTCCGCGCGCGGGCCGGAGGAGGCGAGCGATGTGACGTTTGACGCCGTCGCGCCCTCGGTGCGGGCGTCATGAGCCACCGCGTCGTCCACGCCGCCCTGCATCACCTTGAGGCGGTCGGTGCGGGAGCGGGTCAAACCCTTCGACACATAACGCGCGTCCGGTCCGGGCTTGCCTTCCTCGACCCCCTTGCCGAGCGCATCGAAGCCCTCGCCGCTCGGATCGACATGGGCGAGGTCGAAGCGTTCGAGGTAGCTCACCGCCAGTTCGCGGAACACGTAGTCGAGGATCGAGGTCGCGTATTTGATCGAGTCGTTGCCCTGCACCGGGCCGGACGGCTCGAACCGGGTGAAGGTGAACGCATCGACGTATTCGTCGAGCGGCACGCCGTATTGCAGGCCGAGCGACACCGCGATGGCGAAGTTGTTGAGGAGCGAGCGGAGCGCCGCGCCTTCCTTGTGCATGTCGATGAAGATTTCGCCGAGCTTGCCGTCGTCGTATTCGCCGGTGCGCAGGTAAATCTTGTGCCCGCCGACCACGGCCTTCTGGGTGTAGCCTTTGCGCCGGTCGGGCATGCGCTCGCGCTCGCGCATTACGACGATGCGCTCGACCACTTTCTCCACCACTTTTTCCGCCAGCGCGGAAACGCGGGAGGCGACAGGCTTGTCGAGGAAAGCCTCGATCACGTCCTCGTCCTCTTCGCCGTCCGCGATGAGCTGGCTTTGCAGCGGCTGCGACAGCTTCGAGCCGTCGCGATAGAGCGCGTTGGCCTTGAGCCCCAGCTTCCACGACAGCATGTAGGCCGCCTTGCAGTCCTCGACGGTCGCCTCGTTCGGCATGTTGATCGTCTTGGAAATGGCGCCGGAAATGAACGGCTGCGCCGCCGCCAGCATGCGGATGTGGCTGTCGACCGACAGGTAGCGCTTGCCGGTGCGGCCGCACGGATTGGCGCAGTCGAACACGGCATAATGCTCGGGCTTCAGATGCGGCGCGCCCTCGACGGTCATCGCGCCGCAGACGTGATTGTTCGCAGCCTCGATCTCGCGTTTGGTGAAGCCGAGGTGAGCGAGAAGGTCGAAGCCCGGAGCAGCCATGTCGGCTGCGTCCACGCCAAGCTGGTCACGCAGGAAATCGGCTCCCAGCGTCCACTTGTTGAAGACGAACTTGATGTCGAAGGCGGTCGGCAGCGCCTTTTCAACCTTCTCGATCGCTTCCGGCGTAAAGCCTTTTGCCTTGAGGGAAGCGTAGTTGATCGCGGGCGCCTGCCCGAGCGAGCCGTGGCCGACGGCGTAGGCCACGATCTCGGCAATGTCGCTCTCGCGATAGCCGAGCACGCGCAGCGCCTCCGGTACCGCGCGGTTGATGATCTTGAAGTAGCCGCCGCCGGCGAGCTTCTTGAATTTCACCAGCGCGAAGTCAGGCTCGATGCCGGTGGTGTCGCAGTCCATCACGAGGCCGATCGTGCCGGTCGGCGCGACCACGGTCGCCTGCGCATTGCGGTAGCCGTGCGCCTCGCCGAGCGCGAGCGCGCGATCCCAGGCGCGCTTTGCGTGCTCCGACAGCGCCAGATAGTTGCGCGCGCCGCCGGTGAGAGCCTTGTGGTCGAGCGGCACCGGCGGCGTCGTCATCAGTTCGAAGCCGGTACGTTCGCCGTTGGCGGCGCGGCGATGGTTGCGCACCACGCGCAGCATCGCTTCGCGGTTTTCCTGATAGCGCGGGAACGGGCCCAGCTCCGCGGCCATTTCGGCCGAGGTGGCGTAGCAGACGCCGGTCATGATCGCGGAGAGCGACGCGCACACCGCGCGGCCGGCCTCGGAATCGTAGGGAATGCCGGACGACATCAGCAGGCCGCCGACATTGGCGTAGCCGAGACCCAGCGTGCGGAAATCATACGAGCGCTGCGCGATCTCGCGCGACGGAAACTGCGCCATCAGCACGGAGATTTCGAGCACGACCGTCCACAGCCGCACCGCGTGTTCGTAGCCCTCGACGTCGTAGGTGCCGCTCGTCAGCCCTTCGCCGCTGGTGAGCGACGGAGAGGTCGGAGTGTGGAAAGCGAGCAGGTTCAGCGACGCGAGATTGCACGCCGTGTCGTCGAGGAACATGTACTCCGAGCACGGATTGGAGGCGAGAATCGGCCCCGAAGCCGGGCAGGTGTGCCAGTCGTTGATGGTGGTGTGGAACTGCAGGCCGGGATCGGCGCTGGCCCATGCGGCGTAGCCGATCTTCTCCCACAGATCGCGGGCCTTCACGGTCTTTGAAATCTTGCCGGGCTTCGTGCGCCAGAACAGGTCCCAGTCGCGGTCGGCTTCGACGGCTTTGAGAAACTCGTCCGTTACCCGCACCGTGTTGTTGGAGTTCTGGCCGGAAACGGTGAGATACGCCTCCGAATCCCAGTCGGTGTCGTAGATCGGAAATTCGATGTCCTTGTAGCCCTGCTTCGCGAACTGGATCACGCGGCGGATGTAATTGTCCGGCACATGATTCCTGCGCGCGGCCTTGACCTCGCGGCGGAGCACCGGATTCTTCTCCGGATCGAAGCAGTCGTCGCCCGATCCCTCGCAGTTCACGCACGCCTTGAGCACCGCGCGCAGGTGCCGCTGGTTGATCTTCGAGCCGGTGACGAGGTTGGCGACTTTCTGCTCCTCGATCACCTTCCATTCGGTGAACTGCTCGATGTCGGGATGGTCGGCATCGAGAATTACCATCTTCGCCGCGCGGCGCGTGGTGCCGCCCGACTTGATCGCGCCGGCAGCGCGGTCACCGATCTTGAGGAAGCTCATCAGGCCCGACGACTTGCCGCCGCCGGAAAGCTTTTCGCCGGCGCCGCGCAGCCGCGAGAAGTTCGTGCCGGTGCCGGAGCCGTATTTGAACAGGCGCGCTTCGCGCACCCACAGATCCATGATCCCGCCCTCGTTGACGAGATCGTCTGAGATCGACTGGATGAAGCAGGCGTGCGGCTGCGGATGCTCGTAAGCGGTCGCCGACTGCACGAGCTTTCCGGTTTTGAAGTCGACGTAAAAATGGCCCTGGCTCGGGCCGTCGATGCCGTAGGCCCAGTGAAGCCCGGTGTTGAACCATTGCGGCGAGTTCGGCGCCACCATCTGCATCGCGAGCATGTAGCGGTGCTCGTCGAAGAAGGCCTGCGCGTCGGCTTCGGATGAGAAATAGCCACCCTTCCAGCCCCAGTAGGTCCAGGTGCCGGCGAGCCGGTCGAACACCTGCCGGCACGAGGTTTCACCGACGAAACGGTCCTTTTCCGGGAGCCCGGCAAGCGCTGCCTCATCGGGCACGCTGCGCCACAGCCACGAGGGGACGGTTTCCTCCTCGACCTTCTTCAGGCACGCAGGCACGCCGGCCTTGCGGAAATACTTCTGCGCCAGCACGTCGGAGGCGACCTGCGACCACTGCTCCGGCACTTCGACGCCGCTCGCCTGAAAGACGACGGAGCCGTCCGGATTGCGGATTTCGCTCGTCGTCAGACGGAAAGCGATCTCCGCGTAGGCCGACTGTCCCTCTTTGGTGTAGCGCCGCTCGATCCGCATCCTCTTGCCCCTTTATGGCCTGACCGTTTTTCACGCCGGCGCCCTGGGGAAACCCCCATAATATAGGACTCCGACGCCCCCTCCGCGACGCAGAACCGCGCATTCCTCCGCGTCCGTCCCACACCGGCCGAGGCTACAGGCCCCTGCCGCACCCGCTTTTCCAGCCGCCGGCCGGACGTCCACCGGGCGCGCGATGCGCCCACCGGAGACAAACCGGCCCTGTGCCTCGCGCCACGGCGCGGAGCAGTCCCGTTAACCTTTTGGGAGGTCCGGCGTACCTCGGTTACCTGCGCGCCGAACGGGTGAAAGCTAGGCCAGCCCGGTCGCGCGCGTCAAGACTTAGTACGAAAATCTGAATCAACTACTAAATGTGGGGATAGTGGGGAAGAATCGGCGGGGGGAGGCGCAAGTATCGGGAGATTCGAAGGGAATCCGGAAGGCGTTTACGCGCCGCCAAATATATTTTGCGGGTATGAAGCCGGTAAGGCGGGCGGGAAGAGGCACGTCCGGGGGCCCTCGGCCCGCCATCGCGCCATTGCGGAAAGTTCCGCTCCGTACGGCGAGTCACGCTTCTGTCACGCTGGCACGCGCCTTTTCGGCTGATTCTGAGTGAAACGCTCCGCAAAACCGTGCTTTTGCCGCGGGCCGTCCCGCGCAAAGCCAGCCAGCCCGTTGAAACCGAAGGCGATTCCGGCCCGACGCAAGCTGCGTCGGCGAAACTGTTCCGGCGTCCCGTGTGCCGGGAGGCGCGACCGGCGGGCGCGGCACGAAAAAAGCCAGACTGCGCCAAGCATTAACCTCAAAGATAACCTGCTCTCTGCAGGAGCCTGCGATTGCTTGACGCAGCCGAACCGTTGCGTCGATAAATTGGTTAATGGTGAGGGGCGTGCTGGTGCGGCGTATATTGCGCGTAGGGCGTGTCGTTGCTTGTGCGGTCCTTCTGGCGGCCTGCGCCCAGATTCGCAACGAGCCGATCAATCAGCCGCTGGCGGCGAGCCTCCAGATGTCCGCCGACGTCGGCCGCGACGTCGAAACCAATTACGACGATACCGTCGTCGCGCTGTCGTTCTCGGGCGGCGGCACGCGCGCCGCGGCGTTCTCCTACGGCGTTCTCACCGCCATGGAGGAGACCACGCTTCCGGGCCGCTCCGCGTCGCTGCTCGACCGGGTGGACTTCGTTACCGGCGTGTCGGGCGGATCGGTTCTCGCCGCCTATTACGGTCTCAAGCGCCGCAAGGCGCTGGCCGATTTCAAGCAGCGTTTCCTCCTGCGCAACGCGGAGGAAAATCTGAAAATGGATCTCACCCTGTTCAATATCGCCCGCGGCCTGCAGGGCGGCATCAACGATCCGACGGCCTTTCCGCGCTGGCTCGACGACAATCTGTTCGAGCACGCGACCTTCAAATCTTTGCTCCGCCAGCGCCGGCCGTTCGTCTGGATCAACGCTTCGGACATTTACAACCGCACCCCTTTCGTATTCGGCCGGGTCCTGTTCAGCGCGCTGTGCAGCGACCTGTCGGCCTATCCGATTTCAATGGCGGTGGCCGCTTCGGCCGCGGTCCCCGTTATCTTCGCGCCCGTCGTCCTTGAAGGGTATCCGGGCCAGTGTCCGATCCCGTTGCCGGACTGGGTTGCGCGTGTCCGCCGCAACCCCGATGCGCCGCCGCTGCTGCGATATTTTGCGGATGCGATGTACCGCTATCACTCCGGCGAGGTGCATTACGTGAAGCTGCTCGACGGCGGCATGGTGGACAATTACGGGCTCGCCGGTTTCACCATCGCGCGTCTTGCGTCCGAAACGCCATACGGGCCGCTCGAGCCGGAGGAGGCCGTCAAACTGCGGCGGATGCTGTTTCTGGTCGCCGACGCCGGCCGCGCGCCCGCAGGCGACTGGGTGCAGACCGTGGAGGGGCCCTCGGGGGCCAATCTGATCACCGCGTCGTCCGATACCGCGACCGGCTCCGGCGCGGTCGGCAGCTACACGGCATTCCAGGACACCATGGCCCGGTGGCAGCAGTCGCTGATTGCCTGGCGCTGCAAGCTTTCGGCAGCCGAGCGGCGGCGCTACGGCGCGCCGCCCGGATGGAACTGTCAGGACGCAAAGATTTTCGTCGGTCGCGTGTCGTTCGATCAGCTCGACGATCAGCGCGCGGCGAAACTCAATGCTGTGGCGACCGCCTTCAAACTGCCGCCGGATCAGGTCGATCTGCTGATCTCGGCGGGACACGACGCGGTCAAGGGCAGCGCGATTTTCAATTCTTTCCTTAACTCGATGGGCCCGCGCGCGCGGCCCGCGCGCGGCCGGCCGCAGGTGTCTTCGCAACCGGCGCCGGTTGCGCCACCGCGCGAGGCGCTGGCGCAATAACCCTGCAACGCCGGCTTATTCCGCTGCGGCTCTGGTGTGCCCGAGCCTGCGGTTGAGCGCATCGAGCAGGCCTTCGGCGGCTTCCGCGATGACGGTGCCCGGAGGGAAAATCGCCTCGGCGCCGGCTTGCTTGAGCGCCTCGTAGTCCTGCGGCGGCACCACGCCGCCGACCACCACCATAATGTCGGAGCGGCCGTTGCGCGCCAGTTCGCTCTTGAGCTCCGGCACCAGGGTAAGGTGCGCGCCGGCAAGCGACGAGATGCCGAGGATGTGCACGTCGTTCTCGACGGCCTGGCGGGCGGCTTCCGCGGGCGTTGCGAACAGCGGGCCGATATCGACGTCGAAGCCCAGATCGGCGAACGCGGACGCGATCACCTTCTGCCCGCGGTCGTGGCCGTCCTGGCCGATCTTGGCGACCAGGATGCGCGGGCGGCGGCCTTCGTTTTCCTCGAACTCGGCGACGCGTTTCTTCATCCGTTCGACGGCGTCCGCCATGCCGGCCTCCCGCCTGTAGACGCCGGAGATCGTTTTGATCTCCGCCTTGTGCCGCCCGAACACCTGTTCCAGCGCCAGCGAAATTTCGCCAACGGTAGCCTTGGCGCGCGCGGCGTCGATCGCAAGCGCAAGCAGATTGCCGTTGCCGCCGGCGGCGTTGCGCGTCAGCGCTTCGAGCGCATCGGCGACGGCGCGCGGATCGCGCTCGCGCTTGAGCCGCGTGAGCTTGTCGATCTGCAACTGGCGCACCGCGGCATTGTCGACTTTGAGGATCGTCGATCGGCGCTTCGTCGGTCGGCCGGTATTTGTTGACGCCGATCACGGCCTGCGCGCCGGAATCGATGCGCGCCTGGGTGCGCGCCGCGGCTTCCTCGATGCGCAGCTTCGGCAGCGAAGCCTCGATCGCCCGCGTCATGCCGCCCAGTTCCTCGACCTCGCGGATGTGGGCCAAGGCTTTCGCGGCGAGATCGTGGGTCAGCCGCTCGACATAGAACGAGCCGCCCCACGGATCGATGATGCGGGTCGTGCCGCTTTCGCGCTGCAGCACGATCTGGGTGTTGCGGGCGATGCGCGCGGAAAAATCGGTCGGCAGCGCGAGCGCCTCGTCGAGCGCGTTGGTGTGCAGCGATTGCGTGCCGCCCTGCGTCGCCGCCATCGCTTCGATCGCGGTGCGCGCGACGTTGTTGAACACGTCCTGCGCCGGCGAGCGACCAGCCGGAGGTCTGGCAATGGGTGCGCAGCGACAGCGACGCGTGGATCCTTCGGATCGAACTGCTTCATCAGCTTCGCCCACAGCACGCGCGCGGCGCGCAGCTTCGCCACCTCCATGAAAAAATTCATGCCGATGCCGAAGAAGAACGACAGCCGCGGCGCGAAGCGGTCGATGTCGAGGACGGCCGCGAGGCCGGCGCGCACATATTCGACGCCGTCGGCGAGCGTGTAGGCGAGTTCGAGATCGGCGGTCGCGCCGGCTTCCTGCATGTGATAGCCGGAGATCGAGATCGAGTTGAATTTCGGCATGTGCGCCGACGTGTAGGAGAAAATGTCGGAGATGATGCGCAGCGACGGCTTCGGCGGATAGATGTAGGTGTTGCGCACCATGAATTCTTTGAGGATGTCGTTCTGGATGGTGCCGGCGAGCTTTTCCGGCGGCACGCCCTGTTCCTCGGCGGCGACGATATAGAGCGCCAGCACCGGCAGCACCGCGCCGTTCATGGTCATCGACACCGACATCTGGTCGAGCGGGATGCCGGCGAACAGCGTGCGCATGTCGTAGATCGAGTCGATCGCGACGCCCGCCATGCCGACGTCGCCCGAGACGCGCGGATGATCGCTGTCGTAGCCGCGATGGGTGGCGAGATCGAAGGCGATCGACAGGCCCTTTTGTCCGGCGGCGAGATTGCGCCGGTAGAAGGCGTTGGAATCCTCGGCCGTGGAGAAGCCGGCATATTGCCGGATGGTCCACGGCTGGGTGACGTACATGGTCGGGTAGGGGCCGCGCAGATAGGGCGCGATGCCGGGATAGGTATCGAGGCCGTCGAGGCCGGTCGAGGTCGGCGGCGCCGTAGCCGCTTTTGACCGCGATGCCTTCGGGCGTGAGCCAGGCGAGCGGCTGCAGGCTCCCGGCGCGACCGGCGCGTCGGCGAAATCGATCTGCGGCGAAATTCGGGATCCGGCTCATCGTGGTCATCCGATCCTGTACACCGAGAATATCGTAGGCGCTCGTTGCAATGTCGCTAGCGCGTCGCAGCCGTCGTAAATGAAGGATTGAACGCCGGCGGCCTTCAAGTCCGCCTCATGCTCGCCTGGCCGTCCGGCCAGATAGATGTGCCTGGCGCCGGCAGCATTTCAGCGCCTGCGCCGCCGCGACCGCCTGCTGTTCATAGACCTTGTCCGACGAGCACAGGCAGGCGAGCGCCGCGCCCGAGGCCTTGAAGGCGGCGGCAAGGCCTGGGACGTCGATGCCGTCGCCGCCGACCGCCTCGATACCGCCGGCCTCGAAGAAGTTCTTGGCGAAGTCGCGCGCGCGGTGAACTCGGCCGGCGTGCCGAGGTTGGCGAGAAAGATTTTCGGCCGCGCGCCGGTGTCCGCCAGAACGCGGTCGGAAGCATCGCGCAGCGCTTCGAACGGTTCGGCGAGGCGGAGCGGGGCGAGCGGTCTGGCGGCTGCGTCCTTCGGCGGCGGCGACGGGGCATCGACAGGCGCATCGGTCTCGCCGAGATCGGGGAAGATGCTGGCGCCGGTCAGCGCATCCTGCCGGCGTGCGATCGCGGCGGCACGTTTGGCACGCACCGCGGCGACCTTTTGCTGGATGAGACCGCTCTCGAGTGCAGCGGCGGCGCCGCCGGCCGCTTCGATTTCCTGGAACAGCGCCCAGCCGCGCGGCAAAGCTGATCGGTCAAATCCTCGACCGCGCCGGAGCCCGCGGCCGGATCGGCGACCTTCGCGAGATGGGCTTCTTCGAGCAGGACGAACTGGGTGTTGCGCGCGATGCGGCGGGCAAACCGGTCGGGCAGACCGAGCGGCTGCGGTGAACGGCAGTACCGTGATGGCGTCGGCGCCGCCGAGCGCGGCCGCGACCGCAGCGATCGTCGCGCGCAGGATGTTCACGTGCGGATCGCGCCGCGCCATCATCCGCCACGCGGTTTCGGCGGAGACAAATCCGGCTCCGGCGGCGAGGCCGCACGCGGTCTCGACCCGCGCCCATAGTTTTCGCAGCGCGCGGAATTTCGCGATGGTCAGAAACTGGTCGGCATCGGCGGACAGCCGGAAGAAAATCATCCGCGCGGCGGCTTCGAGCGCCACGCCTTCGCCTTCGAGCGCGCGGAGGTAGGCGACCGCGACCGCCAGCGCGAACGCCAGTTCCTGGGCTTCCGAGCCGCCGGCATTGTGGATCACCCGTCCGTCGGCGGCCGCGAAGTGCGCCACGAACGCCAAGCCGGTCCAGAGCGGCGAGGCGGCGGGCAAAGTGCGGCGCAAGTTCGCTCCACGGCCGCGGCGCGGCACCGGCGAGCGGCCTGCGCGGATAGTGGATCGTGGCCCAGGCGGAGATTGGCCGCCTGCTGGAGACAGCGGATTTCCCCGCGCCAGCGCGGCGTCGATGACGGCGACCGCCTGCGGCGAGACATCGGCCTCGATGGCGATGCCGGCGGTGAGGTCCACGCCTTCCAGCACGCGCGCGAGCGCGGCCTCGTTCGCCGGCAGACCGAAGCCATGGTCGCCGCGGGAGCCGGCGAACACCAGGGCAAGCCCGTTCGCGCCGTTTTCAAGTTCCCGCAGCGCGATTTCGTTGGCGACCGCGGGGTCGGGATGATCGATCCGCGCCATCACTTCCCAGGCCGCCGCGCCGGGCCGGCCCGCGACCGGTCGGGCGTCGGTGCGGCGCGCCGAAAGCGGTGCGATTGCAAGGTCGTCCGCGGTTCTGCCGAGAAGCCGCTCGAACGGCGTGCCCTTGAGCACGGCCTCGACCAGCTTGCGCCAGTCCTGTTCGGTTGCCGGAGGAAAATCGGCGGTCAGCGATAGAGGCGCAGGGTCGCTCATGATGGCCGCAAAATGGCACGGCCGGCGCGGCACGCCAACCGGTCGGTGGGCAGGGGGGTGTAAAAGGGCTGGGCCCTAAATCGGGGGAAGCTTCTGGATGCCTCCGGCGTTGAGCCGGGCGAGGGCCTCGCTCACCTTCGTGCCCGCTATCACCTCATCGGGCGCAATCTCGACCAGCGGCACCAGGACGAAGGCGCGTTCCAGCAGGTGCGGGTGCGGCAGGATCAGATCGCGGTCGATCAGCACGAGATCGTCGTAGGTCAGAAGATCGAGGTCGATGGCGCGCGGTCCCCAGCGGCGTTCCCGCGACCGTTCGCGGCCGAGCGCGCGTTCAGTGTCCTGCGCGCGCATCAAAAGATCGTGCGGCGTGAGCACGGTCGTCACCGCAATCACCGCATTGACGAATGGTGCCTGGTCGGTAACGCCCCAGGGCGGGGTGCGGTAGTCGGACGAGCGCGCGATGAGACGGACATCGGTGCCGTCGCACAGCGCGTTGATGGCGCGCGCGAACGTGGCGCGCACGTCGCCGACATTCCCGCCGAGCGCGATGAAGGACTCAGCCATCGTGCGGATCATGGGTGTCCGGCGGCTGCCGGTCAACGCCGCGGCGGCTTGCGCGTGCGTGAGACGATCACGCCGACGTCGGCGAATGTCGCGGCGATCGGCGCGTGCGGCTTGCGGACGGTGACCCGAATTCCGAGGATCTGCGGATAGCCCGCCAGCACGGCGTCGGCCACGGCCCCGGCCGCCGCCTCGACCAGCCGGTAGCGGCGGGCGCGAGAACGCCTCGCTCGCGGTTTTCACCAGCGAATCGTAGGACACCGTGGCCTTGAGCTTGTCGGTGCGCGCCGCCGCGGCGAGGTCGATGTCGGCCACGAGATCGAGCCCGAACGGCTGTCCTACCCTCGCTTCATGCGGCATCACCCCGTGGTAGGCGTGAATGATAAGTCCGTTGACGAAAATCGTATCGCTCATCGCGCGTTTCCGATCGCGGCCGTAACGGCGAGCGCCTGGACCATCGGCGCGACATCATGCACGCGCACGATCGCAGCTCCGTTCCCGATCGCGGCGAGGTGAGCTGCGATCGATCCGCCGAGGCGTTCGTCCGGGCCGGACGGCGTCAGCGTATGGATGAAACGCTTGCGGGAGGCGCCGACCATGAGCGGCAGCCCGAAAGTTTGCCAGGCGTCGAGACGGGCGATGCAGGTGAGGCTTTGCTCCGGGGTCTTGCCGAAGCCGATCCCCGGATCGAGCACGATCCGGTCGCGCGCAATGCCCGCGCGCGCCGCGATCCCGATCGAGCGTTCGAAGAACGCGCTGACGTCGGCGACGATGTCGATCGAAGGATCGGCCTCGTCGCGATTGTGCATGACGACGACGGGCGCGCCATGTTCGGCGACGGTTCCGGCCATCCGGGGATCGCGCTGCAGCCCCCACACGTCGTTGACGATCGCCGCGCCGAGATCGAGCGCCCACGCGGCGACGGACGCCTTGAGCGAATCGATCGAAACCGGAATTCCGAGCGCGATCACATCGGCAAGAATCGGTTCGAGCCGCGCGCGCTCCTCGTCGGCCGGAACGCGAACCGCGCCGCCATAGGGGCGGGTCGATTCCGCGCCCACGTCGATGATGTCGGCGCCTTCGGCCGCGAGCCGGCGGGCGTGAGCGATGGCGGCATGCGGATCGATGAAGCGTCCGCCGTCGGAAAATGAATCCGGAGTGACGTTGAGGATGCCCATCACCAGCGGACGCCGCTTCGCGAGAAGCCGCGCCAGCAAATTTTCGCCGGTGGCCGCGGTGTCCGCGGAAAAAGCGCGGGGATTCAGGCTCGTCGCCATATCGTGGGTCGATGTCATCGCCGGAGACCGGCATGTCGAACCGCCGGAGCAATCAGGTTCCGGCGGCGCAGTGCTTCGTCTTCTGTAATGACGCGCCCGTGGCAGCAGCAAGTCAAGCCGGAGCAGGCGATGCCGGCTCCGCTTAATAGCGAATGATCGGCGGCAGCTTCTTGGCGTCGTCGATCCAGCGCTCCACCATTTTCACCGACGGCAGGAACGTGACCTGCCTGCGCCTGGCGTTGGCTTCGGTCATCTGGTCGACGAGCTTTTGCGGGTTGCGGAACTTGAGTTCGTTGACGGTCTTCACGCCCGCCGCGCACAGCAGCTCGGCGTAATCCCACCCGACGCCTTTGACCCGCATACGGTCCGCAGCCGTCACCCAGTCGAGCACGTCCTTGTCGTCGGTGCCGATTTTTTCCGCGAGCTTGAGCCGCTGTTTCGGCGTCTTGCATTCACGCAGCAAACCGAGGGTGGTGCGAATGCCCGCCGACTTGAGGATGAGCGCCACATCCGCGCCGATGCGCCGAATGTCGGTGATGGGATACGGCATTGCTCTTCCTTCAATCGCGCAATGTCGTCGCGGCAGCGAACGGCGTTACTCAAACGAATTGCGAAAGGCCCGGGATCGCGCCGACGATCTCGCCCACGGCGTCCTCGCCGACCTTCTCGCGTGCGAACGCGATGAAGCTGCGGGTTACGCTCTGTACCTGTCCCATGCTGAGGCCGGCCGACATCATGCTCATGCCGGCGCCCATAACGCCGCCCATGCCGCCGCCGCCCTGCGCGGCCGCCTTCTGCATCAATGCTTCAGCTCCGGGGAGCTTCGCGAGCAGAAGCTGCATTTTATCGGCGGGACCTTCCTTGACGAGGAAGTCCAGAATGATGCCGACCGCAGTTTCCGCGCCGCTGCGATCGACGCCGGTGTCGGCGACGAGACGCCCGATCAATTCTTCCATTTTGCCCCTCGCCAGCCCAAAAAAATTCCGGCGTTGGCGATCATAATGAACATTCGCGCGTCGCATGACAAGTATTCCGTCGGCGGATTGCGTTCACGCGCGCGGCAACCAGTGGCATTTGGCCGATGCGCACATTATAAAAAAATGAAAAATCCGGAAGCGCGGGCGGCGTTGCCGTTCACGCGGCCGCACTGCAACAAAAGCAATGTCCGGTGGCGAAACGCAACCGGGCCGGAAAGTTCCTGCTGGCAAAAGGTGCGATGAAGCAATGACGGTATCCAAAGTATCCGAAGCCCTGCCGGCGGTACTCGACCGCATCGACAGCGACCTTGACGCCAGCATCGAGCGTCTGTTCGCGCTGCTGCGCATCCAGTCGGTCTCGACCGACCCGGCTTACGCTGCGCATTGCCGCGCGGCGGCGGATCATGTCGCTGCCGATCTGCGCAGCCTCGGCTTTGAAACCAGCGTGCGCCCGACCGCGGGCCATCCGGTGGTAATCGGTAAAAGCAGCGGTGAGGCCGGCGAAAAAAGTCCCGCGCGTGTTGTTTTACGGCCACTACGACGTGCAGCCGGTCGATCCGCTCGATCTGTGGGAGACGCCGCCGTTCGAGCCGCGCATCGAGACGCTCGAAGGCGGCCGCAAAATCATCGTCGCCCGCGGCGCCTGCGACGACAAAGGCCAGGCCATGACCTTCATCGAGGCCTGCCGCGCCTTCAAGGCCGTCACCGGGAAACTTGCCGCTCGACATCACGATGATGATCGAGGGCGAGGAGGAGTGCGGCTCGAAAAACCTGTTCGGTTTCGTGCGCGACAACGCAGCCGAGTTCAGGCGCGATCTCGCGCTGGTCTGCGATACCGGCATGTGGGACGCCGTTACGCCGTCGATCACGACGTCGCTGCGCGGACTGGTCTATGAGGAAGTCCGCGTGACGTGCGCCGACCGCGATCTTCATTCCGGCCTGTTCGGCGGCGCCGCACGCAATCCGATCCATGTGCTCGCCGACATGCTTTCGGCGATGCACAATCCTGACGGCTCGGTTGCCATTCCCGGGTTCTATGAAGGCGTCCGCGATTTGCCGGCCGACATCAAAGCCGACCTCGCCGGACTGGGGCTGACGCCGGAAAAATTCCTCGCTCCGGTCGGACTCAAAATTCCTGCCGGCGAAAAAGACCGCCTGCTGATCGAGCAGATCTCCACGCGGCCGACGGCGGAGGTCAACGGCATCATCGGCGGCTATACCGGGGAGGGCGCCAAGACCGTCATCCCCGGCAAGGCGATGGCGAAAGTGTCGTTCCGTCTGGTCGGCGCCCAGGATCCGGAGAAAATCCGCGCCGCGTTCCGCGAGTTCGTTCGTGCGCGCGTTCCCGCCGACTGCTCGGTGGAGTTCGGCAATTTCACCAGCGCGCCGGCATTCGATGTGGCGTTCAACAATCCGGCGCTGGCCAAGGCGCGCGCCGCGCTGGCCGAGGAGTGGGGCAGGAAGGCGGTCACGGTCGGTGCCGGCGGCTCGATCCCGATCGTCGGCGATTTCAAGACCGTGCTCGGCATGGACACGCTGATGGTCGGCTTCGCGCTCGACGACGACCGTGTGCATTCGCCGAACGAGAAGTACGACCTGCGCATGCTTCCACAAGGGCATCCGGAGCTGGGCGCGCATCCTTGCGGCGCTCGCCGGATAGCGTCGCCCCGTCATTGCGAAAGACCTATGTGAGCGCGCACTCCGGAATGTGATCGCGCCTGGATTGCTTCGCTCTGCTCCCGGTGACAAAAATTGCCGCAAGCCATTCGGGAGGAAATGATGAAGCTCGCGCGTTTCGCGGTGGGTGCCTTCGTCGCCGCTGCCGCCTTTTCCGGCGCGCCGCATGCCTCGGCCGCCGGCGTGGACAGGCTTTACATTCTCGACTGCGGGCACATTTCCGCGCCGGACCAGTCGCGCTGGTCGCCGGGCGTGAATGTGGGCGTGCCGATCGAGCTTTCCGATAATTGTTATCTGATCCATCACGCGCAGGGCTGGTTTCTGTGGGACACCGGCCTTCCCGACGCGATCGCGGACAAGCCCGAAGGCGTCAAAGGGGCCAACGGCTTCGAGATGAAGCGGCCCAAATCAGTGACTGCCCAGCTTGCGGCGCTCGGATCTCAAGCCGGACGACATCAAGGCGATGGCGGTTTCGCACACCCATCCCGATCACATGGGAAACGTCGAAGAATTCCCGCAGGCCATGCTGTACGTGCAAAGGGCCGAATACGACTGGCCTGGGGAAGGTGGCGCCCCGCGGTTCAAGCCCGGGCATCCGGTGACCAAACTCGACGGCGATCACGATGTGTTCGGTGACGGCTCCGTGGTCATTCTCTCGACGCCCGGTCACACGCCGGGACACCAGTCGCTGCTGGTACGGTTGCCGAAGACCGGAGCCGTCGTGCTGTCCGGCGATGCCGTGCACTTCAAGGACAACTGGGACAACAGGCGTGTGCCGGGAATGAATTTCAACAAGGAGCAGACGCTCGCTTCCATGCAGCGCATCGCCGACATTCTGGCGAAAGAGCACGCGCAGCTCTGGATCAACCACGACAGGCCGCAGAGCGACGCACAGAAGAAGTCGCCGGAATTCTACGACTGACGGGCGCCGCTCAATCCGTCGCTTCCGCGATGAGGCGCGGGCTGACGAAGCGTTCCAGCCGTCCGGAATTGGCGCGTAGGTCCGACCAGTTGTCGAGCGGAAGATCGATCACAACAAGGCCGGAGGTCGGCAGATTTTCGTTGAGACGTTCGCGCGCCTCGACGTCGCCCGAGGCGATCAAAAGCCTCGCTAATTCGTGCAGGCCGGGATTGTGCCCCACTACGAGCAGGCTGCGCGCGTCCTGCGTTGTGCTGACGAGGTCGATGAGCGTGTCAGGCGTCGCGTTATAGATGGCGGCTTCCTTCACCGCGCGCGGAGTTTTGGAGAATGCCGCGCCGACCAGCGCCCAGGTCTGTTCCGACCGCGTCGCGGGCGACACCAGCGCGAGCTCCGGAACAAGCCGATGGCGAACCATATAGCCGCCGATCAGCGGGGCATCGGTTCGTCCGCGGTCCGTGAGTTTGCGGTCGCGGTCGCGCTCGCCCGGCGCGGCGCGTTCGGTCTTGGCGTGGCGCAACAGCATCAGACGACGCATCATCGCGGCTCTTGGGCGGCGGCACGCAGTCTAGTGCCGCGGCAACGAGTTTCCTATAGTGTCACCATCGTATTGTGTCGTTCATCGCGACATGTTGCATTGCCGCACGCACCGCGGCGCGGAGCGGTTGAGTGACCGACGAAGCCGACAGCGCCGATGCTTATGGCGAAAGCTGGTACGCCGCGACAAAGGTGGCTTCGCCGCGACGGCCGCAACTGCATCTCGAAATCGACGTCGATGTCTGCGTGGTGGGTGGCGGGCTCGCCGGTCTGACGACGGCGCGCGAACTGGCGCGCGCCGGCTGGTCCGTCGTGGTGCTCGAAGCGGGCCGCATCGGGGCCGCGGCGTCCGGACGCAATACCGGCTTTGTGCTGCCGGGATTCGCGGCCGAGCCTGATGCGATCGTGAACCGGGTAGGCTTTGGGCGCACCAAAGATTTGTGGGCGCTGGCGCAAAGCGGGCTCGACTATGTGCGCGACACCATTCGCGACGAGGCGATGCCCGGCATCGACCCGCAGGACGGCTGGCTTCATGTCTCCAGGATCGACAAGGGTGATGCGTTCACGCGCGTGCTGGCGCTGCTCGGCGAACTTGGCGACGAGGTCGAGGGCTGGCCAACCGAACGGGTGCGTGCGGTCCTGCGCAGCGAGCGCTACTTCCACGCCATCCACTATCCGCGCGCGATCAGCATTCACCCGCTCAACTATGCGCTCGGTCTCGCCGCCGCGGCCGAGCGCGCCGGCGCCCGCATTTTCGAGCACACGCCGGCCCTGTCGATCGAGCCTGCCGGCGTACGCAAACGCGTGACGACGCCCGAAGGGCGGCTTCGCGCCACTTATGTTGTGCTGTGCGGTAATTTGCAGATCGGCGGGCTGGCGCCGCACCTCGCGCAGACGCTCATTCCCGTCACGACGTATGTAATGACCACGGCTCCGATCGGTCCGGCTTTGGCCGAAGCTGTCTCGTATCGTGGCGCGGTCAGCGACACCGAACTGGCCGACAATCACTACCGGATCGTCGATGGCGACCGTTTGATGTGGTCCGGCCGGGTTACGACCTGGGAGCGCAATCCCCGCCGGTACGTGCGTACGCTGCGCGCGGACATCCGGAGAACCTATCCGCAGCTCGCGGAGATCGCTGCCGACCGCGTCTGGTCCGGTACGCTTGGCAATCCGGTCCACCGTATGCCGCAGATCGGCGAACTCGCTTCGGGGCTGTGGCTCGCAAGCGGCTTCGGCGGCCACGGGCTCAACACGACGGCGATGGCCGGCAATCTTGTCGCCCGCGCGATTGGCGACGGCGATCAAACCTGGCGGCTGTTCACGCCGTTCGAGCTGGTCTGGGCGGGCGGCGTGATGGGGCGCGCCGGCGTGCAGATGTATTACTGGATGACGCGGCTGCGCGACGCGGTGGCGCAGAGTCGCGCCCGCGGCGCGTATGCGGCGCACCGGCGCGCCCGCGAGGCCGAGCTGGCAGCGGGGCCGGGTCTACAGAACGGGCCGCTGGCGGATGATGGCGACGAGACGGGCTCCGGTTCGCCAGCGCGGCCGCGGCTCAACCGGCGGAATTGCCGGCGGCGTCCGGAGGGGGCCGAGGCATGAGCCGCAAGGGCGGAACGCCCTTTATGTGTTGGAAAGCACCGGCAAGGTATGAGGGGAAGGGTACGGAGGGCCGTGTCTTTTGAAGGCCGGGTATTTGTTCGCGACCAATCTGGAATTGGGCCGCGAATGAACCTGGTGCATTATTGCGGGCGGGGCGGGGGGCTTCGATGGGATCGAGGGTTTGGGGATTCGCCGTTGCGGCGGTCTTTCTGTTAGCGCCTGCGGCGGCCGTGGCGGCCGATCTTCCGGAGCCGTCGCCGCCTGTACCGCCGGCCGCTTATGTGCCGGCGGCTCCCGACTGGATCGTAACCATCGGCGCCGAGGCGCGCGTCGTTCCCGCGTGGGCCGGTGCACCGACCTCGCTTTACGGCTTTTCCGGCATGCCGCTGTTCTACATACGCAAGCCCGGCGACCTGCCGTTTTTCTTCGGTGCCCGTGACAGTTTCGGCTATCCGCTGCTCGACTTCGGACCATTTCAGGCGGGGCCGGTCGGCAGGATCGAATATCCGCGCTACGGCTCCCAGTACGGCCAGCTCAACGGTCTGGGCGACGTTCCCTGGGCGCTCCAGCTTGGCGGCTTCGCGCAATACTGGGCGCTGCCGTGGCTGCGGCTTCGCGCCGAGCTTCGTCAGGGGATCGGTGGGGAAACCGGCCTGACCGGCGATCTGTTTGCCGACGCCGTGGTCCCGCTCGGCCAGTGGAGAATATCCGGCGGTCCGCGCATGACGGTGCAGTCGGCGGCGGCGATCTCGCCGTACTTCGGCATCACCGCAGCCCAGTCGGCCGGCTCGACCGTGTCCGGCCTGCCCGCGCTTCCGGTCTACAACGCATCAAGCGGCATCTACTCGTACGGCGCGGGCGGGCAGGTGGAGTATTTCTGGAATCCGCAGTGGTCGACGCATGCCATCGTCGAGTACGAGCGCCTGACCGGCTCGGCCGCCGCCTCGCCGCTGGTCACCATGCGCGGTTCGCCGAACCAGTTCACCTATGGCGTCGGCGCGACCTACACCTTCAACATGCACCCGTTGTGGTGACGGCGCGCCAGGTGTTTGGTCCCGGAGTTTGGGGAAGTCGGTCGGGCTGATGCCTCTTTCCGGGAGGCATCATGAGTCAGTTACTTCGCGTCCGCGCCCGGACCACAAGGCGCACCGGCAATCCGTTGGCGGCGGGGGCGCGCAGGCAATAACCCCGCCGGGCTGGTTCAGACGCCTGCCATTTCCTGCGCTGCGCGGTGGCGCCGTAAATCGTCGAACCTGGAGAAAGCAGCCGGGGAAACTCAACCATCAATGATCGCGACCGCGCGGGTCCAGCCAGCGGATGCGCGCTCGATCTTTACGGGGAAACAGCTCACCATGAAACCCGTCGACGGCAGATCCTCAAGACAATGAAGCTTCTCGATGTGACAGTAGCCTTTATGACGCCCGGCCTTGTGGCCTTCCCAGATCAGGCTGGCATCACCTGTTTCTGCATATTTCCTGGCGGTATGCACGAACGGAGCGTCCCAGCTCCACCCATCGGTACCGGTGACGCGAATTCCCCGATCGAGAAGATACATCGTCGCCTCGTAGCCCATGCCGCACCCGCTTTCGACGTATTCCGGCGTGCCGAATTTTCGCCCGGCGGCCGTATTGATGACGACGATCTCGAGCGGGCTTAGCTTGTGACCGATACGCGCGAGCTCGGCTTCGACGTCGGCGGCCTTGACGACATAACCGTCGTCGAAATTGCGGAAATCGAGTTTGACCCCGGGCTGGAAGCACCAGTCCAGCGGCACTTCGTCGATTGTCATCGAGCGTTCGCCACCATTCATCGTGGAGTGATAGTGCCACGGCGCGTCAAGATGGGTTCCGTTGTGGGTTGATATCGCGACGCGTTCGACCGCCCAGGCCTCCCCGTCAGGCAGATCTCTCTGCTCAATACCGGGGAAGAACGTCAGCAAGTCGGCCATCGTCTCCTTGTGGCCAAGGTAGGTTATCGACGGTATCTGGATGGGCGGGTCGGCTGGAATGCCATTCGCCAGGGGGATGGAGAGATCGATTATGCGTCGTGCCACCGGGATGATCCTGTAAAGTTATGGTTGCTGGTTCTGTCGCGCGACTTTGTTCCTCAGGACGCCGATCCGCTCGACTTCGAGTTCGACGGTGTCGCCGTGTCGAAGGAAACGACCGTGCTCGAGCCCGCATCCGTTACCAACCGTGCCTGAGCCGAGGAACTCGCCTGCAAACACGGTTTCATCCTGCGACATATGAGCGATTATTTCTTCGAAGCTGAATAGCATTCCGCTTGATACGCTGCTCGACCACACCTCGCCGTTGATGCGGGCCTCCATGCGCAGATTGTACGGATCCCCCACCTCGTCCGGGGTCACAATCCACGGACCGATCACGTTACCTCCATTGAAGCTTTTTCCCTTTGCCGGCCCGAGCCATCCAGGCATTTCCCTGGCCTGCTGGTCGCGTGCCGAGAAGTCGTTGAAGATCGTGAAGCCGAAAATACGATCGCGGGCCTCCGCCACCGACAGGTTGGTACCGGTCGTGCCGACGAACACGCCGAACTCGAGTTCGTAATCCATGACATCGCTGTAGCGGGGCCAGAGCACGGTCGTGTCCGGACCGGCCACAATCAGCCGGTTTGTAATGTAGTAAATGGGCTGCAGGCGATAGACATCCGGCAGGCCGGCCAGTGGTTCAGCGTCAATATCCGCAATGGCCGCGACACTCCCGGCTGCGCCAAGCCTGCGCATTCCGCGCGATGATTGCCGGATGTGCAATGGAAAACTCATGCCATCCCGCATCTGTCGCGGCTCGGGCACCGGCGCCAGCAGTTCGACTGCGTTGAGTTGGTCGGAAAGATCGTCTTCGGTCGCCCGCCCGTCGAAGAGCCGCCGGGCAATATCGAGCCCGCGCGGGCCGGCGTCCATCAGATCGAGCATTGAAGCGAAAGGCGCCTGCGGTGCTCCCGCTCTCCTGGCCGCCTCCAGAAGATCGAGCACACGGGTATCGTCGGCGTAGACGATCCCGATCCGCCGGTCGCCCTCAGGCCGCTTATAAGTCGCGAGCTTCACGATGGTCCTCCGCGCCATCTTCCCCGACCGGCTCGATAACGAGTCCGTCGGGGAGGATGCGCTCCGGTGCTCAGGCCATCAGAGACTGGGAATGCTCGACGGGGCTTTTAATTCCGAATTCCGGCATGATCTTCGTGGCGAAGAGCTCGAGCTGCTCCAGCCCTTCCTCGCGCGGGATCAGACCCCAGTGGAATAACCAGACCAGATAATCGATCGGCACCTCCTTCAGGAGCCGTTCCATCTGCCGATTCACGTCGTCGACCGTGCCGGCGATCAGCAGTCCGCTTTTCATGAGCCGGTCGGCGAGGTGCTCACCAGGCTTGGGCACCGGCCCTTCCTCGCCGGTCAGACGCGATCCCTCCATGAAGCCGAATGGCGCATACCAGCCGGTCCAGACGGGTGCCTCGTATTTCTCCACGGCGCGATAAATGTCTTCCCTGTTTTTGGTGAAGTGGATGGTGCGGCAAAGACCAATGCCTTCGCCGAAGCGCGGATTGCGACCGCGCGAACGCGCCCCAGCCTGATAGGCTTCGACAAGCATTTTCACCATCTCGATCGGTCCTGCGAGGATTGTTGGAGTCACATTCTCCTCGCCGCACCACTGCAATGTACGCGGACTGGCGCCGAAGGCCTGGAAAAGCTGCGGATGAGGGTCGGAATAAGGCTTGGGAACGACCGAGATGCCGCGCACCGTGCCGTCCTCGTCAACCTCGCCAGGAACACCATACTTTGCCGTGGTAGTTTTGGACGGAGGCCAGTTTTTAATTCCTTCCTCGTAGGGATGCGGAATTTCGTAAACTGGTCCCTTGTAGCGAAGCAGGTCGTTTTGCCAGGCCATCTTCATGATCTTGAAATGCTCATCGAACAGAAGGCGGTTGCGCTGGTCCGCCGCCGATTTGTCCGAGGCTGTCGAGGTTACGTTTAAACGCTGGCCGATAACGTTCTGCCAGCGCGCCTGATAGCCGCGGGCCATGCCGACGAAGAGGCGGCCTTTCAACATTTGGTCCGCCATCGCGATCTGGGCGGCCAGGCGGACGGGATCGTGCGTCGTCACAACGATTCCGAGCTGTCCATGCATCAGCCGCTTGGTGAACTGGCCGAGGTAGACGTTCAACATCAGCGGATCGGGCGAGATTTCCAGCCCTTCCGAATGAGCGTGATGCTCGACATGGGTTATGCCCCAGTAGCCCAGGCTGTCGGCCGCCTGGACCAGTTCTTTCAATCCGCCCAGCATGGCTTGATACGCGTCGCGATTTCGGCCGATCGGCCGATGCGCCGTCATGGCATCAGTATCTCCCAGCGTTGGGTAAACCTGCAGAATGACCTTGGGCATTGCTCTCTCCCTGGTGGTGGCGCCGACGCTGTTGGGCAGCGTTTGATAATCACATAAATGATACGAACGTTCCAGCCATTGTCAAGCCACCGAAATTTCTGTCCGGGGGGCAGGGTGGACTGCTCTCCCGCGTGCGGGCAGAGGTCCAGTCAATCGTGTTCGGAGGACCGACGCGCCGGGAATGCTGATCGCTCAATCGCTACCGGTTGCCATCAATACCGCATCGGCTTAGAACAGATCGAACGTTCCAGCTGATATTGATGAGCCGGATACGGATTACCCGAACAACCGGACGGCCTGATGAGGGATCGACAGTCGGTGGCTCCAGAGTTCGGGACGACGCTGGACGAGTCGCTCGACAGTCGCCGCGACAGCAGGATCGCGATACTGGACAGCGCAGAGGCGCTGTTTGCCGAACGGGGATTTTTTGGGGTCTCCGTGCGCGATATTACCGAGCATGCGCGCGTCCGGCTGGCGAGCGTCAACTATCATTTCCGGACGAAAGAGGGATTATTTCGGGAGGTTGTCGGCCGCCGCGCCGCGGAGGTCAGCGAGGATCGCCGCAAACTCCTCGCCGAAATCGGGGGCCCGGCGATCAGCGCCGAGGACCGCACACGCCGGCTGGCAGCCGCTTTCATCCTGCCTCTTCTCAAGCGGGCTCTCGGAGAGGGCCCAGGATGGAAGAATTATTGCCGTCTGATCGCTCAGGTCGCAAATTCGCGATTTTGGGCATCGGACGTCATCGCTCCCAATTACGACGCGATCGGAAAGGAGTTCGTGAGTGCGCTGGCGGGCATTTTTCCCGACAGCGATTTGTATAATTTGCACTACGCCTATCAATTCCTGGTCGGCACGACGCTGTCCGTGCTGACCGAGAACGGTCGTATTGAAACAATGTCAGACGGCAGATATCGCTCCGACGACCTCGGGCGGATCTATACGGTTCTCCTTGAATTCGTGGGGGCGGGCATGGTCCGCCTTTGCACGACGCCGGCGCCCAAATCCAAAAGCCGCCAGCAAACAACCAGGGTTCAAAAGCCTGGCCGACGCCGGAGCTGATGCCGCAGAATGTCGCCTCGTCTATGGCCGGCTTCTTCCAGGGTTCACCCGGCACTCGGTGCCGTCAATCCCGGATGCCGTGCATAATCACGGCCAACCGCGCTAGCGCCCCTCGCGCCTGGTCATGAAGGCGAGCCGCTCGAACAGGTGAATGTCCTGCTCGTTTTTGATGAGCGCGCCGTGCAGCGGCGGAATGAGCTTCTTCGGATCGCGCTCGCGCAGCGTATCCACCGATACATCCTCGACCATCAGCAGCTTGAGCCAGTCGAGCAGCTCGGAGGTCGAGGGTTTCTTTTTCATGCCCGGCACGTCGCGGATTTCGTAGAACAGCCGAAGCGCTTCAGCCACCAGCCGGTGTTTGATGCCGGGGAAGTGCACCTCGACAATCGCGCGCATCGTGTCCGCGTCCGGAAACCGGATGTAGTGGAAGAAACATCGGCGCAGGAAGGCGTCGGGCAGTTCCTTCTCGTTGTTCGAGGTGATCACCACGATCGGACGCCGCCGGGCGGAGACGGTCTCGCCGGTTTCGTAGACGAAGAATTCCATGCGATCGAGTTCCTGCAGCAGATCGTTCGGAAACTCGATGTCGGCCTTGTCGATCTCGTCGATCAGCAGCACCGGGCGCTCGTCGGCGACGAACGCCTCCCACAGCTTGCCGCGCCTGATGTAGTTGCGGATGTCCTTGACGCGGGTGTCGCCGAGCTGGCTGTCCCGCAGCCGCGTCACCGCATCATATTCGTAGAGTCCCTGGAGCGCCTTGGTGGTGGATTTGACGTGCCACTCGATCAGCGGGGCGCCGACCGCTTTCGCGATTTCAATGGCAAGCACGGTCTTGCCGGTTCCCGGCTCGCCTTTGACCAGCAGCGGCCGCTCGAGCGCGATCGCGGCATTGACCGCGACTTTCAGGTCGTCGGTGGCGACGTAGGCGCTGGTACCCTCGAAACGCATCGTTCATCCTGCTGAAATTGTCACGCGAGCATCACGTTGCGTGCTCCGGCGGACATTAAGCACGGCGAAGTCGGCTCTCACAAGCCGCACCGCGCCCCGGTTTCGGGGGCGTTCCGGCCGGCAATTATTGCCGCCCCGCCCGGCATATCCGTCCCAGGGCAAATTGCGCCGGCGGGGCAACCTCTTGAAATAACTGGCTCAATTTCGTGGCACGCGCCTTGCTGCGTCGTGCCTGCGCGGAGGAGGGTCGATGGTGCCCCGCGCCGGTGCTGTTGAGGAACGAGTTGGAGACGAAGTATGGGTATCTTTGATGCATTGACCACCTCCGTGGCCGGTTTGCAGGCGCAGGCGTTTGCGCTCCAGAACATCTCCGGCAACATCGCCAACTCGCAGACCACGGGGTACAAGGAAACCAACACCAGCTTTCAGGATCTGGTTTCCGCAGCCTCCGCGCAGCAGACGACGTCGAGCGGCGTGATCGCGAGTTCGGTCGCTACCAACTCCGTTCAGGGAACGATCCAGAGCACCACCGTCTCGACCGACATGGCGATCAACGGTTCGGGCTATTTCGTGGTCGCGCAGCCGACGGGCACCGCCGACAACCAGCCGCAGTTCAGCGGCGTGGACTATTACACCAGGGCCGGCGACTTCGAGCTCAATTCCGGCGGCTATCTGGTGAACGGGTCCGGCTATTATCTGATGGGTGTGCCGATCAATTCATCGACCGGCAATCCGGTCGGCAGTTCGCCGCAGGTTCTTCAGTTCAGCAATGACTTTGTGCCGGCGCAGCAGACCACCGCATTCACCTACCAGGCAAACCTGCCGACTTCACCGACCGGAGGGATGCTGGTTTCCGCAGACTATGCCGCCAACCCGCTCGCGGGAGCGCCGGCCGCCGCGCAGATCACCGGCACCGGGGCGACGCTGTCGCCGGACGCGGTTGCGACCGGAACCGGCAGTGCCGGCTCGTTGACCGCGGGCACGACACTCGCATCGCTTGGTATCGCCTCTGGCGACACGATCACCATCAATGACGGCACCCACGCGACCGTTCTCGTACACGTCCACCGGGACCGATACCGTCGGCGATCTGGTTACCGCCATCAATGCGGCCCATACCGGCGGCACTCTCAACGTATCCGCGAGCCTCAGCGGCAACGGGCAATCTGGTCCTCACCGGCACCACCGGTACCGCTTCGATTACGGTCGGCGGCACGGCGACTGCGGATACCGCTATCGGCTTCGGCGCAGGAGCCAACTCGTTCGCTCCGACCAACCTGCTGACGCAAAGCGCCGTTGCGCAGGGTCAAACCCTGACGGTGACGGTTTCTGGCGGCTCGACCCAGACGCTGGTGTTTGGTACCGGCCCCGGGCAGGTCGCCACGCTCGCACAGTTGCAGACGGCGGTTCAGGGCCTCACCGGCGTGACCGGGTCGGTCAATACCGCAAACGGCAACATTACGCTGACGTCCAACAGCCCGACGGCAACGCTTACCATTGGCGGCACCGCGAGCGCGTCCGAGTTCGGAATCCAGACCCTGACGGCGCTACCGGCGACCGGTGCGGTCATTGCCAACAACTCCGCCACCTTCACCAGCCAGTCGGTCGATGGCGGCTCCATCACAGCTTACGATTCGATCGGCAATCCCGTGAACGTGCAGTTTCGATGGGCAGAAAGCAGCGCGGGCTCCTGGCAGCTTTTCTACCAGAGCAATTCCGCCGCCACCGGCACGCAGCCGCAATGGCAGAACGCCGGAACCACGTTCACATTCAATTCCAGCGGGCAAATGGTTCCGCCGATATCGACCGTGACTCTGCAAAATCTGACGGTGAACGGCGACTCGCTCGGCAACGTGCAGCTCAATCTGGGTACCAACGGCCTCACCCAGTACGCCAACACAACCGGGTCCGCGCAGGTCACGCAGTTCCAGCAGAACGGCTCGGCCGCGGGCCAGCTCCAGTCGATCGCCGTTAACAGCCAGAACGAGGTCGTCGGTACGTTCTCGAACGGGCAGACCATCGCGCTTGCGCAAATCACGCTGGCGACGTTCAACGGTCAGAACGCGCTGCAGCCGATGGCGGGCCAGGCTTACGCGGCCACCACCGATTCCGGTCCGCCGATCTTCGGTGCATCCGGCGCGATCGTCGGCAGTTCGCTCGAAGCCTCGAACGTCGACATCGCGACCCAGTTCAGCCAGCTGATCGTCGCGCAGCAGGCCTATTCGGCCAACGCCAAGATCATGCAGACCGCCGATCAGATGATCCAGAGTCTGCTTCAGGTGATCCAGTGAGCCGGCGTCCGGCTCGGAACTAGGCTGCGCAGGCAGCGGCAACAATGGGCCTTTCCCAGGCATTATCGGCAGCCCTCGCCGGCGTAAAAGCGACCCAGCAAAGCATCTCGGTCATCGCCGGGAACGTCGCGAACGCCAACACGCCGGGCTACGTCGACGAGAGCGCCGTCCAGTCCTCGGTGGGCACCGGGGCGCAGTCCGGCTCGAGCGTCAACATCACGGGCATCAACCGCAATCTCAATACGCTGCTGCAAAACCAGTTGTGGACGGAGACTTCCGGCGGCTCGTTCGCCGATGCCACGTCCTCGCTTTATCAGCAGCTTCAGACGGTTTACGGAACGCCGGGATCGTCGACGTCGTTCGACGGGATCTACAACAGCTTCACCAGCGCGCTGCAATCGCTTGCGGCGAATCCGGGTTCGTATTCGGAGCAGTCGGCAGTGGTCGGCGCGGCTCAGGAGCTGACCCAAAACCTCAATTCGATGACGTCGCAAATCCAGCAGTTGCGGACCCAGGCCGAGCAGGGCATCGCCACCGACGTGCAAACGGTGAACAATGACCTGAACCAGATCGCCCAGATCAACCAGCAGCTCCAGGGAGCTTCAGGCTCCGACGCTTCCACCGCGACGCTCGAGGACCAGCGCGACCAGGCCATCACGTCGCTGTCCCAGATGATGAACGTCACCGTCTCGCGCGGGGCGAACAACCAGATTTCGCTGTTTACCGGAACCGGGCAGCAGCTCGTCGCCGGGCCGCAGGCCTCGCAGCTTCAGTTCGGCAACGCCGGTACGCTGTCGCCGACGTCGACGTGGAGCGCCAATCCGGCCCAGGACGGCACCGGCACGATCACGCTCGTCTCGCCGTCGGGGACCAGCACCGACCTGATCGCCAGTAATGCCATCCAGTCCGGCCAGATCGCGGCCTACGTCCAGATGCGCGATACCGTTCTGCCGCAGGCGCAGAACCAGCTGGACGAAATGGCCAGCCAGATGTCCCAGGCGCTTTCGAACCAGACGACGGCCGGGACTGCGGTTACTTCGGGCGCCCAGTCCGGCTACAGCGTCGATGTCGGTTCGCTGTCTGCCGGCAATACCGTGCAGCTCACCTATACCGATTCATCGAACACGCAGCACACGGTTACGCTGGTCGCGCTGGGTGCCGGCGGGACGCTGCCGAAGCAAACCTCCAGTTCCGGCAACCAGACGATCGGAGTCAATTTTGCCGCCGGCATGAGCGCGGTGGTGTCGCAGCTTAACGCGGCGCTCGGCACGAACCTGCAGTTCTCGAATCCGTCCGGTACGACGTTGCAGGTGCTCAACAACGGCAGCGGCAACAGCGTCAATTCGCTGTCGGCAACCTCGACCGTGACTTCGCTCACCAGCGGCAGCGCGCAGCTTCCGCTGTTTCTTGACGGCTCGACGCCGATCACCGGTGCGTTGACCGCGAGTGGTTCCCAGACCACAGGTCTCGCCGGGCGCATCACGGTCAACCCTGCGGTTGTCGCGTTGCCATCAAGCCTCGTCGCCTATTCGTCGACCACGTCGTCCGGCGATCCGACACGGCCGGATTTCCTGCTCAGCCAGTTGACCAATGCCACGCTGACTTTTTCCGCGAGCACCGGAATCGGCACCCAGGCCTCGCCGTACAGCGGAACGCTGACGAACTACATGAGTGCGCTGGTCAGCCAGCAGACCCAGGCAGCGAACGCGGCCACCAGTCTTCAGCAGGGGCAGAGTACGGTGCTCAGCGCGCTGCAGCAGAGTTTCAACACCAGTTCCGGCGTTGACATAAATACCGAGCTTTCAAATCTGATCGCCCTCCAGAACGCTTACGGTGCCAACGCCCGCGTGATGAGCACGATACAGTCGCTGATGTCGACGCTGCTGCAGGTGGTGCCAGGATGACCATCACCGGTGCAGGCTCGATCACGGCAACCACGCTTGCCGCACAGAACAATCTGTTCAGCCAGCTCGAGCAGCTCAGCCAGCAGCTTGGCACCGGCCAGGCTTCGCAGACCTATGCCGGTCTCGGTTCGCAGGCCGGAGTTGCCGTGTCGCTCAGCGCCCAGCTTTCGGCGATCAACAGTTATGCCACTACGGGCACGGCGCTTGGCACCACGCTCACGCTCTCGCAGTCGGTGCTGACCCAGATCGGCAGTTCGAGCACTGCGGTCCAGCAGGCGATCAGCCAGCAGGGACAATTTTCACTCGACAATACGGGCCAGACCGCGACGCAGAAAACCGCCGCCAGCTACCTTGATCAAATAGTCTCGCTGCTCAACACCCAGGCCGGAAACGGCTACATTTTTTCGGGCAGCGCCACCGATCAGCAGTCGGTGGCTGCAACCGGCGTCATTCTCAACGGCAGCGGTTCGCAGGCCGGTCTTGTCCAGGTGATCTCACAGCGCCAGCAGGCCGACGAGGGCACCAACGGGCTCGGACGTCTGACCGTGGGCGGCAGCGGATCGACCGTGACGCTCGCCTCCGACGGCTCGCCGTTTGGCTTCCAGCTTTCAGGCGTAAGCTCGGGCCTGACCGGCGCAACGGCAACCGGACCCGCCGGCATTCCGCCGACGATTTCGGTCGCGCTCGGCAGCAATCCGAACCCGGGCGACTCTGTCGCCTTCAACCTGACAATGCCGGACGGCACGAGTCAGACAGTCACCCTGACGGCAACAACCGCGTCGCCGCCGGCCGCCGGCCAGTTCACAATCGGTTCGTCTGCCGCTCAAACCGCTTCCAGTCTGCAGTCGGCCTTGACGGGCTCGCTCACCACGCTCGCGCAGACGGCGCTGCCGGCCTCGTCGGCGATCGCTGCGGCCAACAACTTCTTCTCGTCGGACCCGCCGCTGCGGGTCAACGGCCCGCCCTATGACACGGCGACCTCGCTGGTGAACGGCACCAGCGCCAATACGGTGTTCTGGTACACCGGCGAAAACGGCTCGACGCCGGCGCTTCAGACCGCGACCGCGCAGGTCGGGCCGTCGATGTCGGTGTCCTACGGCATGCGCGCCAATGAGCCGGCGATCGCCAGCCTCATGGCGAACGTCGGTGTGCTCGCGGCCACCACCTATTCGAGCAGCAATACGAACGCGGCCGCGAGCTACAAGGCCCTGTGCCAGAGTGTGCAGGCCAATCTCGCCGGCCAGCCGGGCACGCAGCAGGTGAGCGATATCGAGGCCAGCCTTGCCAACGCGCAGACCAGCCTCAAGAACGCGACCACGCTGAACACGCAGACCCAGACGACGCTTCAGGACATGCTGCAGGGTATCGAGGGGGTCAATCAGACCCAGATCGGAGAGTTGATTCTGACGCTGCAAAACAACCTGTCGGCGTCGATGTCGGTCACCGCGCGGCTCGCGCAGATGAGCCTCGTCAACTATCTCGCGCCTTCCAGCGGCTAGGGCGCGTGCGCGTCTGGCAGCGCCCGAACGACGGCGGCGCGGCCCGCGGACTGCGCCCTGCGGCGCGTGCCGTACGCGCCGTCGCTAGTGTTTGCCGCGCAGCCCGGAGGCGATGCCGCGATTGATGTTGATAATGGCGGTCAGGTTATCGGGCTTCGGACGGGTCATCAGCTCGAAGGTTTCGCCCATCACGACGACGCCGAGATTGAGGAGGTTGTTGCGGGTCTCGAGCGGCAGCCTGTTGTCCTCGCGCATGACCGCGTCGATGAATACCGTCCAGAGGCGACGATTGTACATCAGCGCGTCGTTGAGACCTACCGGCTGGTCGCGCCATGAATCGTAAACCGCCTGCAACTGTGCCGCAGCTTTCAGCAGCAGGCCCGCTTCAAGCTCACGCGGCGACGCCGTTTCTTTTGCAACTCTGGCGTAGGCCCCGCTGGCGTGGTGCATTTCAAACAGCTCCTCTTCGTATGCGATGAGTTTGCGCGTTTCCTTCAAGGCCTTGTACAGTTCGCCTGTTAAGATTCGATTATTTATGCTGTCGATGAAGGGCTTTGCGCCCGGCGCGGCCTCGAGCATTTCGCGCGCCATCCGGCGGTACGACGCTTCGTGTTCCTGCGGGCGCTTCGACGTGTACATGATCTGCAAGGCGAGATAGATGCGCTTTGCAGGACTGTCGGCGCTGCCGAACGTCATGATGTCCTTTTCGCGCAGGATCGGCACCTTGCCTTCGATCAGCAGGCGTGTGCGCGGGCCCTGATTTGTAACGATGCAGTCGCCGATGATGGCGCGCTCGTTCGGCTTGAGTTCAAGTTTCAGTGCCACGGTCGAAACCTCGCGAAGCGCTTCAACGTTACCGAAAGTCGTTAATGCGCGGCTAAGCCAGGTGAACGAGCGGACGCGACGGCTTGCCGCTTGCCGTCTGCTTTGTTTGCTGTCGTTCACCCGCCTGCGGGCTTTGTAAAAGAAAACGGCGGAGCTTTCGCCCCGCCGCTTTTTATCGGTTGCCGGATGGATGAATTTACGGGAACAGCTTGAGGATCGACTGGTTCGCCTGGTTGGCGATGGACAGCGCGGAGATCTCGAGCTGCTGCTGCGTCTGAAGGGTCAGCAGGTTGGCGCTCTCCTGGTTCTGGTCGGCCAGAACGAGGTTGCTGGAACCGGTTTGCAGCGTGTTGATCAGGTTCGTTTCGAACGTCTGCCGGGTGGTGATGACGCCCGAATTGGTGCCGAACGTCTCGGTCTGGGCCTGCACGGTCGAGATCGCCGCATTGATCGAGGCGAGCGTGCTGGTGATCGTGCTGTTGTTCTGGAACGATGTCGCGCCCGAACCGGAGATCGCCGACAGCGACAGGCCTGCCGAGTTGAAATTCACTCCCGAGATGGTCAGTGAGCTTGTGCCGGTCGAGTTGAAGTCGATCGTCAGGTTGTTGCCGGCGAGCAGGTTCACGCCGTTATAAGACGAGTCACCGGCAAGCTGGTCGATCTGCGTCAGCAGCCCGTTGAAGTTGCTTTGCAGCGTGGTGCGGGTTGCGCTGGTTCCAAACACCTGGGTGTTGGTCGAGGTGTCGGCGGTAAGGCCCAGCGCCAGCGAGGTCGCGTTGGCGGAGACGTTAAAGGCGGTCGTCGCAGAGTTCGCTGACAGGATGAGGTGGCCGCTGCCGTCGTCGCTGGCAGTGAGGGCGCCGGTGCTGCCGAGGCCGGTCGTGCCGTTGATGCCGCTTTCGATCGAACTCAAGGCCTCGCCGGCCGTAATCGAGACGGTGTAGGTCGAGGAGCCCACCGTGAGCAGAAGATTGCCCGCGGATGCCGTGGGCACCGCCGTGCTGCTGATGTCCACCGAGCCGGTCGTGGCGCCCGCCGTTGTCGGGCTGGCCTGCTGCGCCTGCTGCGCGGTCGACAGGGCCTGTTCGAGGAGGCTGCTCAGTCCGGTGAGGCCGTCGGTGGCGGCGTTGATGGTCTGCTGGCCCTGACCGATCTGGTCGAGGAGGGCGCTCAGCGAATTGGCGCTGTTGGTGAGGTTCTGCGAGGTGAAGTAGGCGCTCGGATTATCGGCGGCGCTGTTGACCTTCTTGCCGGTCGAGAGCGCTTCCTGCGTGGTCTGCAGGTTTGCAGCCGTCCCTTGCAACGACAGCAAATTCTGCCGAATTCCCGCGGTCAAAGTGATGTTGGACATGTGAGGTACCCTTCTGGTTACAGGCCGTACTGGCACGCACTTGCTGTACTGCCGTACCCGCGAGTGCTTGTTTCCGATCCCCCGATCGGCTGCCGAAGGTTTGCCGCATTCGGCTTAAAGACGCGTAAATCTACGTATCTCGGGCATTTTTGCCCTTCGACACGTCGGCTCGAACGCGCAATGTTCAATTGGTGCTTAAAATCAGGGCTAGTTTCCGGAAGCTGTCGGGCGGCCACGGATTGGGAGAGGGTGGTTTAAGCGGCCCTTAACCAATCCCGTCCACCCTTGGTTAACCATCATTGCAGACTTACAGGAACAATCCGATGCATGGCTCTTTCTCAACCGGCGCCGTGGCGACGCCGGATGCAGGCGCCGCGCCTGCGACGTTGCCGGGCAGCGTCAATCTCGTCATCGCCACCCCATGCTTCGGCGGGCAGATCTCCGTCATCTACGCCGCGTCGCTTTTCAAGCTGCAAAAGCTGGTGCGCAGCTACACCAATTTCAATCTGAAAGTGCTGTTCAAGGACGGCGACGCATTGATCACGCGCGCCCGTTCGAGCCTTGTCGCGCAGTTTCTCGACGACGCCACCGCGACGCACCTTTTGTTCATTGACGCCGATATCGGCTTCGAGCCGGAACAGGTGCTGCGGCTGATCCAGTGCGGCGCGGACATGTGCGCGGCGGTCTATCCGGTCAAGCGTGTTGACTGGGAGAGGGTGAAGTCCACCATCGAGGCGGCAAGGCCCAATCCGTCAGCCGCCTCGTTGAAGTATGTCTTCGAGGTCGACGATCCCGATGCGGTCGTCGAGAAGGCGGGATTTCTCAAGGTCCGCTATGCCGGCACCGGATTTCTGATGATCCGCCGCGGCGCGCTCGAAACGATGTGCGCGCGCTACCCGGAGCTGAAGTACCGGCGGGACCACTCCGTCGACGCCGCGACGGAAAGCGCCAACAGATTTGCGCTGTTTGAATGCATGATCGCGCCGGACGGCACTTATCTGAGCGAGGATTTTGCCTTCTGCAAGCGCTGGACGGACATCGGCGGCGAGATCTGGGCCGATCTCGACAGCAGGCTCAGTCATGTCGGGCCGATGGCGTTCGGCGGCGACCTGTCTTCGCAGTTCGCCGCCGCGTAGCGCGTGCCGGCTCCCGGTGCAGGAGCAGCCGTCGCCCGACACATCCGCATGTCGCTCAATAAGTCATGCCGGACATTGAAAGCGCCTGTTGAAAGGTATCAATGTTCCGGAATCCCGGCCTGAAGCATGCCGTCGCAGACGCGCTGGCGTCGGGCAAGATAAGTCGGATTGTCGCTCGCCGCGCTGCCGCGGAAGCGTGAGACCGTAAAGCTCGGGTCCAGCACAAGTCCCGCCTGCGCGGAACGCCGGGCATCGTCAAGTCGATTTACAAGGGCCAACGCAGAAGCCAGAAAGAAATGGCCGACAGGAAGATTTCGGTTGGCCTCGATGCCCCGGCGCGCCCAGGCAACGGCTTCCTCATCGGCACCTGTTTGCGTCTTGGCATTACATACCCACGTCATCCACACATTGGCGGCGGTATCCCGTGGAGAAAGTCGGAGCGCTTCCAGGACATGCGCTTCTGTTTCCTCGCCGCGGCCGGTGACATATTTGGCAAAGCCGATTTGGGCGTGAGCGACGGCAAGGTTTCGATCCAGTGCCAACGCCTGCTCACATTCTGCGATCCCTTGCACTGCGCGGTTGGAAAAGATCTGGATGATGCCTAATTGACAATGGGCCATCGGGTGATTTGGCGCGAGCGACAATACCTTCGTCAGGTCGGCCTCCGCCGCCGCAAGGCGCACGCCGCGATCGTTAGTCAGAAAATAGGAAGCGTCGCGAGCATCCATGGTCGCTCTGCCGATCATGGCCTCGATATTGTCCGGATCGAGTGCGAGTGCCCGTTCAAAGAGTCCGCGCGCCTGTGCAATGTATTCGGGGCTTGCCCCTTTGTTCGCATACAGCATGCCCTGAAAATAAAGATCCATCGAAACCGGATGCGTCGCTCGCTCTGCGCGGCGCGCCTCGGCCGCGACCAGTTCCGTCCCCAGCCGATTGGCAAGGCGCGCGACGATTTCGTCCTGCATGTCCAGCAGATCGGCCAGCGGATTGTCGAAGCGCTCCGCCCAAAGATGATTGCCGGTCTCGGCGTCGATCAGCTGAACGTTGACGCGCATGCGATTGCCGCCGCGCTGTACCGAGCCCTCAAGGACATAGCGCACCCCGAGTTCGCGCCCGACATGTCTTACGTCGGGCGATTTGCCTTTGTAAGAGAAAGCAGTGTTGCGCGCGATCACGAACGAGCCGGCGATTCGTGAAAGATCGGTCGTGAGGCTTTCGGTTACTCCGTCGACGAAATACTCCTGCTCCGGATCACCCCCGATATTCGCGAAGGGGAGGACGACGATGGAAAGACGCGGTGGCGAGGACGGCGCCGGGGCTTGAGGCGGCGGAGCGGCGGGCTTTCGCGCCCCCGGGAGTTCAACTTCGACGGAATAAACCCGCATCGCCTCGGCAATGTTCTTGAGCTGAATTCGGACCAAGATCTTTCACCGCGAGATCGAGCCGGGCCTTTACCTGCCGGTAGGCGTCCTCGGAAAGGCAGATCGCGCCCGGCCTGGCGATGCCTTCCAGCCGCGCGGCAATGTTGACGCCGTCGCCCATCAGGTCGCCGTCGCTCTCCTCAACCACATCGCCGAGATGAATGCCGACGCGGAACTCGATCTTCCGCTCTGGCGGAAGGCCCGCGTTGCGCTCAACCATGCCGTTCTGCACTTCGATGGCACAGCGTACTGCATCGACGACGCTGCGAAACTCGATGATGCTTCCGTCGCCGGTCCGCTTCACTACGCGCCCATTATGGACGGCGACGGTCGGATCGACCAGATCGCTGCGTAGCGCCCGCAGCCGCGCCAGTGTGCGATCTTCGTCGGCGCCGGCAAGACGGCTGTATCCGACAACGTCGGCCGCGAGGATCGCCGCGAGTTTTCGGGTCTCGGTCATGACCTCCCGACACACTTCTTTGCGCGACGGCGAGTTTTGCCTGCGGAATTATAGGCCGGAATGTCACGCCTTAATACCGGTTCTGTGACGTAATCTGGAGGGCTCCAGGCGACCGGGGCATGTTTTCTGTTCTCCGACTTCGGGCGAGGTCGGGGTTGAATTTGCAAAATGTTGGAAGAGCGGACGGCCTTCAACGAGACCCGCTGTGGGAATACACGCCCCGGCGCGTCGATCAGGTCAGCATGTTGACGAGGGAGCCGCTGGCGCCGCTCGCCGACAGGACGGATGCGGCCGTTCCGGTCGTTTGCACGAGCGGTGATGGAGTTGCGGGAATACCCGCTGCGGTTCCGGATGAAGCGGTGGAGCCGGACGATGTGCTGGCCGACGAAGTGGAAGTGCTCGAAGAGGCTGTCGCGGTGCCGCCGGTCGCGGGGGTTCCTTTGACCGGCTTGAAGGTCATGGTGCCGAGACCGAAGCCGAGAGCCTTGCCGGTTATTCCGCTCCCGTCGATCACTATCATGTCTTTGGTATTTCGGCCGGTGATGACGAGCTTTCCGCTGTTGTTGAGCGACGCGGTCACATGGGCGTTGGTCGGCAGGTTGATATTGAGCGCGCTGATCAGGCTGCCGACCGTGTCGGTCCCGGTGGACGTGTAAGTCGTCGTATTCGTCCCCGCCGTCACGCTGAATGTACTGCCCGCGAGAATGCCGAGTGTGGCCAGCGACGTGGCAGTCGTCAGCCGTGCCGAGCCGGTTGCGGTCGCCGGAATTGGCTTGGTTGCGGCGGTGGCCTTCGCGGAGGATGTCGAGCCGGTCGTCGAGGGCGCGCTTCCGGGGTTCAACAAATTCTGGACGGCGGCCAATAGTGTCGAATTGACACGCTTCAGGGCCTGGCCGTTGGCAATGCTCGATTTTCCTTTCGACAGGCTCAGCATGGCGTTGCCCATCACATTGATCAACGAGGCTTCCGCCGCGGCAGCCTGACTATGAGCGCGCCCATTTTGCCAATAGGCCTGATTCTGCTGATAAAACGAAACCCTGTTGATACTCATGATCGCTGCTGAATTCCTGCGTCCTGCGTACGTGGTCTCGGTTAATAGTCGGTGTCCTGGCACCGGCTTTCACGGTTGATTAACCGTCTTGCCTGACCTTGCCCGGGGTCGGCCACCGCGTTTCCCGCCGCATGATCCCGGTCGTCCCGGACACGATTTCGGAAAGATGACGCAAGCCACGTCACAACCGGCGCCCAACCCGGCGCGCATCGAGCAGGCCCTGATGCTGCATCAGCGGGGAGAGCTCGATGAAGCCGCGGCGATCTACGGCGGCATTCTTTCGGCCGACCCGCTCGATTTTGACGCGCTGCACCTTTGCGGCGTGCTCCGTCATCAGCAGGGCCAGTCGGTCGAAGCGCTGCGGCTGGTTGCCGCCGCTCTGCGGGCGAGGCCTGATTCCGCGGACGCGCTGACGAATTACGGACTGATCCTCGGAGCGCTGAAGCGCCATCAGGAAGCGCTGGAGAATTTCGACCGGGTGCTCGCGGTCCGCGCGAACGATGCCGCCGCGCATTACAATCGCGGCAACGCGCAGAAGGCGCTCGGCCGCTTCGCGGACGCTCTTTCGAGCTACGACAGGGCGCTCGCGCTCGCGCCCGACTACGTCGATGCGCTTTACAATCGCGCCAACACGCTCGCGGACATCGGCCGCTGCGAGGCGGCAATCGCCGACTACGATGCGGTGGTGGCGCGGCGGCCCGGACACGTTGCCGCCTGGAACCGGCGCGGAATTGCGCTTGCGTCCCTCAAGCGGCCGGAGGAGGCGCTTGCCGCCTACGACCGGGCGCTTGCGATCGCGCCGAACAACGCCGAGGTGCTCAACAACCGCTGCGTCGTGCTGACGGTGCTCGGACGGCTTGACGAGGCGCTGCAAAGCTCCGCGCGCGCGCTGGCGCTGCGGCCCGACTATGCCGACGCACATTATAACCGGGGCAACGTCTTCTATGCGACCGGGCGCTTCGAAGAGGCGCGCTTGAGCCATCAGGCCGCGCACGCCGCCGAGCCGCAGCGCCTCGATATCCGCAACAATCTTGGCCTCGCTCTCGCAGGGCTTAAACGGCATGCTGAAGCGCTGGAGCATTTCGACCATGTGCTCGCGGCCGATCCGGATCATCCGGGAGCGCTTCACAACCGCGCCAACGCGCTGCTCGAACTCGACCGGCTGGACGAGGCGCTCGCGTCCTGCGACCGGTTCCTGGCCAAAGAACCCGCGCACGCCGACGCGCTCAATACCCGCGGCGTGATCCTGGGCAGGCTCGGGCGTTATTCCGAGGCGTTGCAAAATTACGACGCCGCGCTCGCTTCCGCGGCGGCGGCAGCAGCGGCGCGCGTCGACATCGAGGTCAATCGCGGTACGGCGCTGCTCGAACTCAACCGGATTGACGACGCGCTTTCAAGTTTCGAGAAGGCGATCGCGTGCGATCCGGACAATGTCAGCGCCTGGATCCGTCGCGGCAATGCTTTCATCAAGGACCGGCGTTACGCGGAGGCGCTGGAAAGCTACGATCGGGTGCTCGCCGTCGATCCCGCGCAGCCGGTCGCGCTGACAGATCGCGGCATCGCGCTCGCCGAGATGGGCCGGTTCGAGGAGGCGGTCGCGTGTCACGAGCAGGCGCTGCGCATCGAGCCGCACGTCGTCGCCGCCCACGTGAACCGCGGCAACGCGATGATCAAACTTGCGCGGTTGCGGGAAGCGCTCGAGTGTTATGGCGAGGCGCTGGCGCGGGAGCCGGTCAACGCCGAAGCAAATTTCAACGCAGCGATCACCCGGCTGTGCCTTGGCGATTATCGCAACGGCTGGAAACAGTACGAGCTTCGCTGGGAGAAGAAACAATTCGCGGCGCACCGACGTCAGTTTCCGCAGCCAATCTGGCGCGGCGAGGACGTGCGGGGCAAGACCGTCATGCTTTATGCCGAGCAGGGCCTCGGCGATGTCATCCAGTTTGTCCGTTACGCGCCGATGGTTGCCGACCGCGGCGCGAATGTGGTGCTCGCGGTGCCGCGTACGCTCAAGGCGCTCATGACCACGGTGCCCGGCGTTTCGCTGGTCATGACCGACGGCGACGCGCTGCCGCCCTTCGATCTGCATTGCCCGCTGCTCAGCCTGCCGCTCGCGTTCGGCACTGAGCTGGAAACGGTGCCGGCGAACATTCCGTACCTGCGGCCGTTTCCCGACCGCCTCGCGGCGTGGAGCGGGCGGTTGCCGGGCAGCGGCCGTCTGCGCGTCGGAATATGCTGGGCCGGCAATCCCGCGCATCTCAACGACCGCAATCGCTCGATCCCGCTCGAGCACTTCGTTCCGCTGCTGTCGATTCCGGGCCTCGATTTCGTCAGCGTGCAAAAGGAGGTCAGCGCCGCGCAGGCCGAACTCCTGAGCGCGCACGGCGTGTGCAGCTCGGCCAGGAGTTCGAGGATTTCGCCGATACCGCCGCGGTCGTGGCGATGCTCGATCTGGTCATCGCGGTCGATACGTCGGTCGCGCATCTGGCCGGCGCGATGGGGAAGGCGGTCGCGCTGCTGGTGCCGTTCTCGCCGGACTGGCGCTGGCTGCTCGATCGCACCGACAGCCCCTGGTATCCGACCATGCGGCTGTTCCGGCAGACCGCGATCGGCGATTGGAACGGGCCGTTCGAGCGGCTCGGGCAGGAACTTGCCGAGTGTCGCGCGCGACGGCAGCGGCGTCGCGCAGCGCGCTACAGCACGCGGCTGACCGCGAGCGGCCGGCCGTGTTTCGGATTGGGCGGCGCGGTGCGGCCCGACGCGCCATAGACCTGCGGCGCGGCTTTGCGCGCCAGATCGCCCGACAGCCGGCGCATGATGCCTTCCGACACCGCGTGCGCGGTCGCCAGCACGATCATGTTTCTTCTGCAGCGCGGCGCGAAAGCCTCCTGCACGCGACGCAGCGCGGCGCCGCTGCCGGCGCGGTCCGCAGCAGGAATTTCGCGTTGGCCTTGAGCCGCTCGCCGGCGGCGTAAAGCTCTGCCGGCAAGCCCGCTCTTGGCGCGGTCGAGCGCGGTGGCGTTGCGGACCTGGCCGGCATGGACCAGCGCGGTTTCCTGCTCGACGAGCCCGTGAGCTTCTCGATCAGCGCGGCCAGATCGTCGATGCGCCTGCTCCGCTTCCGCGGCTGTGGTGATCGGGCTCATGACGCTTTCAGCCCTGTTGCTTGAGCAGCGTGTCGTAGACCTTGATGGCGATGCCGATGCCGCCGGCTCTTGGCGAAGCTGCTTGGCATATTGATCGGTCAGGAACGAGCGCCAGACTTTCAACGCGCCGCTGCCGCCGAACGGTCCGTCGCCGTCGACGCCGGTGAACATCTGCTGGAACATCGATGTTCAGGAACATCGACTCGAAATTCTGCGCGGCGGCCTTGGCCTTGCCTTTGATCTTGAGCGCGGCCTGCGCCTGCGCGCTGCTGGCGCTGCCGATCGATGGCGAGCGACGGGCCGAGCTCGGCTGCGACTGAGACTTGTCATCACATCACCTCGATGTCGGCTTGGATGGCGCCGGCGGCCTTGATCGCCTGCAGGATCGTGATCAGATCGCGCGGCCCGATGCCGAGCGCGTTGAGCCCGTCGACGATCTGCTGCAGCGACACGCCTTCGCTGCACCAGCGCGAGCTTCTTGCCTTCCTCCTGCACGCCGACGTTGGTGCGCGGCACCACGACGGTGCGGCCGCGCGAGAACGGCGCCGGCTGGCTGACCTGCGGCGTTTCCGAGATCGTCACCGTGAGATTGCCCTGCGCCACCGCGACCGTCGAGACGCGCACGTCGCGGCCGATGACGATGACGCCGGAGCGTTCGTCGATGACGATCTTGGCGGCTGCGTCCGGCTCGACCTGCAACTGCTCGATCTCGGTCAGCATCGCGACGACGTTTTGCGGAAATTTCTTCGGCAGCGTGAGCTGCACGGTCGACGGATCGAGCGGCTCGGCGACCGGCGCGCCGATATAATCGTTGATCGCGATGGCGATGCGCTTGGCCGTGGTGAAGTCGGCGTTGCGCAGAGCGAGCCGCAACTGGCCGAGCTGTTGAGCGCGAATTCGATCTCGCGCTCGATGATGGCGCCGTTCGGCAGCCGGCCGACGGTCGGCACGCCGCGGGTGATCTTGGCCGCCTCGCCCTCGGCCTGGAAGCCGCCGATCGCGAGCGAGCCCTGCGCCACCGCATAGACATTGCCGTCGGCGCCGAGCAGCGGCGTGACCAGCAGCGTGCCGCCTTCGAGGCTCTTGGAATCGCCCATGGCCGAGGCGGTGACGTCGATGCGGGTGCCCTGGGTCGCGAACGGCGGCAGGTTGGCCGTGACCATGACGGCGGCGACATTGCCGGTGCGGATCTGCTGGCCGCGGATATTGACGCCGAGCCGTTCCAGCATGCGCCTGCAGCGATTGCTTGGTGAAAGGCGTATTGTTGAGCGTGTCGCCGGTGCCGTTGAGGCCGACGACAAGGCCATAGCCGATCAGCTGATTCTGCCGCACGCCCTCGATACTGGCGAGGTCCTTGATGCGCGACGTCGCCGTCGCCGGCGAACCGGCACAGCCAAGAGCCACCAGCGCGGCAAGCGCGGTTCGAAAGCGTCCTCTTCATCTCTTGCTCCCCAAGAGGTCGGACGACACTAGCCAATGCCAGTTGCGTGCCACGCGGCGTCGAGACGACAAGCGCATTGAAATACATGATATATTTCGCAGGACGGCGATCGGGGCGGGGCGGCGGCGCCGAGCATCCCTTGCCGGTTGCGGCAATTCTTGCCGCGCCGGCATTTTACCGGCCATTAACCATAAGGCCACACCTTATCTGCTATGCGCGTCATCCGGACCCAACCGCACGGCACTCGCCGCGACGCCCGGCGGCGGCCCGGCGCGCGTCGGGCGGGGCCTTTTCGCTGTCGCGAGCACGAGGCGCCGCAGGCCCCAAGCGCCGCGGTTGCGCTTGCGCACGCTGGGCGGGATCGACGCACTGATCGCGCTGCAAGGCGTCGAAGACCCGGTCGAACGCCGCCGCCGCGCGGTCAAGCATGGCCGCCGGGCGCTCGATGCCCTGGACGAACTCAAGCTCGGCCTGCTGGCCGGAACGCTCGACCAGGCCACGATGCTGCGGCTCAAATCCGTGGCCGCCGACCTTCAGGACGGCTCCGGCGACGACCGGCTCGATCAGGTTCTGGCCGAGATCGACCTGCGGGTCGCGGTCGAACTGGCCAAAGCCGGGCTCTTGAACTCAGATCCATCGGCATTTGACCCGGTTACCGCTCTTGCGGCCGGTGCGGTTCTACTGCCGGAACCGCTGCCCGGTATCCGGCGCCATCGATCGTTATTGTCACCTGTCACAGACGCTTGGATATAAGCCGCCGCGCGAGGGGGGCCTCGCGCAGTGGCGTGCGCGGAGTAGGCGGACATGCAGTTGGTAAAGGGCAAAAACGGTCGCCCGGACGAAAGCCCCACCAAAAACGGCAAGGACGCTGCAACGGCCGTTCGAAGAGGGGATCTACCGGCCGACGGACGAAGAGCCGTTCATGAACGAGCGCCAGCGCGAGTATTTCCGGCTGAAGCTGCTCGACTTGGCGCGAGGACATCCTCAAGGAGGCCAAGGAGACGCTGCAGCATCTCCAGGACGAGAACCAGAATCATCCCGATCTCGCCGACCGGGCGTCGTCGGAAACCGACCGGGCGATCGAGCTGCGCGCCCGCGACCGGCAGCGCAAGCTGATCGCCAAGATCGACGCCGCGCTTGCAGCGGATCGAGGACGGCACCTACGGCTATTGCGAGGAAACCGGCGAGCCGATCTCGCTCAAGCGCCTCGAAGCCCGCCCGATCGCCACGCTGTCGATCGAGGCCCAGGAACGCCACGAGCGCCGCGAGCGCGTTTACCGCGACGAATAGCCGGTCCGGGGGCCTTTCGGGGCTGCCGGCCGCAACCGTGTCCGCGACCAGAGCCGGGTTCCAAAAACCGGTTCCCGGCTGCGCGGGAACTTTTCCAGCACTCGCATCGCCCTGCCATGTTAAGTCTTTGTAAACCACGGTTTTGACCGTGATCGGGCGCCTGAAATTTGCAGCAAAATATTTAGTTCGCGCTGTTAGATCGTCAGGTGCGCGAAGCGAAGGGGGCGGGCCGGCGCGAGGCTGAAATGGAAAAAGACTATTACGCCGAAGCCCGCAAACATCTCGTTGAGCGAAGAACCAGCCTGATCAAGTCTCTCGGCGTCTCCTATCAGGCCGAACAGATGGAAGCTCATATTGATCTGATCGTTCGCATTCAAAGTGTGATCGATGTGATCGACCGCGTCGGGAATGAAAGTGAAAGTCGATGATCGAGCGCCGCGCCCAGGTGCGCCACAAGACCTTCATGAAGGGTCGCATCTACTTCAACAACCGCCTCTCGAGTATGGACTGCATCCTCCGCGACATCACTCCCGGCGGCAGCCGGCTTGAGATCTCGGACAGTGTGGCGCTGCCGGACGTGTTCGAACTCTTTATTCCGAGCCGGAACGAATACTTCAACGCGCGCGTCGAATGGCGCAAAGAGGGTCGCGTCGGCGTAAGCTGGAGCCCCGAGCAGGCTGCGCCCAAACATACCGAACACAACGCGGATCAGGCGGTCGTCGACCGGCTGGCGAGGCTCGAGCAGGAGGTCGCGGACCTGCAAAAGCGCATGGACGTTTTTCAGCGGCCCTGATCTTTCACGCCGCATCGATCACGACGCATCCGCAAATCGGGGCTTCCCGCAGCGGCCGGCCTTAATACTTTGTTCACCGCGTTCTTTTACCGCTCGTTAACTGACGCGCGTCGGCGAACAAGGGGTGAAGGCATCGGCCGGGCACATGAACGGACTGTCGCAAACCTTCCGCGAACAGTTGCCGGCGGTCCTGTCGGCAGACTTGCCTGCGGTCTTGCCGCCGGGTCTTTCGCGTCTGCTGCGCCGCGGGCAGCGCGCTTTCGACGAAGGCGATTTCAGGAGGGCCGAAAGGCTTTACGGCGAAGTCCTCGCGCATCAGCCGAACAATTTTGACGCCCTGCACGGGCTTGGCCTGATCAATTTGCGGCATGGACGGCCAGACGCGGCGCTGGCGTTCATTCAGTCGGCGCTGCGAAGCGACCTCTCCCGCGCCGACGGCTTCGCCAGTCTTGGACTGGTGTTTCACGCGCTCCGGCAATTCGAACGCGCGCTGGTGAGCTACGACGAGGGCCTTCGCTTTGCGCCGAACGATCCCGAACTCCACAGCCGGCGCGGCGTGGCGCTGCTGGAAATGGGACGGCCGCCCGAGGCGCTGGCGAGTTTCGATCGCGCGTTGCAGGGCGATCCCGACCATTTCGATGCCCTCGGCAACCGCGGCAATGCGCTGCTCAAGCTCAATCGGGTCGCGGAAGCGCTCGCCGCCTATGACCGGGCGATTGCGCGCGCGCCTGCGGATGCTTCGAAAAGGATCCAGATTCTCACCAACCGCGCGGTGGCTCTCCGCCGTCTCGATCGTCCGGAAGAAGCGGTTGAGAGCGCGGTCCGGGCGCTTGCGATCAGGCCGGATTTTGCCCAGGCGCGGTTCGTCGAGGCCGTCGCGCGTCTGACGCTGGGTGATTTTGAAAGCGGCTGGCGCGCCTATAAATCGCGCTGGCAGGTCGGCTGGCTGGCATCGCAGCGCCGCGAGTTTGGCGCGCCGCGCTGGAACGGCCGCGATCGCCTTCAGGGCAAAACGATTTTGCTGCATGCGGAGCAGGGCTTCGGCGACACCATCCAGTTCGTGCGCTATGCGCCGCTGCTGACGGCGCGCGGCGCGAAAGTCATTCTGGAAGTGCAGCAGCCGCTGGTGCGTCTTTTGTCAGGAATGCAGGGCGTGGCCGGCGTGTTTGCCCGCGGCGAAACATTGCCGTCCTTCGACTTTCATTGTCCGCTGCTCAGTCTGCCGCTCGCGCACGGCACCACGCTGCAAACCGTTCCCTCGGGCGCAGCGTACATCGCGGCACCCGATGCGGATGCAGCGGCGTGGCGGTCGCGCCTGCCGCAGCGGCGGCCACGTATCGGACTGGTGTGGTCAGGCGAGCGCGCCCACGACAACGATCTCAATCGTTCCATGCGCCTTGCGATGCTTGCGCCGCTGCTCGACCAGCCGGCGGCGGCGTTCGTCAGTTTGCAGCACGAAGTGCGCGGCGAAGATGCCGCGGCGCTGCGCCATCGTTCCGAGATCTGCCAGGCCGGCCCGGAGTTCAAGGACTTTTCAGATACCGCCGGCGCGATTGCGAGCCTCGACGCGGTGATCGCAGTCGATACGGCGGTCGCGCATCTGGCCGGCGCAATGGGCAGGCCGCTGTTTCTGCTGCTGCCGTTCGCGGCGGACTTCCGCTGGCTGCGCGGGCGCAGCGACAGTCCCTGGTATCCGTCGGCGCGCCTCTACCGGCAGCCACGGTTCGGCGACTGGAGCAGCGCTGTGGAAACTTTGCGACATGATATCGGGCATTTCTGCCGCGATCTTGAAGTGTCCGCGTAGCGTCTTTCAAAACGTCCGCGCCGCGTCCGCACCTTCCGGCCGACGAAAAAACTTCGCAAATGGTTCATTGAACGCGGCGATGTTTCCGGCTCTCCGATCACCTGAAAGCAGGGAGAGAGCCATGAACAGTCACGAAATCCACGAACATCACGAGCATGCCGCCGAGCATCACGAGCATGCCGCGAAGCACCACCGCGAGGCGGCCGAACATCACAGGGCCGGACATCACGAGAAGGCCGCGCATCACTCCAAAATAGCGCACGGCCATTCCCTGCATGCCGCGGAGCATCACGGCCACGCCTCGAAACTCCACGCCGAGGAACACGCCGAATAATTGCGGGTTCCGCGAAAAATCGCGGCCTCCGGCGGGGAGCTGCCGGAGGCCGCGTCAGATCGGGAGTCCTGCAGCGCTACAGGAATCCCGGGGAGCCGAAAATTTGCGCATGCCGCGATCGCGTCCGGCGATCAGAACGGCAACACGATATCCATCACCTGCTGGCCCCAGCGCTCCGTCTGTATGTTGGTGAGTGTGCCGCGGCCGCCATAGGCGAGGCGCGCCTCGGCGATTTTCGGCAGCTCGATGGTGTTGTCGCTTTCGATGTCTTCCGGACGGGCGACGCCCGCCACCAGAAGCTCGCGGATTTCGTTGTTGAGCCGGACTTCCTGCTTGCCTTCGATCACCATGTTGCCGTTCGGCAATACCTGGGTGACGACGGCTGCGACGTGGGTGACCAGCTGGTCCTGACGGTTGATGCTGCCGGTGCCGGTCATCTGCGAATTGCCGTTGGCGGTCAGGATCGAGCCGGGCAGAACGGCGGTCGCGGCGTTGCCGATGGTGTTGGCGCCGATGAAGTTGGAGATGCCGGTGTCTTCCGTGCTGGTCCGGTTGAGCTGGGTCTGGTCTTGGAACTGCGCGGTATCGTTGATGTTGACCTTCACGGTCAGAATGTCGCCGATCTGATGCGCGCGCTGGTCGTTGAAGAAGGCGCGCGAGCCGTTGCGCCACAGCGAGTTGGCATTGTACGACGCCGGCTGCGGGGTCGGCATCGGCATCTGCACCGGCTTGTAGCCCGGCTTGGCGGTCGGATTTTCGACCGGCGACAGCGTCACGGGCTCGCCGAGCTGTTTGATCCGGTCAAGCGCGGCGCAGTTGCTCAGGAGCGACGCCACGGCGGCGCTGCCCAGCAATGTGCGCATGTGCCGAAAACGCGTACCCGATTTCACCATAACACTCGCTCAGCCTTACTCGACGCTGTGCCCGTTTTCCGGCTGTTCCGGCGAGCGGGCAGGGGAGGCCGGCGCCGGTTCGGGCGCCCTCTGCACTGAATGGATGGGGGTGGAGGCTATGGTGATGCGCCCGGCGCCGGAAATCACACCCTGGACGACGCGTTTCGATTGCAGATTCAGAACGTTGATGGTGTCGCCCAGCGCGCCGTTATCCTGCGCCTGGCCGCGCAGCGTCAGGGTGAAGCCCGGCGCTTCGTAGACGATGGTGACGGCGTCGTTGCGCTGCACGATGTAGGGCTTCATCAGATCGGTGTTGCGCAGCGGCTGGCCCGGCCGCAGTTCGTGTTTGGCGGCAAATCCGATGGCGGCCTGAACGCTGGTGATGACGGTGCCTTCCGATTTCGGCCTGCGCAGCATGGTGAGGTCGGAGGCCTTGAGCACTTCGCCGTGCTCGACCGGATGTTCGACTGCGACCGCGTTGACGGTTTCGTAGGCGACGCCGGTGAACCGGCTGCCCTGCCGTGGCAGCGCGGCGCTCGTAGGCAGATCGAACGTCACGTCGAAACGGGAGGTGCGCTTGTTGTAACTGAGCGAGAGCACCTGGAGGTCGCCGGTCGCGGACGGCTCGACGAACAGCGGACGGGCGTCGCGATCGAACTCCACCAGGATGTCGGAGGCCTCTTCGAAGCCGTACTGTCCGGCGAGCGCGTGCGCGACGCGGCCGGAGATTTCTTTCGCGGTGATGGTGCGGGTCGCCCGCGTCACGATCACCTCGGCGAGACCCCGGGTGTCGATGCCGACGAGCTGGTGCGGCCGGATCGCATCGACGATGCTGGCGGTGGTGACCGTGCCGCGGGTGCCGAGATCGGGAGCGCGGAAGATCGGGACGTTTGCGACCGCGCCGGCATGCTCGACCAGATCGCCGATCCGCACGGTGTCCGAGTTCACGGTGACGTTCGCCCGCAGCGCCGGCATCGCGTTCTGCGCGCAGGCGGGCGCGACCTGGGAACCGATCAGCGTCAGCGTGACGATCAGCGAGCGGATCATGGAGCGGGCCCTTCTCAGCGCATCAGTTGCGACGTGGTCTGCAGCATCTCGTCGGCCGCGGTGATCACCTTCGAATTCATCTCGTAGGCGCGCTGCGCGGCGATCAGGTTCGAGATTTCCGTCACCGCCGAAACATTCGACTGTTCGAGGCTGCCCTGCAGCAGGGTGCCGGCGCCGTTGGTCGCGGCCACCCCGTCCTGCGGCTGGCCCGAAGCCGGCGTCGCCGAGAACAGGTTGTCGCCGTTGGCCTGCAGGCCGGCGTCGTTGATGAATGTCGTGATCGTGAACTGGCCGAGAATGCTCGACGTGGAGCTGCCCGGCAGCGTGACCGAGACCTGGCCCTGCTGGTTGATGGTGAGTCCGGTCGAATTCTGCGGGATGGTGATGGTCGGCTGAACGAGGTTGCCTTCCGCGGTGACGACGCGGCCTTGGGAATCCATCTGGAACGAGCCGTCGCGGGTGTAGTTGAAGGTGCCGTCGGGCAGCTGGATCTTGAACCAGCCGGTGCCCTGGATGGCGAGATCGAGGGTGTTGCCGGTCTGCTGCAGCGTGCCCTGGGTCATCAGGCGCGGCGTGCCGACCGTTTTTACACCCGAGCCGAGGTCGATGCCGACCGGCAGGATGTTGCCGTTTTCCGATGCCTGCGCGCCGACGCGCTGGACATGCTCGTAAATCAGGTCCTGAAATTCCGCGCGCTGGCTCTTGTATCCCGTCGTCGTCATGTTCGAGATGTTGCCGGCGATGACCTGGACCTGAAGGTCCATCGCCGCCATTCCGGTCGCTGCGGTATCGAGTGCACGCATGTCTTAGGTCCTCAACCTCAACTTGATGAACTCGGTGTCTGTGAAAGCGTCTGAAGCGCAGTGCGGCGCTGGTCGTTCTGCTGCTGGAGGATGGCGGCGATGTCGGCGTAGCTGCGCGAGATCTCAATCATGCGCGACATTTCGGCCATCGCGCGGACGTTGGACTTTTCGACCGCGCCCTGCACAACGCGGGTGGCCGCGGGCGCCGGAACCGAATTCACGCCATCCGGCGCGGTGAAACTGGAGGCCGTGTCCTTTTTCAGATTTTGCGGCTTGTCGAAGTTGACGATCTGCAACTGTCCGCGCGGCGTGTCGATGGTGCCGGTGCCGTCGCGCACGGTCACGATTCCGGTCGCGCTGATGCTGATGTCGTGATCGCTGGACTGGAAGGTAATCGGGCCGCCGGTGCCCATCACCTGGTCGCCCTGCCGGTTCACGAGCTGGCCGGTGGGGCTGATTCCGAACGAGCCGTTGCGCGTGTAGCGCTGGCCGTTCGCCGTCTGCACCACGAAATAGCCCTTGCCGTCGATCGCGACGTCGAGCGGATTGCCGGTATGCTCGAGCGCGCCGGCGCTCAGGTCCACCCAGCTCGCGCGGTCCTGCACGAAGCTGATGCGCTGGTCGTTGCCGGAAAAATCGCCGTTGCTTCGCGCCCGGTGAAAGGTATTGCGAGAACGAGGCGTTGTCGGCCTTGTAGCCCGTCGTGTCGATGTTCGCGATGTTGTTGGCGACGATTTCGAGCTCGCGCCCGAGCGCCATCTGCCGCGACAGGCCGACGAGAAGTGAATTCTCCATCGGTACTTCTCCCCCAGTAGCCTGCGGCAATGCCGTAGAAGGCAGAACCGCATCCCTTTGCCCCGGCTTCTCCCAAGCCCGGGCAGTGCGTTGAATTGCAGAACCCGTGCCAATGGAGAAAATTCAGCCAAAACAGCGGCTTGGGTCAAAATCCGCGGATCCCGGACGGGGCAGAAACCGCCGCCGCGGCGCGCCACCCGGCAAATTTTTCCGCCTTAGCCGGCTACCGCAAGTATCTGTTAACCATTCGGGGCCTAGCTTTCCTGCGGCGCCTTTAAAGCGCGCTGGACAGCGCCCGCGGCGCCTGGTTTTGCGAACTTTCCTCCCGGCTGCGCGGGTCTTTCACTCGGCTGCGCGCGCCTTTCAAATGACGGCGGAGCGGTGATGGCAACGACGAGCGCAGCGCGATCCGAAGCCGGCGACATCGCGGCCGAAGACGCCGCCGCAGCGCCGGCCGCCAAACGGAAATTGCCGCTCAAGCTCATCATGATGGTGCTCGGCGGACTCATTGCCGTCGGAGCGATCGGCTGGGGCGGTTATTCCTATCTCTTTGCCGAGCACGGCAAGCCGGAAGCGGCGGCAGCGGCCGCTGCGCCGCAGATCAAGCCGGTCGTGTTTCTCGACATGCCGGACGTGCTGGTGAACCTGTCGTCGGCCGGCGGCGAGCGCACGCAGTATCTCAAGGTCAAGGTCACGCTCGAACTGCCGGATCAGGCGATGTCGGCGCAGATCCAGCCGGTCATGCCGCGCCTGACCGATGCATTTCAGACCTATCTGCGCGAATTGCGGCCGACCGATCTCGACGGATCGGCCGGACTCTACCGGCTCAAGGAAGAACTGACGCGGCGCGTCAATGCCGCGATCGCGCCGGGCCGGATCAATGCCGTGCTGTTTAAGGAAATTGTCGTTCAGTAGTTGCGTCCCTGGTCCCGCGAGCCCGCGGGCCACGAGTTTCCGGTGAGTGCCGCGTTCCCCTGCTGCTTTCCCGTGCGTCGGGAACGGACGGCATCGTTGATTTCTATCGAGACAGACGAAGACTGATGGCGAAGGATCAGATCGATCAGGACGCGCTGGCCGCCGAGTGGGGCGTGGCGCTTGAGGCCGAGCAGCACGGGGCTGCGACGCCCGGCGTACCGGTGGAGTCCGAAGGCGGCGCCGAGACGATGGCGGCGCAATGGGCGACGATGGTCGACGACGGCCACTTCATCCAGGCTGCGAAGGGCGGCGCCGAACGCATTCTCACGCAGGAAGAAATCGATTCGCTGCTCGGCTTTTCTCTGGCCGACGTTTCGCTCAACGACAATTCCGGCATCCGCGCGATCATCGATTCGGCGATGGTCTCCTACGAGCGGTTGCCGATGCTGGAGATCATCTTCGACCGGCTGGTCCGGCTGATGACGACCAGCCTGCGCAACTTCACGTCCGACAACGTCGAAGTGTCGCTCGACCGCATCACATCGGTTCGCTTCGGCGACTATCTCAATTCGATACCGCTGCCCGCCATCCTCGGCGTGTTCAAGGCCGAGGAGTGGGACAATTTCGGGCTGATCACCGTCAACTCGAACCTGATTTATTCGATCATCGACGTGCTGCTCGGCGGCCGGCGCGGCCAGACCGCGATCCGTATCGAAGGCCGGCCTTACACGACGATCGAGACCAATCTGGTCAAGCGCATGATTGAAATCGTGCTGGCCGATGCGGAGCTTGCGTTCCGGCCGCTGTCGCCGGTGAAATTCAACATCGACCGGCTGGAAACCAATCCGCGCTTTGCCGCGATTTCGCGGCCCGCCAACGCGGCGATCCTGGTGCGGCTGCGCATCGACATGGAAGAGCGCGGCGGCACCGTCGAGCTGCTGCTGCCCTACGCCACCATCGAACCGATCCGCGACGTCCTGCTGCAGATGTTCATGGGCGAGAAATTCGGCCGCGACCCGACCTGGGAAGGCCATCTCGCGACCGAGATGGGGCAGGCGGAAATCGCAGTCGATGCCGTGCTTTACGAGGCGGCTTTGCCGCTCAAGGAGATTATGAAGCTGGAGGTTGGCGACACGCTGATGTTCGAGCTCAAGATCCGACGCGCCGGTGATCGTGCGTTGCGGCGACGTGACGCTCACCGAAGGCCGGATGGGGCGTGTCGGCGACCGGGTCGCAGTCCGTATCGGCAAGGCTTTACGTCGACCCGCCATGACGCTCGCCATGTTCGAGACCGCAGGCGGCGCGGGCAACCGTATGGAGGCACAGTGAGCATCATCGGAATGGTCATCGAGATTATGGTCGCGGCCCTGCTGGTTCTGACCATCGGCTACTGCATGCGGCTCAACAAACGGCTCCAGATCCTGCGTGCCGACGAGCAGTCGCTGCGGGCAACCATCTCCGAACTCGTCACCGCGACCGAGATCGCCGAGCGCGCCATCGGCAGTCTGAAAATCACCGTCAACGAATGCGAGGCAGGTATCGGCGCGCGGCTCCGCAGCGCCGACCGCTTCACCGTCGATCTCGATCGCAGCGTGGCAGCCGGCAAGGAACTGCTCGACCGTCTGACCCAGATCGTGATTGCAGCCGGCAAGCCGGTTGCCGCTCCGGCGCGTCCGGCGCCGGAGACGTCGCGCACCGATCCGCAGGCGGTCGCCGCCGCCGCCCAGGCGTTCGCCGAGCGCCTTCGCATGAAGGTGCACGGTCTCGCGGCATGATCCGTTTCTTTCGCGATCTGCGCCTCATCTCCATCGCGGTGATCGCGAGCGTATGCCTGCTGGTGCTGAAGGCTGCCGACCTGGTGCTCGACCGCGGGCCGGACTCCACGAACATGTCGATGGAGGATGCCGATGCGGCGCTGACGCACGCGACGGGAGGCCTGCCACGGGCGGGCGACCCGCCGCGATCGTGGGCGCAGCAGATGTTCAACTTCCCTGATGGCGGCACGCCCGAAAGGCCGGTCGACATTGCGGCGCTGCCCGCCATCACGCCGATGGCCGACGACGTGACCACCGACCGGGCCGCCAACGGCGACATCATCACCGGCACGATCCCGGGCGAGGAGGGCAAGGGCAAAGAGGAAGCGCCCGACGCGGCCAAAGACGGCAAGGAGAATAAAGACGGCAAGGACGGAAAAGAAAACAAAGAGGGCAAGGAGGGAAAGCCGGGCGCCGCCGCAAGGGACGTCAAAGAGCCCGCCGCCACGCCGAACGGCCGCGTGATCCCGCAAAATCAGGCGGGACCGTCGGGCGCCGAACGCGCGCTGCTCGACCGATTGCAGGAGCGGCGTCAGGAACTCGACCGCCGTGCGCGCGAACTCGACATCCGCGAAGGCCTCATTGCCGAGGCCGAGAAGCGCATCGAGGCGCGCCTGACCGAAGTCAAACAGGCGCAGGCCCAGGTCGTTACGGCGTCGGACAAGAAGGACGAGGCGGAAGCCGCCCGGTTCAAGGGGCTCGTCACCATGTACGAGAACATGAAGCCGCGCGACGCCGCCAAGATTTTCGATCGCCTCAACGTCGACGTGCTGGTGGAAGTCGCGTCCCAGATCAATCCGCGCCGCATGTCGGACATTCTTGCCCTGATGGCCCCGGACACGGCGGAGAAGCTGACGGTCGAACTCGCGAACCGCGCCAAAGCGGTCGGCAAGGGCCATTCCGAGCTTCCGAAGATCGAAGGCCGTCCGACCGCGCAGTGAATGCGGCGCCGATAAAAAAAGTTCCTTCGGGCCGAACCACACCGGAACTTCGCGCGTTTAGCTGTGGAACCGCAGCTTACCGCCAGGGGGAAACCATGGCCCAACCGACGACCAAACCTGCCGACTTCAACCGCGCGCTCGGCGACGCCAAAAAGCAGGCGAGCGGCGTGGCCGACGCCTTCGGTGACGCCGCCCAAGAAGTTTACGATCAGGCCCGCGAGAGCGCGGCCGACGTGGTCGATACCGCGCGCACCGCCGCGCGCAAGACCGCGGGATCGTTCGAGCAGGCGATTCGCAACACCATCGAGAACCAGCCCTATACCGCGGCCGCGATCGCGCTCGGCATCGGCTGGCTGCTCGGCCGGATGCACCGCCCGCTCTAGGGCCGTCTGCCTTCCTTACCGCTGGAACACGGCGCGCAGCAGCGTACAATCCGCCGCTGTGCGCTGGTGCGCGAACGGCAAAACTTGCCGTCGCAGGTCGGGAAGGAAACCATGGATACGCGGCTCAAGGATAAAGTAGCGATCGTCACGGGCGGTGCGCGCGGGATCGGCGCCGCGTTCTGCGAAGGCCTTGCGGCTTCGGGCGCCAGAGTGGTCGTGTCCGATGTACTCGATGGCAGCGCGGTCGCGGAGCGGATTACGGAATCCCAGCAGCGCGCGATTTTTGTCCGCGCCGACGTGACCTCCAGAAAGTCCGTCGAGAGCCTCGTCTCCGATACCGTGCGCGAATTCGGCACCGTGGACATTCTGGTCAACAACGCGGGCCTGTTCGCCGATCTGCATACCAAGCCGTTTCAGGAGATCGACGAGGACGAGTGGGACCGGGTGATGGCGGTGAACGTGCGCGGCACCTTTCAATGCGCCAAGGCGGTGGCGCCGGTGATGATCGGCAACAAAAAGGGCCGCATCGTCAATCTCGCCTCCGGCACCGCGTTCAAGGGCACCGGCAATCTTCTGCATTATGTCACGTCCAAAGGCGCGGTGGTGTCGATGACACGCTCGCTTGCGCGCGAACTCGGAGCCCACAACATCTGTGTCAACGCCATCGCGCCGGGCCTGACCATGAGCGAAGCGGTCAAGGTTCATCCGGACTGGACCGGTAAGGCGAGCGCCGCCGGAATTGCTGCACGCGCCATCCAGCGCGAGCAGGTGCCCGACGATCTGCTCTCGACGCTGATCTATCTCTGCTCGGACGACAGCAATTTCGTCACCGGACAGACCATCAGCGTCGATGGCGGCGCGCTGATGCGCTAGCGGGGCTTTCGCGGCCTTCAAACAGGCGCGACGATTACTGCGGGGCGTTCCGCGGCCCCGGCCATGGAACGTGCCAGTCGCGCATTTCGACCGGCCAGACCCGCTGGATCATCCCGTACATGAAGGCGGTGGTCAGTCCGATCAGGATGATTCCGTTCAGGGCTTCGAGCGCACCCATCAGCCGCCAGTGGGGCGCAAGCCAGATTTCAGAATGACCGTATGTCGTAATGGCGCTCAGCGAATAAAGCAGCGCCGACTTGCTGTCCGGCAACGCGCCCAGCGCCCGGTATGCAAGCGCCCAGATACCGGCCTCGATTCCGTGCAGCAGCGTCGCCATAAGGGTGGTGACGCCCATCACGACGGCAAACATGTAGACGAAATAGCGGGGATGCTTCGCCGTTCCCATCACCTGAAGCATTTTGGCGTTGATCAGCCCAAGTCCGATGACGTGAAAGATCACGCTCACCACAATCAGGGGCAGGCTCCACGCCCAGTTGCCGTTCCACACCGCAGCGTCGTCCAAATCAGCCTCCGCCGGCACCCTGGGCAGCATCGGCGGCGTTTTTGTCCAGCGCCTCGAGCGCGTCCTTCAGAACCTTGCGCACACGCTCGGCGCTATCGCGCGTTGATCATCTGGGCGTTGAGATAGAAATCAAGGCCGGTCTGATGCTCGCTGAACACCTGCATGGCGACGCCGGTCGCATCGATCACGCCGCTGATGGCGTAGGGGATGACCTCGCGGCTGATTCCCTTCATGGTGATTGGCGAAAGCGCGCGGGCGACCACTATGTCGCGCACGAGCGCGTACGTTTCAAAAGACACCACGATGTTGCCTGGCGCAGCCATCGCCTGAAGGCGTGCGGCAAGGTTCGCTTCGGCGCCGATGATCGTGTAGTCCATGCGGTCGTCGCTGCCGAAATTGCCGACGTTGCAGTAGCCGGTGTTGATGCCCATGCGCACCCGGAACGGCTGCTCGATCCCGGCGTTCCGCCACTTGGCGTTGAGACCAGCAATCCGGTCCTGCATTTCGATCGCCATCCGCAGGCAGGCTTTCGCGTCCTCGGCGTCGCCTCTGGTTTCGGGATCGCCGAAGAAGATCAGCATGGCATCGCCGACGAACTTGTCGATCGTGCCGCCATGCGCCAGCGCGATCTTCGACATTTCAGTGAAATACTCGTTGAGAAGCTGGGTGATCTCTTCCGGCTGGAGGCGCTCGGTGGTCGCCGTGAAATTCTGGATGTCGGAAAAGAAGATCGTCAGCTTCTTGCGCTCGGTCTGAATGACGACGTCCTTCTGGCCGCTGAAGATGCTCTTGTAGATTTGGGGCGACAGGTAGCGCGAAATCTTCATCGACAGGGTAGCGAGGAATTCGTTCGCCGTTTCCAGTTCGCCGTTCATGCCCCGGATCAGCGCGGCCTGGCGCCGCTGCATGTAAATGAACGTGAAGCCGACGGCCGCCACCAGGGCGAAATAGGCCAGCAGATAATTGAACGCGAAAAGGTTGCCGATGATCGGCTGGGTGATGGTGACTTCCTGCATCCCGCGAACGTCGCCCACTTTCCAGTCGTGCTTGACGCTTTCGGGATGCGCGTTGTGGCAGGTCACGCAGGTCTGCGACATGATCACCGGCGTAACCCAGCTCACTTTGTCGACCAGCATCGAGTTTGTCGACGACGAGATCATCTGATTTGGATTTTTCCGGAGCCGCGCAAGCGCATCGGCTTCGAACGGGTCGAGCGCGTGCGGCTTGCGGTTGGCAAACGGAAAGTCGGACACGAACCGGTAGGTAATATTGTGCTGCTGTTCGCTGATCACCTTGCCGAGTTCGAGCGACAGCGTTGCCGGAATGGGAATCGCGCCCGGAATGTCTTCGTAATTGTGCACGACCTGCGTCGGCACGCCGGGTGCCGCGAGAATGCGGCCGACCACGTTGTTGGCGTAATACGCCCGCACGCTGCCGATGATCGAGTTGAGGTCGCTGGCCTGACGGCGCAGATTGGTGTCGGCGAGACTGCGCAGATCGAGCCAGACGGCGACCGGCAAACCAACCAGCAGCAGGACGACCAGCAGCACCAGGACGAAGTCCGTTTTTCGCGCTGGCGTCGATTTTGGCGTTGGCGGCGGATTTCATGTGCGTCACCCCGTGGATGCCGGCAGCATTTCAAAATCGGCCTAACTTCAGGTGTACGCCGGCCGAAAATTGTGACGGCTTAACGCCCAATCAAATCCAGTCCTTCCACTTGAACCAGATCAGCGGCAACAGCGCCGTTACCACGATCAGCGCCAAAGCATACGGATATCCCCACGTCCAGTCGTATTCGGGCATGTTCTTGAAATTCATGCCGTAAATGCCTGCGACCAGCACCGGCGGTATGCCGACTACCGAGGCGATGGTCAGAACCTTCATCACCTCGTTCTGGTCGATGTTGATAATGCCGGTCGCGGCATCCTGGAGAAGCTGGACGCGACTGACCAGCCCCTCGGTGTACTGGACCAGCGAGGTGATGTCGGAACTGACGATTTGCAGCCGGGTCGCCAGATCCGTCGGCAGCCATTCGCGGGCGCGTTCGACGGTGAATTTGGCCATCCGGTCGAGGCATACCAGCGTGTACTGAATGCGCGCCATGCGTTCGCTGGTGCGCCCGGTGCGGATCATCAGCCGGCGCAACTGCGTGGTTTCGTGCGACAGTTTCGTGCGCTGCTGGCCCTCCGGGCGGAAGATGAGGTGCGAAGCGTCGTCGAGATCGCGGCTGCTCTGCTCCAGCAGATCGGCCATCCGGTCGACCAGCACTTCAAGCACACGCACGAACGCGAGCGAAGCCACGCATTTTTCATTGCCGCGCAGTTCGCCGGCCACAGTCTCGAACGGCGCGGATTTCACGAAACGCACGGTCAGGAGAATATGTCTGGTGAGCACGAAGCCGGTCGGCGTCGGAATCCAGGGTTCGTCGTTGGCGGCTACAATCAGCGGCGCGCTCATGTAGAGCGCATCGTTCTCGATGCGAAGCCGGCTTGTCGTCTCGATTTCCGAAAGCTGGTATTTGGTCGGAACATGGAGGCCAAAGGCCTGCTCGAAGGCCGCACTCTCATCAGGACTGGGGTCGAGGAGATCGATCCATGCGGCGTCCTTCAGTGCCGAGGCCTTGCCGTTCCTGACTGGATAAATGCCGAGCATGGAGAATCGTTCGATGGCTGCGCGGACCAAGCATGTACATGGTCCGGCGCCTTCGCGGTACCCTGTTCGGTTGCGGAAAGCGCCCGCAGTCCGGGCAAACGCTCCTGGCCGGCGATCAGCTTTTCCAGCTGCGGCTTGCCATCCCGATCATGATGCCCACCCCGATGGCGACGGCGAGCGCCGCAAGCGGCCGCTGCCCGGCTTCTTCGGACACGCGGCTTAAGGCCTGGCTTCCCGCGGCGGCGGCATCCTTGCCGAAAGCGGCCGATCGGTCGCCGAGCGTGGCCGTGCTTTGGCGAAAACGGTCTGCCCAGCCCGACAGCGCCGAAGCGAGTGTATCGCCGACGCTTTCTGCCGTCTGTCTGGCGCTGCCCGTTGCCCGGGCGCCGACGCTGTCGAGCGTGCGCTCCAGCGAGCGCAGGCGCCGTTCGATTTCGCCGACTTCGGCGGAGAGCACCCTCGCGTAGCGGGACGAACCGGACATGGCGGTAATCCTTTTGAAATATTGCTTCGTGCAGGCAGGAACGTCGCGCGGCCGGCAAAAGTTCCGGCCGCCGACGGGCAGCGCCGACGGCTGTGGGGGCGAGTGCGCGCGCGCGCCGATCTCCCGGCTGCGTAACCTTCTGGAATCGTTGAAAAAGCCGTTAATCGGACGTTAAACGCAGGGACGTACGCTGCGGCTCTGGCGTCGCGGGCGGACTTGCGCGCGAAGACGCATCTGTCTTTCGTGCACGTGGCGTTGGTCCCATGGTCGGTCGAGTAACCGCTTATTCCGGCGCCTGCGGGGAGCCTGCCGGGGCGCGTTTGCGGTTGCGCGGACCGGCGACAAAAAGCAGCCGGCTTTGGCCGCTTCTCCTCATAATTCTGACGGCGATTCTGACTGCGGCGATCGCCGCGCCGCCGGCCGCGATGGCCGACCCGGTGCGCGCGGGGGTCTCGGTCAATGTCAGCGCCGGTTATGCCCGGCTGGTGTTCAGCATCGGGGACGATGTCGATGCGGAGGCCCATCTCGCCGGCAACGTGCTGATCGTCAGCTTCAGCGAGCCGGTCATGATCGCCGTGGAACGCATCGCGATCGAGGCGAAGGACTATATCGGCGCCGCGCGCCGTGATCCCGACGGACGCGCCGTCCGTTTTGCGCTTTCCGGCCACGTCAAGCTCAACGCCATGACAGCGGGCGACAAATTCTTCGTCGATCTGCTGCCGGACACCTGGAAAGGGGCCGCGCCGGGCTTGCCCCAGGACGTGGTCGAAGAACTCGCGCGCCGCACGCGCGAGGTCGAACGGCGCGAGCGGCTCGAACATCGAAACGCGCCGGAGAAGAAACCCGCGCTGATCCGTGTGCGGGTGGCGACCCAGCCGACCTTCGTGCGTTACGTATTCGATATTCCCGAGCAGACCGCCGTCACCGCTGACCGCGCCAAAGACCGGCTGACGCTGTCGTTCGATGCGCGCGTCGCGTTCGATCTTTCCTCCGCGCAGGCGGCATCGCCGGCGGCGGTCGTGGCGATCAACACGGAAACCGGGGAGGACTCGGCGCTGGTGCGCTTCAGCTTCCTCGGCAAAGTCGACTTGCGGACTTTCCGCGACGGCAAAAGCTACAACGTCGATGTTGTCACGCCCGAGGCGCGGCCGTCCGGGCCGCCGAAAGGTGCGGGCGCGATGGCGCCTGGTCCCGCGCCGGAGAGTTCGCTCCCGGAAAAGCCTGTCGCCGATAATGCCGCCGCCCAGGCGGTCGAAGCTGCGGCGGCGATGATGGAAAAGCCGAAAGTCGCGGCCCCTGCCACCGTTGCGCCTCATGCCGCGGCGGCACCGGAAGCGCCGGTGCCCGCTGTAACTCCCGCCGCGCCAAAAGCCGCGGAAGCGAAGCCCGCTCCCGCCACGCCGGCTGCTCCATCGGCCGCGCCGCCGGCAGCGCCGATGCCCGCAGTAACTCCCGCCGCGCCAAAGGCCGCGGAGGCGAAGCCCGCTCCGACCACGCCGCCTGCGCCGCCGGCAGCGCCGCCGGTAGCCGCGGGCGGCGAAGCAAAGCCTGCGCCGGCTGTTCCGGCAAAGAGCGCGGCGACCGCAAGCCCGTCGGCCCCGGCGGAGCCCGCCGCGACGCCATCGCGGCCCAGGTCCGGCGACGCGCTCGCCGTGGAGCTGTCGCACCAGGGCGCCACCCTGAAACTGACTTTTCCGTTCGGCACACCGACGGCGCTCGCAGTGTTTCAGCGCGCCGATACGCTGTGGATCGTGTTCGATTCAAAATCCGTGATCGATCTGTCGGCGCTCGAGGGAGAGGGTACGCGCACCATCCGCAGCGCCGAATTCAGCCGCGCGGCCGACGCCGCCGTGGTGCGCCTCCATCTTGACCGTCCGCACCTGGCGGGCATTGCCAGCGACGGGCCGGTCTGGACGGTGAATATCGGCGATACCGTGAGCGAGCCGACGCATGCGCTCGACATCGCGCGCAATCTGATGGGAGCGAACCGGGCCAGCGTCTCGATCGCGTTCGCCGAGCCGCATCAGCTGCACCGCATCCGCGATCCGGAGGCCGGAGACGATCTCATGGTTGTCACCGGCTTCGCGCCGTCCCGCGGATTCATCAGCGAACAGGATTTCATCGAATTCCGCACGCTCGCTTCGACCCAGGGGGTGGTCGTCGAGCAGATCGCCGACGACCTCAACGTCGAGATTTCGGCCGACAAGATCATCGTCAGCCGGCCCGGCGGCCTGACGCTGTCGAGTTCGCTGCAAAACGTGTTCCGCAGCAGCGGACTCAATCCTTCGACGTTCGATGCGCAGCTTTGGGGGCTCGACCGGACGGCGGGCTACAACGAACGGCAGGGGCACCTCATCGAGGCGGCGGCGTCGGCCCCGGCCGGCAAGCGGTTGCGGCCGCGGCTCGATCTCGCGCGGTTTTACATTGCCCGGGAAATGTATCCCGAGGCCAAAGGCGTGCTCGACACCGCGCTCTCGGAGGAGCATCCGGCGGCCGAGGAAGTTTCCGCCACCGTGCTGCGGTCGATCGCCGAAGTGATGATGAAGCGGCCCGAGGAAGCGCTCAAGGATCTCGCCAATCCGGCCGTCGGCGACCAGCACGATGCGCCGCTGTGGCGCGCGCTCGCGTACGCATCGCAGGGCAAATGGGCACTGGCGCGGGACAACTTCAAAAGCGTCGAGGCGGCAATCGCGACCCTGCCGGTCGAACTGCAACGCTCGGCGCTCAAGGACGAGATGCGCGCTGCCATCGAAGTCGGCGACTTTGCCGGCGCCGCCGATCAGCTCAACGATCTCGAGACCGTCGGCTTGCCGCGGGAGCTTCAACCCGGTGTCTCGGTGCTGATCGGCCGGCTCGCCGAAGGCATGGGCGCAGCGAGGATGCGCTCGCCGCGTATCGCACTCGCCGCGGATTCCTGGGACCGCCCGGCGGCCGCGCAGGGCCGGCTGCGGGAAATCGCGTTGCGCTATTCGCTCGGCGACCTCAAGCGCGAGGAGGTCGTGTCCGAGCTGGAAACGCTGACCACGGTCTGGCGCGGCGACGAGACCGAAATCGAGGCGCTCCAGATCCTGGCGCGTCTCTACACCGAGCAGGGCCGCTACCGGGATTCGTTCTATGTGATGCGCGCCGCGATCGCCGCGCATCCGAACTCCGACATGACGCGGCAGAATTCAGAACGAGGCGGCGGCGACGTTCGATGCGCTGTTCCTCTCGGGCAAGGGCGACGGCATGCCGCCGATCGATGCGCTTGCGCTGTTTTACGACTTTCGCGAACTGACGCCGATCGGCCGCCGCGGCGACGAGATGATCCGGCGGCTCGCCGACCGCCTGGTGGCGGTTGACCTGCTCGACCAGGCGAGCGAGCTGCTGCAATACCAGGTCGATCACCGGCTGGAGGGAGCGGCCCGCGCGCAGGTCGCAACACGGCTCGCGGTGATTTATCTGATGAACCGCAAGTCTGACCGGGCGCTCGCGACGCTGCGCGCCACCCGCACTGCCGATCTCGCCAACGAGATGCGCAACCAGCGCCTGCTGCTTGAAGCGCGTTCGCTTTCGGACCTCGGCCGTCACGATCTGGCGCTGGAAGTCATCGCCAATATCGAGGGCCGCGAGGCGATCAGGCTGCGCTCAGATATTTTGTGGGCGGCGCGGCGCTGGGCGAAATCGGCGGAACAGATCGAGCTTTATTACGGAACGCGCTGGAAGGAATGGCAGCCGCTTAACGAAATCGAGCGCGCCGACATCCTGCGGGCGACGACGGGGTATGCGCTTGGCGAGGATTCGCTGGGGCTCGCGCGCTTCCGGGAAAAATACGCGGCGAAAATGGCGCAAACGCCTGACGCCCGGTCGTTCGAGATCGTATCGGCTGCGCTAGGCACCGACGGCGCGGAATTTCGCAGCATCGCGCACGCGGCGGCCTCGGTCGATACGCTCGAGGGCTTCCTGCGCGACATGCAGGCGCATTATCCGGACGCGAGTGCGCTTCCGCCGGCAACGCCGCCAGCGGCCGTTCCACCCGCCGCCGCACCCGACGGCACGACGTCTTCGATCGGCACCAAACCGCGGCCGGTCGCCGCCGCGAATGCCGTCATCCCGCCGGCCCGCGCGGCGGGACGCTCGGCGCAGCGCTGAGCGCCCTAAAAAAATGCCCGCGACAGCCGCGGGCATAAAGGTTGGTCGGACGCCACGTTACTTCCAGGCAATACCAGTCCACGCAACACTCAGTGGTGCCAGAAAATCGCCAGCAGCAGAATGATCGGCAACGGAATACCAAGCAGCCACAACAGAATTCCACGTCCGAATCCCATAACGTCCTCCAGATAGCTCCCAATAACCGCCTGAATAACGCCAGACGGCGGCTCGGGTTCCATGGGGACGTCAGACCCTTTTCCTGCGCGCTGGCCTGACTGACGGAAAGCTGGCCTGACTCCGGCGAACAGCCGTCGCTGATGTCACGCCGTTGATGGCTGTGCTGTTCAGAAAGACGCCGCGGGTGAAGCAGTTCGCCGCTAGGTGCCCATCCCGTAGCTCTGGATCAGCGAGCCCGCGACCAGCGTCCAGCCGTCAACCAGAACAAAGAAGATGAGCTTGAACGGGAGCGAGACCACCACCGGCGGCAGCATCATCATGCCCATCGACATCAGCACCGAGGCGACCACCAGATCGATGATGAGAAACGGCAGGAACAGCAAAAATCCGATCTCGAACGCGCGCTTGAGCTCCGAGATCATGAACGCGGGAATGAGGACGCGCATCGACAGGTCCTCGGGCTTCTGCGGCTGCTTCTCACCCGACATATCGACGAAAAGCTGCAAGTCCTTCTCGCGGACGTTCTTTTCCATGAAGCCGCGCAGCGGCCCGGAGGCGCGGTCGATCGCTTCGGTGACGTTGATCTCGTTGGCGACGAGCGGCTTGACGCCGACGTCGTAGGCGCGCGTCAGCACCGGTCCCATGACGAAGGCGGTGAGGAACAGCGCGAGCGAGATCACCACGGAATTGGGCGGTGAGGTCGCAGTGCCGAGCGCGGTGCGCAAAAGCGACAGCACCACCACGATACGGGTGAACGACGTCATCATCACGAGGATCGAGGGTGCCAGCGACAGCACCGTCATCAGCGCGATGAGCTGGATAATGCGCTCGTTAAGGCCGCCGGACCCGCCGCCTTGACCGAGATTGATGCTGATATCCTGGGCGGCGAGCGGGGTCGCCGTTACAAACAAAACCGCTACCGAGGCCGCCACCATTTTCACAGTGACGCGGCGGCCCCAAGCAGCTGCCATCAAGTCTTTCCTGGCGGACGGCCAAGCAGGCTGGCCATCTCCTGTTCGAGGCTGTCGTACATCTTGCCTTCTTTTCCGTTGACGTCGGGGCGCGACGGTTGGGTTTCGGCTGTCCGCGCGGGGCGCGGCGGCGGTGCAGAGGGCGGGGCGAGAGGAGGTGGCGCGACGGCGCTCTCCGTGTCCGCGTCCGCCGCAATTTCAGGCGCGGGCGCAGGCGCGAGGCGCGGCTCGACATTGGCTTTCGGCTTCCGCAGCGCCGCTTCCAGCCGCTGCGCCATTTCCGCGAGGTTCTGATCGGCAGTGGGATCTTCCGGTCCGGAAATGGCGGCCGGAATGCGCGGCGCGGGCCGGGCTTCGGCGCGAGGCTCGATCGCAGGCGGCCGCGGCGGCGGCGCGGTGCGGGTGCGCGGCGGCATCTGCGGAACGGCCGGTGGACCCGCGGGAAGAGGTGGCGCCGGCGGCACCGGATTGGCCGAAAGGTCGTCGGCAAGCGCGGCGAGTGCGTCGCGCTGCCGGGTCTGGCGAATTTCCGGCGGCAGCGGGGGAGGGGCCGGCGGCGGCGTCGAAAAAGCCGGCGGTTCGTCAGCTGCGGGTTCGATGCGGGGCGCGCGTCGCGGCGGCGGGGCAGATACGGGCGGCGGCATCAGTCCTGCCGGTTCCGGCTGGAGCGGCCAGGAGCCAATCGATTCGGCCTCGGGAAGCGGCAGCGGGCGGGCCTGCGTTTCCGGCGCGGACTGGCGCGGCGGAGCCACGTCGCGCGCCGCGGGCGTGCCGCGCACGATATTGGCTTCGACCAGCACGTCCGTCGGCCCGCCGATCATCAGCAGATGCTCGACGTTGTCGCGGCGCACGAGAATGAGCCGGCGGCGGGTATCTACGCTTGCATGATCAATCACCGCGAGCCGCGGCTGGCGGCCGCGAACCGCCCCGCCGCCAAGCTTGCCGCTGCCGAACCGGCGAACCACGAAAGCCGTCACGCCGATCAGTCCGAGCACGATGAGGAATGCCAGGAAGAACCGGACGGCGAGCGGCATATCCGCGCCGAGCAAATTGTACATGCAGCTTACTCCCCGTCTCGTCGCCGCAGCCCGCCTGCTTCAATGGTTAACGGCGCCGGTAACATTTGCCGCCGCTATATCCTAACAAATAATTAAAGTCGACGGCTGATTAAGACCCCAAGTCCCACGCTGCCAGCATTTCTATGGTAAACGGCGGATTAAAGGCAACGGCGCGCCGCCCGGCGGTTTAACCCGGCGTTAACCATGCCCCCGGCAAAGTCTGCCTGGTCAAGAGAAGGCAGACGCCATGCCAATTTCCGACATTCCGATTCTCTCGATGCTGCGCACGAAGATGCAGTGGCATCAGGAACGCCAGAGCGTTCTCGCCACGAACGTGGCCAATGCCGATACCCCGCACTACCGGGCGCGCGACCTCGCGCAGCCGGATTTCCACCGGGTTCTGACGACCTCGCTGGCACTGGCGAAGACCGATTCCGGGCACATCGAGGGCAGCGGGAACGGCGATTCGCCGTTCGCCGAGGACAAGAACCTTCACTACGAAGTCCGCCCCCAGGGCAACGCGGTCAATCACGAGGACGAGATGCTCAAGCTCGCCAGCAACCAGATGGACTACGAGGCCGTGACCTCGCTCTACACGCACAGTCTGGCGCTGATCAAAGTCGCGGTCGGCAAGACGTAAGCCCGCGCGCGGAGGTCACGATCCATGATGGATTTCATCAAGTCGATCGCCATCGCCGCCACCGGAATGCGGGCGCAGGCCGGCCGCATGCGCGTCATTTCCGAGAACATCGCCAACGCCGATTCGACCGCGACCACGCCTGGCGGCGATCCCTACCGGCGCCGAATCGTGACCTTCCACGACGAGCTCGACCGCGACCTCGGAGCGAAAGTGGTGTCGCTCGGCCACATCGGCACCGATCCGTCGCCGTTTCTGGTCCGGCACCAGCCGGACAATCCGATGGCCGACAGCAAGGGCGACGTCAAATATCCGAACATCAATCCGCTGGTCGAGGTGACGGATTTCCGTGACGCGCAGCGCTCCTACGAAGCCAACATCAACATCATCTCCGCCACGCGCAAAATGCTCCAGCGCACCATCGACGTCCTCAAGACCTGACCGGCCATGCCGACGTTTTCTTCAACGCGCCGCCCAACCCGAAGGTGATCCATGCCGACACCGGCCGCCGCCGCCAATGCCTACGCCACGCTCGCGCGCATCCGCGAACAGACCGCCAGTCTCGGTAACTCGGCCGACACGTCGGCCGGCGGGGTGGATTTCGGCGCGATGCTCAAGGACGTAGTCGGGAGCGTGACCGACGCGGCCCGCAAGTCGGACGTGCAGGCCCAGGCGGTCGCGACCGGCAAGGCCAACATGGTCGACGTCGTCACGGCGGTGGCCGAGAGCGAGACCGCCGTCCAGGCGATGGTCTCGGTGCGCGACAAGGTGATCGCCGCCTACGAGGACATTTTGAGGATGCCGATCTGAAGGCTTCGGGGCCCGCCTGCGGCGGGCCGCGCAACAACGTGAACAGGAACAGGGCAGGGGGCCGAACATGACGGGACCGGAAGTTTTGGACGTGGGGCGCGATGCGATCGTGACGCTCCTGCTTGTCGCCGCGCCGATGATGCTGGTCGGGCTGATCGTCGGCGTCGCGGTATCGCTGTTTCAGGCGCTCACCCAAATCCAGGAAACGACGCTGGTGTTCGTGCCGAAGATCATCGCCATCTTCCTCACGCTTCTGATCGCGCTGCCGTTCATGGCCGACGCGCTTTATGCGAGCTTCCTGCGAATCGCGGCCCACATTGCCAGCGGCTGAACCGGCTCCCCGCTTCGGGAAGCCATGCGGCGCATGAGGCAGGGAGCACGGCATGCGCATCGACCTGTCGTATCTGCCTTCGCTCGCTGCCGCCTTCCTGCTGGTGTTCGCCCGCATTGGCACCATGCTGATGCTGCTGCCGGGGCTCGGCGAGCAGAATATTTCGGCGCGACTGCGGCTCACCTTCGCGCTCGTCCTTGCCGCGGTTCTGCTGCCGCTGCACCGCAGCGCCTATCACATCGATCCGGGCGCGCTCGGCCCCGCGCTGGTGATGCTGGCCGAGGAAATGCTGGTCGGCGCGACGCTCGGCATCACCGCGCGTCTGACGATCGCAGCGCTCGAGATCGCGGGCTCCGTCATCGCCCAGCAGCTGGGACTTGGCTTCGTCACCGCGGTCGATCCAACCCGCGGCGAGCAGGGCGCGATCGTCGGCAATTTCCTGACGCTGCTTGGCATAACGCTGTTTTTCGCAACCGACATGCACCACCTGGTGATCGCCGCCCTCAACGACAGCTACAATCTGTTCGAGCCGGGCGAACTGCCGGCTCTCGGCGACGCCGCGGCCCTCGTGACCAGAACAGTCTCAGGCGCGTTTCGCATCGGCATTCAGCTCTCCGCGCCATTTCTGGTGTTCGGACTGGTTTTCAACCTCGGGCTTGGTGTGCTCTCGCGGCTGATGCCGCAGATGCAGGTGTTTTTCGTCGCGCTGCCGCTGTCGATCATGCTCGGGCTTATTTTCCTGGTGCTGGTGCTCGGCGCCATGATGGGCCTGTTTCTCGACTATGCCGGCGGCGTCATGCACGCGCTGACGCCGCACGCGTAAACGCAAAGCGCTTCGCACGCGAACCGGACCGGACGTAAAGCATGGCCGAAGAAGACAACGATGGCGGCGAACATACAGAAGACCCGACACCGAAACGGCTCGAAGACGCCGTCAAGCGTGGCGACGTCGTCAAGAGCACCGAGGTCAACACCTGGTTCATGATCGCGGGCGGCACGCTGCTGATCATGGTGTTCTCGGTGCCGATGGCGGAAAGCCTCCAGGCGACGCTTCGGGCGCTGCTCGCCAACTCCTACGAGATTCATACCGACGGTGCGGCGCTGCTCGGGCTGATGCGGACGCTGGTATTCGACGTCATGTCGGCGCTGGCGATACCCATCCTGCTGCTGATTCTCGCCGCGATTGGCGGCAACATGATTCAGCACCGTCTGGTGCTGTCGACCGAGCCGGTGCGGCCGCAGTTTTCGCGGATTTCGCCGCTGGCGGGTCTCGGCCGGCTGTTTTCGCGCCAGGCGCTTGCCAACTTTGCCAAAGGGCTCGCCAAGCTCTGCCTGGTCGGCGCGATCCTCGCCGGGCTGCTGTGGCCGCAGCGGCGTTTTCTGAGCGGATTCATCACCACCGATCTTGCGGCGATTCTGCCGGCGACCCGTTCGCTCGCCGTGCAGATGCTGGGCGCGGTGGTCGCCGTGCTCACCGTTATCGCGACGCTCGACTACCTTTTTCAGTACCGGCAATGGTTCGACCGGCAAAAAATGTCGCTCCGGGAAATGAAGGAGGAATACCGGCAGAGCGAAGGCGATCCGATGGTGAAAGGCAAACTTCGCCAGTTGCGCAACAGCCGGATGAAGAAGCGCATGATGGCGGCGGTGCCGAAAGCGTCGGTGGTGATCACCAATCCGACCCACTTCGCCGTCGCCCTGCAATACGAGCGCGGCATGAATGCGCCGGTCTGCGTCGCCAAGGGCGTCGATCTGATAGCGCGCAAAATCCGCGAGGTCGCCGAGGCGCACAATATCCCCGTGGTAGAAAACCCGCCGCTGGCGCGGGCGCTGCACGGCACCGTGGAGATCGATCAGGAGATTCCGCAGGAGCATTACCGCGCGGTGGCCGAAGTCATCGGCTACATCATGAAGCTGCGACGGCTGGCGGGCGGCCCGCGGTGACTGTGAAGTGGTCCGCAAATCCTCTTGCGCGCGCGGCGCGACCGGGGCACGAGAGGGAATCGCCGCCGCGCGCGTTCGCGGCGGCGGGCACCCGGTTGCGTACGATGGGCCGGGTCGCCGCTTGCGCGGCGACGGCCGGGTACCGACAGGCGAGGGGATGACGACGCACGGCATCACCGAAACTCCAGGCGGCATCGCGCGCAAGGCGGTTGACCGCAGCGCCGGCGGGCGGCGCGCGGGCAGCATCGTCCTCGTCCTGCTGGTCGCAGCGGTGCTCGTCGCCGCCGCCACCGGCTTCATGGTGCTCGGGCGCGGCTATGCCGAGCCGTACATTCTCGGCTTTCTCGCGCTGCTCGCCACCATCGGCGTTTTCTCGCTGTTCGCGTTTGCGTCGGGCATCCTGCGGCTGTCCGCGTCGGAAGCGGCCAATCCGCTGATCAAGGCCGTGCTCGACGAGTCGCCCGACGGCATCCTCGTTACCGACGCCGACGGCCGCGTGACGTACGCCAACGCCGCCTATCTCGATCTGATCGACGCCACGGACCTCAGCGACATGCGCCCGGTCGAACGCGTGTTCATCGGCGATGCGGACGCCTCCGAGGCGATCTACCGGCTGCTCAAGGCCGCGCGCGAGGGCAGACGCCTCCAGGAAGAGGTACGCGTCGCCGGATTAAAGGGGCGGCCCGGCCCGCTGGCTGCGGATGCGGGTGCGCCCGCTGGGCGAAGGCCGGCGCGCGCGGCTGACCGTATGGTCGCTCTCCGACGTGACCCGCGAACGCGAGCGCCAGGAGAACGTCTTTCAGGAATTGCAGCACGCCATCGACTATCTCGATCACGCGCCGGCAGGGTTCTTCTCCGCCGATGCGAGGGGCGATATTGTCTACCTCAACGCCACGCTCGCGAGCTGGCTCGATCAGGATCTCGCCCAGGTCGGCTCCGGCGGTCTCAAGCTCGCCGATCTCGTATCCGGCGATGGCGCCGCGCTCCTGACGACGCTCCATGCCGCGCCCGGCGAGATCAAGACCGAGGTGCTCGACCTCGACTTCAAGACCCGCACCGGCCGTACGCTTCCGGTCCGGGTCTTTCACAAGCTCGCTTTCGGCTCCGACGGCACGCCTGGCGCTTCGCGCACGCTGGTGCTCAATCGCGCCCGCGACGACGGCACCGATCCGCAGCGGGCGGCCGAAATCCGCTTCATGCGCTTTTTCCACCACACGCCGATGGCGATCGCCACGGTGGACCGGACCGGCGGAATCGTCCGCACCAATCCGCTGTTCGTGCGGCTGTTTCACCGGGTGCTGCGCACCGAAGCGGGCGATCGCGCGATCGGCGCCGTGGTCGCGGAACGCGACCGGGCGGCGCTCGAGGCCGTCATCGCCCAGGCTGCGGGCGGCAAGGGCGACATCGTTCCGGTCGATGCGGCGCTGGCCGGCGACGGCGAGCGGTTCGGCCGGTTTTACGTCACCGCAGTGGAAGAGCAGGAGCGCGACCAGGAAGCGGCCATCGTCTATGTGCTCGAGACGACGGCGCAGCGCGAGCTGGAAACCAAGCTGAACCAGCAGCAGAAGATGGACCTCGTCGGCCAGCTCGCCGGCGGCATCGCGCACGATTTCAACAACGTGCTCTCCGCCATCATCATGGCGACCGATTTTCTGCTCAACGCGCACAAGCCGACCGACCCGTCGTTCAGCGACATCATGCAGATCAAGCAGAACGCCAACCGGGCGGCGAGCCTGGTGCGGCATCTGCTCGCTTTCTCGCGCAAGCAGACGCTGCGGCCCCAGGTGCTCGATCTCGGCGAGGTGCTGAGCGATCTGACCATGCTGCTGCGCCGCCTGATCGGCGAGAAGGTTACGCTCGACGTTGTGCATGGCCGCGATCTTTGGCCGGTCAAGGTCGATATCTCGCAGCTCGAGCAGGTGATCGTGAACCTCGCGGTCAATGCGCGCGACGCGATGCCCGGGGGCGGGCGGCTGCAACTGCGTACCCTGAACGTCACCGCGCGGGAATGCGAGCGCTACCACGCCAAGGGCATGCCGGCTGCGGATTATGTGCTGGTCGAAGTGACCGACAACGGCACCGGCATCCCCGAAGCCATCCGGGGCAAGATTTTCGATCCGTTCTTTTCGACCAAGGAAGTCGGAAAAGGCACCGGGCTGGGCCTGTCGACGGTCTATGGCATCATCAAACAGACCGGTGGCTTCGTTTACGTCGATTTGGTTGAAGGCGAAGGCAGCACGTTCCGCATCTTCCTGCCCCGGCACCTGGCCACCGCCCAGGAACTTGCCCAGGAAGCCGCCCACGAACTCGCGCAGGAACGGTACGTCGAGACGTCGAAGGCGCCGCTCGCGGTGGTGGATGCGATTACCGCGGCGGATCAGGTCAAGCGCGCTGCCACCGCCGATCTGACCGGGGAGGGCACCATCCTGCTGGTCGAGGACGAGGAGGGCCTTCGCGCGCTCAATGCCCGCGGGCTCGCCTCGCGCGGTTACACCGTTCTCGAGGCCGGCAACGGCGTCGAGGCGATCGATGTGCTGGAAAAATCCGACGGCCGCGTCGATCTGGTGGTGTCCGACGTGGTGATGCCGGAGATGGACGGCCCGACGCTGGCGCGCGAACTGCGCATCCGCAATCCGGGCCTCAAGATCATTTTCGTTTCCGGCTACGCCGAAGACGCCTTCCAGAAGCACCTGCCCGAGCCGGGCCAGTTCGCCTTTCTGCCCAAGCCGTTTACGCTCAAGCAGCTTGTGGCGGCGGTGAAGGAAACGCTGGCGGCGTAGGTTCCGGTCCGCGATTCCGGGAGGATTGCGGGAGGCTGCCTTGCAAAACAATGATAGGTAGCGGACGCGGGTCTGCGATATATCTTTGTCACACGCTATCGGGATTTTTCCATGACCACCGTTGCCTCGACCTCCGACCGGTTCGCCGACGGGCCCGCCGCCGCGCTTTCACGCCGGCGGGTATCAATCGGCTTCATGAATACCGCGCATGCGCTCGATCACTTCGTGATCCTGATTTATCCGACGCTCGTCATCGAGCTGGAGGCGGTTTACGGCTGGACGTATTCGCAGCTCATCGTGCTCGGGACGGCTTCGTTTCTTGCGTTCGGTCTGTTCTCGCTGCCCGCGGGCTGGCTCGCCGACCGCTGGAGCCGCCGCAACATGATGCTGGTGTTCTATCTCGGCTGCGGGGTTTCGCTGATTGCAGCGTCGCTGGCGCCGACGATCTACCTGCTGGCCGCAGCCCTGTTCGCGCTCGGCATGTTTGCCGCGATCTACCATCCGGTCGGCACCGCCATCGTTCTGGAAAACGCCACCCAGCGCGGGCGGACGCTGGCGTTCAATGGCGTATGCGGCAACATGGGCGTGGCGCTTGCCGCGGGCATCACCGCGGCGATTACCGCGTACTGGTCGTGGCGCGCTGCTTTCCTCGTCCCGGGCCTCATCTGTCTTGCGGTCGGTATCGCCTACGTCCGGTCCGTGCCGGACGAAAGGCGCAAGGCCGGCGCGCGCAGCCACAAGGCCGATGTGCGCCTCTCGCCCGCGGTCGCTGGCGTGATCTTCGGGCTGTTCATGGTGATCGCGCTTAGCGCCGGCATGGTGTTCAACACCATTTCCGTGGCGCTGCCGAAGATCGTCGACGAGCGCGTCAGCAATGTTTCTCTGCTGATGGTCGGAAGCCTGACCACGGCGGTGTTTCTGTGCGGCGGGATCGCGCAGCTCGCCGTCGGGCGGCTGGTCGAATACATCAGGCCGCACGTCCTGTTCGCCATCCTCGCCGTGATGCAGTTCAGCGGCGTGGTGTGGTCGGCCTTCGCGGCGGGCCCGATGCTGTTGGTGGCGCTCGCCTTCACCATGGCGGCGATTTACGGACAGATTACTGTCAATGACCTCGTCATCGCCCGTTACACCGCCGATGCGTGGCGCGGGCGGGTCTATGCGGTGCGCTACTTCCTCACCTTCATGATTTCCGGCGCCGCGGTGTGGCTGCTCGGCTTCATGTACGCGCGCGGCGGCTTTGGCCTCGTGCTCGATACCACCGCGTTCGTGGCGCTCGGCTTTCTGCTCGCCGCCCTGGTGATCGCGCTTCTCGCCAACGGGGTCGAGCGGGCGCAGGTACCGCATTCCGTACCGGCCGAGTAACCGGGAAGAACGGGCCGGCTTTCAGCCGGCCCTATAGTCGGATGAACGCGGTTCTCAGGCGTGCGCCGGATTGCGCGCGGCGAGCGCCATGGCGATCAGGGCCACTCCGCCGAACACCATGTTGATGCCGACCAGCAGTCCGAGCGCCCACAGCGCCGTCCCGGGCAGGCCCGCGAAAATAATGCCGGCGAGGATCAGATCGACGATGCCGCTCACCAGCATCCAGCCCCAGCGGCCGGTGAGCTGGCTGCGATGCTCGACGGCGTAGAGGATCGAGGCGATGCCTTCGACCACGAAGAACGCGATCAGCACCAGCGTCAGCGACACCGATCCGCTGATCGGCCAGAGCAGCAGAACGACACCCGCGGCAATCGCAATGATCGCCGAGATCAGCGACCACCAGAATCCCGGCGCCCCCCGGGCCATGAAGGTGGTGATCAGACCCATCACGCCGCTGATCAGGAAGATCCAGCCGATGATGATGGTGAAGGCGAGCGTTGCGATCGGCGGCAGCACGATCGCGGCTACGCCGAGGATGAGCAGGACGATGCCCTCGATCAAAAACATGACCCAATGCTGGTGGATTGCGCCGGCGACGGCGTGCCCGAGCCGCTCGGCCCCTTGCTGATTGAGTGTCATGGTGGTCTCCCTTTCGCGCCCTGGCGCGGATCGTTGAATTTGCCGGAATCAGCCGGCCGTTTCCACGTTATCGCAATAAAGCTTCAAAGCTTTGAATTTGAAGGCGGCTGGATTACCGCTTTTGCAACATTCTTGCACAAAGGCCGCCTTGCATAATAGGCAGGCGATAGCCATTTACCGTCAAGCGGCGTTGAGCTTTCGGGCTCCGCTGCTGGACGGCCACGGTTACGACGGGTGACGCCGGATGTACGCGCACCTGCTCGTTACGTGGCCGTTGGCATTTTTATCCCCCGGCACATGCCCCATGCCGATACCCGGATTTGTCATAAATTTGTAATGATAGGCCAGCATGAGATTGAAATAATTGACCGAACCAGGGGGACCGCGATGCCCGACACCAATATCGAATTCGGCCTTTTGACTGGTGGCGGGGCGCCGGCGCGCACCTTCAAGGCTGGCGAAACGATCTTCAGGGAAGGCGATCCGGCCGAGGAACTGTTCGTGGTCAAAAGCGGCAGCGTCGAAATCCGCCTCGGTAACCGGCTGCTGGATACGCTCGGCGAACGCAGCATCTTCGGCGAAATGGCACTGATCGATCACGGTCCGCGCAGCGCCACGGCGGTCGCCGCGACCGACACCAGCCTCGTACCTGTGAGCGAGAAACAGTTCCTGCTGCTGGTGAGCCGGACGCCGTACTTCGCGCTCAACGTCATGCGCGTGCTGGTGAACAGGTTGCGCACGTCGAACATGGTCATCTATTAGGCGGTCTGCGCGCATCCGACGGGTGCAACCCGGTGATGACGGAGTGGGTGCGCTGCTTTCGTGACGCGAGGCAGTGCCGGCTTCCTTTGTTCGCCGGTCGCCTGCTTCACCCGCTCAATCCTTTTTCAATCTCTCGATCAACGCCATCGCCGCGGCCGGTGCGCGGATTTTGCCTTCGTGAATGACGTAGGCGAATACGTCACGCGGCGCGGATTTCTTCGGTGCGGGCGCAGCCTCGATGCGCGGCAAATCGCCGGGCGTTTCGCCTGCCGCCCAGAGTCTGCAAGACGGTGCGACCACGCATCGAGTTCGCCGGGCGGGTAGGCGGTCGGGATCGTGTCTTTGCCCTTTTGCAGCCGGGCGTAGAGGAAGTCCGCGGTGGTGTCGGCGATCGACGGATAGGTGGCGTGGTCGGTGAACACGATCGCCGCCCCGAAGGTTCGCGCCAGCGCGATGAAATCCGGCGTGCAAAAGCTCGGATGCCGGACCTCGACGACGTGGCGCAGGCGGCGGCCGTCGGCCTTCGCCGGCAGCAGTTCCAGAAATTTCGTGAAGTCCGCGGCATCGAACTTTTTGGTCGGCGCGAATTGCCACAGCAGCGGTCCGAGCCGGTCGCGCAATTCCAGGACTCCGGAATCGAGGAAGCGTTTGATGGAGTTGCCGGCCTCGGCAAGCACCCGCCGGTTGGTGGCAAAGCGCGGGCCCTTGACCGAGAACACGAAGCCGTCGGGCACGGCGCTCGCCCATTTCCGGAAGCTCTCCGGCTTCTGCGAGCCGTAGAACGTCGCGTTGATCTCGATCGAGGTCAGGTGGCTCGCCGCGTAGGAAAGCTCCTTCGCCTGTGCGAGGCCCTTCGGGTAAAACACGCCCCGCCACGGCTCGAAATTCCAGCCGCCGATGCCGATCCGTATCTGACCAGACGTTGCTGCCATGCGGCGTCTCAGCCCAATTCGGCCAGCAGCGCGCTTGCGGCCTGCAAGTCCGGGTGCCCGAACCCTTCCGTGAACGACGCGCGGAGGGGCGCAAGCAGCGTGCGCGCTTCTGCCTGCCGCGCGGTGCCGCCGAGCAGGCGGGCGAGGCTGAGCGCGGCCCGCAGTTCAAGCGGGCGGTTGCCCTGCGCACCCGCGATCGCCATCCCCTGCCTGAAGGCGGCTTCAGCTTCGGGGGTGTTGCCCGGGGATTGTGCGAGCAGGATTTCGCCGCGCAACCGTTTCGTCTCCGCGTCGTAAAACCGGTTCAAATGCGTATCCAGTTCGCGCGTCGCCCGGTCAAGGGTGGCGTCCGCGTCCGCGATGCGGCCGGCGAGCATTTGCTGTTCGGCGATATAGGTCAGCACGATGGGCTGGAGAACCGCTGCCGGCGATTCGTCCGCCGCCTGTATCATCAGTTCGAGGCCCGCGTCACGTTCACCGCTTTGCGCCCTCAGCCACCCGCGCTGGAACCTGGCGAAAGTCAAAGGCCACGGAAATTTGTTGCGTTCGGCCAGCGGGTACAGTTCGTCGGTCATCGCGCGGCAGCCCTCGAAGTCCTGCAACAGCAGCAGCGTCAGACTGCCCATATTGAGGCCATGCGCGATCGAAAATGTGTGGCCGAGATCGCGCGCGTCCTCGACGCATTCAAAGGCCACTTGCCGGGCCTGATCGAGAAAGCCCAGCGCCCACAGGCTGAGCGAACGAAAGCTCAGCGAACACACGCGCGCATCGTGGCCGCCGAAATAATAGGCGTGGTCGCGGTGGCGCTCCCGGTCATAGAGGCGGATGGCTTCGTCGGACGACTTTTTGATTCCGGCGATATCCGGTATGCGCATCAGACCCGGTGTCCGCGCGTGATAGGCTTCGAGCAGAAGGCTGGTGTCGTTGAGTTCGCGCGCGATGGCCAGAAGATCGTCTGCGATTGCGAAGGCCTCGATGGTTCCGCCCGACATCGTCGCATGGAACCACAACCCCCACGTGGCGAGAAAGCGTTCGCGTCCGCGTCCAAGCGCGGTGGCCAGTTCCAGTGCCCGCCGGTAGGTCGCGGCAGCCTCCTGCGAGGCCGGGCCGATGCCGATCTGCTGCGACATGCCGAGGCCGAGGCACACTCCAAGCTCGAGCGTGGAGCGCTGCGGCGTCTCGGGCATGGCGGTGACGAGACGCATCGCGCTCGAATACTGCGCGATCAATTCTTTCAGCGCGCTGCGGCGCAGATTGCGGTCGCCGGCCTGCTGCCAGTAGGTGATGGCCTTTTCGTTTTGGCCGGCCCGCTCGAACTGTTGGGCGACCATTTCCGGGTTCGCCCTGACCAGGTCGGGCGCTCGTTTCTCCATCACCATCGCGATCGCGAGGTGGAGCTGCTGCCGTCTGGTTCGCAGCATGGTCGAATAGGCGAAGTCCTGGATCAGCGCATGCCTGAACGAATACACCGCATTGGGCGGCGCGCCGCGCACCGACAGCAGTTCGGCTTCGGTGAGCCGGACCAGCGCGTCCTGCAACACCGGATCGGGGAACCCCGCGACGGCAGCCAGAACCTCATAGGAAAATTCGCGCCCGATCGCGGCGCCGATCTGCAGTACCTCGCGCGCCGAGCCGAGGCGATCGACCCGCGCCATCAGCGACCCCTGCAGCGTGGTCGGGATCGCAAGCTCCTGCGTCGGCTGATCGAGGACGTACCGGTCGCCGGTCTCGCGCAACTGTTCGCTTTCCAGCAGCGCCTTGGTCAGTTCCTCGACGAACAGGGGCACCCCGTCGGTGCGCTCGACGATCTGATCGAGCAATCCCGCCGGCAGGGCTTTGCCGCCGGCGACGTGATCCACCAGTCTCGCGCGTTCGCGGTGCGAGAGCCGGTTGAGCGTCAACGTCGTGACGTGAGGCTGCCCGACCCACGGCGGTGCGAAGTCCGGCCTGGAGGTGATGATCAAAAGTATGGGGAGCGAATGCAGGCGCTCGATCGTCATCGTCAGCAGTTCGATCGAAGTCGGGTCGGCCCAGTGCGCGTCCTCGAACAGCATCAGCACCGGCCCGCGCCGCGCCAGCGCTTCAATCTGCTCGATCAGGCTGGCGAGCACGCGGCTGCGTTTGCGCTGCGGATCGGGTTCGATCTGCTGCACCGGCGGACTGCCCGGGATTCCCAAAAGCTCGGCAAACAGCCCGACGTCCGCTGCGCCGTTGCCCTGCGATGACCCCAGCAGCTTCGCGAGCTTTGCTAATTTTACGGCGGATGTGTCGTCGCGGGTGAAGCCTGCGGCATGCTGGAGCTGTCCCAGCACCGGATGGAGCGTGCTGCCCTGATGCTGCGGCTGGCAGAAGTACCGGACGCAGGCGTGGGGCTGATCCTTCAGATCGTCCTCCATCGCCGCGGTCAGCCGCGATTTGCCGATTCCAGGCTCGCCGGCGACCAGCACCACGCGGCCTTCGCCGTCCTTGATCTGCTGCCATCGCCGGCGCAGCAGCTCGATTTCCTCGTCACGCCCGACCAGCGGTGTCTGGGCCATGGCGCGCAGCGCCTCGAAACGGCTGGCGATGGTCCGTTCGCGCAACACCCGCCACGCGGCGACCAGGCCCTGGAAGCCCTTGAGCTCCGTCGGCTCAACCGCCTCGTATTCGAACAGATCGCCGGCCAGCCGCCGCGTGGTGGCGGAGATGACGACGGTATCCGGCGCGGCGATCGATTGCAGCCGTGCCGCGAGGTTCGGTGTCTCGCCGACGACGTTGCGCTCCCGCGCCTCTCCGGCGCCGATCAGTTCGCCCACCACCACCAGTCCGGTAGCAAGTCCGATGCGCACCTGGTGGCCCGCGGTATGCGCGAAACGCTGCGCGATGGCGTCGATCAGCGCGAGCGCCGCGCGTACCGCGTTTTCGGCGTCGGTCTCGCGAGCCTCGGGATAGCCAAAATAGACCAGCACGCCGTCGCCCATATATTTCGCGACATAGCCGCCGAGACCGGTGACAACCCCGGTTGCGCATTGATGATAGGCGGCGATGACTTCGCGCAGATCCTCGGGATCCAGCCGGGTCGAGAGCGCGGTCGAGCCGACCAGATCGCAGAACATCACGGTGATTTGCCGGCGCTCCGCGGCAGCCGCGCCGCGCGGCACTGCGGTTGGTGCGGGGGCGCGCGCAACAGCAGGGGAAGCAGCCTGCGGCGGCGCAGGCGACGCGGCTTCGCCGAGCTTCGTCCCGCACTGCGCGCAAAACCGCGAGCCGGGCGTATTCGCGTGACCGCATGCGGCGCAGTTCAGCGCCTGCGGCGTGCCGCATTGCGGACAAAAGCGGGCTTCGCCCGGAACGGCGTTCGTGCAGCTCGGGCAGACTTTGGTTGTTGCCATAACTGACCATAGCGCGCAGCGGCGACGGCGAGTAGGGCGCCGTAGGCGCCGCCGGCGGCCGTCATTTCTGGAACGGAATTTTTTGGCGCGGCATCCGCGGCCGCGGGGGTCATAGCGCCGTCATCCGCGGTCGCAATAATGCGGACACCGGTTGCGGATTCGACCCGTGACCGGCAGCGGCCACGATGGGCGGCGACGCCGGATGAACGCGCGCCGTCAGATCGTGGTCGTTACATTTGTCGAATAATCATTGCCTCTACGTGTTGTCCCAGACTGAACGAAGGCCCGGCGTTTGCCGGGCCTTCGTATTTTTGCGCGGTGCGCGCGGCCTTTCGCCACGTTTTCGCGGGGGCAGGGCCGGGGCCGGCAACCGCTTCCGGCGATTGGCGCGGCCAGCCCGGTCCTGCTATTAAGCCTGCCCCGTCATTGGCCGCGTGCCGAAGCCCCACCATCGGAGAGAAGGAAGCCGATTTGACTGTGTTCGGCGGTGTCACCTTGCCCGAGCGACGCTACCAGACCACGGTCGTCGTCATCATCCTCGTTCTCGTTGCCATCCGGCTCGCGTGTGCGGCGTCGACGCCGCTGGCCTTCGACGAGGCGCTTTACTGGATGTGGTCGAAGCATATCGCCGGCGGCTACTACGACCATCCGCCGGTCAATCCGGTTCTGATCCGCCTCGGCACGACGCTGTTCGGCAACACCGAATTTGGCGTGCGCGTGTTCAATGTCCTGCTCGCCCTGCCGGCGAGCGTCGCGGTCTGGCGCGCCGGCGCGATTTTGTTCAGGAGCGAGCGGATCGGGGCTACCGCCGCGCTCTATTTCAATCTCACGCTGGTGATCGCGGCGGGCTCGATCCTGTCGACTCCCGACAACGCGGTTGTCGCCACGTCGGCGTTTTTGCTGCTGGCGCTTGCAAAGCTGTTCGACACCGGGCGCGGCGCCTGGTGGCTTGCGGTCGGCGCGGCTTTCGGCGTCGGCATGCTGTCGAAATACACTACGATTTTTTTCTCCGTCAGCATTCTCGCCTGGCTGTTGCTGGTTCCGGAGATGCGCAGGTGGCTGCTCACGCCGTGGCCCTGGCTTGCGGGCGTGATCGCGCTCATTGTGTTCTCGCCGACGCTGATCTGGAACGCGCAGCATCACTGGGCCTCGGTGCTTTACCAGTACAACCGCCTGGTCGTGTACGAGTGGTCGGTGCGCTATTTCGGCGAATTTTTCGTCGCCCAGATGGGCCTGGTGACGCCGCCGATCTTCATCCTCGGCTGCATGGGTCTGGTGCGGATGATCGGGGGCGACGGCGGATCGCGCGGCGCACGCGTGCTCGTCAACGCGATGATCTGGCCGATCGTTCTGTATTTCGTCTGGCACACGTTTCATGGCCGGGTCGAAGGCAACTGGCCGGAACCGGTCTATGTCGCTTTCGTCATCGCGGCCGCCGTTGCCGCGGAGCGGCTGACCTGGCACGGCGCCTGGGCGCCGGTCGCATCGTGGTCGCGCCGCCTTGCGGTGCCGGTCGGCCTTGCGGTCGCGGCGTGCCTTTACGTGCAGGCCGTCTTCGGCGTCATTCCGCTCGGCGCCGCCGATCCGACGGCGCGGTCGCTTGGCGCCGGCTGGAAGGAACTCGGCGCGAAGCTCGACGACGAGCGCATGCGGCTTGGCGCACCGGTCGTGCTGTCAATGAACTATGGCTTGACCGCGTGGCTTTCGTTCTATCTGCCGTCGCATCCGCCGGTCGAGCAGATCAACGGGCGCATGCGTTATGTCAACGCGCCGGAGCCGGATCCGGCGCTGTTTGACGGGACGATCATGTATGTCTGCATTTACGTCTGCCAGGAATTGCCGCTGATCCAGAAGCGCTTCACCACCGTCGAGCCTGGGCCGGTGTTCGCCCGCTCGCGGCACGGGGTCCCGATTGCGGAATATCAGGTCTATAAGCTGTCGGGGCCGATCGGGCCGCCGCTCGATCCGCCCTGAGCATTGACACCGCCGCGGCGGGATGCAACGGCAACTCATTCGTCTGCATGGAGAATTCGTCGATGCCCGGGCCATCGGATGCGCGCGCCAGTCCGCGGCTCTCCATCGTTGCGCCGTGTTACAACGAGGAAGCCGGTCTCGAGGAATTCTACCGGCGCGCGACCGCGGCGGCGAACGACACGGTCGGTGGCGACTACGAACTTGTTTTGCTCAACGACGGCTCGAGCGACGGCACCTGGCCGCTGATGGCCGAACTGGTACGGCGCGATCCGCACGTCGTGGCGATCAATCTGTCCCGCCGTCACGGTCATCAGCTCGCGATCACCGCAGGCCTTTACACCTGCCGGGGCGACCGCATCCTGACCATCGATGCCGATTTGCAGGACCCGCCCGAACTGCTCGGCGACATGTGGCGTCTGCTGGAAAGCGCGCGCGCCGACGTGGTGTACGGGCTGCGCCGCGAGCGGCAGGGCGAAACCGTGCTCAAGCGCGGCACCGCGCATCTGTTCTACCGGCTGATGCGGCGGGTCGGTTACGCCGATCTCCCGGTTGAATTCAGGCGACTTTCGCCTGATGACGCGCCGCGTGCTCGACATTCTCAACAGCATGCCGGAGCAGCATCGCTTCATCCGCGGCATGGTGAGCTGGATCGGTCTGCGCCAGGTGCCGCTCGCCTACGACCGCGCGCCGCGGCATTCGGGCTCCAGCAATTATTCGCTCGCGAAGATGGTGGGGCTTGCGTTCGATGCGGTGACGTCGTTCTCGATCATGCCGCTGCGGCTCGCGTCGGTTCTCGGTCTGGCGCTCGGCATACTGAGTCTGCTGATGCTGAGTTACACGCTCGGAAGCTGGGCGCTCGGTCACGTGGTCGAAGGCTGGACCAGTCTGTTGACCGTTGTCCTGATCCTCGGCTCGACGCAGCTCATTCTGTTCGGGCTGCTCGGCGAATATGTCGGCCGGCTTTATCTGGAAGCCAAGCACCGCCCGCTGTTCGTCATCGACCAGGTGCTGACGCAGGACTCTGCGGCGCCCGGAGAGTATCGCCCGGCACGCGAGCCTTCGACCGTACCCGGCGACGTCTGACCCTATCGCGCGGGCAGACAAAAGGGACGCGCTGCATACAGGCAGGCCGGCGAAGAAAAAAGGGCGCGGCCTGCGCCGCGCCCCCGTTCATGAGACCTGAACGGACTTCTTAGAAGTCCATTCCGCCGCCGCCGGGCGGCATGGCCGGCATGCTGTCTTTCTTCTTCGGCAGTTCCGCGATCATCGCTTCGGTCGTGATGAGCAGACCGGCGACCGAGGATGCGCCCTGCAGAGCCTGACGCACGACCTTGGTCGGATCGATGATGCCCTTCTTCACCATGTCCACGTATTCGCCGCCCTGGGCGTCGAAGCCGTAGCTGTAGGTGGAGTGCTCGAGGATCTTGCCGACGATAACGGAGCCATCCTCACCGGCATTGGTCGCGATCTGACGGGCCGGCGCCTGAAGCGCCTTGCGTACGATCTCGACGCCGGTCTTCTGGTCGTCATTCTGGGTACGGAGCTTCTTGAGGCCCTCGGTGGCGCGCAGCAGAGCGACGCCGCCGCCCGGCAGGATGCCTTCCTCGACCGCGGCGCGGGTTGCATGCATCGCGTCGTCAACGCGATCCTTGCGCTCCTTCACCTCGACCTCGGTGGCGCCGCCGACGCGGATCACCGCGACGCCGCCAGCGAGCTTGGCAAGCCGCTCCTGCAGCTTCTCACGGTCGTAGTCCGAGGTGGTCTCCTCGATCTGCGCCTTGATCTGCGTGATGCGGTCCTCGATGTCCTTCTTCTTGCCGGAGCCGTTGACGATCGTGGTGTTTTCCTTGTCGATCATCACCTTCTTGGCCTTGCCGAGCATGGCAAGCGTCACGTTCTCGAGCTTGATGCCGAGATCTTCGCTGATCGCCTGGCCGCCGGTCAGGACGGCGATGTCCTGGAGCATGGCCTTGCGACGGTCGCCGAAGCCCGGAGCCTTCACCGCCGCGACCTTGAGGCCGCCGCGCAGCTTGTTGACCACGAGGGTGGCGAGCGCTTCGCCTTCCACGTCCTCGGCAACAATCAGGAGCGGCTTGCCGGTCTGAACCACCGCCTCAAGCAACGGCAGCAACTCGTTCAGCGCGGACAGCTTCTTCTCGTTGATGAGGATGTAGGGGTCTTCCATCTCAACGCGCATCTTGTCGGCGTTGGTGATGAAGTAGGGCGAGATGTAGCCGCGGTCGAACTGCATGCCCTCGACCACGTCGAGTTCGGTCTCGAGGCTCTTGGCTTCTTCGACCGTGATCACGCCTTCGTTGCCGACTTTCTTCATCGCTTCGGCGAGGAAGCGGCCGATCTCCTGGTCGCCGTTGGCGGAAATCGTTCCGACCTGGGCGATCTCGTCGTTGGAGGTGACGCGCTTGGAGTTCTTCTTGAGTTCCTCGACGACTGCCTCGACCGCGAGGTCGATGCCGCGCTTGAGGTCCATCGGGTTCATGCCGGCGGCGACCGCCTTGGTGCCTTCCTTGACGATCGCGGCAGCGAGCACGGTCGCGGTGGTGGTGCCGTCACCGGCGATGTCCGAGGTCTTGGAAGCGACCTCGCGCACCATCTGTGCGCCCATGTTCTCGAACTTGTCTTCAAGCTCGATTTCCTTGGCGACGGTGACGCCGTCCTTGGTGATGCGGGGAGCGCCGAACGACTTGTCCAGCACGACGTTGCGGCCTTTCGGGCCGAGCGTCACCTTCACCGCGTTCGCGAGAATGTCCACGCCGCGCAGCATCCTGTCGCGCGCGTCGACCGAGAATTTTACTTCTTTGGCAGCCATTGAATTTCACTCCTGGAATTGGCGTTTGTTCTTTGCCCGTCATCGGGCCTGACCCGCGAGCCTGGGTCCGGCCATTGACGGACACTGAGCGGCAGCGGTTACGCGGCCTTCTTTTTGGCCAGCGGTTCGTCGAGGACGCCCATGATGTCGGACTCCTTCATGATCAGGAGTTCCTGGCCGTCGATCTTGACCTCGGTGCCCGACCATTTGCCGAACAGCACGCGGTCACCGACCTTGATGTCGATGGGAATGAGTTTGCCGGACTCGTCGCGGCCGCCTGGGCCTACGGCGATGACTTCACCCTGGGAGGGCTTTTCCTTGGCGCTGTCCGGAATGATGATGCCGCCAGAGGTTTTCTCCTCGGCATCGATGCGCTTGACGACAACACGGTCGTGAAGCGGACGGAACTTCATGGTGTCCTCCTAAGTTATTGACGGAACTAGCGATTGGAAGGTTCGGCGGCTGCCCGCAGGGATCCCCCGGAGCGAACCGTCTGGCAGCGAAATGGGGCGCGGTTTCGAGCCCGCAAGAGGCGCCTCGCAATTTTTTTAGCACTCACCGGACACGATTGCCAACACAATCGTTCCCCGGGTGGTTAACGGTTTTGCGGTTCCCCGGCTCGTCGAGGTTCCCGGCGGCGCAAGAAATAAAGCCCGTCGTCTCGGCGAAACCCGCTCCCTGAAGTTCCGTTGAGTCTGCATCAGGGCGCCGGCAGCGGTGCTGTTAGCAGGTACTCTTGAATGCTGCTAGCGCCTTGAAAGTAAACAGGTTCTTCAATTTTGAGGCTTGCATTTGGGCACGAGTCTCGGAACATTTCCCGATGCCGGGAATGGAGGGCAATACGAAATGAGAGCTCCGCACGGTTCGGCTCAGCACCGGTCTTCTTCAAAAGACTTCCAGCGCCAGCTTGAGGGGTACGGACTGACCACAGCCAACATTCTTTATCGGCGGCCAGATCATCCCTGGCTGCTTCAGACCTACGTCTGGCAGGACTACGATCTCTGTCCGAATTTCCCGCAGCTCAACAAATTCCTCAATTTCTGGCTGGAGAAGCTTGAGGGGCCGCTCCATTCCGTCACGGTTGCGCACGCGCGTCTGATCAAGCCGGCGGAAATTCGCGCGGTGGACGGCGAGTTCAGGCTGCACTGAAGCGGGGCAGGCGACGCGGACCGGCTTTGGGCCCGCGTCACGCGCTCACGGCAGGCCGAGGAGGCGAATGAGCGCGTAGCTCATGACGCCGAGCACGATGAGCGAGAAAGTAACGGCGAGCGTCACGCGCACGCCGCTTCGCGCTACCACGCGCACGTCCACACCCAGGCCGAGGGCCGCCATCGCGATGGTGGTCAGAAGGGCGGCCGTGCGGGTAATCGCCGGCAGCCACGCCTCCGGGATCAGCCCCAGCGAGCGGGCCAGCAGCACGATCAGAAATCCGAGAATGAACCACGGCACGACTTCGTTGAACCGCAGCCCAGGCCTGCCGGCTTGCGCATGTCCGGCCTTCGGGCGGAGGCTCGCGGCAAACAGCGACAGCGCGAGTACGACCGGCCCGAGCATCAGTACGCGCACGAGCTTGATGACGGTGCCGACCTGGTTGCTCAGGGCACCGATCGGCAGGGTCGCCGCCAGCACCTGCGGCACGGCATAGACCGTCAATCCGGCCAGCACGCCGTATTGCGTCAGCGACAGATCCAGAATCGGCACCAGCAGCGGCAGGCCAAGCACGACCACGACGCCCAGGACGGCGGTAAAAGAGATCGAGGACGCGACCTCGTCGCCGTGCGCGCCGATCACGGGAGCCACCGCCGCGATCGCGGAATTGCCGCAGATCGAATTGCCGCAGGCGATCAGCACTGCCATGCGCTGCGGCAGCCTGAAGGCGCGGCAGATCAGGTAGCTGAAGCAGATCGCCGCCGCCACGATACAGGCGATGCCGAGGATCAGGATCGGGCCGAGCGCCATGATCGTGCCGGCGCTGACCGACGCGCCGAGCAGCACGATGGCGAATTCCAGCACGAACTTCGCGGCGAAATGGATGCCGGGGTTCCACAGCGCGCCGGGTTCCCACGCGGTCCGGACGGCGACGCCTAGCAGGATGGCGAGCACCAGCGCCTCAAGGTACGACTGCCGCGCGAAATGGACCTCGACCGCCTCCAGCGCGACCGCCGCGACGGTAACGGCGATGCAAAGCAGGAGCCCCGGCAGGAGCTTCTTCGGATGAATGTTCAATTTCACTGTGCCCGGTGACTGATGCAGCATGTTTAATCTACACCGGGCGCCGTTTGCGACAGAAATTTTCCATGCACATCGGGTTTGACACATCTTCGTTGCCGGATTGGCGCGTTTTGCCGGGAATGACGCGGCAAACCGTACGGCGCGGCCTGTACGCGTCGTGGCTCCGGTCCGGTGGTTACGGGGGGAGGGGCGCTGCGTTCACGCGGCGGGCGGAGCGCCGTCGCTGCGGCGCTGCGCGAAGAACACCGTGAGGTCCCAGGCGTTGCGGATATTGACCAGCAGCAGAACGATCATCGCGCCGGCGAGCAGCGGCGGGCCGACCCTGGAGTCCGCGAAGATGAAAACCGCGCCGGCGAGGGTGGCGGCATAGGCCGCGAGAGGACCCGCGCCGTAGCCGAAGCGGTCGTCGATGTCGGTAACGTTGCTTCGCAGCACCCGGACCATGATGACGGTCGCATAGGCGAGCGCCGCCGCGGCGCTGATGCCGACGGTGGCGGCCAGCGATGCCGCGGTGTTGACGGGAACCAGTGCGATCAGACTCACGAACAGCACGTAGGTGTAGTGAAACAGGATGGGGCTGGTGAACGTGCGCGTCGGGCCCCTGCGATCGGCGCTGAGATAGCCCGCGCCGATCGAAGCGGCGACGAACAGCAGCGCCACCAGCGCGGCGGCCGCGGTACCGAGCACCGTGTAGAATTCGTGCCAGCCTTCAAGCATCCGCGCAGCCTCAGCCCCGCCCGACGAACGGCATCTTGTTGGCCATCACCGTCATGAACAGCACGTTGGCGTCGAGCGACAGGCTCGCCATGTAGACGACCGCGCGGCCGACATCGTCGACGTTCATGCGCGCCTCCGGCATCGTGCGCCCGTCGGCCTGCAACATGCCTTCGACCATCTTTTCGGTGAGCGCGGTCGCCGCGTTGCCGATGTCGATCTGGCCGCAGCAGATATCGTAATTGCGGCAGTCCAGCGCGGTCTGTTTGGTCAGCCCGGTGATGGCGTGCTTGGTCGCAGTGTAGGGCGCGGTGCCGGGCCGCGGCGTATGTGCCGAAATCGAGCCGTTGTTGATGATGCGGCCGCCGCGCGGCGTCTGCGCCTTCATTATCTTGACCGCCTCCTGGGTGCACAGAAACGGTCCGGTCAGGTTGGTGGCGACGACGGACTGCCAGCGCTCGAGCGGGATGTCTTCAATCGGCATCCCCCGCACGCTGACGCCGGCATTGTTGAACAGGAGATCGAGCCGCCCGAACGCTTCTTTGGTCTTCGCGAACAGCGCCCTGATCGAATCCGGGTCTCTGACGTCCGTCGGCACCACAAGCGTCGCGCCTTTCGCCTCTTTCGCGACTTCCTCCAGCTTTTCGGCGCGCCGTCCTGCGAGCACGACGGTGTAGCCTTCCTGCGAGAGCGCGAGCGCCGCCGATCTGCCGACGCCGCTGCCGGCTCCTGTCACCAATGCGATTTTCTGCGTCGCCATTCGCGCCTCCCTTGCCTTCGCTGCGTGGAGAGCAGAGTGGCGAACGCGGCGGGCCGCCGCAATCCCTCAATCCGCTCTTGCCGGCGGCCCTGCCGTCAGCTCGCGAGCGCGACTTCGAGGTCCGGGCTGCCGACGCTGTAGTCGTCCGGGGAATTGAGCCGTGCCGTGATGTCGCCGGGAGGACCGGGGCGGCCGAAACGGTAGCCCTGCATCGAATGCACGCCGGCGGCGCGCAGGAACAGGTGCTGTTCCGCGTTCTCGACGCCCTCGGCGGTGACCCGCATGCCAAGGCCGCGGCCGAGGCTGACGACGGCGTGAACGATGGCCGCCGCATCCGGCGCGGTTTCGATGCTGCGCACGAAGCTCGAATCGATCTTGAGCTTGTCGAACGGGAAGCGCCGCAGATAGAGCAGGCTTGAATAGCCGGTGCCGAAATCGTCCAGCGCAAAGCGCACGCCGGTCGCCTTCAGCCGCAGCATCGACAGTTCCGCGGTTTCGAGGTTGCCGAGCAGCGTGCTTTCGGTGAGTTCGAGTTCCAGCCGGCTGGGATCGAAGCCGGTCTCTTTGAGGATGCGCTCGACCAGATCGACGAAGTCGGAACGGCGGAACTGCAGCGGGGAGACGTTGACCGCGACGGTCAGTCCCGGCCAGTCGCGGCCCTCGACGCAGGCGCGGCGCAGCATCCACTCGCCAAGCTCGACGATGAGTCCGGAATGCTCGGCAATCGGAATGAACTCCGCAGGGGAGATGACGCCGATTTCCGGATGGGTCCAGCGCGCGAGCGCCTCGACGCCGACCATGTGTTCGCCGCTGGCGTTGACGATCGGCTGATAGGCGGCGCTGAGTTCGTTGTTCTGGATCGCATGCCGCAGATCGCCCTCCAGCAGCTTGCGCTGCGACAGGTCGGCGTCCATGGCGGCATCGTAGATGCAGGCGCGGTTACGGCCTTCGTTTTTGGCGCGATAGAGCGCCATGTCGGCATAACGCAGAATGTCGCCGGCATCGCCGGCGCGGCGGTCGATCACGGCGATGCCGATCGAGGCGCCGATCATGATGTTGTGGGAGTTGATCAGGTAGGGCGCGCAGACCGCGGCGATGATGCGGCCTGCGATCGCCTGGAGCGAATAGGAATCCGATGCGCAGGTGGTGATGATGGCGAATTCGTCGCCGCCGAGCCGGGCAACAAGATCGTCGCCGTTCATGACCCGGCTGAGGCGCTGCGTGACGTTGAGAATAAGCTCGTCGCCGATATGGTGCCCGAGCGTATCGTTGACGTCCTTGAAGTGATCGAGGTCGATGTAGAACACGGCCGCCGACGGCCCGCCGCGCCGGACCTCGGTGATCAGCGTTTCCAGCCGTTCGCCGAAATAAATCCGGTTCGGCAGTCCGCAAACCGGATCGTGCAGGGCGAGATGGCGCAGCCGGGTCTCGCCGGTGGCGATCGCGTGCTCGGTGTGCCGCATATGGCGGATCACAAGGCCCAGCAGCAGCGCAAAGCCGGCGAGCGCGACCGCGATGAAGGGCAGCACGCGCCAGACGATCACGCCGCCCGGCTGTGTCGGCTTCCAGGCGAGTCGCACGATGCTGTCGCCCTGGGGATCCGCAATATCGATCGTCTGGGCGTTGCCGGCCTGCGCCGGGTCGTCGATTTCGCGCAGCTCCTGCAGTTGCAGCCGGTTGCCGAGCTGCCGCAGCAGGGTGGCGTCGATGAATTTCACGGCAACGACGACCGGCGCGTTCAGGGCGCCGCCCGCGAGCTCTTCGCCGGATCCGACCGCGACCATCGCGACGATCGCGGGCCGGTTCATAAACCGCTCGATCAACGCGGCGCGGCGTGCCGGCGTATCGGAATCCCCTCCCGCGGGGACGATGACGGCCCGGTCAGGCGGCGCGCCGCCGCGGAGGAATCCGAGGCCGGGCGCAAGCTCCATGTTGAGGCCGCTCACGGCGCCGTCGCCGTCGCGCGAGCGCACGTATTTGATCTGGTCGGCGCCGTTGACCACCACCACGAGGTCCTGGTCGAACCAGGTTTGCAGCCATTGGCCGACCCGCTGGTCGACCCATCGCGGATCGTAGGCCTGGCGAATGGCAAGGGTGGCGGCGGGCGTCGCGGCCACGCTCTCGACTTCGCGCAGCAGGCGCGCGGCGCGGCCGGCGATCGTCCGCTGGATCAGTTCCTGTTCGCGATTGAGCGAGACTTCGTTGGCGCGCTTCGCCGAGATCAGCACCGCGATGACGACGCAGGCGATGGCGACGGCTACGATCGCGCCGATCGGCACGACAAAGCGCAGCCGCGCCTTGTCCCAGCGCGACTTTTTGATTTCCTCGGCGATCTTTGACCGTGCCGAAATCACGCCCCACCTGGCGATGTTCTTGTTCGCGGCGACCATAGGCCGGAAAAGTTTGCAATTCGCTTGCTGTCTACGTGACAGTGCGGACGAAGCCGCCGGCTCTTAACCAGAGTTAATGGCGGGTAAACGCGACCGCTGAAGCCCGTGCGATCAGCGCTTGTTGCTGTAGGGTGGGCGCGGAATGGCGATGTGGGCCGCTCGCAGCGCTGCCGACCAGCGCTCGCGCAGGTCGGTGAAGTAGGGCTCGCCGGGCTCGATGCGGTAGATCAGTTCGGCATCGCAGGCATCTCGCCGGACCACCAGCAGGTCGATCGGCATGCCGACGCTCAGGTTCGAGCGCATGGTGGAATCGATCGAAACCAGCCCGACTTTCAGCGCGTCGTACAGGTCCATGCCGTAGGTCACGGCGCGGTCGAGCACCGGCTTGCCGTATTTGTGCTCGCCGATCTGGAGATAGGGCGTATCAGTGGTGCATTCGATGAAATTGCCGGCGGAATAGACCATGAACAGCCGCATGCGCTCGCCGGCGATCTGGCCGCCGAACAGGAATGACACATCGAAATTCACGTCCGACGATTCCAGCGCCTTGCCTTCGGCGGCATGAATGGTGCGGATGGTGTGGCCGACCCGCTGCGCCGCCTGAAACATCGAGGGCGCATTCATCAGCGTTTCATGTTCGCCGGTTTCGGGATTGTCGTAGCCCTCGGTCAGGATGCTCACGACCGACTGGCTGATCGACAGGTTGCCCGCCGACGCGATCGCCATGATGCGCTTGCCGGGATCCTTGAACACATGCAGCTTGCGGAAAGTCGCGATGTTGTCGACGCCGGCATTGGTGCGCGTGTCGCCGAACATAACGAGGCCTTCGCGCACCAGAATTCCGCAGCAATAGGTCATCGATTCGCCAGCTCCACGCCGGGATTTATACGCCGGCGCGGCCTGCCGCAATGGCGAACCAGCCGCCAAATCCGGGCAAAGGCCGCACCGGCGGTCACTGATCGACCGTGATGCTCACCGCGAGCTGTTCTGCGCCGGTCCCGTAGCGTGTCCCGCGGACCGCGATCGCGCCGAGCGCGTCGAGGCCGACTGCGACGCGAACGTAGGCATCGGTCGGGCATACGCGGTTGGCCGGATCGAACGCGACCCAGCCGAGCCGGGGGACGAAGGCCTCCGCCCAGGCGTGACCGGCGTGCTGCTCGACCGTTCCATCGACGCACAGGTAGCCGGCGACGTAGCGGGCCGGTATGCCGAGACTGCGGGCCGCCCCGATGAAAATATGGCTCAAATCCCGCGCGATACCGCGTTTGCGGGCGAAAACCTCTTTGGCCGACGCCGCCTCGGTCTGCAACGGGTCGGTTTCGCCCTCCATCTCGTCGTGAAGGTGATCCAGCAGGCCATGAAGCTCGGCGAGCACGTCGCCGCCGCTTGCGGCGCGAATGGCCAGAGCGAAATCGCGGATGCGTTCGTCGGCGAGCGTCAGGCTCGTGTCGCGCAGGAACAGACCCGGCGGGAAGCGCTCCAGCGTGCCGCGCACGACACCGTCGGTGTTCTGGGTGTCGGCCTCGCCATCGACCGTGATGCTCAGGCTTTCGACCGGGCCGTCGGCGGTGAAGACGTGGGTGAGATTGCCGAACGCATCCTCGTGGGCGTTGAGGCGAGAATCCGTCGAGATGTCGATCCGCCAGCCGACCACGTGCTGGCCTTCGTGATTGCGCGGCGTGAGCCGCAGCACCTGAATGACGCCCGTGGCAGGCGGATCGTAACGAACGCTCGTGGTGTGGGCGATGCGAAGACGCATGGGCGGCCGGAATGACTGACGGGGACGGGCGGACGATCTTTGGACGATGATAGCGTCCGGATCGCGTCCTGTCCTCTGCGCCGCCCCGCTACATCAGATATTGCTGCGCAATCGCCGTGCCGAGCCGGTTGTTGTCTTCGACGAAATCGTCGATGAATTCGTGCAGTCCGGTCTGGAAAATCTGCTCGATGCGGCTGTTTTGCAGCCGTGCCCGCACGCTTCGTGCCTGCCGCTGCGCATTGCCCTGGCGGCCATAGGCGTTGGCGATCCGGTCGAGATTCTGCACGAGGTTCTCGTAACAGCTCGCGAGCGAGCGCGGCATTTCGTCCTTGAGCATCAGCAGGTCCGCGACCAGCCAGGGTTTGACGTTCTCGCGATAGACCCAGTGGTACGCGGTAAGCGCGGAGACCGAGCGCAGGATCGACGCCCATTGATGGTAGTCGAGCGGGCCGCCGACGGTTTCGTAGGCCGGCAGCAGCAGGTGATACTTGACGTCGAGGATGCGCGCGGTGTTGTCGGCGCGCTCGATATAGACGCCGAGGCGCGAGAACCAGTAGGCGTCGTTGCGGAGCATGGTGCGGTAGGCCGAGCCGTCGAAGCGCAGCGACAATTCCTGCACCCAGCGCAGGAAGCGCGCGAACTCCTCCCGCGAGCGCGGTCCGTTGCCCCATTTCTTGAGCTCGAGCCACGCACTGTTGATGGTGTCCCACATCTCGATGGTCAGCGCAGTGCGTACCGAGCGTGCGTTGAGCCGCGCGGTCTCGATGCAGTTGCGGATCGAAGACGGATTGTCGGGCGAGAAGGCGAGGAATTCGGTGACGGTTTCCTCGTTCGCTTCGGAATATGCGGCGAAGAACGCATTGGCGCACCCGGCCGTGGCGACCGCGGATTCCCATTCGTTCGAGGTGCCGACGTAGCTGAGCGGCAGGGCCGTGAGCCGGTACGTGGTGTCGAGAATGCGCGCCAGATACTCGGCCCGTTCGACGTAGCGGGCGAGCCAGAAGAGATTGTCGGCCGTGCGCGAGAGCATCGTTTCAGCCCGTCCTCATCCGGCCAGCACCCAGGTGTCCTTGGTGCCGCCGCCCTGACTTGAATTGACGACCAGCGAGCCTTTTTTCAGCGCGACCCGCGTCAGCCCGCCGGGAACGATGCGGATCCGGTCGCTGCCCGACAGCACGAACGGGCGCAGGTCGACATGCCGCGGCGCGATGCCTTCCTCGACGCAGGTCGGGCAGGTCGAGAGCGAAAGCGTTGGCTGCGCGATAAAATTGGTCGGGTCGGCTTTGAGCTTCGCGGAAAACGTGGCGATCGTTGCCTTGTCGGCCTTTGGACCGATCAGCATGCCGTAGCCGCCGGAGCCGTGAACTTCCTTCACCACGAGGTCCGCGATGTTGTCGAGCACGTAACTTAGATGTCCGGCCTCGCGGCAGCGCCAGGTCGGCACGTTTTTCAGCAGCGGTTCCTCGCCGAGATAGAATTTCACGATCTCGGGCATGTAGCTGTAAACCGCCTTGTCGTCGGCGATGCCGGTGCCGACCGCATTGGCGAGCGTGACATTGCCGGACTGGTAGGCCGACATCAGTCCGGGCACGCCGAGCGCGCTGTCCGGCCGAAAAACCAGCGGGTCGAGGAAATCGTCGTCGATCCGCCGATAGATTACGTCGACGCGCTTGAGCCCTTCGGTCGTACGCATGTAGACGATGTCGTTCCTGGTCACGAGGTCGCGGCCCTCGACCAGTTCGACGCCGAGCTTGTCGGCAAGGAACGAGTGCTCGTAGTAGGCGGAATTATAGACTCCGGGCGTGAGCAGCACGACGGTCGGCTCCGCCGAAGCCGTCTGCGGCGCGATCGATTTGAGGGTTGCGAGCAGCTCGTCCGGATAATTCTCGACCGGCGCCACGCGGTAGCGCGAGAACAGCTCCGGAAACAGCCGCAGCATGATCTCGCGGTTTTCCAGCATGTAGGACACGCCGGACGGCGTGCGGGCGTTGTCCTCGAGCACGTAAAAATCATCCGCATCGACGCGGATGACGTCGATGCCGGCGACATGGACGTAGATGTCGTGCGGCACCTTCTGTCCGTTCATCTCCGGGCGGAACACCGGGTTCTGGAACACCAGGTCTTCCGGGACGATGCCGGCTTTGAGAATCTCGCGGCGGTTGTAAACGTCCTTGATGTAGGCGTTAATCGCCTTGACCCGCTGCTCGAGGCCGCGCTGCAGCGTCTGCCATTCGTCCGCCGCCAAAATGCGCGGGATGACGTCGAACGGGATCAGCCGTTCCTGCGCTTCGGGATCGCCGTAGACCGCAAAGGTGATGCCGATCCGGCGGAAGAACAGCTCCGCCTCGCGCCGGCGATAGTCGAGGACGTCAGGCGGAATCTGGTCGAGCCATTTCGACAGTTCGGCGTAAGCGGGGCGAACCGCGCCTTCGCTGCCGCTCATTTCGTCGAACATGTCGATCCCCGGCCCACCCGAACGCGTCGTGACAGACACCTGCCGCACCAAACGCCGGCAACCTGATTGTAGCAATCTTTGCGCCAACTTATACGGGTTCGGGGCGGCGGACCTTAACGCACGCCCGCCATCGGCGGTGCCCATGTTTTAGGCGGCGTGACCATCGGCGCGGCGGCGGCGCGGGGACCGCTGGCGCCAGCCGCCTCCGCGAAGCCCGCCGCTACAGATCCTGAAACCGCCTGTTCCCGGCGGCGAGGGTTTCGAGCAGCGGCGCCGGCGTGAAGTCCGGACCCATCGTCGCCTCGAATTCCTTGAGCTTCGCGAGGACCTTTTCGGGACCGATCAGGTCGGCGTAGAACATCGGGCCGCCGCGATAGACCGGCCAGCCGTAGCCGTTGATCCAGACGATATCAATATCGGAGGCCCGCTGCGCCTTGCCTTCTTCGATGATCTTCGCGCCCTCGTTGATCATCGGATAAATGCAGCGTTCGAGAATTTCCTGATCCGGGATGGTGCGCCGGTTGATGCCCTTGCCCGCGGCAAAATCCAGAATGATTTTCTCGACCACCGGCGACGGGCTGGCGCGGCGCTGTTCGTCGTAGTCGTAAAAGCCGGCGCCGGTTTTCTGTCCGCGCCGGTTCATCTCGCACAGGATCTCCCGGATGGTCGAGGACTTGCTGGTCTCCTTCGACCAGCCGATGTCGAGGCCGGCAAGATCGCTCATCGCAAACGGTCCCATCGGCAGGCCGAACTCGTAGATCACGCGATCGACGTCCCAGGGCATCGCGCCTTCGAGGATCAGCTTGGCGGCTTCGCGCTGCCGCTGGTGCAGCATGCGGTTGCCGACGAAGCCGTGGCAGACGCCGACCAGCACGCCGATCTTGCCGATTTTCCTCGCGAGCTGCATGGCGGTCGCGATCACCGGCTTGGCAGTTTTTGCGCCGCGCACGACCTCAAGCAGCCGCATCACGTTGGCCGGCGAGAAAAAGTGCAGGCCGAGCACGTGATCGGGCCGGCCGGTGACCGAGGCAATCTCGTTGACGTCGAGATAGGACGTGTTGGAAGCGAGGATCGCGCCGGGCTTTGCAATCCGGTCGAGCTTGCGGAACACCTCTTTCTTGATGTCCATATTTTCGTAGACCGCCTCGATGATCAGGTCGCAGTCGGACAGCGCATCGAGGTTCAATTCCGGACGAAGGAGGCCCATCCGGGTCTCGACGTCGGCGGCCGTCATCCGGCCCTTCTTCGCGGTGCTGTCGTAGTTGCGCCGGATCGTGCCGATGCCGCGGTCGAGCGCCTCCCGCGCCGTCTCGACGATCGTCACCGGGATTCCGGCGTTGAGGAAATTCATCGAGATGCCGCCGCCCATCGTGCCGGCGCCGATGACGCCGACCTTTTTGACCGGCAGGACGGGGGTGTCGTCCGGCACATCGGAGATCTTCCAGACCTTGCGCTCGGCGAAGAACACGTAGCGCTGCGCCTGCGCCTGCGGGGTCGGAATGAGATCGAGGAAGATCTGGCGTTCGAGCTTCATGCCTTCGTCGAACGGCAGATCGATCGCCGCCTGCACGGCGCGCAACGCCGCCTGCCAGGCCTCGAAACCGCGATACCTGCGGCCGTATTCGCGGCGGACCTTGTCGAAAATCTCCGGGTGGCCACGCGCCGCATCGATTTTGTCGTTGAGGTCGCGGATTTTCCGCAACGGCATGTGCGTGTCGATGACCTTGCGCGCGAATGCGAGCGCGCCTTCGCGCAGCTTTCCTTCCTCGACCAGCGTGTCGATCACGCCCCATTCCAGCGCCTGCTTGGCGCCGAACGGCGAGCCGCCGAGAATGACCTCGAGCGCCGCCTCGACGCCGCTCAGGCGCGGCAGACGCTGCGTGCCGCCCGCGCCGGGAATGAGCCCGAGTTTGATTTCCGGAAAGCCGAATTTCGCCGACGGCACCGCGACGCGGTAATGACACATCAGCGCCATTTCGAAACCGCCGCCCAGCGCCGTGCCGTGAATTGCGGCAATCACCGGCTTCGGACCGCCTTCGAGGACCGCCTGCAATTGCGGGAGCGTCGCGCCCTTCGGCGGCTTGCCGAATTCGGAAATGTCCGCGCCCGCAATGAACGTGCGGCCGGCGCAGATCACGACGATGGCTTTGACGGCAGGATCGGCTGCGGCCTGTCCGACGCTGTCGCGAAGTCCGTCGCGGACGCTGGCGGAGAGCGCATTGACCGGCGGAGAGTTGATCGTAATGACCGCGACGTCGCCCTCGCGGGTGAGGTCGGTCACGGAATTGATGGCGGGCATCGGTCGTTTCCTCTTCGTCTTGCCGGGCCGCGGCGGCGGCAATAAGCTTCCGCGCAAAATACATCATCTCCACGCGGAGGGAACGGCGGTGTCCCTATTCGATCTGAGCGGAAAGACCGCCGTCGTTACCGGTTCGTCGCGCGGTATCGGGCTCGCCATCGTCGAGCGCATGGCGGAGCAGGGCGCCCGCGTCGTGGTGTCGTCGCGCAACATCGAGCCGTGCCGCGACGTTGCGGCGTCGATCAACGCAAAATACGGCGACGGACGCGCCATCGCGGTCGCGGCGAACATTTCCTCGAAGGATCACATTGCTCGCCTCGTTGACGAAACGATGCGGGCGTTCGGCCGCATCGACATTCTGGTCTGCAACGCGGCCTCCAACCCGCATTACGGACCGCTCCACACCATCACCGACGAACAGCTCCGCAAGATCCTCGACAACAACATCGTCTCCAATCACTGGCTGGTGACGCTGGTGACGCCGCAGATGATCGAGCGCAAAGACGGCTCGATCATCATTGTCTCGTCCATCGGCGGCTTTCGCGGCAGCCCGGTGATCGGCGCTTATTGCATTTCGAAAGCGGCGGACATGCAGCTTGCGCGCAACCTCGCGGTCGAGCTTGGTCCGCATAACGTCCGGGTCAACTGCATCGCGCCGGGTCTCATCCGCACCGATTTCGCCCGCGCGCTGTGGGAGAATCCGGAGATGCTGAAGCGGCGGAATGCCCAGACCCCGCTGGGCCGGATCGGCGAGCCGGACGAAATCGCGGGCGCAGCCATCCTGCTGGCGTCGCAGGCCGGAAGCTACATGACCGGCCAGACCATCGTCGTCGATGGCGGCGTCACCATCGGCTGATAGGGCGGTTACTTGACGGAACTGTCGTCGTGGCAGGACGCGGGCGCTGGCGTCCGGCTCGGGTTCCAGGTCGGCACGATGCACTTGTCGCAGGCCGCGAGCGTCAAACTCAGTCCGAGGACAATGAGCCTGACGAGGCGAATGCCGCCGATCCGCGTGATTGTCGCCATGAGCCCCTCGATCCGATCCCCTGCACGCAGGCCTGTATCAGGCCGCGCATTCCCCGCCGGAATAATAACCCGCAGTACGGCGTTGTTGCGGCACGCGCACGAGGGCAGCGTACCGCGCGCGGATTTCAAGTATCTTACCGCGCCCGGGGCGCGCCGTCTCACCGGCAGCGCGCCCGACAGTCGAGAGGAAACCCCCATGGATATTCATCCGAGCGGTTCGCATCCGTCCCGCAAAGCGCCGGCCGAGTACTTTACAGGCACGGTGTGGCAGGATCCGATCATCGAGGCGCCGTTGCCGCCTCCGGGGGTGCGCGCCTCGTTCGTGCGCTTCGAGCCCGGTGCGCGCACCAACTGGCATACCCATCCGCTCGGACAAACGCTCTACATCGTCTCGGGTCATGGCCGCGTGCAGAACTGGGGCGGGGCCGTGCGCGAAGTCCGTGCCGGCGACATCGTCTGGTTTCCGCCGAACGAGAAGCACTGGCACGGCGCAAGCGCGACGACTGCCATGGTACACATCGCGATCGCCGAGGTTCTCGACGCAAACTATGTCACCTGGCTGGAGAAGGTGAGTGACGAGCAGTACAAAGGGGTGTGAGGGGACGGCCTCCGCCGGAGGCCACGGGGATTTGGGGCGATCATGATACGCGGCGTGACCCGCATTTTTTTTGTTCCGCCGGTACTGGCGGCGGTCCTGCTGCCGCCGGCCGGTGCGGATGCCGGCACCAAATATGACGGCTCGTGGAGCGTGGTGGTGTCCACGACCGCGGGACCCTGCGAACCGTCCAGCCGCTTCAGCGGGCAGATCGTGAACGGCGAATTTTCCTACGCCTACGGCACGCTCGAAGTGAACGGACATGTGGATGCCAACGGCACCACCATCGTCCGGGTCAGCTACGGCGATTTGCGCGGCGAGGCGCATGGACACATGACGGCGACGCAGGGGGGAGGCACCTGGAGCGGCGACGGTCCCGGTGGCCGTTGCTCCGGCACCTGGAGCGCGACGCGCCCGGGCACGTCGTAGCGGTTTTCCGATCCCGGCCGGCGCAACGTCCGGCGTCTGGACACGCCACCATGCGTCATGATGTTATTGTATGGACAGTTTACCACTGATTTGACGCTGGAAACACGATCCGAATTTTGGGGGGCGATTGAATGATCCGAAAAACTGCCGCTGCGATTCTGCTTGCCGTTGTTCTTGCCGTTGTGTCGTTCGCGCATCCGGCGGAGGTTCACGCCGGGACGAAATTCGACGGCCCGTGGAGTGTCATCATCTATACCAAGACGGGACCGTGCGACCGGGCCTCCCGCTTCGCCGGCCAGATCGTTGACGGCAACATCACCTACGGCGGCGGCTTCGTGAACTTCACCGGCCGCGTCAAACCGAACGGTGTCGCCTACGCGAGCGTATCCAGCGGTTCAAATTATGCCGTGGCGACCGGCCGGATGACGGTTCGGCGCGGCAGCGGAACCTGGCACGGGCAGGCGCCGAGCGGCCATTGCACCGGCACGTGGGTAGCGACCCGGACGTGACCGGGCGCACCTGCGGGGGGCTAACCTGCGCGCGGCGAGGTGACCCATGCGGTACGAGCTGTATTACCATCCGACAGTGCAGGGCCGCGGCGAATTCGTCCGGCTCGCGCTGGAAGAAGCCGGCGCCGACTATGTCGACGTCGCCCGCCGCAAAGGCAAAGCCGGCATCCCGGCGATGATGAAAATCATCGACGACAAAAAGTCCGCCCGGCCGCCGTTTGCGCCCCCGTTCATCAGGGCCGGCAAGCTCGTCATCGCGCAGACCGCGAACATTCTGCAATATCTCGGCCCGCGCCTTAATCTTGCGCCGCGCGACGAGGCCGGGCGGCTGTGGGCGCATCAGCTCCAGCTCACCATCACCGACCTCGTGGTCGAGATTCACGACACCCATCATCCGATCACGTCGTGGCTCTATTATGAGGAACAGCGGCCCGCGGCGAAGCGGCGTACCCAGGATTTCTGGCGCTACCGGGTGCCGAAATTTCTGGGCTATTTCGAGCACGTGCTGCAGCGAAACGGCGGCCGCTGGCTGATCGGCGGCCGTTTGAGTTACGTGGACCTTTCGCTGTTCCAGATCGTCGAAGGCCTGCGATACGCCTTCCCGAAACGGATGAAGCGCTTCGAGAAAAAGATTCCCGGTGTGGTGGCGCTGCACGACCGCGTCGCACAGCGCCCGCGCATCAAGGCCTATATGGCTTCCCCGCGCCGGATTCCGTTCAGCCAGTGGGGCATTTATCGCTACTTTAAGGAGCTGGACGCCTGACCCGTCCGGGTTCCGTCCGCGCCCGTCAGCCGAGTGCCTTGACGCCCGCGAGTGCGATCTTTTCGTCGTCTTCCGAAGAAACACCCGATACGCCGATCGCGCCGACGCACTCGTTCTGATGCATGACCGGTACGCCGCCCTGAATGAGCGTACCGGCGGGGAAACCGGCGAACGCGGGGCGTTCCTTGACGCGGTCCTCGAAAAATTTGCTCGGCCGCGAGGTCACGGCCGACGTATGTGCCTTGCCGATCGCGACTTCCGCGGAAATCGGCCGCACGCCGTCCATGCGATGAAAGCCCAGAAGATGCCCGCCGTCGTCGAGAATCGCCACGGCGACGCTCCAGTTATTCTTCGCCGCTTCGGCTTCGCACGCCGCCAGCATTTTTTTCACGTCGTCCGAGCTCAGGGATGGCCTGGTGCGCATGATCACTCCTAAAGGTGGATCGTTTGTCTCACAAAGGGCCTAAGGGCCGCGGACGATTGTGGCGGATTCGACGCGCGGATACCACCAGGCGGCCGTCCGGCTTGACGCCGGGGGCCGCGCGCCCGTAGCTTCGCCGCGACGACCGGGACGATGTTCGTGAGGGGATCATGACGATTCGATCGACGCCGCTTCGTTTTGGCGCCCTCGTGCTTGCCGCCGGCGCGATTTCGTTGAGCGGTTCCGCGGCGTGGGCGTTCTCGATGGAAAACCTGCGGGTCGGCGGTGACGGCAATTCGTCATATTCCGACCAGAGCACCCAGAGCCAGCATTTCTCGGGCACCCAGCCGTTCGGGCCCAATGGTCCGCTGCTCCAGCTCGGCGCAGGTGCTTCGCCGATGGCGCATCCGTATGCTCCGCCGCGCGGCTTTTCGTCGCCGCCGCCGATGCCCTACACCAACGGCAACAACGACTGAACCGGCGCGCGCTTACCGCCGCGCTGCCTCGGGCTCTGTGCCCCGCCGTGTTGCCGCTCAGTGCAGCGAAAAACGAATCGGTACGGTGAGATCGATCCGCGCCTGCGTCATGCTTGCGGGAAACGCCGGCAGCGGCTCGGCGCGCCGGATCATTTCCAGCACCGCGCCGTCGAGGGTGGCATGGCCGGAACTGCGCGCGATGGCATGCGCGAGCACGTGGCCGTTACGGTCGAGGCTGAAGCTTAAGTACACCACGCCCTGTTCGTTACGGGCCTGGGCCGCGCCCGGATAGCGCTTGAAGCGCTGCAACTGCCGGATGAGGCTGCTCTGCCATGACGGATCGATGCGCGGCGCGCCGCCTTTGACCTGCTGCGCCGTTACCGGTGCCGGCGGGCGGGCTTCTTCGGCCTGCGGCTGAGGTTTTACCACCGGTTCGGCAATGAGCGCCGGCGCCGGGTCAGGCGGCTGCTCGATCTTCGGTTCTTCGCGCGGCGCTGCCGCCTGCGGCTCGGGCACCGCCTTCGATTCCGTCATGGTCTCGGGCGATGGCGCCGCGTCGCTTGCGGCTGCGTCCGGTGTCGAATTGATTGGCGAAAGCTCAAGCACTATCGAGTTCGCGTCGCCGCCGATTTCCGGCAGCGGCTGGTGCCAGGAAAACCAGGCGGCGATGGCTGCGGCGTGCAGCACAACCGCAATGGCTGCGGCAAGCGCCCAGCGCCCGATGCCGCGCGGATGACCGTCTTCGATCAGGGAGATCCCGGAGGCGCTCATTTTGCCTCCCGCATCTCCATGCCGACCAGCGCGACTTTCAGATAATGCGCGGCGCGCAGGTCGTTCATCAGCCGCATGACTTCGCCGTACGGCACGGTGCGATCGGCGCGAACGAAAACGCGCTCATCCCTGTTGCCGCCGGTCGCGGCATCGAGCGCGGCTGCAAGCCGGTCGCGCGCGATCGCGTCCTCGCCAATCGCAAGGCCGAGATCGGGCTTGAGGGTGAGATAAACCGGCTTGTCCGGCCGTTCAGTCGGCTCGGCATTCGACGAGGGCAGGTCGACTCCGAGATCGACAGTGGCGAGCGGCGCCGCGACCATGAAGATGATCAGCAGCACCAGCATCACGTCGATGAACGGCGTGACGTTGATGCCGTGCAGTTCTTCGAGTTCGTCGTCGCCGTGGTGAAGGCTCATCGCCATGCGATCTACTCCGCAGCCTGCGCCACGACGTGCGCGCCGGTCTGCGATCGCGCGAACGAGGCGCGGTCGAGATCGCGGCTCGCGAGCTGCATCACCTGCGCCGAGGCGTCGCCGATCAGCGCGCGGTAATGCACAGTGGAGCGCGCCAGGACGTTATAGATCATGACCGCCGGAATTGCGGCGACAAGTCCAAGGGCGGTTGCCAGCAGGGCTTCGGCGATGCCCGGCGCGACCACCGCGAGATTGGTGGTGTGCGCTCTGGAAATGCCGATGAAGCTGTCCATGATTCCCCATACGGTGCCGAACAGTCCGACAAACGGGGCCGTCGCGCCGATCGTCGCCAGCACGCCGGTGCCGCGCGAGATGTTGCGGCCGGCCGCCATTTCGATGCGTTCGAGCTGCCACGCGATGCGCTCCTTGAGTCCTTCGCCGCGGAGACCCGCGGAAGCGCGGAATTCGGCGGCCGCCGCCTGCACGAGTTGCGCCACGGGCCGCGAGCCTCCACGCAGCCGGTCGTGAGCCTGCGCCAGCGTCGCAGAACCGGCGAGAATCCGCAGACCGTTACGCGCCGCGGCGCGTGCGCTGTAAAGCTCGAAGCTTTTGGCAAGCCAGACAGTCCAGGTCACGAGCGAGGCCATCGCAAGCCCGATCATCACGGCGCGCACGATGGCGTCGGCATTGACGAACATGCCCCACGGCGACAGGTCCTGCGGCAGATCCCCGCTCACCACCGAATGCTGCGGGGAGCGGGGTGCGGCCGGATTTGGCGTCGCCTGAGCAGAGGCAGGCGCATCGGCGACGGATGGCGCCGGCGCCTGCGGTGCCGCGGCACCGGCGGGCGTGCCGTCGGTCTGCGCTAACGCTGCGGAAACCGGCGGGACCATCAGCAGCGTCGCCAAAGCTGCCGCCAGAATGACGCGACAACGGTTACGCATCCCGTCCTCTCCCTGGTCGCCGACTTGTCTGCGCCGTCAGCAGCCGGAGCGCGTTCGCGCGCGGCCTTCCATTCCGGCGGCGGCATCCTGTCGCTCTTGTTGTGCGCGAACAAAAAACGCTGTGCTTTCAGTATCCTCCGACGACATGCCGGGTCGGGTCAAGCGACCGGCCTGCAAACGGGGCATAGCCGGTCCCGCCTCATGGCCCGGCGCGCATCCGGGCGAGCTACGTCCCGGCATCCGATAGATCCTCCCTTGCCGGCGCACAGTGTAGCAGAATACCGATGTCCGCCACGGCGCGGGAATCGGGGCGGTCGGCGGGAGGATCGGGCATGACGGTCGAATACGTCACCGTGGATGATGCGATTGGTCGAAGCGGCCTGCGCATGGTGGTGGTCGGGGGCGTCCCGAGCCCCTGGGGCGAAGCCGCCAAAGGCATCCTGCACATCAAGGGCATCGACTGGGTTGCCGTGCGCCTTGTTTACGACAGTGAGGCGCTCAGGGACTGGGCCGGCCAGCGCAGCGGACCGGTCGCCATCTATAATAACGAGCGGCCGCGCTCCGGCTGGGCCGAGATACTGCTGCTGGCCGAACGTCTGTCGCCGTCGCCGCCGCTGTTGCCGGCCGATGCGGCCGAGCGCGCGCTGGTGTTTGGGCTGGCGCATGAAATCTGCGGCGAGGAGGGTCTCGCGTGGTCGCGGCGGCTGCAGATGATCGACGCCGGATTGCGAAATTCCGGCGGTTTCCCCGAACGGGTGGCGAAGTATCTGAGCAAAAAGTACGGTTACGCTCCCGAGGCGGGGGCGGCATCGGGCGCGCGCGTGGCGGCGCTCCTCGCCATGCTGGCGGCGCGTCTCAAGGCGCAGCGCGAGGCGGGGAGCAGCTACTATGTGGGCGGCTCAATGACGGCGGCCGATATTTACAGCGCGACCGCGATGGCGATGTTCGGCCCGCTGCCGCAGGAACAGTGCCGCATGGACCCGGCTTCAAGAGCCGCGTTCGAAACGCGGGACGCGTCGGCCGGAGCGGCACCCGATCCGGTCCTGTTCGAGCATCGGGACATGATGTACGCGAAGTATCTGGAATTGCCGCTGTCGCTCTGAAGGCTTCAGGCGGGCGCCGCGCCCTCTTTCGCGTACCAGTCGAGAATCTGTTCCCCGGTCCAGTACAGCACGCCGTCGAATTTGCGGGCATGTTCGTAGATCGCTTCCAGATATTTGATCCGGTGCGGCTGGCCGCTGATGTAGGGATGGATCGCGAGCGCGATGATTTTCGCGCGCTGTTCGCCTTCGGCATAAAGGCGGTCGAACTGGTCGATCGCGCGGCGCAGCAGATAATCGCTTTCGTGATGCTGGACGATCATCATCGGGATGTCGTTGAGTTCGAGCGTGTAGGGCAGCGTCACCAGCGGCCCGGCAGCGGTACGGATCGTGGTCGGCTCGTCGTCGTACACCCAGTCGCCGATGTATTTCACGCCCGCCCCGGCGAGGATTTCCGGTGTTTCGAGCGTCTCGGTAAGGCCCGGTCCGAGCCAGCCCACCGGGCGCCTGCCGCAGAAGCGCTCGATCACGCCGAGCGCGCGCGTGACCATCGCCTGCTGGTCGGGCTCGGCATGGATCGGTCCCTGCTCGTAGGAATGACCCATGAACTCCCAGTTCTCTGCGAGCGCCTGCCTGGCGACGCGCGGATAATCCTCGCAGACGCGGGCGTTGAGCGCGAGCGTTGGGCGAATGTCGAGCCGCCGGAACAGATCAAAGAAACGCCAGACCCCGACGCGCATGCCGTATTCGTGCCAGCTCCAGTTGGGCACGTCCGGAATGAGCGTCTGGCCGGCGGGCGGGCCGAGCACCTGGCGCGCCATCGGCTTGCGAATGTCCCACACTTCCAGATTGACGATGGTCCAGAAAATCAGCCGCGCCCCTCCGGGAAGCTTCAGCGGCGGGCGGTCCACGATGGCCGAAAAGTCGCACCGCTCGCGCGGCAGCATCGCGTTTGCCATCAAGAGATTCCCTGGTTTCAGACGGCGCAATGGGCCTTCAGCACGCTCGATCGATAGGTATTATTTCTCCAACGTCAATCCCTTGGAGCGATTTCCTCATGCGATCACATCCCCGTTAGCGGGAACCGCGGCCATTGCTCTGGCCACATGGTAGGGTATGGAACTATCCACGGGTGCGCCGATTACCAAGCTGGCTATTGATCCTCAGGTTTTCATCAACGTTCGGTTTTCCGGACCATACTGATGTCACGTCCCGCCGTTCGACTGCGAAAATCCTCCGGTGACGATTTCGCGGTTGTGGAGCCGGCACGCCATTCACGCCACTTTTGGCTCGAGCGGTTTCGCGCCGTGCGCAGCGAGAGCGAACGGCGCACGGCGCTGCTGTCGCCGGAAGATCAGGTCGTGCAGTCGATGCCCGACGCAAGTCCCGCGAAGTGGCATCGCGCTCACGTCACCTGGTTCTTCGAGCAGTTTTTGCTGCGGCCGTTCGCGCCGTCCTATCGCTCGTTCGATGACCGGTTCGCGTTCCTGTTCAATTCCTATTATGTCGCCGCAGGTCCCCGGCAGGCGAGACCGCAGCGCGGCCTCGTCACGCGGCCGGGCGTCGCCGAGACGACGGCCTATCGGGCGCACGTCGATGCGGCGGTGGAGAAGCTGATCGAAACCGCCGACAACTTCGAAGCGGTACAGCCGATTCTCGAAATCGGGCTGCATCACGAACAGCAGCATCAGGAGCTGATGCTCACGGACATCCTTCACGCTTTTGCGCAGAACCCCACGAACCCGGCGTATGACCCGGACTGGCAATGGCCGGCGGCTCAAAGCTCGCGCGAAGGCGGCGACGTGCTGCTCGCGGGCATCCACACCATCGGCCACGACGGTTCGGGGTTTTCGTTCGACAACGAGCGCCCCGCGCATCAGGCGCTGCTCCAGCCGGTGCGCATCGCGCGCGCGCTGGTGACGAACGGCGAGTGGCTCGAATTCATGGCCGACGACGGCTACAGCACGCCGTCGCTGTGGCTCTCGAACGGCTGGGACGATGTGCAGGCGCAGGCGTGGTGCGCGCCGGGCTACTGGCAGCATGTCGACGGCGCGTGGTTCTCGATGACACCGGGCGGGCTGCGTCCGGTCGATCCCGCGCTGCCGGTATGCCACATCAGCTACTACGAAGCCGACGCGTTCGCGCGATGGGCCGGCAAGCACCTGCCGAGCGAAGCCGAGTGGGAAGTGGCCGCAAAAGCCCGTGCGCTCGACGACGCGTTCGGCGGGGTGTGGCAATGGACCCGCAGTGCCTATCTTCCTTATCCGGGCTACGTCGCCGAAGAAGGCGCGCTCGGAGAGTATAATGGGAAGTTCATGGTCAACCAGATGGTGCTGCGCGGATCGTCGCTGGCGACGCCCGCCGGACATTCACGCGAAACGTATCGCAATTTCTTTTATCCGGCGGCGCGCTGGCAGTTTTCCGGGCTGCGCCTCGCGGAATTCGAACGCTGAGCCTCGATGATGAGTGTGAACACCGCGCTCCGCGCGCTTCGACCGGGCGACTCCGAAAATACTTTTGCGGCCGACGTGCTGGCCGGATTGAGCGCCAAACCAAAAAGCCTGCCGCCGAAGTATTTCTACGATCTGGCCGGTTCCGCGCTGTTCGAACGCATTACCGAACTGCCGGAATATTATCCGACCCGCAGCGAGCTTTCGCTGCTCAAGGAGCATGCCCCCGCCATCGCGTCGCTGTTTCCGCCGGGCTGCGCGCTGCTGGAATTCGGCAGCGGGGCGAGCACCAAGGCGCGCGTCGTGTTGCGCGCCGCGGCCAGCGTCGAGGCCTACGTTCCGATCGACATTTCCGGCGACTTCCTCCAGCAGGACGCCGTCGCGCTGCGGCGCGATTTGCCGCATCTCGCGGTTTATCCGGTGGTGGCGGATTTCATGACCATGACCGAGCCGCCGGCAGAGGTCGCCGGCAAGCCGCGCGCCGGCTTCTTTCCGGGCTCGACCATCGGCAATTTCGAGCCGCATGAGGCGGCCGGATTTTTGCGGCGCGCAGGGCGCATTCTCGGCCCGGGCGCGGTGCTCGTGGCAGGCGTCGATCTCGTCAAGGCGCCCGATATCCTGTATCGCGCCTATAACGACGCCGAGGGTGTCACCGCGCAGTTCAATCTCAATCTGCTGGTGCGGATCAATCGCGAACTCGGCGCCAATTTCAATCTCGGGGCCTTCGAGCATCACGCATTTTACAACGCCGAACGCAGCCGGATCGAAATGCATCTCGCCAGCACCAAGCGGCAGAAAGTCCGGGTCTGCGACACCACAATCGAGTTTCGCGCGGGCGAAACCATCCACACCGAGAACAGCTACAAATATTCGATCGATTCCTTTCAGGCGCTCGCGCACGGCAGCGGCTGGACGCCGGTCACGGCATGGAGCGACGGGCTGTTCAGCGTGCACGCATTGCGGATGGGTACCGAATAGGCTCTGAACTTCTGCCGCACACCTGCGTTTACGCCGCCAGCAGTGACGGTGCGCATGCCGATCAACGAAGCCGATGCCTGGCGACTGCAATATTTTTCCCGCGTTCGCACCGCGGCGAATATTCCGACCGAGGACAGCGACGCGTGGCAATGGTACCCGGCGTATCGCTGGGTCTATGACAAGCTTGATGTTGCGTTGAGCCAGGGTCTCGAGGCCGGTCCGCACGGCACCATGCCGCCGCGGTTCCCGGTCTTCTCCAAGCCGATCATCAACCTGAAGGGAATGGGCATCGGCAGCCGCATTGTCGGTTCGCGCGCTGACTATGAAGCGCATTACACGCCAGGCCATTTCTGGATGCCGCTGCTGACAGGCCGTCACGTCTCGTCCGATCTCGCAGTCGTTGACGGCGCGCCGCGCTGGTGGCGCCACGTCACCGGAGAGCCCGCGGGCGAGGGCACCTTCGATTACTGGACGGTGCATGCCGAAGCAGATGCAGCAATCGAGCAGCGCTGCGGTCAATGGGTTAAACGGCATCTCGCCGGCTATACGGGAATGGTCAATCTCGAAACCATCGGCGGCACCATCATCGAGGTTCATCTGCGCTTCGCCGACCAATGGCCGGATCTATACGGTCCCGGCTGGGTCGATGCGCTGGTGGGGCTTTACGAAAACGGGACGTGGGACTTCGCCAATGCCGCGCGGCGCGACGGCTACAGCGTGGTCCTGTTCGGCCCGACCGGACGGCGCTGGCGCCATCCGCCTGCCGAACTGGTGGACGAAATCAGACGCCTGCCGGGCGTCAGCAGCGTCCAGATTACCTTCAACGAGGACATCGAGCCCGAGCGGCACGCGATGCCGCCCGGCGGCTTTCGTCTCGCCATCGTCAACGGCTTCGATCTCGCAGCCGCACGCGACGCGCGCGACCGGCTCAGGCACCATTTCGGATTCTGAAATCTTCATGCCGCGATGGCGAGGTCGGCGATGGAGCTGCGAAGCGCGTCGAAACAGACCGGGTCGACTGCCGTCCCGACCATGTTTGTCATGATTTCGAACGCCTTGTTGACAGGCATCGCCGCGCGATAGGGCCGTTCGGCGGTCAGCGCGTCGAAGATGTCGGCCGTCGTGATGATCCGGGTTTCCAGAGCGATCTGGTCGCCTTCAAGGCCTCGCGGATATCCCTTGCCGTCGAGCCGTTCGTGATGGGCGGCGGCGATAGGCGCAAGTTCGCTGAAAGCGGAGATCCGCGAGAGGATGGTCTCGGTGTAAGCCGCGTGCATCTTCATCGCGGCCCATTCGTCCGGATCGAGCCTGTCCGGCTTGTCGAGGATGGTGTTGCTCACGCCAAGCTTGCCGATGTCGTGCAGCAGCGCCGCGCGCCGGAGCCATCGGCGCTGCTCGCCCGTCAGGTTCATCTGCGTCGCGATCAGGTCCGAGAGCAGCGTAACCCGCTCGCTGTGTCCGCTTGTGAACGGGCTTTTCGAATCGACGACCTGGGCGAACGCAGCCGCGATGTCGTCGAGATAATCCTCATCGACGATCGTGCTTTTCTGCGCCGGTTCGAGCGCGAAGATCGCCTGCTGCAAATCGTCCGACCGCAACGTTTCCCAAAATCCCGGTCGCGCCGCGATGCGTTCGAACGCCGCTGCCACATCTGGATCGAACCAGGTGCCGGTCCGCAGTTCGACTTCGCGCCGCGCGGCCTCGGCTCCGTTTGCGGTCTGAAAAACATCGACGATCTGCGCCAGCAGGGCGATGCGCGCGTACACCGGAATGTCGTCGCCGCGCAGGCCCGCGGGCCTGCCGTTGCCGTCCCAGTGCTCATCGAGACACACAATCGCGCGCGCGACGTCTTCCGAAAAGCGCATTTTGCGGGCGATGGCCGCGCCGCGGTCGCAGCGCGTTTCGATCAGTTCCTGCACGATCTGGCCGCCATTGCGGAAAATGTAGGCCAGCGCGCGGAAGCGGTCGGCCAGTCCCGCCTGCATGCCGGTATGGGAGAGAACGAAGCGCAGCACCTGCGGAAGACTGTCATTGACGGCGCGGAAGTCGCGTTTGAAGGCGATATCGTCCGCCATATAAAGCTGGCAGATGCGTGCCGCGTTGCTGCTGCACCCGAGGTCTTTCAACAGCAGCGTGTAATAGAGTTCCCAGATTTCAGCCGGATCGAGGCCGAGTTCCGCGCCGATCTGCGTTCCGATCCAGCAGCAGCGCACGCAGTGTCCCGCCGGCTGTCCTTCCACGAGGTCGAGCGCGTGACTAAGCGCGCCCAGCAGCTCGGCGAGGCGAATGTCCGGAAATGCGTGAGATCTTGCGCGCAACAAGGCCATCCGGCCGGCTTCTCCGCTGCTGGTTCGGGTTCTACGCTTCGTCCCGGTCAGAGGTTTCGTACGCCGCCTGAAAAAATCACGGGTGCCTTAACAAACCATTTTATCCGGCGCCTGCGCGCCGATGCTGCGGTCAGGCACGATGTTCACCGGCGGCAAGGGGTTCAAACTTAAGCAGGCTGACGTCGATCGCGCCGGCCAGAAATCCGGCTTCGCAATAGGACAGATAATATTCCCACATCCGCCGAAAGCGGCCGTCGAAGCCGAGCGCTTCGATTTCGGGCCATGCGGCGAGAAAACGGCGCCGCCATTCGGCCAGTGTCCTCGCGTAACTCGGGCCGAAGGATTCCTGCGCCAGCAGCCGCAACCCCGCGCGGCCTGCTTCACGCCGGATGATGTCGAGCGTCGGCAGCATGCCGCCCGGAAAAATATATTGCTGAATGAAATCCGGCCGGCGGCGGTATCTTGCAAAACGCGAGTCCGCGATCGTTATGGCCTGGAGCACGGCGACGCCGGTATCGGTCAGCGATTGCCGCAACGTCTGAAAGTATCTGGGCCAATAGGCTTCGCCGACGGCTTCCACCATCTCGATGGAGACCACGCGGTCGAACCGGCCTTTGATGTCGCGATAATCCTGCAGGCGGAGATCCCATCGTTCCGGCGCGGCACGGCCGCGAAGCCGCGACTGCGCGAACGCCAGCTGCTCGCGGGAGAGGGTGATGCCGGTGACGTGACAGCCCTCCTTTACGGCCAGCCGCTCGGCGAGCGGACCCCAGCCGCATCCGATCTCGAGCACGCGATGCTCCGGCGCGGGTTCCAGAAGCGCGACGATGCGGGACAGCTTCGCGTCCTGGCCCTGTTCCAGCGTCTGTCGCCCGTCGGCAAACAGCGCCGACGAGTAGTTCATGCCGCCGTCGAGCCAGCGGGCGTAGAAGGCGTTGCCGAGATCGTAATGGGCGGCGATGTTGCGGCGGCTGCCGCGTCTGGTGTTGGCGCGGAGCCAATGGCGAATGCGTCCGAGAATGCGCGAACGCCCTGCGCCGGGCGCCGCGCGCGAGAGGGCCGCTTCGTTTCGCACGCCGAACGCGAGCACCGCGCCGATGTCCGGGCTGTGGCAGTCGCCGTCGATATAAGCGCGGGCGAGCCCGATCGAGCCGCCGGTCATCATCCGCCACAGGGCGCGCCAGCGGCGGAGGGTCAGGATCGCGTCCGGGCCGGGCCGGGCGCCGATGTGCCGCAGCGTCGCGCCGGACGGCAACGTCACGGTCAAACGTCCGGTCTGCGAAGCGCCGAGGTAGCGGCGCAGCACAAACAGCACCGCTGCGGAAAAGCCGGGGCGGCGACGGTATGTGCGCGAAGAGGTGAAGGTGGTGCCGGACGATGTCACGGTTTCCCTGCCGTAACGATGGTGACCGGGGAGGCCGGCTTCGGCGGGCGGGCCCGCAGCGCAAATCCCTTCCACCACATTTTCAGGGCGTGCCAGTAAATCGCACCGACGACTTTGAGCGTGAGGAACGGGATCCTCAGCAGGAGCCGCAACAGGCTGACATCGGTCAGCGGGGCTTGACGGCCGGCCAGCGTCGCCACGATCACCGGGCCGTCCGCGTCGCGCGCGGAAATCATGATGCTCACCATGTCCGATGGCGGAACCACCCGAAAATCGTAGGACATGCCCATGTCCATGAAGGGCGATACGTAAAAGCGTTTGTCGCAGGTCTGACGGATGACCGCGCCGGCCGTCGATACGACGGGAATGAGATAGCTGTGGCGCTCGCCGAAGGTGTTGCGGACCTCGTAGAGCAGGGCCGCGAGCGTTCCGTCGCGGCGGTGGCAGAAATAGATGCTCAGGGGATTGAAACCGTAGCCGAAGATCCGCGGCATGCACAAAAGCAGGATCGCGCCGCCATCAAATGCGATGCCGGCAGCGGCGATGTGGCGTTCGACCTGACGCCGAAGCGGCTCCTGCGTCTGGTCGCCGTGATCGGTGTCGTAAAAGCTCACCGCGTTGAACCGGCCGCGGGAAAACAGCCGCAGGCGATTTCGCAACGCGTCGATCCCGTCGAGGTCGAGCAGCATCCAGAACGCGGCGTAGCGCAGATGGTGCGGTCGCGGGCGCAGCCGCCGATGCACCACCGTGCCGACATAGAGTGCGGAATTCTCCGTCATGCCGCCACTCCAGCCACGTCGGGCTGCGACCGCAAAGGCGAGATCGCGATCCGCCCCAACTCATTGGCGACATTCCAGGGACGCCGCACGCCGCCGAGCGCCTCGGCAACGGCGAGGCCCGATTGCAGGCCGTCCTCGTGGAAGCCGGAACCGAAATACGCGCCGCAGAACCAGGTATTGCGTTCCCCCTGAAGCGACCACAGCGCCCGCTGGGCGCGGATGGCGCCGGTATCGAACAGCGGATGGTCGTAGTCTTCGACGGCAAACACGGTGCGGGGGTCGGGTTCGCGCTGCGGATTGAGCGTTACGAACAGCGGCGACGGCGATGAAATATTCTGAAGCCGGTTCATCCAGTACGTCACGGTGCAGCCGTTCGCAGCCGGTTCGGCGGAAGGCTGTCCGATGTAATTCCAGCTCGACCAGACGCCGCGCCGTTTCGGCATCAGCGACGGGTCGCTGTGGAGATACGCGCGGTTTCTGCTGTAGCGGAAGGCGCCGAGGAGCGAGCGCTCGGCGTGGCTCGCGGCCTCGAGCATCGCCAGCGCTTCGTCGGCGTGTGCCGCGATCACGACATGGTCGAACCAGTGCGTCCGTCCGGCGGAATCCTCGATGCCGGCCCGGCCGCCCGCGCGGCGCACCCGCTTCGCGGCGATGCCCAATCCGATGCGGTCGCGGCAGCACGCGGTGAGCCGTTCGACATACGCACGGCTGCCTCCGGTCACGGTGCGCCACTGCGGGCGGTTGCTCACCCGGAGCAGCCCGTGATTGTCGTGGAACCGGATGAACGACGCGGCAGGATAGGCGAGCATGGCGTCGGGCGGAGCCGACCAGATGGCGCCCGCCATCGGCAGCAGATGATCGTCGCGAAACGCGCGGCCATAGCTGTGCATGTCCAGATAGTCGCCGAGCGTGGTGTGCAATTCGTCGAGCAGCGTCACATCCGCCGGCGCCTCGCGGTAGAAACGATGGATGTCGGTGAGCATCGACCAGAAACGCGGCCGCAGCAGATTGCGCTTTTGCGCGAACAGGCGGCCGGGACCGCCGCCGGAATATTCAAGCTGGCCGCCGTCAAGCGACACCGCAAATGACATGTCCGACGGTTCCGTCGGCACGTCGAGGTGCGCGAACAGCGCCGTGAGGTTCGGATAGGTTTGTTCGTTATAGACGACGAAACCGGTGTCCACTGGAATGGTGGTCCCGCCGCAGCCAACATCGACCGTATTCGCGTGCCCGCCCAGGCGCGCGGCGCGCTCGAACAGGGTCACGTCGTGACGCCGGCTCAGCAGCCACGCCGCCGACAGGCCGGAGATTCCCGTGCCGACAATGCCGACGCGCAATCGGCCGTTTTGCTGTTCGCCCACCTTCGGTCTCCAGGCGCGAAGCGGCGTTCGCACTCGATGATCCTACGCGTGGTCCGTGGCGTTGGATCATGGGACCTTTGCGTATGGCGGACTGATCCGGCGGGTGCGCCGGTGCGTATGAGGTGATATGGAAAGTCTCGCACTGGCGACAGGTCTGCGGCATTTGCCGGTCGGTTTGCGGCGGTTGAGGGCATCCGGCGCGCCAAAGACGGGCATAACGGGCCGGTTTGGGATTCCTATGGCATCAGCCGGCGACCGGAGCGATCCCGTACTGTGGATAGAGGCAATCGCGACGCGTCGCGACCGGACGGCCTTTACGGCTTTGTTCGGGTTTTATGCACCGCGCATCAAAGGGTTCCTGATGCGCACCGGAACCGGCGCGGAACTGGCGGAAGAGATTGCGCAGGAGGCGATGCTTTCGGTCTGGCGCAAGGCCGACATGTTTGATGCCTCCCGGGCCAGCGTTGCCACGTGGATTTACACCATCGCCCGCAACTTGCGGATCGACCGGCTGCGGCGGGAACGTGGGGTCAGTGCCGAAGCGTTGTATGATGTGCTCAAGAGCGACGACCCGGCGCAGCCGGACGATCTGCTGGAAGGGGACGAGCGCGACCGCGATATCCGTGCGGCGATGAAGCAGTTGCCCGGGGAGCAAATGGCGGTTGTTCAACTGTCCTTTTTCGAGGACAGACCACATGCCGACATTGCCCGCGCGCTGGGCATCCCGTTGGGAACCGTCAAATCGCGGCTGCGCCTTGCAATGGCAAAGCTGCGCGAAGCTCTGGACGACCGGTGATGACGATCCTCCACCATCCTTCTGATACGACACTTGCGCGGTTTGCCGCCGGCACGCTTGATGAAGCGCGTGCTCTGGTCGTCTCCGTGCATCTTGCCACATGCGACGGGTGCCGCCGCGCGGCGCGTTCGTTTGAAAGTCTGCGCGGGGTGGCGCTTGCGGACGGCGAGCCGGTGGCGATGTCTCCGGACGCGCTGCAAAGCGCGCTCGCGGCGATCTCGGCCGAAACATCTCCGCAGCCGGCCCGGCAGGCCGCCGGACATTCGGAATGGCCGGCGCCGCTGTCGGCGTATCCGCTTGGCGACTGGCGCCGGATCGGCCGGGGCGTGCAATGGCGCGAGGTGGGCGTGCCGGTTCGCGATGGCGTCCGCGTGTTCATGCTGAAGGCAGAGCCCGGCACGAGGATTCCCCGCCACGAACACACCGGCATCGAGTGGACCTGCGTCCTGCAAGGCGCTTTCCGGCACCAGCACGGCCACTACGGAGCAGGCGACTTCGACGAAGCTGATGAAGCCGTCGCGCACGATCCGGTGATCGAGGACGGCCCCGAGTGCGTGTGCCTCGTGGCGTTGCAGGGCCAAATCCGGTTCACCGGCTGGATCGGGCGACTGGTCCAGCCTTTCGTGCGGATCTGAGCGCGTGCCGTGCCGGCGATCGCCAACGCCGCCACGGTGCTGCCGAGGTCACCACACCTTTGGCGCGCTGCGATGAGCGACATTTCCTACGCCGATGGTGCGCGTCACAGGCTCGATGTCTACCGGGCGAGAAGCGCGGCCTCTTCTCCCGTCATCGTGTTTTTCTACGGCGGAAGCTGGCAAACCGGCGAGAAGGGCTGGTACCGGCTTCTTGCCAAAGTTCTGGCGGGGCGCGGTTACACCGTCGTCGTTCCTGACTATCGGCTCTACCCGGAAGTGACTTTTCCCGAGTTTCTGAAGGACGGCGCCGCGGCCGTGCGCTGGACGCGCGACAACGCCCCGCAGTTTAACGGCGACCCGCGGCGGCTGTTTGTGATGGGCCATTCGGCTGGCGCTTACATCGCGGCCATGCTCGCGCTCGATCCGAAGTGGCTCGCGGGCGCCGGTCTCGACAGCAATGCGCTCGCCGGATTCATCGGCATTTCCGGACCCTACGATTTTTTGCCGCTGCGGGATCCGAGGCTGATTACCATCTTTGGTGGCGCCGACCGGCCGATGACGCAGCCGATATCCTACGCTTTCGGACGTAAGCCGCCGGCGTTGCTGCTCAGCGGTGCGGACGACAGCGTCGTCGATCCGGGCAACTCGAAACGGCTTGCGGAGCAACTGCGCCGAAGCGGACAGGACGCGAGAGAGCTCATCTATCCGCATCTTGGTCACCTGACCGTGCTGGCGGGGTTCGCTCCGGTTGTGGGAAGCGTTCTCCCGCTGTTGCGCGACGTGGATGCGTTCGTCGCGCGTGCCGGCCGCAATGCGCCACAGCCATCGGCTGTTTCCGGAATGGCGGCTTCGCCATGACCGTGATGCAGTTCGCCGTGGCGCTGGTCGCCATCGCCGTCAGCCTTTCTCTCGTCATGTCGGTTGCCTGGGCGATCGAACAGGCCAGCGGCAATTCGGGCTGGATCGATACGGTCTGGACATTCGGTCTGGGCCTCGTTGGCGCGGGCTTCGCGTTGGCTCCTTTCGGAAGCGGCGTGACGGAGCCGGTGCGCCAATGGATCGCGGCGGCGGCGATCGCCGCGTGGGCGCTGCGGCTTGGCTTTCACATCGCATCGCGCACCGCCGCCATCGGTGACGATCCGCGCTACGCTGCCTTGCGGGAAAGCTGGGGGCCGCGACAGTCCTGGAATCGTTCCTGGCAAATGTGGCTGCTGGTGCAGAAGCAGGCGCTGGTCAGCATACCGCTCGCGCTCGCGGTGTTTCTGGCGGCCCATAATCCCGGCCCGCTGCGCGCGGTGGACTATCTTGCGATCCTGGTGTTCCTCGTAGCGATCGGCGGCGAGGCGCTCGCCGACCGGGAACTGCGGTTCTTTCGCCGCACCGCGTCGGGTCGTGGCGGGATTTGCCAGGCCGGAGTGTGGCGCTGGTCGCGGCATCCGAATTATTTCTTCGAATGGCTGGGATGGCTCGGCTATCCGCTGCTCGCGATCGATCTTTCCGGCGGGTATGGATGGGGCTTTCTGGCGCTCGCGGGACCTGCGTGCATGTACTGGCTGCTGGTGCATGTGTCCGGCATTCCGCCGCTGGAACAGCACATGCTCCGAACCCGCGGCGAAGCGTTCCGCGCATGGCAGGCGCGCACCAACGCCTTCTTCCCCGGCCCGGTGCGGCCGGAGGGAACGCGCCAATGAACCTCACGGCGCTGGCGATCGGTGCGGGTGAAAGTGTGGCGTGGCCGGACCCGTTGCTCCGCGCGGGCGTCGGGCTGCTGGTGAGCCGAACCAGACGGCGGCTGCGCCGCTCGCCCCGATCGGCTGAACAGGATTTTGCCCGCGACATGGCTGCGTTTCCGGTCGCGACCCATACGCGCGAAGCGAACGCGCAGCATTACGAACTGCCACCGGAATTTTTCGCCCTGATGCTTGGCCCGCAGCGCAAGTATTCCTGCTGCTATTATCCCGATCCCGCCATGTCGCTCGCACAGGCCGAGGAGTGCGCTCTTGCCGAAACGGCGCAGCGCGCGGCGCTGGCCGACGGGCAGCATATCCTTGAACTTGGCTGCGGCTGGGGATCGCTGTCGCTGTGGATGGCGCGAAAGTATCCCTCCTCGCACATTACGTCGGTGTCGAACTCGCATTCGCAATGCACGTTCATCAACGAAAGCGCCCGGCGCGAAGGGCTGCACAACGTCACGGCGGTCGCGGCCGACATCAACACTTTTGTTCCGGGGAGCCGGTTCGATCGCGTAGTGTCCGTCGAGATGTTCGAGCACATGTCGAACTGGCGCGAGCTGCTGAAGCGGATCGCATCGTGGCTCACCCCGGACGGCGCCTTATTTGTCCACATCTTCAGCCACCGGCGTGCTCCTTACCGGTTTGACGCTTCCAGCCGCGGGGACTGGATCGCGCGGCATTTCTTCACCGGCGGCATCATGCCGAGCCACGGCCTCATCAGGCAGTTCGGGGATCTGGTCGCGGTCGAAGAGGAATGGTGGCGCGACGGCAGCCACTACAGGCGTACCGCGGATCACTGGCTGGAGAATTTGCAGCGTAACGCGGTGGAGGTCGATGCCGTACTGCGGGATGTTTACGGTACTGACGCCGCGCTCTGGCATCGCCGCTGGCGTCTGTTCCTGTACGCGACCGCTGGCCTGTTCGGCCACAGCGGGGGCCGGGAATGGGGTGTCAGTCACTATCGGCTCAGGCGCGCGTTCTGATCGCGGGCCTGAACGCAAGCTCTGAGTATCACCCGGCCGCGCCACCGCCCCAGGAGGCTGCCATCCGGGCAACCGGCGTTGCGGCCGCGGCCGCAGCCGCCGTTGCGATCGCGCCATAAGTGACATCGAGGATCGTGAGCTGGAGATTCCAGTTCCGCAGCGTCGCGTAATTGGTCAGATCGTAGGTGCAGTAGGCGATCGCGCCGAACAGCAGCCCGTAGAGTGCCGCCGTGCTCACCATCCCCGACCGCAGCGCCGGCATCACGGCGAACGCGACAATGCCGACGGGAAATACTGCGTAAAATACGATGGCCGGCGCGACGCGCAGGCTCGGCAGCAGGATATCGCCCAGCACCGGGCGATAAAGCATGTGTCCCATGACGCTGAGCCAGACCGCGTCCACGATTATGAAGACCAAAAGGGCCGTAAGGTACGCGGCGACCGGCTGCATCGGCTTCTCCCCAACTCTGCTGATTCTACGGCAGCGGGACCGGCCCGGATCACCGGCCTGTGAAAGGGCCGTGGATTGACGCAACGCCGCCCGTTATAGTCCCGGCCCGATCAAACGGCAGAAGCTGCTTAAGGAAGGAAAATTCATGAAGATCGTTGCGTTTGCAGGGCAGGGCGGGTCACGGCTCGGCGTCGTCGAGGGCGACCAGGTGATCGATCTCACCGCCGCCGACGCAAAAGCGCCGACCGATCTGGGCGAATGGCTCAAGACCGGTAACGGCGACCTCAAGCCGCTCGCAGAGATCGCAGCGCGCGCGCCCGCGAGTGCACGCAGGCCGCTCTCCGGGCTCAACTACGCGCTGCCGGTCGCAAGGCCGGGAAAGATCGTCTGCCTCGGCCTGAACTATCTCGAACACGTCAAGGAAGGCGCGCAGCGCGACAACATTCCCAAATTTCCTACCATCTTCATGCGGGGCGCCACCTCGCTGGTGCCGCACGGCCAGCCGATCGTCCGCCCGCGCGTGAGCGAGACGCTCGACTACGAGGCCGAGATGATCCTCGTCGTCGGCAAGCGCGCCAAGCACTTGACGGCCGACAACGCACTGTCCTGCGTCGCCGGCTATTCCTGCGGCAACGAGGGCTCGGTGCGCGAGTTCCAGCGCAAGACCACTCAATGGGACATGGGCAAGAATTTCGACCACACCGGCGGCTTCGGCCCGTGGCTGGTTTCCGCCGACGAACTGCCGCCGGCAGGCAAGGGGCTCAAAATCGAGACCCGGCTCAACGGCAAGGTCATGCAGTCGGACAACACCGACAACATGATGTTCCCGGTCGTGGAGATGCTCGTCTACGTGACCCAGGGCATCACGCTCGAGCCGGGCGACATCATTTTCACCGGAACGCCATCGGGTGTCGGCTTCGCGCGCAACCCGCCGGTCTGGATGAAAAACGGCGACGTCTGCGAAGTGGAGATCGAGAAAATCGGCGTGCTGCGCAATCCGATCGCAGACGAGAAAGCCTGAGGATTTGCCGTGGCGGATCGCACCCTCAACGTCCTATGCATTTGCGGCAGCCTGCGCAAAGCCTCGTACAACCGAATGGTCATGAATGCGCTCCCGGCGCTTGCGCCGGAGAACATGAAGCTTTCGGAGGCGCCTTCGTTCGCGGAATTTCTCCCCTACAACGTCGATGTGCAGGAGGCGGGCGGCGTGCCGCCCGCGGTGCAGAAGCTTGCCGACGCCGTCCGCGCGGCGGACGGCGTCATTTTCAACTCGCCGGAATATAATTTTTCGATTCCCGGCGGATTGAAGAACGCCCTCGACTGGCTCTCGCGGGTGCCGAACCAGCCGTTCGCCGGCAAGCCGGTCGCGATCCAGTCGGCGGCGAACGGCACTCTGGGTGGCGGCCGCATGCAGTACGATTTGCGCCGGGCGCTGCAGTTTCTCGACGCGCGGACGCTGGGCAAGCCGGAGATCTTCATCGGCAACTGCTCGCAGAAGATCGACGCAAAGACCGGCGAAATCACCGATCAGCAGACTGTCGGATTCATCCGCCAGCAGCTTGCTGCGTTCGCCAAATTCATCGAAGCGCAAGCCGCAATACAATAACCGGCGGCGACACGGGGGGAGAAGTCATGGGCAGGCTCGATGGCCGCGTTGCCATCGTCACCGGCGGCGCAAAAGGCATCGGCCGGCATTATTCGCGGGCGCTCGCCGCCGAAGGCGCCCGGGTCATGATCGCCGACATTGCCGATGGCGGGGAGATCGCCGCGGAAATAGCACGCGCCCACGGCGCCAATTCGGTGGCGAGCAGCGTCACCGACGTCAGCGACGAGAGCGCGGTCAAGGCGCTGGCGGCAAAGACCGTGGAGCGGTTCGGCAGGATCGACATTCTGGTCAACAACGCGGCGCTGTTCGCTCCGCTTCAGGAGACAAACTGCTTCGATATCGACGTCGCGCTGTGGGACCGGGTGATGGCGATCAATCTGCGCGGTCCGTTCCTGATGATGAAGCACGTAGCGCCGCACATGATTGCTCAAGGCTACGGCAAGATCATCAATATCGGCTCCGGCACGGCTTATGTCGGCATCCCGATGCTGCTGCACTACGTGACGTCCAAGGGCGGCGTCATGGCGTTCACGCGGGCGGTGTCGCGCGAGCTCGGCGTGCACGGCATCCGCGTCAACACGCTGATGCCCGGCTTCACCATGAGCGATACGGTGATCGAGGCAAACCCGGGTCATGTGGCGACCGCGAGGCCGCGCGCGGTAGCGAGCCGGGCGCTCAAGCGGGACGAGCAGCCGGAAGACCTGCTGGGCACGCTGATATTCCTTGCCAGCGCCGACAGCGACTTCATCACCGGCCAGAACATCGCGGTCGATGGCGGTAACGTGAACACGTAGGAACCGGGCGGCGGGTGGCCTTCGCCTGCATGGCGGCCCGGCGTTTGGGCCGTCCTTCGCGCTATTTCCGCCCCGGCGGGCCCTGGCTATATTCGGCGCATAATACCGAGGAGGACGCCATGGCAGTCGCGACCGCGAAAACTCCGGCCGGCGGTACACCCGATCCCAAGCACAACATCGCGGCGATGCGGCAGGATTATTACGACCGCATCTCCAGGCACGGCATGGCGCCGTTATGGACGGTGATGGGGTCGCTGATCCCCGACGAGCCGGTTTCGCGCTGCGCGCCCGCGGTCTGGCACTTCGCCGACGTCAAATCGCTGGTCATGGAATCCGGCGGGCTGATATCCGCCGAGGAAGCCAAGCGCCGCGTGCTGATCCTCGAGAATCCCGCATTGCGGGGTGAATCCCGTGTGACCAATACGCTGTTCGCCGGCATTCAGATGATCATGCCGGGCGAGATCGCGCCGGCGCATCGCCACGCCTCGTCCGCCATTCGGTTCGTGCTGGACGGCGAGGGCGCCTATACCGCCGTCGAAGGCGAGAAGGCGTTCATGTCGCGCGGCGACTTCGTCATCACGGCCAACTGGGCGCCGCACGATCACGGCAACACCTCCGACCGGCCGATGCTCTGGCTCGACGTGCTCGACGTGCCGGCGGTCAATTTCTTCGAGACGTCGTTCGCCGAGGATTTCGATCAGCCGACGCAAGCGACCACGCGGCAGGACGGCAACTCGCTGAGCTTCTATGCCTCGGGTGTACTGCCGGATGGCACGCGGGCGATGAACCGCACGCCGGTCATCAATTACACCTATGCGCGCACGCGCCCGATCGTGGAGCGCATGATGCTGGCCGGCGAAATCGACAAAAGCCACGGCGCGCGCGTCCGCTACGCCAATCCGGTGAATGGCGGCCCGGTGCTGCCGACCATGGGCGCCAATCTCGCGATGCTGCCGAAAGGCTTCAAGGGCGAGCCGTACCGCTCCACCGACGGCACGATTTTCGTCTGCGCCGAAGGCCGCGGCTCGACCGACGTGGACGGGCGCGTGCTGGAATGGGGCCCGAACGACGTGTTCGTGGTGCCGCCGTGGAAACGCTATTCACACACCGCCGCCGAACAGTCGGTGCTGTTCTCGATTTCCGACCGCCCGGCCCAGGAAGCGCTCGGACTGTGGCGCGAGGGGAAATAGTGCCCGCCATCCTCCGGGGTTCGCCCGGAGGATGGGGAGTATCGGCTGAACGGCCGGTCTATTTCTCGACCGACAGCAGCACCAGCGCCTGCAAATCGGCATCGCTCATCATGCCGTTGTCCCAGGTGGTGGTGAGCCGCTCGATCTGACCGGCGGCGTTGAGATCGATGGCGGTGATGCCGCGTTTCACCGGGCCGTCCGCGTTGGTCCACTCGTAGCCGCCGCCCTGATCGCTGCCGACGACGTGAGCGAGCTTCGCGCCCTTGCCGAACGGCGCGGTTGCCAGCACGCGCGCCAGATATTTTCCGATCGCAAGTTTGCCGAGGATGAGCGTCCGCAGCGCCCGGTCGGCGTAAATTGCGTCATTGCTGAACAGGGCGTCGGCGGCTGCGGCGTCGCCCGAGGCAAATGCCGCGGCGAGCTTCTGCGCCACGTCCCTGATCTTCGGCGAGGCGCCGTCGCTTGCGACGTCGTAGTCGAAGTTGGTCGGGAACTTGTCGGCCGGTGTGCGCATTTTCGCCGCGGTCTCGGCGCCGAACGAGCGGCCGTCCCAGTAGTCGATCCAGCGCACGATCTTGCCGTCCTTGAAATCGATCGCAGCGAGAATGCGGATTTCGCCGCCGAACAGTTCCGGCGTATCGGTGAAGGCGACCAGCGCCGAATGGGTGTCGCCGCTGATGCGGGTCGGATAGGACAGCCCGGTCGGCGGCCATTTCGGCATGAACTGCTCGAATATCTCAGTCATGCCCTTCTTGTTGTAGAACGGCCAGCCCAGAGCCGCGTCGATATAAGTCAGATGCGCCTCGGAGAAATGATCCGTGGTCGGCCCCGGCTTATGCTCGCTCTTGGCGGTAAAGTAGGACTTGAAAAACGACGCCGCCTGTGGCGTCGCGTGCGAGGTGTCCACCACCTCCGGATAGAGCGGTTCGGCGTGCAGGCCTGCCGCCGCGATGAGCGTCACGGCAGCTACGATCGATGGAACGTATTTCACGAGAAGTCCTCCCTGGCTCATTTTATTATGTTGGCAGGATAGGCTGCGCCTGCGCTCCTGTCCAAAGCCGGAAAGTTGCAGCAAGACCGTCAGCGATACGGCGTAGTGTGGAGGGGCCCGATCCCGCGTGCCCACGCTTTCTTTCGGGGCTTGCGGTGGGCCAAACAAGCGCGTAACCGAATTTCAAAATGGACGCATCGCGAAAATGGACACGCCGGCACAGAAAAAATCGAAGCTGATCAGAGGCGCGAGCGGCGACTGGGAAGTCGTCATCGGCATGGAAGTGCATGCCCAGGTGACCTCCGACGCCAAGCTGTTCTCCGGCGCATCGACCGCGTTCGGCGGCGAGCCGAATTCGCACGTCGCTCTGGTCGACGCCGCCATGCCCGGCATGCTGCCGGTGATCAACGGCGAGTGTGTGCGCCAGGCGGTGCGCACCGGGCTCGCGCTCAACGCGCAGATCAATCGCCGGTCGGTGTTCGACCGCAAGAACTATTTCTATCCGGATCTGCCGCAGGGCTATCAAATCAGCCAGTACAAATCGCCGATCGTCGGCGAGGGCGAAGTCACGGTCGATCTGCCTGACGGAGAGAGCGTGCGCGTCGGCATCGAGCGGCTGCATCTCGAGCAGGATGCCGGCAAGCTTCTGCACGACCAGCATGCTTCGATGTCTCTGGTCGATCTCAACCGCTCGGGCGTGGCGCTGATGGAAATCGTGACCAAGCCCGATTTGCGCTCCGCCGAGGAGGCGAAGGCGTTCATCGCGAAACTGCGGTCCATTCTCCGCTACCTTGGCACGTGCGACGGCGACATGGAGAAGGGCAGCCTGCGCGCCGACGTCAACGTCTCGGTCCGCAGGCCTGGAGACGCGCTCGGTACCCGGTGCGAGATCAAGAACCTGAACTCGATCCGTTTCATCGGTGCCGCGATCGAGCACGAGGCGCGCCGGCAGATCGACATCATCGAGGACGGCGGCACGATCAGGCAGGAGACGCGACTGTTCGATCCCGACCGGGGCGAGACGCGGTCGATGCGGAGCAAGGAAGAGGCGCACGACTATCGATACTTCCCCGATCCGGACCTGCTGCCGCTCGAACTCGCGCCGTCGCTGGTGGAGGAACTGCGGGCGCAGCTTCCGGAACTGCCGGACGAGAAGCGCGCACGATGGATGCGCGACTTCGCGCTGTCCGGCTACGACGCCGGCGTGCTGGTCGCCGAGCGCGAGAGTGCCGAGTTCTTCGAGCGCGTGGTCGAAGGCGCGGACGGGCCACGTGACCCGAAGCTCGCCGCCAACTGGGTGATCAATGAACTCGCCGGGCGGCTGAACCGGGAAGGCAGGGACATTGCGGCTTCGCCTGTCAGCGAGCAGCAGCTCGGCGCCATCCTCGATCTCATCGCCGACGGCACAATCTCGGGCAAGATCGCCAAGGACGTGTTCGAGATCGTCTGGACCGAAGGCGGAGACCCGCGCACCATCGTCGAAGCGCGCGGTCTGAAGCAGATGACCGACGTTTCGGCGCTGGAAAAGCTGATCGACGGCATAATCGCAGCCAATCCCGACAAAGTTGCTGACGCCAGAGCCAATCCAAAGGCGATCGGCTGGTTTGTCGGCCAGGCGATGAAGGCTTCGGGCGGCAAGGCCAACCCGCAGGCGGTCAACGATCTGCTGCGGAACCGGATCGGCATCTGAACGCGCCGCGCGCTTTTCGTGCGCGAAACAAAGTCGCCGCGGACGGCTCGCGGCACGAACGGCTCAGGGAAAATCCGGCGCGCGATACGACGGCGGGACGCCGCGCGGCGGGCGGCGCGATGCCTTGCGCAAGGCCGGACGGCCGAATCAGTGCCGGCCGATTCGCGCGTTTTGCGTGCCTGGAGCGTCCGAACGCGCGTCCCGCAGGCGTTTTATGCCCAAAAATCTTTCGGTCCGGCGGATGGCCGCTGCGGGCGTCGATGCGCGTGCAAAACAGCACGCCGGTGACGCGCGGGATCCGCGTATTTATTTGTTCGCAGCAAAAAGAGATATCGATGAAGTCCGTATTTGACCGGCACTTCCCGTGCTTGCGAAGAATCGCGCGCGTGCGTCGGCGCGCTGCCAAATCTTTCGACGCGCGGTTCGACGGCAAGCGTGGTGCGATGATGTTCGTAAAGTGGCGCGCGGCACTTACACACAAAATTAAGCGAAATCACTGTTATTTTTTTCCTGCTGTAGTAATCGGGATGTCAGTGCGGCTCAATTCGCGACTGCACTGATGTCGCCATCCACTCAAGCTAGGAGGGCAGCAATGGCGAAGAAGAGAAAGACTACGAAGGCGGCGGTAAAGAAGGCTCCGAAGAAGACGAAGCGGAAGAAAAAGAAGTAGCCGACGCCGACATCGATCTTCGACTTCTCATGAAGCCGGGGATCGCGTCACACGGGCCGGCCTTCGTCGAGGGTGGTTCGACGATTGCCCGAGACAGGCCGGCTCAGGTGAACGACAGAGGGCGTCGGCGGGACTGGGACTTTCGACTTCACTATCGTTTGCCAAGCGCGCGGTGGCGGAGACGGGGAACGGAAAATCCGAACCTCCCGCTGGCCATTTGCCATCGTACGAAAAACTCCGACCTCTCGCCGACGCCCTCGGTCTGTGTGGAATGCTTCCTCCCTGATACTTGCATCGGCGTCGCGGGATCCGTCTGTGGCGCCTTTTTTTATGGGTCTGTGCCGTGAAGCGCGGAGCCCGCATTTTAAAAACCGCACGCGGCCGGGCGACGCCGCCGGGCGGTGCGGGAACTCCGAAGCCCATCGAGCTCTATTACTGGCCGACGCCGAACGGCTGGAAAATCTCCATCATGCTCGAAGAGTGCGGACTGCCGTACGTGGTCCGGCCGGTCGACATTTCAAAAGGCGAGCAGTTCGCCTCCGGCTTCCTCGCCATCTCTCCGAACAACCGTATTCCGGCGATCGTCGATCCCGAAGGTCCGCAACGCCGGCCCCTATCAGTGTTCGAGTTCGGGCGCCATCCTCCAGTACCTTGGCCGCAAGACCGGCAAATTTTATCCGCACGGCGAGCGCGCCCGCGTCGCCGTCGAGGAATGGCTCTACTGGCAGGTCGGCGGTCTCGGTCCGATGGCCGGACAGGCCAACCACTTCCGCCGTTATGCTCCGGAGCCCGTCGCCTACGCGATCGCGCGCTACACCGACGAGGTCAACCGCCTGTTCGGCGTGATGAACACGCGGCTTGCCGGTCACGAATTTCTGGCGGGACGTTATTCCATCGCCGACATGGCAAGCGTCGGATGGGTCAGGCTCGCGGAGCGCATGGGCCAGGACCTCGCGCTGTTTCCGCACCTCAAGCGCTGGTTTGAAACCATTCGCGCGCGGCCTGCGGTCAAACGCGCGTTCGCCATCCGCGTCGAAGCCGCGTCCGCGGTCGACATCCACGATCCGAAAGTTCGCGCCACGTTGTTCGGGCAGCGGGCGCGATAGCGTCTTCGGCGTATCCGGTTTTGGTTGTCGGCGCCGGCGGGGAAGGGGACCGCGACCGGCGCCTTAATTACTGCGCGTCCACGTCTGCGATTTGCAGATCAGTCCGCCCATCACGCAGCCCTTGAGCAGGGCGGTGTTGGCACCGGTGAGCGTGAACGAACCCGTATACGTTCCGCCGTCCGAGGCGTTGTAGACTTTGCCTTCCCACTTGTCGGCGCCGTTAGGGCGCATCTCGAGGACGATCGGGATGCCAAGCAGCGGGCGGCCTTTCTTGCCCGCGTCGGCGTTCTCCTTGTCGAGCTTCGGCTGGTTGGTGGCGGGATCAAGCGGCTCCTGAAGCCAGACCAGATTGCCGCACAGCGCGCCGCCGCAATTGGTGATGCGCACCTTGCCCTTTTTATCCTCCGTCAACCACGTGCCGAACGGATCAGCCGCCAAAGCCGGCGCGATGAAAATCTGTCCGAGCGCGACCGCGGATGCGATTACGGTTGCCGCGACGTGAACGATTTTCATGAATCCTCTCCAGGTGCCCCGTGCAGACGCGGGCGGAGGATAGCCAACGACGGCCGCATTGCAAGCCGGTTTTCCCCGTTGTCACGGCCGTTTTCGACGTCGCGCGTGCGGCAGGCAGCGACCGCGGAGCGCTGCGTTGCTTAACGCCGCGTTGCCGCGCGCAAGCAGTCGGCGCGACCGGGTTCAGGTTTAATTCATCGCGTTATTTAAACTGCCATTCAAATGTTCTGACGATTATCGACAACATCGACCGGAAAACAAATTCCGGCGACACGCGAAAGCGACAGGCGACAGGCAAAGAACTCAGGAGTGCACGATGGCCCGCTTTGAGATGCTCGACAGCAGCGCAGCGCCGCTCGGCGAAGGCCCGGCCGCGGCCGACATGCTGTTCGAACTTGGAATGATGTATTCGGTCGGCCGCGACGTGCCGGTCGATCTGGTCTCCGCGCACAAATGGTTCAATCTCGCGGCAATGAAAGGCAACCTCGAAGCGATCAGGCTGCGGCGGGAAATCGCCGACCAGATGTCGGACGGCGAGATTGCGAGCGCGCAGCGCGCCGCGCGCGACTGGCTGCGCGGTGCCGCGAAGGCGCCGGCAGTGACTCAGGCGATGGCGGCGTAAGGCTTTTATCTGACCGGAACGGTCTGCACCGCCGGGCGGACGGTCACGCGTGCATGCTGGCGTGATGCCCGCAGACGCCACAGGTTTCAAACTCGCCGTCGAACATCGGACATTCGCAGCCGTCCGATGTGCAGGGACCGTGGCCGGTCATAAGCTGGAGTTCGAATTCCCGCACTTCGGCTTCTTCCGGTTCGGAGAGGCTTTCGATCCAGTCGGGGCTTTTCCATTTCAATGCAGTCATTGTTCTCTTCCGACTCGCGAGCGCACAATGGGTTGCGCCGGTATCCTGAACAACTGTCAGAAATGACAGTGACAGTTGATAAAGCCTCAGCGCCGGCGTGCGAATTGCGACGATTTGCGGGCGCGTGGCGCGCATCGCCCGTCGCCGGTTCTGCACAACCATCGTGAACGCTCCGCAACGCGGGCGATCCGGGCGATGTTCGTCGTCGATGTTTGGCGGAGAGGAAGGGATTCGAACCCTTGATACGGCTTTAGACCGTATAACGGTTTAGCAAACCGCCGCCTTCAGCCACTCGGCCACCTCTCCGGCAGTAATATCAACAATTCAGCGGAAGCGAGCGCCTATCATATCACCCGGGTGACGCACCGGGTGAACAAACCCGCCTGCAAGGCAGACGACCTCTCCGCCGAAGCATTGCCGGCCGGACAGCGCCATCGGCCACCGTCCGGCCGGCCCATATAAGGCCTGTCGTTCCCCTGCAAAAGGAAAAAATCCAGACCACGGCCGGTTGAAGCGGTTGCCGATCGCGAAAAGCGTCAAATCCGGGCGCGGCGGAGGCGCCGTCCGGTTGCGCGTCGATGCCCGATCTCCAGCGATGACGCGTGCGCTACCGGCTGTTTCGATGGGCGACGGGCTGATTTAGATTGTGAGCGGCCTGGTTCCATTCGAGGCAGGCATTCACCCAAACGCGGGACCGGCAGGATGACCCCCGAGGAACAGCAAGCGCGCGTTCGGACGAGTTTCGCCAGACAGGGGCTGATGACGACGTTGGGGGCCACTCTCTGCACCGTCTCGCCCGGCATGGTCGAGATCGCGCTAAGTCCCCATACCTCAATCTCGCAACAGCACGGGTTTGTCCACGCCGGAGCCGTCAGCGCCATCGCCGACAGCGCGGCCGGTTATGCTGCGCTTAGTCTGATGCCTGCCGATACCGGGGTGCTGACCACGGAGTTCAAGATCAACCTGCTCGCTCCCGCGACCGGCGAGCGTATCCTTGCGCGCGGGCGGGTGGTGAAAGCCGGCCGCACCCTTACCGTAGCGCAGACGGAAGTGTTCGCGAATACCGGCGGACAGGAAAAGCTGATCGCTCTGCTGACCGCAACACTCATGTCAGTCAAAGGGCGTGGCGGCGTCAGCGACTGAGGTCTTCGTCTGCGCGTCGGCTTGCAGTCCCCGCCGCGCACGATTCAAAATCGCTGTCGGCACGCAACGGGCGGTCGGCTACCGCGAATTAGGATAGGCGGCTGCGGCAGGCGCGGCGCCCGCCGGAGCGGGCGCGGTATTGTAGGCGTTCGGCTGGACCGGCGGCGGCGCCGACTGTTCTGGCGGATCCCGGAACATTGCCAAAAACTCGGCATATGATTCCACGGCATCTCCAAGCGTGTGCCCTTGACTGGACGGTGGCGCCGGGGGGACCGCGGCCGGCGCGGCGGCGACACCCTGTGCGGGCTGAGCCGCGGCGGATTGCCCGTAAGGGACAGTAGCGGATGGCCCGCCGGAAGAGGGTTGCGGGTAGGCGGCCGCCACGGGCCGTCCGGGTGGAACGTCAGCAGCGGTCTGCGCAGGGGCGGGGAGGGCGCCTGGCGAAGCGTAGACGGTCTGATCGGGACCGGGCGGATTGGCTGCGACCGGGGCAGCCGGTGAAGAAAAGGAACAGCCGCCCAGCGCCGGCAGCACGGCGACGAGAGCGGCCGCAAATACCAGCCGCGCGGCGCGCCGCGCATCGGTGGTGTCTGCGTGCGTCATGTCTGCAAGCGTCATGTCTGCAAGCTTCGTCTTTGCGAGAGTCATCGCGCGCACGTGAAACCTATGAACCCCGGACCGATGTTACATTATACATCGATGTGACATCGGTCTTGAACGGGCCGGAATGGCGAACGGCCAAAAAAGCAAACAGCGAGTGGACTCCGGCTTTCGTCCCGCCAGACATGCCCGCCCGTCGCCTGTTTCCGGGCACCGCCCGAACAGCGGGCAAGGCCTGTTCCCGAGCACAATGTATGATATTAAACCTGAACGGGAAACACGTCCAATGTCAGGTCAATGGCATCAACGGTGACGACCGGCCGGTATTGGCTTATCGCGGGAGCGCTGCTTTGTCTTGCGGTGCCGGCGGCGCGTGCGCAGGGCAATGTGGTCGACCGGGAAATCAAGGCGCTGGCGGGCAGCGACTCGCGTGTGGGCGTTTTCACCAATATTCGCCCGGACTGCGCCGCCGGGCCGCTGCCGGCGATCAAGCTTGTTGTCCCGCCGTCGCATGGCGCGGTGACGGTCAAGCGCGCGACGCTGAAGGCTACCAATCTCAAGCGCTGCCTTGCCACCGAGGCGCCGGCGCTGGTCGCCTTCTATCGCGCCGTCGACAATTTCAACGGCGCCGATACGTTCGATCTGGAAATCACGTTCAACGGCGGCGGGAAGCAGGTTCAGCATTTTCGGATTGTCGTGACCAGTCAGCCGGCGCAAGGGCAGGGCATCTAACCGGTCGCCGCCACGCCAATCGTTGGCCTGACCGGAGGCCCAATCTCTCTCCGGGAGCCCGATTCGCCTGCAGAACGTGTCGGGGCGGATTTGTATTCTCCGGACACGAATGCTGATTTTGCAGGTTTTTCAGCAGCCTGCCTGAATTTTGTCCCCAACGGTACCAATTGCGTCAAATAGTTGACAAACTCTGAAAAATGAAATCTTTTGGTCTATAGGCTTTATAGAAAATGGGGGCTTTTAGTATGAGCGGGACGACTGGGGGGCACGGTCGGAGCAACAGGCCTGGCCGATACAGGCATCGGGTGCGCAAGCAGCTTCAAACGCACAGCCGGATTGACGCGCATAAAAAACTTTGGGCGCATAAATTCAAAATCCCGGGTCTGTTTGCGGCAGCGTTGCTTGCGATCCTGGCCGCCGCGGCCGGAACCACCGGGTCGGCGTTCGCCGACGAGCCGATTGTGACAAAAGCGCCGGTCGTGAGCGCGCCGGCAGCGCCCGGGCCGTGCGACAGCGTGCCTGCTTTTTTCCTCACCACCTGCCAGCTCTCCTGGTACGGCGTGAGGTTCTACGGCACCGTTGACATAGGCGGCGGGTACCAGACCAACGGCGCACCGTTCAACCCGCAGTTTCCGCAGGGCAGTTCGTACCTCGTACAGAAGATGAACCGGTCCTCGATGTTTACGCTCGCGCCTAATGCGCTGAGCCGGTCGAACATCGGTGTTGTGGTCAACGAGCCATTCGCTCCGGGCTGGGCTTTTGTCGCGGATCTCGAAGCCGGGTTCGATCCTTATTCATTGCAGCTGTCCAACGGACCGGCATCGATTGCCGAAAACAGGGGCGTGCCGCTCAATGCCCAGAGTGCGAATAACGATTCGAGCCATGCAGGCCAGTTCTACAATGCGCTTGGCTTCCTTGGAGTCAGCTCCGATACTTTCGGAACGCTGACCTTCTTCAGGCAAAATGCACTCACTCTTGACGCCATTCAGGCCTACGATCCGATGGCGGGGTCATATGCCTTCTCGGCGATCGGCTTTTCGAGTTCCAACTGCGGCGCCGGTGACACCGAAACGTGCCGCATATCCACGGCCATCAAATACCGCGTCAATATCGGGGCTTTCCGTATCGGCGCGCTTGCCCAGGTCGGCGGCTACAGCCTGAACAACGGTTCGAACGCCGACTACGAAGGTCAAATCGGCGGTGACATTCCGATCGGCAACTTCGGCTGGGGTAAGGGCGTGCTTTCGCTCGACGGCGTTTACAAATGGGAAAAAGACGCCGTGAACCTCTCGCTTACCGGCGTCTCCAACGTCGCCGGCGTTCCGGTCGCCCCGTATCTGCCGCAGACGCTTACGGCCACGATCTCCAATAACCAGAGCGTCATGGCGCTGGCCAAATACGGCGTCGGACCGCTGAAAGTGTATGCCGGCTACGAATGGTATCAGCTTGCGCCGCCCAGCGATCCGGTCAACACCGTGACCGGCTTTACCAACATCGGCGGCCTTCCGATGGGCAGCGGTTACGGCAACCTCACGGCCATCAACAACGTGGCCTATTCGGCCGGATGCGGCACCGGCGTATGCAGCGATAAAGTGATGCAGGTGATGTGGACCGGCGCGCGTTACGCGGTCACCAAAGATCTCGACGTTGTCGGCGCCTACTACCATTACATCCAGAGCGCCTACACCACCGCGAGCTGCGCCAACCCAACCTCCCACTCGCAATGCCAGGGCACGTTCGATGCCGTTTCCGCCCTGATTGACTGGCGGTTTCTGCCGAAATGGGACGCCTATTTCGGCATGATGTTCTCGCAGGTGAATGCAGGCCTCTCGAACGGCTACCTGGCCCGCAATAACTTCGATCCGACTGTCGGTGTTCGCTTCCGATGGTGAGCGATCCGCAGGTCTGACATGAAGCAAAAGGCGGTCGATCGCGCTCCCGCGATCGACCGGGTCGCCCGATGCGTTGGGGCAATCCGTTCGGGACCGCTCGTTTGGGCGTCAGACGCGCACGCGCAAGGCAAAGACTGCGCCTGGCATTTTATCCCGCTTGCCCGGGGTTCGCCTCGACGGTCTGATACCGCCGCTGCCGATCGGGCAGGAGAGCCGGCGACGCAGCCTCAGCGGCCGCCCGTCCCGTGATAGTCCGACAGTCCCTGGGGAAAGGTCGAATCGCTGCGAAAGTCCAGGCAACGCTTCGAAGGAGCCGCGTCCCAGTATTTACAGGGCTTTGCGGTGCGGTCCGCAGTGCGGACGCCCTGCGGGGCCTGCGCAACCGACCCTTGCTGGGCTTGCGCAACTGACGCGATCGGTATCGTAAGCATCGCCGCCGCGACCGCCGCAATGACCGCCTGCCGTACGAAGATGACTTGCCTGTGCATGGCAATCTCCTGTGAGAGCCCATTCCCAGAATGGTGCGGGCTTCGGACAACGCAAGTGTACTCATTGCCGCATCGGGAAACAGCAGGCGCCTGCCGCCCAGCCTGGATCGGGCGGGCGGCGTTCGGAGCGGGCAAGAGGCGCGCCGTGAATCCGGATTTTTTGACGCGCCCCGGTATCAAGTTCCACCGATATGGAATTTGATCGATAGCGCTTGCCAAAGCGGGCGATTGCCGGTGCGCGTTACTTTGCGGCTCCGGCATTTGCCCCGGCCGCAGCGGGCGGGGGAGCCGCGACGCGGACCGTGTCTCCGGCCGAGAGCGAGTCCGGAGGGCTGTTCACCACGCGGTCGTCGAGCGCCAGCCCCTGCGTGATCTCAACCTCGGTGCCGAGGTTGCGTCCGAGCGTAACGGGCTTGAGTTCGATCCTGTCGTCGGGGCCGAGGACGGCGACCTCCATTCCCTGCTCGCGGAAGATCAACGCGCTTGTCGGGATGCGGACTGTTTCGGGATTGCCGGGAAGTTCGAAATTGACCTGCGCGTAAGCGCCTGGCTGCAACTGGCTGTCAGGATTGGCGGCATGCAGTTCCACCAGCAGCGTGCGTGCGGCGGCGTTGATGGAGCCGGCATTGGTAGCGACGGTCGCCTTAAAAGTCCTGCCGGGATATTGCGGCAAACGCAGTTCCGCGGTCAGGCCGTTCTGGATGCCGGCTGTCAGTTGCTGGGGCACCTGCACGTATATGCGCACCTTATGGACGTCGGCGACGCGGAACAGTTCGGGCCCGTTGGCGCCTCCGCTGCCGGCATTGATCAGTGCGCCGATATCGGTCTCGCGCGCGGTTACGATGCCGTCGAATGGCGCGGTGAGCTTTTTGTACCCGGTAAGCGCCTGCAGGCGCTCCACGTCGCCCTCATCGGCCGCGACTTCGGCCTGGGCCGAGTTCAGCCGGGCGATCGCGCTGTTGTAATCGGCCTGCTTGGCTTCCTGCTCCTGCAACGAGACAACACCTTTGGGCGAATCGCGCCAGCGCTCGAAGGTCGATTCCGCGAACTGCTTTTCAGCAAGCCTGACGTTGACCAAAGCGCGTGCCGAATTGAGCCTGGCCTGTGCCGCTGCGAACTGGGCATCGAGATCCGGCGCTTCGATCTCGGCCAGGACATCGCCCTTCTTCACATGTGCGCCGTAATCGAAATTCCAGTTCTTCACGTAGCCATTGACGCGGGCGTAGATCGGAGCCTCGTACCAGGCCTGCACTGTCCCGGGCAGGACCACATGCTGGACCAGTGCGCCGGTGCGCGGAGCAATGACCGCCACGGTCGGAACCGCCTGCTGCTGCGTCCACTGGGCGACTTCGGCTTCATGGCCGTGCCGCTGCCAAATTCCGGACACGGCTGTCAGGACCGCCACAACCACGGCGATGATCCCGGCGCGCCGCAGGCTGCTGCGCGCAGGCGGCGCATCGTGCCGTGGCGGATGATGATCTTCCTTTGACTGATTTTCGGGGGCCATGAGGCTAGTTGCCTGCGCTCGGCTCGGACTGGAATGTGCCGCGCGCGGTGCGATCCCGCGCGCGCCGCGAATGCAGCAGCGAAAATACGGTGGGGACAAAAAACAGCGTTGCCGCTGTCCCGACCAGAAGTCCCCCGATCACGGCGCGTCCAAGCGGTGCGTTCTGCTCGCCGCCTTCACCGAGCGCAAACGCCATCGGCAGCATCCCTATGATCATGGCGAGTGCGGTCATCAGCACCGGCCGGAAGCGGGTAAAGCCGGCCTCGAGCGCCGCAGCACCTGCATCGAGACCTTGCGCAAGTCCTTCCCGTGCGAAGCTCACCAACAGGATCGAGTTCGCCGTCGCTATGCCCATGCACATGATCGCGCCGGTCAATGCCGGAACGGACAGCGTCGTTCCGGTCACGAACAGCGTCCAGACGATGCCGGCGAGCGCCGCGGGCAGCGCCGTAATGATGATGAACGGGTCCAGCCATGACTGGAAATTGACCACGATGACCAGATAGATCAGCAGGATCGCGCCGGCCAGTCCGAAGTAGAGCTGACTGTATGCGCCGGTCATGGTGCGAACCTGGCCCCGCAGCGCGACGTAGGAGCCGTGCGGGACCTCCTTGCGCGTCATATCCAGGATACGGTCGATATCCCCGGCGACGGCGCCGAGATCCCGGCCCTGGACCGCGCCGTAAATGTCGATTACCGGCTGAACGTTGTAATGCGATACGACGCCCGGGCTCGGGCCTGGCGTCATCCGCGCGATCCCGCCGAGATAGCGCATCGCCGCACTGTCGCCGGGAGTAACCGGCATATTGGCAAGGTCCGACATGGAGTCGATGCGGTATTGCGGCATCTGCGCGACGATCGGATAGGAAACACCGTTTTCGGTGTTAAGCCAGAAATTCGGATGCACCTGGCCGCTGCCCGAGAGCGTCACCAGGAGGCTGTTGGCGACGTCGCGTTGCGTCAGTCCGACCTGGCTTGCCAGCGTCCGGTCGACGTCCACATTGAGCTGCGGATAGTTGAACACCTGCTGTATCCGCAAGTCCGCTACACCGGGAACGGTGCGGATGCGTTTCAGCAGGTCGGTAGCATAGGCATAGTTGGCCTTCTGGTCGTGGCCTATGATCTGGACGTCGATCGGGGCCGGCAGACCGAAGTTGAGAATTTGCGAGACTATGTCCGCGGGCAGGAACGAAAACGTCGTTCCCGGAAACTGCTGCGGCAGGATGGTGCGCAGCTGTCTGATGAAGCCCTCGGTCTCGCCGTGGCCTTCTTTGAGGCTGATCAGGGCATCGCCATCCTCCGGACCGATCGTTCCGGAGTTCTGGTACGCCATGTTGATGCCGGAAAACGGCAGCCCGATGTTGTCGACGATATTGTCGAGCTGCTCCGGCGGAATGGTGTGCCGGACTGTCTGCTCGACCTGATCGAACAGCCGTGCGGTCTCTTCAATCCGGGTGCCCGGCTGGGCGCGAAGGTGCATCAGGATCTGTCCGGAATCCACGGACGGAAAAAAGTTCTCGCCGAGGAACGGCCAGAGCCCGAAGGACAGGACCACGCAGGCCAGGAATCCAACGATGAACGTTCGCGGCGAGGCCAGCGCCAGCGACAGCAGCGCGCGGTACCGCCCCCTTATCCGCCCAAACCGGTCATCGAACGCGCTTTGCAAACGTCGCAGCGGGTTGCGCGATCGCAACGGCGCGCCGCCGACGTGAGCGCCGTGGCCACCTTTCATGAGATAGTTCGCCATCGTCGGCACAAGCGTGCGCGACAGGATGAACGAGCCGATCAGCGCGAACACCACAGCCTCGGCCAGTGGCCGGAACAGATAGCCGGCAACGCCTCCGAGCTGGAACATCGGCACAAACACGATGCAAAGGCACAGCAGCGTCACGAATGCCGGAATGACGATCTGCTGCGCGCCGTCGAGGATCGCCGTCTCGATCTGCTTTCCCTGTTCGAGATGGTAGTTGATGTTTTCGATCGTGACCGTGCCGTCATCGACAAGGATGCCGACCGCAAGGGCCAGTCCCCCCAGGGTCATGACATTGATCGTTTCGCCGATCCACGACAGCGCGGTCAGCGAGAACAGGACGGCGAGCGGAATTTCGATCAGAATGATGAGCGTGGAACGCCAGCTTCCGAGAAAGATGAGGATCATCACCCCGACCAGTGCGGCGGCGAGCGCCGCCTCGCGGACGACGCCGTACACCGCTGCCTTTACGAAGATCGACTGATCGCCCACTGCGCGCAGATTGAGGCTCGACGGCAGGCTTTCCTGGACTCTTGGCAACAACGATTTGATGCCTTCGATGACGCTCAGGGTGGAGGTCGCCCCGGCCTTGAGGATCGTCATCAGCACCGCCCGCGAGCCGTTGACGCGAACCACATTCGTTTGCGGCGGCGAACCCTCGTGGACGAAGGCTACGTCGTGGAGATAGATGACCGTGCCGTTGACGGACTTGACCGGCAGATCGTTGATCCGGTCGAGCGCGACCGGGCTTGCGTTGAGCGCCACGTTCCAGTCGAACTTTCCGACTTTCTCATCGCCTGCCGGCAGGATCAGATTTTGCGTCGAGATGGTGTTGACCACGTCGTCGGCCGAAACGCCGTGCGCCTGCATCGCGAGCTGGTCGAGATCGACCTGAACCTGGAGGATCTTGCCCCCATAGGGGGAAGGTACCGCGGCGCCGGCGACTGTGGCGAGCTGCGGCCGGATGAAATTCTGCCCGAGGTCGAACAGCCGCATCTGCGGCAACCGCTCGCTCGACAGCGCGAGCTGCAGGATCGGCACGCTGGAGGCATTGTAGCTCAGCACATAGGGCGGCGTGATGCCCGGCGGCAAAAGCTTGAGTACGGTCTGCGAGGCAGCCGTCACCTGTGCAAGCGCGGCTGCGATGTCGACGTTCTTCTGAAAGAAGATCTTGACCACGCCGTAGCCGGTCAGCGACTGCGACTCGATGTGCTCGATATCGGACACCTGCGCGGTGAGATAGCGCTCGTAAAAATAAATGACCCGGCCGGACATGTCGTTGGGCAACAGACCGTTATAGGTCCATACGACACTGACGACGGGGATGTTGATGTTGGGAAAGATGTCGGTCGGCGTCAGCAGCGCCGCGCGGACGCCGAACAGCGCGATCACGACCGCGAGCACGACGAACGTGTAGGGACGTCTGAGTGCGGTAAGGACGATCCACACGGCTGCCGTCTCCTATGAATGCCGCAGCCGGCGGGGCGGGCGGTGCGGCACGCTGAACACGGTCGGTACGAAGAACAGCGTCGCCACCGTCGCCACCGCGAGTCTTTCGCGCGCGAAGCTTACCAGCAATACGCTGCTGGCGGTGGCGATGCCCGTGCATACGACCCACACCTGTTCATCCCCCTGCCGCCAGACGGGCGCGGGCGTCATGGGACCAGCCGCCTCTTTTGCGCCGCCGGCCAGATTTATACGACCGGGGAGGGGTGCGTAAGCGGTAACGCTGACGCAGCCGCATACACGCGGCGTCCTTATATTCAGGCGAACAGCCGCGACTTGTGCCGACGAAGCACGTGGACATCACTTACGGCATTAGCTGGCCGCAGCAGCCGACCCAGGAGCGTGGCCGGTGGCGCGCCGACGGACACCTGCAACGCGTGAACGGTGCTGACAGCTCGAGCAGCATCTTCGATGCGACCCGGGGTGAAATCACTTTCACAGGCTTGAGGGCACACCGCGCCGCCCGGCCGATCCGTGGAAAGGCCAGGTCTTGACGCGGCGCGGGCCGCAGGCGGCGACGCCGTTTCAGGTGCCGGCCGGGCGGGTGGTCGCCGGCGCCGGCGCCTGAGGAGCCAACGAGCCCTGAGGGGTCCGCAGCCGGCCGGGATGCCCGTCAATCGCGGCGTCAGCCGCGGGCCGCAATCCCGCACTTCACCGCGCGTAATCAGGAACGCGCGCCGCCATATCGCTATATATAACAATGTATAGCGCGCGGACCGTCGTAGTGCCCGCTCCGACCCGCATTAGTGTGCGCTCCGCAATTCTGTTGCAACGAAGTCACACGTTTCCGGAACACGGTTCCATCCCCAGCCCGCACATTGACAAGAATTCGGCGGCCATCGATGCTGCGTTAGATACTGTCAGATATAGCGCCGTTGAATACCGACAGATATAGCGGCGGCTTGGGGGGCCATCATGAATGCGAAGCGCGTGTTCGCGGCATTCGCCGCAACAGTGACTGTTGCCTGCGCCACGGCCATGGCGGTGCCCAATGTGGCCTGGGCCGATGAGCCGATAGTGACCAAGGCGCCGGCGGTGGCGGCGGCGGTCGCTCCGTCTGGGCCGGGTCCGTGCGACAGCGTTCCAGCCTTCTTCCTCACGAGCTGCGAGCTGAGCTGGTACGGAGTCAGGTTCTACGGCACGATCGACGTCGGCGGGACCTACCAGACGCACGGCACGCCCTTCGACCCCAACCATCCGGTCGGCGCCAGTTATCTCCTGGGTAACAGCGCTCCGAACGCTGTCGGCCGGACGTCAGGATTTGGTCTTGGTCCCAACGCCATGAGCCAGTCGAACGTTGGCGTCAGATGGCTCGAACCGGTCGGCGGCGGATGGGCTGTCATAGGGCAGGCCGAGCTCGCGTTCGATCCTTATTCCGCGCTCCTGGCCAATGCGCCGCAGGCGATGTTTAACTCCATCCATGTTCCGGAGAACCAGCAGCTCATACCGTATGATTCCAGCCGCTGGGGCTGGCTGGCCGGGCAAATCAACGCAGGCGTAAGCAACCCGATCTGGGGCACCTTGACGTTCGGCCGCCTGAACACACCGCTTCTCGATGCGGTCCTTGCTTACGACCCGATGGCCGGCGCCTACGCATTTTCGGTGATCGGGAATTCAGGCTTGACCTGCGGCGATGGTGACACCGAAACGTGTCGCTGGACCACGGCGATCAAATATCGCGTCAATATTGCCGACTTCCGGTTTGTCGTCGCGGGGCAGCCGATCACTGGCTCCCAGGCCGGCTACAACGCATACAACCCGAACAACGGCGGCATTGAAGGCGGCGTTGGCAGAGACTTCAAGGGCGTCGGACCCGGCGTTCTCTCCGTAGACGTCCTCGGCGCCTATGAGAGAGACGCTGTAAACTGGTCGACACTTTTCCCCGGTCAGGTCCTCGTCGGCGGCACGCCGGTTACGTTCCCGGCCGGCGGCCTCAAAGCGACCATCTCCGACAATACGTCTGGAATGGTGGTGGCAAAATACAGCTTCGGATCCTGGGGAAACCCGGCGTCGCCCATTGTTGCCAAAGCTCCCGTCGCGCCCGGGCCCTCAGGCATCCCGCTCACCTTATATGCCGGTTACGAGTATATCGTGTTCGCGAATCCAAGCGATCCGCAGACGACCTCGTTCCGCGATGATGGCTTCCTGTTCAACGCGACCAATGCCGCCGGCAGCGTGCTGAGCGCTAACGGCACGACGATCGCCAACAATGCGTTCAACGCATTGTGCGGATCGGGTACCGGTTGCACGGACCGGGTTATGCAGAGCATGTGGACCGGCGCCAAGTACGGCGTCACCAGGGACATCGACGTCATCGGTGCCTACTATCACTACATCCAGAGCACGTATGTTAACGGGGTAAATTGCGCTCCCTCAGTGGCTGCCGCCAACTCGCGGTGCTACGGCTGGTTCGACGCGTACTCGGCCGTTCTTGACTGGCGCTTCCTGCCGAAGTGGGATTGCTATATCGGCATGATGTATTCGGCGGCGTTTGGCGGCCTCGCTAACGGTGATATTTCCCGCAACAACCTCGCCACGACCGCCGGCGTTCGCTTCCGGTTCTAGGCCGCGGCGTGAAGTCCCGCTCCGGCGGGATGCATACAGCACTTTGTCATCAAAGCGCCGCTGAGACCGATGCCCGGTCCCAGCGGCTTTCGGTCGCTTGCACGCCCGGCAAAAACTTTTCATTCTCGCTCGGGGGAAACCATCCGCAGGCGGGTTTGCCGCGCCGCGTCCGCGCCGCCGATGGTCGGTCGTTCCGCACTGTGCCGTTATCGTCCCGCTAGTTGGAGTGCACCAGTTCGTGCCGGCGCCAGCCAGGATTCAGCGTGACCCCGGCGGCCGCCTGCGTGGCGGCCGTGTGCGCATGCGCGCCGCGATTGCTGGCGCTTCCGTCTGTCTCGCTCTCGCCTCCTGCGCGGTAGGTCCCGACTATCGCCCGCCGGAGCCCGAGCTTCCGGCGAACTTCGTCGCTGCTACGTCTCTAAACCCGGCGCACGATCGTAATCCCGTCCGGAGCATCAACGTCGCCGGATGGTGGCGGACGCTGCACGACCGGGAACTCGACTCGCTGATCGATCGCGCCATCGCGGCCAGTCCGACGCTCCAGATCGCGCTCGACCGTTTGCAGCAGGCGCGCGCGCAGGAAATCGTCGTTGTCGGCACCGCGCTCCCGAGCGCGGAGGCGAGTGCGGGCGGGGGACGCGGAACCGGCAGCGATCTCGCCCGCGGTCGCGCATCGCAGACGCTGGTGTCGTCGGAAAACGGCGCCGGCGTCACCCAGATTACCAATCTCGCCGGGTTCGACGCCGCCTGGGAGCTCGACATCTTCGGCCGGTACCGCCGCGCCATCGAGGGTGCGCAGTACGATGTCGAAGCGGCCGAGGCCGCCCGCAATGTGGTGCTGATTTCGGTCATCGCCGACGTGGCGCGCGCCTATCTCGATTTGCGCGCGCTCCAGATGCAGCGCGAGGTGCTGCACAAGGATATCGAAGTCGCGCGCAAATATCTTGAGTTCGTGCGCGAGCGCTCCAGCCGCGGCATCACCAACGAACTGGACGTGATGCTCGCGCAGCGCGCACTGTCGCAGTTGCAGTCGCAGGCCGCGCCGCTCGGCGCCCGGATCAGTGCCGCGCGTTACGTGATCGCGGTTTTGATCGGTGAATTTCCCGAGCAGCTCGGCCGGGAACTGTCGCAGCCGCGGATGCTGCCGGTCCTGCCGGCGCGGATTCAGGCGGGCCTGCCGATCGACCTCCTGCTTCGCCGTCCCGATATCGCCGAGGCCGAACGGCAACTGGCGAGCGCGACCGCCGCGATCGGTGTCGCCACGGCAGACCTGTTGCCGCGCGTTGCGGTGACCGGGTCCGTTGGACAGCAGGCGCAGGGATTGGGGGTGACGCCGCTCATCATCAATCCGGTCTGGTCGATCGGTCCGGCCATTGCCGCGCCGCTGCTGGATTTCGGCCGTCTCGATGCCGCCGTCGAAAAGGCGGATTTCCGCAGCCGCGAGCTCATGTTCAACTACAGGCAGACGGTGCTCAACGCTTTTCGCGAAGTCGACACCGCGATCGACGCCTATGCGGCCGAGCAGGAGCGCCTGCGCTATTTGGGCGAGGCGCTGGCCGCGGCACGGCGCGCGATGGCGCTCGCCACTGAACGATTCGACCGCGGGCTGACCGACTCGCTCAACGTCATCGACGCCCAGCGGCAGGAATACGAGATCGAACAGCAGTACGTCGCGGCCCAGCAGAGCGCCGCCGCGCAGTTCGTCATGCTCTACAAGTCGCTGGGAGGAGGATGGGAGGAATATCAGGCGATTCCGCCGGTTCCGCGACCGCTTCCGGCCGTTGCCGCGGCGTTCAAGCGGCTCCTGTCCCGCGACGCTGCACCCTGAACTGTCCATACCGCGCCTTGACCGGCAGGGGCCCGCGCGAGCAGGTCGCCGTTGTGTCCTTTTTGCCACGACCGTGGCCGATTCCATCCGGATCTGCGGCTGAATCATGTCCGTGGAACGCGGTGTCATCCCACCGTCATGCGGGAAAAATACACGAGGTGAGGGTGAACTTATCCTTAATTTTTGAACACTGTTTACAGTCGGAGGGGCTGATGGTCGTTAAACACAGACTACGTCTTTTGCTATCGGGCACGATGCTCGGCGCGTCGTTCCTGATTGCCGCGCCGGCCTTTGCCCAGGATGCAAAGACCGAGCAAATGCAGAACCAGATCAATGCGTTGCAGCAGCAACTTCAGGTGATGCAGGCTCAGGTGAGCCAGACCAAGAAGGACGCCAAAGCGGCCGAACAGGCCGTCCAGAACCTGCCTTCGAACCTCTACAATGCGGCTCCCCCCGGCTCGTCGCCGGTCGTAACCAAGGGTCCGCCGTCGTGGTTCGACTCCATCCATGTCTCGATGGCCGGCTCGTTCGTGGCGCTGGAAGGTGCGTGGCGTCAGCGCAATGAAATCGCCAGCGGCGCCAGCGATCTGCCCTTCGGTTCGCTGCCCTATCAGAACTCGCCGCTCTTTTACGAAAACGAGTTTGGATTTAGCGCGCAGCAGAGCCGCATCGCGCTCAAGGCGAACGGCGATATCGACCCGTCCCAGCACCTCAAAGCCTATTACGAAATGGACTTTCTGGGTGCCGCCACCACGTCGAATTCGCGCGAGAGCAACAGCTATACGCCGCGTATTCGCCAGGCCTTCTTCGAATACGATAACGACAACTACCACTTCCACATGAGCGCCGGTCAGCAGTGGAGCCTTGTGACCCAGGAAAAGGTCGGCATGCTGCCCCAAAACGAAAACACTCCGCTGACCATCGACGCGCAGTACGTCGCGGGCTTCAACTGGGCCCGGCAGCCTTCAATCCGCTTTGTCGAAGACTGGAACAAGGTCGCATGGTTCGGTTTCTCGGTTGAGAATCCGGAGACCGCTTTCGTGTCGAACGGCGCCGGCGTCGGAATGACTCCGAACACGGCACTCGTCGTTCCGCCCGGCCTTGGCGTCAATCCGGGCAACACCTGCAGCAACTCCGGCCTGCTCGACAACCAGACCATGTGCGGCAACAACATCGCACCGGACCTGGTGGAAAAAGTCGCACTCGATCCGGGTTGGGGCCACTACGAAGCGCTGGCCTTGCAGCGCTGGTTCTCCGATGAGGTCTCGACGCTCGCGACGCCGAACAGCTGGGGCCAGAAGGTCAGCTTCGGCTGGGGCTTCGGTGGTTCGGTGCTGTTGCCGGTCGTGCCGAAGTGGCTTGATCTTCAGGGCAGCGTGCTGACCGGCCAGGGTATCGGCCGCTATGCCTCGAGCCAGCTCGCCGATGTCACGATCGGGTCGAATGGCGCTCTGTCGCCGTTGCAGGCAACCCAGTTCCTCGTGGGCGCAGTCGCTCACGTGGTCGAGGGCAACGACATCTACGCCTACTATGGCCAGGAGCAGATGAGCGGCAATGCCTGGACCGTGGCCGGCGTGAACGGCGGTTACGGCAACCCGGGTTACGCGATGTCCGGTTGCGCCACGCAGGTTCTGACTTCGACGACGGCCGCGGGCCTTAACGCTTCCACGGCGACCTGCGCCGCGAACGTCCAGAAGACCCAAGAGTTCACGATCGGCTTCTGGCAGGATGTCTACAAGGGCAACCTTGGCCGCGCCCGCGTTGGTCTCCAGTACGAATACGTCACTCTGACGGCCTTCCCGGGTACCGGCTCGGCTGCCGGTGGTCTGAACCCGAACAACAACATCGTGTTCCTCTCGCTTCGCTACTATCCGTTCAACTAAGCGAACGCGAACGATCTGCGGGGCGCCGTCGGCTTCGGCCGGCGGCGCCTTCGCTTTTGTGCCCGGGGGAAGCGGCCTTCTGCCCGAGAATCGGCTCAACCGGCAGGCTGGCGAAATCGTGAAACGGGGGCATCCGCACCTGAGCCAAATATGCAACACCCTCCGGAAAGTCTCTTCCACCATTAAAGGTCAAGCATTATCAACGGCTTGCCTGTTCACCGCGTTCACGGCGGGAATCGACCTCCAGTTTTTCCCGGTATAGTATGAAAGCGGGGTCGAGGTCGGCGGAGTCGGAGTCGTGCGCGTCGGGGTAGCGCGCGGCCTTTGAACCGTTCGCCGAGCTCCGGTGGATTTCGGTGGCCATGCGGCCATGAACGAGGTCGGCGCTGGTGCTGGTCAAGAGGATTTGCGCGTTTCTAATCGCCGTCTGCGCGGTGGCCTGCATGGCGCGGGCCGCCGTCGCGATTGATTTGAATGCGTCGGTTCCGGTCACGCCGGCTCCCCCGCCGAAACCGGCGTGGGCAGGCTTCTATTTGAAGAACAATTCGGGCAGCGGGACGGATTCAAATCCGTGGGCGACGCTTGGCAACACCACGGGATTTGCGACGCCAAGCTCGACGGCGTCGCCGATCAACGAGAGCTTCGGCTACAATTTCCAGTCGGGCAATTTCGTGTTCGGCCTCGACGGCTCGCTGGCCGCGGCCAATTTCGACGGCAAATTCACCAGTCCGAATTTCACCCCGGGGCCGTGGACGCCGAACATGAACTGGTCCGGCAACGTAACCGGAAAGCTCGGCTATTCGGTCGGTCAGTGGCTGCCTTACGTGAAGGGCGGTTTCGCCGCCGCCGAAACCGGCTCGCCGCTGCAAGGCTCGGGAATCGGCTCATTCACCCAAGGCTCTGATCTGGCGGGCTGGACCGCGGGCCTGGGCGTCGAGTACCAGTTCTCGCCGAAATTATCGCTGGGGCTGGAATATCTCTACACCGATCTCAGCTCGGGGGCTGCCGGTGCGAACAACGGCCTCGGCGCGCCACTCACCGGGTCGCCGGAAGTCTATTCCACCGCGATCAAGACCCAGAGCCTGCTGGGCCGGCTCAACTACAAGCCCGGCTGGTAGCCGCGCGCGGTCAGCCCGCGCTGTCGGCCGGCTGGCTCACGCCGCGCGCCTGCTCGGCCTTTTCGACGAACCGTATAATCTGGCGCACCAGCTCGCCTTCGAGTATCGGCGCATGTCCCTGATCGGGGACTTCGATCGTTTCCATGCTGGTTCGCCTCGCCCGCATCGCATCGACCGTCGCGGCAGAGAGGATGTCGGAATTTTCGCCGCGAATGACCAGCACCGGCAGATCGGCGAGGGCGTCGAACTCGTGCCACAGCGCAGGCATGGGCATTTCAATGTCGATGCCCGCGAGCGCCCGCACGATGCCGAGATCGTAAACCGGCTTGAGTCCGCCCGGTTTTTGATGCCAGGTCCGCCGTGCACCGGCCAGCCATTGCTCGGGTGTCAGTTTCGGAAACTGCGCGCTCATCAGGCGCCGTAAAATTTCCGCGCCGTCTTCGTAGGAGTGCGGGTGCGGCAATTTCCCGAGATAGCCGCGCAGCCGCGCCACGCCTTTCGGTTCGGTGACCGGGCCGACGTCGTGCAGGATCGCGCCCGCGATCGCGGTCGGATATATCGTCGCCATCATCATGGTCAGCACGCCGCCGCGCGAACTGCCGATGAACATCGCGGGACCGACGCCAAGCGCAATCAGAACGCCGACGATGTCGGCAAGCTCGACCGTGCAGTTGTAGTTGGCGTGATCGGTGTCGTGATCGGAGTGGCCGCGTCCGCGCAGGTCGATTGCGACCACGTGGCGCTGCGGGGGCCCCGCGGCAAGCGCCGGAGCGAGTTCGTCAAAGTCGGCGGTGGTTCTGGCGAGGCCGGGCAGGCACACCACCGGCAGGCCGGGCGCGGAGCGCAGGCCGTATTCGCGAACATGCACGCGCAACCCGTCATGCGCGGTTATGAAGTGACTCTTACCCTCATGGGCCGCGCCGTGAGCCGGGTCCGGCACCAGATGAGGGGATGGCCTGTTCATGCCTGTCCCAATCGCCTGCTTCACCTCGCCCCGGCGGAGAGGTCACAAAAGGGACATTAACTGCGGACGGGGCGAAGGCAACTGCAAAATTCAGGCGATTCGGCCTTTATCCGCCCCGACGCATGTCGGCCTCGATCATCAACCGGGGGTCGTTGCCCAGTCTCGCGCGATAGACCTGCATGTTCTCCATCACGCGCTGCACATAATTGCGCGTCTCGGACAGCGGGATGCGCTCCACCCAGTCGATCGGATCGACCTTCGGGCTGCGCGGATCGCCATACTGCTCGATCCACTCGCGGGCGCGCCGCGGCCCTGCATTGTAGGCGACGAACGCCAGGATGTAGGAACCGCGCCAGCCCGCGATGTTGTTGCCAAGCTCGGCGGTTCCTATCTGCGCGTTATAGGCGACGTCGGCCAGCAGCCGCTGCTGGTCGAACGCGACGTTAAACCGCCTCGCGGTGTCGCGGCCGGTATCGGGCGTGACCTGCATCAGGCCGAGCGCGTTGGCGCTCGAGATCACTTTCGGATTGAACGCGCTCTCCTGGCGCACGATCGAAAACACCACGCTTCGCTCGACGGGCGGTCCGATCTGCTGATAGTTCGGGACGCCGAAATCCGGGAATGCGTAATGCTCGAGCGGCAGGCCGTGACCGAGCGCGGGCTTGCCGATGAGCAGTGCGGCGCGTGCATCGTTGTGACGGGCTGCGATTTCTCCGAGCGTCGCGAGCGCGGTCGTGTCGGTAGCCTTGTCGGCGAACTCGGCAGCCATGATGGCTGCGAGATCGCGTTCGTCGAGCGCGTAAAGCAGCTCGAAGGCGCGCGCGACTTCGAGGCGATGATTTTCCGCGGGCACTTCCGGCGGACGGCGGAGCGCCACCACATCGATGCCGAGGCGTGCGCGCGCAAGCTGGCCGTAATAGGCAGTCGAGAACTGCGCGGCAGCGTCATAAAAGCCGCGCGCATCCTGCGTGCGGCCCAGCGCTTCGGCGGCGCGGCCCTGCCAGTAATAGCCGCGCGCCAGCGTGATCGGGTTGACGACGCCTTCGCCGATCCGGGCGAAATGACCGAGCGCGAGCGCCGGGTCGCGCAGAAAGCGCAGCGCGATCCAGCCGGCGGTGAATTGCTGCTCGGCGCGATAGTTCTCGTTGTTCGGCGTCGCGGCTCCGTTGGCGACCTGATAGGCGAGTTTGCTGTCGCCGAGATCGAGCAGTTTGCGCGCAAGCAGCCGCCGCTCGATCCACCACTGATCGACGTCGCCGAGCTTATCGGCTTCGCGCGGCGCGCCCGTCATCCACCGGGCGGCCTCGCTGACCTTGTCGAGGCGCCGCAACCATTGGGCGCGGCTGAAGATGTAACCCGGGTCCTGTCGCGCCGCGGCCGGTACCTCATCGAGCAGCGCATTCGCCTTCGGAGATTTCTCCGCGACCGCGGCGCGCGCCTTCGCGATGGCGAGCGCGGTGTCGCCAAGCTGCCGCGCGGCGCGCAGGCCCGCTTCGGCATCGTCGAGGTCGAACCGCACGTCCATGCGCGCCTTGTCGTCAGCCGGTCCGATCAGGCCCTCGAACTGCTGCCGCGCCTGCGCTTCCACGTCGGCGGAAAAGCCGTCCTTGCGCCAGGCTTCGCGTACCACGGCGGCGGCGCCGCCGCGGTCGCCTCCGGCGAGCAGAGCCTGCGCAAGACTCAACCGGCCCTTGGCGGTGTGCGGTCCCTCATTGGCGAAGAACGCGATGACCGCGCGCCGGTCGGGGGGCTGCTGCCACATCGCAGCCTCCGCACGCCGGCGCAGGAACGTCAGCCCCGGCCAGCCCGGATTGGCGGCGATGAACGCCGCATAGCGCGCGAAATCGAGGTTTGAGTTGTCGCTGCGCAGGATGACCCACTCGACCAGCTTGCGGGCAAGCGGATCGGCAATCGTGCCCTCGATATTGGTCGCTTCGTCGGTCCGGCTCTTTTTCGCGAACTCGAGGGCCTGCTTCGCGGCGGCGACGTCGAGCGGCGAGGTGGTCGAAGTCGCCGCCATCACCAGCGGCGGGCCGGTGCGCATCGGAGCCGAAATCGTGCTGCGCAGCGGAAGCGACGGTGCAGGGCTTCGCGGTGGTTGCGGCGCTGCGCCGCCCAGCACTCCCGACGACGGGATTCCTCCGACCGCTGCAACCTGCGGCGCGAGCGCGAGCGGCGCTGCAGCCGGCTTCGCAGCGACGATGCGGGTCGCGACCCTGCCGGCACTGTCGCCAGGCAGCGCCGGCCGTGGCCGCGGCAGCGGTATGTCCGCCAGCGGGGGCGACGCGGCGGCCTGTCCCGCCAGCAGGCTGGCGGCAGCAATGATCACAATGAGCCGGGTGGCCGTCACCGCAAAGCCTTTCTGCCGCGGGCATCCCGCTGGCGGCGCTTCAGCGGTGCACATAAGCCCTCTTCAGCCGGCAGGACTAAAAAAATCGCTAAAGGTGCGCAAGCGCGCGCCCTTATTGACGAATTTCACGGCAAAAGCGGGGCGCTCCGGCAGGGGGCTTTCAAGCCACGCGCCGACCCGATATCTATGGCGCACGGCCGCAAGAATGGCAGACAGCGTCACGCCCGGCCGGAACCTTTATCCAGGGATCGATCGAACCATGACCGCCAAGACGAGCTTCCGGGGCTCATTCACTGCGCTGATTACGCCTTTCAGGAACGGTTCCATCGATGAGAAGGCGTTTCGTGACCTGGTCGACTGGCAGATATCCGAAGGCACCAAAGGTCTGGTACCGGCCGGCACCACCGGCGAGAGCCCGACGCTTTCGCACGACGAGCACGGCGATGTGGTCGAGTGGTGCGTCGAACAGGCACGCGGCCGGGTGCCGGTCATTGCCGGCGCGGGCTCGAACTCGACCAAAGAAGCGGTTGCGCTCGCGGTCGATGCCGAGGAGGCGGGCGCCGATGCCGTGCTTGTCGTCACGCCATATTACAACAAGCCGACGCAGGAGGGTCTTTATCAGCACTACAAGGCGATCAACGACGCGATCGGGATTCCGATCATCATTTACAATATCCCGCCGCGGTCGGTGATCGACATGTCGGTCGACACCATGAAGCGGCTGTACGATCTGAAGAACATCGCAGGCGTCAAGGACGCCACCGCCAGCATGGTGCGTGTGTCTCAGCAGCGCGCTGCGATGGGCGAGGACTTCAATCAGCTCTCCGGTGAGGACGCGACTGCGCTCGGCTTCATGGCGCACGGCGGGCACGGCTGTATTTCCGTAACCTCGAACGTCGCGCCGCGGCTGTGCGCGGAATTCCAGGATTGCTGCCTCAAGGGCGACTTCGCGGGCGCGCTGAAAATTCAGGACAAGCTGATGCCGCTGCATACGGCGCTGTTCGTCGAAACCAGTCCGGCGCCCACCAAATATGCGCTCTCGCTGCTGGGCAAGTGTGACGAGACGTTGCGGCTGCCGATGGTGCCGGTGGCCGAAAAGACCCGTGAAGCGGTGCGCAGCGCGATGGTGCATGCCGGCTTGACCAACTAGGATGATCCGTCATGCCGCCGGTTCACGGCGGGAGACGGAGCACCGGGAGGCGAAATGTTCGGCGAATTTAAAAAGTTTGCCTTGCGCGGCAACGTCATCGACCTCGCGGTCGGTGTCATCATCGGCGTTGCCTTCAACAGCATCGTGCAGTCGCTGGTCGGCGACATCATCATGCCGCTTATCAGCTCGGTGACTGGCGGGCTCGATTTTTCCAACTATTTCGTTCCGCTGTCCTCGAAGGTGACCGCGGTGGATCTCGCCGACGCGAAAAAGCAGGGCGCGGTGTTCGCATGGGGCAGTTTCCTCACCATCACGCTCAATTTCCTGATTGTCGCGTTTGTGCTGTTCTGGGTGGTGCGCGTCGTCAACCGGCTGACGAAGGCTGAAGCGGTCAACGCTCCGGCCCCGGTGCCGACCAAAGAGGAACAACTGCTCACGGAAATCCGCGACATTCTGAAAGCCCGCTGACGGGGCCATGGCGGAAGCGGAACAAAAGCGGCGCGTGGTAGCTGACAACCGCAAGGCGCGTTTCAATTACTTCATCGACGAGACGATGGAAGCGGGCGTCGCGCTGACCGGGACCGAAGTGAAATCGCTGCGGCTCGGGAAGGCGACGATCGCCAAGTCCTATGCCGACGCGCGCGGCGGCGAGATCTGGCTCATCAACTCGAACATCCCGGAATATCTTCAGGCGAACCGCTTCAATCATGCGCCGAAGCGGCCGCGCAAGCTGCTGATGCACCGCCGGCAGATCAACAAGCTGATCGGCGCGGTCGAGCGCGAGGGCATGACGCTCATTCCGCTCAAGCTCTATTTCAACGACAAGGGACGCGCCAAGCTGGAGCTCGCGCTGGCGCGCGGCAAGAAACTTTTCGACAAGCGCGATACCGAGAAGAAGCGCTCGTGGGACCGCGAGCGCGGCCGTCTGCTGCGGCAGAAAGGCTGACGGCCCGTGCTGCCGGTCACGCTCGACCATTGCGTCATCCACGTCAGCGACTGGCAGCGCTCGAATGCCTTCTACACGAGAGTACTGGGTGCCGAGCTGATCGAACGGGAGGCCGGGTTCGCCTATCGCTTCGGGGACCGCCAGCTCAACGTTCACGGTCCCGGCGTGAAACCTGCCGAGGTAGCGCGGCTTCCGGTCGAGCCGGGCAACAGCGATCTCTGTTTCGAATGGAGCGGTCCGATCGCGGACGCGGTAGCGCACCTGCAGCGCTGTTCGGTCGCCGTCGAGGCAGGTCCGATGCAGCGCTTCGGCGCCAAAGGCGCGGGGACCAGCGTGTACTTCCGCGATCCGGACGGTTCGCTGATGGAGTTCATTTCGTATCAGGGTTCGGCTGCCGGCGGCAGAAGAGAAGCGCCGGGCGCGCACGACCCGACCTTTCTGCCGCCCGATATTCCGGCGCCGAAGGATGACGGCGGCGCGCGGCATCTGACCGGCGCGAAGCTGCCGGACCTGCCGTTGCCGGCGACCCGCGGCGGCGCCTTCAATCTTTCGATCATCGGCGGCCGCACCGTTCTTTACATTTATCCCCGCACCGGCGTGCCTGGCGTCGAGCTGCCGCCGGGCTGGGACGACATTCCGGGTGCGCGCGGCTGCACCCCGCAATCGTGCGGGTTCCGCGATCACTTTGCCGAACTCAAACAGCTCGGCGTCGCCCATGTCTTCGGCCTTTCGACCCAGGACACCGCCTATCAGCGTGAGGCCTCCCAGCGGCTGCGTCTGCCGTTTCCGGTTCTCTCGGACGCCGATCTCGCATTCGCCAAAGCGCTGCGGCTGCCGACGTTCGCGGTGGCGGGAATGACGCTGCTCAAGCGCATGGCGCTGGTCGTCGATGACGGCGTCATCCGCAAGGTTTTCTATCCGGTGTTTCCGCCTGACAGAAACGCGGCCGATGTCGTGGCGTGGCTGCGGGTGAACAAACTCTAGCGCCGTTCGCGGTCGCACCGCGCGCACTGGTCAGCGAAAGACCGGACTGGCCGCGAAACGGCGCGCCATGAATTCGTTGAACGCCCTCACTTTGGCGGAAAGCTGCCGGCTCACCGGGAAGACCGCATAGATCGTGGCCTCGGGCAATTCGTAATCCGTCAGCACCGGCGAGAGCTTTCCGGTTTTGAGATCGTCGCGGAAAAAATCGGCCGGGCCGATTTTTTCCGCGACGATTCAAAACCGGAAAGCTCTCGCCGGGTCTGACCGATTACGAATTGCCCGAGGCCACGATCTATGCGCGGTCTTCCCGGTGAGCCGGCAGCTTTCCGCGGGGAGGGCGTTGAACGAATTCATGGCGCGCCGTTTCGCGGCCAGTCCGGTCTTTCGCTGACCAGTGCGCGCGGTGCGACCGCGAACGGCGCTGAGCTTGTTGGCCGGGGGCCGCGGGCGGGGGCCGGGCTGCGGCGGAACGCCGATAGAAAACCTTGCGGATGACGCCGTCATCGACGACCAGCGCCATGCGTTTGAGCAGCGTCATTCCCGCCACCGCGAACGTGCGCAGCCGCAGCGCTTTCGCGAAATGCGAGATCAGCATCCGAGAGAACCGGAAACGGCAGACGCAGCCGCTGCAGGGGAGGCCTCACGCTGATAGGCGGTGTAGCTGGGTCGAAAGGCCGAAGACATGGGCGACGCCGAGCTGTTTGCATTTCGGCAAAGTGATCGCGGAACCCGCACGATTGCGGGGTCACCCACGCGCACCCGGAATGTGGTCCCAGCCCGGCGGCAACTCAACGCCAGGCACGCCGGTCAGGGGATAAATGTAAAGAACGGTGCGGCCGCCGATGATCGAAAGATTGAAGGCGCCGCGCGGGTCGCCCGGCAACGGCAGGTCCGGCAGCTTCGCGCCAGTCAGATGCCGCGCGCCGCCGTCATCCTTGGCGCCGGAATATCGGGCGGCAGAAAGGTCGGGTCGTGCGCGCCCGGCTCTCTGCACCACAAACCGAACCCTGATACGAAATGAATTCCATCAGCGAGCCGTCCGGATCGCGGAAGTAGACGCTGGTGCCGGCGCCTTTGGCGCCGAAACGCTGCATCGGACCAGCCTCGACGGCAACCGCAGCGTTCCAGGTGCGCTATCGCGTCCGCGATCGGGCCGATCCATTCGAAGCAGAGATCGCTGTTGCCCGGCGCGACCGGCAGCCGCGCCACCCGGCGGGTTGCACGCCCGGCCCGTGAACGTGAGCTGCCGGTCGCCGAACCGATAGGCGAACCGACCGGACGCTTGATCAGCTCTGCGCCCAACACTGTCGTGTAGAACGCATTCGAACGTTCCCATTCGGCTGACGTGGATCACGCAATGATCGAGTGTCGACCGGCAGCACCGGTCGCGCCTTCAGCCCTTTCTGCCGCATCAGCCGGCCGCGTTCGCGGTCCCATGAGCGCTTCTTTTCGGTGTCGCGCTTGTCGTAGAGCTTCTTGCCGCGCGCCAACGCGAGCTCGACCTTGGCGCGGCCCTTTTCGTTGAAATAGAGCTTGAGCGGCACAAGCGTCATGCCCTCGCGCTCGACCGCGCCGATCAGCTTGTTGATCTGTCCGCGGTGCAGCAGTAGTTTGCGCGGCCGCTTCGGCGCATGGTTGAAGCGGTTGGCCTGCAGATATTCGGGGATATTGGAGTTGATCAGCCAGATCTCGCCGCCGCGGGCGTCGGCATAGGACTCGGCGATCGTCGCCTTGCCGGCCGCAACGATTTCACTTCGGTGCCGGTGAGCGCACGACCGGCCTCCATGGTCTCGTCGATGAAGTAGTTGAAGCGCGCCTTGCGGTTGTCGGCGACGACCCGAAGCTTCCTTTCAGCTTTGCCGCCATACCGCCTGCCCACGTTCAGCGGGCTTTCAGCGTGTCGCGGATTTCGGTGAGCAACTGCTCTTCCTTGGTCGGCCCCGGGGCCGCAGCGTTGGCCGCTTCCGCCTTCTTCATCCGGTTGATGCCCTTGACGACCAGGAACAGCGCGAAAGCGACGATCAGGAAATTGAGCTGATGGTGAGGAAGCTGCCCCAAGCGAGCACCGCGCCCTGCTTTTTGGCTTCAGCAATGTCCCTGCCGTCACTTTCGACGACAGCGGAAGGAAATAGTTGGAGAAATCGAGCCGCCGGTGACCGAGCCGATAATCGGCATGATGATGTCGCCGACCAGCGACTGACGATGTGCCGAAGGCGGCGCCGATGATGACGCCGACCGCCAGATCGACGACGTTGCCCCGCATTGCAAATTTTTTGAATTCCTCGAGCATTGTTCCGCCTCCCTCGTCGAATGCTGCGCGGCTGCCCGCTCGATGCGAGACCGAGCGGTCAGGACGGCCGATTGGCGATCGTCTCAGTTGATCAGCCCGGCATGCACCATCGCTTGCGCACCGCTGCCTGCGCCTTTTCGGCCACCGGCACCATCGGCAGCCGCAGCGTTCGCGCACTTGCCGAGCAGCGACAGCGCATATTTGATCGGCGCCGGGCTGGTTTCGACGAACAGCGCCGATGCAGCGGCATCAGCTTGTCCTGAAGCTTTCAGCGCGGCGGCGATAGTCGCCCTTGCAGGCACGCGTCCTGGAATTCCGCGCACAGCCGCGGCGCGACATTCGAGGTCACCGAGATGCAGCCGTGCCCGCCATGCGCCATGAAGCCGAGCGCGGTCGCGTCCTCGCCCGAGAGCTGGTTGAAATCCTCGCCCATCGCGGCGCGCTGCTGCGACACGCGCGCCATGTTGGCGGTCGCATCCTTGACGCCGGCGATGTTCTTCAGCTCGTACAGCCGCTTCATGGTGTCGACCCACATGTCGATCACCGAGCGCGGCGGGATGTTGTAGATGATGATCGGAATGCCGATCGCGTCGTTGATCGCCTTGAAGTGCTGGTAGAGGCCTTCCTGCGTCGGCTTGTTGTAATAGGGCGTCACCACCAGCACGGCATCGGCGCCGGCCTTCTCGGCGTGCTGGCGAGCGTCGACCGCCTCCGCGGTCGAGTTCGAGCCGGCGCCGGCGATCACCGGCACGCGGCCCGTGCCTGCTCGACGCACAACTCGACCACGTCGTCGTGCTCGTCATGCGATAAGGGTCGGGCTCTCGCCGGTGGTGCCGACCGGCACCAGCCCGTTGGTGCCCTCGGCGATCTGCCAGTCGACCAGGTCGCGGAACGCTTTCTCGTCGACCGAGCCATTCTTGAACGGGGTGACGAGCGCGGTGAAGGAGCCTCGGAAGCTCGTCTTGGCGGTCATGGTACGATCGATCCTCGGATAAAGGTTCCGGCCGAGCGTGGCGCTGTCTGCGATCCTTGCGACGGTTCGCCATAGATATCGGGTCGCCGCGTGCCTTGAAAGCCCCCTGCCCCGGAGCGCCCCGTTTTTGCCGTCAAATTCGTCAATAAGGGCGCGCGCTTGCGCACCTTTAGCGATTTTTTTAGTCCTGCCGGCTGAAGAGGGCTTATGTGCACCGCTGAAGCGCCGCCAGCTCCACGGCGGAGAGTGACGGCCACCCGGCTCATTGTGATCCGTGCCGCAGCCTGCTGGCGGGACAGGCCGCCGCGTCGCCCCCGCTGGCGGACATACCGCTGCCGCGGCCACGGCCGGCGCTGCGTGGCAACATGCCCGCAGGGTCGCGACCCGCCGTCGTCGCTGCGAAGCCGGCTGCAGCGCCG